>NZ_KE384473.1:0-45043 GCF_000425905.1 Lactobacillus psittaci DSM 15354
GTAGCTATGTATGGAAGGGATAAGCGCTGAAAGCATCTAAGTGCGAAGCCCCCCTCGAGATGAGATTTCCTTTGCGAAAGCAATAAGACACCTCAAAGACTATGAGGTAGATAGGCTGGGAGTGGAAGTAGAGGGATCTATGGAGCGGACCAGTACTAATCAGTCGAGAACTTGACCAAAGCGCAAGGTTTTTAGTTGGTTGAAATTCAGTTTTGAGCGTAAAAGCTCAAAAAAGAGTGCGGTGGCGATAGCAAGAAGGATACACCTGTACCCATGCCGAACACAGAAGTTAAGCTTCTTCACGCCGAGAGTAGTTGGTGGGAAACTGCCTGCGAGGGTAGGTAGCTGCCGCGCACATGGAGGATTAGCTCAGCTGGGAGAGCATCTGCCTTACAAGCAGGAGGTCACAGGTTCGAGCCCTGTATCCTCCATAATTCCTGAGTTGTTAGCTCAGTTGGTAGAGCAACGGACTTTTAATCCGTGGGTCGAGGGTTCAAGTCCCTCACAGCTCATTGGCCCTAATATCGCGGGTGTGGCGGAATTGGCAGACGCGCTAGATTTAGGTTCTAGTGTTTTCGGACGTGTGGGTTCAAGTCCCACCACCCGTATTGGTTGCCAAACCACACATTGACAATTTGCCGATTTAGCTCAGTTGGTAGAGCATCTGTCTTGTAAACAGGGGGTCGTACGTTCAAATCGTATAATCGGCATTTATATTTTGCGGAAGTAGTTCAGTGGTAGAACATCACCTTGCCATGGTGGGGGTCGCGGGTTCGAATCCCGTCTTCCGCTTTCAATAATGATGCCGGGGTGGCGGAATTGGCAGACGCACGGGACTTAAAATCCCGCGGTTGGTTTCAACCGTACCGGTTCGACTCCGGTCCTCGGCACTTATTGATGCACCCTTAGCGCAACTGGATAGAGTGTCTGACTACGAATCAGAAGGTTGTAGGTTCGAGTCCTACAGGGTGCACTATTCGGGAAGTGGCTCAGTTTGGTAGAGCACCTGGTTTGGGACCAGGGGGTCGCAGGTTCGAATCCTGTCTTCCCGATTGTAATCTATGATTACTTTTTGGCGGTGTAGCTCAGCTGGCTAGAGCGTCCGGTTCATACCCGGGAGGTCGAGGGTTCGATCCCCCCCGCCGCTATTGTTGCTTGGACCTTTAGCTCAGTTGGTTAGAGCAGACGGCTCATAACCGTCTTGTCGTAGGTTCGAGTCCTACAAGGTCCATTTATAGGCCTTTTAATTTAATATAATCGCGGGATGGAGCAGTCTGGTAGCTCGTCGGGCTCATAACCCGAAGGTCGTTGGTTCAAATCCGGCTCCCGCAATATGGTCCATTGGAGTAGTGGTTTATCTCGCCTCCCTGTCACGGAGGAGATCGTCGGTTCAAATCCGTCATGGACCGTAAGAATGGCTCGGTAGCTCAGTTGGTAGAGCAAAGGATTGAAGCTCCTTGTGTCGGCGGTTCGATTCCGTCCCGCGCCATTATTTTTTTAGATATGTGCGGGTATAGTTTAGTGGTAAAACAAAAGCCTTCCAAGCTTTAGTCGCGAGTCCGATTCTCGTTACCCGCTTATATGGGCCTATAGCTCAGCTGGTTAGAGCGCACGCCTGATAAGCGTGAGGTCGATGGTTCAAGTCCATTTAGGCCCATATGGAGCAATACTCAAGTGGCTGAAGAGGCGCCCCTGCTAAGGGTGTAGGTCGGATAATTCCGGCGCGAGGGTTCAAATCTCTCTTGCTCCGTAGTAGCACTACATGTAAATGTAGTGCTTTTTCTTTTATCTATCACTATAAAAAATGCAAGTAAAAAGATATTGATCAATTCAGACCAATATCTTTTTATTTTGTCTTTGATTCTTGCCAAAAAGGATACGAAGCAGTGCTAACAATTAGCTCCACTTCTGATTTTGCAAATTCCTCTCCATCAAGGTGAATAAATTGACTCTTTTTAGTTATTATTTTAAACTTGGAAGATTTAAATCTGTGAACATACTTGCTTTGATCAATCTTACCATTGATGAATAAAAATAGAATTTTCAATAGTGACATCACATTTTTCTTTTCTACCAGAAAGAGCTCTAATTGCCGCTTTTTAAGGCTCATTTCAGGTGAGACTTCAATCCCACCACCAATATAAGGTCCGTTGTTTATAATCGCAATATAGGATCTTTCAAAGGTGTTATTGCCAAGTTTAAGCTTAAATGTTCCTTGTCCCAAAAAAGCTGAAATACCTTTACTAGCATAAGAAAACTTTCCTAGATTAATTTGATTTAGAAATTTTTTCAAAATGGATGAATTAGTCTTGTGGACGATTCTAGCATCAAAGCCAATTCCTAGATTATTAAGGAAGTAACCACTTCTACCACCAATTAGTTCGTGATAATGACCCAAAAAGATTTCAGTAGACTTTTTTGCGTTAAGAATTTGATTTAAGGCTTTTATTGGATTTTCTGATATTCCAAATGAACGTGCAAAGTCATTTCCTGAACCTGTTGGTATATATGATAGAGGTATTTGGCAATTTGGTTTTGTATTCATAAGACCATTTATTGCTTCGTGTAATGTACCATCACCACCTAAAATTAATAAAATATCGGTGGCTTTTTCTTCCGCAATTCTTTTTGCTAAAGCTTGCGCATGGCCCATGTATTCAGTAAAAAAAGTGTGATAACTGATTTCTTTTTCATCTAATATTTGCTTAACTTGGGGCCAAATACTTTTTGCATGGCCTCCACCAGCTTCTGGATTAATAATAATAGAAAAAATTTTTTTATTAGAATTCATATAAAAATATCCTTTAAAATACATACATATCAACTGCTATATAGATTATCAAAGAGAATAAGTTTTGTCATCTTTTTTTAGTTTTAAAATATACGATTGACAAAAATGGATAGAAGACTATAATTTTTAAGTATTGAGTTATACAAATTAACTTATATATAGAAAAAGTCTCTATTACAGAGCTAGTAGGAGTATTTCATGGACAAGATGAAAAATTGGATGAAGGATCATGGTATCCTTACTTTAATAATGGTAGCAACCGCTGTTTTTGCGCCACTATTGTATAGCTTGTCTTTTGTTAAATCGATGTGGGATCCATATGCAGGGGCTAGAAATTTGCCCATTGCAGTTGTTAACAAAGACCAAGCTGTTACCTATCAAAAGAAGAGATTTGCAGTAGGGGATCAAACTGTCGCTCAACTTAAGAAAAATCATGCCCTTAAATGGCAATTCGTAAGTGAAAAACAAGCAAAAGAAGGCTTGAAGAATCGCCAATACTACACTGTTGTGACAATTCCTCGGAGTTTTTCAAAAAATGCGACCACAGTTTTATCTAAGCATCCTAAAAAGATGCAATTGCATTATACGACTAATGATTCACTAAATTATTTAGCTGAAACCATGAGTGAGGTTGGTGTTAAGTCAATTGATGCAAGTATTCGTTCATCTGTAACAAAAGCTTATGCTACTGCCATGTTTAGTCAACTTAAGACTTTAGGTAAAGGAATGACTAAAGCAGCAAATGGTGCTCAGCAGATCAGTGACGGGACCGTTACCCTATCTGATGGTACTAAGGAATACACCGCTGGTGTTTCTAAAGTAAATAATGGTGTACAAACCCTGAAAGTCTCTGTAAGTCCACTTAAGGCAGGTGCACAACAATTGGTTAGTGGCTCTGGACAACTTTTAACTGGACTTAATCAATATACTGGTGGGGTAAATACCTTATTTGCAGGTACTAACAAGTTAGTATCCCAAAATGGTACTTTGATGAATGGGATGACTACTCTTAAAAGTGGTTTGGGCCAATATACTGGTGGAGTAGATCAATTAGCTACTGGCACCAATAAATTGGTTTCAAATAATGATACTATTTTGACGGGTATGAATACCCTTAAAAATGGATTAGGTCAATATACTTCAGGTGTAACTCAATTAAATACAGGTTTAAATACTTTAAGCAGTAACTCAGCTGCATTAAGAGCTGGTGCAGGACAATTGCAAACTGCAAGTGGCCAATTCGGTACCCTTAATTCTGGGGCTCAACAAGTTGCTAGTGGGGTAAGTTCATTTAATTCTGCCTTGAAATCAAGCAATATTGTTGGTCAACTTACAGCAGCTTTAGCAATGCAAAGCCAAGTAACAAGTCTTGAAAAGCAATTAAAAGATGTTGAATCAGCTTTAGACACACTTCAAGGTATTGATGTTAATAGCTTAAAGGCTACCATGGACAAAATTAGTAATGATGGTGCAGGTGCCTGGGGTTCTACTTTTGATATTGACAATGCAAAAGAAAGTGTATCTAATGATGCAAATGAAATCGACAAGTTAATTAGTTCTGACAGCAATATGAGTACAGCAACTAAGGCTAAACTTCAAGAAATTTCAGGTGATTTGAAATCACAAACGAGCACTATTCAAACTGCAAATAGTGGTATCAATAATTTCTTTACTGGAGAATTGATGCCACTTCAAGATCAATTATCTGGAATAATGGATCAAATGACCAAGTTGCATAATCAACTTCCAGCATTCCAAAATACAATGCAAAATGCTCAAACTTTATTGAGTGAAACTGATACCTTGCTTGCAAATCTAGAAAAGAACAAGGGACTTCTGGATGCAATGCCAGGAAAGATTGCACTTTTATCAAGTGCAACTTCACAAATTGCGGCTGGTACTCAGCAACTTGCTGATTCAACTGGTTCAATTAATACTTTAGTTGCTGGTATTAATCAATATACCAATGGTGTAGATACTGCCAATGCTGGTTCAAATAAGCTTGATGCAAATTCATTAAATTTAGTAATGGGCTTTGGTAAGTTATATGATGGAATTAGTCAATATACTGCAGGCGTAACTCAAGTAAATACTGGTGCTCGCAAATTACAAGCTAATTCTCCTGTTTTAGTTACAGGCTTTGGCAAGCTTTACGATGGGGTAGGGCAATACACTAATGGTGTAAGCTTAGTTAATACTGGAGTAGGTACTCTTAATTCTAATAGTGGCAAGTTAACTAGTGGTGCAAGTCAATTAAATACTGCTTTAGCAAGTCTTAATGGCAAAGTTCCTGAATTGATTTCTGGTGTAAATCAATTAGCTACAGGTACTTCAACTTTAGATAGTAATTCTGGCCAATTACGTGCCGGTATGGATAAACTTAATGCAGGTGCAGGTACTTTGGCAGATCAATTAGGGCAAGGTGCAGAAAAAGTAAATTCAACTAATGGTAGTGATGCAAATGCTGGGATGTTTGGCTCACCAACAAACTTGACACATACTTCAAGCAGTAAAGTGCCTAATTATGGTCATGCCTTAGCCCCATTTGCCATGACGACAGGGTTATTCATTGGGGTATTAATCTTTACACTTGAATTTCCAGCTCGTAGAAAACTTAAAGATTTCTCAGAAGCTAAGGATGTATTAATTCATGAGTTTAAGCAAGCCATTCTGGTAACTTTAGGTATGGTTGTAATTTTGAACCTTGTGATGATGGCAGCTGGCTTAAAAGTTGACCATATTGATGCCTTATTTTGGATTAGTTTAGCTTATACTTTAGCGCAAATGGCAATTATGCAGTTATTTACTTTAGCGTTTGGTCGCTTTGGTACAATTGCAGGCTTACTAATCTTTGTTGCATCAATTGGTGGTGCTGGCGGTATGTTCCCAATGCAAGTTACCGATTCATTCTTCAATACAATTCACCCATTTTTACCAATGACTTATGCAATTAACGGTTTCCGTCAAGCAATCACTGGTGGATTAGGAAATGGTTATGCAAATGTAAATGCATTAATTCTCTGGATTGTAGCATTCGCATTCTATGCTCTATTCTTATTAGTTGCGATGTACTTAATTGAAAACAAGGAGTTAGCATTAAGAAAAGCAGCCCAAGCTAAAACAACAATGTAAATACGTTGATATAAAGGGATTTTCTCGATTGAGAAAATCCCTTTTTTACATGTTTTCGAAAAAAATCAAAATTTTTTTGAAAAAAGGTTTGACAAAAGAGTAGGTATTAGGTATTATAATATTTGTGCTTCGGCAAGAGGTACAAAACAAAGAGAACGGCCCGTTGGTCAAGTGGTTAAGACACCGCCCTTTCACGGCGGTAACATGAGTTCAAATCTCGTACGGGTCATTCATCAATTTAATATTCATTGATGAAAAATGGAGGATTACCCAAGTCCGGCTGAAGGGAACGGTCTTGAAAACCGTCAGGCGGGTTTTGCCCGCGCGTGGGTTCGAATCCCACATCCTCCTTATCATCGCGGGATGGAGCAGTCTGGTAGCTCGTCGGGCTCATAACCCGAAGGTCGTTGGTTCAAATCCGGCTCCCGCAATATGGTCCATTGGAGTAGTGGTTTATCTCGCCTCCCTGTCACGGAGGAGATCGTCGGTTCAAATCCGTCATGGACCGTAAATGGCTCGGTAGCTCAGTTGGTAGAGCAAAGGATTGAAGCTCCTTGTGTCGGCGGTTCGATTCCGTCCCGCGCCATGTTTTTTGGAGGAGTAGCGAAGTGGCTAAACGCGGCGGTCTGTAAAACCGCTCTCCCTGAGTTCGGTGGTTCGAATCCACTCTCCTCCATAATAGGGATATAGTTTAAAGGTAGAACAACGGTCTCCAAAACCGTTGGTGTGGGTTCAATTCCTACTATCCCTGTTAGTACTTCACGGCGGAATTGGTGAAGGGGTTAACACACCGGTTTGTGGATCCGGCATGCATGGGTTCGAATCCCATATTCCGCCCTAGGATTGAGATGCTGAAAGGCATCTCATTTCACTACATAAGAAGAAAACTGATGGCGGTGTAGCCAAGTGGTAAGGCAGAGGTCTGCAAAACCTTAATCGTCGGTTCGAATCCGACCCCCGCCTTATAATGACTCAGTTGTCGTTAGTTGAAGTACATGGCGGTGTGGCGGAATTGGCAGACGCGTCAGACTCAAAATCTGGTGTCCCTTGGGACGTATCGGTTCGACCCCGATCACCGCTATAGGTTAACTCGTTTGATTAAGTTCAAACGAGTTTTTTTATTATATAAAATTGCAAGCCAGCAACTATATCTCTATAATAACTAAAGTATGGAGGTTTTTTTATGAATATTGGGTTATATACTGATACTTATTTCCCCCAACTTTCTGGTGTGGCAACTTCAATTCAAACTCTTAAGCGAGCACTAGAAAAAGAAGGGCACAATGTTTTTATTTTTACGACAACTGATCCTCATATTGCCAAAGGAACTGTTGAACCAAATGTCTTCCGTTTTTCAAGTGTTCCATTTATCTCTTTTACTGATAGAAGAATTGCATTTAGAGGTTTATTTGAAGCAACCAAAGTGGCAAAGGAAGTACAGCTAGATATTGTTCATACCCAGACTGAATTTTCGATGGGGTTAATCGGTAAGTATGTAGCTCATCAATTAAATATCCCAGCAATTCATACTTATCACACGATGTATGAGGATTATCTACATTATGTTTTAAATGGTAACCTTTTAAAGCCTGTCCATGTAAAACAATTTACCAAAGCATATTTAAAGAGCATGGATGGAGTGATTGCGCCAAGTAAACGGGTTGAAAGCTTATTAACGCGCTATGATGTAGAAATTCCGATTAGAGTCATTCCTACAGGTGTTGATATTGAAAGTATGAATGGTGATCAAAAGCGCGATGTAAGACCTGAATTAGGAATTAAGCCAGATGATTTAGTAATGCTAACTTTAAGTAGGGTAGCTGCTGAAAAGAAGATTGATCGTATTTTGGACTTATTACCTGATTTAATCGAAAAATTTCCAAATCTAAAACTTGTTATTGCTGGCGATGGTCCTGATAGAGATCTTTTGCAAGATCAAGTAGAACGGTTAACGCTTGAAGACTATGTAATCTTTACAGGGGATATACCACATGAGGATGTTGGTAATTATTACCGTATGGCAGATTTATTTGTATCTGCAAGTGATACAGAAACTCAAGGTTTAACATATATTGAAGCTTTGGCGGCTGGAACTAGAAGTGTTGTTTTTTCAACAGATTATACTGAAAATGTATTTGACAGTGTTGAATTCGGTAAAACTTTTAGTAGCCAAAATGAAATGAAAGATGCAATTGAAACTTATTTGCGAGCAGGCAAAAATAAAATTAATCCTGAAAAATTAGCTAATAAACTAGATAGTTTATCAGCAAAGCATTTTGGAAATGAAGTGGTCGACTTTTATAAAGAAACAATTGCTAGTTATCAAGATAAAGAGGTAAAGCATGATTAGAATTAATATGTTTTCTCAAGCAGATTCAGTTAAAGGGCAAGGTGTTGGTTCTGCTTATCAAGAATTAATTAAATTACTAAGAACAAGATTAGTAGATGATTTTTATGTGACTATCAATAAATATGGCCAAAGTGATTTAACACATTATCACACAATTAATCCCACTTATTTCTTAAATAGTTTTTCAAAAGCAAGAGGCAGAAAAATTGGGTATGTTCACTTTTTACCAGAGACGCTTGAAGGCTCAATCAAACTACCAGCTCCTGCTAGACAAGCATTTTATGACTATGTGATTAGCTTTTATAAACGAATGGATCAAATTGTAGTTGTAAATCCAATCTTTATTGATAAGTTAGTAGCACATGGCTTAGACCGAGAGAAAATTCGTTATATTCCTAATTTTGTAGCAAAAAGTGAGTTTTATCCTCAAACTACTGTGCAAAAAAATGCTTTTAGAAAACAGTTGGGTATCCCACTAGATAAATTTGTTATTTTTGGGGATGGACAGGTTCAAGAGCGTAAGGGGGTAGATGATTTTGCCAAGCTTGCGCAAGCTAATCCAGATATTCAATTTATTTGGGCTGGTGGTTTTTCTTTTGGAAAAATGACAGATGGCTATGATCATTACAAGGCCTTACTTGATAACCCACCTAAGAATTTGACTTTTACGGGAATTATTGATCGTGAAGAATTGGTGAATTATTTAAATATTGCTGATTTATTCTTGTTACCATCATTTGATGAACTCTTCCCAATGTCTGTTTTGGAAGCTTTATCTTGTCATACACCTGTTTTATTAAGAAACCTTGATTTATATAAGGCGATTTTAGATGGATATTATTTATCTGGTAACGACTATTCTGAATTGAACGAAGTTATTCACAAGCTTGTTAAAAATCCTACTATTTTGAAAGAATATTCAGCTCTTGCCAAAAAAGCCAGTGAACAGTATTCAGAAGAACACTTAGCTGAAATTTGGAGAGATTTTTATAATGAGCAATATCGACTAGGAGTTGAATTAGGACAAATTCGCCCATGAAAAAAGGTCATTTAATTGGTATACTAGTAGTTTTGATTATATCTTCTTTAGTACTTTATCAAGAGTTAAAGACTACTAATTTTACAACTCTAGTTAGCCAAGTTGCTAAGCTTAATTACTTTTATATAGGTTTAATAATTCTGATTGTCTTATTTTCTTATCTATGTGAAGCGGGGATTTTGCAAACTTTGAGTCAAAGCAAGGGAGTAAAAAAGCTAATTCATTTTTATCGCGTTCCATTAATTCAGTCACTTTTTAATGCAATTACACCTTTAGCGACAGGTGGACAGCCCGCTCAATTATTTGCTCTTTCACAAATGGGATATAGTGTAGGTAGTGCCACCTCTTTATTGATGATGAAATTTATTATTTATCAGATTGTGGTATTTTTTGCCTATATTATTACCTTTGTCACTAAATTTAACTTTATTATGGTGAATTATCGGGCTTTAAGTCTTGTTATAATTTTAGGCTTTATTTTGCATATTAGTTCAATAGTTTTTTTGTTTTTAGTTCTATTTGCTTATCGTCCTTTGAAAAAAATAACTTACTTATTATCAAAGGCCTTAGCACGAATTAGTAACGAGAATAGGGCGAAAAAGTTTCAAGTGGGACTTATAAAACAAATTGACTCTTATCATCATGAAAGTAAAGTACTTATGAAAAACAAGCGTGCCTTACTAATTAGTCTAGTTTTAACGATTTTACAAATTGGCTGTTATTTTAGTGTCCCATTTTTGACACTATTAGCATTAAATTTACAGGCTAATTATTTCGATTTACTAGCAATGAATATTTTAGTAGTGCTTTTTATGGCAACAATTCCAATTCCAGGTGCAAGTGGTGGAGCTGAATTTAGTTTTCAAGCATTATTTAAACGTTATGTTGTTAGCAATGCTCAACTTGTCTTAGGACTATTTATTTGGAGATTTTTTACTTATTTCATGGGGATGTTATTGGGAATTTTTGCTTGGATTTTCAAGCCAGCAAAAAGCAATTAATTTTTCTTTAAATGGTTGCCACTTTTCATTAGCAAGCTGAAGTAAGTAGTATCATTAATTGAAAGAAAGATTGAAAGGAATTTATTGGATGTTACGTGCCAAAAAAGTATCCAATTGGCTCTTTCATACCAAATTGGGGTATTTTACATTTGTCTTAGCTTTATTCTGGCTAAAGACTTACTACATTTATTTGAATAAATTTAGTTTGGGTGCCAAAGGGGCAATGCAACATTTTCTGCTTTTGATGAATCCGATTCCAGCTGCAATGTTGTTACTAGGAATTGGTTTGTTTTTCAAAGGTAGAAAATCATATTGGATTATTTTTACCATAGATACCATTATGAGCTTTTGGCTGTTTGCAAATATTCTTTACTACCGAGAATTTTCTAATTTCTTGTCGTTTGCAATTATGTCAACTTCCGGTTCAACCAGTGATAATTTGGGCAAAAGTATTGCTGGAATTACAGAGCCAACTGACTTTTTAGCATTTTTAGATGTTTTAATTATCTTAATTATGCTAATTTTTAAAGTCTTTAAAATTGATGTTCGTCGATTAAAAGTGAAAGTAACATCATTAGTTGAAGTTTTAGCTCTGACTTTGATGGGTTTAAATTTAGTCATGTCTCAAAAGGATCGTTCAGGGTTACTAACTAGAACTTTTGACAATAATTATATTGTTAAGTACTTGGGAATGAACGAATATGCCCTTTATGATGGTGTGAAAACTGCACAAAATAATGCCGAAATGGCTAAAGCAAATGTCTCAGATATTAAGGCTGTTCAGGCATACATCAAGCGTCATCAAATTGCTGATAATGCTAGCTATACTGGAGTAGCAAGAGGCAAGAATGTGTTAATTATCCACCTGGAAAGTTTTCAACAATTCTTGATTGATTATAAGTGGAAGGGTGAAGAAGTCACTCCTAATTTGAATAAGCTTTATCACGAAAGTGATACGATTAGTTTTAATAACTTCTTCAATCAAGTTGGTCAGGGGAAAACGTCTGATGCCGAAATGATGCTTGAAAATTCACTTTATGGTTTAAGTTCAGGCTCAGCAATGGCAAGTTATGGGACGTCAAATACTTTTGAATCAGCTCCCGCAATCTTGAGTCAAGAAGGCGGTTATACTACAGCTGTTATGCATGGTGGTGAAGGTTCATTCTGGAATCGAAATAATGCTTATAAGCAGTTTGGCTATCAATACTTTATGCCACTTAGTTATTACAAGAATAAGAAGGGCTATTATATTGGCTATGGCATCAAGGACAAAATTTTCTTTGATCAGTCAATTAAGTATATTGAACGCCTGCCACAACCATTTTATTTAAAAATGATTACCGTAACTAACCACTATCCTTATGATATCGACAAGAAGAATCAATCAATTGATAAGACCGATACTGGGGATTCAACTGTTGATGGTTATGTTCAAACCGCGCACTATTTAGATCAAGCAATTGGTGAGTTGATGTCATATCTTAAAAAGACTGGCCTTGAAAAGAATACCTTATTGGTTCTTTATGGTGACCACTATGGTATTTCTGGAAATCACCACAAGGCAATGGCGCAATTGCTAGATAAGAAGTCATATAATGATCTTGATAATTTGAAGCAACAACGTGTCCCATTTATGATTCACATGCCAGGACTTAAGGGTGGTATCAATCATACTTATGGTGGTGAAATAGATGTTTTACCAACTTTATTGAATTTGCTAGGAATTAATGACTCAGAGACTATCCAATTTGGTCATGACTTATTGGCAACTAATCGACAACAATTAGTTGCACAGCGAAATGGTGATTTTATCTCACCAAAATATAGTAAAGTTACAGGTGCTTATTACTACACTAAATCTGGTAAGAAGATAAAGCATCCATCGAAAAAGCAAAAGGCTGAACTTGAAGCAATGTCAAATGAGGTAACGACTCAGTTATCACTTTCTGATCGGGTAATACGTGGTAATTTATTGCGTTTTTACCATCCTAGTTGGTTTAAACCTGTTAAGGCAAAAAACTATGACTACCAAAAGAAGATTTCTTTGAAACGCTTATATGCAGCTGATAAAAAGAAGAAATCTAGTCTTTGGTATAAAAATGGCCAAAAGACAACTCAAGCAGATTTTTCAACTGATGCACCAGAATTGAAAAAGGATAGTAAATAAAATTACTGATAAAAGAGCCTAAAGGGGCTCTTTTTTCTTGAAAAAAATGGTATCATGAAAAAGATTGAACTCAAGATATTTTTGAATTTGGAGTAATGATTATGTTAGATAAAACAAAGCAATATTGGTTTATTGGTATTAAAGGTACAGGTATGGCTTCTTTAGCCTTGATTATGAATGATTTAGGTTATCAAGTAGCGGGTAGTGATATTGATATAGAAACATTTACCCAAAAACCGCTTGAAGATAAAAATATTGTCATTAAGAGTTTTAATGCCGATAATATCGAAAAAAGTGGACAAGTTATCGTAAAGGGTAATGCATTTAAGTCTGAAAATCCAGAAGTAGCACGTGCCCTTGAACTAGGTGTACCAATGCATTCTTACCCAGATACTGTTGAAGAAATTATTCAACAATATACTAGTATCGGTGTTAGTGGGGCCCATGGAAAAACTTCTACTACCGCATTATTATCACATGTTTTAACTGAAGCAGCTCCAACTTCATATTTAATTGGTGATGGTGAAGGTCGCGGCGTTAAAGGTTCACGCTTCTTTGTTTATGAAGCAGATGAATACCGTCGTCACTTTTTAGCATATCATCCTGATTATCAGATTATGACCAACATCGATTTTGATCACCCAGATTACTTTACTGATATTAATGACACGCAAAGAGCATTCCAATCAGCAGCTGATCAAACTAAGAAGGCACTCTTTGTTTGGGGCGATGATCCTCGTTTGAAATTAATTGAAACCAAAATTCCAAAATATACTTATGGCTTTAAAGATAGCGATGACTTCCAAGCTTATAACGTTGTTAAGTCAACTGATGGCACTAGCTTTAGTGTTAAGGCACATGGTGAGGCTGTAGGTGAATTTAAGACTCATTTGTTTGGTGACCATAACATTATGAACGCCTTAGCGGTAATTGGAGTTGCCTTAACTGAAAAAGTTCCAATGGAAGATATCAAGAAGGGCTTAATTAGTTATGGTGGGGCAAAACGTCGCTTTAGTGAAAAAGATTTCGGTGATATCACTGTGATTGATGACTACGCTCACCACCCAACTGAAATGAAGGCTACAATCCAAGCAGCTAAGCAAAAGTTCCCAGATAAGAAGTTGGTTGTTGTCTTCCAACCTCATACTTACTCAAGAACTAAAGAATTTGCTAGCCAATTTATTGAAATCCTTAAAGGCGTTGATAAGGCCTACATTACTCCAATCTTTGGTTCAGCTAGAGAAAAGAGTGGAGATATTTCAAGTGAAGATCTTACTAGCCAAATCCCAGGTAGTGAAGTTATTGATTTAGCTAATATCAAGGATTTAACTAAGAATGAAAATGCAGTAGTCGTATTCATGGGTGCTGGCGATATTGAAAAGTATGAAGATGCTTTTGAAAAGTTATTATAAGAATAAATAATCTCAGATAAACAAAGAGGATAGCCATCCTCTTTGTTTTTTATTACCTCAAAAACTGTTAAAATAAATATTTGAATAGATGTTAAGAAGGAGAAAGAAATGGCAGATAAAAAATTACTTTTAATTGATGGAAATTCAGTTGCATTTAGAGCTTTTTATGCCCTTTATCGTCAGTTAGATCGATTTCAAAATCCAGAAGGCTTACATACCAATGCCATTTATGCCTTCAAAAATATGCTTGATGTTATTTTAAAGCAAGAAAAACCTAGCCATGCATTGGTTGCTTTCGATGCTGGCAAAACCACTTTTAGAACCAGAATGTTTAAAGAATATAAGGGAGGCCGTGCAAAAACGCCAAGTGAGTTGTTAGAACAACTACCTTATATTAAAGAATTACTGGCTGATTTAGGAATTAAGTCATATGAACTTCCTGATTATGAAGCTGATGACATTATTGGTACATATTCTAAAAAAGGCCAAGAAGCTGGTTTTCAAGTAGCAATTTTTTCAGGGGATAAAGACTTAACTCAGCTCGCTACCGATAAAGCGACAGTTTATGTGACTAAGTCAGGTGTTACCGACCTTGAAGCATATACCCCTGAACATATGAAAGAAGTAAATGGAGTAACGCCAACTGAATTTATCGATATGAAGGCTCTAATGGGTGATAATTCAGATAATTATCCTGGTGTCACTAAAGTTGGACCTAAGACGGCCTCTAACCTAATTCGAAAATATGGTTCGGTTGAAGGGGTTTATGAGCATCTTGATGATATGAAAAAATCAAAGCTCAAAGAGAATTTAATTAATGACAAAGACAAAGCTTTTTTAGCGAAAAAATTAGCCACAATTAATTGTGAAAGTCCAGTTGAACCAGAGATAGCTGATTTAAAGATTGAAGCAACTAATGTTGAGAAATTGCGTAGCTTCTATGAGCAAATGAATTTTAGACGTTTTTTGGCTGAATTAGATGATTCAGGTTTAGCCAGTGCTAGTGGCGAAGTTGAAGAAAAAAAGGTTGAATACGAAGTTGCAACAGAAAAGACGCAACTACCAGAAGAAGCTGAAATTAGTTTTTATTTGGGGATGTTTGGAGAAAACTATCATACAGCTGACTTTACAGGCTTTAGTCTAAAAATTGGTGAGAAAGTCTATGTTTCAAGTGATGTTAACTTACTTTTAACTAAGCCTTATAAAGAACTACTTGAAGGTAGTTGTCATAAAAACGTCTTTGATTTAAAGAAGACCTTAGTTGGCTTACATCGTCTTGGAATAAAGGCTCAGCATTTAGATTATGATATGTTATTAGCTTCCTACCTAGTTAATAATGAAAATAATAGTAATGACTTAGGTGAGATAGCACATTTATATGACTATTACCAAATTAAATCTGATGTTGACATCTACGGTAAAGGTAAAAAAGCAGCTATTCCTGATGAAGAAATTTTCTTCAATCATTTAGCTAATAAAGTTGTGGCAATTGAGGCGTTAAAGGCAGAATTATTAAAGCGCCTAAAAGAACATGAACAAGATGACTTGTATGAAACTATTGAATTACCAGTCGCCCATGTTTTAGCAAAAATGGAAATTACAGGCCTTAAAACCGAGGCTAGAATTTTAACTGAACAAGGTGCAGAAATTGGTACTAAGTTAATTAAGTTAGAATCGGATATTTATGATTTAGCTGGTGAAAAGTTTAATATTAATTCTCCAAAGCAATTAGGACAAATCTTGTTTGAAAAGATGCAGTTACCTGTAATTAAGAAAACAAAAACCGGCTATTCAACTAGTGTTGATGTTTTAGAGCAGTTAAAATCGCAAGCTCCAATTGTTGAAAAGATTTTACAATATCGCCAGTTAGCTAAGTTACAATCAACTTATATCAAGGGCTTATTAGATGTTATTCAACCTGATGGCCGCGTACATACACGTTACCAGCAAACTTTAACAGCTACTGGACGTCTTTCTTCAGTTGATCCAAACTTACAAAATATTCCAGTTCGCTTGGATGAAGGCAAGAAAATTCGAAAAGCTTTTGTTCCAACTGATAATGATGGCTATATCTTTTCTTGTGACTATTCTCAAGTTGAATTACGGGTGTTGGCCCATGTTTCTGGTGATGAAAATATGCAAGAAGCCTTTAAGACCGGCTATGACATCCACGCTCATACTGCAATGAAGATATTCCACTTAGATTCACCAGATGAAGTAACACCAAACATGCGTCGTCATGCCAAGGCTGTTAACTTTGGTATTGTTTATGGTATTAGTGATTACGGCTTATCTAAAAACTTGGGTATTAGCCGTAAACAAGCTAAAGAATTTATTGATAATTATTTTGAGCAATATCCAAAAATCAAAGATTACATGGATAAAGAAATTAACTTTGCTCGTGAAAATGGATACGTTGAAACAATTATGCATCGTCGACGCTATTTGCCAGACATCCATGCTAAAAACTTTAATGTCCGTTCATTTGCAGAAAGAACCGCAATTAATTCACCAATTCAAGGTGGGGCTGCTGATATTATTAAAATTGCGATGATTAATATGCAAAAAAAACTTGATGAATTGAATTTGAAAACTAAAATGCTAATCCAAGTTCATGATGAGTTAATCTTTGATGTACCAGCTGATGAGTTAGAAACAATTAAAAAGATTGTTCCAGAAGTTATGCAAAATGCAGTTCAACTTGATGTGCCACTTATTGCTGATGCCAATTGGGGACATGACTGGTATGAAGCAAAGTAAGGAGATTTAAAATGCCAGAAATGCCAGAAGTAGAGACTGTGAGAAAGACTTTAGCAGCATTGACTTTAAATAAAAAAATTAAGCATGTAACTGTTTGGTATCCCAATATTATTGATGGTGATAGTCATGATTTTGCCCAAAAGGTTAAGGGGAAGACTATCTTAAAAATTGACCGTTATGCCAAATTTTTATTAATTCGCTTGTCTGATAATTACACGATAGTGTCGCACCTGCGAATGGAGGGAAAATATCATTTAGTTAAGAATAGTACTCCTAAAGATAAACATGATCATGTTGAGTTTAGCTTTAGTGATGGTACTAGTCTTCGTTATAACGACGTCAGAAAATTTGGCAGAATGCAATTAGTTATTACTGGCACTGAACGTAAGGTTACAGGGCTTAGTAAGTTAGGCCCTGAAGCTTTAAGTAGAGAATTTTCGTCAGATTATTTTATTAAGGCACTAAAAAAGAAAAAGAAAAATATCAAAAACACTTTATTAGATCAAACAGTCGTTAGTGGATTAGGAAATATCTATGTTGATGAGTGTTTGTGGCAAGCTAAGATTCATCCGGAAAGTTTAGCAGAGAAAATACCTGCACTCAGCGTAAAACTTTTACATGAAGCAATTAATCAAACAATAGCTGAAGCAATTAAGTTTGGCGGAACAACAGTCCATAGTTTCTTAAATGCAGCTGGAAAAACCGGATTATACCAAGAACACTTAAAGGTGTATGGTCATGCTGGCCAAGCTTGTCCACGTTGCGGTGAAAAACTAAAAAAAATAAAAGTAAATGGTAGAGGGACAACTTTTTGCCCATCTTGTCAAAAGGAGTACAAATGACATTCTTTTTAGGCTTAACTGGAGGGATAGCTTCAGGTAAGAGTACAGCAGATGAAATTTTAAAAGAAAAGGGAATAACAATTGTCGATTGCGATCAAATTGCGCATGAATTATTAGAACCAGGAGCAGAAAATTGGCAGAATATTGAAGGCTTTTTTGGACCTAGCTTCTTTAAGCCTAACGCTGAATTGGACCGCATAAAATTAGGGCAATTTGTTTTCCAAGATAAAACAATGCTAGCCAAATTAAATGAATTGACTCATCCGGCAATTAATCGTGAAGTTGAACGGCAAAAGCAAGCAGCAAAAAGTGACATTTGTGTGGTTGATATGCCACTGCTTTTTGAAAGTGATTCTCAGAATCAGTTTGATGCTACTTTATTAATCTACGTTCCAAAAGAGATGCAAATTCAGCGTTTAATGCAAAGAAATAAATTTACTCAAGAAGAGGCAAATGCAAGAGTTAACAGTCAAATGTCAACTGAAGAAAAATTAAGGCTAGCTACTTATGCAGTTGAAAATACTGGTACAATAGAATCATTAAGTGAAAAGTTAGAAGCTATAATTAAAAAAATAGAGGTGTAAAAAATGCAATGTCCTAATTGTCATAAAAATGCGTCCCGAGTTATTGACTCTCGTCCGACTGATGAAGGAAGAATTATTAGACGCCGAAGAGAATGCGAAAACTGTGGTTTTCGTTTTACTACTTTTGAAAGAGTTGAACAAACTCCTTTGTTGGTTATTAAAAATGATGGTACTAGAGAACCTTTTGATCGCGAAAAGATTTTGCGCGGTGTTGCAGCTGCAGCTCAAAAGCGCCCTGTAACAAGTGATCAATTAGATAAAATTACTGATAATGTTGAAAACAAGGTGCGTAAGCAAGGTGTTAGTGAAATTTCATCAAAAGAAATTGGTGAATATGTGATGAATGAATTGGTTAACGTCGATGATGTTGCTTATATTAGATTTGCAAGTATTTACCGTCAGTTCCAAGATATTTCAGGTTTCATGAAGACGATGAAAGATATCATGGATAAACACGAGCAAACGAAGTGAGTTAAATGTACGAATCAGCAGATCCTAAGTTGACATATTTTGTCTTAAATCGAGTTGATTTATCGCTCAAGCAAGATAAAATCTTGACCAGTTTATATCAGCCAATTATTGGTCCAGTTGCGGTGGCACTTTATTATACTTTGATGCATGATTATCGGCATGTTCCACTAAAAAGTCAGGGAAAGCGTTTATATCAATTACAAGAAATACTAGATATCAATCTAAAGGAACTTTTTTCAAGCCTACATAAGCTTGAGGCAAGCGGGTTGGTTAAAACCTATCATGGTCAAATGTTAGGTGTAGGTGACTATTTAGCCTTTGAATTAGTTGATGTGGCATCAAGTAAGCAATTCTTTAATACTTTATTATTGAGTAGTTTACTTTTAGAAAAGGTAGGGGCTACAACTTTTGAAAATTTGGCTAAAGAGTTTGATTCAAAGCTTCCAGGTTTTGTTGCTGAAGCTAAAAATGTTTCAGCTAGCTTTTTTGATGTTTTCCATCTCTCAGCTGAAAAAGCAATTAATCCCGATCAAAAGGTTTTAGAAGTAGCGCAAAATCAGGTTGAAAATACAGCTGATTTTCCAACTAAAGTAAAGCAATATGACTGGGATTTCATCAAAGACTTATTTAAGCATTATGGGATTAGCGGAAATGAAGTAGATAGTCACGCTAGTGAAATCAGCCAGTTAATGCAATTTTATAGTATAGGTGAACAAGACTTTGTGAATCTTGCTGCTCAAGCAATTGTTCCTGGTCAAGATAAGCTTAATATTAAGCAAATTCAATTCATTTTAAATAATCATGCCAGTCAGACAACTAGTCAAAAGCAGATTGCACAAGCATTTTCACGTGAAGTTAAGCCCCAAGTATCTTTGAATGATAGTGAACAAGAGTTGCTAAAACAAGCTAAAGGCTTAACCCCTCTTAAATTTCTAGAGAAGTTAAAGGCAGAAAAGGGTGGCTTTACCACATACAATGAACGTAATGTTTTACGTCGTTTGCAAATGAATTATCACTTGCCAGATGCTTGGTTAAATATTCTAATCAAAACATGTTTAGATTATGATTCTGTTTTATCAGATAATATTGCTGGTAGAATTGCTAACTCCTGGTTGCAACATCAAGTTACTACACCTGAGTCTGCACTTGAATTTACTCGTAAGTGGCAAAAAGGACGTAATCAGAAATCTTACAAGCAAAAACGAGTAGAGCAAGGAACAGACTGGAAAAAGAAACTTGCACAAGATAAGTCCAACAAGAATAGTAGCGGTAATGATGACCAAGAGTTATCAGAAATAATGAAAAACTTACAAAAATTTGATCCAAAGGACTAATTTATGGAAAAGATAAATGATTTACTTAGTACGGCCTTTGATAAAAGAGCTAAAGATAAGGCGATTGATAGTAAAGCCTTAATTAATGAAGCTCTAAAAGATCCAGACGTTGTAGCCTTTATTAATCAAAATAAAGTTTCAAAAGATATTATTCTTTCAAGTTTGAATAATATCTTTCAATTTCATCAGCAAAAGCAAGCGGCAAAAACAGGGAAGAATCCAATTCCAGGTTACTTACCTCGACTTGTTTTACATGGAAGAACAATTGATTTAAGTTATGTTCCAACAAGTCAAAAGAGTAAAGAATTGCTTAAACAAAAGGCAAGTAGACATTTAGAATTAATTGACGTTCCTAAGCGCTATCGTAACGTTACTAGCAAAGACATTTACGTAGTTAGTGAGCGCAAAGATGCTATGGCGGCAATTAATAATTTCTTGACTGAAATTCAGACTAAAGATTATAGCCAAGGACTTTACCTCCAAGGTGACTTCGGTGTAGGAAAAACTTATTTATTAGCTTGGCTTGCACGCGCTTTAGCTGAAATGGGGAAAAAGGTTATCTTTTTACATACTCCTAGTTTTTTCGCTAATTTGAGTACTCATATTAAAGAACAAAATCTTGATGAAGAAATCAACCGCATTAGTCAGGCAGATATTTTGATTCTTGATGATATTGGCGCTGAAAGTCTATCTCAGTGGTCAAGGGATGATGTCTTAGGGGTTATTTTGCAATATCGGATGGACAATCTTTTACCTACTTTCTTTAGCTCTAATTTAAGTTTTGATGATTTGGAAAAGCATTTTGAAGAAACTCGTAATAATATTGAGCCAGTTAAGGCTAAGCGCTTGATGCAACGCATTAAGTTTTTAGGCAAAGAAGTAGATGTTGGTGGTAAAAATCTTCGTTTAGATGATTAATTGTAGGAATGGAGATATGATTATGAGACGTTTTATGCAGGTTCGCGGTGGTGCTGGCGATTTAACTAAAGCAGATGTTAATGCTAGTCCAAAGGATAATTTATATTTAGCTGTTAATTCAACATGGCAAAAAGATGCTGTCATTCCTGAAGACCGAACTGAAATTGGGGTAAACACCGAAATTGATATGCGAATTGAAAAACGCATGAAAGATGATCTTGAAGCTTTGATAGCCGGCAAAGAAGACGTAAATAGTGTACCTAATTTGGCTAAGGCAGTTGCTTTTTATCAAGTGGCGCTAAATCTTGATAAGAGAAATGCTGACAAGACTTTGCCAATTCAAAAGGATTTACATGAGTTATTGGACTTAAAAAATTTCTCTGCTTTTAATACCTTAGCTTCCAAGAATTTAACTCAAATTCTCAATTCAGCAGTAATATTGCCATTTGCCTTTGAAGTCGATACGGATATGAAAGATACTCAAAAGCATGCCTTATACTTTGCTGGACCAGGTACATTCTTACCTGATACTACTTCATACAAGTCACCTGATGCTGAAAAGTTATTAGATATTTTAGCTAAACAAACTGAAAAAATACTTGAAATGGCCGGTGTTTCAAAAGAAGAAGCCAAGAACTTGGTCAAAGATGGTTTAGCTTTTGATCAAAAGCTAGCACAAGTTGTAAAGTCAACTGAAGAATGGTCTGATTATCCAGCTTGCTATAACCCATTAGCTCTTGATGAATTCTTAAGTAAGTTTAAGTCATTTACTATTAAGACTTATCTTGAAAACTTACTAGAGAAATTACCAGAACGGGTTATTGTTATGGAACCTCGCTATTTAGATAAAATTGAAGCCTTATTCAATCCTGATAATTTCGCTCAAATTAAGGGCTGGATGGTAATGAAGTTTATTAATAATAGTGCTAGATTTCTTTCTCAGGAAATGCGAGAGGCTTCTTTCCCATTCAGTCAGGCAATTAGTGGGATGGCTGAATTGCCTTCAGTTCAAAGACAAGCCTACTATTTAACTAATGGCTTCTTTGATGAAGTTTTAGGTGTCTTTTATGGTCAAAAGTATCTAGGTAAAGCAGCTAAGGCTGATATTACTCAGATGATTAAGCAAATGATCAAGGTGTACGAAGACCGAATTCAAAATAATACTTGGCTTTCACAAGCAACCAAGGACAAGGCAATTGTTAAGTTAAATGCCTTAGTTTTAAAGATTGGCTATCCAGAAAAATTAGAAGCAATTTATGATGAATTAGCAGTTGATCCTGAATTAAGTCTTTACGAAAATGAAAAGAAATGCACCCTTATTAAGGCTAAATATCAATTAGCTAAGTTATTTAAGCCAGTTAACCGCAATACTTGGCTCATGCCAGGTAACATGAATAATGCTTGCTATGACCCACAAAGAAACGACATAACTTTCCCTGCCGGGATTTTGCAGGCACCATTTTATGACTTAAAGCAAAGTCGCTCTGCTAACTATGGCGGAATCGGGGCGACTATTGCACATGAAATTTCACACGCTTTTGACAACAATGGTGCTAAATTTGACGAACTAGGTAATTTAACTAATTGGTGGACTAAACAAGACTTCGATGAGTTTGAAAAGCGGACCCAAGCTGCAGTCGACTTATATGATGGCGTTCAATATGGTCCAAGTAAATTAAATGGTAGACAGATTGTTGCTGAAAACATTGCTGACTTAGGTGGTTTAACTTGTGCAATTCAAGCCAATAAACTGGAAAATGGCAACATGAAAGAGCTATTTGAAAATTATGCTCGTTCATGGGCTCAACTTCAGCGTCCAGCAGCTATTAAGACTGAAGTTAGTGTTGATGTGCATGCACCACAACCTACTAGAGTTAACTTGCCAGTTCAATGTCAGCCAGAATTTTATGAAACTTATCAAGTAAGTCAAAATAACGGCATGTGGCTTGATCCTGATAAGCGAGTTGAAATTTGGTAGCAAGAATTTAACTAAAAGACTTGCATCATATTTTTGACGGGGTATAATTTTTCTTAGATAAAAGACATGATGCTATTTGTCTCAGAGAGAGGGGCCTAGTTCTGAAAGCCCCCATTAAAATAGCACCCCACCTTTTTTCTTGAAGATGTTAATAAACTTGGTTTGATCCCAATATCGATCTATTTGAGAGCGTATTTTTTGTACGCTAAATTTGGGTGGAACCACGATAATATTCGTCCCAGCGTGAGATTTTCTCATGCTGGGGCTTTTTTTGTTTCCGGAGGTTTTTAGATGAGTTTTTCAATTACTTTACCAGACGGCTCAAAGAAAGACTTTGATCAAGCCGTTTCAGTATTAGATTTAGCTAAGGGTATTTCTACTTCTCTTGGTAAGGCTGCGGTAGCTGCAAAAGTTGATGGAGAAGTTAAGTCAGTAAACTTCATGCTTGAAAAAGATAGTGAAGTTGCAATTTTGACTGATAAAGATGAAGAAGGTTTGGCAGTTTTACGTGATACTGTTGCTTTCTTACTTGAAGCAGCAGCTCAAGCTAAGTACCCAGAACTTCGCTTAGGTGAACATGAAGCAAATGAAGATGGCTTCTTCGTAGATACTGACAAAGAAGATCAAATTAAGGTAACTGAATTACCAGAATTAGAAAAGGCAATTGCTAAGTTAATTAAGAATGGTCAAGCAATTGAACCAGTTATGGTTAAGAAGAGTGAACTTGAAGCTCAATTTAAGAATGACCCATTTAAGATGGAACTTCTTAAGAGCGAAGGCGATGAAGTTGCTGCCTTCAAGATGGGTGACTTTGTCGACTTTGGCTTTGCTGCATTATTACCAAACTCAGGTAAGGTAAAGCACTTCAAGTTATTATCAGTAGCTGGTGCTTACTGGCAAGGTAAGAGTTCTAACCCAATGCTTCAAAGATTATTCGGTACCGCCTTCTTTAAGGAAGCAGATCTTGAAGCAGACCTTAAGCGTCGTGCCGAAATTAAGGAACGTGACCACAGAACTATCGGTCGTGACCTTGACCTCTTCTTTGTAGATCCTAAGGTTGGTGCAGGTCTTCCTTACTGGATGCCAAAGGGTGCAACTATTCGTCGCGTTATTGAACGTTACATCATCGATAAAGAATTAGCTGATGGTTACCAACACGTATACACCCCAGTTTTGATGAACCTTGATGCTTACAAGACTTCAGGCCACTGGGCACACTACCGTGAAGACATGTTCCCACCAATGGATATGGGTGATGGCGAAATGCTTGAATTACGTCCTATGAACTGTCCAAGCCACATTCAAGTTTACAAGCACCACATTCGTTCATACCGTGAATTACCAATCAGAATTGCTGAACTTGGTATGATGCACCGTTATGAAAAATCAGGTGCCCTTTCAGGTCTTCAACGTGTACGTGAAATGACTTTGAACGATGGTCACACATTTGTAGCATTAGAACAAGTTCAAGAAGAATTTGCTAAGATTTTGAAGTTAATCATGGATGTATACAAGGACTTTGACATTACTGATTACTACTTCAGATTGTCATACCGTGATCCAAAGAACACTGACAAGTACTTTGCAAATGACGAAATGTGGGAAAGAAGTCAAAAGATGCTTAAGGGCGCTATGGATGACTTAGGCCTTGACTACGTTGAAGCAGAAGGTGAAGCAGCATTCTACGGTCCTAAGCTTGATATCCAAACTAAGACTGCCTTGGGTAACGATGAAACTATGTCAACTATCCAACTTGACTTCATGCTTCCAGAAAGATTTGACTTGTCATACGTTGGTCAAGATGGCGAAGAACACCGTCCAGTTATGATTCACCGTGGTATTGTTGGTACTATGGAAAGATTCATTGCTTACTTGACTGAAATCTACAAGGGTGCTTTCCCAACTTGGCTTGCACCAGAACAAGTTGAAATTATCCCAGTTAACTTAGATGCTCATGGTGAATACGCTAAGAAGGTTCGTGATGAATTACTTAAGCGCGGCTTCAGAGCAGAAGTTGACTTTAGAAATGAAAAGATGGGTTACAAGATTCGTGAATCTCAAACTCAAAAGGTACCTTACACTTTAGTATTAGGTGACGATGAAATGAACAGTAACGCTGTAAACGTTCGTCCTTACGGTACTGAAAAGCAAGAATCAATGAGCTTAGATCAATTTATCAATGAATTACAAGCTGATGTAGATTCATATTCAAGAGAAAAGTAATCAATATTTGAAATTAATTTAGAACTTGACTGGTATAGCTTGATAAAGTATAATGTTTAACTAGTTGAGAACAAGAAGAAGCTCCCGCTTCTCGCCTAAGTTAAAGATAAAACCTCTAGGCTAATCGATAATTTCTGTTGATTAAAGGCGGGTTGTTTTATCCATACCCGCTTTTTTCTTGTCCTCAAATTAACATGGAGGTGAATCGTTATACCACGGAATTTAATTTTGAACGAAAGTATTCGCGCACGCGAAGTTCGTTTGATTGGCGAAGATGGTGAACAAATTGGTGTCGTTTCTAAAAACGAAGCCTTAAACCAAGCAGCCGATGCAGATTTAGATTTAGTACTTATCTCACCAAATGCTAAGCCACCAGTAGCTCGCATTATGGACTATGGTAAGTATCGCTTCGAACAACAAAAGAAGCTTAAGGAATCACGTAAGAAGTCAAAGACTGTTAGTGTTAAGGAAATCCGTTTAAGTCCAACTATTGAAGGTAACGACTTCGACACTAAGTTGAACCATGTTCGAAAGTTCTTAAGCAAAGAGGGCGCAAAAGTACGCGTTTCTATTCGCTTTAGAGGTCGAGCAATCACTCATACTGAATTAGGACTTGAAGTATTAGAGAAGATGGCAGAAGCAACTAAGGATATTGCTAATGTTACTGCTAAACCTAAGATGGAAGGCAGAAGTATGTTCTTAATGCTTGCTCCTAAGAGTGAAAAGGATAAGAAGTAAAAAACTTGTTAATTGGAGGAAATAAACATGCCTAAACAAAAAACACACCGCGCTTCAGCTAAGCGTTTCAAGAGAACTGGTAATGGTGGTTTAAAGCGTCATCACGCATTTACTGGTCACCGTTTCCACGGTAAGACTAAGAAGCAACGTCGTCATTTGAGAAAAGCTGCAATGGTTTCACGCAGTGACTTAAAGCGCATCAAGCAAATGCTTTCCCAAATGCGTTAATAACATTTTTTTGAAATACAGATAGCGAATTAGGAGGAATTTCAGATGCCAAGAGTTAAAGGTGGTACTGTTACACGTAAACGTCGTAAAAAGATTTTAAAGCTTGCCAAGGGTTACCGTGGTTCAAAGCACTTGCAATTTAAAGCAGCAAGTACTCAATTATTTGTTTCATACAAGTATGCATTCCGTGACCGTCGTAAGCGTAAGAGCGAATTTAGAAAGTTATGGATTGCTCGTATTAACGCAGCAGCTCGTCAAAACGATCTTTCATACAGCAAGTTAATGCACGGTTTGAAGGTTGCTGGTGTTGACATCAACCGTAAGATGTTAGCTGACATTGCTTACAACGACGAAAAGACTTTTGCTGAATTAGCAGCTACTGCTAAGAAGGCTTTAAACTAAGAATTAGTTCTTAGATGAGACCAAGATTAAATTCTTGGTCTTTTTTATTACTTTGCATGTGAAATACTGAACTATGCAAAATATATTGATAGCGCTTACGGTATTGAGAGGGTAGAAGTTGATAATAAAAGCTTTATCGTGAAAAAATAACAAGGATAAATAGCTATTTACAAGAGCTCTTGGATAGAACTATACTCATCTTGTAAAAAGATTCACATAGTAGGAGGATCTATTCATGGTACTAGCAAAAAAAGTTGTAAATGAAGCTTTATCTATTAATGAGGTAATCGATGGATATGTAAAAAAAGCCCACAAGGCTTTAGATGTTTTAGCAAACTTTGATCAAGACCAAGTTGATAAAATTTGTGAGGCAATTGCGATAGCTGGAGAACAAAATAACTATGCTTTGGCAGAAATGGCGGTTGCAGAAACTGGACGTGGTGTTGTTGAGGACAAGGCAATTAAGAATATGTTTGCCACCGAAAATATTTGGAATTCTTTGCGACACGAAAAAACAGTTGGTGTAATCAATGAAGATCCTGAAAAACAATTAACTGAAATCGCTGAGCCAGTTGGAGTTATTGCAGGAGTTACACCGGTAACTAATCCAACTTCAACCGTCTTTTTCAAGGCAATGATTGCTTTAAAGACAAGAAATACTATTATTTTTGGATTTCACCCTCAAGCTCAACACTGTTGTGTTAAGACCGCTGAAATTATCCGTCAAGCAGCTGTTAAAGCAGGTGCACCTAAAGATTGTATTCAATGGATTGAACATCCAAGTATTGAAGCCACAAATGCACTAATGACTCATCCAGATGTTCAAATGATCTTGGCTACTGGTGGACCTGGGATGGTCAAAGCAGCTTATTCTTCAGGTAAACCAGCGATTGGGGTTGGCCCTGGTAATGGACCTTCCTATATCGAAGCTAGTGCAAATATTAAGAGAGCTGTTTATGACATAGTTTTATCTAAGACTTTTGATAATGGTATGGTTTGTGCCTCTGAAAATAGTGTTGTAGTTGATAGTTCAATTTATGATCAAGTTAAGGCTGAATTTAAGAAGTGGAACTGTTATTTCCTCAAAAAGAGTGAAATTAAGCCATTTACTTCTAAGTTTATCGATCCTAAACGCGGAACAGTAGCGGGTCCAATCGCAGGTAAGAGTGCTTGTGAAATTGCTAGATTATGTGGCTTAACTGTTCCTGCAAAAACCAAAGTTTTGATTGCCGAATACCAAGGAGTAGGTCCTAAGTATCCATTATCTGCTGAGAAATTATCTCCAGTCTTCACTTTGTATAAGGCCAAGGATCATCAAGATGCGATAAATATTTGTAGTCAATTACTTGATTACGGTGGTCGTGGTCATACAGCTGGAATTCACACAGCAAATCAAGAATTGATTAAAGAATTCTCAATGAAAATGTCGGCTTGCAGAATCTTAGTTAATACTCCAGCTGCTCTTGGTGGAGTGGGAGATTTGTATAATAACTTAATGCCGTCATTAACTTTAGGGACTGGATCATATGGTGCGAATGCATTATCACATAATGTAAGTGCTAAGGACTTATTAAATATAAAGACGGTTGCGATTAGACGTGATAATATGCAATGGGTTAAAGTTCCAAAAAAGACATATTTTGAACATAATGCTGCAAATTATTTGCGTCACATGCCAAATGTCTCACGCTTTTTCATTGTGACAGATAAGACAGTGGCTGATACTTTTGGCAATCAAATTACGGATATCATTTCGAGTCGTCGCGGTGAAAAGAGTTATGAAATTTTTGAAGCAGTTAATCCAGATCCAGATTCTGCAGTGGTTCAAGATGGGGTTCATCGAATGAAAATCTTTAAACCTGATGTTATCTTGGCTATCGGTGGCGGTAGTGTGATGGATGCTGCCAAGGCAATGAGACTCTTTTATGAAGACCCATCAATGACTTTTGAAGATAGCTATCAAAAATTCTTAGATATTAGGAAGCGGACAGTACGCTTCCCAAAGGATAATGCGATACAGCTAGTATGTATTCCAACAACTTCAGGTTCAGGTTCAGAAGTTTCTCCATTTGCGATTATCAAAGATAATAAGACTGGGGTTAAACGTTCTTTATGTGACTATTCATTGAGCCCAGATGTTGCAATTGTAGATGATCAATTTGTTCAAACTCTGCCAGAAAATTTAATTGCTAATGCTGGCTTTGAAGCATTAGCACATGCAATTGAATCATATGTATCAACGATGGCCACTGATTTTACTCGTGGCTGGTCAATGGAAGCTGCAAGATTAATCTTTGACAATTTGGAAAAGTCTTATCATGGTGATTTGGCAGCCAGAAGTAGAATGCACAATGCTGCAACGCTAGCAGGGATGGCATATGGTAATGCCTTCTTAGGAGTGGGTCATGCGATTGCTCACACTTTAGCTTCGCATTTTAACTTACCAAGTGGCGTTAGTGATATCTTGGTTTTACCAGCTGTAATTAAGTTTAATAGTCAAAGACCTGAAAAATTAGCTATGTGGCCACATTATGCTACTTATCGCGCAGATGAAGACTATGCTCGTTTGGCTCGCGATTTAGGAGTAACTGGGAAGAATCAAGCAGAATTAATTAATGGCTTATGTGAGAAGATAAGCCACTTAGCAAATAATCTTGATATTAGCATGAAGCTAAAAGATTATGGTGTAAGTGCTAGTGAATATCAAAAAGCTCTAAACCAGTTAGCTCTTGAAGCATATGGCGATCAAAATACGGTTACTAATCCAAGTGCAATGCAAGTTAGTGAAATCAAAGAATTGTTAAATAATATTTACCAAGCTTAGTTAATTTTCTAGTGTCCCGGGTCTCTCTTTGTTGAGACCTGGGGCATTTTTTCTTATAATAGTAGTAACTAAAATAGGAGTGTTTAGATTGCTTTTTCGACCTAATTACACAATTGATACAATTTATCATTTAGACCCCAATAAGTTAAAAGAGATGGGGATTAAGGCGGTTTTTTCTGATTTAGACAATACTTTACTAGCCTGGAATATTAAAGATAGTTCAGAAGAGATGGCCAAGTTTAACCAAAAGTTAGCTCAAGCAGGAATCGAATTAATCGTAATTTCGAATAATAATGAGCAACGAGTTGGCCAAGCTTTGGATCCCTTTAAGATTAAGTTTTGGGCTAAAGCTAGAAAGCCACTTCCAATTGGAATAAATCATGCTTTAAAGCATTATCACTTGAAGCAAGACCAAGTTTTGATGGTTGGCGATCAATTAATTACTGATATGCAAGCTGGTAATTTAGCAGGTGTAAAGACAGTTTTAGTTAAGCCATTAGTTGAAACTGATAAATGGAACACTAGAATAAATCGTTTTTTTGAAAAAATAATTTTCTTCTTTTTGAACTTAAAAAAGAAGGTTGTATTTAAGGAGAGCTTAGAATGGATGAAGAATTAAGATGTATTGGTTGTGGGGCGGTTTTACAAAGTGATAATGAAGATGCAGCAGGCTTTTTGCCCCAAAGTGCACTAACCAAGGCCCTAAATAGTGATGATCAAGAAGTATATTGCAAACGTTGTTTTCGTCTGCGGCACTACAATGAGATTATGCCAGTAGAACTTAATAATGATGACTTTTTGAGTTTATTAAATAGTTTGAGTACTAAAAAGGCCTTAGTTGTAAATGTAGTTGATGTTTTTGATTTCAATAATTCATTAATATCTTCTCTTAAAAGATTTGTCGGCAACAATGACTTTATCTTAGTTGGTAACAAAATCGACCTTTTCCCATTAAATTCGAAAGAATCTAAAATCAAAGATTGGATGCGCCAAGAAGCAAATCGTATGGGGTTATACCCTAAAGACATCTTCTTAATTAGTGCTGCTAAAAAGCGGAATTTGACTGATTTAATTAAGTACTTAGATCGAAATTCTCAAGATCAAGATGTCTACTTTGTAGGAACTACTAATGTTGGTAAGTCAACTTTAATCAATGCGATTATTGACGAGATGGGGGATGTAGAGAATTTAATTACAACTTCACGCTTCCCTGGAACAACTCTTGACCAAATAAAAATTCCGCTAGATAATGGACACTTCTTAGTTGATACTCCCGGAATTATGACCCAAAAACAATTAGCTAGTTACTTAGATAAGCAAGATTTGGACTTAATTGCTCCTAAGAAACCGCTAAAACCAGCTACTTATCAGTTAAATAGCGGTCAAACATTATTCTTAGCAGGTTTAGGTCGAATTGATTATGTTGCTGGTGAAAAGACTAGTTTTACCGTTTATGTAGCAAGAGATTTATATGTTCACCGAACTAAAACTGAAAATGCAGATGCATTTTATGAAAAACATAAAGGAGATTTATTGACCCCACCAAGGGGTAATGAGAACTTGCCTGCAATGCATAAGCAAACCTATCATCCTGAAGTCAAGAGTGACTTGCTATTTGGTGGCATCGGTTTTGTTACCATTCCTGCAGGAGTAGTTGTTAATACCTATTTACCTGGAGGGATTGGCCAAGGTATTCGGCGAGCATTAATTTAAGAGGTGGCAAAAATGGAATGCATGCTTGAAAATAAGCCTAAAGTGAAGGCAGAGGAGTTAAAAAATGTTTCTGGTAAACAAATTGGGATTATGGGTGGTACTTTTAACCCAGTCCATATTGCCCATTTGGTTGCAGCTGAACAAGTCTTAACAAAGTTACATTTAGATGAAGTATGGTTTATTCCAGACAATATTCCTCCTCATAAAGAATTAGCACTAAAAACGCCGGCACAAGATCGGGCTAATATGCTGGAATTAGCTACTAAAGATAACCCCAAGTTTAAGGTAATGTTATTGGAATTGTACCGTGGTGGAATTTCATATACAATTGATACGATGCGCTTTTTGAAAAAAGAGGCTCCGGAAAATAATTATTACTTAATTATGGGAAGCGACCAGGTTAATAGTTTCCATACTTGGAAAGATGCAGATGAATTAGCGCGTTTAGCTACTTTAGTCGGAATTAGACGCCCAGGATATCCACAAGAGCCCCATTATCCATTAATCTGGGTTGATGCACCTGATATTCGCCTGTCTTCAACGGCAATTAGACAAGCTATTAAGACTGGAACTTCAGTTAGATATCTAGTCCCAGACTCAGTACGAAAATATATTGAAGAAAAGGGGCTATATCTTGACTGATTTGGTTTTTAAGAAGACTTATTCAACTTTGTCTAGTGAAGAATTAATTGCTAAAGAAAAATCAAATATGGATGAACAACGTTTCCAGCACTGCATCGGTGTTTCAGAGACGGCAAGAAAGTTAGCTAGACTCAATCATTACGATGAAGAAAAGGCTGCGTTAGCGGGTTTTATTCATGATTATGCTAAGCAAGTTCCAGTTGAAGAATTTATCGCAGCTATTAAAGATCCTGCAAATGGTTTTGATCAAGATTTACTTAACTGGAATCGGGCTATTTGGCATGGAATTGTTGGTAGTCACTTTATTGAACGTGATTTAAAGATTAGTGATGATGAAATTTTAACTGCGATTAAGCGTCACACAACTGCTGATGTTACCATGACAACATTAGATAAAATTGTTTTTGTGGCTGATTTTATTGAACCTCACCGCGATTTTCCAGGAGTTGAAACAGCGCGCAAAGTTGCCTTTGCTAACTTAGATGATGGTGTTGGTTTTGAATTAGCTCATACTTTGGAATTTTTGGTAAAGCAGCGAGCTAAGATTTATCCTAAAACAATTGCAGCTTATAACGTTTGGAGTATTAAAAAGGAGAATTAATTTGAATAGCGAAAAATTATTAGATATTACTTTGGATGCGATTAGTGACCGTCATGGTGAAGCAACCGAAGCTTATGACATGCGTGGAGTAAGTATTTTAGCAGACTTTTATGTTGCAACGAGTGCAAGCAGCAACCGTCAACTTCATGCCTTGGTTAATAGTATTTTAGATAAGGTTAGGGAAAATGATTATCATGATTACCGCGTTGAAGGTACTCGTGATTCAAACTGGCTTTTAGTCGACTTGGGGGATGTTGTGGTTAACATCTTTACCGAAGATGCTCGTGACTTTTATGGCCTTGAAACTCTTTGGTCTGCTGGTAAAAAGCTCGATTTACCTGAGGAATAGTAATGGCTGTTTCAGGAATTATTGCTGAATATAATCCATTTCATTCGGGCCATGAATTTTTGTTAAATCAAGCTCGCATGGCTGCTGGTGAAGATCCAGTGATTGTCATTATGTCAGGTAACTACGTTCAGCGCGGTGAAATGGCGATTACTGATAAGTGGACGAGAGCAAAATATGCCTTGATGAGTGGCGCTGATTTAGTATTTGAATTACCATTTGCATATGCAGTTGAACCAGCTGATATTTTTGCAGAAGGTAGTATGGAAATACTAAGTAAATTAGGTGTCGAAAATCTAGTCTTTGGCGTCGAAGATGCTAATTTGAATTTTACTTATTTAGGACAAAGAATTGCTGAAATACCTAAAGGTAAAATGGATTTTAAGGACTATTCTCAAACCTACTCAACGCAATATAATCAAATGGTTGCGCGTGAAGTTGGGCGTGAGGTGAATGAACCTAATATTATTTTGGCATTGGCTTATGCAGTTGCTAACAGTAAATTAAAAAATCCCATGACTTTTACTCCTATAACTAGAATTGGAGCAAATCATGATGACTTATTATCACGTGAACGTGTTGTACAAAGCGCTAGTGCAATTCGAAATTATTTACTAAATAAGCCAGACTTAGAGACACTTGAGGAGTGGCTACCTAAGGCAGAAGCAGAATTTTTAATTAAGCAAAACTGTTATCCTAATTGGAATTTACTTTTTGATTTTTTGAAATATCGAATTGAATCTTCAAGCTTATCTGAATTAAGACAAATCTATCAAATGAGTGAAGGCCTTGAATTCAAAATTAAGCATGAAATTCACTCAGCTTATGACTTTACCGACTTTTTAAGAAGGGTAAAATCTAAGCGTTATACTTATTCTCGCTTGCGTCGTTTATCCTTGTATACCTTACTCAATATCACTCAAAGTGATATTGATACTGCTAGAAGTGAAATTAGTACCACTTTATTAGGCTATAGTAAACGAGGGAGAAATTATCTTAAATACTTGCGTAAGCATGCAGAGATTCCAATCGTTTCAAAAGTGGATCAAAAGAATTCTAAATTTGGTAGTCTAGCTTTAGATGTCCGTGTTGATCGGTTATTTGAACAAATTATTGGCGTTGACCAGAACTTTGGTCGCCGTCCTAGTGAGGTGAAATAAATTATGTTAACAATAAGTTTTTCTCAAATTAAAAAGAGTCGTGAACCCTTAACTGAAATCGAAACAGAATTAGAAATTAGACCTGAATTTTTGAAGCGAGCAAAAGAATTACTGCTTGATGCTAAAAATATTCAAGTTAAGTGCCAGTTCTTTTACCAAGAACCATTTGTGACTGGTAATTTTCAAGTTAGTGCGGATGTTGTTGCTCCTTCAAGTCGTTCATTGAGTCCAGTTGAGCTTCAGTTAGACTTTTCTTTTGTTGAAAATTACTTAGATCGAAATCCAACAGCTGAAGAATTAGAGGAAAATGACACAATCATGCCAATAGAAAACGACATGATTGATTTACAAACTGCAATTGAAGATAACTTGTTATTAAATTTACCAACTACAATTTTGACTGATGAAGAAGCCAAAGATGATATTTATCCTCATGGACAAGATTGGGAAGTTATTTCTGAAGCAGATTATTCTGAAAGACAAAGTCATAAAGTGAACCCAGAATTTGAAAAATTAAAGAAACTTTTCCCGCAGGAAAATGAATAAATGCAAAGAAGGCAAGATGCCTTCTTTTTTTGCAATAATATCCTTAAAAAACTTGTAAAAAAATGTCAGGTAATATATTATTGAATTATTAAAAAGTGCCTGTTATTTATTTTATTTTTAAATGACAGGCGTTATTAAATTTTTGATATTGGTAGAAGGTTGATATAATGGCAAAGATTTTAATTATTGAAGATGAGAAGAATTTGGCACGTTTCGTGCAACTTGAATTACAACATGAAGAATACGAAACTGTAGTTGAAAATAATGGTCGTAAGGGACTAGATTTAGCTTTAAACAACAATTTTGATGCAATTTTATTAGACTTAATGCTTCCAGATCTTAATGGTTTAGAAATTGCTCGTCGAGTAAGACAAGTTAAGACTACCCCTATTATTATGATGACAGCCCGTGATTCAGTTATCGATCGTGTATCTGGTCTTGATCATGGTGCTGATGATTACATTGTTAAACCTTTTGCAATTGAAGAATTATTAGCTCGTTTACGTGCCGTATTACGCCGCGTTAGAATTGAAAAGAAAGTTTCAGGCAATGCTGCTATTAAGCAAAAGGTCATTAAGTTTAATGATTTAACTATTGAAACTGCAAACAGAATTGTCCACCGTGATGATAAGGTAATTGACCTTACTAAGCGTGAATACAACTTATTAATGACCTTGATTGAAAACAAGAATAATGTTGTTAGCCGTGAACAACTTTTAAATAAAATCTGGGGACCTGAATCCAATATTGAAACTAATGTTGTCGAAGTTTATGTACGTTACTTACGTAATAAGATTGATGCTCCTGACCGTCCTTCATACATTAAGACAGTTAGAGGTACTGGATATATGGTAAGAGAAGACGATGCGCCAGTTCCAGAAGCAAACTAACAAAAAAGAGACCAATCACACCTCTTTGGTGAAAAAATGGGTGAGCTTTGTGGCCTTAACCATTACGGTCTCTTTTGTTGTGTTCTCAGTTATAATCTATTCTTTAGTTAGTCAGCAGTTCTTTAACCAAGAGCGTCAAGTCACGGTCAATGTTATTGAAAATTTTGAAAGGCGCTTAACTGACATTAATAAAGAATTACAAATTTCAAATGTTGTTCCAGCCCTTTCTCCTAATACAAGAAGAATTTTAAATGGGGGACCCACAATTTCATCTGATAGTGAGAGCGAGAATCTTTTTGATGATGATATCTTGCAAAACCTTACTAATCAGGATATTAGTGTAGTAGTCTTTAACCGTGAAGGTGAAGCTGTATTTACCAACGGTCGAAATTTAGCACCATTTATCAGTGATGTTACCCATCTGGAACAAAAAAATAACAATGAAGTTGGTAAACAAAGTTTAACTTTGTATAAGCCAATTAGATCAAGTGTAAGTCACAAGATTACCGGCTATATTGCTGTTACTGATGATATGTCCAGTGCCAATCGGATGCTTAATAATTTAAGAGCCTGGATGATTGGGGTATCAGTAATCGCCATTTGTATTTTTATTTTGATTTCTTACTTCATTATTAAGGGGATTGTTTGGCCACTTAATGAAATGTCTAAAGTCGCTCGCGAGATTGATAAAGATCCTAACAGTGAAGTCAGAATTCCTGATTTGCAAAGGCGAGATGAATTGGGCGAATTGGCCAAGAGCTTTGACCAAATGCTTGACCGAGTTCAAGGTTATATTCAGCAGCAAAAACAATTCGTGGGGGATGTTTCTCATGAATTACGGACACCAGTTGCTGTAATTGAAGGACACCTTTCTTTACTTGAACGTTGGGGTAAGGATGATCCACAAATCTTAGAGGAATCAATCAAAGCTAGTTTACAAGAAGCTGACCGAATGAAGCATTTAATTCAGGAAATGCTTGATTTAACGCGGGCTGAACAAATTGATATTCAATATCCGAATGAAGTTACTAACGTTTCTGAAGTTCTAACTAGAGTTGTCAGTGATTTACAGTTAGTGCACCAAGACTTCACCTTGCAATTAAATAATGACTTAAGTGAAGATACTATGATTCAAATGTATCATAGTCATTTTGAACAATTGTTGATTATCTTAATTGATAATGCCATTAAGTATTCAACTGACCGTAAAGAAGTTATTGTTAGTTCGAGTGTTGAAGATGGCGAAGCTGTTGTTAGTGTACAAGACTTTGGTGAAGGTATTTCTGAAGGTGAAAAGAGTAAAATCTTTAACCGCTTTTACCGGGTTGATAAGGCTAGAACACGTGAAAAAGGTGGTAATGGCTTAGGTTTATCAATTGCCCAAAAGCTAACTCAAAGTTACCACGGTAAGATTAGCGTTGATTCCGTCTTAGGTAGTGGAAGTAATTTTGTCTTGCGCTTCCCAGTTTTAACTAAAAAAGAAGTTAAACAGTTAAATAAGAAAAAAGAAAAAGCCCAACGGGGCAAATAATTAAAACAGCTAGGTTTTTGACCTAGCTGTTTTTTTATGACAAATGTCATCTTTTATCATGATGAAACTTACTACAGAGTGTTTTCTTTCTCCGATAAACTAGAGATAGTTAAAGGAGGAAGAATTAATGACATACGCAATTGAAGTAAATAATGTATCTAAATCATTTAATAAAAAGCCCGTTTTAAGTAATATTAATTTCAAAATTGAAGCCGGAGAAATTGTGGCTTTACTTGGAAAAAATGGTGCAGGAAAAACCACTTTGATTAGACTCCTTAATGACTTAATTACTAAAGATTCTGGAACTGTTAAAATCTTTGAACAAGCTAAGCCTGACCGCAATCTGATTGGGGTCATGTCACAAAATTCAGTTAGATTAGACAGAGTAAAAGTAAAAGAGGCAGTAAATTTAGCGAGATCTTTTTATCAAAATCCATTACCTTTTGAGAAATTAGTAGAATTAGCAGGAATTGAAACTTTACTAGATAAATTTACTGATAAGTTATCTGGTGGCCAATTGAAGCGAGTTTCATTTGCAATTGTTATGGCCGGCAATCCTAAATTAGTTTACTTAGATGAGCCAACTGCGGGGATGGATGTTGATGCTAGAAATGAATTCTGGCAAAAGATTAACGGCTTTAAAAAGCTGGGTATTACTTTTTTGATCACTAGCCATTATCCAGAAGAACTTGAAAAAATAGCAGGCCGCTATTTAATTATTAATAATCATCGCTTAGTTTTTGATGGCAGTTTAGAGCAAATGAAAGAGCAGAACCAGACTGTTCAAGTTAAATTTGTCAGTCAGCTTGAAAAAGAAAGCTTTACTGAACTACCTGCAGTTGTAGATATTAATGAAAACAACAATCACTATACTTTAAAGGTTAATGATTTAAACTTATTTTTGCCAAGCTTCATCAAATATCTCAATCAAGTTGAAAATCTTGAAATCGCTCAAAGTAATCTCGAAAGCTTAATGAAAAAGTGGATGGAGGACTAATCATGAAAAACTTTGCTTATCAATTAAAAATCAACCTAAAACGCTTCTTACTTAGAAATCCTTTCTTCTTTATTTTCACCATTTCTTTACCAGCTATTTTTTACTTAATTTATACTAAAGTTGCAATTAGTAATGCTCCAGCAGGTTGGAATAAGCGCTTTTTAGTCAGTATGATAGTTTATGGTATTTTAATTAATTCACTGACAACTTTATCAAGGATATTATCAAGTGATGATAAAAGTGGCTTTAAACTTTTTGTTAAGTTATCACCAGCTAATTTAACTAGTTACTATACCAACATCTTTGTCGTATTTGAAATTATGAATCTAATCGCAATTAGTGCTGTTGCCTTAGTCGGTGTGGTTGTTAATAAGGTAAACTTGTCTTTTGAAAATTGGCTCGTTTTACTAGTTGCAGTGCCGATTTTGTGTATTCCTTTTGCCTTAATTGGTGTGCTAATTTCTTTTGTTGGCGATGAAAATGCGGTTGGAGCATTGGCTAACTTACTCATGTTTGCAATCGCAATTTTGTCAGGGCTTTGGTGGCCGTTAAGCATCATGCCAGATTATTTGCAAAAAATTGGTAAAATTATGTTAGGTCATCCAGTTTCAGAGTTAAGTTTAAACTTACTTCTAAAACAAAACTTGGCAACTAGCCAATTACAAACTTTATTCATTTGGCTGATTGTGCTAGTTTTAATCTTAGGACTTGTTATTAAAACAAAGGGTCGTAAAGCCTAATTACTAAGGAGAAAAAGATTGAAAGAATTTTTAAATAGGCATGTCCTCTTTCCAAAAAAGTATGGGGCCATGCCTTATTACTATTTATTGTTTTTGCTGGTAGCGTTTTTTATTGCCTTGCCACTTAAAAGTTTACTTGATTGGGTTTGCGTTTTAGCCCTAATTCCATTTGCAAAATTTTATCGTGATTCTTATGGGGATGAAATTCCCAGATATGATTGGGAAATCATTATCATGATTATCATTGCAGCTTTATGGGTGATTAACTACCAATATTACTATAATTTTATTTTCGCCGGCTTTTGCATTGGCTTTAGTGAAATTAAGCCTCATATTTTTATGAAACGCGCAATTCTTTATCTGACTGTAATTACAGCTTGTGCTATCTTTTCTATCCTCAAACAAGGCTTTGATTTCAATTTAGCTTTTGGTTTAATTTTTGCTTATTCTTGCGTCTTTTTTGCCCATTCATTTGCGATTTCTCAAAGAAAAAGATTTGCCTTAAAGCAGGATTATCAGCGTTTATCAATCATTGTTAAACAATCTGAACGTGACCGGATTGCAGGACAATTACATGATAATTTAGGGCAAGTCTTTTCAACCCTGGCAATTAGTGCGGATTTAGCTGAAAAATTAGTAGATAAAAATCCAGACTTAGCCAAGAAGCAAATTCAACAAATTGGCAAGAACGCGCGGGATAATCTAAGCTTAGTCCGTGAAATCGTAGCTGATTTACGCAAACAAAAGTTGGTCCAAGTCTTGGCTGTTGAGAGTGAAAACTTAGAAAACGCACAATTTGACTTAACAACTGAGAATCAAAAGCAAGCCTTCACTTGGCCAGATAATATTCAAAATGAGTTATCATTTATTATTAGAGAAGCTATTGCTAATGCTATTCGTTATAGTCATGGCAATTTAGTTAAGATTAATTTTAATGAAGATAGCAATAACTATTTTGTCAAAATTAAAGACAATGGGATTGGCTTAAAAAATAAAACTAATAAACATTCCAGTCGGGAACATTTTGGCATTAGCGGGATGCAGGCTAGAGTTGATAAGTTAAAGGGAAGCTTTGCAATTTCTGATAAAAATGGGGTAGAAATTAGTATTAGCTTACCTAAGGAGTAGTTATGACACGTTTATATTTAGCTGAAGATCAGGAGTTGTTAAATTCAGCTCTAAAGATGTTACTTGATTTAGAAGAAGACTTTGAAGTAGTGGGCACTAGTTTAACTGGTGAAAACGTGGCTAGTCAAATAATGGACTTAAAAGTGGATGTAGCCTTACTTGATATTGAAATGCCCAAACAAAGCGGCCTAGAAATTGCTAAAGAATTGCGCCAGCAAGATTATCCAGGGAAAATCATTATCTTAACGACTTTTGCTCGGGCTAATTATTTCAAAGAAGCATTAGCGCAAAAAGTTGATGGTTATCTCTTAAAAGATAGTCCTAGTGATTCACTGGTAAAGGCAATTAGAGCCATCTTAGAAGGCAACACCGTCTTTGACCCCAAACTTGTGAGTGGGGTCTTAAATGAAGTCGACAATCCATTAACTAAACGAGAGTTAGAAATTCTCAAAATGCTTGAACAAGTCGCTACTACTAAAGAGTTAGCTCAAAAGCTGTTTTTGTCAGAAGGAACGGTGAGAAACTATATTTCTTCTATTCTCAGCAAGACTGGAACCTCGTCACGTTTGGAAGCACTTAACCTTGCGCGAGATAAGGGCTGGATTTAATTCAAAAAGTTATTGAAAGCGATTGCGAAGTATGATAAAATTTCATCTTGTACTGTTATGAAAGCGGTATTATACATTCTGAGATGAGGACTTAATATGAATACATTCGCAATTTTAATTGGCCTAGGACCTTTTGTGGGTTGGGGCTTATATCCAACAATCGCAAGTAAAATTGGTGGAAAGCCTGAAAATCAAATCTTAGGTTCAACGATTGGAACCTTTATTTTCGCATTAATTGTTACTTTATCCCTTAAAATTCAATTACCAGTTGGAATGAATTTTGTCTTTTCAGTTTTATCTGGAATTGGTTGGGCAAGTGCGCAAATCATCACTTTCCAATCATTCACTTTGATTGGATCATCACGTGCAATGCCAATTTCAACCGCTTTACAATTAATCGTGACTTCACTTTGGGGCGTGTTAGCTCTTGGTGACTGGCCAAGTAGCTTTGACAAGACAATCGGGAGTTTAGCTTTAATCTTAATCATTTGTGGTGCTTGGCTTACTGTTTGGACTGAAAATAAGAGCCATGAAGATAAGCAAACTTTGAAAAAGGCCATCTTATTATTAGTAATTGGCCAAGTAGGTTACTGGGCATATTCAGCTGCTCCACAAGCTGCTCATGTGTCAGGCTTGCAAGCATTCTTGCCACAAGCAACAGGGATGGTTTTAGTTTCTGTAATTTATGCTATCTTCTTATCATTAAAGCACCAAAGAAAGTCAGCAATTAAAGAAAAAATTTCATACAAGCATATTATTTCAGGCTTTTTCTTTGCCTTTGCAGCTTTAACTTATTTGATTTCTGCCCAACCAAATATGAACGGTCTTGCTACTGGTTTTATTCTTTCACAAACTTCAGTAGTTTTGGCAACTTTATCAGGTATTTGGTTACTAGGACAAAACAAGGCCAAGAGAGAAATGGTGGTAACTGTCTTAGGATTAGTTTTAATTGTTGTTGCTGCTTCAATGACTGTTTTGGTTTAATAATGGTACATAGTGCCATTCAATGAGAGATGATTGTTTCTTACATGGAAAATAGTTGGAATATTAAACTTTTTAGTGTATAATTTGTAAATAAAAAGAGGCCAACGAGCTGCAATCTCGCTGACCTCAATCGTAACTTGAACGACTGGTTTTGTTTAGCTAATCTTTATGATTAGCTTTTTTTGTTATCAAATAAGCTAAAATCAACTAACCATACAACTCCAGTCTATCCAATTTAGCATGGCTCCCACCTCCGTAACTTTTATGTTGATATTTATATAGAGCTTCATAGTACTTGAATTATTATGTTTTTGGAACCGTTTGCAAAATGGAGGGGTAGTGTTACACTGAAGTTGTAGTAAAGATTTTAACGTATAGAGGCGCAAAAATGAAAAGACATGTGATTAAATTAGCTTCTGCAGCTGCACTAGCTGGATTAACATTGATGGGAGTAGCGCAACCTGCAATGGCTACTACTGTAGATATGGGCTATGTAGCAAAAAATCCTGCAATGGGACCTAACTACTACGATGTTAAGAAAGAATTAGTAAAGCTTGATACAACTGGCCGTGTTAACTATGTGCCTGGTTATGGTATTTTACTTTGGGCAAAACCAGGTAACGAACCAACTAAGAGATATTTGGCACATGGCAGTAGCTGGAAAGTATTTGGCTATGTAACTGATGCCAATGGTCATAAGTGGTACAACCTTGGTGGCAGTCAATGGGTTGACTCAAGTTATATCGTATTAAATAATAATGCTCACACAGAAGCCACAACCACTTCAAATGCAACCAATAACATAACTGGAGTGGTAAGGGTTAGTTATTGGCCAAATAGCAAAGTGATGGTTTGGTCTAATCCTGGGGTAACAGGTAGTAATAAATATCTAACAAATGGTAGTAGATGGAAGTTCTTCAAGATTAAATACATTGGTGATAATAGCTGGTATAACTTAGGTGGTAACCAATGGATTGAAGGTAAATACGCCATTAATGAAAGTGATCCTCTAGCTAGTGGTGTTACTGGTATCATTAAAGCAAATAAGCTTTTTACTGTAACTTTGAAGCAAGGCAATAAGGTTTATGATTCTCCTTATGGCTATGGCAAGGCAACAGGTCAAGTATTACCATTAGGTAGTAGATGGAAAGTTACTGGTAAAGTTATCAACCATGGTACCTGGTATCGGGTTGGAACTAACCAGTGGATTAATATAATGTACTAGTGGTTAAATAAGCAAAATAAAACACCTTACAATGTCAGACAAAATGTCTAATGATTGTAAGGTGTTTTTATCTTAAAAATATTTCTTTAAAAGACTAGCTTTTCTAACTGCAAAAAAGCATGAACTCTTATTTGAAAAGAATATCTTCCTATTTTTATAGTCTATTTGTGTTACGTTGGCTGGGTTAATAAGAATTGATTGATGAACCTGGATTAATTGCGGAATTCGTTTTTGAATATCATCTAGACTGGTATAGAAGTCATATTTAAAGTCTTCACCAATAATAGAAATCATATGTGGCTTAGTTGCAGTTTCGACATACATTATTTTTGAAATTGAAATTTTATATTCTAAAGTTCCGTTAGACAAAGTAATATAGTTGAAATTCGAAGGTAAGGCATCATCTGAAATTATAACTTGGCTTGATACCTTATCAAGAATTTTATTTATTTGTTCACGCTCCTTAGAATTCCCCTTGATTATATAGTCTATCGGTTCAACGTTACTTTGAATTGCCTCCAAGGCATAATCACTATAAGACGTGAGGAACGCAATCTTTATATCAGGACTAAGTTTTGAAATTGTCTGGGCTAAGTCAATCCCGTCATAAGTGGTGTTTAAGTCTACGTCTAAAAAGCAAAGCCCTTCTTTTATCTGGTTCTTCTTAAGATAATCAATAATAGTATCAGCTTTTTCAGAAGAAACAGCCACCTTCATCTGATAGCCATTAACATGAATTAAATCATCAATTAGCTTTTGATAGTAGCTCAAAAAATTAGGCTTATCATCACATAAAAAAATTGAAAGTGTCATAATTTATCCTTTTAAAGTGATCAAAGTTACAAAACTCGCATTTTCAACATATTGCTTAATGTCTAAATTCTTAGTTTGCTTATTTATATTGTCAAGAGTAGATAATCCCAAGCCTCTATTTGCCCCTTTAGTTGATTCACCAGGCTTTAGGGATAATGGATTACCACTAAAATGATTTTTAACAACTATATTAATATCTGATTCGGTTTGATTAATTCCGATGGTCATTTTTTTATCTTGAATTACTTCATTAGCTTCAATTGCATTATCTAAAACAATCCCAAGTACTCTAACTAAAATTACATCACGTACAGGAATATTTTGAAGAGGTTTCTTACAGAAGAAATTAGTATCAATCTTCTTTTGCCGAGCTTCAATTAACTTAATTAAAAGTAGCGACTTAATAGATTCAATCTTTATGTTAGCCAAATCATTAAATAAAGAAATATTTTGGTCTAATACTTGATTTGAATAGCTGTCTAAGTCATTAAGATACGTTTCATCTAAGGACTTATCATTACTTATTTTTAGTCCTAAAAGTAAGTTTTTATAGTCATGTTTAAACTTACGGATGACTTGATAGTTCTTTTCAATTTCAGAAAGATATATTTTCATTGTCTTAATTTGGGATGATAAGGCAATGTTTGCAGCAACTTCTTTTTGTCTTTTTCGATTTGAATTGATGATGAACATTGAAGTCATGAATTGTACAATTATGAATAAAAACATAACGTTTCTAGCTATACCTAAGACGTTGTATGCTTTCATTATTTCGGAAAATAAAATTACTGTAATTTCAAAAATTCCAACTTCGAAGAGAAGTGTTTTTTGATCTGCTAAAGTAACAGTTCTTAATAAGATAGTTTTTTTAAATAAAATAAGTAGTAATGTACAGATTAGTAAGTTAAAAATTGAGTAAATTGTAATAATTGACCAGCCATTGATAATTCTTTCATTCAAAGTTATTTTAAAAAAATTAAATACTAACATAAATGAAGAAAAATCTGATATTTCATTAATTCCTATGGCAACTAAAATACCCAAAATATTTTTATAAAAATTAGTTTTGAAATCTCTCCACTGAAAAATTCTGGATAATAAAAATGAGCAAAATAATGCAATACTAAAAAGAAATGCGCTGTCAGAGCCAATTGATGATAGAGAAAATGTAATGACTGGTAAGAAAAACCAATACCACCAGGATTTGATATTAGCTATTAGTGCAGCCATAGTCCACATAAGAATAATGTTGGTTCCGTCTATAAACATATATTGTAGAGAACTGACATAAACCATACTTTAACTCTACCTTTGAAAATATATTGTAATTATATCAAAAATTAATAGATTGTTTTTCTACGAATAAGAGCTTAAAACAATCAAATAGGAGATTTTTAAAATTTAAAGTAAATTAATGCTATATTTGAAGTTAGAAAATCTATTGAGAATTTTCGTAACTGTGTTATTATGTAATTGAACTGAAACATTGTAACGATTTTGTAACATATAGAGGGATTAACAATGAAAAAAGATACCTTAAAATCAGCTTCTGCAGCTGCATTAGCCGGTGTAACATTAATGGGCGTAGCTCAACCAGCAATGGCTGCTACTGTAGATATGGGTTACGTAGCTAAGGATTCTACTAAGGGTCAAGGTTACTATGATGTTAAGAAAGAATTAGTAAAGCTCGATACAACTGGCCGTGTTAACTACGTTCCTGGTTATGGTATTTTAGTTTGGTCAAAGCCAGGTAACGAACCAACTAAGAGATATTTAGCACATGGTACTAGCTGGAAGGTATTCGGCTATGTAACTGATGCAAATGGCCACAAGTGGTACAACCTTGGTGGCAGTCAATGGGTTGACTCAAGTTATATTGTATTAAGTAACAGTGCTCACACAGAAACAACACCAACAACTAAAGA
>NZ_KE384473.1:45208-186596 GCF_000425905.1 Lactobacillus psittaci DSM 15354
AGTTCTTCGCTAAGTCAGAAGTAAATGGTCACACTTGGTACAACTTAGGTGGTAATCAATGGGTAGACGGTTCTTATGCTGTTGTAAATGGCCAACAAAATACTGTTAATGCTGCTAATACCAACAAGACTAATAATAGCAAATTTGATGTTGCCGCAAATTCAATCTTAAAAGTTGAAAATAAGCAAGGCTTGAAAGTATATACTTCACCAAATGGTAAGGAAACTAGTCAAGTATTGCCAGCTGGCACTAGATGGAAAGTGTTTAGAGAACTTAATAATGGTGAACTTTGGATGCAATTAGGTAGCAACCAATGGGTAAACACTGCTTCTAATGTCGCTAAATAACCTTAACTAAATAAATCAAATAACCTCACAATGATTAGACTTAATGCCTAACAATTGTGAGGTTTTTGTTTAGTGAGCTTTTTGTGTAAATAATTTTCTTAATTCTTTTCCTTTGGTCGCTGGATATGTGCATGGCGCACCAGCTGGAAAGAAGACCAATCTTTGTTTAAAATCAACTTTTACAACATTTTTTGGATTGATCAAGTATGAGTGATGAATCCGCAATAATTGTGGAAATTTTTCTGCTAATTCACGTAAGTTGCCATAAAATTCAAATACATTATTTTTGCAAATGAGTTTGATCATATGTGGTTTGTTGGAGGAGGTAGTTAGGTAATAGATGCGTGAAAGACTGATTTTATAGTTGATACTTTTGTCTTCAAATGATAAATACGCCTCACTTTTTTCTAACTTGGTATTGTTTAGCTTAGTAAGTAGTTGAGCCATTAGCTGTTTAGAATTTGGACTACCTTTAACAATATAGCTTAAAGGGGCAATTTGCCTTTGAAGAGTCTCGAGAGCATAGTCTTCATAAGATGTTAAAAATGCAATTTTACTATTTGGTTGAAGGGTCTTAATTTTTTCAGCAAGATCTATGCCATCGAGTTCTTGATTCAAATCAATATCCAAAATATATAGAGCAGGTAGTGCATTATTTTCTACGTATTCGAGTAACTGCCATGGATTAACAGTCTTAAATGCTAATTTCATATTTAGCTTGTTTTTAGCAATAGTATCTTCAATTATGCTGGCATAATAATTCAAAAAATCTTCGTTATCGTCACATAATAATATAGGAATCAAAATAATAACCTCAGTTAATTTCTAGAGTTGAGATAAAATGCTTATCAACGACTTCTTGTTTAAGATGAACATTTGGATGTTCCTTAATAATATCCATTATATTTGCAAGTCCTAAACCATGACTACCTTTTTTAGTAGTATAGCCATATTTTCTAATTTTATCTGGGTTTATTTCTTTACCATTAAAGCTATTTTCAATTACAACTTTTAAAGTATTGTCGTATTCTTTCATAGCGATAATGAGCTTCTTTTCTTGTGCCTCACTGATAGCTTCAATAGCGTTATCCAATAAAATCCCCAACATTCGAACAAGAATTATTTCTTCAAGGTTAACATCATTAATGGGATGTCTAGCATCAAAATAAACATCAATCTTAGCTTTGCGTGCTTCAATTAGCTTAGTTAATATCAATGACTTAACAGCCTTTAATTTCAAATTACCTAGATCCTTAAAAATACTGTAACCCTTGCTTAAATCTTCAGACGAATACTTATTAACTTGCTGCAAGTACTTTTTATTTATTTGACCATCTTCGAGGTTCAAACCTAACAGCAAATTGTTATAGTCATGCTTGAATTTTCTTAATTGTTGATAATTAGCTTCAAGTTCATCAGTATAAAGAGACATAACGTGAATTTGCTGGCTTAAGTTTTTGCTTTCTTGTTTTTGACGTTGTGCTTTTAGCTGACTGTATGTCATATAAAGTGATAGGGCTAGTTGAATTAACATGAAGGATAAAAAGAAGTATTTAATTATACCTAAAACATCAAAAGCTCTTGAAAACTCAACGACCATAAGTAGAAAAATATCTAGAAAAGCTAACTGACATAGAAAAGGCTTTTCGACTGATTTAGTTTTAATCCAATAATAAATTCTTGTAACACAAAAAAATAATACTATGGCTAATATTAAATTGATGATTTCTTGAGTTACAATAAAAAGCCAATTATTTGAAAACCTTACGATATTAAAAGACCTTAATAACATTTCTGTTAGCATACAAGAAGTAAAGCTTACGAAAATGTTGATTGTCAAAGCGAAAAAGAAACTTATTAATTCAGGTGTAATTAGCATATTGTTCTTTTTCCACGAAGTATATCTTAAGAGAAGAAAAAGTAGTAATAATACAGCTGATATTAGTATTGCACTAAAATTTGCAACAAAGCACAAAGGGATAACAAGTACTAAGAAAGTTAAATAGTAACTGATATTTTTAATTTTAGCTAGAAAACCGGCTAAAAATACAATTTCTAAGATATCAATGCTTTCTTGTACCAATACTTGATATAAGTTTATTTTAATCATAATTCCTCCATGTGTTATCAATGTTAATCTTGATTTTTAAATGATAACACTTTCTTATAAATTATAGGATAAAAAAATAATGTTAGAATACCAAAAATAATAGTTTTTAAAATCATTATAAAAAATAGTTGGGTCATTTTTCGAGTTAAGATACTGAGATTTCGAATTAGGAAAAAATACAGTTTTAATGCTATTAAAGTGCAATAATCTAGGTGGACATGTCTAGGAAGGATTTATTTAAAATGCAGAATATATTAGTAATGTTATTTTGTGAATATACAAAAGGCTAAATTAATTTATTATTATGTTACGCAGAATAGGAGATAAGAATATGAATATGAAATTTTTAAGAAGAGGGATTACAGCTGCTACCTTAGCTGCAATATTATTGTCAAATTCAAATAGTTTAGTTTTAGCTGTAGAACAATCAAAAGCTAATAGCGCAAAAACTGAACAAGCTACTGATAGACAACCAAGTCAAGATTACTTAGCTAAAGATCCTAGTATTGGTCCAGGCTATTACGAATTTTCGAATGGTAAGCCCAAATATGATTTGAATTCTATTTTATACGCAAATGTTGATGCAACAACTTTCTTTAATAGTATTAAAGCAGGTGCAATGGCGGGATGGAAAAAAGGAATTTTACCATCTATAACAGCAGCCCAAGCAGCAATTGAAAGTGGGTGGGGCGCAACAGGAGGAGCTCGTATTGCCAATAATTTATTTGGAATTAAAGGTACTTATAACGGACAAGGCACATATTTAAGAACTACTGAGTATCGTGGTGGAAGATACGTTTCTATTGTTGCCCAATTTAGAAAATATCCAAATTGGGCAACATCTATAGAAGATCATGCTAACTTCTTAGTCAATAATAGCAGATATCATAACTTACTTTTCCAAAAGGATTATCGAACTTTTGCTAGATTGCTACTACAAGATGGTTACGCAACTGATCCTAACTATGCCTCAAAGATTATTAACTTTATTCAAATTTATGGTTTACAATCATGGGACCAAGAAGCATTTAATGGCAATACTGGCAGTGGAATTACTCAAGAATCTGAAGATATTGCTCAAATTAAATATGTTCCAGGTTACGGTGTATTAGGATTCACTATTGATGGTAAATATATTCCAGGTAGTAACTATAAGTTCAAGGATGGCACTCGTTGGAAGGTTTTACGTTCTGTAGTAATTAATGGTCAAGAAATGTATGACCTTGGTGCAGGTCAATATGTACCTAAAGCATATACTGATCACTATGACAATGGTGTTGTAACTATTCACTATGTACCAAACTACGGTGTTAACGCTTGGAGAAGTGATGGTACTCAAATTGCCGGTAGTAACTTGAAGTTTAAGACAGGTTCACGCTGGAAGATTTGTGGAGTAAAAATGATTAACGGCGAAATTTGTTACTTAGTTGGTATAGATACTTATATTCCTAAGAAATACACACAATGGGGTGCAGGAAAATAATTAATTAACCTATTGTGTATTTTCCTAACTGTGTTATTATGTAATCGAAACGAAATATTGTAATTTTTTTGTAACATATAGAGGAATTAAAAATGAAAAAAGATACATTAAAATTAGCTTCTGCAACTGCATTAGCCGGTGTAACATTAATGGGCGTAGCTCAACCAGCAATGGCCACTACTGTAGATATGGGTTACGTAGCTAAGGATTCTACTAAGGGTCAAGGTTACTATGATGTAAAGAAGGATTTAGTAAAGCTTGATACAACTGGCCGTGTTAACTATGTTCCTGGTTATGGTATTTTACTTTGGGCAAAACCAGGTAACGAACCAACTAAGAGATATTTAGCACATGGTACTAGCTGGAAAGTATTCGGCTATGTAACTGATGCAAATGGTCATAAGTGGTACAACCTTGGTGGAAATCAATGGGTTGACTCAAGTTATATTGTATTAAGTAACAGTGCTCACACAGAAACAACACCAACAACTAAAGAATCAACTTCAACTAAGGCAACTACTACAACAAGTACCACTACTTCAACTGCTGCAACTGGCGTGCTTAAGATTAACTACCGTCCAGGATATGGCGTAATGCTTTGGGCTACTCCAGGTGCTCATGCATTGAATCGTTACTTGCCACATGGCAGTAGCTGGAAGTTCTTCGCTAAGTCAGAAGTAAATGGTCACACTTGGTACAACTTAGGTGGTAATCAATGGGTAGACGGTTCTTATGCTGTTGTAAATGGCCAAAATAACAGTTTTAAACCAGATGATTATAAAATGCCACGATTCGATATTTCAGTAAATGAAATTTTAAAAGTTACAAACAAGCAAGGCTTGAAAGTATATTCTTCACCAAATGGTGATGGTAAGCTAACCGGTCAGGTATTGCCATATGGCAGTAGCTGGAAAGTATCTAGAGAATTAAATAATGGATATTTATGGTTAAAAGTTGGTACTAACCAATGGATAATCGGGTATGAAAATGAACTAAATAAATAATCAATATAAATTAACTAAAAAATACCTCACAATGATTAGACTTAATGCCTAACAATTGTGAGGTATTTGTTTATCCAATTTTTTAACTAAACAAAAACACGATTCCTGTAAAATCCAGAAATCGTGTTATAAATTACTTATCTTCGCGCTTTTGCTTACCTGCATTACGCTTACGCAATTCATTTTCAGTAACATCAGAGTGACTAGTAGTTGCTGAATTATTTGAATTGTTTGAATTATTGCCATTGATAATTTGGTCGATAATTTCTTGTGTAACTACGACTTTCATTGGCTTTTCTTTAAGTTCTGCATCGATTCTGGCTTTAGCTCTTGGCATGATAATGTAAGTTACAATTACTTGTTGAATTAATGCAATAATTCCGCCAACTAAGAAGTAAAGACCGAGAGCACCAGGTGTTGACATTGAAATGAATAATGTCATCAATGGACTGATAAAGATTGTTGATTGCATTGCTGCTCGTTGTTGTTCACTAACGCCGCGAAGCATTAATAAACTTTGAGCTAAGTAAAAGAGCGCACCGATAATCGCAAATAGTAATGATGGCTTACCAAGTGATACTCCGAAGAAGCTGGTCTTGTATAAGGCATCTGAATAGGCTACTGCTTGATAAATACCAATCATGAATGGGAATTGGATTAATAGAGGCAAGCAGCCAATTCCGCCTGTGATGCTTAGGTTGTTTTCGTGATATACCTTTTGCTGAAGTTGGCTAATTTGCATTTGCTTGTCAGGAGTTAAGGAACGATCCTTTAAAGCAGTTTGAATTAGTTGAAGTTGATCTTGCAACCGGCTAACCTTTTCTTGCTGAATTGTTGACTTCTTTGAAGTAGAAAGCATTAATGGCAAGAGTACAAAACGAATTACTGCAGTAATAATTGCAATTGCCCAACCAGCACCATTAGTACCACCGATTGCATTTTCAGTTGCCAACATGATATTTCTAATTGGAATACCGATGAATTGGTAAATTATACCAAAAAATCCGCCTTTAGGAGCTGCGCTTGCACCTGTCTTATAGGCAGCACAGCCAGTTAAGATTAAGGCAAGGGTAGCTAATAACCCTAATAATAGTAAAATCTTTTTATTTTTTTTCATTAAATTAATCCACCACTTAATTATAAATTTCTTTGTCTAAAACAACTGGTTAATATTTTACCGTAAAACGGGTTAAAGGTGCCACATTTGTCAACTGCTTTTGCTCAATTTTATCAATTCTGGCAGCGGGACTTTGTGCTGCAGGTAATTCTTGAATAAACTTATTTAAAACGTAGTCTTTACCTTGAATTAAGATGTTGACACTGCCGTCACTTTCGTTTTTTACCCAGCCTTTTAAGAAATACTTCTTCGCTAAAATCTGAGTACACCATCTAAAACCAACGCCTTGAACAAGGCCGTATACATGAATTTCTCTTGTTTCCATATTTTTTCTCCTATGAAATACAATCTACTATTTAATATTTTAACCTTCTAACTTAAAATAGGATAGTGGACTAAGGAGAAAGATATGCAGAAAATAACTTCAACAACTAATCAAACTATTAAAAATTTAGCCAAGCTAAATAAAAAGAAATATCGTGAGCAAGAAGGCTATTATTTAATTGAAGGCTTTCATTTAATTGATGAGGCTTTTAAGAGTGAATTAAAGTATAAATACTTATTAGCAACTGCTGCTGCTTTTGAAAAGTTAGTAGATAAATATGAAATTGATTTAGATGATAAAAGATTAATTCAAATTAATGAAAAAGTTGCTAAGCATCTAAGTGCAACTACTAATTCACAAGATGTATTTATGGTCTTAAAGATTAACCAGCCTAAGCACTTTACCTTTAACTTTGGTAAGTGGGTCTTACTTGATACTTTAGCTGATCCCGGAAATATCGGAACAATTATTAGAACTGCAGATGCTGCTGGTTTTGATGGTGTGGTCTTATCAGAAAATTGCGCTGATTTATATAATCCCAAGACGCAAAGAGCAATGCAGGGAAGTCAATTCCACTTGCCAGTGATTAAGGCGGATATTTTAAAGACCATTGAACAATTTAAGGAAAATTATATTCCGGTCTATGCTTCGGTTTTAGATAGTGAAGCTAAAGAATTACCAACTTTTGAAAAGACTAAGGAATTAGCCTTAATTATTGGTAATGAAGCTAATGGTGTAAGTGACGAAGTAGTCGCACAAGCTGATGAAAAGCTATTTATTCCGATTAAGGGTCAGGCTGAATCGTTAAACGCTGCAGTAGCAGCTGGGATTATGATTTACCATTTCGCCTAAGCAAGGTACTTGTATTAAGTAAGTGAAGCCATTATAATTTTAGGCAGTATGACATAGGAGGCTTAATATGACTAAAGCTGTAAAAGAAAGTAGTAGTGGCTGTGGTCAACGTGATTATCAAAATTGTGAACATTTCATTAATGCTTTTGCCTTTATTGGTAAAAAGTGGAATGGATTGATCATTAGCTCTTTATGTAGTGTTAAACCAATGCGCTTTAAGGACTTAGCTAATGCAGTGCAGGCTTGTAGTGACCGAGTACTAGTTGAGCGCTTAAAAGAATTAGAACAATTAAAAATTGTTAAACGGTCAGTTGATGAAGAAACTGGCATAATTACTTATACCTTGACCAAAAAGGGTGCAGAGCTTAAACCTGTTTTTGATTTGATTCATGACTGGGCTGACCGTTGGGCTTAAAAAAGATTGCAAGATTGGTATAAAAGTTTTATCATACTAACTATAATGCAATGACCAAGACTAGTAGCTGTTAGCCAAATTAACAGAGAGGGTTGTATCCGCTGAGAATAACCTATTTTGGAGATAGTGAATTTCATCTTGAGAGTAGAATTTAATCAATTCCGGTATTTCACCGTTATCGAATTTTTGAGTGTAGGGTAGTTTCTACCCTAAACTAGGGTGGTACCGCGAAGCTTCGTCCCTTTTGGGATGAAGCTTTTTTTGTGGAAAGGAAAACAACATGGATTTATTTGAAAAGATTGCTAAATTACGTGAAGATGGTTTGGCACAAATTCAAACAGCTGAAAATGAAAAGAAATTAAACGATGTTCGTGTCGCATTAGTCGGTAAAAAAGGACAATTGACTGAAATTTTGCACTCAATGAAGGAAGTTGCTCCTGAAAATAGACGTGAAGTCGGTCAAAAAGTAAATGAATTAAGAGATATTTTTAACGCTCGCTTAGATAAGGCTAAAGATAATCTCTTAAAGAAATTAGTTGAAGAAAAATTAGCTAAAGAAGCAATTGATGTTACTTTACCAGGTAGAAAAACTTACATGGGTTCTAAGCACGTGATTAGAATTATCCAAGATGACTTGGAAAAGTTTTTCATTGGTATGGGCTTTAAAGTAGTTCAAGGACCAGAAATTGAAAATGAACACTATAACTTCGAAATGCTTAACTTGCCAAAAGATCACCCAGCTCGTGATATGCAAGCAACATTCTTTGTTGATCCAAGTCACTTATTAAGAAGTCAAACTTCACCAGTTCAAGCCAGAACTATGGAAAAGCACGACTTTGAAAATGGTGCTTTAAAGATGATCTCTCCAGGTAAGGTTTACCGCCGTGATGATGACGATGCAACGCACTCACACCAATTTGCGCAAATGGAAGGTTTAGTAGTAGATAAAAATATTACTATGGGTGATTTAAAGGGAACTTTAGAAGCCGTTGCTAAGCACGTCTTTGGTCAAGATCGTGAAACTCGTTTACGACCAAGCTACTTCCCATTCACTGAACCAAGTGTTGAAATGGATGTTTCTTGCTTTAACTGTGATGGTAAGGGATGCAGCGTATGTAAAAATACTGGCTGGATTGAAGTTTTAGGTGCCGGAATGGTTCACCCTAACGTAATTCGCAATGCTGGTTTAGATCCTAAAGTATATGGTGGTTTTGCCTTTGGTTTAGGGTTAGATCGATTTGCAATTTTGAAATATGGTGTAGATGATATTCGTGACTTCTACACTAACGATGTAAGATTCTTAACCCAATTTCGTCAGGAGGAAGATTAATGTTAGTTTCATATAAATGGTTACAAGATTTTCTTGATTTAGATGTTGAACCCCATGAATTAGCTGAAAAGATTACTAGAACTGGGATTGAAATTGCTTCAGTTGAACATCCAATGGATGGTCTTAAAAAAATTGTAGTTGGACATGTTTTAGAATGTGAAATGGCTCCTGACTCAGATCACTTACACATCACTAAAGTTGATGTTGGTGAAGCTGAACCTTTACAAATTGTTTGTGGTGCACCTAATGTTGCAGCGGGGCAATATGTAATTGTTGCTTTACATGGTGCTAGAATTGCCGATAACGTCAAGATTAAGCGTGGTAAGTTGCGCGGAATTGAATCAGACGGTATGATTTGTGGTTTACAAGAAATTGGCTTCCCAGATAAGTTAGTACCAGCTGAATTTGCTGATGGTATTTTTGTCTTCCCAGAAGCAATTACTCCAGGAACTGATGTATATGAAGCTTTGGGGATGGATGACTACATTTTAGACTTTGATATTACTCCTAACCGTGCTGATACTCTTTCGATGGAAGGAGCTGCATATGAAGTTGGTGCAATTATTGACCAAAAGCCTAAGATTGAAGATGTAGTCTTAAAGGGTGATGCTCCTGATTGGACTAATGAATTAAGTATTAAGGTTGATTCAAAATTAGCTCCTAAGTTCTTAATGCGTAAAGTTAGTGGCGTCAAGATTGGCCCAAGTCCACTCTGGATGCAAGTTCGTCTTTGGAATGCAGGTATTAGACCAATCAACAACGTAGTTGATGCAACTAACTACTGCATGCTTTTAACTGGTCAACCAATGCATGCCTATGATGCAGCTGCTTTTGCTACTGGTAAATGTGAAGTTCGCTTAGCAAATGAAGGCGAAAAGCTCACTTTACTAGATGAAAGTGAAATTGACTTAAATGCTGAAGATATCGTAATTACTGACGGTGAAAAACCAGTTGCACTTGCTGGGGTAATGGGTGGTTTGAATTCTGAAGTTACTGATAAGACGACTGATGTGATTTTAGAATCAGCTGTCTTTGATCCAGCTTTAGTTAGAAAGGCTGCCTTGCGTCATGATGCAAGAAGTGAAGCTTCTGCTAGATTTGAAAAGGGGATTAACTGGGACAACACTGAAAAGGCCCTAAATATGGCCAGCTTAATTTTAAGAAATCATGCTGCTGGTAATGTTCATGAAGGCATTAATGTTGGTAGTAATGAAAAACGCCAAAAGTGTGAAATCACAGTGCCATTTGCTCACTTCAATAAGGTATTAGGTACTAACTTAAGTGATGAAGAAATCTTAAAGATTTTTGCTAAGTTGAATTTTGCAACTAGTGTTTCAGGCGAAGAAGTTACTGTTACTGTTCCTAATAGAAGATGGGATATCTTTATCGATGCTGACTTAGTGGAAGAAGTCGGAAGAATCTATGGTTACGATAATATCAAGTCAACTCAACCTGTTTTAGGTCAAACTCATGGTGGTTATAACGCTGATGAAGTTAAAGTTCGTCACTTACGTAACTTGGTTCAAGGACAAGGCTTAGTTGAAACTATCAACTATTCATTAACTTCAGCTGATAAGGCTGTCTTATTTGAAGAAAAGCCATTAAAGCCAGTTAACGTTGAATGGCCACTTAACTCTGCTAGAACCACAATGAGACAAAACTTGATGGCCAGCTTAGTTGAAACTGCTAGCTATAATTTTGCCCGTAAGCAAAATGAAGTTCGCATTTTTGAACAAGGTCGAGTATATGACTTAGAAGGCGATAGCTATAATGAACATAGTCATTTAGCTGCTTTATATACTGGTAATGTTGAACAAACTAACTGGCAACATACTGATGAAAAGATTGACTTTTACTATGTAAAGGGTCAAGTTGAAAGTTTATTTGATGCTGTTATTAAGCAAAAAGTAACAATTGAATATAAGGCAATCAAGTTGCCAGGGATGCACCCAACTAGAACTGCTGGAATCTATCTTGATGGACAATATGTTGGTTTTGTTGGTCAAATTTCTTCTTTACATGAATTATTTGACAAGAACTTACGTGGCAAGGAACTTTACGGTTATGAACTTAATTTAGACTTATTATTGCCATTAATGGAAGGCGAAACTAAGTCACAACCTGCTCCAAAATTCCCAGCTGTTGAACGTGACTTATCACTTTTAGTTGATAAGAAAGTAACTAATACTGAAGTTAGTGATGTAATCAAGGCTAGTGCGGGCAAGTACTTGTACAAGTTGGCAGTAATTGATGTATATCAAGGTGCCCACATTGAACCTGGCAAGAAGAGCTTGGCTTACAAATTAACCTTCTTAAATGAAAAAGATACTTTAACTGATGAAGTTGTAAGTAAGGCGATTAATGATGTTACTACTGCTTTAACTGAAAAATTAGAGATTGAAGTACGTTAAGCTATTGACTTTTTAATAGTATTTAAATAAGATTGACAATTGAAAAATGATTAAGGGAGATTTATTATGCCTAAGACATATCCAATGACTGCTGAAGGTAAAGAAAAACTTGAAGCAGAACTTAAAAATTTGAAATTAGTCAAGCGGCCTGAAGTAATCGAAAGAATTAAGGTTGCTCGTTCTTATGGGGACTTATCTGAAAATTCAGAATACGATGCAGCTAAAGATGAACAAAGTGCAGTAGAACAAAGAATTGCACAAGTAGAACAAATGCTTAAGTATGCTGACGTTGTTGATGCAGATAGTGTTGATCCTAATGAAGTTTCAGTTGGTAAGACAGTTACCTATACTGAAGTAGGTGAAGATGATCCTGAAACCTACACTATCGTTGGTTCTGATGAATCTGACCCATTGAACGGTAAGATTTCTAACGACTCACCAATTGCTCAAGCTTTACTTGGTAAGCACAAGGGTGACACTGTTACCATTGCCACTCCTGGTGGTAGCTTTGATGTAGTTATTAACGAAGTTAAGGCTTAAGCTAAATATTATTCAAAATAAAAAGTAGATTATCATCTTTTTGATAGTCTACTTTTTTGGTATGTCATAAAAATTAAACAAGTAAGTGAAATAAGTAAGCCAGCAATTAGTTCAACTGGAATAAATATTAATTGTATTTGATGATAACCTGGACTGATATTTACTTGTAAAAAGGTATTTAAGTATTTATTTACCTTAACAAGCTTCCCCTTATCAAAGGCAAACCAGTCATGACTATATGGAATTGTCGTTTTCAGTGTTTGCTTAGCTTGAGTTTTAAATTTATCACTAGTTATTACAAGCTTGCTATATTGAAAATTGGGCTGTTTAGCGCGAAATTTACTTAAAACGGAATTTAATTTATCAGTATCTAGTTGCCAAATAATACTATTTGTTAAATCTAATTTATGACTGTGCATAATAAAACTGATTTTGATTGGAATGTTTTTTTGATTTGCAGCAAGATTAACTAGCTTTATTTGACTATAGCGAGCATCAATTGAAACGTAATGGTTGTTGATATAGAGTGAGACGTCACTATTATCTAAATCAGCAGGCAACTCTAAGTAGTAAGAAGCATTATTAACGGGTTTAAACCAAAAACTAATTTTGCTAATGCCAGACTTAGCTTGAAATTGTAAATAATCTTTTTTGACCAAACTGGCATTTTTCATAACTGGATCTGGCAAAAGTAGAGCTGAAAATAAGTTAACTTTACTACCAGTAATGCTAGTGAAAAAAGTCTGTTGGTTTCTAGTAGGGTCTTCGCTAATAAAGTTAGCTTTTTTAGTTTTTGGAGAAACAAATAATAATGGAAGAGAATTACGATAGCTAACTGAGTATAACTCAGGATAATTTTCAACAAAGTTACTTGCTTTTAAATCAGGACGATACAAGCGATTATTATATTTCATTAGTTGATTTGCCGGAATATCATCGTGATCTAAGTTAGGCAAGAGGTAATATTTCACTCCTAATAATTGATCTAACAAGGCAGTAGAAAATTTATTAGAAAATGAATTCGAGTTATGAACTAGACCCTGATAGCTTAAAAAGTTAATTAAGTTAGTGCTAGTTATTGAATTGAAATTAGCTAATCCATAATAATCATCGCTAAAGCTATCATCGTCTGAACGAGAAAAAGTCTTTTCAAGGCGGTAAAGATTGCTATCAGAACTTCTTATTTGACTAGTAGCAGCCCTCATATTAGCTGTAAAATTGCTCCAATCAGCATTACTTTGATATGCTAACTCATTTAGACTCAGAACTAAATTAACAGTCATTGCTAGTGCAGTTAAGCCATAAATCAGCCATTGAGACGATAGGTCAATCGGACTCAAAAAGACAACAAACAAAAGGGTAATTAAGATAAATAGGACTGTAATTATCAGCTTGGTTGAATTTAAAAAGGCAAAGTTGCCAAATTTAATAATTATACTAGCTAATGCAATGAAAATTATTAAAACTAAGCCTTGAATCTTAGTAAAGTACTGCAAGTTCGCCAAATTCTGAAAGGCTAGTTCAATTAAATAAAAACAGATAACAAAGCTAAAACGTGCAGGATACCAAGTTGGATATTGACCGATATGCCAAAGTAAAACTAGCGGATTAAAACAAGTTGATAAGAATAGAAAAATTAATAAAACTAACTTACTCAAACGAACTTTAAGCGCAATTTGGCGATTAAAGAAATACAGCAGGGCGATTAGCAATAAGAAAATAGAAATATAGACATTAGGTAAACCTGCTTCCATTTCATGAAAGCTATAGCTTCCAGTGAAAAATTTACCAAATAGTTTCCAAAAGTTAAATTGAAAACTTAAAGTCCAACTAGTGCTATCACCTTTTCCACTTAAAATTTCTGAAACTGCTGGTATCAACACAAAGCTAGCTAGTAAAGTTCCTAAAATTGAACGTGACAGGTAGAATTTAAATTTAGCTAGTTTGGCGTCAGCATTAATTAATTCAGTTAAGAAATAAAAAAGTCCAAAAGCTAAGACCATGTAGCCAGTATAAAAATTAGTAAACCAGCATAGAAAGGTTACTAGAACTAGATGTCTTTGTTTTTTAATCGCTAAAATTAAAAGTGGCAAAAGGATAACACTGTCAAGCCACATCAAATTTAAATTATAAGCGATGACATAGCCACATAAGGCATAGGCTAAGCTAGCAGCTAATGCAAAAAGAGTTTTATTTTCTCCTTTAAAATAATAAAATGCGCTTAAGCCAATTAGGCCGACTTTGATACTAATTAAAATTAAGATACCGGTAGGGAAGAACTTAAGTGGAATCAGCAGTAAAATTAAATTTACTGGGCTTGCAAGATAGTAAAAGTCAGTTGCTACCATACTTGAACCTAATCCATTAGCAAAACTAAAAATAAGTTCTGCTGGGTTATGGAGTAGACTTTGTCGATAATGCGCTAGAAGATCAATATATTGTTGGCCAAGATCGACGGTTAAGATTTGTCCGTGACGGACCAAAAAATAACTCAAAAAAATAATAAAAGGTAGCCCAAAAGCAGCTAGATATGAAATTAACTGCTTTTGAGAGTCAGAAAAATGATTAATAATTTGTTTCATATGATTAAGATTTAAAAAACATTACTTGATAGTCGGCTATAAGCATAGCATAATAACTTATCATTTGCTAAAATATTGCTAGTTTAGTGAGGTAGATTTTCTTGGATTTTTTCAAAAAAAATAAAAACAATCAAACATCAAAGAGAAAAGCTGCAGAAACGCCAATTAGAGTGAAGGTTATTCTAGGCTTTATCTTTGTACTTTTTGCATTATTAATTGTGCAATTAGGATATTTACAATTAATTTATGGTAGTCGTTTTCATGCTGAAGTGCAAAAAACAGATGATACTGTAATTTCAGGTGCAGTTCCGCGTGGGGTTATGTATGATGATAAAGGACGGGTATTAGTTGGTAATAAGGCTAATAACGCTATTACTTATACCAAGTCTTTGTCTACGACTACAAAGCAAGAATACAACATTTCTAATGCTTTGAGTAAGTATATTACCATCTCAAATGAGAAGCCAACTGATCAACAATTAGCTCAATACTACTTAGCAGATAGTAAAAATTACGCTAAAGAAGTTGCTAAGTTGCCACGTTCGAAGCGCTATAATTCTGATGGGTCCGAAGTAAGTTCATCAGCTATCTATCAAACCCTTGAAAATAAGGTAGCAAATGAAAAACGTCATTATACTACTAAGCAAAAGACTGCAGCTTTGATTTTTAATAAAATTGCGGGTGCATATACCTTATCTACAATTTATGTTAAAAATCAAAAATTGACTGATCGGGAAGTAGCATTAGTTGGGGAACACCTTTCAGAACTTCCAGGTGTTGGAATTGGGACTGACTGGGAAAGATACTATCCAAATGGTTCATCAATTAAGAGTATTATTGGTTCTGTTTCAACTGAAAAAGCTGGACTTCCAAGTGATGATTTGAAATATTACCTTGCTTTAGGTTATTCAAGAAATGACCGTGTGGGTACTTCCTACCTTGAAAAAGAATATGAATCTTTATTAAAGGGAACAAAGTCTAAGAGCAAGGTAACAACTAAGTCAAATAATCAAGTACAACAAACTAAGACTGTTTACAAAGGACAAGCTGGTGCAAGTTTAGTTTTAACGATAGATTCTAAATACCAAGCCAAGGTACAAAAAACCTTGAAATCAGTTTATGCCTCTGCTGTATCATCTGGAGCTGCAAGCTTATCTTCAGGTGCTTATGCAATTGCAATGGATCCAAATACGGGTGCAATCAAGGCTGTTGCAGGTTTGTCACATGACCCAGATACTGGTAAAACAACTGATAATGCGCTAGGCGTAATTAATCAAGCTTTCGTTATGGGGTCAGCTGTTAAGGGGGCTCAAGTTGCAGGTGGTTTAATCAATCACGTGATTACACCAAGCAATACTGTATTACCTGATACTCCAATTTACTTACCTGGTTCTCCAGTAAAGAAATCAGTTTATCCAGTTGGAACGTTCTCTAGCCTAGATGCACAAACTGCGCTTGAAGTTTCAAGTAACATTTACATGATGCAGTTGACTTTAAGATGGATTAAGGCAAGTTATTCACCTCATACTTATATTAAGATGCCAAAGAATGCCTTTGATATTTTGCGGCGTAACTTTAATATGTTTGGGCTAGGTCAAAAGACAGGGGTTGACTTACCTGGAGAAATTTCAGGAATTCAAGGTAAGTCATATAATTCTTCTGGTCAATTGTTGACGGGGTCTGTACTTGACTTGTCCTACGGGAACTACGATGCTTACACTCCAATTCAAATGGCGCAATATATTTCCACTATTGCAAATGGTGGTTACCGGATGCAGCCATACTTAGTTCAAAGTGTAGGTAAAACCAATAGCAGTGGTAATAAAGTCTTAATTAACTATAATAAGAAGGCTAATGCTCAACTTAGAATCCCTTGGACTACAAGTGAATTAAATGTTATTCGAACAGGGATGTATCGAGTTGTTCATGGTTCAAATGCTTGGGGAACTGCCCATACTTTAAAGAGTGTTAAACCAACAATGGCAGGTAAGACTGGTACGGCTGAAACTTTCTATTATGATCCAAAGCATCCTAATAGTACGAAGGTACATGAATTAATCAATGCAACCTTTGTCGGTTTTGCCCCATATAAGAATCCAAAACTAGCAATTGTAGTTGTTTTCCCTGGCCTTGATCCTAACATGGAAGGTACATATACTTTACAAGTAGCTAAAGAAATGGTTCAGGATTATTTCAAACTAAATAAATATGCTGAAAATTAATCTGACAATTTCCTGGTAAGAACAAGCAAAAAATGCTATAATTAACCAGTCGAAGTTAAATATAGGTGGTGAAATCAATGGCAGACAACATTATTTTAGAATGTACTGAATGTGGTGAAAGAGATTACTTATCAAAGAAAAATAAGCGTAAGCACCCAGAACGTTTGGCTTTAAAGAAGTATTGCCCACGTGAAAGAAAAGTTACTCTTCACCGTGAAACTAAGTAATTTTATTAAAACAACAGGTAGTGCCTGTTGTTTTTTTGTATCAAGTGAGTTTATTATTTATGGATAAGCAAGAATTAAGAAAGCGGCAAATTAAACGCTTAAATGAGTTTCAGAAAAAAGCTCACAAACATTTAGAAGATCAAATCTTGGTTAATAACTTTTTTGATTCTGGGATTCTAGATGGCGTAAAAAGTATTGGCGTGACAGCAGCATTAGATTTTGAAGTAGACAACTCAGAACTAATTGCCAAATGCTGGGATATGGGAATCGACGTTTATTTGGCGCGTACAAACCCTGACAAGAGTATGGATTTTGTTTTTTATAATTACACTAGTAAGTTAGAGAAGTCCACTTTTGGTGTTTTAGAAGTAGCTGATTCAAATGCCAAAATAAAAGATGACTTAGACTTAGTTTTAGTTCCAGGACTAGCTTTTTCTAAAATTGGTCATGATCGAGTAGGATTTGGCGGTGGCTTTTTTGACCGCTTTTTAGCGCAGCATCCAACTAAGTCATGTGCATTGGTAAATTCAGTTATGTTATATGAAGAGCCAGCTTGGCCAATTGAAAAGACTGATATTCAAATTGATCAATTAATTACCCCGTATACAAATTAGGAGATGAAGTAGATGCAAAGAAGAACTGACTGGAAGTCGATTTATGTAACAGCAGGCATTCTAGTAGCTTTATTAGTAATGTTTATTATAGAAACCCTGTTAGGTGGATCTGAAGATAGTGCGGTTTTGTTTAAGCTGGGAGCAAGTTACAATCCGGCAATTGCTATCGGCCAATATTGGCGTTTGTTTACTGCTCAATTTTTGCATATCGGTGTCTTGCACCTTGCTTCAAATGCAGTAATGATTTTTTACTTAGGTCAGTTACTTGAAGAAGTTATGGGACATGGAAGATACCTTGCTTTATATCTTCTTTCAGGAGTTGGTGGTAATTTACTTAGTTTTGCCTTGGGGAGTGATTTTTCTCTTAGTGCAGGGGCCTCAACTTCTTTGTTTGGTTTATTAGGTGCCTTATTAGCCTTTTACCTAGTAAATATGAATAATCAAATTATTGCATATCTTGGTAGACAGGCGATTTTCCTAGCTGTCATTAATTTAGCCTTTGATTTGGCTAGTCCAAGTATTGATATTTTAGGCCATGTCGGTGGTCTAATTAGTGGATTTTTACTTGCAGGGCTACTTGGCAGTAAGTTTATTGGTAATTATCCTAAACAAGCTAGAGTGGTCTTTGCCGCGGTATTAATTGTTTATACCGTTTGGACAGTTCGGATGGGACTAGTGATTACAGGCTAAAATGAAAACTTTATATGATGTACAACAACTACTTAAGAAATTCAATATCTTAGTTTATGTCGGCAAAAGAAAATGGGACATCGAATTAATGGCCATCGAACTCGATAACTTATTTAAAAATGGCTTGATAGCAAAGAAAGATTATATGTCAGCCAAAATCATTTTGCGTCATGAACATGAAATCGAAGAAAAAGCTGAAAAAGAGTCTTAACTGGGGTATTATTTTATATAGGACAAAACGAATTTAGGAGTATATTAAAGTGAATTTTAATCAAGTTATTTTAGTCATTGACTTAATTTTACTATTGATTGTTTTAGCATTTTTCCTTTCATGGCTTTGGAATCGAATCCAAGCTAAGCGAATCGGTGGAGCTCTTAGTAACAGCGACTTTAAAGCGGGGATGCGTAAGGCTCAAATTATTGATGTGAGAGAAAGTGCACCATTTAAGCGTAAGCACATTGATGGAGCTCGTAATATTCCAATGACTATGTTCAAGTATCAACATGGTGAAATTAGAAAAGACTTACCAGTTTATTTGTATTCTGACAGTGCATCAATTACTTTGAGAGCAGCTCGCATTTTACAAAAAGATGGCTATGAAAAGATCTTTTGGCTAAAGTCAGGCTTTCAAGCTTGGGATGGCAGAGTTAAGAGTTCAAAATATTAAAAATAAAAAACTTGCAGGAATCCAAAAGTTCCATGCAAGTTTTTTAATAAGTTATAAAGTGATAGTAGGAATCTTAACCTTGGTGAGCTGAGTGGCTCTTACGGTTAGCACGAATACGGTTGTGTTCGATTCTCTTAGCTTCAGCTTCAGCTGGATCTAAGACCTTTTTCTTGTAAGTAAATAAGCCTGCAGCAATTGTACCCAAGGTAGTAACAATACCAGTTACAAAACCACTTCTAAATCTTCTTGCTTTCTTAGCCATTATTTGTACCTCCTACTCTTCTTTTAACTTAATTCTAGCAGTCTATAGTTAATTTATAAAGGAATATGTATGAAAAAAATTCTAGTAATTGTGGGACCAACGGCTGTTGGTAAAACTAATTTGGCGATTCAATTAGCACAACATTTTCAAACCAAGATTATTTCTGGTGATTCAATGCAAATCTATCGAGAAGTTGCAATCGGCACTGCTAAGCCCACAGCAAGTGAACAAGCGCAGGCTCCGCACTTATTAATCAATCAAAAATCAGTCTTTGATCAGTATTCAGTCAAGGATTTTGTGCAAGATGCTGAGAGTGCAATTTCAAGTCTAGGAGAAAAGTTGCCTATTATTTGTGGCGGTACTGGCTTTTATTTAAATGCCTTAATCAATAAAATGCAGCTTGGCGAGCCTGGAGAGTACGAAACTAGTGTTGAAGCTAAATGGGAAGACTATCTTGCCAAGTTTGGCAAACAAGCCTTGTGGAATAAATTATTTGAATTAGATGCTGCTGCTTGCGACAAGATACCAGTTGAAAATAGCCGCCGAGTTTTAAGAGCCTTAACGGTCATTTCAAGAACAGGGCGTCCTTTTTCAGAGCAACAAAATAAAATTGAGCCCAGATATGATGCGTTAATCATTGGATTAAACACCAAACGTGAGCTAGTTTATCAGAGAATAAATCAGCGAGTAGACTTGATGATGCAAAATGGATTACTTGAAGAAGCTCGCTTTGTCTATGAGAATCGAGCACGAGAATATCAAGTATTGCAGGCAATTGGATATAAAGAATTTTTCCCATACTTTGAGGGCGAAAAAGATTTAGATTTTTGTGTAAATAAATTAAAGCAGGCTTCTCGTAAATATGCTAAGAGACAATTAACTTACTTCAAGAATAAGCTGAATGTTGAATGGTATGATCCATTTGAGGATAAGGCATATCTTGATGAAATTATTAGCAAGGTACTTGCATGGCAAAATGAAGAAAGCTAGTAAACTAATTCTTAAGAAAGTTTAAATATAAGTAAAAATTAGAGCTAAATTTTTAGCTCTTTTTTTAGACCAATTTTTAGTTTAAGCCTACTTGTATATAACATTTTTACACTTTATAAAAATAAGTAATAAAAAAATAATTGCAAAAAATAACTATACCAGTTTGACAAAATAAAAAACTAAGTCTATGATATTGCTATGTTCTTAGGAGATATAAATAATTCTAGGACTATACCAATTTTGTTACGATAGAAAGATTTTGTTAACAGGTGGAAAAATGAAAAAAGTATACACAGAAGAAGAAATTCGTAAAATTGTTAGAGACCAAAATGTACGTTTCTTACGTTTATGCTTTACAGATATCAACGGAACATTAAAAAATGTTGAAGTTCCGCTTAGTCAATTAGATAAAGTTTTGGCTAACGAAATTCGTTTCGACGGTTCAAGTATTGATGGCTATGTTCGAATTGAAGAAAGTGACATGGTTTTATATCCTGACTTTTCAACTTGGGCAGTATTACCTTGGGGTGATAATGAAGGCGGCAAGATTGGTCGTTTGATTTGTTCAGTTCACAACACTGATGGTACTCCATTTGCTGGTGATCCAAGAAACAACTTGAAGCGTGTTGTTAACGAAATGAAGGAAATGGGTTACAGCAACTTTGAAATTGGTTTTGAAGCTGAATTCTTCTTATTCAAAGAAGACAGCGAAGGCAACTGGACTACTAAGCCAACTGACCAAAGTTCATACTTTGATATGGCTAGTGAAGATGAAGGTGCTAAGTGCCGTCGTGATATTGTTGAAACTTTGGAAAAGATTGGTTTTGAAGTTGAAGCAGCACACCACGAAGTTGGTGCAGGTCAACAAGAAATCGACTTCCGCTTTGATGACGCAGTTGCAACTGCTGACAAGGTTTTGACTTTCAAGATGGTTGTTAAGCAAATTGCTAAGAAGCATGGTTTACATGCAACCTTTATGCCAAAGCCTGTTGAAGGTTTACCTGGTTCAGGAATGCACACTAACATGTCATTATTCAAAGATGGCAAGAATGTCTTCTACGATAAAGATGGCGAATACAAGTTATCTAAGACTGCTCTTTACTTCTTAAATGGTATTTTAAGCCATGCTAGAGCATTAACTTGTGTTGGGAATCCAACTGTTAACTCATACAAGCGTTTAATTCCAGGTTTTGAAGCTCCTGTATATATTTCATGGGCTAACAAGAACCGTTCACCACTTGTTCGTATTCCAGATGCTGAAGAAATTGGTACTCGTCTTGAAATGCGTTCTGCTGACCCAACAGCTAACCCATACTTATTATTAGCAGCTTGCTTAAAAGCTGGTCTTGAAGGTATCAAGGAAGCTAAGATGCCAATGGCCCCAATTACTTCAAATGTCTTTGAAATGTCTGCTGAAGAAAAGAAGGAAAGAGGTATTATTGCTTTACCTTCAACTTTGCATAACGCTACTAAGTACTTCAAGGAAGACAAGTTAATCCAAGATGCTTTAGGTGAACACTTAACTCAAAGCTTTATTGAATCTAAAGAACTTGAATGGGCTCAATACACTCAAAGTGTTTCAGATTGGGAAAGAAATCGTTACATGAACTACTAATATGTAGTAATAATTATCTAAATACTATAAAAGGAGAGGTTTATACCTCTCCTTTTTATATTGCTGTTAAAATATCACAAGCTAGACCCACGACATCTTTTTGACGCTTTTCCCCCCAATTTCGTTCATCATGTTCAAAATTAGCTAAGCTGTCAGCAGAGTATAGAATTTGAGCAAATTGAACATTGCGTAACTGACAGCAAGCAGCCATTGCAGCACATTCCATTTCAACAACCGAAATTCCTTCAGCTAGGTGCTGTTCAACTTTAGTTTTAGTTTCTCTGAAAAAGCCATCAGTTGTCCAAGTAGTTACTTCGGTGTAGGGTAATCTTCTTTTTTCAAGTTGCTCTTTAACTTGCATCACTAGTGGACTAGATAAGGTGATGTAACGACTTGGCGCTACATAGTGAAAACTGGTGCCTTCGTCACGCAGGGCCTTAGTTGGTAAAAAGAAGTCACCTTCATTCCCAGAAGTTAAAGCACCACAAGAGCCGATTGCTAGCACTTCTTTTACACCATAAGCAATTAACCAGTCAAGAAGCTGCACAGCAGCACTAGCGCCTAGAGGAGGGCGAACAAGTGAAAGAGTTTGATTATGATACTGAACTTGATAAACAGAAAAGTTGCAAGCAAAAGTCTCAAAAGTTGCCACAATTTTATAATCTTTATCAGCTAAAAAAGCTTGGAAATTTTCATCAGTGACAAAAGGATAGACAAGCTTGTCAGCAAAATCGCATCCCAAATTTTTATAATTAGGATTAAGAACAGCGTTAGGATTTGAATCGAAGTTCATTAATGATAATTCTTCCATATTTTTCACCTCATAATAAGATTTATTTAATAATACCATTATAAAATGATTGGAGCAATTTCTTTATTTTTTTAAAAAAGGTGTGAAGATATTTGTTATTATATTTTCTTATTTTGATTTGACAAAAATCGTTCAAACTGATATCGTACTATAGAATTTGTTCGCTTTTATATAATAAGGAGATTTTTGATGAAGAAGACGCAAATCAAAGCAATTGTAGTTAGTGGCCTAATTGGTGTTATGTTAATAACTTTAACTGGATGCCGAGCCAAGCATTCACTTAGCAAAAATAACTATAAAAACAAACATTCAATTGCTTTGATTACCGATATAAGTGGTGTTGATGATCATTCATTTACTGAAGCTGCTTGGAAAGGTTTTGAAGCTTTTGGTAAGCAGCATCAGCTCAGCCGCGGGATGGGTGGTTACCAATATTTCCAATCTAATAGTGAAGGAGATTTTGTTCCTAACTTTAATCAGGCTGCTAATGCTGGTTTCGAAACCTTATACGGTGTTGGTTACGCCTTGAAAGAAGCCGTTTCATCGGCAGCTCAAAAATATCCTAAAAAGAACTTCGTCATTATGGACGATGTTATCACTGGTCAAAAAAATGTGGTCAGTGCAACTTTTAAATCGAACGAATCATCATATTTAGCAGGTGTTGCAGCCGCGTATACAACTACAACTAATACTGTTGGCTTTATTGGCGGTGCTAGATCAACTGTCTTAGACTTATTTGAAGCTGGTTTTAAGCAAGGAGTTGCAGATACTGCTAAAAAATTAGGTAAGAAGATTACCATTTTAGATCAATATGTTGGTGACTTTACTTCAACTGATAAGGCTAAAGCAATTGCTCAATCAATGTATGCTAAAAAAGCTGATATAATTTACCAAGCCGCCGCAACAGCCGGCAATGGCGTCTTCCAAGAAGCAAAAAATCTCAATGAAACAAGAAGCGAAAAGAAGAAAGTTTGGGTAATTGGTGTTGACTCCGATCAATCCGCCCAAGGTGAATATACTAATAGTAAGGGTAAAAAAGATAATTGTACTTTAACTTCAGTGTTAAAGGGCCTGGGCTTTGCAGTTAAGGATATTGCAGATAAAGCATATGTCGGTAAATTCCCAGGTGGCAAGCACCTTGTTTACGGCTTAGAACATAATGGTGTTTCAATTACTAAAGGAAATTTATCTACTAAGGCTTGGCAGGCTAGTCAAGAAGCAAGAAGCCAAATTATTAATGGAAAAATTACCGTTAGAACTTCACCAAAATAAAACAAGAAAAGATAGTTAATATGTGCCTCATAGTTGTTAGATATAAAATCTAATGATTATGAGGTGTTTTTTATGGTAGAAAAAATACACGACCTCTGTAACATATAGAAATCGTGTAGTATCAATTATTAATAAATTATTTGGTTAAAAAATCAGTAATGTGTACAACTTCAATTCCGTCGATTACACCAACATCATCCCAATTATTAGTAATAATAATTTTTCGATAACCAGTTGGTAAATGTAAAAAGTTATCAGTTTCTCTAGTATTATTTTGAGGAATTTGATCAGTAACTTGAATATAAAGGGTATCACTGTCATTTTTGGCAACAAAATCGATTTCTTTAGTATCATATTTTCCCACAAAGACTTCATAGCCACGACTTAATAATTCTAGATAAACGAGATTTTCAATTTTTGAACCACGATTAATTCTTTCTCTGCGTAATTGAGAACGGACAAATCCCAAATCTACTGCATAAAATTTTCCTTGGCCTTTAAGTAGCTCTTTTCCACGAATATCATAGCGTGGGACTTTATAAAATAGAAAAGCATCTTGTAATAAATTAAGATAAGCTTCAATGGTATTATTACTAATCTTGAAGCCACTAGATCTTAAAGTATTAGCAATTTTATTAATACTGATGAGTTGACCAGCATTACCAAGTAGAAAAAGTCCGACCCGTTCTAAAACTTCTGTATTTTTAATAGTTGCTCGACCAGCAACATCTCGAAGCAAAATCGAGTTATAAATTCCACTTAAAACATCACGCTTTAATTGATTATTATCTTGTAAAACAACTGAAGGAAAGCCACCATATTCTAAATAGTCATTGAAGTGGCGAGCAGGATCATCTTGTTCATAGTTTTTAAATTTTAAGTATTCCCTAAAGGTCAACGGTAATACCGGAATTTGAACATAACGACCTGTTAGATAGCTGGCAAGTTCTCCAGAAAGAAGTGATGCATTAGAACCTGTAATATAAATGTCAGAATCAAATGCTACACGTAGGCCATTAATTAATTTCTGCCATTCATGGACTTCTTGAATTTCATCAAAGAAAAAGTAAGTCTTTTTACTTTTATCTACTTTTTTCTTTAGGTACTCATATAATTTTCTGTAGTCAAGCAAATCAAAATATTCTGGATTTTCAAAATTTAAATAAATGATTTGCATTTCTGAAATACCTCTTTTGAGAAGCTGATCTCTAATCATTAATAATAAGTAGCTTTTTCCTGAACGACGCACTCCAGTAATTACCTTGATAAACTCAGTATCAATCATTGGTTCGATTCTTTTTAAGTATAAAGGACGAAGAATTGGTTCCATAATTTTCTCCTAACTGAAAAATTTTAGATTTTTTAGCTAAATTTTCTCTGTACTGAAAATTCTACCAATATTTTAGCACGATTTTCAGTGTACTGAAATTTTTTGGAATTTTTAGCTAAATTTTCTCTGTACTGAAAATTTAGTAAAATATCCAACTGCCTTTTATTAAGCAAAAATATTAAATCAAGTTAGAGCAAAGACTATAATCTTGGTATGATATATATAGGACTAACAACAAATTCTAGGAGGAAATTATGGGAAAAAATCAAGGAAAGACCGTTTATACTAAAGATGTAATTTTAGTTATGGCGGCCTCATTTTTCTTCATGTTTAGTGTGATGTTCGTCACGCCATTGATTAATGGTTATGCGATTAGCTTAGGTGCTAGTAGTAGCTTTGCTGGATTTGTAGTCGGAATAATGAGTGTTGCTTCACTATTTTTACGGCCTATTGCAGGTAATATTACTGATATTTTTTCAAAGTATCGGCTATCTTTAATTGGTGGGATATTGATTGCTATTGGTATTATTGGATATGTAATCACACCTAATAGTGAGCTGCTCTTATTATTCAGATTAATAAATGGAACTGGCTTTGTGTTATGTACAGTATGTATGACTACTTGGCTTGGTGCGCTTGTTCCGCGAAGTCATGTTGGACAAGCAATGGGCTTTTATGGCTTAATGAATGCGCTCGATATGGCAATCGCACCAGCAATTGCGATTGATGTATACCATACAATTGGCTATCGTAATTCATTTATTTTGGCAGCAGTAGCCAGCATTTTGATGATTATTGTGATTCAATTCGTTGAAAATCATGCCTTGCCGAAGGTGAAAGAAAATAAACCCAAGAAGAAGTTTAAGCTGATTCAAAAGAATGCCTTTCCTGTTACAATTTTGACTGCTTTATTTGCAATTCCATATTTTATTACCCAGGCTGATATTGTGACTTATGCTGAGCAAAAACATCTTGATATTCACGTGGGGATGTATTTTGTAATTTATGCGATTGTTTTACTAGTACTGCGGATTGTATTAAAGAACTTTTTTGATACTGTACGGTTTGGAGTTTGGCTTTATGCAGCGGCAGCTAGCATGTTCTTTTATTTATTTATGTTAGCAATTATGACTAATGACTTAATGATGGGGCTTGCCGCAATTGGAATGACTGTGGGGTATGGAATTATATATTCGGTTTTGCAGTCAACGGCGTTATTGTTAGCACCACTTGAAGAACAAGGATTAGCTAGTTCGACCTTTTATATGGGAATTGACTTGGGGATGAGTTTTGGACCAATTATTGCTGGGTTCATTGATACTTATTTGCCAATTCAATATTTCTATTTGGTGCAATTGATTTTAGTACCGTTAGTTTTAATAGTTTACTTCGTTTATCGCAAACAGTTAAATGGAGCGATTGATCAACATTAAAGTGAAAATAAGAAAGTCATCGGAAAATCCCGATGACTTTTTTGTACTAATATAAGAATGGAATAACAGGAGAAATTTGTTTGAAGAAGGCATTTTTAGTTTCTAAACTGCATTTCCAAAACCAAGTACCTTCTTTATAAAATCCATAAAATAGTGCGAAGATTAAATCAAATCCCAAAATTGCTAGATAAGGAATTAAAACTAATAAAGCATCTTCACTAGCTAGATTGCCCCAAATAATCAGCTGCAAGGCAATTGAAAAAAATATTAAACCTGCGTAATTGCGATGTTGCTTAATTACAAAAATTAGAATAAGAGTCATAGCTATTAATGAAACTACTCCGTCAATTATTAGTAAAGAAGTATAAGTTAAGCTGGTTAAAACCTTAACAGAGATAACCAAGATTAAGTTAAAGAGTCCAAATAATATGCTTCCTTTAATACCTGGCGGTAGGTCCTTAACCTTTAAATTGGTATTTGTAGCAAGGAAAGTTCGTGTAAGTATTGCGGATACAATAATAATGCAGGGGATGATGTAAAGAAATTGAAGTAACATTTTGACCACCTCCTATAACTTTTATTGTTTGCCTTTACCAATTCCCAAAGCTGTTAACATAAATAAAATAGTTCCAATGCCAAGGACAATTATTAAGACAAGTTGTTGCTTAAATATAATACTTAATAATAAAAGAATTCCCCAAAGGATTGCAAAGATAAAGGCAAAATCATTCTTAATCAGACCATTGGAAGGCAGAGGATTATTAAGCTTAATTATGTCTAATATATCAGATATTGCTAGAGTAATTAAAAATATACTGAGAACCCAGAGACCACTGAGAATACCTAGGATTCCACAAATTGTCATAGCCAATGATATATATAAATTAACTTTGTAGTTTTTCTTGATGTGATATCTTGTAAAAAAATATGTTTTCATCTTTGTCACACTTTCTAATTACTAAGCCACCTTCTTTTGAGATATTCTTTCTTAATTTAATTATACAGGACCCCCCCAATTTTTTGAAAGCGCTTTGATTGTTGGCTAATAAAAAAGCAAACACAAGCTAAAGTTGCATTTGCTTAATAAATAGTTCCATTGTTTTTACTTTTGCCAGAAAGATAATGCACTGTGTGCTAAGTCAACAGTGTAAGTTTCTTCTTCAAGTGGTCGTTTAGTCATTGCTTGATCTGTTGAATAAACAATTAAAGCTAAACGACTGCCACGTGGCATCTTATAGTAAGTTGGTTGAAGTAAGAAGTCTAAGTCAACCATTTGTTCAGCTTCAATCTTGCTTGGGTGCTTCATATCTTGATAATTTTGTAAGTTCATATGTCCCTTACAGATTAGCTTAGCCTTTGTTTCTTTGTCAGGCATAAATTCTTGCAATGTATCAACGCCGAAGCGATAACCTAATTCTTGACCACCAGGCATAATAAATTTAGGTGTAGCAGTTAGGCGTTTACGCTTGCCTAATTCAACTAGGGCACAAGATAATTGCCCTTTAGCTAAACTTGCACTGACGCGAATGCGGATACGCGGACGACCATTAATGGTAATAGGGTGTGCATATTCATCGCTAGTGAAGCGTAGGCTGGCTTTAGCCCATTTTTCATCTCCACAAATAAATTGATATTCCCAAGCAGATTCAGAAATTTTAGCTGCTTTAAATTCTTTGCCACCAACGTCGGTAAAGGATTTTGCAGTATGACCAGGAAGATTCTTATTCAAGCTCATGTCGTCGTTTAGGTAGTAGACAGCTTCGCTACCCTCACCAGACCAGTCAGCTTCTTCATGCCAAGTGTCGGCTTCTAAGTTGTCTTGAATCATTACTTTTGGCCATTGAGTAAGTGCTCCATTTTCAATATTAAGGAGTTCATGAACAAACCATAAGTTCATTAAGTCTGTAAAGTCAATTGAAACTAAGTTGTTCATATTATAGTGAGGACCTTGGTGTAAGAAAAGGTGAGAGGCAATTGGTAATTTAGAAACCTTTTGCCAGAGTTTATATACATTCTTAGGTTTAACATTCCAGTCATTAAGCCCGTGAACACTAATGAATGAGCATTTAATGCCATCGGTGTGGTGGCGGTAATTTCTAGCTTCCCAGAAGTCAGAATATTGACCAGTAGTGCGATCACTTTTAGCTAAAAGATCTTTTTGCATTTGGTCATATTTAGCTTGAACTTTTAAACGACTGCCAGCATCCCAAAGGTTAGATTGGCAAGTTTCAGCTAGTAAGTCTAGATCTTCACCTTGGCAAGCTTCTGGAGCAACAACTAGCCCATGTTCACGGTAATAATCGTACCAAGATGAAATAGCTGCTTCAGAAACAACCGTTTTAAGTCCAGCAACACCAGTAGTTGCAATTGCAATTTGCAAAGTACCAAGGTAAGAACGCCCTGTCATTCCAATATTGCCGTTGCACCAATCAGCTTTGATTTCAGTTTGACGGCTGCGGTCAGTATAGGCAATGCGGTCGCCATGGAGCCATTCAATTACTTCTTTAGCACTTTCAGTTTCTTCAGGAGATCCAGTGATTCTTAAACCATCGCTACCACGAGTACCAATTGCGCCAGCATAAACATTTGCAAATCCTCGTGCCAACATATATTCGTTTAAGGTGTAAGCGGCTTTGTGAACTGCTTCTTCACTAGCTTGACTAGTATTGCCACTTGGCTTTTTAGCAGGGACGGTCGGCATTGCCTTGTATTGCGGGTTAGACCAAGAACTTGCATCACTTAAATTTTCATCAACGTTGTGGTTGCGTTTAACGTTGTCAATAATTCCGCCAAAGTAGGGGTCCGCAGTGTATAAGGCGGGAAGCTTAAGGCCAACATTTGATTCAGGTACCCTAAAAATCGTGACTTGCAAGAGGTCACTTTCTCCATCTTGGTCAGTATCTAAATCACTTTCTACATAAACAACTTCACGAATTACCTTGCTAGTGTCAAAAACAGGAAGACTTTTACCGTTAAAGAACATGAATTTATTTTGTCCATAAAATTGCGTAAAGTAGCCACGTCCTGCCATGACGTCAATATAAGTTTGCCCATTTTTAGCACGGGTATTCAATAGAAGATAAAATGCGGCAATTAAATCATTTTTATCTTTAATATCGCCAAAAATAGGAAGGGCATTTTTCTTCATTAAATCAGTCGGCTTGTCGAATTCGTAGTCATAAACTATGTGATAGCCGAGTAGTTGCAATGCCGCACAATAGAACTCATCAGCTGTAATTTGACTAGGATTGGTCTTTAAAAAGGCAGCTAAACTAGTTTTAGCATTAACTGCAAATTCAGCTAATTTAGTTTCTTTACTAGCATCAGTTTTTGCTTCAACAATTGCCTTTTTAAACAAGTATTTAAATAAATCTGCGAATGAATAATCAGCGTAATCACTTGGCAAGAAATTAATCTCAGTTAGTTCTTTAACTTTTTGATCAAAGTCGGTTTTGACAAGGGCATATTGGTTATATTTCATAAATGTTCTCCTTATTTAAGCCATAATTTTTGATAAACATCTTCTTTAAAGCCACAAGATAAGTTTTCACCATCAGTGATTAGGGGACGTTTGATTAACTTGCCATCACTTGAAAGCAATTCTGCAGCTTCTTCATGGGTCATTGAATCAAGCTTATCTTTTAAATGCATTTGCCGATAATGTTGGCCACTAGTGTTGAAGAAATAACGCAAACCGCGATCTTGGTACTTATTAAGCCAGTCGATAAATTCTGCTTTAGTTGGTGGATTTTGTGTAATATCTACAAAGTCGTAGTCAACGTTATGTTCATCAAGATATTTTTGTGCCTTGTTTGAGGTAGAGCAACGGCGATAGCCATAAAATTTCATCTAAATCATCCTTCTTTCTACTTTCTTCTATCTTATTATTTTTTATGGGATTAGAAAACAAAAAGAATTGGAAATACAAAAAAGGACTAAGGCAAAGCCTTAGTCCTTTTGTATGCTTGAGTGATTCGGGTGAGATTCGAACTCACGACCCACGGTTTAGAAGACCGTTGCTCTATCCAGCTGAGCTACCGAACCATACCAGCAACAGATATTATTATATAGAAAAAGAGGGGTTAATGTCAATAATTTTTTTGAAAAAAGCAGGATAAAAAAACACCGCTATGAAACAATGTGAAACTACACTTAAGATTTTTCCACAAGTTAATGGTATAAAACACAAAATTAAAATATACTAGTACTTGTAAGCGCTAATTAAAAAATGGGTTTAGCGATTTTTACACTTTTATGCACAGATAGTATAAAACTGTTAAGCAAATGTAAAATTAAAAAGTTTTATTTTACATTGAAAAACGATAAGCTATTTATATAGATATATTTAATGAGGTAGAGCAATGAAGCCAATATTTTTAAGCCCATATTTTCGTCAAAAAATTTGGGGCGGTCGTAAATTAGAAACTTTGTTTAATTATCAAATCCCTGACGGTAAAGTTGGGGAAGCCTGGATTATTTCTGGTTATCGTGATGATGCATCTCACGTTATTAATGGTGAATACAAGGGCATGAGTTTAAGAGATTTATATCAGCAGCATCCTGAAGTCTTTGGTAATCCAACGGAAAAAGAATTTCCATTATTAGTTAAATATTTAGATGCTAATGATAATTTATCTGTGCAAGTGCACCCTGATGATGCTTTTGCTGAAAAAGTAGAGCATGATAGTGGAAAAACTGAATCTTGGTATGTTTTACAAGCTGATCCTGGTTCATATTTGATTTATGGCCATCACGCAAAAACTAAAGCAGAGCTTGAGGAAATGGTTAAAAATGGAAAATGGGATAAACTTTTGAGAAAGGTTCCAGTTAAAGCTGGTGACTTTTTCTATGTTCCGGCTGGGACAATTCATGCTTTAACCAAAGGAATTGTTGTTATTGAAACGCAACAATCAAGTGATGTTACATATCGTTTATACGACTATGACCGGGTTGATCAAAAAACGGGGAAGAAGCGCGAACTTCACACAGAAAAATCTCTCGCCGTAACGACAGTTCCTCATGTTGATCCGGTTTTAAATACTGCTGAAAAGCAAGTGATGGACGCCAAAATTACTACCTTAGTTGAACCACCCGTTTCACCTCATTTTTATTTGGCTAAGGTTGATTTAAAGGGAAAATTAAATTTTCAGTTAAAACATCGCTATCAATTATTCTCAGTAGTAGCTGGTAATGGAAGTTTGCACTATGATAATGTAAACTATGATTTAAAACTAGGTGATAATTTCATTATCCCGGCAGGAATTAAGCAGTTTGCTTTTGAAGGGACAATGACTTTAATTACTTCAGCACCAACTGAATAAAGGGAAGCGATAAAATGATTTATGTAGCTTGCGGCTTAGTATTGATGGCTGTAGGTATCTCCTGGATGGTTATCCCAGCGAAGAGGCCTTGCAGGTTTTATGGCTATCTTTCGTATTTAGCTACAGTAAATAACCACTCTTTTAAATATGCCCAAAAGCAAGCCGCAAAATATAATCTTTTGTTTGGGACAATACAAGCAATTCTAGGCTTGCTGATTCATTGGCTAGGTTGGGATAGATACTTCATAATATGGCTTATTACTTTTGTTTTCTTTATTATTTTGCCATTTGTTTATACTGAAAAAGCATTGAAGAAGTATCTTTTAGGCCGTCATGAATTGCCAGCTGATTATGTAGAACCTGATCAAATTAAACACAAAAAAGTAAAAGGATTTAAGGATTTATAATGAAGTTAAATATTTTAATGGTAGAAGACGATACATCAGTTGCTGAAATGATGGAGATATTTTTCCAAAAGGAAGAATGGGATGTTGATAATGCTCAAGATGGAGTAGAAGCAATTGAGATGTTTAAACAAAATCCCGATAAATATGACATGATTACGCTTGACTTGAACCTACCAAAAAAAGATGGAATTCAAGTTGCGCGGGAAATTAGAACTATTTCTAAGTCAGTTCCAATTATTATGCTTACTGCTAGAGATAGTGAAAGTGACCAAGTTCTTGGATTAGAAATTGGTGCTGATAATTATGTTACTAAGCCTTTTAGCCCAATTGCTCTAATTGCCAGAATTAAGGCTTTGCACCGCCGAGCTGAACTTGAAAATCCAGAAGCCGAAGTAAAGAAGAGTGGCAATTTTGATATTGAAACACCAACTTTGAAAATTTCTAAAGCTCGTAGAGAGGTTTCCTTCCTCAACAAGCCAGTTGAAGGATTAACTCCTAAGGAATTTGATTTGTTATTTACTATGGCGCAAAAACCTAAGCAAGTTTTTTCTCGTGATAAGTTATTGGAACTTGTTTGGGGATATGAATATTATGGTGAGGAAAGAACTGTAGATGCTCACATTAAGAAGTTGCGTCAAAAGTTAGAACAAGTTGGACCGCAAATTATTCAAACTGTCTGGGGCGTGGGTTATAAGTTTGATGACTCACAGGTGAAAGCATGAAGTTAATCTACCAACATATGCTTTCTTTTTTATTAATTATTTTGACTTCAATTGCCATTATTGGTTATTCAGTTATTAATTTTGAATCAGGACAAGCCTATGAGACCACTTATCAACGCCTTGAAGGTTATGGCTCATCTTTAGGTGAATTGGCCCTTATTCGCAATCAAGAAGGGAAAAAAGAGCTGCTTAGTGTTAAATTTTTGACCAAATTACAATTAATAATGCAGTCAGATGATTTAAGATTAAGGGTTTATAATGCAAAAAAAGAACAAGTATATCCTAATTCAAAGAATACTGATCAGCCTGAATTGAAACTGCCCAATTCAATTTGGAAGCAATTGAAACTAGGAAATGGTATTAGAATTAAGAATGACCACCAAAATGATATGAAAACGCCAGCGCGTTTGTCTAATAGGGACGCATATACTAGTGTGCTGGTTCCCTGGTTTTCAAATGACAAGTTAATTGGTGTAGCATGGCTGGGTGCTAGAATTAAGAATGTTGAACAGCCAGTTAATTTAGCTAAGAAAAATTTGATTAGTGCGTTTGTGGTTACGATGATGGTAAGTTTGATTTTAAGTTATGTCTTGTCTTACTATAGTTTAGTTAAAATTAAACGCTTATCACGAGCTACTAGAAAAGTTGCTGAAGGCAATTTAGATGTTCGGATTAATCACAAGGGGCATGATGAAATTGATCAATTAGCTGGTGACTTTAATTCAATGGTCAAAGCATTAAAAGAGTCCGCAGAAGCTGTTAAGGCTCAAGAAAGACGCCGAGATCAATTTATGGCTGATGCAGCACATGAAATGAGAACGCCATTAACAACTTTGAATGGTATCTTAGAAGGTCTTGAATATAATGCTATTCCTGAAGAAGCAAAGCCTAAGTCATATCAATTAATGCACCGAGAGACTAATCGTTTGATTAGATTAGTTAATGAAAATTTGGATTACGAGAAGATTCGAAATAATCAAATTACATTGCATAAGACTAACTTCGATGCTAATATCTTGCTAAATGATTTGAAGACTCAACTTAAAACTAATGCTGATAAGGAAAATGATACAATTGAACTTGAAATCCCAGAGCAATTGATGATTTATGCTGATCGTGATCGTTTTACACAAATTATGGTTAATTTGGTTCAAAATGCGATTCAATTTACTAAAAACGGTAAGATTACAGTTTCAGCTAAAAGGTTGGATCATGGAGCTCAAATTGCAGTAAGTGATACTGGAATTGGGATGAGTAAAGATCAAATTAAGTACATTTTTGAACGTTTTTATAAAGCAGATCCTTCTCGAGCAAAATTAGGTGGTAAAGGTGAATCCGGTTTAGGATTGGCAATTGTGTTATCGTTAATTAAACAACACGGTGGTAAGATTAGTGTTGAATCAACCCCAAAAAAAGGGTCTACCTTTACAGTTGTTTTCTTTGATAAAGGTTTTGAAGAGTACGTTAAAGATTAACTGCCTATAATTAAAAGCAAAAAGCTTTAGCAGCCAATATTTTGGCCACTAAAGCTTTTTTTATTTATTAGAACTGGTTGCAGAACTTTGAGAACTTACACTAGTTGCATCACTACCAGTTTTTTCACCGGCAATACTTGCAGGAACTGTTGTAATTTCTTCAGTTCGATTCTTTAATTCAGGAGCATCTGTACTATACATATTAGTAGTTGTGCCTTTATGTTGTGAGTACATAGAAGTTGAAGCTTTTCCTAACTGTTGACGGAGTTCGATCATTTGCTTGAATTGTGTTAGATAGTTGAATTGCGATGGATCATCAGGGATGAATCCTTTAGGTGTATATAATCTCAAAAGGTTCCGATTATTTAAAATATCTGAATAATGTAAGCTTTGACTTGCATAGCTAGTTAGATGCTTGAACAATTTCTTTTGATTAGCACTAAAGTGTTTGATTAATTTGCCAGTTTTATTGTTATAAACATTACCTACACTGGCTTTACCATTAATAATTACGTAGTCAGGAGTAACAATAGTTCCATTTCTGAAAACGACGACTTGACGATGATACTTACTTAAGATGTCGGTCCCAAATTGAATATAATTTTTAGTTTTAATTCCTAGTAAGTGTAAAAGTGTTGGTAAAACATCAATTTCACCGGCATAGGTCTTTTTTATTCCACCTTTAATACCAGGCATATGAATCATGAAAGGAACTCTTTGAAGCTGGGTATTATCATAGCTTGACCATGAAGCACTATTCATATTTAGCAAAGGAGCTAAAGTGTTATTTTCTGAATTTGAAATACCGTAGTGATCACCATAAATTACGACCATAGTGTTATTATAGAGGCCTGATTTTTTTAGGTAGTCGAAGAATTCTTTGACTGCCTGATCAAGATAGTGGGCTGTTTCAAAGTAATTATTAATTGTTTGATCACTAGTGTCACTGGTCTTAAAGTCAGGGTCTTTATCTTCATCGTCAAGTTGGAAAGGAATATGGTTTGTGACCGTAATGTACTTGACATAGAATGGTTGTTGCATTTGCTCTAGATACTTGATACTTTCTGCAAATAAGAGCTTATCCTTAACGCCATAACCATCAAGGTCTTGCTTTTCATTTGAAAAGTAATTCTTATCAAAGAAATAGTTGTAGCCCAAATTCTTATATACATCATTTCGATTCCAAAAACTACCAACATTGCCGTGGAAAACAGCTGAGGTATAACCAGACTGGCGTAAAATCTGAGGAGCAGCTTGGAAAGTATTATTAGAACCTAAACTTGTAAAGAGCGAACCATCACTAATTCCAAAAGTTCCAGTTTCTAACATATTTTCTGCATCACTTGTTCGACCTAATCCTACTTGGTGGAAGAAATTACTATAGGAAAGGGTGTTTTTATTACGGTAAAGTGAATTTAAGAATGGTGTGACTTCTTTACCATTGACCTTAAGGTTAATCAAAAATTGCTGGAAACTTTCAAGGTGAATAATAATAACATTTTTATTTTTAGCTAAACCAAAATAGCTTTTATTTGGCTTAGCATAGTTCTTTTGAGTGAAATCAATGATTTGATTTAATTCATCAGCATTAGCCGTTTTAGAAACATCACTTGTTTGGAAACTCTTGATGGTATCATAAGTGGTAAATGAACTAAGACCGAGATATTTAACAACGTAAACGCGGTCAAAGGTGTTACGTAAAAGTCGCGGACGACTAGTTTCTGACAAAAATAAGTTAGTCCCAATGATTAAGCAAGCCAAACTAGTAACCGCAAAGTTAGCTGAAAAGCGATATTTTCTTTGATCAATTTTGATAATTTTAAAAATTAAAAGTGCAATAATTACAACTAAATCAATAAAAATCAAAATATCGTCAGGATGTAATAATGAAACTGCGCTTTTACCCAGACCTTGAGAGACTTTACTGGTGTTGGCAATCGTTTTTATGGTTAAAAAGTCGCTAAATTGGCGATAATAAACAATATTGGCAAATAAGAGCGCAGTATTGATAAAATCCATAATTAACATGCCAATATATGATAAAAGGGGCTTTTTGATGTAAAGGGCTAAACTTAACAAAAGTAGCATACTTCCGATGGGACTGGTCCACATAATAAAATGCTGGTAGGGGTCTGATAGGCCCAAGTTAAAGTCGATATAACCAGCATAAATATATTTTAAAGTAAAAAGTAGCGTTAAGAGGGTTAAAAACCCTGTTCTGGTATTCAAGCAAGCCCAGTTAAACTTCTTTTTCTTTTTCACAATTCATTCTCCTTAATATGCTTATTTTAATTGTTTAATTTGACTTAGACAATCTTTTCGGTAGAGTTTCAACTTTCTTAACATTTTTTCTATCTTTTTCCATGTATAATGAAAAAAGATTATGAAAGGACTGTACTATGATTTTTCTAAGCCCATTTTATGATTTTTTAGCTCGACGTTTTGCTTTACAACTTAACCATTTTGCCTTAGTAAAACTAGTAATGATTAGTTTAGATAAGACTATTTTTTATACTTTACTTTTTGGTGTTGTTAGACTTGTTTGGCTCTTTTTAATAAAAAGACGTAGAAGTCATCTATCTGAAGCTGGGGTTTGGATTTTTGTTAGTTATCTTATTTTTATTTTAGCTGTTACGACCTTTAGAGAAAGTTACTTTCCTTGGCAGTTATCATTTAATTGGAATCGACCACTCAGTGATATTAACTTGATATTTCTTAAAGAAACTTGGAAGTTAACCCAAGGGACGACCTTGTTTGACTTTATTTATAATTCATTTGGTAACATTTTGTGTTTTGTTCCATTTGGACTTCTTTTCCCAAATTTGATTAGAAAGAAAAATTGCTTCTTGCGCACAGTTTTTTCTGGGATGCTATTGTCGCTTTTTATTGAGACAATGCAGTTTGGTTTAAATACTGGGGTAAGTGATATCGATGATGTCTTCTTTAATACTAGCGGAGCAATAATAGGTTATTTGATTTATCTGTTTTGTAAAAAAATTATATATTCAAAAAGCTTGTAGTAGTTTTCACAAACTAAGATTGTTAAAATAGAAATGTTAGTAAAATTTTATAAAAAGGAAGTTACAAGATATGAGTTTAGTTCATTTTGATTCAAGTAAATTAGCTCCTTTTGTTCACGACAATGAATTAAAAGAAATGCAAGCTATGGTTAACGCCGCAGATTCAGAACTTCGTCAAGGTACAGGTGCTGGTAGCGACTTTAGAGGTTGGTTAGATTTACCAGTTAACTATGATAAGGACGAATTTGCCCGTATTAAAAAGGCTGCTAAGAAGATTCAATCTGATTCAGAAGTTTTAATCGGAATTGGTATCGGTGGTTCATACCTTGGTGCCCAAGCTGCAATTGAATTTTTGAACAGTGCATTTTACGGCAAAGAAGATAATGGCTACCCAACTGTAGTTTTCTGTGGTAATTCAATTTCAGGTTCATACCTTGCTGATTTAATTAACTGGTTAGGTGACAAGGACTTTAGTATTAATGTTATTTCTAAGTCTGGTACTACTACTGAACCTTCAATCGCATTCAGAATTTTGAAGGCTAAGTTAATTGAAAAGTATGGTAAAGAAGAAGCCAACAAGCGTATCTACGCAACTACTGACCGTGCTAAGGGTGCTCTTAAGACTGAAGCAGATGCTGAAGGTTACGAAGAATTTGTTGTGCCAGATGACTTAGGTGGTCGTTTCAGCGTTTTAAGTGCTGTTGGTTTATTACCAATTGCTGTTGCTGGTGGCGACATCGACAAGTTAATGGAAGGTGCTGCTAAGGCTCGTGAAGATTACACTGATACAGATGTAACTAAGGATTCACCATACCAATACGCTGCACTTCGTAACATTTTATACAGAAAAGGTTACACTACTGAATTACTTGAAAACTATGAACCAACTTTGAGAATGTTTGGTGAATGGTGGAAGCAATTAATGGGTGAATCAGAAGGTAAGGACCAAAAGGGTATTTACCCATCAAGTGCTAACTTCTCAACTGACTTACACTCACTTGGCCAATACATCCAAGAAGGTCGTCGTAACTTAATGGAAACTGTTGTTAGAGTTGAAAACCCACGCTTTGACGTAGAAATCCCTAGTGACAGTGAAAACCTTGACCAACTTAACTTCTTAGCTGGTAAGACCATGAATTACGTAAATGACCGTGCTTACGAAGGTGTTGTTTTAGCTCACACTGATGGTGGCGTACCAGTAATGACTGTTAATATTCCAGATCAAAAGGAATTAACTTTAGGTTACCTTATCTACTTCTTCGAATTAGCTGTAGGTATTTCAGGTTACTTAAATGGTATTAATCCATTCAACCAACCAGGTGTTGAAGCATACAAGCGTAACATGTTTGGCCTTTTGAACAAGCCTGGTTACGAAGATTTGCACGACGACTTAACTAAGCGTCTTTAATTTGTTAGAATAACTTTAATCTGAGTCGGTAATTTTATATTACTTTGAGTAGGAGCTATGCTTCTACTCTTTTTTATTGGAAAAGGGGTATTTTGTGAACACACAGAGAAAAAATATGACTGCAATTTTGATGGTGGCCGTCTTAGCCTTTTTGGGAATATTAACGGAAACAAGTTTAAATGTAACTTTTCCGGAAATGATGAAAGACTTTAAAGTTAGTCTTGATACAATTCAATGGACAACAACTGGTTATTTATTAGCAATTGCTATTTTAATGATTTCATCTTCGTATTTAAATAAACGTTTTACAGCGAAAGCTATTTTCTTATTTGCAAGTGGTAGCTTCTTAATTGGTTCTTTATTGTGTTTATTTAGTAGTAATTTTGAAATTATGCTTTTAGGGCGGATTATTTCAAGCTGTGGTGCGGGCTTGGCGACACCTTTAATGTTTAATTTGGTAACAGAATTAATGCCACGAGAAAAGATTGGCTTTTATATGGGCTTAGCGGGCTTGGTTTTAGCAATGGCACCAAGTTTAGGGCCAAGCTTTGGCGGAATAATTGCATATTATTTTAGTTGGCGAGTAATTTTTTCGATTTCAAGCGTTTTAGCAATTATTGTAATTTTAATTGGCTTGCGAGTTGTAGGAAAATATCATGAAGTTAGTCATCCTAGTTTTGATTGGGTGCGTTACATTATAATTAGCTTGTTTATGGTTGATTTTACACTTATGATTAATCATTTAAGTAGTGGATTTGATCTTCAATTTTTCCTATATTTAATTTTTGCTATTTTAAGTATGGGACTATTTATTCATTTATCTAAAAACAGTCAAAAGACTTTGATAAACCTAGCAATTTTTAAAGATGCGGCCTTTGTATATGCAATGTTGGCCTTTTTCTTAATTCAATTCATCAATATTGGAGTTAGCTTTGTCTTGCCTAATTATGTTCAAATTGTAAATGGAGCTTCAACTTTAGCTGGGGGATTAATGTTATTACCTGGTAGCGTGATTTTTTCCTTAATGACGCCTTATTTTGGCCATTTATACGATGAAAAGGGTGCAAAATTGCCACTTTATTTAGGTGGAAGTTTACTGCTTATGGCAGTTGTTTTACTTGCAATATTTGGAATGGTGCTGAATCCATGGATAATTTGCTTAATTTACGGCATAATGGCTTGTGGAATGAGAATGGCATTTAATAACACTTTGACAGTTGGAATTGAATCTAGCCCCAAAAACCTACATGCAGATGCTACTGCAATCATGCAAACTGGACAACAATTTGCTGGATCAATTGGAACTAGCGTCTTAGCTTTAATTATTTCTGCTTCACAAAGTATGGGTCACGGAAGTAAAGCAGCCCTAATGGCACAGGGATGTGAAGCTGCCTTTATCTTTGTGATTTTGGTAGCAGTTGCTGTGATGATTTGTTATTGGAAATTATTTGCCAAACTGGATAAAAACTAATAATTAAAAAACATGAAATCGCTTTCTTTATTGAAAACTTAAAGATATAATTTACTTAAAGAGTTCAAGAGAGGAAGTATTACTCATGGAAAATAAAATGACTCACAGCGTAAGCATTATTAATACTAGACTATTATGGAAACTTGTTTGGGTAATAGTTTATGGCATAACACTTTTTTATACTTATCTTTCATTTACTGATATGGCTCATATGATGAAGTGGATGATGTACGCTATGGCCTGGATGGCAGGCGGAATGTTTGCTGAAGCAGTTGTGGGTCTGGTATATCATTGCTGCGGGAAAGACAGTAATAATTGTCATTAAAAATAAAGAGATAATTTAAAAGGGTAACCCTAGAATCTGGGTTACCCTTTTGTGATGACTGGGAAATTAATATAAAAACAAAAGACAGAAGCTAAAAGCTTCTGTCTTTGTTGCGCATTTGTTGCACAAAGTGCTGCCCTTATCTCATGTCAGCTTCTCACAAGACTGACACAACAGCACTAGTGATTGGGATATTCGGGCTCGAACCGAAACATTATGGAACCAGAATCCACTGCCTTACCAATTTGGCTATATCCCAGTTAATCGCCCGTACGAGAATCGAACTCGCAACTCCGCCTTGAGAGGGCGACGTCTTAACCATTTGACCAACGGGCAAAGTACAGGTTTATTATCCTCATAATTTGCAAGGCTGTCAAGATGTTTTATACTTAAAAAGAGATTGAATTTGTTAGGTGAGGTCAATGATAGATTTTTTTAAAACTCAGCATCTAATTGAAAATATGGTAACTGAAAGGATTGTTCCGGGAGTAAACTATGCTTTTTTAAAAAATGGGCAAGTTTTTCGTTCGACAATTGGTTTTAGTGAAATATATCCTGAAACTCAGCAATTAAGCCCAAGTGCCCTTTATGATTTAGCTAGTTTAACTAAGGTTATTGGTACAACAAATGTACTGTTAAAGCTGTATCAAAAGGGAGAACTTAATTTTAGTGAACCCTTGCATGACTTTTTACCAGAATTTAAAGACGAACGGGTACGCTTATTTCATTTATTGACACACACTAGTGGAATCAGAGGCTGGATTGAGAATCGGGACCAGCTAGGGCCAGAAGAGCTACTTGATGCAATTCTTCACCTGCCAGTTACAGATGAATTTGAAACTAAGATGCGTTATGCTGATACCAATTTTATTTTATTAGGACTTGTCATTGAAAAGATCTATGGCCAACCTGTTCAAGATGTAATTATGAATGAAGTAGTTAAGCCAGCTGGTTTAAAAAATACGACCTTTGCCCCGCAAGTAGCTGATTGTGTTCCAACAGCAGTAGTTAATGGACAACTGCTGCAAGGGATTGTTCATGATCCCAAAGCTAGAGTTTTAGGTGCAAGATGTGGATCAGCCGGTTTATTTTCAAATTTAGATGATTTGATCAATTTAGTTCAAGGCTATTTAGGTCAAAATGATTGCTTACCATTTAGTCAGGATTTGACAGCTGATTTATTTGCTATTAAAACTAATCGCAATGTTCATGCCAGATCTTGGGGTTGGGATTTAGTTTTTGGCGATTTAAAACAAGCTGTTTTGTATCATACTGGTTTTACTGGAACTTTTATCGTCATTGATCGTTTTAGACAGAGTGCCATGATTGTTTTAACTAATCGAATTCACCCAACTGGACATAATCAAATCTTTTTGACGATGAGGCAAAGAATAGTCGATAGCTTTTTAGCAGAAAATAAATAACGCTAGTTTCAAACTAGCGTTATTTTTGATGGCTTGATTTTAGTTAATCTTATTGCTGATAACCTTTTCATCATATAGGGTTTTTCTTAAGGCTAACATTGCAGTATAAGTTGCCAAAATATAAACCTTTTTAGTAGGTGCGGTCTTAATGCGAGTTAGTAAAGTATTGTCGTCAGGAGTTGTTTCCATCGTACCAGGATTAAAACCAGCAACTTCTAAACGAAAGCCCATATCATGGTGACGTTCACCACCAACTAATACTTGCTTGATTTTGTTTTTATCTAAGCCTTCAAAATCAGCATCCCAAATCCAGCTGGTATCAATGCCATCGGCGTGATGAGCATTAAGTAAAGCAGCTAAAGTATAAGCATCTTTTTCAGTATTCAATAAATTCAAAACTTCGTTTAAACCAACTGGGTTTTTAACTAAGATTAAGTTGATTTCTTTACCTTGATAGTTAATTAATTCTTGACGACCAAAAATACGTTTATTTTTAGCAAATGAGGCAGCAATTTCAGCTTCACTAACGCCAAATTCTCTAGCAACGCTAAAGGCTGCTAAAGCATTGTAGATATTGTAAGTCCCACCAATATTAATTTCAAAGTTAGAATTTTCAATCTTAAAGGCGATTTTACTTGGTGATTGGCTAATAATTTCTTTTAACTTGTATGTTAATTCTGGTCGCTTATAGCCACAATTTGGACAGAAAAAATCACCTAAGTTAGCATAAGAGATTTGGTGGTAGTGGATGACATGGTTGCATTTAGGACATAAAACGCCATCAGTATTGACGCTAGCTTTTGTGTCTTTAGCCTGATTTTCATCTTTAGTTTCAAAACCGAAGAAAACCTTAGGATTAGGTAAATCGACAGATGAAAAGATACTTGCGTCCCCATTAGCAATAATCTTGGCATTGGGTTCTAACTTAATGCCGTCAACAATCTTTTCGTAAGTTGTGTAAATTTCACCATAACGATCCATTTGATCACGGAAAATATTGGTTAAAACATAAGCCTTAGGATGCAATAACTGGGTGACAGCCTTAACGTTAGCTTCATCTACTTCAAGAACGGCGATTTTACGGCCAGCATGTTTTTTGTGGTGGCATAAAAATGCTGTGACAATTCCTTGTTGCATGTTTGAGCCTGAAGGATTAGTTAAAATATCACCATATTTTTCTTTTAAGGCATTAACAATTAAAGCTGTGGTCATGGTTTTACCATTTGTACCTGTAACAACGATGGTTTCATAGTCATTAGCCAAATGTGATAAAATATCAGGATCCAGTTTCATGGCGATTTTACCTGGGAAGCTAGTACCACCCTTAAAAATGTTGTGTAATATCCAATATGATGATTTTCCCACTAAACTTGCAAAAGCAGATTTAAAGTTCATTTTGTAACCCCTTTTTCAATTCAGAACTAATTTTTACTATATCATATGATAAAGTAGAAAACGATATTTTAAAGCTTTGACTGCACAAATTTAAAATTTCATCTATACTGTTAAAGGAAGTTTTACAAAGGGGTATAAAAGATGGCACAATTATTTTTTTGTTATGGCACAATGAGTAGTGGAAAAACAATTGAAATTTTAAAAGTTGCACATAATTACCAAATGCAAGGCCGCAAGATTGCATTGATGACAAGTGGAAAAGATGATCGTAGTGGTCGAGGAGTAATTGCGTCAAGAATTGGGTTAAATAGTAAGGCGACACCAATTGATGATGATATGAATGTTTTTGATTATGTTAAAGAACATAATGATCAAGATATTGCTAATGGTGATGGGAAGATTGCCTGTGTATTAATTGATGAAGCGCAATTTTTAAATAAGCATCATGTGATAGAATGTGCGAAAATTGTGGATGATTTACATATACCTGTGATGACTTTTGGATTAAAGAATGATTTCCAAAATAATTTATTTGAAGGAAGCAAGTATTTATTGCTTTATGCTGATAAAATAGAAGAGATGAAAACAATTTGTCATTATTGTGGACGTAAAGCAACAATGGTTATTCGGGTTCAAGATGGAAAGCCAGTTTATGAAGGAGCGCAACTTCAAATTGGTGGCGATGAATCTTACTACCCAGTTTGTCGTTTTCACTACAATCATCCAGGACAAAAACGCCAAGATTAAGAAAGGAACGATTAAATGGATAAAGTAATGGCCCAACTTGAAGGGTTAGTAGCTCGTTATGAAGAAATTCAAGAATTAATGGCTGACCCTGAAGTTATTAACGATACTAAGCGTTATATGGAAATTTCAAAAGAAGAAGCGGATATGCGTGAAGTTGTCCAAAAGTATCGTAAGTATCAAGAAGACCAAAAGACTATTTCTGATAATAAGGAGATTATTGAAAGTGAATCTGATGCAGATTTAGTTGAAATGGCTAAGGAAGAAAATAGCGACTTAGAAAAAGAAGTTGTTGACCTTGAAGAAGAAATCAAGATTTTAATGCTTCCAAAAGACCCTAATGATGATAAAGATATCATTATGGAAATCCGTGGAGCTGCTGGTGGGGATGAAGCTTCTTTATTTGCTGGCGACTTACTTAGAATGTATGAAAAATACGCTGAAACTCAAGGCTGGAAGATTTCTGTTATTGATGAAGAAACCACAGAAGTTGGTGGCTATAAGCACGTTGCTATCATGATTACTGGGGACAAGGTTTACTCAAAATTAAAATATGAAAACGGAGCTCACCGTGTTCAAAGAATCCCAGTAACTGAATCTCAAGGCCGTGTTCATACTTCAACCGCTACAGTTGCCGTTATGCCTGAATATGAACAAGTAGATATTGACTTAGATCCAAAAGATATCAGAGTTGATGTTTACCGTTCAAGTGGTGCCGGTGGTCAGCACATTAACAAAACTTCTAGTGCCGTTCGTATGACCCACCTTCCAACAGGTATCGTGGTTGCGATGCAAGACCAAAGAAGTCAGCAACAAAACCGTGCTAAGGCCATGGAAATTTTGAAGTCTCGTGTCTATGACTACTATGAAAGTCAAAACCAAGCAAGTTACGACGAAAAGCGTAAAAATGCTGTTGGTACTGGGGATCGTTCAGAAAGAATTAGAACCTACAACTATCCTCAAAACCGGGTAACTGATCACAGAATTGGTTTGACCTTAAACAAGTTAGACCGAATTATGAATGGTGAACTTGATGAAATTATTTCAGCATTAATTGTTCACTACCAAACTAAGCAATTAGAGGAGTTGGCAGAAGATAATGCCTAAAACATTAAAACAATTAGTTCAACTCGGACAAGAAAAGGCCCCTGAGGCAAGTATTGATGATATTACTTATCTTGTCAGCGAAAGAGCTAATTTAACTCCAAGTGAATTTAAATTAAAGCAAGATTCAGAAGTAAGTAATGAATTAGAAAAGCAACTTCAAAAAGACTTTAAAAAATTAGCTAGAAATGTTTCACCCCAATATATTCTCGGCTATGCCTGGTTTTTAGGCTATAAGCTTATGGTGCAAAGAGGAGTGCTTATTCCACGTTTTGAAACTGAAGAGCTAGTTGAATGGGCCTTGGAGCATTTGCATGATGGGATGAAGATCTTAGATCTTGGCACTGGCTCAGGGGCAATTATAGTTGCATTAGCTAAAGAAGCTGCCAAAAAAGGTATCAAAGATTTAACTTTATATGCTAGTGATATTTCTGATTCTGCTTTAAGAATCTGTGAAGAAAATTTCTTGAAATTTGACCTTGATATAACTGTTCGTAAGGCGAATGTTTTAATTGGTTTAGAAGAATTCGATTTAATCATTTCAAATCCGCCATACATTAAGCCTGAAGAAAAGAATCTAATGGATAGTAATGTTTTACAAAATGAACCAGAAGAAGCGCTTTTTGGTGGAGAAGATGGCCTAGAGTTTTATCGCAGATTCGCTAAGCAAATTCGTAAGCATTTAACTAGTCGGGGCGAGTTTTTCTTAGAATTTGGCTTTAGTGAAAAAGCTGAATTAGCTAAGCTGTTTGCAACAGAATTACCGGACTTTGATATCGAATTTAAAGATGATTTAGCCGGTAAGCCGAGAATGGTATATGGAAAGTGGCAAAAATAATGGAAACACAAATTTTGAAGAAGGATCAAATTAATCAAGCGGTTGAATTTCTAAGAAATGGTGATTTAGTTGCATTTCCAACTGAAACTGTTTATGGCCTTGGTGCAATTGCAACTAAAGAAGAAAGTGTTAAAAATGTTTATAAGGCTAAAGGCCGTCCTAGCGATAATCCTTTAATCGTTACTGTTAGTGATGAAAACATGATGAAACGCTATGCTAAATTTGTCCCAGAACGTGCTGAAAAGTTAATTAAACACTTTTGGCCAGGTCCTTTAACACTTCTTTTATTAGTTAAAGAAGGTAGCTTACCAGATGCTGTTACTGGTGGGTTAAAGACTGCTGCATTTAGATGCCCAAATGATGAATTAACTCATGAATTAATTTCAAAACTTGGTTATCCAATTGTCGGCCCTTCAGCTAACACTTCGACTAAACCATCTCCAACAACTGCAGAGCATGTTTACCATGACTTAAAAGGCAAAATTAGTGCAATTATTGATGGTGGCGCTACTGAAGTGGGTCTTGAATCAACAATTATTGATTTATCAGTTGAAACTCCAATTGTTTTGCGTCCTGGTCAAATTACACCTGAAGAGTTAAGTGAAGTTTTAGGAGAAAAAGTATTAATTAATACTGGAAAAGTTTCTGATAAGGCCATTCCTAAGGCTCCAGGAATGAAGTATCGTCATTATGCACCTAGTGCTCCAGTTTGGGTGGTAGATGATGTAAATGATTTTGAAAAAATTGACTTTAAGTCAGATACTGCTGTTGCTGCTCTTGATAGTGTTTTAGCTAAGCTAAATTTACCTGTAGAGAATAAATTTAGCTTAGGCAAAGACTTAAAAGATGCTGATCACAACTTATTTAGCGCTCTTAGATTCTTTGACGATGAAGATGAGATTAAGACTATTTACGTCCAAGGCTTCGATGAGGGCGAAAAGAGTTTGGCATACATGAACCGATTAAACAAGGCTGCAGCAGGTCACCATTTTAAAAAATAAATTTAAGCGAAAGGTTTAAACCTTTCGCTTTTTTTACTAAAATAAGTATGATATTGGTATTTTTAAGGAGGCTAATATGGGAAAATTTACTGTATTGAATCACCCATTGATTCAGCACAAGTTGACAATCATTCGAAAAAAGACTACTGGTACCAACGAATTTAGACAAATCGTTGGTGAAATTGGTGGTTTGATGGTTTATGAAATGACTCGCGATTTGCCACTAAAAAATGTGGAAATTGAGACTCCTATCGGCAAAACTACTCAAAAAGAATTAGCTGGTAAGAAATTAGTCATTGTTCCAATTTTAAGAGCCGGACTAGGAATGGTTGATGGCGTTTTACAAATGATTCCATCTGCTAAAGTTGGCCATATTGGAATGTATCGTGATGAAGAGACTTTAAAGCCTCATGAATACTTCTTCAAGATGCCACCTGATATTGAAGAACGTGACGTAATTATTGTAGATCCAATGCTTGCTACAGGTGGTAGTTCAAACATGGCAATTGAAGCATTGAAAAAGCGTGGCGCTAAAAACATTCGCTTAGCTGTTTTGGTTGCTGCTCCAGAAGGTGTTAAGGCAGTTCAAGAAGCAAATCCGGATGTAGATATCTATGCTGCAGCTGAAGATGAAAAACTTATGGATAATGGCTACATCTTCCCTGGATTAGGGGATGCCGGTGACCGACTTTTTGGTACCAAATAAGGCACTTTTGTAGTTATAATATAAAAAAGTTTTAAGTAAATCCGCTTTCATTTTTTACAAAAACCTAAAATTGGTGGTATCATGAAAAGCGTGTTTGAGGTATTCAGCACAGGAAAGGAGGTCACGAAGTAATGGAGAAACCCGAAGTCTTCGAATTCTTAGGTCTAAGATTTAACACCAGTAATATTCTTGGTGGGACCTTAGTTGCAGTCATCGTATTATTAATGTGTATCTGGTTAGCTCGCAAAGTTGAATTGCGACCTAATAAGAAACAAAATGTATTAGAATACATGATTGATTTTACCAATGATATTGTTAAGAGTAATGTTGAAGATGAAGCTGCTCAAAAGCATTTATCTCTATATGCATTTGTTCTTTTCTTGTTCATTTGGTGGTTAAACCAATTAGGTTTGTTCCTTGAGGTTAAGGATTTCAATGGGTTAATGCTATTAAAGTCACCAACTGCTGATCCTGCAATTACGATGACAATGGCAATGATGACATTGCTACTTTCATATAATTTTGGGGTTCAGAAGTTTGGAAGTTTGGGTTACTTTAAGAACTATGGCCGACCAATGTTATTATTCATTCCAATTAATATTTTGGAAGAGTTCACTAATTTCTTAACATTGTCACTTCGTTTGTACGGTAATATCTATGCTGGTGAAGTTTTGTTAACTTTAATTGGTGATAAGTTTGCCCATAGTTTTGGTATTCCAACTATTATCTTATCAGCACCTTTGACCCTTATCTGGCAAGGTTTCTCAGTCTTCATTGGCTCTATCCAAGCATATGTATTCGTAACCCTTTCAATGGTTTACATTGGTAAGAAGGTTACACAGGAATAATTTTCGGAGGTTATTTTATGAAGTTTTTAGCTGTTGCTATCGCCGCAGGTTTAGCAGCTTTGGCTGCATCTTACGGTAACGGTAAAGTTATTAGTACTACCATTAAGAGTATGGCTCGCCAACCTGAAAGCGCAGGCGAATTACGTTCAACTATGTTTATTGGTGTTGGTTTGATCGAAGCCGTTCCTATTTTGGCGATTGTTATTGCCTTCTTGATCTTCTTTATGGGTAAATAGGCAACTTTTGAAGATTAGTAGTTTAAATAGAGAGAAGGGCAGTATATGACATTATTTATGGCTGCCGAATCAAGCCTTTATTTAGGCGATACGCTCTATTACCTTGTATTGTTTGCAATTTTACTTTTATTAGTAAAGCATTATGCCTGGGGCCCAGTCACAGACATGATGGAAAAACGTCGTCAACAAGTTATCGAAGATATTGATAAAGCTGCTGATGATCGTAAAAAAGCAGAAGTACTTGCAAATGAGCGTGAAGCCCAATTAAAGAGCTCACGGCAAGAAGCAACAAAGATTCTCTCTACTGCAAAAACAAATGCCGAAGCTGCAGGCAAGGATATTTTGAATCAAGCAAATCTTGATGCTCAAGGTATTCGTCAGAAAGCAAAAGAAGATGCTGCACAAGCAAAAACTGATGCTTTAAATGAAGCTCAAGCTCAAGTAGCAGACTTGTCAGTGTTAATTGCTGAAAAAGTAATTGCTAAGAACTTGAATGCTGCAGATCAAAAAGATTTAGTCGACCAATTTATTAAGGGGTTGGATAAATAATGGCATTAAGTAGAGAAGAAATTGGTGCACGCTATGGAGCAGCGTTATATGGCTTCGGGCAAGACACCAATACTTTAGAGCAAATCCATGATGAAATGGATGTTTTAAAGACTGCCTTAGCTGATAATCCACGTTTAGTCGACGTATTTACAGATCCTGTATATTCTGCAACTGAGAAGAGTGAGTTATTAGCTAAGATTAGTGCAGATTTTTGTGCACAAGTACAAGAATTTTTAAAATTATTGCTCGAATATAACCGTTTTAATGTGCTACCTGAAATTGTAGAGCAATTTAACGTTTATTATAATCGTTCAAAAAATATTGCCTACGGAATTGCCACAAGTGCTGTTGCACTTGATGACGAACAACTAAATAGACTTAGTGAAGCTTATGCTTCAAAACATGGCTTGAAAAAACTTTATTTAACTAATGAAGTTGATTCAAGTTTAATTGGTGGCGTAATTTTACAAGTTGAAGATTATGTTATTGATGGCAGTGTAAAGACTAAGTTGAAAAAAATTCGTGCACAATTAATTGATAATATTTAAAAGAGGTGAAACCATTGAGCATCAAAGCGGAAGAAATTAGCTCATTGATCAAGCAACAACTTGAACACTTCGATGACAAGCTCAATATCGACGAAGTTGGTGTTATTACCTATGTCGGTGACGGTATCGCCCGTGCTCACGGCTTAAACAACGTTTTAGCTAATGAGTTATTGGAATTCGATAATGGTTCTTATGGTATTGCTCAAAACCTTGAAACTAATGATGTTGGTATCATCATTTTGGGAAGATTTGACAACATTAGAGAAGGTGACCGAGTAAAGAGAACTGGTCGAATTATGGAAGTTCCAGTTGGGGATGCTTTAATCGGCCGTGTTGTTAACCCATTGGGGCAACCAGTTGATGGCTTAGGAGAAATTAAGACTGATAAAACTCGTCCAATTGAATCTAAAGCTCCTGGCGTTATGGATCGTCAATCTGTTAGTCAACCACTTCAAACCGGTATTAAAGCCATTGACGCCTTGGTTCCAATTGGTAGAGGTCAGCGTGAGCTGATCATTGGTGACCGTAAGACTGGTAAGACTAGTTTAGCGATTGACACCATTTTGAACCAAAAGGGTCAAGACGTTATCTGTATTTATGTTGCGATTGGTCAAAAAGAATCAACTATTAGAAGTCAAGTTGAAACTTTGAAGCGTTTTGGCGCGATGGATTATACTATCGTCGTTGAAGCCGGCCCAAGTGCTCCAGCACCATTGCTTTATATAGCACCATATGCTGGTACCGCTATGGGTGAAGAATTTATGTACAATGGTAAGGATGTTTTGATTGTCTTTGACGATCTATCCAAGCAAGCGGTAGCTTATCGTGAACTTTCCTTACTTCTCCGTCGTCCGCCTGGTCGTGAAGCATATCCTGGTGACGTCTTCTACTTACACTCACGTTTACTTGAAAGAAGTGCTAAGTTAAGTGATAAACTTGGTGGCGGTTCATTAACTGCGTTACCATTTATCCAAACTCAAGCTGGAGATATTTCTGCATATATTCCAACTAACGTAATATCAATTACTGACGGACAGATTTTCTTGCAAAGTGATTTATTCTTTGCTGGTACACGTCCAGCGATTGATGCCGGTGCTTCTGTTTCTCGTGTTGGTGGTAGCGCCCAGATTAAGGCTATGAAGAAGGTTGCTGGTACTTTACGTGTTGACTTAGCATCATTTAGAGAACTTGAAAGTTTTGCTCAATTTGGTAGTGATCTTGATCAAGCTACTCAAGCTAAGCTTAACCGTGGTCGCCGCATTGTTGAAGTTTTGAAGCAACCACTTCATGAACCACTTCCTGTTGAAAAGCAAGTTCTGATTCTTTATGCTTTAACTCACGGCTTTCTTGATTCAATTCCAGTGGAAGATGTATCAAGATATGAACATGAACTTGATGAAAACTTTGAATCAAGTCATGCAGACTTACTAAAGACGATTCGTGAAACTGGTGAATTGCCTGATGAAGATCAAATGAATAAAGCTATCAAAGACTTTAACGAAGGCTTTACACCAACAAGTAAGAACTAGGAGGTAATTTATGCCTGCTTCTTTACTTGAATTAAAGAAAAAAATTGCTTCAGTTAAGCAAACTGGTAAGATTACTCAAGCTATGAGAATGGTATCAGCTGCTAAATTGAATCAAACTGAAAGAAAAGATAAAGGCTATACGTTATATAACGATAGTCTGAAAAAGACCGTCTCACGTTTGATGAGTGCACAAATCGTTGAACACTTAAAGAGCGAAAATGTCCCAGTTAATTCCAAGAATGTTGCTAAGTTAGATTATAGTAATGTTTTTGGTTTGGGAATTGTTTCTGATTTAATTCAACCTCGAAAAGAGATTAAAACCACTGGTTATTTAGTTATCACTGGTGACCGTGGATTGGTTGGTTCTTATAATTCTTCTGTCATCAAAAATATGATGGAATTATTTAAGGATTCTGAAGCTGAAAACAAGCAAGTAAAAGTTCTGTCAATCGGTAGCGTTGGAGCTAGATTCTTCAAAAAGAATAATCTTAATGTTGTTTATGAAAATAGTGGCATTTCTGACGTACCTTCTTTTAATGAAGTTTTACCTGTGGTATCAACTGCTATTAAGATGTATCTTAATGGTGTTTATGATGAATTATACGTTTGCTATACGCACCACGTAAATTCGTTATCTTCAGCTTTTCGAGTTGAAAAAATGCTACCAATTTCTGATTTAGATATTGATAGTCAGGAAGCGGAAAAGCAAAATGAAATAGAATACGATATCGATCCAGATATTGATACCGCATTAAAATCATTATTACCACAATTTGCTCGTTCAACTATTTATGGAGCTATTTTGGATGCCAAAACAGCAGAACATGCAAGTTCAATGACTGCAATGCAAGCTGCTTCTGATAATGCAAACGATTTAGTTTCTACTTTAACCACTCAAATGAACCGTGCAAGACAAGCACAAATTACCACTGAATTGAATGAAATTATCGGTGGTGCAAATGCTCTAGATTAAATGTAAAGGAGGTAGATATTGTGAGTGAAGGTGAAATCGTCCAAGTCGTTGGACCGGTTGTTGATGTTCAATTCCCAATCGATAAGAACTTACCTGATATTAACAACGCTTTGAACGTTATCAAATCTGATGATGAAACTATTACCCTTGAAGTTACACTTGAACTTGGTGATGGTGTCTTAAGAACTATCTCAATGGAATCTACCGACGGTTTAAGAAGAGGGATGAAGGTTGTTGACACTGGTGCACCAATCTCAGTCCCTGTTGGTGAAGATACATTAGGACGTGTGTTCAATGTTCTTGGTGAACCAATTGATAATGGTCCAAAGTTCCCAGCAGATCATCGTCGCGATAGCATTCACAAGGAAGCACCAAAATATTCAGACTTAACAACTAGTCGTGAAATTTTGGAAACTGGTATTAAAGTTATTGACCTCCTTGAACCTTATGTTCGTGGTGGTAAGGTTGGTCTATTTGGTGGTGCCGGTGTTGGTAAAACAACTATTATCCAAGAATTAATTCACAATATTGCCCAAGAACACGGTGGTATTTCTGTTTTCACTGGTGTTGGTGAAAGAACGCGTGAAGGTAATGACCTTTACTTTGAAATGAAGGCATCCGGCGTTTTAGACAAAACTGCCATGGTCTTCGGTCAAATGAATGAGCCACCTGGTGCCAGAATGAGAGTTGCTTTAACCGGATTAACAATTGCTGAATACTTTAGAGATGTTGAAGGCCAAGATGTGCTTTTATTCATCGATAACATTTTCCGGTTCACTCAAGCTGGTTCAGAAGTTTCTGCCTTACTTGGTCGTATGCCAAGTGCTGTTGGTTATCAACCAACTTTGGCAACAGAAATGGGGCAGTTACAAGAAAGAATTACTTCTACTAAGAAGGGCTCTGTAACTTCTATTCAAGCGGTATATGTTCCTGCCGATGACTATACTGACCCAGCTCCAGCAACTACTTTTGCCCACCTTGATGCTACTACTAACCTTGAACGTAGTTTGGTAGAACAAGGTATTTATCCAGCGGTTGACCCACTTGAATCAACTTCAAGTGCGTTAGACCCAGAAGTTGTTGGTGAAGAACACTACCAAGTTGCAACTCAAGTACAACATGTTTTACAACGTTACCATGAATTGCAAGATATTATTTCTGTCTTGGGGATGGATGAATTATCAGATGAAGAAAAATTAATTGTGGCCAGAGCTCGTAAGATTCAATTCTTCTTGTCACAAAACTTCTTCGTTGCTGAAACGTTTACTGGTGTTCCAGGTTCATATGTACCAGTTAAGGAAACAATTAAAGGCTTTAAGATGATTCTTGAAGGACATTTAGATGATTTACCTGAAGATGCCTTTAGAGGTGTTGGACCAATTGAAGATGTTCTTAAGAAGGCTGAAAAATTAGGTGTTACACCATCTGATCCAGAAGCTAAAGCCTTATTAGCAGAAAAGTAGGGTGATGTCTAATGGCAGAATCTGAAAAACTTATGACTGTAAATATTGTTACTCCTGATGGGTTAATTTATTCTCATAAATCTAGTATCGTCGTTATGCGCGCGGTAGATGGGGAAAGAGCTGTTATGTATAATCACACGCCTTTCTTAACACCGCTTGCCATAGGTGATGTTAGAGTTAAGAGAAGTAAAGAAAATAATCAACATGTTGATCACATTGCGGTAAACGGTGGTTATATCGACTTTGCTAATAATGTGGCAACAATTATTGCTGATAGCGCTGAAAGAGCTAGAAATATTGACCTTTCTAGAGCTGAGGCTGCTAAAGAGCGTGCTGAAAAGCACCTCGAAGAGGCAAAAGCAAGTCACAATCAGAGCTCATATGAAAGAGCTTCTGTTGCACTCAGAAGAGCCGTTAATAGAATTAACGTTCATCGAGATGCAGAAAAATAAATTAAGCAAACGCTTCGGCGTTTGCTTTTTTGATAAGGAGAAATAAAATGCAACAAGTTGGAGTACATGCTTTGTTAGCACTAGTTATTTATTTTTTAATGATAGCTCTTGCATTTAGAGCTGTTAGAGCACTTGATATAAGTAAATTCCTAAAAATAAAGGGAATCTTTGAAGCGCAAATTTTATATAATTTCATTTCAATTGCTTTAGGATATCTGGTTGCACAATTTATTATTTCTTTTATGGATTATTCTACAACCTTAACCAATCTCTTTTAATATTTACTTAAAGCTAAGAGGGTTGGTAAAGCAAGAGCTTGCTAAATATGGTATAATTTTTCTGATATTAATTTGGAGGAAATACTATTGGCAAAAGATATCGGAATCGATTTAGGAACTGCAAATGTTTTAATTAATGTTTCTGGCAAAGGAATCGTCTTAAATGAACCTTCAGTGGTTGCAGTTAATACTAAAGATAATCAAGTCGTAGCTGTCGGAACTGAAGCTTATGAAATGGTTGGTAGAACTCCAGGCAACATTCGAGTTATTCGCCCCTTAAAAAATGGTGTAATTGCGGACTTTGATATTACCGAAGCAATGTTGAGCTATTTCATTGAAAAATTAAATGTTAAAGGTTTCATGGCTAAACCTAACATTTTAATTTGTGCTCCAACTGGAGTTACTTCAATTGAGCAAAAGGCCATTATTCAAGCTGCTGAAAAATCTGGTGGTGGCAAAGTATATCTTGACTTTGAACCTAAGGTAGCGGCTGTAGGTGCTGGGTTAGATATTTTCAAACCTCAGGGTAATATGGTTATTGATATCGGTGGTGGTACTACTGATATTGCTGTTTTATCAATGGGTGAAATTGTAACTGCACGTTCACTTCGTTGGGCTGGCGATAAGATGAACCAAGCGATTGTTGCTTATATCAAGAATAATCGCAATCTATTGATTGGTGCAAGGACAGCTGAACAAATTAAGATTGAAATTGGATCTGCTTTTGAACCAGATCCAGAAAAAACAATTACTGTTCGTGGTCGTGATATGGTAGATGGCTTACCTAAGCAAACTACTGTAACAGCACCTGAAATTCAAGAAGCTTTGCATGATGGGTTAATGCAAATTGTTGCTGCAACTAAGCAAGTGTTGGAACAAACTCCACCTGAATTATCTGCTGATATCATTGATCGTGGCATTATGTTAACTGGTGGTGGTGCATTATTGCAAGGACTTGATAAGTTGATTTCATATTACTTACAAGTTCCAGTTCTAACTGCAGATTCTCCACTTGAAGCTGTAGCTCTTGGAACAGGTGCCTTACTTAAAAATATTGAAAAGCACCAAGGACATTAAGGAGCAAAATTGAAACAGATTATAATTTATTTGGTTAAAGGGTATCAAAAGTTTATTTCGCCCTTGTTCCCACCGACTTGTCGCTATTATCCAACTTGTTCAAGTTATATGATTACTAGTTTACAAAAACATGGCTTGATTAAAGGAGGAATTATGGGGATTGCGAGGATTTTACGCTGTAATCCTTTTGTACATGGCGGTGTTGATCCAGTTCCAGATAAATTTACTGTTAAGCGCAACCCTCATCCTGAACGTTATATGGATGAAATAATCGTCAAGAAATTCCATTCTAAGTAGGAGTTATTTATGTCTAAAAAACTAGAAAATATTGCTATTGAAGTAAATGAATTAAAGGGTCAAGCTAATCCTAGTTGGGAAATCATTATACCTAACAAAAAATCAATCGGTTTAATTGAAAAGATTGATGGGCGCTACCGCGCTACTACAACGAAGACAAATAATGTCTTATTTTCAAAGACTTTAGAAAGTAGTATCAATGATTTGCTTTCTTACTTTGCATTACATGAAAAATAAATTTTGGAACGTGATTAATTAATGGCACAAATACAAAATAATCGAGATATATATGATCGTATTGCCTGGGGAATTATCGGTGCAATTGGCTTGCTAGCAATTATTAGTTTCTATGGTATTTGGATTGCAGCATCACATGATTCTACGCTAGGTTCACCACTTAAGGCAGTATTAGGTCAAGGAGTATGGTATCTTTTATCAGTTGGATTAGTTATTTTAATTATTCAATTTGATGCTGAGCAGCTCTTTAAAATTGCTCCATATGCATACGCTTTAGGAATTATCTTATTGATTCTAGTTTTAATTTTTTATGACCGAACTAGTTTTGCTAATAATGGTGCCAAGAGTTGGTTTAAATTAGGTAGTTTAACTTTTCAGCCATCAGAAGTGATGAAGCCAGCATTTATTTTAATGATTGCAAGGGTAGTAGAAGACCACAATAAATATTTTGTTCATACTATTAAGAATGATTGGCTCTTATTAGGTAAAATCTTTGCTTGGTTAGCACCAATTGCAGTTTTATTAAAGCTGCAAAATGACTTTGGTACGATGTTGGTATTCTTTGCCATTGTTGGTGGAGTAATCTTAGTATCAGGTATTAGCTGGAAGATAATTTTGCCAATGTTTATTTTCGTCGCAATAGTTGCGACAACTACGATTCTTCTAGTTACAACAGATTGGGGCATGAAGTTATTAAGTCACTTCTTCAAAGCTTATCAGTTCGAGCGAATTAATTCATGGCTTGATCCTTCAGGTGATACTTCTTCAGGTGCATACCAGCTATGGCAAAGTATGAAGGCAATTGGGTCAGGTCAAATATTAGGAATTGGCTTTGGAAAGTCTAGTGTTTATGTTCCAGTTAGAAGTTCGGATATGGTCTTTTCAGTAATTGGCGAAAGTTTTGGTTTTGTTGGTGGAGTAGTCTTAATCATGATTTATCTCTATCTCATTATCCAAATGTGTAAAATTAGTTTTGACACTAGAAACGCTTTTTGTACATATATTTCAACTGGAATTATTATGATGATTTTATTCCATGTATTTGAAAATATTGGTATGAGTATCGATTTATTACCATTAACTGGTATTCCTTTACCATTTGTCTCTCAAGGTGGTAGTGCTTTAGTTGGGAATATGATTGGTATTGGATTGATTTTTTCAATGAAATTCCACAATAAAGATTACATGTTTTCAACCGCTGGAGACTTTTAAAAAGATAATAAAAAACAGATTAACTTTTGAAGTTAATCTGTTTTTTTCTATTTTATATTAGATTATTTATTTCTAATGACTAAAACGTCACATTTTGCTGTACGACTGACATATTCAGTAACGCTACCTAATAATATTCTTTCTACAGCATTAAGTCCAGTAGCTCCTAAAATAATTAAATCAATATTCTTTTTCTTTGGAAAATCGTGACTAATAATTGTTTTTGGTGAGCCAAATTCGACAGTATAATTTGCCTTCTTAGCTCCAGCTTTGATAGCTCTTTGATGGTATTCCTTTAATTTGGTTTCAGCTTCTTTTGAAACTTGTTCAACCATTGCAGAATCAAAACTAGAAACATTTTGGAATGATCTGGTATCGATGACATGTAAGATTTCCAAATCAGCATCATTACGTGCTGCAATAGCAACAGCCTTTTGAAAAGCTGCATCAGCTTCTTTTGAACCATCAATAGCAACTTGGATATGACGATATTGTTTTAACATTTGAAACACCTCTCCCTACTTTTATTTTACCAAAAACTTTGAAGAAGATATTACTTTTTTGATTGTAAAAGTAAAGAAAATGAAAACGAAATCATACAAGCAACAGTAAGCGTTACTAAATTATAGATAGTTGGTAAGAAAAGCGAGATGACCATTCCAAATATACTAGTAATTAATAAAAGTATTCCGAAAATCTTAATTTTTTGCGGTAGTGTAGGATCATCTGCCTTCGTATAGAATAAAAAGCGTTCATGATGAGATAAGCTACAGTTTAATCCTATAATTAGTAAAAGTAGTAAGAATACATCCATTAGTAAAGTGATAAGCATAAATTTTTCTCCAAAAAAAACGACCTCCGAAGAGGCCGCTGTTAAAATCAAGATAATTCGAGTTGACTGTCGAACATATAATGACGCTTGTTGAGCCCGCTATTAGCAAGTACTTTAGCCTGTATCGCAGTGAATATGGATTCTGTAACAAAGACAGCATTCCGATTCAGTAGTTATTTACAAGCTACCACGTCGTAGGTTTGATCGGTCAACTTAGTAATTATATCGATCAACTCGAATCACTTATTATATTACCAAGTTTTAAAGAAAAGTCAAGAAATTGAATTCGCTAACATCATTAATTTATGGCTATTGTAGCTGCTTTTTTTGCATAGCTTTTAACTTCAGATATTGCTGCTTATAAGCCTCTTCAATCTTGGAGTTTCCCTTTGGTTCAAAGTAACTTTCATTTTTAAGGTTATCAGGTAGATATTGCTGTGCGACCCAATCAGAAGGAAATGCGTGAGGGTATTTATAGTCTATGCCATGCCCTAACTTTTGTGCACCTTTATAGTGCGCATCCTTTAATGAATCAGGGATTGTTCCAATATTTTTATTTTTGACTGTCATTAAGGCCTGATCAATGGCTGAAATTGCGCTATTACTTTTAGGGGATAAGCAAAGTTCAATCACTGCATTTGCCAAAGGAATTCTTGCTTCAGGTAACCCCACTTGCTGCGCAGTCCAGACAGAACTTACAGCTCTTTGACAAGCTGAAGGGTTGGCTAAACCGATATCTTCATAAGCAATGACAAGTAGTCGACGACAAATCGAGATTAAATCACCACTTTCAATTAGTCTTGCTAAATAATGTAAAGAAGCATCGGTGTCAGATCCTCTGATAGATTTTTGAAAAGCGGAAACTAGGTCATAGTGACTATCTCCATTAGCATCAAAGTTTTGAACTTTAACTTGGATTGAGTCTGCCATTATTTGTTTGTCAATTATAATAGTCTCACTTTTGGTTTCCGCTTTTGTTGATAAAACTGCGAGTTCCAGGGCATTTAAGGTTGCACGTAAATCACCATTTCCTTTTTCAAGCAAAAGCTGCTCGGCCTCAGGAGTTAAGGTGACATGGTATTTTCCTAAGCCATTTTTTTCATCTTTTAAGCTGCGCTTGATTGCGATACTAGCATCTTTACTAGAAAGGGGATGAAGCTCAAAAATTTGACAACGGGATCGAATTGCAGGTGAAATCGAAATGTAAGGATTTTCAGTCGTTGCTCCGATAAGAACAATCTGTCCAGATTCAAGTAGAGGTAAAAGAAAATCTTGCTTTGTTTTATCTAAACGATGGATTTCATCTAAAAGCAAAATAACAGTGCCACTCATTTTGGCTTCTAGAGCAACTTGTTGTAAATCTTTTTTGGTATCAGTAGCAGCATTTAGCATTCTAAACGCATATTTAGTTGATCCCGCAATTGCAGCTGCAATACTTGTTTTTCCGATACCTGGAGGTCCGTATAAAATCATGGATGATAGTAGTTTGGCTTCAACCATTCGGCGAATAATTTTACCTGGGCCAACTAAATGCTGTTGTCCTACAATTTGATCAATATCTTGAGGACGCATACGGTATGCTAATGGTTTCATTTTTTATCTCCAAATAAACGTTGCCAAAAACTTTTCCTTTTAGGAGCTGTAAGTTCAGTTTTGGGAAATTCAGGGGGATAAACTTGTCCAATTTCAATTCGGTTTCGGTTTAAGGCTTCTTTTGCAACTACTAGAACTGCAGTGTCTTCAAGTCCCGTTTTAGCTGAATCATCACTAACTAAAGTGAAAGGGATATTCGTCTTGCTAGCCTTTGCTTCAATTTGATTAACAGCATTATTTTCAGTGATTTTTCCATTAATTAAAATAGTTAAATCTTGATAATCATCAAAATGATCTAAAAAGACTTTAACTAAATCAGGATTTGCAAAATCCTGATTTGATAATCTGACAAAGACTCTCTCTCGTAGGCTACCTAAATATCTTCTACGTTCGTCGGGACGAGTTTGAAGTGGACCATTAGAAGCTTGCTTTAAGCGATCAGATATATCTTCTGTCATAAAATCCTCCTTATTATCAAAGAAAAATAAAAAAGCCTTTCCAAGAAAATGGAAAGACTTTTTTGAAATAAACCAAAAATTAAAGAAGTTTGTTGTAGTATTCAACAACTAAGGCTTCGTTGATTTCTGGTTCCATTTCGTCACGTTCTGGTAAACGAACTAAAGTACCAGTCATCTTGTTTTCATCAAATGAAACAAATGATGGACGACTTACAACTGCTTCTAAAGCGTCCTTAACTTGTTGTAAGTTCTTTGACTTTTCCTTCAAGCTGATTTCTTGACCAACTTTAACTTCGTATGAAGGAATGTCAACACGCTTACCATCAACTAAGATGTGACCGTGATTTACTAATTGTCTAGCTTGTTCACGAGTGTTAGCAAGACCTAAGCGGAAAACGATGTTATCTAAACGACGTTCAAGAAGAACCATGAAGTTAGTACCGTGTTCACCTTCACGAATCTTACCAGCGCGGTTGAACAAGTTTCTAAATTGGCGTTCGTTTAAACCAAACATCCAACGAAGCTTTTGCTTTTCGTGTAATTGCATACCATATTCTGAAAGACGACCACGGTTGTTAGGACCATGTTCACCTGGTGCGTAATTACGACGAGCTAATTCCTTACCAGTACCTGAAAGTGAGATACCTAAACGTCTTGATCTTTTCCAACTTGGACCAGTGTATCTTGACATAAAAATCCTCCATTAATCAAATAAAAATAATATTGATGGAGTAAAATATCTGAAATAGGCTCTGCATTCGTTCATCTGAAGTTGAACTTTCGCTCATTGCAGCACGAGTTACTAATTCACTGAAACGTCTCCAGATGTTGACGAGCTTGCCAACCTATAGCTGCAAATATTTTACACGAAATCTATTCTATTATTTTTGCAGTTTTTTTGCAAGAAAAAGATAATTATTCATAGCTTTTATCCTAACTTTTTATAGAGTCTGTTATAATTAAATGTAGTTTTGGAGGATTTGGATATGACGTCAACAGAATCTTTATTATTCATTATTATTGTTGTCCTCTTAATTGCAATTATTGGCGGCATGCTCTTTATGAAGCATCGATATACCCAATTATTGCTTTTAATTGATGATGATTTAACTGAACTCGAAGATGCAGGAATTGAAGCTGATATCGAGCGCTTAAAAAAGATGGATTTAGCTGGAGAAAGTTTAAAAACTTTTAATTCATGGAAAAAAGTTTTTGATAAAGCAAGTAGTGAGCGAATTCCAAAAATGCACGAAAAAATGGAACAGGCTAGTGAACTTGCAAATAAATATGACTTACTCAAAGCTAGAAAGCTAGTTAAAGAACTAGATCTTGAGCTAGATGATATTAGTTCTGATTTAGGTAAAACTAAGGAAATTTTTAAGCAATTACTTGAATCTAATCGGGCTAATCAAGTTCAATATGATGCTTTAATTAAGACTTACCATAATATGCGAAAAGAAGTCTTAGCAGGCTCATATGACTATGGACGAGCTATTGACAAAATTGAAGATGAATTGAGTAATTTAGAACAAAGTTTTCAATCAGCGAAGAATTTATCTGCACAAGGTGACTATGTTGAAGGAAAACGAGTTTTAGAAATTATTAATACTAAACAAACTAGTCTAAAGGATAAGTTGCCCAAGGCTAAAAATGTTCAAAAAACCTTAAAAGAAGTTTTTCCTGAACAACTTGATGAATTAACAAGTAGTTACAAAAATATGCGAAAAGAAAAATTTGCAATTAAGGAAATTGACTTTTTAGCTGAAATAAAATCAATTCGTGATGAATGTGAAAGTTGCAACGATTTTTTAGCTGACTTAAAAGTTGCGGATGCAGAAACTAAAACAAAAGAAATTGCATCTGAGATTGATAAACTTTATGATTTATTAACTAAGGAATATAAGGCACGTCCATTTATTAAAGATAATCAAGATAAGGTATTACGCCTTTTATCCCATGTTGAAAATAATAGCAATCAGTTGATTTTAAAGCTTGAACATATTGATCAAAGTTATGAATTAAATCATGGTGAGCTTGATGAAGCGAAGAAACTACTTAAAGAAGTTAACCAGATGGAAAATAATTATGATCAAGATGTACAAGATTTAGCAGATGGTAATGGGGTTTATTCAGAAATTAAAGCTAATTGGCTGAAGATGTTAGCGAGAATTAATGAAATTGAAGCTCGTGAAAAAGAAATTGTTGATAATGTTGAAGGCTTATATGAAGCTGAAACTATTGCCAACGACTCACTTTCAAACTTTAAGCAGGATGTAGCATTGGTATATAAGAGATTGCAACGACGCAATTTACCTGGAAAGCCTGACAGTTTTGTTCAAATGTATACATTAGTAGTGAATGAAATTGCACATACTAGTCAAGAATTGAACCAAGTTAGAATTAATATGGAAAAAATTTCTGAAGAAATGATTCAAATTTCTGATGATGTCGAGCGCCTAAAAAAAGAAGCAGATCAAATTATTAATTTTGCTAATTTAGTTGAATTAACCATGCAATATTCAAACAAGTTTGCCAATAATCCTCAAATCCAAAAAGCACGTCGAATGACAATGGACCTTTACCAAAAGTCATATAACTATAAAGATGCGCTTGATACAATTGCTACTGCGGTTGAACGAGTTGAACCTGGTAGTTATCAAAGATTGGAAAATAGTTACTATTCTGATTTAGAACGCAAGTAAGAATAATTGCGCCATATCAACTTTTAAGCTAAAATCAAATAAGTTAAGTTAACGACCGTTAAGGTCGTTTTTTTGAGGAGATAAACATTGATTTATTTTGATAATTCAGCAACTACAAAGATTTATCCTGATGTTTTAGAAACATATAACAAGGTGAGTGAAGAAATTTGGGCTAATCCTTCTAGTTTACATAAATTAGGAGATCGAGCACATCAATTACTAGAAGCTTCTAGAAAGCAAATTGCTGATATCCTTGGTGTCCAAAGCCATGAAATCTTTTTTACCAGTGGAGGTTCTGAGTCTAATAATCTAGCAATTAAAGAAGCTGCTTGGTCCAAAAAAGAATTCGGACGTCATTTGATTACTACTAGTGTTGAGCATGCTAGTGTAAGAAATGCTTTTAAGCATTTAGAGGCAAGAGGATTTAGGGTAACTTATTTGCCAGTCGATGAAGAAGGTAGAATTAATCCTAATGATTTGAAAAAAGCTCTAGATTCAGATACAACTCTGGTTTCAATTATGGGTGTCAATAATGAAATTGGAACAATTCAACCAATTCAAGCTGTATCTAAAATCTTAGAAGCTTATCCGAATATTGTCTTTCATGTGGATAATGTGCAAGCTTTTGGCAAAGATATTTGGCAACAAGTTTTTACTGATAGAGTAGATTTAATGAGTTTATCTGCTCATAAGTATCATGCTCCAAGAGGAGTGGGGATTTTATTTAAGAAGTCTGGTAAGATGCTAGAACCATTAATTGATGGTGGAGGCCAAGAAAAGGGCTTGCGTTCAGGAACTGAAAATTTACCAGCAATTGCTGCAACTGCTAAGGCGATGAGATTAGTTCATGAAAAAGAATCTATCAATTATCAAAAAGAGAGTGCAATTAAGCAAAAAATTATTGATTATTTAAAAGACAAACCTGGAATCACTATTTTCTCACCTATGCAAGCGGATTTTGCTCCACATGTTTTAACTTTTTCTTTGTTGGGAATTCGGGGTGAGACACTTGTGCATACTTTAGAATCAAAAGGAATTTATGTTTCAACTACTAGTGCTTGTGCTTCAAAGACCAGTGATGAAGCAAGTACTTTAGCAAGTATGAAAGTAGATGAAAAGGTTGCTACTAGTGCGATTCGGTTAAGCTTTGATGCAAGCAATAGCCTAGCAGAAGCAGATGAATTTATTGATGTATTTGATAAAATTTACCATCATTTTGCCAAGGTTAATCACTTAAAGTAAGGAGATGCATATGAAATATACAGAGGTTATGGTTCGCTACGGTGAATTGTCAACTAAAGGTAAAAACCGTAAAGACTTTATTGGAAGATTATGTGGTAATGTTGAGCGTGTCTTAGCAGATTTAGAATCAATTAAGATTTATCCTAAGCATGATCGGATGCACATTGTATTAAATGGCGCTTCTTTTGAAGAAGTTGATAAAAGATTGAAAAAGGTCTTTGGGATTCAAACTTATTCTCCTGTTATTAGAACGGAAAAAACTTTAGCGGCTATTAAAGAGACTTCCTTAGAAATAATGCAAGCTACTTATAAGGTTGGGATGACTTTTAAGGTTGCCACTAAGAGAGCTGATCACCGTTTTGAATATGATACAAATCAGCTTAACTTAATGGTGGGGGATTATTTATTTGATAACTTACCTGAACCTAAAGTTGAGATGAAGCATCCAGATTTAGTTTTACGAATTGAAGTTCGTCAAGATGCAGTTTATATTTCTAATCAATTGCTTCATGGACCTGGAGGTATGCCAGTTGGTACTGCAGGCAAGGCGGTCATGATGCTTAGTGGTGGAATTGATTCACCTGTAGCTTCATACTTGGCTTTGAAGCGCGGAGTTGATATTGAAATGGTTCACTTCTTTAGTCCTCCATACACTAGCGATAAGGCTTTAGCTAAGGCCAAGGAGTTAACTGGAATTTTAGCAAACTACTCAGGCAAAATTACTTTTATTGCTGTACCATTTGCAGAAATTCAAGAAACAATTAAAGAAAAGCTCCCAGAAGGCTATTTAATGACGGTACAACGTCGTTTTATGCTTCGTTTAGCTGATATGATTCGACAAAAACGTGGCGGTTTAGCTATCTTTAATGGTGAATCTGTGGGCCAGGTCGCCTCTCAGACTTTAGAGTCAATGGCTGCAATCAACAATGTTACAACTACTCCGGTTTTAAGACCGGTGGCAACAATGGATAAGACCGAAATCATTCGCTTAGCTGAAGAAATTGGTACTTTTGAATTGTCAATTAAGCCATTTGAAGATTGTTGTACTATCTTTGCCCCACCACGTCCTAAGACTAAGCCTAGAATTGACAAGGCGATTGAATATGAAAATCGTCTTGATGTTGATGGACTTTTACAAAGAGCGATGGACGGAATCGAAATAAGCACCATTAGACCGAATGAAAAGTTTATTGATGATCAAACAGCTGATCAGGACTTACTTTAATGCGAATTGATAAGTACTTAGCTAATATGAATGTGGGCTCACGTAAAGAGGTCCACGATTTAATTAAAGCCAAAAAAGTTACTATTAACGGTAAAATTATTGGCCAAGCAAAAGCACAAGTGGCTGATTCTGATGTTGTTAAAGTTAATGGTGAGCAGATAATTTATCAAAAGTATCATTACTTTATGTTAAATAAGCCTGCTGGCGTTATTACTGCCACTGAAGATTTAAAGCAAAAAACGGTACTTGATTTATTAGACAGTAAAGATTTATATCAGAACCTAAGTCCAGTTGGACGTTTAGATAAAGATACTACCGGGTTATTGCTGATAACTAATGACGGCCAATTAAATCACGATTTGCTTAGTCCAAAAAAGCACGTCGATAAAACTTATTGGGTAGAATTAGATAGTGAAGTAACGCCTAAAGTAGAAGCTGCGTTTGCTAGGGGAGTTACTTTAGTAGATGGTAGTGAATTAGCTCCAGCTAAGCTTTTAATAAAGTCTGAAAATCAAAAACAATGCGAAATTACAATCCATGAAGGAAAATTTCACCAAATCAAGCGGATGTTTGGTTTGTTTGATCTGGGTGTTGTTAAGCTTAAGCGATTAAGCATGGGAAAGTTGATTTTAGACCCTAATTTAGCTCCAGGACACTATCGTGAATTAACTAAAAGTGAATTAAATAGCTTAAAAGATAGTTAGTACGTAATTTTTATGTTATACTTTCTTTTATAAAACAGCATAGCCAAGAGGAGAAGTTTTCATTTACAGAGAACAGCCATTAATTCTGAGAGGCCAGAAGACTTCGGGTAGCTTGGTCAGCTGATAGATTGAACTAAGAGTAAATTTATCCGGATTAGCACCGTTATCGCTTTAAGAGAGAGTTAGTATACATTAGCTCTAACTTAGGTGGTACCGCGGTTAATTAATCGTCCTAGACTTTAGTCTAGGACTTTTTTTATGGAGGTAGAAATGACAGATTTAGCGCCAAAATACAACCCCAATGAGGTTGAAAAAGGTAGATATCAAACTTGGCTTGATGAAGACTTATTCAAGCCATCTGGTGATAAAAAAGCTCACCCATATTCAATTGTTATTCCACCACCCAATGTTACTGGTAAGCTTCATTTGGGCCATGCTTGGGATACATCAATTCAAGATACTTTAATTCGGTTGAAGCGGATGCAAGGCTATGACACCCTTTACTTGCCAGGGATGGACCACGCAGGAATTGCAACACAGGCAAAGGTTGAAGCAAAGTTGCGTAAGCAAGGCTTAGATCGTCACCAAATGGGTCGAGAAAAGTTTGTTAAACAAGTTTGGGACTGGAAAGATGAATATGCAAATATCATCAAGTCTCAATGGGCAAAATTAGGACTTTCTCTTGATTACAGCCGTGAACGTTTTACTTTAGATAAGGGACTTTCAAAGGCTGTTAGAAAGGTCTTTGTTCAACTTTATAACGAAGGCTTAATCTACCGTGGTCAATATATTATTAACTGGGATCCAAAGCTTGAAACTGCATTAAGTGATATTGAAGTTATTCATAAAGATGACAAGGGTGCCTTTTACCATATTAAGTACCCATTTGTTGATGGTAGTGGCTTTGTTGAAATTGCAACTACTCGTCCTGAAACCATGTTTGGTGACGTTGCAGTTGCAGTTGCTCCTGGGGATGAAAGATACAAAGATTTAGTTGGTAAAGAATTAGTCTTACCACTTGTTGGTCGTCATATTCCAATTATTGAAGATCAACACGTTGATCCTGAATTTGGTACAGGTTTAGTTAAGATTACTCCAGCCCACGACCCTAACGACTTCTTAGTTGGTAATCGTCATGACCTTAAGCGTATTAACGTTATGAACGCTAATGGTACTATGAACGAAGAATGTGGCAAGTATGCTGGCATGGATCGTTTTGACTGCCGTGAAGCCTTAGTTAAGGATCTTGAAAAAGAAGGTTACTTAATCAAGATTGAACCAATCGTTCACTCAGTTGGACACTCTGAACGAAGCGGTGTTCAAGTTGAACCACGTCTTTCAACTCAATGGTTTGTTAAGATGAAGCCACTTGCTGAAAAAGCTCTTGAAAATCAAAAGACTGCTGGCAAGATTGACTTTGTTCCAGAAAGATTTAGCCAAACATTTGAACAATGGATGGAAAATGTCCATGACTGGGTAATTTCTCGTCAATTATGGTGGGGACACCGAATTCCAGCTTGGTACAACAAAGAAACTGGCGAAATGTACGTTGGCGAAGAAGCACCTAAGGATATTGAAAACTGGCGACAAGATGAAGACGTGCTTGATACTTGGTTCAGTTCAGCTTTATGGCCATTTTCAACTTTAGGTTGGCCTGACGAAAATGCTGAAGATTTCAAGCGTTACTTCCCAACTAATGCCTTGGTAACAGGGTACGACATTATCTTCTTCTGGGTATCCAGAATGATTTTCCAAAGTTTGCACTTTACTAAGCAAAAGCCATTTGACCATGTTGTTCTTCATGGTTTAATTCGTGATGAACAAGGCCGTAAGATGAGTAAGTCTTTGGGTAACGGTATTGACCCAATGGATGTAATTGATAAATATGGTGCTGATGCTTTACGTTGGTTCTTGCTTAACGGTACAGCTCCTGGTCAAGATACTCGTTTTAGCTACACTAAGATGGATTCCGCTTGGAACTTCATTAACAAGATTTGGAACGCTTCAAGATTCGTAATTATGAACTTGCCTAGCGATGCTAAGCCAGCTCATATGCCAGATGTTGCTAAGTTTGATTTAGCAGATAAGTGGATTTTTGACCGTTTGAACCATACTGTTAAGGAAGTTAATCGCTTATTTGATGAATTCCAATTTGGTGAAGCTGGTAGAGAAATGTACAACTTCATTTGGAACGATTTCTGTGACTGGTATATTGAAATTTCTAAGGTTGCATTAAATGGCGACGATGAAGAATTAAAGGCAAGAAAACAAGAAAACTTAATTTGGATTTTAGACCAAATCTTACGTCTCATGCACCCAATTATGCCATTTGTAACTGAAAAGTTATGGTTGTCAATGCCACATGAAGGTAAGAGTATCTCTGTTGCTAGCTATCCAGTTGCCCACGCCGAATTTGAAAATAATGAAGCTGACAACCAAATGAACTTCATGATTGAAGTTATTAAGGCAGTTAGAAACATTCGGATGGAAGTTAATGCTCCAATGTCAAGTTCAATTGATATCTTGATTCAACTTGATAAAGCCGCTGACAAGAAGATTTTGGATGACAACAGTGAATATGTTCAAAACTTCTTACATCCTAAGAAATTAGAAGTTTCAACTGAAATTGCTGCACCAAAATTAGCTAAAACTGCAGTGATTCCAGGTGCTCAAATCTTTGTCCCATTAGCTGATATTGTTGATTTAGATGAAGAATTAGCTAAGATGGAAAAAGAAGCTAAGCGTCTTGAAGGCGAAGTTATGCGTGCAAGTAAGAAACTTTCAAATGAAGGATTTGTTAAGAATGCACCTGAAGCCGTAATTGCAAAGGAAAAAGAAAAACAAGCTGATTATGAAAGTCAGCTTGAAGCAGTTAAGGCCCGGATGCAAGAATTAAAAGAAAGTCGTTAATGTGAAAAAGTTTGATAAGATATCTGAATTCTTAGATTATCTTTATGCCTTACCTAATCTTCATCCTAAAAGTGATTTATCTTATATCAAGCGTGTTTTAGCTAAGCTTGATAACCCACAAGATAAGGTGAAGACTATCCATATTACGGGGACCAACGGTAAGGGGTCAACTTCTTATTACATTAGTAATTTACTCAAAAAGGCCGGTCAAAAGACTGGCCTTTTTGTCTCACCTTATATTAAGGAGTTCAATGAAAGAATTCAGATTAATGGTAAAAATATTCCAGATGCTGATTTAATTAAGTTAGCTAACCAGGTAGTTGCAGTGATTACCGAAATTCAAAAAGAAGAAGCTGATTTTAATTTAGTAACTTTTGAATTTGAAGTAATTATGGCATTTTTATATTTTGCAAAGCAAAATTGTGATTATGCGGTGATTGAAGTTGGCATTGGAGCAAGACATGACAAGACTAATGTTATAGTGCCACAAGTGAGTGTTATAACAACAATTGGACTTGATCATGAAGCAATTATTGGACCAACTTTAGCTGATATTGCTAAAGAAAAGGCTGGGATTATTAAGGAGAAGACTCCAATAGTATTAGGTAATTTACCTGAAGAGGTTTTACCGATTGTTTTATCTGAGGCTAAGCAAAAAAATGCACCTGTATATTTACTTGGACAAGATTTTAAGTTACACACTGAATCAGTATTTGAATTAACTTCAAAACAAAACTATCGTTTTAATCTTCGGCCTCAAGTAGAAGGTTATGACATTGCACTTAGTGTTAAAGTTTTTGAATTACTTAATCTTCACTTAAGTAAAGCGAAAATTGAAACAGCAATTAATGAGACGCAAATCCCGGGGCGTTATCAAGTATTGCAAACTAAACCTCAGATTATTTTAGATGGAGCTCACAATATTCAAGCAATTGAAAATCTATTAGCTTTCGTTCGAAAGGAAAAGACTTCTGGTAAAGTTTATGTTTTATTAGCAATGATGAAAGATAAAGATATTACCGAGGTTTTAAGCAAGTTTAAAGATGAGCAGGTATTACTGACAACTTTGCCATATCCTAGAACAGCTAAGCTAGCTGATTATCACAAGTTAAATGTAACTTTGCCTTTTGAGCAAGACTACTGGCAAGCTTATCTCAATTTGAAGCAAAAAATGCAATCAAATGATATCCTGGTAGTAACAGGATCATTTTATTTGGTAAGTGCCATTTTGAATAAAGGAGAACAATAATGAAAGTTTCAGGTATAAAAGGTGATATTAAAGGTGTCATTTTTGATTTAGATGGTTTATTAGTTAATAGTGAAAAGTTATATTGGAAAGCTAATATTCAAGCTGCCAAAGAATACAACTTAAATATCCCTGAAGATTCATATTTGAAACTTACAGGAGCTACAGCAGCTGATATGCAAGCTTTCTATCATAAATATTTTGCAAGTGAACATATGAGAGATCAGTTTATTCAAAGAACTGATGACCTAGTTTGGCAATGGACTGATGAAGGTAAGTTAAAATTACAAGTAGGGGTTCAAGCAGCTCTTGATAAATTTAAAGCTTTAAATTTAAACATGGTGATTGCTTCAAGTAATTATCGTAATGTGATTGAACATGCGATTTGGCAAACCGGCATTAGGAATTATTTTGACTTTTATTTATCATATGATGATGTAAAGGAGAATAAGTTGGCCCCAAAACCAGCTGGAGATATTTATGAATTGGCTGCGCAAAAATTAGGCTTGGGTAAAAATGAAGTAATCATTTTTGAGGATTCTTCAACTGGTATTGCGGCTAGTAAAGCTGCGGGAATCCAAGGAATAATGATTCCTGATTTATTACCACCTAAAATGATAGACCGAGAAAATGCTAGTTTAATTTGTACAAATTTTAATGATTTCTTGAAAAAAATAGCTTAGTTTTTTCGTATATAAATAGTGAAAGGAGGAATTTAATGAAAATTCCGAAACAAGATCACTATTTATTAAAAACTGATCAAGAGTTGTTGGATGAGATTTTCTTTTTGCTAAAAGAAGATGGTATTACTACTTTTGAGGATTTGAAAAAGTTTTTAGAGCGAGAAAAGTTAACGAGTTTTAATAAAATTTTTGATTATTTAGCTGGAAAGTCAGAAGAAGCCTTAACGTCTCGTAGTTTTTCTCTTTTGATGCGCTTACGTGAAATGAAGAGTGGCCATCTTGAAAGTTTTGTCTCTAGCCACGAAGTTGGAGGTTATTTAACTGAGAAGTTTCTCGGAGTTGAACAGGAGCAACTGGTTGTTTTTTATTTAGACAATAAAAATCAAGTTATAAGTGAGCGCTTATTATTTCAGGGTACTGTTAATCGCTCAGTTGTTCATCCACGAGATATTTTTCGTTGGGGCGTTTTATGTAATAGTGTTAGCTTTTTAATGGCACACAATCATCCTAGTGGTGATTTAACTCCATCAGAAAAAGATATTGAATTTACACGGCAAATAGAGGCAGCAGCTAAGCTAATTGGAATTAATTATTTAGATCATATCATTGTTGCTGGAAAGCAATATTTGAGCTTTAAAGAAGAGCAATTATATTAAAGCTTATTAAAATACCGTTAAATCCGGCCGATTCTTAATTATCTATGCTATAATAAGTCAAGATTTATTGAGACCAGAATTATAAGGAGAGATATCCGTGTTTGGATTAGGATCAAAGAATATCGGAATTGACTTAGGTACAGCTAATACCTTGGTTTACATGGAAGGTAAAGGGATTGTTTTACGTGAACCTTCAGTTGTAGCTAAAAACACCCAAACTGGTGAAGTGATTTCAGTTGGTTCAGAAGCTAAAGAAATGATTGGTAGAACTCCAGGAACAATTAAGGCAATTCGTCCAATGAAAGATGGAGTTATTGCAGATTATGATACAACAGCAGCAATGCTTAAGTATTTCATGGAAAAGACAGTTGGCAATTCTAAGCCTGCAGTTATGATTTGTGTACCATCTGGTGTTACTGAAGTTGAAAAGCGTGCAGTTATTGATGCCGCACGTGTTGCTGGTGCCCGTGAAGCTTACGTTATTGAGGAACCATTTGCAGCAGCTATTGGTGCTGGACTTCCAGTTATGGATCCAACTGGTTCAATGGTGGTTGATATCGGTGGTGGTACAACTGATGTTGCTACAATTTCTTTAGGAGGAATTGTTTCAAGTCGGTCAACTCGTCAAGCTGGCGATAAGTTTAACAGTGCAATTGCGAGTTATGTTCATCAAAACTTTAACTTATTAATTGGTGAAAGAACAGCTGAAGACATCAAGATTCAAATTGGCTCTGCTTCTGTTGAAAAGGCCGAAGAAATTGAATCTATGAATATTCGTGGGCGTGATTTAGTTACTGGCTTACCAAAATCAGTTGATATCAATGCTGTTGATATTGCTAAGGCAATTCAAGAAGTTGTTCAAGATATTATTGTTGCAATCAAAGAAACTCTTGAAGAAACTTCTCCTGAAATTGCAGCAGATGTTATCGACCATGGTATTGTTCTAACTGGTGGTGGTGCATTGCTTAAGAATCTTTCTGAAGTGATTTCAGAAGCAACTAAAGTACCTGTATTTATCGCACAAGATCCACTTGACTGTGTTGCAATTGGTACTGGTGAATCACTTAAGAATATTGAAGTAATGCGGAGAACCCGTAAATAAAAAAATCGGCTTAGGCCGGTTTTTATTTTAAGAATAGTAAGTTTGGTTTCATGAAAAAGTTTCTACAGAACAAAAAAATGTTGGTAAGTTTTCTTACCATTTTGCTTATTTTAATTGTACTTGGAGTTACTGTAAGTCTAAGAAATAAACGTTCACAACCTTTATTTGGTCAAAGAATGAGCAATGATATTGTTTCAGTTGGTAGTAGGATTATCAATTGGCCGATTTCGGCATTGGGCAGCGGTATTAGTGGATTGAGTGATATCATTAATCTTCAAAAAGAAAATGATCACCTGAAAAGTCAAGTAGATGCTCTTGCCCAGACAAAAGCACGTAATGCGAGTCTCGAAGCAGAAAATCAGCAATTAAAATCAGCACTTAAGATAAAAAAGACATTAACAAGCTATGATTCAGTAAATGCATCTGTTATCTCTCGCTCACCAGATACTTGGTTTGACATTTTAATAATTGATAAGGGTTCCAATGCTGGCATCAAAAAGAATATGGCTGTTATGTCTGGTGGCGGAGTAATTGGTAGAATTTTGGAAGTCTCGGCAGCTACTGCAAAGGTAGAACTTTTAACCACCACTGATAAGTCAGCAAACCGCTTTAGTGTTGAAGCAGATGCCCAAAATGGTGGAAAGGTACACGGTATAATCACTGTTGGAAGTGATTCAGATTCCATTTATTTTACTCAAGTAGTTGATTCCAAGAAATTGAAAAAAGGCACACGAGTATACACAAGTGGCTTAGGAGGACGTTCTCCTAAAGGCTTGTTAGTTGGAACAGTTGCGAAGACGACGCGGGATTCATTCGGTTTATCTGACTTAATTGAAATTAAGCCTGCGGGAAATTTGAATGACCCATCAATTGTTTCTGTAATTATTAGAAAGGTTGCAGATTAATGGCTGAATTAAAGCGTTGGTCAATAGGATTAGCATTGCTATTCTCACTATGGCTTGATGGGACTCTAAGTCATTGGTTAAATAATGTTTTACCTAGTGGTTTTACTGGTGTTAATTTTTGGTCAATTGTTGTTGGTATTTGTCTAATTGGGTTAGTTGATGATCTTAATAACCGTGAGATTATAATTGCTTTAGTTATAGGGCTTTTAGCTGATTTATATTACTTAGGCTTTGTTGGCCCGTATACAGTGGGGTTGCCATTATTAATGTTTACTAGTCAAAAAATCGCACGTTTTATTCCTGAGGTTTTTGTAGTTAGATTAATAATTGTGCCAATCTTTTATCTATTGTTTACTTTACTCTTTTGGTTAATTATGACCACAGCTGGTGTTATCAATGTTGACTTACGTAGTGTCTTTCTGGGACTACTTTATAATTTTATCTTAGCATTAATTTTGACAACTCTTACTTATCCATTATGGGTAAGGTTAGCGAGGGATTATCCCTTTGGAGAAAAATTAGACCCATATCATTAAAAAAGGCAGTGCGTACGCACTGCCTTTTTATTTATTTCTAGAATTGAACAAAATATTGGAAAATAACAGCAACAACTCCAAATAATGTAATTAATGCCATTAAAAAAGCCATAAAGATAGTTAATTTCTGAAATTTTGATTTCTTTCTTCTTGCCATTGTGAAGCCCTCCTAGGTTTGTATTGTAACTTAGCTGGTAATCTTTTGCAATTTTGAGCTAAAATATAAATATCAGTATAAAGGAGAAAATAATGTTGATAATTATCTTAGCGCCAATTTTAGGACTTTTGTTAGCAATGCTTTTAACCCAACTCTTCCCCAAGGCAATGTTTAAAGGGTATGACGTATTACCTTTTTTCTTGATTTTTGCTTGTGAAGCAATTGCGCGCCAGGGACATCGCCCTTCGTTTTTACCATATGGATTTTTATTTTACTTTATTGGTGTAATAATTATAAGTTTGCACATTGCTGTAATTAATAAAAATTTGTCACTATCAAAAACATTTAGAAAGTTGTGGAATTTTTTAGTTGTATGTTCAGTTTTTTGGTATGTAGGGTTATTATTTATTACTCTAATTTGACACTTTGTACCACTATTTTTTAAGTCTCAAAAACGCTGCTATAACAGCGTTTTTTATTTTATCCACAAGAAAAATTAAAATTTGTTAGCAATTATTGGACATTTTGTGGTAGGAAGTGGGGAATTGTGGTAAATTATTAGTTGAAAGGGGGGCTTTGTCATGTTCATGGGTGAATTTCATCACAATTTGGATGCGAAAGGCAGATTGATTATCCCTGCTAAATTTCGTAACCAAATGGGAGAAAAAATGATTTTCACTCGTGGGATGGAAGGCTGCATCTTTGGTTACTCAGAAGCTGAGTGGCAAAAGATTGAAGCTAAGTTGGCTAAGCTTCCTTTAACTAAGAGAAACGCTCGGAAGTTCACAAGATTATTTTATTCTGGTGCAATGGAATGTGAGTTTGACAAGCAAGGCCGGGTGAACCTGACCACAACTTTAAAAGAACATGCCGCCCTTGAAAAAGAATGTGTTATTGTAGGAGTATCTAATCGAATTGAAATTTGGTCTCAAACGCGTTGGGACGAATTTACCGATGATGCAAATGAAAATTACGATGACATTGCAGAAGACTTGGATGATATTGAACTATGATGAAATTTAATCACACGAGTGTACTCTTAAAAGAGACAATTGATAATTTAGATTTGAAGACTAACGGGCTTTATGTTGATGCAACTTTTGGTGGCGGAGGTCATGCAAGGTACTTACTGAGTCAACTGGAAGCGGGAACTTTGGTTGGTTTTGATCAAGATAGTTACGCTATAAAGGTGGCAAAAGCAAATTTTTCTTCCTTTATAACGCAAACTAGCAATCCAAGGTTGGTTTTAGTTCATGATAATTTTAGTCATTTAGCAGAAAATTTAAATGAACTTGGCTATACTGACGGAATTGATGGCATTTACTATGATTTAGGAGTTTCATCTCCACAATTTGATCAACCAGAGAGAGGATTTTCTTATCGATTCGATGCTAGATTAGATATGAGAATGAATCAAGAACAAGAGCTTGATGCTTATCAAGTGGTTAATACTTATTCTCAAAAAGATTTAGCTAATATTTTATATCGATATGGTGATGAAAAGTTCTCGCGTCAGATTGCACGTAAGATTGTACAAAAGCGAGCTGTAGCTCCAATTGAAACAACTTTCCAATTGGTTGATATTATTAAGGAAGCAATTCCTGCTGCTGCTCGTCGCAAGGGGGGACATCCCGCCAAGAAGAGTTTCCAAGCAATTCGCGTTGAAGTAAATCATGAATTAGATAGTCTGAAAGCCTCTTTGGAGGAAGCAATCAAGCTATTAAAACCTGGTGGACGAATTAGCGTAATTACTTTTCAATCTCATGAAGATAAGATAGTTAAGAAAATCTTTAAAGATAATTCTGAAGTTGAAGTACCAAGAGGAATTCCGGTTATACCTGATAATTTGAAGCCAAAACTCAAATTAATAAACCGTAAACCGATTGTGGCTTCAGAGTCAGAATTAGCCAACAACAACCGCTCACACAGTGCTAAGCTTAGGGTTGCAGAAAAATTATAAAGAGGATAGAAATATGGCTGATAGTTCCGCAAGAAATTTGAATATTGAGCCTCAACAAGAGCCTACCAGAAGCTATAGACATGAACAAAAAATGGGTCTTAGACCTAGAACTGTTCCGCTTGATAGACTAGAAAAGGCTATTTTATGTATTGGTGCCTTTACAACAATTGTAATGGCTGCTTTGTTAGTATCGACTAGTGTTGCTGCGACGAGTGCACAGCATGATTTAGCAAATTATGAATCTAAATTAACTTCTAGTCAAAATACTGCAACCAATTTACGTCAAGAAATTGGAGAATTAACTTCAACTTCTCGTATGAATCGAATTGCAAAAGAAAAAGGCCTTACCTTAATTGAAGGCAATATCAGGACTGTTGATTAATGAAAAAGTATAATTTAAGACAGATGAAATCCAAAGCCCACGGCTACCGATTTACGGTGGGGAGAATTCTCCAATTAGTCGTAGCTTTGGTTTTTCTTGTATTTTTAGGTAGATTTTTATATATCAGTATTTCCAAGCAAGTAGCTGGTGAGAATTTAAGTCAGAGAACTAAAGCCTTATATCAAAGGAATGAAGTATTGAAGGCTACCAGGGGGACAATCTTTGATCGTAATGGTTTTACACTTGCTGAAGATTCACATGTTTATACGGTCTATGCAATTTTAGATAAAAGTTCAATTAACTATAAAAATAAGCCGGAATATGTTGTTGATAAACATAAGACAGCTAAAAAATTGGCTACCGTATTACCTTTATCGGAAAGCAAGATTTATGACTATTTGACCCCTAAGACTAAGGTTTTTCAGGTTCAATTTGGAATTGGCGGCAGTAATCTTTCTTTAATGCAGAAAGAGAAAATCGAAAAAATGCATTTACCCGGCATTAAATTTATTGAAATGCCATCTCGGTTGTATCCTAATGGGGTTTTTGCTTCACATATTGTTGGTTTAGCTAATTCTGAATATGATAAAAAGACTAATTCCACTAGTTTAGTTGGAACAATGGGAATAGAAGCTTACTATAACAAGTATCTTGCTGGAAAAGATGGGTATCAAGAAAGCAGTGTTGATGCTTCTAATTACCAACTTCCTAATGGCACTAGTGCCTATAAAGCAGCAAAAAATGGGGATAACATTTATTTAACGTTAGATTCGCAGTTACAGAATTATCTCGAAAATCTGTTAACTAATGTGCAAAATAAATATAAACCTAAGGCTTTAACTGCGGTTGTGGAAGACTTGAAGACCGGAAAAGTCTTAGCAGCATCCCAGCGTCCAACCTTTGATCCGGAAACTAAAAGTGGATTAACTGGTTCATATCGTAATATCTTAGTACAAGATACTTACGAACCTGGGTCGGTCTTTAAGATATTATCTTTATCTGCAGCTGTAAATAGTGGACATTACAATCCAAATGAATTGTATAAATCTGGTTCTATTACCTTAAATGGTTCAACTATTCACGACTGGAATACTAGTGGCTGGGGATCAATCCCATTTTCACAAGCGTTCCCACGTTCAAGTAATGTCGGAATGGCTACATTGGAACAAAAGATGGGAAATAAGACCTGGAAGGAATATTTGAAGCGTTTCAGAATCGGTCAGCTTACGCATGTTACTTTGCCTGGTGAACAAACTGGAACTTATACTATTAATAATGCCTTACAAGGTGGTGTAACTTCCTTTGGACAAGGGGTAACAGTAAATGTAATGCAAATGATGCAAGTTTATTCTGCTTTGGCCAATAATGGTCAAATGGTTAAGCCTCAGTTTGTTGAAAAGATTGAAACACCTACAGGTAAAGTGATTAAGAAGTACAAAACTATTAAAGTTGGGAAGCCTGTCTTTAGTGCAGCTACATCTAAAGTGGTTTTGGAAAATATGCAAAATGTATTAAACGAAAAATATGGTACAGGTGTTGCTTACAAGATTAATGGTAAGAGTATCGGCGTAAAAACTGGGACTGCTCAGATTGCAGGTAAAAGTGGTTATTTGACTGGTGCCAATAACTATATCTTTTCAGTTGTTGGGGTAACGCCAGCAACCAAGCCTAGATATGCTATTTATCTTACAATGAAGCAACCTCAAAAGATGACTGAACCAGCAGAAACAATTTTAGCTTCTATTTTTAAGCCAATGATGAATCGTATAATTATGATGAACTCAAAGATGTTACGAGCAAGTTCTGCGAGTGTCGAAGTACCACAATTTATTGGGTTGACTTATGATAAGGCTAAACAAAGTGCAGAAGATAATTCCTTATCAATAGTTAAACTTGGTAGTGGAACAGTGGTAACTAATCAGTTAGTTAGTCATGGACAAAAAATTCAAAGTGGATCCAAGGTGTTCTTATTGACCTCAGGAACAATCACTTATCCTAACTTTACGGGTTGGAAAATAAGTGAAGTCGAACAATTCGCTCAATTAGCTGGAATTAAAGTTAAAATTAAAGGCTCGGGAACAAAAGTTAAGAGCCAAAGTGTCGTCAGTGGAAAACAAGTTAAAGCTGGCGAAACAATAGAAATAAATGGTAAATAATATTTGAAAGGGTTTAGGTTCAGATGAGCTATAGTATTTTTGCCTTAACATTTAGTATGGTTTTGACAGCAATCTTTTTACCTTGGTTGATTATCTTTATGCATTCGCATCATGAAGGACAACCAATTAGAGAAGAAGGGCCAAAATCACATCAAAAAAAAGCAGGTACTCCTACTATGGGAGGGACAGTATTTATTTTAGCTGCTGTAATTAGTAGCTTAATTGTTTTGCTTTGGCGCCAAAGACTAACTAATAGTGCTATTATTTTAATTATTGCTCTGTTAGGACATGGGTTGATTGGCTTTTTAGATGATGGACTGAAAATTATTTGGAAGAAGAATTTGGGATTAAGAGCTTGGCAAAAATTACTATTACAAATTTTTATTGCAGTAGTATTAGTCTTAATAGCCAGCTTCGATAAGTTCAACTTTAAGTTAATTATTCCATTTTTTGGTGTTGCTACAGGTACCATTATCTTTGTCTTATTTACCATCTTTTGGCTAGTGGGCTTTTCAAATGCTGTTAACTTATCAGATGGACTTGACGGATTAGCTACTGGATTATCAATTGTAAGTTATGGCATTTATAGTTATTTAGCTTTTCAAGCTGGTAATTTTACTATTTTAACTGTTTGTTTGAGTGTGATTGGAGGTTTATTAGTCTTCTTAGTCTTCAATCATAAGCCGGCTAAAATTTTTATGGGTGATGCAGGTTCACTAGCTTTAGGTGGGGGTTTAGCAGCAGTTGCCATTTTGTTAAACCGGCCATGGTCACTTCTTTTAGTAGGTCTAGTTTATGTTTGTGAAACAGCTAGTGTTATGATGCAAGTTGCCTCATTTAAGTTAACTCACAAACGAATTTTTAAGATGACACCAATTCACCACCACTTCGAGCTTTCAGGTTGGAGCGAATGGAAAGTTGATATTGTCTTTTGGATTGTACAATTATTAGCAGGAATCTTATATTTATTAATCTGGGGATAAAAAAATGAAAGCTATTCAAACTTATAATGGAAAAAATGTTTTAGTTTTAGGTTTAGGAAAAAGTGGTTTTGCAGTCAGTGAATTATTGTTAAAGCTTGGTGCAAAAGTTACTTTAAATGACAAGCAAGATTTAAGTAAAAATGAGCATGCACATGAACTTGAAAAATTAGGTGTGCGTGTAATTGGTGGAACTCATCCAATTGAGTTACTTGAACAAGAACAGTTTGACTACTTTGTTAAAAATCCAGGTATTCCTTATGAGAATCCTATGGTTAAAAAGGCAGAACAATTAGAGATTCCGATTATTACTGAACCTGAAGTTGCATTATCAGCTAGTGAAGCACCTTTTGTTTGTGTTACTGGTTCTAACGGGAAAACGACTACGGTTATGCTTACTCAAGCTATTTTAGACCATCACTTAGTAAAAGCAGGTCATCATGCTTATGCCGTTGGTAATATTGGGGTACCAATTTCAGAAGTAGTTCAAAAAGCAACTAAAGACGATATTTTAGTCGTAGAAATTTCAAGTTTCCAACTATTAGGTGTTACTGATATTAAGCCAAAGGTAGCAGCTATTGTTGATATTTATCCAACTCACCTTGATTATCACAAGACTATGGAAAATTATATTCAAGCTAAGCTTAATGTAACTCGCTTCCAAGGGGACACTGATTACTTTATTGCAAACTATGATCAAAAAGATATCTTTAAACGAGAAAAAGATTTAACCAAGGCCCAAATTCAAACCTTCAGTATGACAGATGCTGATGCGACTTACCATGTGGGTAGCGAATATCTTGAAAGCGCTAGTGAAAAGATTATGAAGATTAGCGATATTAAGCTACCTGGTAGACATAATTTACAAAATAGCATGGTTGCAATTGCTATTAGTAAAATTATGGGTGCGGACAATAGCGATATTCAAGCTGTGTTATCTACTTTTGCAGGAGCTAAGCACCGCTTGCAATATGTCACTACATTAAACGGAATTAAGGTTTATAACGACTCTAAAGCAACTAACATTGAAGCTGCAACAGTAGCAATTAAGGCTTTCAACCAACCAGAAGTTCTAATTGGTGGTGGTCTTGATCGTGGTTTTACTTTTGATCCACTAGTAGATTTATTCAAGAAACATGTTAAAAGTATTGTCTTATATGGTGAAACTAAGTATCTGCTAGCAGATGCTGCAAGAAAAGCTGGAATTAAGGCAATAAAAATTGTCGATACCCTTGAAGAAGCGGTTCCAGTAGCTTATGATTTATGTGAAAAAGGGGATATCTTGTTATTTTCACCAGCATGTGCATCATGGGATCAATTTAAGACCTTTGAGCAACGTGGTGACTGTTTTGTAAGTTATGTGAAGGAATTGAAAGCATGAGAATAATTTTTACCGGTGGAGGTACCGGTGGTCACATTTATCCAATTATGGCCTTAATTGAAAGATTGAAAGAGACAGGAATTTCAAGTAATGATGAAATTCTATTTGTAGGAACTAAAAAAGGCTTGGAATCAAAAATCGTTCCAGCAGCTGGAGTGAATTTTAGAACAATCAAAATTCAAGGCTTTAGTAGAAAACATTTACTTAAAAATGTCGAAACCATTAAGTTATTTCTTGCAGCAACTAAAGAAGCCAAGAAAATTTTGACCGAGTTCAAACCAGATATAGTAATGGGAACTGGTGGCTATGTATCAGGTGCCTTGGTTTATGAAGCTGCTAAAATGAAAATTCCTACTTTGATTCATGAATCTAATTCGGTTGTTGGTTTAGCTAATAAGTTTTTGGGCCACTATGTTGATAAAATTTGTTACACCTTTTCAGATGCTGAAAAGCAATTCTCAGAGAAGAAAAAACTTATTAAGACAGGTAATCCAAGATCACAACAAGTCTTAAGTATCAATAGTGAAAAAGTTGATTTAGCAAAGAAATTTGATTTAAATCCACATATGCCAACAGTCCTTGTTTTTGGTGGTTCAAGAGGAGCACTGACAATTAATCAAGCGATGATTGCGGCTTTATCTGAATTGGATGGGAAGCCTTATCAAGTAATTTGGGCTACCGGACAGTTGTATTATGGCTCAATCAAAGAAAAGTTAGCTAAGAAGCAAGTACCACGTAATTTAAAGATTGTGCCATATATAGACAATATGCCAAGTCTGTTACCTGAGATGTCTTGTGTTGTTTCTCGTTCGGGTGCTACAAGTTTAGCTGAATTTACTGCTTTAGGAGTTCCTGTGGTTTTAATTCCAAGTCCTAATGTTACGCACAATCATCAAATGAAGAATGCTCAGGATTTAGAAAAGGCTGGAGCTGCTTTGGTGATTGCTGAAAATGACTTGAACCCAAACAATTTTGTTTCATCAATTGATCATATTTTGTTAGATAGCGCTTATGCAAAGAAGATGAGCGAGGCATCTAAGCGATTAGGTGTTCCTGATTCTTCAGATCAAGTAATTAAAGTTATGAAAGAACTAGTTGCTAGTCATAAAAATAAGGACTAAGTCGTTAGGATAGGAGATGAGGCAGATGACAAAAAGAAAATTTACTAAAAAAGACCCTAAACAAGAATTAGCTTCTTTTTTAGAGCATCGATCTAATAACCAAAATCAAAGACCAACAAATAATAAGGTTTCTGCCTCATTGACTAAACTAAATGGTGAGAGACGACGTGCTTTAAGAAGAAGGCTAGGCTTCATTATATTTGTTTCAGTTTTGAGTATTAGTGGTTTAAGTTTCTTTGTTTCGCCTAGTGCACAAGTTAGAAAAGTTACTGTTTATGGTGCTAATGAAATTGAAGCAGAGAAATTAGTTAATAAGGCTGGTATTAAACCAACTGATCAAGTTGCTAGTTATCTTTTTGGACACAAGGAGATAACTAAGAAGTTAAAACGAGCTTATCCCGAGATTAAATCAGCTAATGTGAAAATTAGTCAGATCAATCATCTGTCTTTAATAATTCAAGAACATTCTGTTATTGCTTATATTAAGACAGGAACTTCTTACTATAAGATTCTTAATACTGGTAAGCTTTCTAAACAAAAGCTTAGTTGGGATGAAGTGGATCATAGTAAACCTTTGTTTATTGGCTATAATCAAACAGTTTCTTTACAAGAAGATTTGGCGGCTCTTAGAAGCTTACCAACAAATTTAAAAAAGCAGGTCAAAATGTTATCTGGTAAAACTAAACGCCCTAGTCAGATTGTCTTACTAATGAAAGATGGTAATGTTATTATTGGTAATGTAAATACAATTGCTGAAAAGATTAAATATTATCCTGAAATAAAACAAAATCTGACTGAAAAGAGCATAATTGACTTTGAAGTTGGAGCTTATTCGAGAACGATGACAAACGAAGAAAAACAAACATTTGGAATTAATTAATTAATATTAGTTGATATGTGAATATTATGATATATTCTTAATTAGGTAACTATTAATGGGGGCGTTATTGTGAGTAATTCAACATTATTGGTTGGATTGGACATTGGTACAACTGCAGTTAAAGCAGTTGTAGCTGATGCCTCAGCCAACGAAATTCAAGTGATTGGTGCAGTTACAGAACCAACAAAGGGAATGCGACAAGGCAAGATAGTAGATATTGATCAAACTGCAGTAGCTATTGGTCAAGCTTTGAAAAATGTTGCACAAAAAACAAATGCAAAAATTTATCGAGTTGTTACTGGAATTCCAGTAGGCATGTTGCAGCTTGAAACTGCTAGTGGACTCATAAATATTGGTGAAAACGGCCGTGAAGTTACGGATAATGATGTACGCCGAGTTTTAGAAGTAGCAATTAAGCGTGCGCAAAAATCTGGGCGTGATCCGATTACCTTTTTGCCAAGTAAGTTTTTAATAGATGGTAAGACGGATGTTGATGACCCTCAAAAAATGATTGCACATTCATTAGAAGTGCATGGTATCTTATTGACTGCACCAACTACTGATTTGCATAATATCAAAAAAGCTATTGAACGTGCTGGATATGAAAATAATTTCTTTGTTCCGACCCCATTAGCAATTGCGAGCGTTGCCCTTGATGAGGGTGAAAGAACCTTTGGATCGATTATTCTTGACTTAGGTGGTGGCACTACAACAGCAACTGTTATTCATGAAAATAAAATAAAGTATGCGACAATTGATTTAGAAGGTGGTAATGATATTACCAAAGATATTTCTGTTGTTTTGGGTACCTCTAAGCACGATGCTGAACAAATTAAACTTGATTATGGTTCAGCTGATCCAGAACTTGCATCAAAAGATGACAAGTTTGCGGTTAAATCAGTTGGTCAAAGTGAACAACAAATGGTTAGTGAAAACTACTTAAGTCAGATAATCGCTGCCAGACTTGATCAGATTTTGAGTCGAATTGGAAAAGGGTTGGAGAGTCATGATGCATTCAATCTCCCTGGTGGCGTTATTATTACTGGTGGTGCAAGTAGTTTGCAAGCTGTTGATCCGGTTGTTCAAGATAAGTTTGATGTGAAAACTAGAATTTATCAACCCGAGCAAATGGGCTTACGGAACCCAGCTTATGCAGCTAGTTATGGTGTGGTAAATTACGCTTATCATTTAAGTGAAATTGACTTTTTAGCAAATAATGTTATTTATGGTAAGCAAATTTCAAAAGCTGAAGCTGATTTAAAATTTGAAGATAATCATACCAAGATTTTTAAAAGAAAAGCAGAAGTTAGTGAAAATAAGCCCAAAGAAGCTTATAATGATAATGTAGCGCCTCGCGTAAATCGTGATCAAAAAGGTGCAGAAAAGTCAGAAAGTAATAAAAAAGGTCTCAGAGAATTCTTTAAGAAGTTCTTTGATTAAAGGTGGTAAAGCATGGATTTTACATTCGATCAAGATGACAACAAGAATGCTGTTATCAAGGTAATCGGCGTCGGTGGAGCCGGTGGTAATGCAGTTAATAGAATGATAGATGAAGGTGTTCAAGGCGTTTCATTTATCGCTGCTAATACTGATGTACAAGCATTGAATAGTAACAAAGCAGAAAATAAGATTCAACTTGGGCCTAAGCTTACTCGTGGATTAGGTGCAGGTTCTCATCCTGAAGTTGGACAAAAAGCTGCTGAAGAAAGTGAACAAACTATTGAAGATTCACTTAAGGGAGCAGATATGATTTTCATCACTGCCGGAATGGGTGGTGGTACTGGAACTGGTGCTGCTCCTGTAATTGCAAAAATTGCTCGTGAAACTGGTGCCCTTACTGTTGGTGTAGTTACACGACCATTTACTTTTGAAGGACCTAAGCGTTCTAAGAATGCGGCAGAAGGTATTACTCAATTGAAGCAATACGTTGATACTTTAGTTATCATTGCTAACAATCGTTTGCTTGAAATGGTCGATAAGAAGACACCAATGATGGATGCATTTAAGGAAGCAGATAACGTTTTACGTCAAGGTGTTCAAGGTATTTCAGATTTGATTACCTCAACTGACTATGTTAACTTGGACTTTGCCGATGTTAAGACTGTCATGGAAAACCAAGGCGCTGCTTTAATGGGTATTGGTCGTGCTAGTGGTGAAAATAGAACTGTTGAAGCTACTAAGAACGCCATCTCATCTCCATTGCTTGAAGTATCAATTGATGGGGCTAAGCAAGTGTTGCTTAATATTACTGGTGGACCTGATCTTACTTTATTTGAAGCTCAAGATGCTTCAGAAATTGTATCAAAGGCTGCTGGTGATGGCGTCAATATTATCTTCGGTACTTCTATCAATGCCAACTTAGGGGATGAAGTAGTAGTTACGGTAATTGCTACAGGTATTGATTCCAAGGCTGAAGAATTAGCTTCAAAAGAACTTCCTGGTCGTAGAAGAATGCAACAAAAACCTACTTCAAAGCCTGAAATTGAAGTGAGTGAACCTGCATCAGCACCAAAAGCTCCTGTAGAAGAAAAGACTCAAACACCAGAACAACCAACTGAAACTGAAAGTCAACCTAAATCTGAAACTATGGTTGATCCAACTAGTGTTTGGAATTTAGATAGTAATTCAAGTCGTCGTACACAAATTTCCGAAGATGCCAAGAAGACTTCTGATGATACTTTTGATTCATTCAATGGCAATGATCAAGAAAGCATCTCACAAATCGAAACAAGTGCAGATAACAATGATGACAATGATGATATTCCATTTTTCAAGCACCGTAATCAATAATATGAAAGGTGATAGATATGGCATTTGATAAATTAGGCAGATTCTTCGGAATTTCAGAAGATGAAGATATGGCTGATGAAGAAATGTATGAAAGCAACTTTGCTGACAATACAAATGTTTCAGAAATTCCTGAAACTCCTAAAGCCAAAGCCCAACCAGCAAGAAATAATGTGGTTTCAATTAAGTCTGGAATTACACCATCAAGTCAAATCGTATTATACGAACCTAGAGTGTACTCAGATGCAAAAGAAGTTGCACAAAATCTTTTAAACAATAAGGCAGTTATTATTAACTTTAGCCGAATGGATGATGATTCAGCAAGAAGAATTGTTGATTTCATTACTGGTACGGTTTATGCCTTAAACGGAGAAATCCAACGTGTTGGAGATAAGATTTTCTTAGCAACTCCACCTAAATTTGAAACTGATGGTAAAATTACTGAATTAGTTGAAAAAAAGGATAGCTTAAGTTAATGGTTGTTATTTTGATGAATTTATACCGAATACTTAATTATCTCTTGTATTTATATAGTTTATTAATCGTGATTGATGCCATTATGAGTTGGGTTCCAGCTGTGAGAGAATCAGTTTTAGGTAGATTTATTGGAAAATTAGTCGAGCCATATTTTGATCTTTTTAGAAGAGGTCCACTAGTTACCTTATCGTATAATACCGGAATTGATATTAGTCCATTAATCGGATTGTTAATTATATATTTTATTCAGAAAGTAGTATTGGTAGAATTATTTAAGCTATTAATATTTGGATTTTAAAAAAGCGGCAACGGTAGTTGCCACTTTTTTGTTTAGAGTGAAATAATGGAACAGGCAGAACTTTTAGACAAAATTCAAAATAGAACAAAATTTTTACGAAATAAATTTTCAGAAAGCGATGTAAATTATTTATCAGGTGAACTTAGTCAGTTAATTTTTAAGGAAGAAGAGATTTTAACACCCTTTTTAGATCCAGCTCAAAGACAAATTTTAAAAGAACTTGCTGGTAATGATTTTTCCTTACAAGAATTTGGTGGCTATCATGATTTTGAAAAGGCACGCGTGATTATTAGAAAGGATTGGCAATATCAAGAAGTTAATTCTTTTGAGGTTGCTTTGTTTGAAATTAATTATAATCAAAAATTCTCGCAGATTTCACACGGTCAAATTTTGGGAGTTTTAGCTAATTCAGGAATTCAATTATCAGCCTTTGGGGATATCATTACTGATGGCCAAGGAAGATGGCAGTTTTTTGCGAAGCAGGAACTAGCTGACTTTTTTCAAAATGAGATTTTTAAAATTGGGTCAACTCATGTTAAAATAAAAAAGCTACCTATAAATCATGTTTTGCCAGTTGTTGACGAACATGAGGAAAATTCTTATATTGTTTCGTCTCTGCGTCTTGATGCAGTTGTTAGTGCCCTTAGTCGAATTAGTCGTAAACAGGGTCAAGGTAAGATTACTGATGGCGAAATAAAAATAAATTGGCATGAAGAGCATGATTTTAATATAATGGTAAAGATGGATGACGTAATTAGTATTCGTCATTTGGGAAGAATTAAGATAATTAATATAACTACAACCCGTAAGGGCAGGTATTGTTTGGAGGTTTACCTTTGGCAGAGCAAAAATCACAAGATAAAAAGACATTAACGCCAATGGATATTCACAATCAAGAATTTAAAAAACGCGGTCATAATGGTTATGATCGTTACGAAGTTGATAGTTTTTTAGATAAGATTATTGACAGCTATGGCGATTGCTTAGATCATAATGTTGATTTAAAGAATGAAAATGTACAATTAAAGCAAGAAGTCGCAGAATTAAAGGCTAAGATTCAAGAATTTGATAAGATTAAGAATTCTGTTAATTCATCATTGATTTCTGCACAAGAAACAGCAGATGAAATTAAGGCAAAGGCTAAAGCTGATGCAGAAAGCATTATTAATGATGCCAGACAAAAAGCCGAAGAAAAAGCTGCAGATTTACATTATCAAAATCAAACCTTGGCTAGTGACTACTTACGCTTAAAGAAGCAAGTAAAAGAATTTAGAGATCAAACCAAGTCTTTGATTCAAAAAGAGTTGGAATCACTTGATGATGATTCATGGCAATACTATTTAGATCAATACTACCATACTAACCGGATGTATCCTGCTGATGGTGGTGAACCAATTGATCCGAATAATTCTCCATTAGTTGACAACGGGGATGCTAATGACGTAAACTTGGAGCAAGAAACAAGTAACCAAGAACCTGCTCAATTAACAGGTGATTCTCCAAAGGCTGAGACAATTGATACCGATCAAAGAAATCAATTAGAGCAACCTAAAGATGGAGACGTTACAATTGTTTTCCCAGAAGATTATAAAGATCATAAGTAATATTTTTTAAACTGATAGTAAGATGAAGAAAGACCTTAGCGAGTTAGTGATGGTGAAAGACTAACAACATTTTCTGAGTCGATCGGCTACCAATAAGTTTAAACGTTGATTGCGCGATAAGCATGATTAAGTGGGAGTTTATACTCCAACTTAGGTGGTACCACGATTAGTCTCGTCCTAAGAAGGATGAGGCTTTTTTCTTTATTTAGAAAGGATAAAGTATGAGAATCAAAGATACTCTTAATTTAGGTAAAACTAAATTCCCAATGCGTGGTAATTTGCCTAACAGAGAAGGCGAATGGCAAAAAGCATGGGAAGAAAATAAGTTATATGAACAAAGATTGAAACTTAACGAAGGCAAACCTCGTTTTGACTTACATGATGGTCCTCCATTTGCCAATGGTAACATCCACATGGGTCACTCATTGAACAAGATTTCTAAAGATATTATTGTTCGTTACAAGAACATGTCTGGTTTTTATGCTCCATTCGTACCTGGTTGGGATACGCACGGCCTTCCAATTGAACAACAACTTGCTAAGCAAGGCGTTGATCGTAAAACTATGGATCGTGCAGAATACCGTGAACTCTGCCGCAAGTATGCGATGGAACAAATTGACAAGCAAAGAACTGACTTTAAGCGTCTTGGAGTAATGGCTGATTGGGACCACCCATACATTACTTTGCAACCAAAATTTGAAGCTGAAGAAATTAGAGTCTTCGGTAAAATGTTTGAAAAAGGTTACATTTACAAGGGCCTTAAGCCAGTTTACTGGTCACCATCTAGTGAATCAACTTTAGCTGAAGCAGAAGTTGAATACCATGATGTAAAATCACCAGCTATTTATGTTGCTTTCCAAGTTAAAGATGGAAAAGGTATTTTAGATAACGATACTTACATGGTTATCTGGACTACTACTCCTTGGACTATTCCAGTTAACGTTGGTATTACTGTTAACCCTAAGTTTGAATATTCAGTAATTAAGGTTGCTGGTGAAGATCGTAAGTTTGTTATCGGTACTAGTCAATTAGAAAAAGTTGCTGAAGATCTTGAATGGAAAGACTACGAAGTAGTTGATACTTTCAAGGGTACTGACTTTGACCGTATGACTGTTAAGCACCCACTTTACGACAAGACTAGTTTAGTTATGAATGATACTTATGTTACTGCTGAAGATGGTACTGGTTTAGTTCACAACGCTACTGGTTTTGGTGAAGATGACTACAATGTTGGTAAGAAGTATGGTCTTCCAGTATATTCACCAATGGATGACCAAGGTCGCTACACTAAGGACATTCCAGATCCTAACTTAGTTGGTGTCTTTTATGATGATGCTAACAAGATGATTACTAAGCAACTTGAAGAAAAGAAAGCCTTGCTTAAGTTAAGCTTCTTCACTCACTCATACCCACATGACTGGAGAACTAAGAAGCCAGTTATCTATCGTGCAACTACTCAATGGTTTGCTTCAGTTGACGCATTTAGAGATCAAATTTTAGCTGAAATTGAAAAAGCTAACTTTACACCAAGTTGGGGTAAGACACGCCTTTACAACATGATTAAAGACCGTGGTGACTGGGTAATTTCACGTCAAAGAGCTTGGGGGGTGCCACTTCCAATCTTCTACGCAGAAGATGGTACTCCAATTGTTTCAAAAGAAACTATTGAACACATTGCTCAAATCTTTGAAAAAGAAGGTTCAAATGCTTGGTATACTCATACTGCAGAAGAATTACTTCCAGCAGGCTTTAAGTCAGAACACTCACCAAATGGTAAGTTCAAGAAAGAAACTGATATTTTAGACGTTTGGTTTGATTCAGGTTCTTCACACCAAGGTGTTCTTGCTGCAAGACCTGAACTTCATTATCCAGCAGACCTCTACCTTGAAGGTAGTGACCAATACCGTGGCTGGTTCAACTCAAGTTTAATTACTTCTGTAGCTGTTAGTGGTCATGCACCATACAAATCAATCTTGTCACAAGGTTTCGTTCTTGATGACAAGGGACACAAGATGAGTAAGTCACTTGGTAACGTAATTTCACCTAATGATGTCATTAAGCAAATGGGTGCTGAAATTATTCGTTTATGGGTTGCTTCAGCTGATACCACTTCAGATGTTGCTGTTTCGAAGGGTATCTTGCAACAAAACGCTGAAAGTTACCGTAAGATTAGAAACACTTTACGTTACATGTTAGCTAACACTAGTGATTTTGATCCTAAGACTAACCGCGTTGCATATAGTGACTTGCGTTCAATTGACCAATACATGGAAGTTGTTCTTAATAAGTTAGTTAAGGATTGCTTAGCTGCCTACGATAAGTATGACTTTACTAGCGTTTACAAGATGGTCTTCAAGTTTATTTCAAATGAACTTTCAGCATTTTACTTAGACTTCGCCAAGGATGTTTTATACATTGAAGGTGAAGATTCACTTCCAAGACGTGCAATGCAAACTGTGATTTATGATGCTTTAGTTAAGTTAACTAAGGTTATGACTCCAATTTTGCCCCACACTATGGAAGAAGCATGGGGCTACTTAAAAGAAGATGAAGATTACGTTCAATTAAGTGATATGCCAGAAGTTGAAACTTTTGACAATGAAGCTGAATTAGTAGAAAATTGGACTAAATTCATGAAGTTCAGAGATGATGTCTTAAAGGCACTTGAAGAAGCAAGAAATGACAAGTTAATTGGTAAGTCATTTGAAGCTTGCGTTGATGTTTACCCAACTGCTGAAACTAAGACAGTATTTGAAAAATTAAATGCTGATATGAGACAAATCTTGATTGTTTCAAAACTTAACATCTTGGATGGAGAAGCACCTGCTGATGCTAAGGAATTTGAAACTGCTAAGTTAGTAGTTAAGCATGCTGAAGGTGAAGTTTGTCAACGTTGCCGGATGACTAGAAAAGATGTTGGTGCAGATGCTAAGTTACCAACACTTTGTGGCCGTTGTGCTGAAATTGTTGAAGCTAACTTCCCTGAAGAAGTTAAAGAAGGATTGGAAGATTAATGCGAACAGGTACTGTAAAACAATTTGATACTGCTGCAAGTTATGGCTTTATTGATGATGATTTAACGCATTCATCATACTTTGTCTACTACACTGCAGTCAAAGAGGAAGGCTATAAAAGCTTAAAAGTAGGTCAAAGGGTTCGTTACCAACTTGCTCAAGGCAAGAAGGGCCTGCAATGCATTAATGTCTACGTTGAACATCAAGACAAAGGAGTTAACTAATGGATTTAAAAGAAACAGAAATTGCCTCTGAACAAGTTTTTAAAGGGCGAATTGTTGATTTATCTGTTAGAACTATCACTTTGCCCAATGGAAAAACTGCAACTAGAGAAATAGTTAAACATCGTCCTGCTGCAGCTGCAATGGCAATTAACAGTGAAAATAAAATGTTGCTTGTAGAGCAGTGGCGTGAACCAATCAAGGCTTTGACTTTAGAAATTCCTGCTGGACTAATTGATGACACTGATGCATCACCACTTGATGCCATGAAGCGTGAACTCAATGAAGAAGGCGGTTTAAAGGCTGATTATTGGGAAAAGGTAGCTGAATTTTATTCTTCTGTTGGTTTTTCGGATGAAAAATTATATCTCTTTTATTGTGATACCTTAACCAAGTTAGAAGATAAAAGAGATCTTGACGAAGATGAATTCTTGACTAGCCATTGGTATAGTTTAAGTGAATTAAAACAAATGTTGTCCGCTGGTAAGATTGTGGATGCAAAAACCATCTATGCGATTACCGTTTGGGAGAACATGATTTTATCAGGATCAAAGAAGCAAGATGACTGAAACAAGATCTGATTATCAAAGAAAACACCGCCGTCAAAGTAAATGGAATTTATTTCCAAAGCGGGATAAAAATTCCCAAGGAAGTAACCTTGATATTAATCCGGATTTTCTAAATCAAGAAAATTCTTCGGTAAATGATATTGATAGTTCCGATTATCAAAAACCTCATTTTACAAGAGAAGAAAAAATTAAGCGACTTAAACGGCGTTTAAATCTGGCAATTATGGTTGTTTTAAGTTTGACTATTTTGGTCTTTGTAGCCTTGTTTTACCTATAGGAGAATATAAATGAAAATTGCTTTGATAGTTCCAATGCCTGAAGAGGCGGAATTTTATTATCAGCATTTTCATAACAGAAAAGAAGAAATGTTCGGATGTACAAAGTTCGAACATTTTTCTGTTAATGAAAATGAAATTTATTTAGGTTTATCTGGAATTGGTAAAGTAAATGCAGCGATGAATTTGACTAGTTTACTTGCCAAGGTTGATATTGATTTAATTATTATGACCGGTTCTGCCGGCTCTTTAAAACCAGAAATTAAGAAAAAAGATGTAATTGTAGTTGATAGTTTTGCTTACCATGATGCACATAATACCGTTGCCGGTGATTATGTTGAAGGACAAATTCCTCGTGAACCAGCAAGATTTAACTTGCAAAGTAAGGAGCGAAAGCAGTTTATTAGCTTTTTAAAGGCAAAGAAGGTAGCATATAAAGAAGGACTTGTAGTTACTGGAGATTCTTTCATTGCTTCTGAAGCTGCTAAGGCTGAAATTGAAGCAAACTTCCCAGAAGCTGTCGGTGTTGAAATGGAAGGTGCCAGTTTTGCGCAAGTTGCATATCATTTCAAGAAGCCATTAATTGCTTTGAGAGCAATTAGTGACAATGGGGATGAAGATGCCAATGAAAGCTTTGAAGAATTTGTCAAAGAAGCCGGACAAAAGGCAGCCGATTTGATTATTTCATATCTTAAGCAATAAAGATTAAAGGTGGAAATTGTGGAAAGAAAGTTAATTTATTTGGATAATGCGGCAACAACGCCAGTTTCAGAAGAGGTAGTTGCTGAGGTGACTAAGCAATTAGCTGAAAATTTTGGTAATGCTTCAAGTACACATACTTTTGGTCGAAAAGCTTTAGAAGTTGTTGACGAGGCACGTCATCGAATTGCTAAGTTTATTAATGCAAAAAATGATGATGAAATCATTTTTACTTCTGGTGGTAGTGAATCAAATAATACTGTTTTGCGGGGAATTGCTAAAAAGTATCATTATGATTGCCAAATAATTACTACAGCTGTTGAACACCCATCAATTTTAAATACTACTAAGGAATTAGAAGCTAGTGGCGTTGACGTGGTTTATTTACCTGTAGATGAAACAGGACATATTAGTTTAGCTGATTTAAAAGCAGCCTTAACTGAAAAAACGGTTTTAGTTTCAATGATGGCGGTCAATAATGAAGTTGGCTCAATTAATGACTTGGCTAAAATTGGTCAAATTGTCCATGAATATAATCCTGAAATTTGCTTTCATGTAGATGCTGTTCAGGGACTAGGTAATATTGACTTGGATGTTCAAGCAATGCAAATTGACTTTATGTCTACAAGTGCACATAAGATTAATGGACCTAAATATATTGGCTTTTTGTATGAAAAAGCAGGTTTAACCTTACCAAGCTTAATTACTGGTGGTGAACAAGAGAAGAAGCGGCGTGCGGGAACAACCGATACTCCAGGTATTGCAGGGTTTGGCGAAGCTGTTAAACTTTTACAAGATGTTAGCCGCAGTGATGAGCAAAAACGTTATCAAGAGTTTCAACAAATTGTACTTGATGCATTGGACGCTAATGAAATTAAATATCAAGTTAATGGTAGCTTAACTGGCTTAGTTTCACATCATACATTGAACTTGCATTTAATTGGAATCGGAACATATGTCATGCTAACTAACTTGGACTTGGCTGGATTTGCAGTTTCAGGTGGCTCAGCATGTACTGCCGGCTCATTAACACCATCACATGTTTTAACTGCAATGTATGGCGCAGATTCGCCAAGAATCGAAGAATCGATTAGAATAAGTTTTGGTAGATTAACCAAAAAATCAGAAGTAGAAGCATTCGCTGATGCATTAGTCAAAATGGCCAAGCGTTTGCAGAAGGCTTAAGCTTGCTTTATTTGAGTAAGTAACTTATAATTTGTAAGTGAGGTTTTAACAATGGCAAATACTGTAATCATTAATGGTGATACCAGAAAGTTTACAATCAATGAAAATGTGAAGCGATACTCTTTAATTGATGTGGGCTTCGTTAAGTCACCAAAGGGCAACTTTATTTATGAACACCCTTTATATAATGAATCACCATACAATGCACCTACCAAGTTAAAGATGACCATCAACCAAGATTTAGATCACTTAACAATGGTAATTACTGATAAGAACGGTTTGCAAAAGGTAAATATTTTTAAAAATGATCAGTTAAAGCCGACAGTTGATTTACTCAATTTTATTTTGAAAGATTTGATTGAGCGAGAAATTATTAAACCACTATAAAGGATGAGATTTAATGGTTGATAATAGCAAGATTAGAGTTGTTGTTGGTATGAGTGGAGGCGTTGATTCAAGCGTATCAGCACTCTTACTTAAAGAAGCAGGCTATGACGTTGTTGGTGTCTTCATGAAAAACTGGGATGACACTGATGATGCTGGTGTATGTACTGCTACTGAAGACTATGAAGATGTTAAGCGAGTAGCTGATAAGATTGGTATTCCATATTACTCAATTAACTTTGAAAAAGAATATTGGCAACGTGTTTTTGAATATTTCTTAAGTGAATATAAGAAGGGACGTACACCTAATCCTGATATTATGTGTAATACTGAAATTAAGTTTAAGTCATTCCTAGAATTTGCGATGAGCTTAGATGCAGATTACATTGCCATGGGGCACTATGCCAAAACTGTTAAGGATGCTAATGGTGTGACTCACATGATGCGTCCAAAAGATGGCAACAAGGACCAAACTTATTTCTTGAGTCAGTTGAGCCAAGAACAAATTAAGCACGTAATTTTTCCACTTGCTAATTTAACAAAGCCACAAGTACGTGAAATTGCTGAAAAAGCAGGTTTAGCAACAGCTAAGAAGAAAGATTCAACTGGTATTTGTTTTATTGGTGAAAGAAACTTCAAGAAGTTCTTGAGTGAATTCTTACCAGCTAAGCCAGGTAAAATGGTAACCCCTGATGGCAACGTTGTTGGCCAACATGGTGGATTAATGTATTACACCATTGGTCAGCGTCAAGGATTAGGTTTAGGTTCAACTAAAGAATCAACAGCACCTTGGTTTGTTGTTGGTAAAGATTTGAAGAAAAATGAATTGATTGTTGAACAAGGCTATGACAGCCCAAGACTTTATGCGACTAGTTTAAAGGCTAGTGGAATGTCATTTTACACTGGTAATCCTGACCACGATGTTGAATTTGATTGCACAGCTAAGTTTCGTTATCGCCAAGCAGACGTTGGTGTTCATGTTAAGTATCATGCAGCAACAAAGACTTGTGATGTGTACTTTGATGAACCAGCTCGTGCGGTAACTCCTGGTCAAGCATTAGTCTTGTACAAGGGAGAAGAATGCCTTGGCGGTGGTAATATCGATGCTGCTTACCAAGAAGAAAAGCAATTACAATTAGTATAAAATTAACAGAACAGTGTATTAGTTAGAAAACTAGCTAATATGCTGTTTTTATTTTGCAAAAATAACAATAGTTACTATTGTTTATAAAAAGTATTACAATAAAGTTGTATCCGAATACAATAGATGTTTAAAACTTGTGGAGGTTCTATATGGGAGTATCTAGAAATAATTTTAAAAATAAAATGCAACAAATGGCTGAGCAAAAGCCACGGTATGGATTTCGTAAATTCTCTGTGGGCTTAGCTTCAGCTTTGCTTGCTACAGTGTTTTACTTTGGTGCAATGCCAAGTTCAGTTAAGGCTGATGTACAACCTGAAACAGAGACTGCAACTAAGGCAGTAAATCAAACTGGTCAGACGAATAAACAAGACAGTGATCAAGATAGTAGTAAAAATGCTACTACACAAAATCAGCAACAAGTAGCACCAACTGCTGTTCAAAAACAAAATGGGGGGGTAGACCAAGACTCTTCCACTACAAATAAGGATGAAGATAGTGAAAAGCAAGTAGCATCAACTACTGATAAATCTGTCACTGATAATGCAAAACAAACTGTTAAAAATACTGAAGAACAAAGTAAGGGATCAAATGCTCTAATCAACTTGGCTGAGGTAAACGAGAGTTCTGATGTATTCTATGATAGTGCAAGTAAGAATAATTCGAATATCACATTAAATGACAGCAGCAACCATACTTTAAAGTTGAGTTTGGCTGCTTCAAAGGGTGATGCTTATACTTTAGAAGTTCCTTATGTCTTTGACGTTTCAACCCAAGATTTAGGTCAATATGGAACAGTTACTAAATCTACTGAACCTGTTACTGTTACTGACTTTAAGTCAAAGCAAAACTTCTATAACACCACTTTGAAAATTACCTCTAATGTGTCAAACTCAATTGCTTTAGATGCAATTTTGACGCCCAAGATTAGTAACTGGGCATTATTAAAGCCTGGTACCCAATTCCAAGTAGTCTTAAAGAAGAATGGTACCCAAGTTGGTGTGATTACTTATACTACTCCTGCCAATACTCAAGGTGGAAGTAGCAGTACTGTTCAGCCGATTTCATTGACTGCAAAGCTTATCTTTGACCAAAACCAAAAGACTAATTTAATTCCAAACACTAAGTATACTGTTGGGGTTAAATTAGATGGTACTAATGTCACTGGTAATTTAACTGGAACCATCACTGTTAACGTCCCAGAAGGCTTCTCAGTTGACACTGGTTCAAATACTTTTGGCTTGTATAAGAGTACAACTGAGCCAGGAGGTACCTTATCTCAAGCAAATACTTCTTCAAGTGATGGTTATACTATTAGTCAAGCAGGTGGTGCTGGAACTCCGGTAACGATTACCTTTAATGGCAAAGCTGATGATATTACTAAGGGTGTGATTGTTCTTTGGGGAACTTATTCAAAGGCTTTAACTGCTGCTGAAAATAAGTTTAGTGCAAATGTATCATACGCTATTGCTGATGATGCGGGAGACACCTCAAATCCACAAACTATCACTGTTTCAGATTATGCGCCTAACTTACCTGTAACTAACGTTGAAACTCCAAAACTTGAAATTAATCCAGTTGACGCTTCAGACAGTAATAGTCAATATCTTTATCACGATGCCATTACGGATGAAGCTAGTCAAACTCACAAGTCAGATTCATTAAGTAATAAATATGCAGGTGCTGGTAACAAGAGTGAATTTGTATTTAACTCTGGTAATACAGAATTAAAGAATGTTCACATTAACTTAGACATTGAACCAGGTACTGTCTTTAGAAAAGATTTCGGTAGTCTATATGGCTTTGATTTAGTAGATACAGCTGAAAATAGTCTAGCTAACGTTGCTTGGCATTTAGCTGATGGAACTGTGGTTAATGGTAGTAATACGATTACAAGTGATATGATTGCCAAAGGTGTTAAGGCAGATGGATCTAATGTTACTAAGGTAGATATTTGGTTTAACACTGTTCAAGCAGGTTCAAGTATCCAAATTAATTATCGCAACAATGGTATTATCACTGACAAAAAGACTGGAGATACTGCGCATTATGCTATTTCTGCAAATGCTGACGGAAATGTAGTCGCTCCAGAAAAAGACTACAATCTACAAATTAAGGATGTAGCTGAAGAAAAAATTAATTATTCTGGTACTGTTACATTTCCAAATGGTGATTACTTACCAGGTGACCCAGACAGATCAACTGCCAAAATCGGATACAGTATTACTCACTCAGATACTTTAGCTGAACCAAGTAGATATTTAGCTGCTATTCCAGTTGGTTGGGATGTAGCTGATCCTTCTGGGCTTAAGTTGTTCTATCAAGGTAGGGAATATACTGGTGGCAAGATTAAGGACTTAGGAAATGTTGGTTTAAATGGTGAGCGCATCTTTGAAATTGATGTACCATTTACACCTTATTGGGGATTCCCAATTTTCTTTGGAAATGATCAAAACGGTGTAAACCTTGTAGCAGATAGGAATAATACTAGCGCAAGATATATTTATCCATTAAACAAGCAAAGCTTAATCAGTAAAATCGTTGATAATCCAGATATTATAGGTGACCAAGATAAAGATCGGGTAACTACTATTACTTTGCAAAATGGACAAAGTTACAAGATTTTACCTTCATTTATTAACTATTACTATAAGCAAAACTGGCAAGAAGCTAACTATACCTTCGGTTTACCATCAATTTATGGTCAACTTGATGGTATCAAGAAGACTTCGGATGCTGTATATAACGGCGAAGGTCAAACTACTAGTCTTGACTTTGGTAAAAAGACTGGTGCCAATGACACTGGAACTTTGAGAGTTATGAATATCTTGAACCAAGATGGTACTTCAAAATATTCATACAACATTGTTAACTTGCCCGATGTTAATGCTGGCGATGAAGCTACTTTAGCTCTTACTGGGGATGGAGTATCTACCCTTAATAAGACCGGTGACAGCGCTAATGGAACCTTATTATTCTCTGAAAATAAATACACCGGTGATGGCAACATTACTTCAGATGATCAATTGACTAGTTTAGGCTTTAAGGATGCCAGTCAAATTACGGACTGGTCAAAAGTTAAATCAATTGTTTTGATTTCTAAGAACTTAGCTAAGACTTCAGCTGTTGAAGCAGATCTAGGCTTTAAGGTTACTGCACTTAAAGATGGTGTAAATCAAGCTAATGTAAACGTCCAAGAATACTTTAGTGGAGATCACAACAGTAATCCTTATGTTGTTAGTCCATCATTAAATGTTCAAATTCAAAGATATGTTACTGTAACTACTCAATATCATGATGAAAATGGTAAAGACATTAAGCCGGCAACTACTCAAGAAGTTAAATCTGGTGATCAGTACAGCACTTCAGGCTTAACTGATAGTGAAATTCCAGCTAACTACAAGTTGTCACAAACTCCAACTAATGTTAGTGGTACTGCTGCTCAAAGTGATATTACAGTAACCTATATTTATGCACCTCAAACTTTGAGTGAAACTGTCTACTGGGTAGATACTGAAACTAAAGATCCAGATGGTCAAGAAGGATACAAGGTAGTTGATAGTGAAGCCGTTCCAGAACAACTTGAAGGAAGCACTTATCAATTAACTAAATCCACTCCTACTAATTATGTTTTAGCTGATGGTCAAAAGGACATTAAGAGTGTTACTGTTGATGGTAATAATGTCATTATCAAGTTGAAGCACGGCACAAAGACAGTGCCAGAAACTAGAACTGTTACTAGAGTTGTTTATGTAACTAAACCAAATGCAACAAGAGCAAGCAAGGTAGTAAATACTGCAATTGAATTTACCCGTGATAATGTGGTTGATGCGGTAAATGGTAACATCGTAAAAGCGGGCGACTGGGATCCAGATTCTACGGTAATTAACGGTTATACTCCAACAAAACAAAATCATTACAATATTGTGATTCACAAGAATTCTGAAGATGGCGAGATTGTTCAAAGTATTGATCAAATTAATAAAGCAACAGCTGATACTCCAAGTGACACTTACTATGTAACTTACGCTCCAATTAATTTGAGTGAAACAGTTTACTGGCTTGATACTGAGACCCCTGATACAAGCGATAAAGGCCAAAAAGGATACAAGGTAGTTGATAGTGAGCAAGTTCCAGAACAACTTGAAGGAAGTATTTACCAATTAACTAAATCAACCCCAGCTAACTATGTCTTAGCTGATGGTCAAGAGGACATTAAGAGTGTCACTGTAGATGGTAATAACGTCTACATCAAGTTGAAGCATGGTACAAAGGATGGAGAAAAGGAAACTAAGAAAGTAACTAGAACTGTTTACGCAATTAATCCAGGCGAAACTGAACCAACTCAAGTCTTTGAAAAGTCAGTTGAATTCAGTAGAACACCAACACTTGATGCAGTAACTGGTGACAAGCTTTCCGATGGTACCTGGACTCCTGAAAAGGGTACTTTAGCTGGATACACCCCAGCTGATCAGCCTAACTACACCGCTGTAATTCACAAGGATAGTGCTACTGGTCAAGTTGTTGATAGCATCCTAGAAAATGATGACGTAACAAGTGATTCAGCAAATGAAGTCTACTATGTAACTTACACTGCCAAGACGACGACTGTAACTAAAGAAACTAGTCAAACTGTTAAGTATCAAGGTGTTGAAGGTGATACTCCAGCAGATAATGTCCAAAGTGATTACACCTTTACTGGTACCCACAATGAAGCTACTGACCAAACTGCTTGGAATGAAGAAAGTCACACTTATAACCAAGTTAAAACTCCTGTAGTTACCGGTTACGTAGCAGACAAGGCTAGCGTTGCAGGTGCAACTGTTACTCCAGATAACCCAACAAGCACAACTACTGTAACTTACACCAAAGTTGGCCAAATTATTCCAGTTGATGAAAAGGGTCAAAAGATTCCAAATGTAACTCCAATCAGCTACAAGAACAATCCAGATGACCCAACCAAGGTAATAACTACAGATGTACCAACTATTCCAGGTTACACAGCAAAAGTAACAACGGTAACTCCAAAGGATCCTACTAAGGATACAGAGGTAACTTACACTGAAAATACAGAAGACAAGAGTCAAAAGACAAGTCAAACCGTTCACTACCAAGGTGCAGGAGACCAAACTCCAGCAGACAATGTCCAAAATGATTACACATTTACTGGTAAGTACGGTGAAGTAAGCCAGAAAACTACTTGGAGCGACAATGGTAGCCACACTTACAACCCAGTAAAAACTCCTGTAGTTACTGGTTATGTTGCAGATAAAGCTAGTGTTGACGGAGCAACTGTAACTCCAGACAATCCAACTAGTGAAACTACTGTAACTTACACCAAAGTTGGCCAAATTATTCCAGTTGATGAAAAGGGTCAAAAGATTCCAAATGTAACTCCAATCAGCTACAAGAATAATCCAGATGACCCAACTAAGGTACTTCCAACAGATGTGCCAACAATTCCTGGATACACTGCAAAAGTAACAACGGTAACTCCAAAGGATCCTACTAAGGATACAGAGGTAACTTACACTGAAAATACAGAAGACAAGAGTCAAAAGACAAGTCAAACCGTTCACTACCAAGGTGCAGGAGAAAACACTCCAGCAGACAATGTTCAAAATGATTACACATTTACTGGTAAGTACAGTGAAGTTTCTAAGAAGACTACTTGGAATGAAGAAAATTACACTTATGGTAATGTTACTACTCCTGTAGTTACTGGTTACGTTGCAGATAAGGCTAGCGTTGATGGTGCTACTGTTACTCCAGATAACCCAACTAGTGAAAGCACAGTAACTTACACCAAAGTTGGCCAAATTATTCCAGTTGATGAAAATGGAAATAAGATTCCAGGTGTAACTCCAATCAGCTACAAGAACAATCCAGATGACCCAACCAAGGTACTTCCAACAGATGTACCAACAATTTCTGGATACACAGCAAAAGTAACAACAGTTACTCCAACAGATCCAACTAAGAATGAAAATGTTGTCTACACCAAGGACACTGCTACTCACACCGTTGTCTGGGTTGACGATGACACAGATGACACTACAAGTGCTGGTTATGAAGGCAAACATATCCTTCACACTGAACCACTTACTGGTACCAAGGGTGAAAATGCTCAAGTAACTTACACTTTGCCTGAACATTACATCTACGCTAAAGGAAGCCAAGCAGTAACTGAAGTTCCACTTGATGGTCAAACTACTTACATCCATGTTGTTCATGAAAAGCAAGACAAGACTGACACTAAGAAGGTAACTAGAACTGTTAATATTACAAAGCCTGGTGAAAAGACTACAAGTACAATAGCAACCGTAACCTTAACTAAGACTGATTCAATCGACCTTGTTACTGGCAAGCCGGTTAAAGAAGGTGCTTGGACTCCTGATAAGAAGGGCTTTGATGCGACAAGAGTTGAACCAATTGACGGCTTCAAGCTTAAGATTACTGAAACTGTCAATGGTCAAACTCACGATGTAACCAATATTCCTGCTGAAGAAGTAACTGAAAACAGTCAAGATGAAATTTTTGATGTAACCTACCTTCCAACAGGTAAGTCTCTAGAACCACTTGTTTCAAAAGAAGTTACTAGAACCGTTACTATCACTAAGCCTGGTGAAAAGCCAGTAACTAAGACTCAAACTGTGATCTTCAGTGGAACTCAAAACACTGACGGAACCATCACTTGGGATACTAGCGAGCAAAACAAGTTCAACGCAGTTCCTGTTGACTCAGTCGACGGCTACAAGGCTGTGATTAAGGATTCTGATGACAAGACAGTTCAATCAATCGACGATGAAAACTTGAACCCAGCAACTGCAAAGGATGAGCACTTCACCGTAACTTATGAAAAGGTGACAAGTCCTACTCCAGAACCAACACCAGAACCAACTCCGGAACCTAGTCCTGCTCCAAGTCCTGAACCTACACCAGCTCCAGAGCCAACACCAAGTCCAAAGCCTGACACAAACAAGCACCCTGAAAATGTCAAACCTGAAACTCATCCAAGTCTCACTAAGACTAAGGTGGTTAAGGGTAACTTCAAACCTGCTAAACCAGCAGCAAGAAAAATTAACAAGGTAAACTCAGCTCCTAAAGCAGAGAAATTACCTCAAACAGGTGAAAACAAGACCAGTGCAGCTTTACTAGGCTTACTTGGTTTAGGTATGAGCATGGCTTTGGGATTAGCAAGTCGAAAGAGAAAAGAAGATAAATAGTTTTTATCTTTAATATTCAAAATAAAAAATCTCACTTAAGTGTTTAAACTCAAATTTTAAATTTGAATTTCTCACTCAGTGAGATTTTTTGTTTAGCCTATATAAGGTGATGAATATGCTACACTAGAAAATGATAATAGCGAACTTTTCTGATATGCTAGAAGAAAAGATAAAACAAGTTTAAGACAATTCAGGTGATAAAATGCAAATTTATTTCGTAAGACATGGTAAGACAGAATGGAATTTAGCTTCAAAGTTTCAAGGTGGACATGGTGATTCGCCACTTTTACCTGAAAGTTATGAAGATATCAAAAAGCTAGGTAATTATTTGAAAGGAACTAAGTTTAGAGGAATATATGCTAGTCCTTTAAAAAGGGCTTTTGATACCGCTCAAGGCGTTCAACAAACAATGGGTATAAGTTTACCTGTGCACGTTGAAGAACGCTTACGTGAGTTTAATTTAGGCGATTTGGAAGGGATGAAGTTTGCTGATGCTGAAAAGAAGTATCCTAAAGAAATTGATGACTTTTGGAATCATGCTGACTTATATGATCCTTCAAAGATTCATGGTGAAACTTATCCTGAAGTAATTGCGCGCGGGAAAGATTTTGCCCAAGAAATGGCTAAACTTTATCCTAATAAAGATGATAAAATCTTAGCTGTTAGTCATGGTGGTGCCTTATGCGCAATTATGGGCGGCTTACTTGGTTATCCACTAGCAGAAATCCGCAAGCACGGAGGATTAAGTAATACTAGTTTGACTATTTTAGAGACAGATGATGAAGGTAAGACCTTCCATAAAGTTGTGTGGAATGAAACTAGTTATTTAGGTAGAAAATTAGGAGCAACAGATTCACTATAATGAGCGATAAGACTGCAAAACTCTATCAAGAAGGTAAGACTCAAGAAGCAATTCAAGCCTTAATCAAAGATATTGATCATAAACCTAAAAATGCTAATAATTATTTAGAACTTTCAACTTATTTATTAGAGCAAGGGGCAATTGATCAAGCTAAGAAGTTATTAATTCAAGCAAAAGGGTTAGTTAAAAAGCCACAAGATATGGATTATAATTTGGCCATTTGCTATTACATGGAAGGCGACTTTGACCGGGCATTAGCCTTACTTGATACTATTCCTAATAATGATGAGACTTATTATCAAAAAGCCTTAGTTTTTCATAAATTAGGAAATCCGCAAAAAGCCTTGGCCTTTGCCATGAGCGTTTCAAAAGTAGATAATGATCTTTTAGAATTATTAGGGGATATTTGGCTTTCACTAGGTGATTTTGCAAGAGCTAGAGAAAATTATCTAAAAATTCCTAAAGATGAAAGATCAGGAAAATTAAACTTTCTAATTGGTGTAACTTTATTTGGGAGCAATCGTCAAGAAGCTGAACAATATTTTGCTTTGGCTGAAAAGATTGATCCGGATTATTATCAAATCGCGAAAAAGCAATATGACAGCCTTTTAAAGGTAGTTAAGCAAGGAAAATAAAAGTAATGGTAGAATTTACGGGACGTTTGTCAGGCATTATCTTTGAAAACAATGAAGATATGTTCAAAATCCTCGACGTTGAAATTGTTGGGGAGTTGGCAGGCTATGATCAAGAGGATATCCGCGTTACTGGAAATTTTGGTGACGTGACGATTAATTCAGAATATCAATTTTCAGGTGAATTAATTGTCCATAAAAAGTTTGGTCAGCAGTTTAGGGCAGAAAGTTACCATCAGGTAATGCCACATGAAGAAGGTAGTTTGACTAAGTATCTTAGTGGTGATAAGTTTCCGGGTATTGGCCGAAAAACAGCCCAAGCAATTATCGACAAGTTAGGACTTAATGCCTTACAAGTTTTAAAAGAAAAGCCGAATAAGATTGCTGAACTTGGCTTAACGCAAAAGCAAAAAGATAGTTTGCTTTCAGGACTTAATACCATGGATTCATATGCTGAAATTAATTTGAAGCTGAGTCAGTATGGTTTAAGAAAGAATGTGGTTAACCGAATTTATCACTTATTCCATGGCGATAGTATTGAAAAATTAGAAAAAGATCCCTATGCTTTAATTAACGAAATTTCAGGTTATGGCTTTAAGCAAGCTGATTATATTGGTGAACAAGTCGGAATTGACTTTAATGATGCCCGCAGAATTAATGGTGCGATTTACCAAGTTTTGCTTAATCGTCTCCAAGAACAAGGGGATACCTTTGCTGAATTAAAAGCTTTATTAACTGAAGTTAGCGAATTAACTAATATTAACCAATTTGATGCCATTGCAGATGCAGTCAATGATTTACAACGGGCAGGTAAGGTAGTAGTTAGCGATGACGTTATCAGTTTGCAGAATATTTTTGAAACTGAACAAGTTATCGCACAGAATTTATCACGTCTTAACCAAACTGAGTGTGAAACTTTTGCTGATGATGAAATCAATGACATGATTAGTGAATGTGAAAAGCATCTAAAAATTAGCTACGATGATACGCAAAAAACTGCTATTAAAAATGCCTTGAATCATCCTTTGTCGCTTTTAACTGGTGGTCCTGGGACTGGGAAAACGACAATTATTAATGGAATTTTATATTGCTTACGCCGACTTGAAGATATTCCTGCTGCAAGTCTATATAGCGAAGATCCACCATTTATTTTGGCTGCACCTACTGGTCGAGCTGCTAAAAGAATGAGTGAAACTACAGGTGTTGAGGCCAAGACAATTCACCGCTTGCTGGGGTTAGGAATTAATAACAACAATAATGAAGACGATGTTGAGCTTAACGAACTTAATGGAGAAATCTTAATCATTGATGAAATGTCGATGGTTGATATGTTTTTATTCAAACAGCTGCTTTCTAGCATTGTCGGGACTAAAAGAGTGGTTTTTGTTGGTGATAAAGACCAGTTACCTTCAGTGGGACCTGGTAATATCTTTGGCGATATGATTACGGTAGCTGCTTTTCCAATCACCAAGCTGACAACAATTCACCGCCAAGGGGATGATTCATCGATTATCACTCTTGCTCACAGCATTAACGAAGATCAAAATACCAACTTGCTTTTCCAAAAGACCAAGAATTATTCTTTTATTCCTTGTCCACCGGACCAAGTTGGGCGCGCTATTGAACAAATTGTTAATTATGCAGTTAAAAAAGGCTTTGATCAAGATGATATTCAAGTTTTAAGCGCAATGTATCATGGTACTGGTGGAATTAATAATTTAAACAACTTGTTACAAAAGATTCTGAATCCGAAAGAGCAGGGCAGTAAGTTCGTTGAAAGCCATGACGAAAAATTCATGATTGGTGATCGGGTCCTGCAATTACAAAATAATCCTGAAAAAGATATTTATAATGGTCAAATTGGGAAGGTTATCGGGATTAACGAAGATAAGAGTGATGAACTACTAGTATGTAACTTTGATGATCGAGAAGTTAAGTTTTCTCGCAAGGACTTACTTGATTTAACTAGAGCTTATGCTATTACAATTCATAAGTCACAAGGATCTGAATTTCCACTTGTTATCTTAGTCTTAACGATGCAAAACTATGTCATGCTCAGACGTAATCTTTTGTATACTGCGGTAACTAGAGCTGCTAAGAATTTGGTTTTGGTTGGTGAACAAAGGGCCTTTTTAATGGCTACTAATACGCCAGGAAATAATCGTAAAACTGGATTAGCTAGCAAAATTATCAAATTAATGCCTAATACACCTGCTAATAATGATCAGATTGAAAATAAGCTTGCTTCACACGATAATAGTGAAAAGATTTTGACCAAAGAAGCTATTTATTCTGGTCAAATTGATCCTATGATTGGTATGGAAGGAATTAAGTTAGCTAAGCTGTCATAATTTAAGACTAAAATAAAAAGCCTAAACTAGATTTACTAGTTTAGGCTTTTACTATTGATAATTTTTGAGATTAATTATTTTTTCTCGATAATCATTGGTAAAATGAGAGGTCTGCGTTCAGTTCTTGCATACAAGAAATCTTGTAAGTTAGCAATAATTGCCTTGCGAATATCATTTTCAGAAGGATGTTCCTTTTTAGCCATTTGCGTACGCAATACATGGTAGACATTCTTTTGAGCTTGGGCAATTAAGTCTTGCGATTCACGCATATAAACAAAACCACGACTTAAAATGTCAGGGCCTGCAAGGACACGTTGATGCTTGTAGTCAACGGTTGCAACTGCAACTACCAACCCTTCTTCTGATAAGATTTGACGGTCGCGAACAACAACGTTACCAACATCAGCGCTGCCAGAAGTATCAACAAAGACATCTCCAGCTGGAATATGGCCGGCAATTCTTGAACCTTCTGGACTGAATGCCACAACTTCACCATTCCCCAGAACAAAGGTGTTTTCTTTTGGAACACCTGCATCTTGAGCTAGGTGAGTGTGAATAACTTGCATTCTATATTCACCGTGAACTGGAATCATATACTTAGGCTTAGCCAAACGAACCATCATCTTCAATTCTTCTTGGCCACCGTGACCAGAAGTGTGGACGTTATTGACCTTACCGTGAATAACATTTGCTCCAGCTTCCATTAACTTGTTAATTAAATGGTTAACAGATAGGGTATTACCTGGAATTGGGTTTGATGAAAAGATTACTGTGTCTCCAGGTTGAATGCTAATTTGGCGGTGAGTGCCATCAGCAATTCTTGAAAGAGCTGCTAAAGGTTCACCTTGTGAACCTGTACATAAAATCATGGCTTCGCTAGGTTTAAGCCGGTTGATTTCATTAGCATCAACAATTAAATCTTTTGGAACCTTTAAGTAACCTAAATCAATCCCATTTTGAATTCCATTTTCCATGCTTCGTCCAAAAATAGCAATCTTTCGGCCGGTTTCAATTGCAGCTTCAATAGCTGTAGAAACCCGATAAAGATTAGAAGCAAAGGTTGCAAAAATAATTCGTCCATCAATGCCACTAATAATATTGTGAAGTGACTTAGCAACAAAACGTTCTGACTTAGTAAATGAAGAAATTTCAGCATTAGTTGAATCACTAAGTAATGCTAAAACACCTTCAGAACCCAGTTTAGCCATTCTTTGAAAATCTGGAGCTGGCTGGTTCATTACTGGTGTTAAGTCGAACTTGAAGTCACCAGTAAAAATAACAGCACCAAGTGGTGTATGAACTGCAATTCCTAAGGTATCAGGGATTGAGTGAGTAGTTCTAAAGAAGGTAACTGATAATTTTTGAAATTTTAGTACTGTATCTTCATGTTCTTCATGAAGTTCAGTAGTCTTTAAAATTCCATGTTCATCAAGCTTTCCTTTAATTAAAGCTAAGGCAAATGGTGTTGCATAAACCGGAATTTCCGGAATTTTCTTTAGTAGGAATGGAATCCCACCAATGTGGTCCTCATGGCCGTGGCTGATAACTAAAGCCTTAATTTTTTTTCGATTCTTAACTAGGTAAGAATAGTCACTGATGACGTAATTAATACCTAACAAATCATCTTCGGGGAATTTAATACCACAGTCCATGATGACAATTTCATCTTGGTACTGAACACAGTACATATTTTTACCGATTTCGCCTAGACCCCCAATGGCAAAAACGGCTACTTCATTATTTTTTATCTTCACCATTAATTACTTTTCTTCATCGAACGTTGTCAACTTAAAGTCGGCATGTTCTTTTTCATATGTTAATGAGTTGCCCGTTAATTCTTGAATGTATTCAACGTTGTAGGGGGTGTTATCTTCAATCATCATACGAGCCTTACCGATTGATTCTGCTTCAAGGTAAAGAGTTTTTGTGGTCTCTCTTCTTGGGTTCACAATCTGGTTTTCTTGGTATAAAACTTTATAGATCATAAATCTATCTCCTTAATTTTGTTATTAAAACGATCTCAAGATGAATATTAGTCAAAAATATTCAATAGTTAATAAAATTTTACCATAACTTCGCGTTTAAGTGTAGGTGAGCAAAGAAAAAAGACTGGTAATCCAACCAGCCTTTGACAAAAATTAATTTTATTAGGAAATAACTACTGTATCTTCTTTTAAATCAAAAGGATTCTTTTTGTTGATGCGGTCATAGAACAAGTGACCATTTAAGTGGTCAATTTCATGAGAAGCTACAATTGCAGGGTAGCCAGTTAATCGAATTGTTTTTTCTTCGCCGTCAACAGTGTAGTATCTAATTTTTAACTTGTATGGACGAGGAACATAACCATCAATTACCTTGTCTACGCTCAAGCAGCCTTCACCTTCACTTAAACAGGTTTGGCGAACAGACTCAGATAAAATCTTAGGATTTACAAAAGTTTCTTTAAAAATAATTTCGCCCTTATTGTTAGGTACAAGTAGAGAAGCCATTTGGACGCCTTCGCCAACTTGTGGAGCTGCTAAACCAACCCCAGCTCTTAATTGGTGCTTTTCTGCAATCTTAGGATCTTGAGAGTTAATCAAGTATTCCATCATTTCATCTGCTAATTTTTTGTAGTGATCTGAAAGTGGAAAAGTTAATTGATCAGCTACACGTCTTAATACAGGGTCGCCATCTCTGACGATATTTTTCATAAGAATCAAAAGTATCGCTCCTTAATTTGCTTAATGTCTTATATATTTGTACCACATTTAAAAGTTTTTCGCTCGTTTTATTGATAAAGTTTCTAAATCGTTGACCAAATAGCTAGTTGGTGGTAAAATCAACCAACGTAACTATTAATACTAAGACACTTCTAAAAACGTGAATTACGATTTGCGTATGCAAGGCTGTGACAGCGTCACAGTTTTTTTATTGAAGCTGGGAGGAATACCTTTGTCAGAACAAAGAAGAGAAGACATTAGAAATATTGCGATTATTGCCCACGTTGACCACGGTAAAACTACTTTGGTTAACCAATTATTGAAGCAATCAGATACTTTACCAGAACATATGAACCTTGAAGATCGTGCAATGGACTCAAACGACATTGAACGTGAACGTGGTATTACTATTCTTTCAAAAAATACGGCTGTTAAGTATCATGATACTACTATTAACATTTTGGATACTCCAGGACACGCCGATTTCGGTGGGGAAGTAGAACGTATCATGCACATGGTTGATGGTGCCTTATTACTTGTTGATGCTTATGAAGGTACTATGCCACAAACTCGTTTCGTGCTTAAGAAAGCTTTAGAAGCTGGGGTTAAGCCAATCGTTGTGATTAACAAGATTGACCGTCCTGGTGCTCGTCCAGCAGAAGTTTTGGATGAAGTTCTTGAATTATTCATCGAACTTGGTGCTAATGATGACCAACTTGATTTCCCAGTTGTATACGCTAGTGCTTTGAACGGTACTTCAAGCTACGATGAAGACTTAAGCACTCAAAAAGAAACTATGGACCCTATTTTTGAAACTATTATCAAGAATATTCCAGCTCCAATCGAAAACAGTGACCAACCACTTCAATTCCAAATTACTATGCTTGACTGGGATGACTATGTAGGTCGTATCGGTGTTGGTCGTGTATACCGCGGTAAAATTAAGGTCGGCGACCAAGTTACTGTGATGAAGATTGACGGCTCAACTCAAAACTTCCGTGTTACTAAATTGTTTGGTTTCTTTGGTTTAAAGCGTAACGAAATTAAAGAAGCTAAAGCTGGTGACATCATTGCCATTTCAGGTATTAATGATATCTTTGTTGGTGAAACTATTGCTTCAGCAGAAGAACCAGAAGCTTTACCAGCACTTCACATTGATCCACCAACACTTCAAATGGACTTTGTTGCAAACGACTCACCATTTGCAGGTCGTGAAGGTGATCAAGTAACACCTAAGAAGCTTGAAGATCGTTTGATGCGTCAAACTCGGACTGACGTTTCATTGAAGGTTGAACCTACTGATCAATTAAATGCTTGGACTGTTTCAGGTCGTGGTGAATTACACCTTTCAATCTTAGTTGAAGAATTACGTCGTGAAGGCTTTGAAATGCAACTTTCACGTCCTAAGGTTATTTACCGTGAAATTGATGGTCAAATGTGTGAACCATTTGAAGCTGTTCAAGTTGATACACCTGATGAATACGTTGGTTCTGTTATTGATTCACTTTCACAAAGAAAAGGTGAAATGAAGAATATGGAATCAACTGGTAATGGTCAAACTAGACTTGAATTCTTGGTACCATCACGTGGTTTGATTGGTTACAATAACGAATTTATGTCTCAAACTGCTGGTTACGGTATTTTGAACCACACCTTTGATTCATACAAGCCAGTTGTTAAGAACTGGGAACCAGGTAGAAGAAATGGTGCGTTGGTATCAATTAACCAAGGTCAATCAACTACTTACTCACTTCAATCAGTAGAACAACGTGGTATTTTATTCATTGGTGCAGGTGTTGAAGTTTACGAAGGTATGATTGTTGGTCAATCATCTCGTGAACGTGATATTGCAGTTAACGTAACTAAGGGTAAGAACTTAACTAACACTCGTGCTGCAGGTAAGGACCACTCTGCTTCTATTAAGACTCCAAAGACTTTGACTTTGGAAGAAGCTATCGAATTCTTGAACGATGACGAATACTGTGAAGTTACTCCACAAAGCATTCGTTTACGTAAGAAGATTTTGAACACTAATGAACGTCAAAAATTCGACAAGAAGAAGAATCGCCAAAACTAGTTTATTTAACTAATAAATCATAAAAAGCTGTTACTTTGATAGGAGTAACGGCTTTTTTGTTTTATAATAGATAAAGATTTTATATTAGGGAGACGAAGTGTGTGATTCGACAAAAATTAAAATATATGGACTATCAAATTTTAATTCCATATCTCATTTTAGTCGTAGTGGGAATTGTGATGGTCTATTCAGCAAGCTCAGATATCTTGCTAGTTAATGGCTTTAAGCCTTCATTTTATGGGATTAGACAATTTCAATATGCACTTTTTTCAATTGGAATTTTTGGAAGTTTAGCTTTCTTCATGAAACTTGAAGTTTTTAAAAGCTGGCGTTTTATTGGATCATATTTATTAATTTCTAGCATAATGCTGGTAATCTTACTCTTGATGAAGTTTATAGGCGGGAGTAGGTTTGCTGTTAATGGTGCTGTTGGTTGGATTAATTTGGGGTTTATTAATATTCAACCACTTGAAATTGCCAAGTTAGCTTTGATTTTATACCTAGCTAAAATTCTAGATAAGCGTGATGGCAAATTAATCCCAGGAAGTATTATTGAAAACCTATCTGGTCCAACTATCTTATCATTTTTGATGATGATTTTAGTTATTTTAGAACCAGACCTTGGTGGGACCATGATTTTATTTATGATTGTCATGGTTTTATATGCTGTTTCAGGTATTCCAACGAGAATTGTGGTTAGCTGGTTAATTGTTTTGTTCTTATTAATGGTTGGACTAGTTACTTTTTTAATCGTTTGGAATCCAAAATTTTTACAAGATTCATACCAATTTCAACGATTACTTGCTTTTGCCCATCCATTTAAGTTAGAGCGAACAGGTGGGGCTCAGCTAGTTAATTCTTATTATGCCATTCATAATGGTGGTTTATTTGGTGTTGGTTTAGGTAACAGTATGCAAAAGCGTGGATATTTACCTGAACCTTATACTGACTTTATTTTGTCGATTATTTCAGAAGAATTGGGTTCTGTTGGTGCCATTGTTATTTTAGGAATATTATTTTACTTATTGTGGCGCATTATGGAAGTAGGAATTCATGCTACAAGCCAATTCAATGCCTTAGTTTGTTTTGGGGTAGTAACAATTATGTTTACAGAAACCTTATTTAATGTGGGTGCTGTTTTGGGACTTTTACCAATTACGGGGGTTACACTGCCGTTTATTAGTTTTGGGGGAAGTTCAATGATTGTTTTGACAGCCGGGATTGGATTGATTTTGAATATTTCAGCCCATGAAAAGAAAAAACTAGAAGATTCGGAGACTGTTAGATGAGTTTTAATCAAGATTTGCGCGATACAACAATTCAAGCTAGAGTTGGAATTGTTGTTTACCTAAATTTGGCTCAAGATCAGTTTAAATTACGTCAATTTGGCGATATTGTTTATTTTTCTAAACGCAAAAAGTACTGCCTAATTTATGTTAATAAAAATGTTGCAGAACAAGTCGTTATTAAGTTGAATCGCTTGCACTTCGTCAAAAAAGCAGAATTGTCGCCAACTGAAAGTTTAGACTTTAGTCGTGAACATGAAGAACAGCTCATGAAGACTTTAGCTGAACAGGCTGAAAAAATGATTGCAGAGAATGGAGACTTTAAGCATGAGAATAATCGCTGGTAAATATGCTAAACGCAACTTGTTTACGCTAAAGAGTAATAAGACACGTCCTACGAGTGATAAAGTCAAAGAATCATTGTTCAATAGTTTGGGACAATTTTTTGATGGGGGCCAAGTCTTAGACTTATATGGTGGAAGTGGTGCTCTAGCGATTGAAGCTGTCTCACGTGGATATGATCATGCTGTAATTTGTGACATTAATTATCAAGCTGTTCAAATTATCAAAAAAAATGTAGCTTTGACAAAAGAAGAAACTAAATTCGAAGTATTTAAAATGCCTGATAAAGTTGCTTTAAAAAAACTTTCTGAAGATAATTATGGCTTTGATTTAGTTTTCTTAGATCCACCATATGCTAAGCAAAAGATTGCCCAGATTATGACAGAGATGCTTAATTTAAACTTAGTTAATGATGGGGCGATTTTTGTTTGTGAAACAGATGATCAGACTGAATTAGCTCCAGTTGCTGGCTTTGAATTAGTTAAAGAACATCATTTAGGCAAAACAATTGTCAGAATTTATCGGAAGGAGTAATCATGACCAAAGCAATTTTCCCTGGTAGTTTTGATCCCGTAACCAACGGTCATTTAGAAACAATCAAAAAGGCTGCTCGCTTATTTGAAAAAGTTTATGTGGTTGTTATGACTAATACCAAGAAAAAATACTTATTTTCCAGTCAAGATAGATGGAATTTTATTTTTGATGAAGTCAAAGATTGGCCCAATGTTGAAGTTTTAATTCGAGATGAAGACTTAACTGTTTCTGTAGCGCGTAAATTGGGTGCACGAGTAATTGTTCGCGGATTGCGTAATAGCAAGGACTTTATCTATGAGCAAGAGATGGCATCATTAAATTCTAAGCTTGCTCCGGAAATTGAGACAGTCTTTTTATTAACTTCGGCCGAAAATTCTGTTATTGCTTCAAGCATGGTAAAAGAAGTTGCACAATTTGGTGGCGATGTGAGTGCATTTTTGCCTAAAAAGGCTAGTCAAGCATTAAAGAAGGTGATGCAGGATGGAAAAAGAAAGAATTAATTCGAAGAAAAAAACTGTTAGAAATTTTCTCATAGGCCTAATTACAATTGTCATTGTTATTATTGGGCTTTCCTGGCCAACTAGCTATTATATAGAATCACCTGGGGATGCTAATAGTGTTAGTCAATTTGTTAAGTCTGGTAAAAAAGCAGCAGATAAGAATCTTTATATGGTCACAGTCGCTGAAAGACAAGCTAGCGTCTTAGATTATTTATTGAGCTTTAGCCGTGAATTTGATACAAGAATTTCGCAAAAAAACTTAATGGGAAATCAAAATAGTGCGGAATATGAACAGCTTCAGCAATGGTATATGGAAACTAGTCAAAATAATGCTATTTATTATGCTGCCCAAAAGGCTGGTGTTTCGGCTAAGAAGATGTTCTTAGGTGTCTATGTTATGGGAATAGCTAAGAATTCAAACTTTAAACATGATCTAAAGCTAGCTGATGTAATTACCGCAGTTAATGACCAAAAATTCGATTCAACTAAAGCATTGATGGATTATATCCAAAAGCAAAAAATTGGTCAGAAGATTAAAGTGACAGTTTTACGTGGTAATGAAACTTTATCTTTTACTGAAAAAACAACTAAACTTACTGGTAGCGACAATAAAGCTGCAATTGGAATTCAATTAGTTGAAAGAACAAAAGTTATTACTAAACCAGAAATTAGTATTAATGCAGGTAGTATTGGCGGGCCGTCTGCAGGCTTAATGTTTTCTTTAGCTTCATATCAATTATTGACAAGCAAAAACTTAACCCATGGGCAAAAGATTGCTGGAACTGGAACAATTGATGATAGTGGTAATGTTGGGATGATTGGTGGCGTTGATAAGAAAGTAGTAGCTGCAAATAACGCTGGTGCTACAGTCTTTTTTGCCCCAACGCAGCAACTAGCAGGTTATAAAAAGAGTGAAACTAATTATGCAGTAGCTCTTAAAACTGCTAAGAAGATACACTCAAAAATGAAGATTGTGCCGGTTGCTACATTTGATAATGCTTTAAACTACCTCAAAAAAATAAAATAAATTAAAAAGTCTAGAAATTTTCTAGGCTTTTTTTCGTATTTTATTTTAGAGGTGAAAATAATGGATTTTGAACAAATTAAAGACTGGATTTTAGAAAAGAAAGTTATTGTAATTGGAGTGATTCTAGCATTAGTAGGAGTATTTATCTTTTTCAAAGCTCCTGATCAGAGCACAAGTGAGAATAACCAAGCTTTGTTAACTGAAGCTCAAAGTAGTAAAAAGGATGAATCAAATATTAGCTCGCTTCAAAGTAGCTCTGATAATAATAAAAGTGAAGTTACGGTTGATATTTCTGGTGCAATTAAAAATCAGGGAGTTTATACACTGAAAAATGGTGCTAGAATTGACAATTTAATTAAAGTGGCTGGTGGCTTAACAGGAAGTGCTGATTTAAAGGCAATTAATCGGGCTACCTTACTGAAAGATGGTGACAAGATTTATATCCCTAGTCAAGGTGAAAATGCCCCAGCAGCTAGCATTAGTCAGACTACAACTTCTAGCAGTAGTTCAACTAGTGGCGCAAGTACAAGTGGCGAAAAAATTCATTTAAATTCCGCTACTGCAGCTGATTTACAAAAGTTAAATGGTGTTGGTGCTAAAAAGGCAGAACAAATTATTGCTTATCGTGAGCAAAATGGCCCGTTTAAGAGTGTAGAAGACTTGACTAAAGTTTCAGGAATTGGAGAAAAGACCCTTGCAGCTTTTAAAGACCAGTTGGAACTCTAGTTTTAAGCCAGGATTTTACTTCCTACTAGGACTAGTTTTGACCACCTTATCTTTTTTGCTTTATCAGGCTAGTGATATCTATCAAAAAATAATTTTATGGGGACTTTTGCTGTATTTTTTTAGCTTAATCGTTAAGAAATATCAGCCAGCTTGTTTGATTTTATCTTTAGTAGTTGCGAGTTTTTTGTTTTTGGTAAAAATTGATCAAAAAAGCAATACTTTTACTTTAAATAGCGCAACTACTTTGCAGATTTATCCTGATGAGGTGGCGATTAAAGATGACTATTTAACTGGGCTCGCACATGCTACTAGTGGTTCAATTTTAGTTGGAATTAAACCAGATGCCACTTTAAAGCAGGCAATAAAAGCAGGCAAAAATGTGCTCTTGACTAACTTAACAGGTGAAGTAAGTGAAATTGAAGCACCGACAAATTTTGGCCAGTTTGATTATCGCAAATACTATGCTAGTAAAAAGATTTTTCAAAGAGTAAAGTTAAAAACAGCTACTAGTGTGCCAACTTCAATTAGTCTTTGGACTTGGCTACATTATTTACGTTTTAAGCTGCAGGAATACTTTAATACTTTCCCGCGCTTGCTAGGATTTTTTGCTAGCGAATTAGTTCTGGGAGAAAATAACAATGCTGAAAATCAGGAGGTTTTAGATAATTATCGCAATTTAGGTGTAATTCATCTTTTGAGTATCTCAGGTTTACATGTTGCAATTTATAGTTTGGTGATTTCAGTCATTTGTTACTGGTTAAAGTTTACTGAAGAAGAAACTTTTGGTATCTGCTCCTTGATTTTGCTCTTAGGAATCTTTATTTGTGCGGGTCAAGCTGGATTTGTTAGAAGCTGCTTAACATACTTTTTAGCGGGTCTTTTAAAACTGATAAATCGAAAATTAACTGCCGCTGATTTACTAGGTTTAACGGTCATCATTCATTTACTTTTCTGGCCACGACTATTTTTAAGCATGGGAGCTATTTTATCTTATGTTTTAGTTCTGGGCTTAAAATTTGTACAAGGATTTGGTGAATTTAAGCAGGCGGCTTTACTTAATTTCTTGTTAACGCCACTACTATTATTTAGTTTTTACCAGGTTAATCTTTTAACAGTCTTCTTTAACTTTTTGGTGGTACCATATTTTAACTTTATTGTGATGCCTCTAGTTTTTATTAATATTTTCTTGTTTAATGCTTTTCCTGTAATTAGCAACTTTTTTGAGCAAATTCTGGAACTGAGTGAAAGCTTAATTGGATATTTAGCCTCAAAAAATTGGGGGACTATTACTTTTGGAAAGATTAACTGGTGGCAGACAGTTTTACTCTTAGGGCTAGCAATTTTATTTTTAACTTATTTGCCTTATCAAAATAAAACATGGTTTAAATTCTTATTGCCAGGACAATTTTTGCTATATCTTATTATATTTATGGGTATTCATTTTCCACTTGCAGGCCAGGTTACTTTTATTGATGTCGGTCAAGGCGATAGCATTTTGATTACTACACCGATTTTTAGGAAAAGCTATTTAATTGATACTGGCGGAAAATTGAATTTTTCTAAGCATAAAAGTCGGCCGCAAATTGAACAAATAACTTTGCCATTTTTGCGAGCGCAAGGGATTGACCATCTAGATGGAGTCTTTTTATCGCACCAAGATGCCGATCATATTGGCGATTTAGGACCACTTTTAGAAAATATACAAGTTGATAATTTATATTTTGCTAAGGGGTTATTGGCTAATCCTTCATTTCGCAAGAGAATTAATCATCGCATTAATCATACTAGGCTAGTAGAACTTTTGGCTGGGGATGTAGTTAATGGTGCAATTAAATTTAATGTTGTTTATCCTGATCATCCTGGACTAGGGAAAAATGAAGATTCACTTTCATTGACTTTTTTAATTCAAAATAAGCGCTGGCTTTTTACTGGAGATTTGGATCAAGCAGGTGAAGAAAGAATTTATCAAAAGACGCCTTTTAAGGTTGACTACTTTAAATTAGGCCATCATGGCAGCAAAACTTCATCTTCGCCTAAGTTTTTGCAAGCAATCCAGCCTAAAATGGTTTTTATTTCTGCTGGTAGAAATAATCGCTTTGGCCATCCTAATCCTGAAACTTTGCGAACTTTGTCGCAACAAAACTTGCCATATCTATCAACGCAATCATATGGTAGTATTAGTTATAAGTTTGGCTTTACCAAAGAAAGATTCGAGACCTTTTTAGGAGGAAAATAGTGTTATTATCGCTTTTTAAAAATTCAAATCAAGCCAAGAAAAATCTTTTAATTACAGGTGAAGATGCTTTTTTGAATGATTATTTAGTCAGAGATTATGTTAAAAATCCTGCCTTAGATCAACTAGAAAAGCGGACAGTTGATTGCGAGAGTGAAGGAATTGGTGAATTAATTGCTGATTTAACTGAAGCTAGTTTATTTGCAAGTGAAAAGCTACTGATAGTTAAAAATCCTATTTTTTTAACTGGGAAAGTACAAAAAAAAGACGAAAAGAATTTAAAGCAACTTGAAAAGATTTTTGAAAAAATTGACCAAAGTGATGATCAATTAGTCATTATTTGTAATGGTAAGATTGATAAACGCCGAAAAATTAGTAAAATTTGCCAAAAGAATTTCAATTTAGTTGATGTTAGTTTTAAACCTTATGAAGTAAGTGGAATATTAAAGGCAATTATCAAGACAGAAAATTACCAAATTTCTCAAAGTGCTTTACAACTTCTACTTGAGCGTAGCGACCAAGTAATGGAGGCAGCACTGTCAAACTACTTAAAGCTTAAAAATATTGCAACAGATCAAAAAATCACTACTGAGATGATTAATGCTAATATTGATTTATCATTAGCACAAAATATTTTTGAGATTTTAACAAAAGCCTTAAGTCACAACTATCAAGAAGCAATTTTACGGTTAGAAGATCAACTAAGAGAAGGGCAAAGCCCAATTAGAATTTTAGCTGTTTTTGAATCTCAACTTGAAGTCTTACTTGCAGCTAAGATTTTATTAGCTCGGTCAAGAAGTGAAATGGATGTTGGTAAAGAACTTGGTATTCATCCATATCGTGTTAAATTAGCAGGTCAGACCCGGATTTCAATCAAGAGCTTAGAAAAGATGCTACTTGCGGCAATTAAGCTTGATTATGGTTACAAGAATGGAACATATCAAGGACCTGAATTTTTGAAAATGTTTTTATTAGCTGTTTAGACAACAAAAAAAGGACTAGGAATTAAATCCTAGTCCTTTTTGAATTGCTAATTATTTAGCAAGCTTAGCTAAACGGCTCTTATCACGGTTAGCCTTGTTCTTGTGGATTAAGCCTTTAGATGCGGCCTTGTCCAAAGCACGAGCTGCTGCCTTGTGCAATTCAGATGCATTTTCAGCACCAGCTGCTTGAGCAACCTTGAACTTCTTAACAGCAGTTCTTAATTCGCTTAATTGAGCAGCACGACGCTTGTTAGCATTAGCTTGAGTCTTTACACGCTTGATAGCTGATTTAATTTGTGGCATGAAATTCACCTCCAATAATTTATTTAAAATCACATAAGTTGATTATACTTAAGAAAATCTCTACTTGCAAGATAAATTATGCTTGCTTTTTGAAAAAAATCTCTGTATTATTAATTCTGTTGTGAACCATTAACGCTGTTTGCTCGATTCACCAACGGCTTACGTTGTTAATGGCAATTATATTTTTTATGAAAGGTGTTTATATTTATGTCAATTTCAAAAGCAAGAAAGAACGAATTAATTAAGGAATACGCAACTCACGAAGGTGATACTGGTTCTGTTGAAGTACAAGTTGCTGTTTTAACTGAAGATATCAACAACTTGAACGCTCACTTGAAAGCTCACAAGCAAGACCACCACTCATACGTTGGTTTGCTTAAGAAGATTGGTCACCGTCGTAACTTACTTCGTTACTTATCAGAAAATGATATTGAACGTTACCGTGCTTTAATCAAGAAGTTAGGTTTACGTCGTTAATTTTCAAGAAGGTCAGCATCAGCTGGCTTTTTTTTTGCTGTCAAAAGCTCTTATCTATGCTAAAATTAAAAAAGATTAGCTCGTTTTGATCATCTGATCCATAAATAATCATAAATAAAACAATAAGAGAAGGAAAAATAATGGCAGAAAATACAATTAAAGTAATGATTGTCAGCGGTGTTCGTGAACAAGGTAAGGACATGTTCGCTGTTCAAGTTAATGATGAGATTTTTGTGCTGGATGCAGGTTTGAAGTATCCAGATAGTTCTTTGTTTGGGATTGATGTAGTTATCCCAGATATGGATTTCTTTGCAAAATATAGTGATAAAATTGCTGGTATCTTTTTGACACATGGTCATGCAGATTCAATTGGTGCTTTACCTTATATTTTGAGAAATTACGATATCAATGTTTTTGGATCTGAATTAACAATCGCGTTAGCTAAGTTGACTGTTCAAAGAGAAAACAGACGCTTTAAGAAGAATCTCTTTCATGTGATTGATGCAGAAAGTGAAATTGATTTTAAGAATGCAACAGTTTCATTTTTCCATACAACCCATTCAATTCCAGATTCATTGGGGATTGTTGTTCATACTGGTGCTGGGAATATTGTTTATACAGGGGACTTTAAATTCGATCCTTCAGCAGCTAAGCATTACCGGACTGATATGGACCGCTTAGCACAAATTGCTACCCAAGGAGTATTAGCTTTATTAAGTGATTCATCAAATGCTGAAGCTGATTTCCCTAATGCATCTGAAAAAGATATTGCTCGTTATGTGCAAGAAGTCTTTGCTAATGCTGCAGGACGGATTATCGTTGCTGCTAAAGCATCTAATTTTACACGTTTGCAACAAGTATTTGATGCAGCTAAAAAGACTAACCGTAAAGTTTTATTGACCGGTCGAGGCGTTGGTAAAATCGTCAGAACTGCATTAGATTTAGGCTATTTAACTGCTGATAAGCAATTATTTATTGATTCAAAAGAACTTAAGAAGTATGAAGATAAACAATTGGTAGTACTTGAAACAGGTAGAATGGGTGAGCCATTACAATCCCTTCAAAAGATGGCTAATAATCGTCACCGAATGATTTCAATTCACGATGGAGATTTGGTCTTTATCGCTACTACTCCTTCACATGCAGTTGAAACAATGGTAGCTCAAACAAGTGATATGGTTTACCGTGCGGGTGGTACTGTTGAACAATTAGCTTATGCTAAGCATACTTCAGGTCATGCAACTGGTAGAGACTTACAATTATTAATTGCTACTTTGAAGCCTAAGTTCTTAATCCCAGTTATTGGTGAATATCGTTTGCTTGAAGTTCATCGTGACCTTGCAATTAATGCAGGGATGAATCCAAAAGATATCTATATCACTAAAAATGGTGATTGCTTGAACCTTGAAAAGGGACGTTTTTACTTAACAGATCCAGTTCCTGGTGAAGATACGATGATTGATGGTAGCGGTGTTGGGGATGTTGGAAACATTGTTTTACGTGACCGTGAAATTTTATCAGATGATGGTATTTTTATTGCTGTTGCGACAATTGACCGTAAGAAGAAAAAAATCATTGCAACTCCAAAAGTTTCAAGCCGTGGCTTTGTTTACATTAAGGCTAACCGCGAGTTAATGAATGAAACCCGTAAGGTGATTGAAGAGGCGATTAAAACTAACTTTGAACATAAGAAGTTTGATTGGACTGAATTGAAGAATGATGTTCGTTCAAGCGTTGAAAAGTTCTTATATAAGCAAACAAATCGCCGTCCAGTGGTTTTACCAGTAATTATGGAAGTTAACCAAAATCGTCATCGCGCAATGAACAAGAAAAAAGAAAATCAAAAAAATAAAAAGGCAGAATAATGAATCATAGTCAGCAAAATTTACTTGAATTAGCTCAAGCAGCTGAAAATCGTCATGATTTAGATGTGGCGATTGAAAAGTTAGAAGAGGCACTTGATTATGGTTATAGTCAAAAAATAGTTCTAGAGCTAGTTAGAGTTTTTTTGAAGACTAAGAAAGAAGATCGGGCATATGCTTTAATTAAAGAAGAGCCTGATCTTTTTTCACAAACAGATGTCTTCAATTTATATTTAAAAACATTACAAGCAAATAATTTTTATATTGAGCGCCTGCAGCTGGAGCATTTATTGGGACAAGAATTATCGGTTGAAATTAAAGCTGTTACTCAGACTGAGCAAGAAGAGATTATGCGCTCATTTAAGGTTAATAAATATTTGACCAGTCGAGATTATCAACAGCTGCTAAAACTAAATCGAGAAAACTTTATAGCATTTAGTCAAAGTCTGTTGATTAATCCAGCACAAAATTTTGCTTTAAGACTAGTTTTATGTGAAGACTTAATCAAATTAGGGCTTACCCAGAAAATTCAAGTTTATGTTTTAGGACAATTAGAAGATTTTATTCCAGCGCAAACAGCCTTACTTGAAAAAAACACAATCTATCAAGAAGTGATTGCAGGCATTGGAGACCGAATGAGAAAATCACCAGCAAATTTATCTCAAATATTGAGTGAAGCAAACTTGATTATCGGTTCACTTTATCCTAAGATAGACAAGTATCTAGATGAACCAGATTCCTTTAGTAGCGATATAGTGGGATTCATATTTGCAAAGAATGGTGGAATACACCAAGAACTACTAGAGAAAATATATCGAAATATTCTTAAGTAAACTTTTTTAGCAAAATGGTTTACTTTTTCTGGTAATCTAGTATAATCATAAAAGGATATTTTCATAAGCAAGTTACTAGAACATTGCTCATGAAAGTAGTACAATATTCAACAGAGAATTATCCGTTAACTTATCTCAACGGACTTCTTGCAAATTTACAGGAGGGTCATTTTAATGGCAGAAAAAGAACATTACGAAAGAACCAAGCCGCACGTTAACATTGGTACTATCGGACACGTTGACCACGGTAAGACCACTTTAACTGCAGCTATTACTACTGTATTGGCAAAGCAAGGCTTAGCACAAGCTTCAGATTACTCACAAATCGATGCTGCGCCAGAAGAAAAAGAACGTGGTATTACTATTAACACCGCCCACGTTGAATACGAAACTGAAAACCGTCACTACGCACACATGGATGCCCCAGGCCACGCCGACTACATCAAGAACATGATTACCGGTGCTGCACAAATGGATGGTGCTATCTTAGTTGTTGCCGCAACTGATGGTCCTATGCCACAAACTCGTGAACACATCTTACTTGCTCGTCAAGTTGGTGTTGAATACATCGTTGTATTCTTAAACAAGTGTGACTTAGTTGACGATCCAGAATTGATCGACTTAGTTGAAATGGAAGTACGTGACTTGTTATCAGAATACGATTACCCTGGTGACGATGTACCAGTTATCCGTGGTTCAGCTTTGAAGGCTTTACAAGGTGACCCAGAACAAGAAAAGGTTATCTTGGAACTTATGAAGACTGTTGACGAATACATCCCAACTCCAGAACGTCAAACTGACAAGCCATTCTTAATGCCAGTTGAAGACGTATTCACTATCACTGGTCGTGGTACTGTTGCTTCTGGTCGTATCGACCGTGGTCAAGTTAAGGTCGGCGATGAAGTTGAAATCGTTGGTTTAACTGATGACGTTAAGAAGTCAGTTGTTACTGGTTTGGAAATGTTCCACAAGACTTTGGACTTAGGTGAAGCCGGCGACAACGTTGGTGTATTGCTTCGTGGTGTAGACCGTGATGAAGTTGTTCGTGGTCAAGTTTTAGCTCAACCAGGTTCAATCCAAACCCACAAGAAGTTTAAGGGCCAAGTTTATGTCTTGAAGAAAGAAGAAGGTGGACGTCACACCCCATTCTTCTCAGACTACCGTCCTCAATTCTACTTCCACACTACTGACGTAACTGGTGCTATTGAATTACCAGAAGGTACTGAAATGGTTATGCCTGGTGACAACACTGAATTTACTGTTGAATTAATCAAGCCAGTTGCCGTAGAAAAGGGTACTAAGTTCACTATTCGTGAAGGTGGACGTACTGTTGGTGCCGGCCAAGTTACTGATATTCTTGACTAATCCAACTCTTAAAAAGATGCACTTGCGATGCGAGCGCATCTTTTTTTTATACATTTTTATATAAAATTAGAGAAAATGTCAGTAAAATTTGAGTTTTGATGCTATTTAAGGTAAGATAATTGAGTGTGCAATAGCAAGCCCAAATTTGACATCGGAGGTATTGAATTAAATGTCTGCAAAATGGGAAAAGACCGGTAAAACTACTGGTGAATTAACTTTTGAAATTTCACAAGAAGAAATCAAATTAGGTTTAGACCAAGCTTTCAACCGTATTAAGAAGAACTTGCGCGTACCTGGTTTTAGAAAGGGTCACGTAAGCCGTGTTATCTTTAACCAATACTATGGTGAAGAAGCTCTTTACGAAGATGCTTTAAACGCAGTATTACCAAACGCATATACTGCTGCTGTAAAGGAAGCTAAGATTGATGCTGTTGGTCAACCAAAGATTGAACCAGTTTCAATGGAAAAAGGTAAGGCTTGGACTATGAAGGCAACTGTTTCAACTAAGCCTGAAGTTGAACTTGGTGAATATAAGGGTATCGAAGTTCCTAAGCAAAACACTCGTGTTTACCAAAAGGATATCGATGCTGAATTAGACAAGAAGCGTGAACAAAATGCTGAACTTGTTTTAAAGGAAGATAAGGCAGCTAAGGGTGACACTGTTATCATCGATTACAAGGGTACTATTGATGGTAAGGCCTTTGATGGTGGTAGCGCAGAAAACTACTCACTTGAACTTGGTTCAAACACTTTCATTCCTGGCTTCGAAGACCAACTTGAAGGCCACAAGGCTGGCGATGAAGTTGATGTCGTTGTAACTTTCCCTAAGGATTACGGTGCAAAGGATTTAGCTGGTAAAGAAGCTCACTTTGCTACTAAGTTACACGAAGTTAAGTCTAAAGAACTTCCTAAGTTAGATGACGAGTTTGCTAAAGACGTTGATGACTCAGTTGACTCACTTGATGAATTAAAAGACAAGATTAAGAAGCAATTGAAGGAAGAAAAGGAAGAAGCTGCACAAGACGCAATCCAAGAAGCAGCAATTACTACTGCAGTTAAGAATGCAAAGATTGATGAAATTCCTGATGCAATGATTCAAGAAGATGTTGATACTCAACTTAACCAATACTTGGGTAACATGCAACGTCAAGGCATCGATCCTCAAACTTACTTCAAGTTAACTAACACTAATGAAGCTCAATTACGTGCACAATTATCAACTGATGCAGCCGAAAGAGTTAAGACTAATTTAGTTCTTGAAGCAGTTGTTGCTAAGGAAGGCCTTAAGGCAGATGCTAAGGAAATTGAACAAGAAATCAAGGACCTTGCAGCTGAATACAACATGGACGAAAAGACTGTTCGTGCAACCTTAAGTGATGAAATGCTTAGCCACGACATTACTGTACGTAAGGCTATGGACTTAATTACTGATAACGCAAAGCAAGTTGGTAAGGCTCAACTTGAAAAGGACTCAGACAAGTAATTAAATTCAATTTTTTGAAAAAGGCGGCATTTAGCCGCTTTTTTCTTTGTAAAACAAAATCTTAGCCATAATCGAAGCGGTATGCTAATCTTAGTATAGCGATAAGAGGAGGAATATAATGGCTTCACAATTTCAAGCAGGCCCAGAAGAGATTAAATGTTCATTCTGTGGTAAGACCCAAGATCAAGTCAAAAAGATGATTGCGGGTAATGGAGTATACATTTGTAACGAATGTGTAGCTTTGTCAAAAAATATTATTGACGAGGAATTACGCTCTGATGCTTTGAAGGAAAGAAAAGACCTTCCGAAACCAAAAGAAATTAAGCAAGAATTAGATCAATACGTAATTGGCCAAGATCGTGCCAAAAAAGTTTTGTCAGTTGCGGTTTATAACCACTACAAACGTATCAGTCAAATGGATGTTGATGATTCAACTGAGCTTCAGAAATCTAATATCGCACTTATTGGGCCAACTGGTTCTGGTAAGACTTATTTAGCTCAGACTCTCGCTAGAATTTTAAATGTCCCATTTGCCATCGCAGATGCAACTACTTTGACTGAAGCTGGATATGTAGGTGAAGATGTTGAAAATATCTTGCTGAAGTTAATTCAAAATGCTGATTATGACATTGAACGAGCTCAAAGAGGTATCGTTTATATTGATGAAATAGATAAGATTTCTAAAAAAGCTGAAAATGTCTCAATTACTCGTGATGTATCTGGTGAAGGCGTACAACAAGCTTTGCTAAAAATCTTAGAAGGGACAATTGCGTCTGTACCGCCTCAAGGAGGCCGTAAACACCCACAACAAGAATTGATTAGGATTGATACTAAGAACATCTTATTCATCGTTGGTGGGGCTTTTGACGGGATTGAAGGCATAGTTAAATCTCGTCTTGGTAAAAAGACAATTGGCTTTGGCGCAGAAAATAAATTTGATAAGATTGAAAATGATGAATGGACTAAGTATTTAACTACTGGAGACTTAGTTAAATTTGGTTTAATTCCAGAATTTATTGGTAGAATTCCAGTAATTGCAACTTTAGATAAGTTACAAAAGCAAGACTTGATTCGAATTTTAACTGAACCTAAGAATGCTTTGGTTAAGCAATATCAAAAACTCTTTAAGCTTGATAACGTTAATTTGAGTTTCAGTGATGGTGCTTTAAGCGCAATTAGTGAACAAGCCTTAAACCGTAATATGGGAGCACGTGGCTTGAGAACTATTATCGAAAACTCAATGATGGATACAATGTATTCAATTCCAAGTGAAAATGACGTAGAAAAAGTTGAAATTACTAAGGATGTAATTACTAAGCATTCTGCTCCCAGAATTATCAAAAAAGATCCTGAAGAAACAACAGAAGCGGATGAAGAAGTAAATGAAGATAACGAGTAGTGAATATAGCGTTAGTGCCGTTAGAGAAGATCAATATCCCCAAGATGATTTTCCTGAAATTGCCTTAGCTGGTCGATCAAATGTTGGTAAATCAAGTTTGATTAATAGTTTCTTGAATCGAAAGAACTTGGCTAGAACTTCTTCACAACCTGGTAAAACACAAACTCTTAATTTCTATAAGGTTAACGACAGTTTTTACTTAGTTGACGTTCCTGGTTATGGCTACGCCAAGGTTTCCAAATCTCAGCGTGAAAAATTTGGTGAAATGATTCAAGATTATCTTGAAACTAGAGCTGATTTGAAGGGCTTGATTTTATTAATTGATGCTCGTCATGAACCTACAGCTGATGACATCTCAATGTACAATTATGCTTTAATGCTTGATTTGCCAATTTTGGTAGTAACGACTAAAATGGATAAGCTTAAGAAGAGTCAATATAACAAGGTCTATGCTAACTTGAAAAAGCACATGGATTTAAACCATGAGCAAGTACAAGTATTGACTTATAGTTCAGAAACCAAATTACACTTAGATGAATTAAGTGCCTGGATTAGTGACAAAGTTGAGTAAAGAAAAAAACTTGATTCAAAACAAATGAATCAAGTTTTTCTTTATTTATCGTTTTCAGGCTTTTGTTCTTTATCTGCTTTTCCTTTGCTACCTTTACCACCTTTTTTAGGGTCATCTGGAATTACAGCAAATTTATCTAGCATTTTTTCTAGTTCATCTGAACGCTTAAAAGTAAGTCCCATCGTATCACTCCTTTGTTAGGTTTGATTTTATGGTATACAATTAATTTAAAGATGTAAAGTAAAAAGGAGGCCATTTTATGGAAACAAAAGACGCAATTTTAAAGCGCCATAGTGTGCGTTATTTTAAAGATCAAGCAGTTAAGTTAGAAACTTTAAAAAATATTGTTGCCTTGGCCCAACATGCTCCTTCTTGGGTTGATTCACAGCCTTGGAAGGTATATTTAGCAACAGGTGAAACTCTAAAGAAACTTAAAGACTTGCATGCTAAAAATGTTGCTAATGGTAAAACGGCCAATCCAGATTGGAAGCCAATGCACCGAGTTGATTGGGATGCATTTCCACAAACCAATATGGCTAACTTGAACTTGGAACGTAGTAACTTTTTAACTAAGCCTGAGCAAGAAATAGAATGGCCAATGCTTCAAGCTAGTTTTTATCATGCACCAGCTATTTTTTATTTAACTATTCCTAAAAAGGCCCCAAGATGGGCTAGCTTTGACTTAGGGGCCTTTGCTCAAACTCTGATGCTGGCGGCTAAAGATCAAGGCGTAGATACAATGATTGCCTATGAGATTGTTAAATATCCTGAAGAAGCACGTGAAGTTTTGCAAATTAGTTCAGATGAAGTGATTGCAATTGGTATTGCTGCTGGTTATCCAGCCGATAGTCATGTAAATCAATTTAAATCTAGCAGGGTAGTTACAGATAATATGTTTAAGGTATTTGAATAAAACCAAAAGAGGCGTAAGCCTCTTTTTTTGTGAAGTTTGCGGGATATTTTTGTTTTTTATATAATAAAAATCGACTATTAATAGTAGTTTAGGGAGTAAAATGATGAAAAATAAAAATATTTTACATGTAATTATTGCCGCAGTAGTTGTGGTAGTGGGGATTATCTTCTTTAATCTGCCACATGAAGATACTAGCCAAGTGCAAACTGCAAAAGTTGCAAGCTCAACTAGTGAAGCTAGTCAAACGAGCGCAAGTAGTCAAAATGATGATTATGAAAAGAATAAGGTAAGTCATCAAAGAAGAAAACATCACGTTCATAGAACTAATCAAAGCGAAAGTCAATCTAGTTCTTCTGAGTCAGATTCAAATGATTTTGATGGTTATGCAGGATCAGATTCACGTGTGAAGTTGTTTAATATTCCTAAGGAGTTTCAAGGACATTGGTATTTAGGAACTAAGGCTGGAACAGACACTGAAGTAACAATTAAAGATCATAATATTAATGAGATTATTCTTGCTCAAGTGGATAACAAGCTTTTTGCAAGATCAGATTTTAAACCAGTTTACCATCATGAAGCAGCTGAAATAAAAAATATTAAAGGGATTAAATGGATTTTAACTGGTGAAATGGAACCAAATTCTGAAAAGAAAATAAAATGTGGTATTTCTAGACGTAATAATCAAGACGTTCTATTGTTTCATAATGGTATTGATAGTAACAAATATGACGTTCTATACAAAACTGAAGCTTTAGCTATAAAATACGCTGGTGATCAGCTTGAGCTCAATTAGGGAGTAAAATGATGAAAAATAAAAATATTTTGTATGTAATTATTGCCGCAGTAGTCGTGGTAGTAGGGATTATTTTCTTTAATCTGCCACATGGAAATACCAGCCAAGTGCAAACTGCCAAAGTTGCCAGTTCAACTAGTGAAGTTAGTTCTAAAAAAGCTAGCAAACATAAATCACATAAGCACAAGGTTGAACACTTTACTAGTTCACATCAGCATATTGCAAATAAGTCAAATAGTAGCAACCAAGATAGCAATACTGGTAAGTATGGTAACAAGGGGCTTTACTCTATCCCAAGTGAATACCAAGGAAGTTGGTATTGCTCAATCGTAATTAACGATGGGGATGTTTCAAGTCTTGCTGGTCATATTACTTTATCTGATCACCAATTTAATGGCCACAATGTTTATGTTAGAGATAGTAATTTTGACGCTTCTCCAAATAGTGACGCTGCTCAAGCTACAGCTAGTTGGCTAAGTGGTGGTAAGGTAAGCAATACACTAAATATTGATGCTTGGGTTGATGTGAGTGGAACTAGAGCAAATAATTATCAAGTTGGTACTATTGATGGTAATAAGGTGCTCTTCGAATATCAAGGACACTCTGGAAATATTGTGCCATACTTTACTTCAAAGACTTTAGCTGATAAATATTCAAGTGATGAAGCTGGTCAAAAGTTATATGATTTAGCTCCTAAAACTTGGTAAAACAAAAAAGTCATCTGCAAATGCAGATGGCTTTTTTAGCAGTTAAAATATTAACGAGCTTCAATTGATGTTAAGAAGTCAGCACGCTTAAATGCTGGGTTAGGATACTGGTAAAATCCTTGGCCAGCTTCGACACCGTAGTGGCCAGCATCAATCATGTCTTTCATGGTCTTAGCTACCTTTAATTCTTCAGGCGTGCGAGCTTGTTGTGAAAAGATAGCATAGACAGTTCTAATCCCAACCATATCCATTGACATAAATGGGCCAAATGGACAGCCAGTTGAATTCATCCAATCTTTGTCAATTGTGATTGGATCTGCAACACCATTTGCCCATAATTCAAGAGCTGCGTTTAAAAATGGCACAGATAAGGCATTCATAATGTAGCCGTGTTGTTCCTTTTGCAAGTGAACAGGTAACATCTTGATGGCCTTGGCAAATTCAATTACTTCTTTGATAACTTCTGGCTTGGTCTTTTCAGTGCCAACAATTTCAGCAGTATTGTTAGTCCAAATGTGATTAGCAAAGTGCATATGTAAGAACTTATCAGGACGGTCAACATAGTTGACTAATTGACTTGGCACCATGGTTGATGAGTTTGATGCAATAACGGTTTTTTCTGGTAAGTGAGGGCAGACATTGTGATAAAAGTCAGCTTTGGTGTTTAAACTTTCTGGAACACATTCAATTAAGTAGTCACAATCTTTAAATGGAATTTCCCAGTCATTACTAATTGAGTGGATATTTTCCATTGCCTTATCGAATTGTGCATCAGTTAGGCCCATGTCTTTTTTATAAAATGGGCGAAGAGCTGCCAAACGACGCTTAGCTCTGTCTGGGTGTGGATTCCAAATTCTAACATTAAAGTCGCATAGAGCAGTTTGAAAGGCAATTTGACTGCCTAATGTTCCGGCACCTGCAATAGTAATATTCTTAAACATAATTAACGCCTTACTTTCCTAAAATAGCTTGGTCATAACGGCCAGTAATTAAATATGGTGCGATTTTATCTGGTTCAACCTTAGCAAGTTGAATAGTTTCGTGCATTTTGCCACTAGTCATTTGGTAGTGAGCACCGCCAACTGGCTGTAAAACAGTTAATTCACTGACTGGGTCATCACTACTAGTGCCAAGTTCCATCGTAATATTACCTGGGGTGAATGCGTGGGTGACGCCTGTTGTCTTAGTAGCAATTAAACGAGTGTTAATGAAGTGGTTGTGACCATCGTGATCTTGGTCAATCTTATAGTCAAAGAAGAAACTATAAGTATCAGTTGGCGTATCAAGTTTAGATTGTCCAGCCATTAATTGTTTAGCAATGTCAGGATTATTTGGAATACCTGGGGTAAAGGTAAGATTAATTAAATCTACCTCATGTCTAGTAACTACAACATGAGTACTGCCATTTTCTTCAGTGTAGCTAATTTTATCAGCTAACTTCTTTGGAATAGCAGCTCCTTCACGACCAGCAAGCATGGCCTCTTCAGCTCCTTCACGACCAGCAAGCATGGCCTCTTCAGCTCCTTCACCACTTAAAAATAGGGTGAAGGGATAAGCACCAAGCATACGCCCACCGTATGAAACTAAACTATATAAGACAGCTTCATCATAAGGCTTAGCAAAGGTTGGATTTCCCATATGGGTAATATAACCAGCGATGACTGGTGCAACAGGCTTTAATGGCTTAGGCACTAATCTAGCTAAGACTTCTGGTGAAGTGACGTAGGCAAACATATAACCATCTTGATTTTTCATGTTAGGGTTATCAAGAAAGTTAACTACATCTTCTTTATTAACAAGATAACTAGTCATAAGTAAATACCTCCTTTTAGATATTTCTTTCTTGTTTACACAACTAATTCAAGCACTTTTCTTTATAATTGTAAGCGCTTTATTAAATTAGGTAACAAAAATAGTTAATTTGTATACTTAGCAAAAAACGTAGAGAAAAAATTGTGCTAGTATAAAAGCGGTTTCAAGTGATACTGATTTTAACAAGAGGTAATAAAAATGACTGAATTCAAAAATGATGATTTTGCAAATGTAATGTTGGATAGACATTCAGTTAGACATTTTGATAAGGGATATAAGATTGATCGCTCAGTTTTAACTGATATGGTTAAAGAAGCAACAACTGCTCCATCATCATGTAACTTGCAAGCATGGCACTTTGTTGTAGTTGATACTGATGAGGGTAAAGAAAAGTTGCGTCAAATCTTCATGCCATTCAATCATCCACAATTAGATACTTGTTCAGCAATGGTTGTTCTTTTTGGTGACACTGATGCCTTTAAGAAGTATCGTGATTTGTGGCAAGGGATGTATGAAGAAAAGAAGATTACAAAAGAACGGCTTGAAACTATTTTAGGAACCTTCTTACCAATTTATGAAAAGGCTGATAAGACCTTGCTAACTGCCGATGCAATGGTCGATGCTAGTTTAGCTGCAATGCAATTTATGCTGGATGCTAGAGCTCGTGGTTTAGCTACTAACCCAATTGCTGGTTATGATGCTACTAAGATGGCTCTTGCTATGGGACTTGACCCAGTTCGCTATGTACCAGTAATGGCAATTGCAGTTGGTAAGCCGGATGAAAGTCAAAAGGAACTTGTTTCAACTCGTTATGATGTTAAAGATGTACTTGAATTTAGATAGTGAATTTGTGAAGTCGCTAGCTTTATAGCTAACGGCTTTTTTGTTTTTAGATATAATAAAGAAAAAGGAGGCGTCGGGGGATGCTAAAATTAGGTATTATCGGAACCAGCTGGATTAGTAAGCAGCTGGTTGGAGCTGCACAAGCAACAAATAAATGGAAAGTAACTAGTGTTTATTCGCGAAAACTCGCGCGGGCAAAAGAATTTGGTCAGCCACTTGGAATTAGCGACTTTTTTGATGATTTAGAAATCTTTTTTACTAATGGGGATTTTGATACGGTTTATATTGCTTCGCCAAATTCGCGGCACTTTCAGCAGGCCAAACTAGCAATCGAGCATGGAAAAAATGTAATTGTTGAAAAGCCAGCTTTTACTAATCCCAAGCAATATGATGAAATTGCGAGGTTACTTGTTCAATATGATTGTCACTTGGTTGAAGCTGCCCGTCATATTCATACTAGAATTTTTGAAAGACTAAAGGATGATGTGCAAAAATTACCACAAATTGATGGGGCATACTTGAACGTGCGACAATATTCTTCTCGAATGCATACTTTAGCACCTGGTGAGGAGCCGGCTAATGTTTTTAAGCCAGAATTTGCTGGTGGCGCCTTGATGGACATCGGTGTCTATGGAATCTATGTTGCAGTCGCATTATTCGGGATGCCAATTTCTTGTTTGTATTCGCCAGTTCTTTATCGAAAAGAAATTGATCTTTCAGGGATTGTAATTTTAGATTATGATGGTTTCGGCGTAACTGTTGATATTGCTAAAAACACGACGACGCATCAGGGTTCAGAAATTTATGGCGACAAAGAAGTAGTAGGGATAGATTCAATCTTGAATATGCATAAACTTACTTACTATGATGCTGATGGCCAAAAGCATACTAGTAGAATAAAGGTGCCAGAAAATCCGTTATATGAAGAAATGAATGAGTTTGCGGATTTATTTAATAATCCTGATAGAAAATTGGCTGATTATTGGGTGCTATCTAAGCAAGTTGGAGAAGTCTTGTACAAACTTCGGAAAACTGCTGGAATTGAATTTCCTCAAGATTAAGCTAGGTGAAGGCCTAGCTTTTTTTATGCCTATTTTGTGAAGTTGACAGTTATGATATAATTTTTCTTTGTTAAAAGTAAAAATTTATATATAATCATCCGGTTATATATAGGTATAAATAGGTAGGGGAATAAGAATGAAAAATAGAAAGCCGTTGTACGTTATTGGCGCAATTGTAGTAGTTGTGATTGCAATTGTCTTTTTTAACATGCCAAAAAATGAATCACAAAAAGTTAGCGAAGTAAGTAAGACTCAAAGTACTAGCATTAGCTCTAGTAGTAAGACTAACAGAAAAAATAAAAAGACTAAAAATGTGAAAAAAAACTTGCATGTTATTAACTCAGCTAATAGTTCTCATAACAGTAAAAACTATTCTGACAACAATGGAGCTGATCCTAAATACGGAAATTTAGGTTATTTTGATATCCCTAAAGAATATTGGGGAACTTGGTATACCTTTTATAAAGGGAAGTTAGAAACTATGAAAGTTTCTAGCCATATGATTGATAATCAAACTTTATATCGAGAAGATGGAAACTATTATGCAAAAATGACAGATCCTGATAATTATAATGAAGCTGAATCTCAAAAAGTTGCGGACCATACCAAAAATTGGGGTGCAGCTTATGATTATAATGTATCAAATAAACCCGCATTTAAAGTAATGGGATGGTTGCAAGGTGCAGGTGTCGGTTCAATATATCAAGTACGTCAAGAAGAAGGACAAAGTGTTTTGGTTAATATGGGAGGCGCAGGTGCATGGGTAGGAGCTGTTTTCTATAAGACGCCGGATTTAGCCAAAAAGAATACAGATAAAAAATATAGTGATTTGAATTATCAAGATGATACTTTATGATACTTTGCTTTAATACCAAAAGGACTCAGAATAACTGGGTCCTTTTATTTATGCCAAATTTATAGGATAATTTGGATATAAGACTTTAGATATAAAAAATGGGTTTTTATTTTATATGGAGGTAAGTCTTTATGAAAGAAGTAAAAGACTATATTATTGGTCTCGATATCGGGACAAATTCATGTGGGTACGTTGTAACAGATAAACAAAATAATATTTTAAAGCTTAAAGGTAAAACTGCTATTGGAGCACGCCTTTTTAAAGAAGGCGAAGCTGCAGCTGATAGACGTGCCTTTAGAACTACTAGAAGAAGATTGGCAAGACGTCGCTGGAGACTAGGCTTACTTGAAGAAATCTTTGATGAGGAAATGGCCAAAGTTGATTCAAGTTTCTTTAGAAGATTAAAAGAGTCAGATTATTCTCCTAAAGATAGCCGTAAACAATTTAATTCAATTGTTTTTGAAAGTAGTGAAGCAGATAAGGATTTTTACGATAAATATCCAACTATTTATCACTTACGTAATGCTTTGATGCATGATGATCAAAAACATGATTTACGAGAAATTTTCTTAGCAGTTCATCATATTGTTAAATATCGTGGGAACTTTTTACGAGAAGATTCTGTTAAGGCTTTTAAAGCAGCTAAATTCACTTTACAAGGTGAAGATGGAATAGGTCCAGTTGATAAGTTAAATGATTTGTTAAAAGAAATTTATATTGAAGCTGCTCCTGAACTTGCAACCGACAATCTATCTAAGATTGAAGAGATTATCAAAGATAAGAAGTTATACAAGCAAGATAAGTTAAAACAAGTTGCAACTTTATTAACTAAAGAAGCAGATACAAAGGACAAAGCAAAGCTTAATAAAGATGTTGCTAAGCAAGTAGCCAATGCCTTTATGGGCTACATGATTATATTTGATACTATTTTTAACTTAAGTGATGTAGATAGCAAAGATTATAAAGTTAAATTTAGTGATGCAAATATTGATGAAAAATTAGATACTCTAACTAGTTTATTGACTGATAAGCAAACTGAATTTGTTTTAGAATTACAAAATATCTACAATACCATCGTCTTAAATGAAATTGTTCCGGATGGTAAAAGTTTGTCTGAATCAATGGTCAAGAAATATGATGACCATAAGGAAGACTTGAAGTTATTTAAAGCTTATCTTAACTCATTAACTGATGTTAAGAAGGTAAAAGAACTTAAAGCTGCATATGTATTATATGTGAATAATCGTAAAGCTAATTTATTAGCAGCTAAGAAGTTATTAGGCAAAAAAGCTGATAATATGAATAACTTCGAAATTTTCAGTAAATTTGTTGCTGATAATTTAGATGATTCAGAATTAGCAAACAAAATTAGAGCTAGACTTGATTTAGGTGAATTTTTACCAAAGCAAAGAACTAATCAAAATGGGGTAATTCCATACCAATTGCATCAAGTTGAATTAACTCAAATCCTTGAAAAACAAGGTAAATATTATCCATTCTTGATAGCACCTAACCCTGTTGAAAGTCATAGAAATAATGCACCTTATAGGATTAGTGAACTTGTATCATTCCGTGTGCCTTATTATGTTGGACCATTAATTGATCCAAATAATGCTGAATCTGAACAAGATAAGGCAAATAGTTCCTTTGCTTGGATGGTACGACAAAAGCAAGGTCAAATTACGCCTTGGAACTTTGAAGAAATGGTTGATACAACTGAATCAGCTAATAAGTTTATTAAGCGAATGACAACCAAGGATACTTACTTATTGGGTGAAGATGTATTGCCAGCTTCAAGTTTGATTTATCAAAAATTCGTTATCTTAAATGAATTAAATAATATTAAGGTTAATGGGATTAAGTTAACGTCTGAAGAGAAACACCAAATTTTTGATGAACTCTTTAAGGTACAAAAATCTGTTAGCTTAAAGAACTTGGTTAACTTCTTGACTGCTCATGGTTGTGTTGCTCCTAATGTAACTGGCTTGTCTGATGGAACTAAGTTTAATAGTAGCTATTCAACTTATATTGACTATCGTAAGATTTTTGGTGCTGAAATTGATAATAAAGATAAGCAAGCAGACTTTGAAAAGATGATTGAATGGTCAACGGTGTTTGAAGACCGGAAGATTTTCAAGCGAAAGTTAGAAGAAATTACTTGGCTAACACCTGACCAAATTAAACAAGTAAGTAGTAAGCGTTACTCAGGATGGGGAAGGTTATCAAAGAAGTTATTAACTCAAATTACAGATGAAAATGGAGTTAATATCTTGCAAAGACTCTGGAATGAATCTGAAAACTTGATGCAAATATTATCTGATCCTGTAATTAAAGAAAAGATTGTAGCTGCTAATAGTTCATTTACCAAAGCTACTGACATGGAGGATATCTTGGCAGAAGCATATACTTCACCTCAAAATAAAAAAGCCATTCGCCAGGTAATGCGAGTGGTTGATGATATCATTGCTGCAGCTCATGGTAAGAAACCTAGTCAAATTGCAATCGAATTTGCTCGTGAAGACCAAGATAATCCCCAAATGACTAAGTCACGTAAGGCACAACTTGACCAAATTTATGCCAAAATTAGTGATGAGTTCTTGGATAATGCTGTTAAAAATGAACTAAAGAATATGAAAGATAATAAGCCTCTGGCTAAGGACAAAGTATTCTTATACTTCAAACAGATGGGTAGGGATGCTTATACTGGTGAAAAATTATCTTTAGATAACTTGCAAGATTATGATATCGACCATATCTATCCGCAATCCTTTATTAAGGATGACTCATTTGATAACAGAGTACTTGTTCAAAGAGCTGTTAATAATGGTAAGTCAGATAATGTACCAGTACTCTTATTTGGTAATAAGCAAGCTGCAGATTTAGGCATGACTATTCGCCAAATGTGGAAGAAGTGGCTAGAACTAGGACTTATTAGTAAACGTAAGTTTAATAACTTAATTACTGATCCAGAAAAGATTTCTAGTTATATGGCTTCTGGATTTGTAAATCGTCAACTTGTTGAAACTAGTCAAGTTATTAAGTTAGTTGCAAATATCTTACAAGCTAAGTTACCTGATACTGAAATTATTGAAGTAAAGGCTAGCTACAATTCAATCTTACGTAAGGAATTTAACTTATATAAGAGTCGTGAAGTTAATGACTACCACCATGCAATTGATGCTTACTTAACTACAATTGTCGGTAATTACTTATATCAAGTCTATCCAAAACTTAGACCATACTTTGTATATGGACAATTTAAGAAGTTTGGTAAGGCTGAAAGTAAAGAAGATGATCCAGTTAAGAAAATTAAGCAATTCAACTTTATTTATCAACTACTCTGGGGCAAAGATGACGCAATCTGCATTAGCCATACTGATCAACAAGTATTTAGTAGAAGCGATATTATTAACAAATTAACTACAGCATATAATTTCAAGTATATGAATGTATCACAAGAAGTTTATACCAATAGTAATAATGTGTTTAAGCAGACTGTCTTCCCAATTATTGAACGCGATACTGCTAAGAGTAGAAGCTTAATTCCTAAGAAGCTTGATCGACCAACTGATATTTATGGTGGATATAGCAATAATAATGATGCTTACCTAGCTTTAGTTAAAGTAGATAAGAAGAAAGGTTCAGAATACCGTGTTGTTGGTATTCCTATGAGAGCTGCTGCGATGCTTAAAGCTTCAAAGAATTATGATGAAGACTTACGCAAAGTTATTGAACCAATGGTAATGCTTGATAAGAATGGTAAAGCTAAGCGCGGAATTGAAGGATTCAGAGTTTTAGTTGGTAAGATGCCGTTTAAGCAAGCTGTGCTTGATGGTGATAAGAAGTTTATGCTAACAGGAACTAACGATATGCCAAACCTTAAACAATTAGTACTGTCACAGCAAAATATGAAATATATACTTGATTATATTGATGATATTGATTGTAGAAAACATAAATTTGGTAATAAAACTCAAGATGGAAATAAATGTTTACTAGAAGTATTTGATGAAATTATACAGATTGTTGATAAGCATTTTGAACTTTTTGATAATAGAAGCTTTAGAGAAAAATTACGTAATAGTAGAGTAAATTTTATCAACCTAGCATTATCTAAAAAAGCTGAAGCGTTGTTGGCAATACTTAATGGATTACATGCGAATTCAATGAGAACAACAATTAAAGAATTAAAAATTTCAGATTTAGGAAGAATTCAATCGTCTGTAATTTCTCCAGAAGCACAACTTATCTACCAATCACCAACTGGATTATTTGAAAGACGAGTTAAGGTAAAAGACTTATAATTATCACATGTATAGAAAAAGGATTACACTTGATTTAGGTGTAATCCTTTTTTACTGCAAAAAAAAGACCGCTATAAGCGGTACAAATGTGAAAACTCGGTCCGAAGACCTTGCTTGATTTTAAATCAGGTTGTTAAATCAGTAAATTGAAATGTTGAGATTGTTAACTCAACAATTAAATAATAACATTTTCAGATTTAGTTAACAAGGGGTGAAAATTAATGGCTTGGAGAAACGTAATTATAACGCAACATGCAAAACTATCTTATTCATCGAATATGATGCAAGTTCAAACTAGTAAAGGAATTACGCAAATTCCACTTTCTGATATTGCATTACTATTAGTTGAAAGTACTCAAGTAGTTATTACTTCACAGCTAATTAGTAAACTTGCTGAACAGGGATGTAAGGTGATTTTTGTTGATAATAAATATAACCCGATTACGGAGACTGTAAATTATTATGCACCTAAATGTAATTATCAAAACTTGTTGGTTCAATTACATTGGGATGAAACCTTAAAGCAAAGATTATGGACCAAAGTAGTATGGCTAAAAATGAATAATCAACTTAATGTCTTGAAGAATTATCACTTACCAACAGAAAAAGTAGAGCAAGAAATCAATAAATTAGAGTTTAATGATGTAAGTAATCGAGAAGCAGTAGTTGCAAGGGAGTATTTTCAAGAATTATTTGGGGCTAAATTTGTTAGACAAGATGAAGGGGACACAATTAATGCCGCATTAAACTATGGTTATTCAATCTTATTGTCATCATTTAATCGAAGTATTGTACAAAATGGCTATCAAACATATTTAGGAATTCATCATTCATCTGTTGCTAATCAATTTAATCTAGGGTCTGACTTGATGGAGCCATTTAGACCGTTTGTTGATTATTGGGTAGCTAGTCAGAAATTAGGTGAATTTACCCCGGATGTAAGATATGGCTTGGTTGAATTGCTTAGTTTGCAAATTAAATATGATGGCAAGACAACCTTGCTTGCTAATGCAATAGATTTATTTACTAAAGAATGCTTATCTTACTTGAGTAAAAATATAGATGAATTAGAAAGTGTGATGGGATTTGTCACTGAGGTACCGAACGATGCGATTGCTGATAATGTTTGATTTGCCAACTGAAACGGCGCAAGATCGAAAAAATTATCGGACTTTCAGAAAAGAATTGATTAATGAAGGTTTTGTTATGATTCAATTCTCAGTTTATGTAAGAGTCTGTGTAAATAGAAAGATGGCAAATTTACTAGAAAAAAGAGTTAAGAATTTTTTACCAGAAGAAGGATTAGTGCAATCATTAATGCTAACTGAAAAGCAATATAATGATATGCATTTCTTAATTGGTGAAGCTGTAGATGATGTGAGGAATACTTCAGATAGGACAGTGATAATATGATTATTAGCTATGAAGGCCATCATCCAATAGAAGTTGAAGATGGGAAAGTTACAATTATAAAAGTTGCAAATCCCAATGTATATCGAGATTTTATTTTATCTTTTCAGGAGAAATCAGGTAAAGTGAAAATCTTTGATAAGCAGTACAGCCAAATAGAAATAAATAAAGCAATTGATTGGGTAGGCGATCCATTAATTACTAAAGAATGCTTGAATAATTACTTAACAAAAGTAATGACGATGTTATTTGATGGTCTTGATGAAGAACATCGAAATCAGATTTTTAATACATGGCAAAAACTTAATACTGATATTCAAGATGCAATATTTATGTCCGATTTACCAATAGAGGTTGGAAGTAACAATGTAGATATCAAGAAGCTATTTAAATTTGATGGGATTCACTTTGATAATTCCGTATTGTCTGATCCTTATGATATAATTGAAACAGTTGTTAAAATTCATATTGAATGTAAATTGAAGTCAGCTGTTGCTTTTGCTAATGTGAGTCATTATCTCACTAAAGAACAGCTGCATAACTTAATTACCTTCATAAACGAAGTTAATGTACCTCTGATATTAATAGAATTCTCATCTCCAGATTTTCAGGTTGTTAGTGGGGATGTAAGTGTCTGTTATATTGATGAGGATTTTGTCGACTGGTACTGATTTTAAATCTTAGAAACCGATGATAAAATGTCGGTTTTAGAAGGTTGTTAAATCAGTAAGTTGAAAAAC
>NZ_KE384473.1:188692-436703 GCF_000425905.1 Lactobacillus psittaci DSM 15354
CGTGAGTTTTAGAAGGTTGTTAAATCAGTAAGTTCAAAAATTTAAAGGAGAAAACAATATGGAGTTAATAAGATATCTATTGATTTTAGGACTTAGCTATATAGGTGTAACGCTATATTATTATATTAAAGACAAGCGTAAAAAATAGCATTTTTTATTGTTAAAATAATGTATTTTGATTTATAAAGGGTTGTTAAATTCATTAAAAGGTTTAACCTATAGATGGTTGGTATAAAGATTAAAAATGAGGTGTGCAATGGTATTAACTAATGCAGAAAAGCAGCGGCGCTACCGCGAAAGGCTTAAGGCCAAGGCTGCTAAAGGTGATATAAAAGCAGTAGAATTAATTAGGCAGGACAAAAAAGCACAATATTTCAGAAGTGCAAAAAGTTTTATTAAAAACCATGCGACTTTGGAACAGTTAACTGTTTTGCGTGAGATAATTTTGAATCGTGAAAAATATTTGAAAGAAAACAATAAATAGGGAAATAAATGGTAATGGTTCAATCAAATTCTGAAGCAAGTAAAAGATATAGAAGTAATTTGAAAATCCGTGCGGCTGCTGGTGATAAACAAGCAATAGAACAACTTGAAAAAAATAGAAAAAATCAACTTTTTAGAAATGCAAAAAGCTTCATTAAAAATCATGCAACTATAGCACAAGCACGGGAAATTAGGGAGTTAACGTTAGAGCGCGAAAGAGAGCTAAAAAATACAAAAGTAGACTATTAAGTGGTTACAAGGTAAAGAAAAAGCTTATAGAAAGAGTTGTTTTTTTAATCAGTAAGCGAAAAAAAGATTGCTAATAAAGATAAGGCAGAATTTGGATGGTGCTATTACTGCGATTTTTGGGGGTGAGAAAATAAAATGAATATAATTATTGTAGCGTTATTAGTTTCGATGATTGCTTATGTTTTTTCATCAGATGAACATCATAAGTAGCACTTGTTTGATTTAATAACGTGGATTTATAAGATTTATAAATTATCAAATAAGAATAAAGGTGAAAGTATGGAATTAGTAAGATACTTAATCAGTTTATTTATCGCTACAATTCTAGTAAATGGATATTTTTATATTAAAGACAAGCGCAAAAAATAGCGCTTTTTTATTTCCTTCTATTAACTTAAAAATGTAGTTTTAAATATAGTAGAATTTATAATAAAAATATAGAGGTGAACAAAAAATGACAGATTATAAGTTGAGCGAAGAAAAAAGAGAGTATTATAGAAGAAAACAAAGAGAATATAGAGAACGTCTTAAGAAAAAGGCAGAAACTGGAGATATGGCTGCAACTCGTCAAATCCAAAAAAGTAAAGAAAAGACAGGTTTTTATAAGGCGAAGAGTTATATTAAGACTAAGGCAACTGAAGAAGAGCTATCAATACTTCGGCAGGCAATTCTTGATCGAGAAGCGCTCTTAAAGAAGGAAAAATAAGTTCATCATGCCAAAATAATTTCACATCCGATAATGAATAGGAGTTAGAATATGAAAAAGTGGGAAGGGCCTTTTTATGTAATCTTATTTATTGTGGCTTACATATATATTCACATGAAAAACAAAAGAAAGAAGTAACAGGTAGCATATTATAGGCAAAATATTAGACTTAGTGGCGACTCCCTTAGGGTATCGTTATGTTTTCAAAAATCTAATTAGGAAAAATAGTATTTAAAATCATATTTCGATTTTTTGAAATATGATTTTTTAATACCCCAAAGCTTTAGATTTTGTAGTTAATTCTCTGAAAAAAGCATACAAATAACTTAATAATATCTATATATCTATAAAATAGTTAACGCCAATATACCTATAAAGCTATAGGAGGTACCAAAATTATATTTAACTCAAAAATCCTTGATATATCAGCAAAAAATTAAGCATCCTTACAAGAAATGTTCTTGTTTTTGCAAGTAATAATTTATATAATATGCTTGTGTGGAACCTATTTTCATAAAAATTATCACTGATAATTTTTATGCATATTAGCTACTACATATAAAGCGTATGTTGTTTCGCTTATCTCATACAATGAATGAAGTATGACGATTCTGAAACTATTGGGAGTATAGATTAAGGTTTCAGAATCTGGGGGAGTATTATGGCTACTAGTGAAGCGCAAAAACGCGCAAATCGTAAATGGCGCTCTAAGAATAAGGAGAAACAGCAACTCTATAATCATCGATCAACTGCTAAGCGCTTTGTTAAAAGATATGCTAACATTGATGACTTAATTGAGCTAGAAAATCTTATTCATGAGCGTCGACAAGAATTAGAAGAAAAGACTAGTTAAACTAGCCTTTTCTTTTTTTTGCACTTTTTTAGATAACAAAAACAAACAAAATGTTTATGAAAAGTAATTATAGCTATCAAATCATTGATATATAAGCAATAATAACCTGAGAATAAAAAGAATAGCAAATATGTGCTTGCAAAAATGAAAGCGCTTATATATAATTAAGGTGAATCAAGTGAACAAAAAGTAACATAAATAAACAACTTGATTCGTACGGAAAGGAGCTGCTAGACGATGACTTTATTTGCATCAGATGCGATTTTTATTAGTGATAAGACTTCTCAAAAAGAAGTCTTGCAAGAAGTCTATGACAAGCTATTAGCAAGTGGCTATGTTAAAGGTGATTTCTTAAAGAATGTGCTAGAACGTGAAGCAAATTATCCGACTGGAATTGATACTTCACCAATTTCAAGCGAGTTGCCAAACGTTGCAATTCCACATACTGAAGGCGAGTTTGTTAATACCCGCTTGATTGTGCCTGTTGCATTAGTTCATCCGATTAAGTTTCATAATATGATAGATCCTTCCCAAGAACTGGAGGTAAAATTCCTGTTCATGATTTTAAATAATGATCCTGAAGGGCAAGCTAATATTTTAGCTCAAATCATGGACTTCTTATCTTCAACTCCAGTTGCAACATTAAATAAGTTGTTTAATCTCACTGACCCACGAGCTATTTATGACTTCCTCAGTGAGAACTTTAAACAAAAGTTACAAACGGTGTAATTATTTTTAGGAGGTAGTTATTATGCCAAAAGAAGTTCGTTTGTTAGCTGCATGTGGTGCCGGTGTTAACTCATCTCACCAAATTAAAGATGCGGTCGAGGAAGAAATGAAAAAGCGTGGTCACAATGTTCACTGCGATGCCGTGATGATTAAGGATGTTAACGAAGACATGCTTAATAAGTATGATGCATATTTGACAATTGCCAAAACTGACTTAGCATTCACTCCTAAGATTCCTTTAATTGAAGCTGGACCAATTCTTTATCGGATTCCAGCAATGGCACAGCCAGTATATGACAATATTGAAAAGGTTGTTAAAGAAGTGGAATCAAAGTAGTCCTACCGAGTTAGGAGGTTAGGAAAATGAATGTTGTTATAGATTTTGCCAACAGCGTCTTTAAACCATTAATTGATATGGGAGCTCCAACCATTATGTTGGTTGTCTTAACCTTAATTGCCTTGGTCTTTAGAGTTAAGTTTTCAAAGGCTGTTGAAGGTGGTATGAAATTAGCCATTGCCTTAACGGCGATTGGTAATGTTATGAACATGTTAACCAGTGCCTTTCAAGTACCAATGAAGCAATTCGTACTCCACACTGGAATTCACATGGATGTTCAAGATATGGGCTGGGCACCATTAGCTACTATTACTTGGGGTTCTCCATATACCTTGTTCTTCTTATTAGTTTTAATTATTTTGAACGTTGTAATGTTAGTGATGAAGAAGACTAACACTTTGGACGTTGATATCTTCGATGTTTGGCACTTAGCTTTTGTCGGATTATTCGCTCAATTCTGTGGTGCTCCTCTTTGGTTAGCTACTTTGTTAGTTTTGTTCATTGGTACTTTGAAGATTATCAACTCAGACTTAATGAAGCCTACCTTTGATGATTTGCTTCAAACTTCTTCATCAAACCCTATGACTACTACTCACATGAACTACATGATGAACCCAATTATCATGGTCTTCAACAAGTTCTTTGATAAGTTCTTAAGTGGTCTTGATAAGTATGACTTTGACTCAGCTAAGTTAAATGAAAAGATTGGTTTCTGGGGCAGTAGATTTGCGATTGGTGTTTACCTTGGGGTCTTTGTTTCATTGCTAGCTGGTACTAACTTTGCTACTGAAGATGGTTGGAAAGATATGTTCACCCTATCATTTGTAGCTGGATCATGTATTGAATTGTTCTCAGTAATTGGTTCATGGTTTATCGCTTCAGTTGAACCATTATCACAAGGTATTTCAAACTTTGCTACTAGCAAGTTTAAGGGACGTACTTTCAATGTTGGACTTGACTGGCCATTCATTGCAGGTCGTTCAGAAATTTGGGCAGCAGCTAACATTTTAGCTCCTATTATGATGATTGAGGCTATGTTCTTACCAGGTAACAGAATTATGCCATTAGGTGGGATTATCGCCATGGGTGTAACTCCAGCTTTACTAGTTGTTACTCGCGGTAAGATTATCAGAATGATTATTATTGGTACGATTGAATTACCTTTATTCCTTTGGGCAGGTACTTTGGTTGCCCCATTCGTAACCAGTGTTGCTCACCAAGTTGGTGCTAACATTCCAGCACACACTTTAGTTTCTCACTCAACTATGGAAGGTCCTGTTGAAAAGTTCTTAGGTTACTTAGTTGGTAACGCTTGGAAGCAACAAGGCATGTTCATTCTCTATGCTGTCTTAGCATTAGCTGCATATCTTTTAATCTTTATGTGGTACGCAAAAGAAATGAAGAAGCGTAACGCTGAATATGCAAAACAAGCTGCAAATAATTAGTTGGAAATAGGTGAATTATGATGGCTAAAAAAATTATAGATAAAGAGCAAACTGAAAAGGCTGCAGCTGAAGAAAAGATTAGACGTAAACGGTTATTTAGATGGGCAGTTTTTGTAATTGTTATTAACGCTTTACAACTTATCTTTAGAATATGGCTAATCCAGGTTTTTGCCATGATTGGTACAGTCTATGCTTTATATCGGATGGTAGTTGTTGAAAATGTCAATAATCGCTTTTCAAGTAAATACTACGATTGGGCTGGCCAACCACTTAGTCGTCATAAGGCAAATAATCACTAAAGGAGATAAAAACTTAAAATGGTTACAATCAATCCAGAAATTGCAAAACATTTAGACAATTTATCAAATGAAAATGGGGTTATCTCAGCTCTAGCAATTGACCAACGTGGCTCACTTAAGCGGATGCTTGCCGAAGCTGCAAATAAGCCGGCTGATGAAACTACGATTGTTGATTTCAAAAAAGCAATTAGTTCAATTTTGACACCTTATGCTTCAGGGATTTTAACTGATCCTGAATATGGCTTGCCAGCAACTAAGTTGCGTGACTCAAATTGTGGCTTACTCTTAGCTTATGAAAAGACAGGTTATGATACTACTGAACCTGGTAGAATGCCAGACTTAATTGAAAACCAATCAGGCTTACGGCTCAAAGAAGAGGGCGCTGATGGAATTAAGTTTTTAGTTTACTATGACCCAGATGAAGATCAAAAAGTGCTTGAAAAAAAGCACGCCTTCGTAGAAAGAGTCGGTGCTGAAGCTAAGGCTAATGACTTACCTTTGTTCTTAGAAGTTTTAACTTATGATGCAAATATGAGTGACGTCAAGAGCAAGGAATATGCCAAGGTAAAGCCACACAAGGTAATTGAAACCATGCGTGAATTTTCAAAACCAAGATATAATGTTTCAGTTTTGAAAGTTGAAATGCCATTCAATATTAAATTTGTCGAAGGCTTTGGCGATGAAGTGGTTTACACCCAAGATGAAGCTAAGATGCTTTTGAAAGAACAATCTGAAGCAACTAACTTGCCATACATCTTCCTTTCAGCAGGTGTAACTAGTGATGAATTTATCGCTGAAATTGAAATGGCTAATGAAGTTGGTGCTAAGTATAACGGCGTTCTTTGTGGTCGAGCAACTTGGAAGCCAAGCATTGAGCCATTTGCGGCAGAAGGTGAAGCAGTCGGCAAGAAGTGGTTAGAAGAACATGGCCGTGAGAATATTGAAAGATTGAACCGAGCTTTAACTGGAGCTAAGTCTTGGAAAGACAAGTTAAAGGTTGAAGCAGTATTGAATTAAAGTTAATTTGCATATTGGTGGTTAGGTGTAATAAAATGTTTTAACAAACAAAAACTAACAATGAACGGAAGCTGAAGATAATGATTAAACGTGAACGCTTAGAAACAATTATTCAAATCTTGAAACATAAGCAACTAGCAACTGTTGGTGAACTTGCTAGAGATATGCGTGTTTCGAAGATGACGATTAGACGTGATTTAGATGAACTAAGCGCCGCAAATCAGATAATCCGGGTTCATGGTGGAGCTCGCTATGTTAATGATGCTTCTGCAATTGAAATTAATTATGAAGAAAAACGAGAAATTCATATTGCTGAGAAAAAAGAAGTAGCCAAAAAAGCTGGGGCACTGATTGAAGATGGTTCAACGGTTTATGTTGGACCAGGAACAACATTAGAATTTATGGTAACTAATTTAAAACAAAGTCATTTGCGTATTGTAACAAATTCATTGCCTGTTTTTAATGCAGCAAGAGCTAATGTTAATAATTATGATTTAATTCTCATTGGAGGAGTTTATCGACGTAAGAGTGGAGCTTTTATTGGTGCCATAGCTAATAAAGATATTAGAGCTTTAACTTATGATTGCTCTTTTGTTGGAGTTAATGGCTTAATCAATAGCAGTATGATGACTGCCAATATGGAAGAAGGCTTAACGCAGGCTGAAGCTATGAATCGATCAAAGAAACGGTTTGTTGTAACAGATAGATTTAAATTAAACAAGTCTGACTTTTATGATTTTTATAGTTTGCGTGATGTAGATCAATTGATTACAAATAAGGATATTTCACAAGCTGAAATTGATAAATATAGTCAATATACCAAGTTAAATATTTAGGAAGGATTATTCAAATGAAAGTTGTGATTGGTAGCGACGAGAAGGGCTTTGCTCTCAAAGAGTTAGTCAAGAAATATTTGCAAAATCATAATTATGAAGTCGTGGATGTTACCCCAACTCCTGCAGAGGATTTTGTTGAATCAAGTTTAAAGGTTACTAAAGAAGTACTTGAAAATGGCGTTAAGAAAGCCATTATGTTTGATGAATATGGTGTTGGTAGTGCAATGGCTTCCAATAAAGTCAAGGGTATGGTAACAGCGAATGTTAACGAAGAAAGAACTGCTCATATGACTGCAATGCATAATGGTGCCAAAGCAATTAGTTTAGGTAGTGGAATTGTTGGTGAGCAACTTGCTTATTCAATTGTGCAACACTATTTGGATACTGATTATGCCGGTGGTAGACACCAAATTCGCTTAGATATGCTTGAAAAGATGATTTAGGAAGGAAGCTTTGAAATGTTTGCAAATGATCGTCCACAACCAGAATTTGTAGATCCTAAGATTGATAAACATACTGTTATTGCTTTGGGTAATGACCATATCGTAACTGATGTTAAGATGAAGATTAGTGACCACTTAAAGGCAGAAGGTTATCAAGTAATTGATGAAGGTACTCACGACTTTACTCGGACTCATTATCCAATGTATGGTAAGCGCGTTGCTGAAGATGTAGCTGATGGCCGTGCTGATTTAGGTATTGTGTTATGTGGTACTGGGATTGGTATTTCAACTGCTGCCGATAAAAATGAAGGTGTTCGTGCTGCCATGGTTGGTGATGCAACTCAAGCAGAATATGCTAGAAGAGAATTAAATGCTAATATCTTAGGCTTTGGTGGTATTGTCTTAGGTCGTGATTTCATTTTTGACATCGTTGATTCCTTCTTAAATGCTAAGTATGAACCAAGTGAAGATAATAAGAAATTAATTGCTAAGATTGATCAAATTGCCCAACCAAATCCTGATCAAAAAGATAACCAACACTTCTTTGATTGTGAAAATGAGAAGTGGGCTCAAGGCGTATATCACGACTAAATTAATAAAAAAATGATTTTTTACTTGCACTTTATCTGAAATTTTGCTTTAATAAACTTAAATTAATAATAAGTAAATCTTAAAAGCAAAAAGACGAGTAAAAACAATCATTCTAGCAGTGAGTCGGCAATTAGTGGAAAGTCGATAGACCCTGATAGTTTTGAAAAACACTTTTTAATGCTGCAGGTCGAATCAAGTAGGCTGTGCCGTAATCCCCAACGTTATCTCGGGACAGATGTGATTGCATCTGAGTTTGAGTGGTCAGTAATGACAAGTTGGGTGGTACCGCGGAAAGAGCCTTTCGTCCCTTAGAAAAAAGGGATGGAGGGCTCTTTTTCTGTTCCAAATTTTTAAATTTAAGGAGTATTCTTATGAAGACAATTATTCCAGCAGGCTACTTACCTAAGCGCTCTATTCGGGAAACTGAAACTGCAATTCGTGACTTACGTGATATTTTTCAAGTTGAACTTGCAGAAAAATTAAATTTATTACGAGTTAGTGCACCTTTATTTGTTAAAAAAGATTCAGGATTTAATGATAACTTAAACGGGGTTGAACGCCCAGTTAGTTTTGAAACTAAACTTGAACCTGATACTGAAATTCAAATTGTTCATTCATTAGCAAAATGGAAAAGATTTGCTTTGAAACGATATGGTTTTAAAATGCATGAAGGTCTCTTTACCAACATGAATGCTATTCGCCGTGATGAAGATGTTGATAACTTGCATTCAATTTATGTTGATCAATGGGACTGGGAAAAAATTATTGCTAAGGATGAACGCAACGATGCTACTTTAGAAAAAGTAGTTAAGGAAGTTTATAGTGCAATTTTAGCAATGAGAGCAAAATTAGCAGAAAAATATGATAACTTATATGAATTCCCTGCTCAAGTACATTTTGTGACGAGTGAGGAATTAGAAAAGCGCTGGCCAGATTTAACTCCTAAAGAACGAGAAGACAAAATTTGTGAAGAATTTGGTGCAGTCTTTATTAAACACATTGGTGGAAAATTACCAATTACGAAAAAGCCACATGACTTACGTGCACCTGACTATGATGATTGGACTTTAAACGGTGATTTGCTTTTCTGGAACCCAGTTTTGAAGTGTGCTTTTGAAGTATCTTCAATGGGAATTAGGGTTGATGAAGTTGCCTTGAAGAAACAACTTGAACTTACAGGGACAACAGACCGAGTAAAATTACCTTTCCATGAAATGTTAATGAAAGGTGAATTGCCATATACAATTGGTGGTGGTATTGGTCAATCTAGATTATGCATGCTTTTACTTAAAAAAGCTCATATCGGTGAGGTTCAAGCAAGTCAATGGCCAGAAGAAGTAGAAAAAGCTTGTGCTGAAGGTGGTATTACCTTACTCTAAGTTACTTTTTTGCTATAATTAAGAAAAGATTATGGCAAGGAGTATCTTATGGATCAAAATGTAGATTATGATATCGGCTTAACCACTCCTGAAGTTGGTCAGCGAGTAAAAGATGGCCAAGTTAATATCACTAATGACAACCAGTTTAAGTCAAATTGGCAAATAATTGCTGAAAATACCTTTACCTATTTCAATTTAATTTTTGCAATTTTGGCAGCATTGCTTGTTTTGGTTAATTCTTATCGAGATTTATCTTTTTTACCGGTGATTGTTGCTAATACAATTATCGGGATTGTCCAAGAAATTAGGGCTAAACACGTCTTGAGTAAATTGACTGTAATGAATGAAACTAATGTCAGTGTCGTCCGTGATGGCCAGGTTCAAGATATTGCTATTCAAGATTTAGTTAAAGACGATGTTGTAATTTTGAAGGCAGGCGATCAAGTACCAGCAGATGCAAGAGTTTTATCTGGAGCTGCTCGAGTTAATGAAGCATTGTTAACAGGTGAAGCTGATGAAATTCAAAAATCAGCTGGTTCACAGCTCATGTCTGGTTCTTTTCTAGTTGCTGGTGAGGTATATGCGCAACTTGAAAAAGTCGGTGATGATTCTTACATTGCTAAGCTAACCCTTGAAGCTAAGGCGATGAAGAGTGTTGAACAAAGTGAAATGGTCCGTTCAATTAACCGAATTATCAAATGGGTTGGAATTATTATTATTCCATTAGGGTTGGCCTTGTTTGGTCAGAGCTATTTTTGGAATGGAAATGGTTTGACTGAAAGTGTTACTTCAATGGAAGCAGCAATTATTGGGATGATCCCCGAAGGGTTATATTTACTAACTACGATTGCTTTAGCAATGGCAGCTACTCGTTTAGCCAGAAAAGAAGTTATGCTTCATAATATGAAGAGCGTCGAAACACTAGCTCGAGTAAATGTTTTATGTGTTGATAAAACGGGGACTATTACTGAGCCAGAAATGTCAGCCCAAAAAGCTGTTGCATCACATGGAATTAGTAAAGAACAGTTATATCAAGATTTAGCTGATTTTTGTGGGAATATGCCAGCTGAAAATGAAACAATGAAGGCGATTAGTAAGAAGTTCAAAACCTCCCTTTATAAAAAAGCAGTTAATACTGTGCCTTTCACTTCAGTGACTAAATTTTCAGCAGTTAATTTTAATGACTATGCTTTAATTATCGGTGCTCCTGAAATGGTCTTAAGAACTCAATTCAAAGACTATACTTCAGAGTTTAAAGCATTTACGGAACAAGGTTATCGGGTGGTAGTTTTAGCGAAGTATCCTGATAACATTCAAACAGAAAGTCCTTTGACTGAGCCAGTAGAAGTTATTGGCTATGTATTAATTAATAATCCAATTAGAAAAGAAGCACCTGATACTTTTAAGTATTTTGCTAATCAAGGTGTTGAAATTAAGGTTATTAGTGGTGATAATCCAGTTACTGTCAGCAAGGTTGCCAGTGAGGCAAAGATCAAAAATGCTGATAAATATCTTGATTTATCAACATATAATGGTGATTTTCGTGAGATTGTCGATAAATATACTGTTTTTGGACGTGTTAAGCCAGAGCAGAAGAAGGAACTAGTCTTAGCTTTGAAAGCTCATGGTAAGACTGTGGCCATGACTGGGGATGGAGTTAACGATATTTTGGCAATGAAAGAAGCAGATTGTTCAATTGCCATGGCTTCTGGTAATGCGGCAGCGGTTCAGGCTTCACAAGTGGTATTACTTGATTCAAACTTTGCTAAAATGCCTGAAGTGGTTAATGAAGGTCGGCGGGTAGTTAATAATATTGAACGAAGTGCCAGTTTATTCTTAGTTAAAAATATTTTCTCTTTCTTAATGGCAATTATTTCGTTACTTTTAACAATTAACTATCCGATTAGACCATCGCAAATCACTTTGATTAGTGCCTTTACGATTGGGATTCCTTCATTTTTACTTGCATTGGAAAGTAACTATAACTTAATTAGAGGCAACTTTATTGCTAACGTCTTATCTAAGTCAATTCCTGGCGGATTAACTGATGTTTTAGCAGTCTGGATTGTGATTGGTGCTAACATGGTCTTAAACCTTGATAAGCAAGATTTAGCTACAACTGCAACCATGGTTTTAGTAGCAGTGGGGTTGATGGTATTACATCATATTTCAGCACCACTTAATAATTTCAGATTAGGTGTCATGGTCATTTCATTCTTGTGTATTTTGGCTTCAATTGCGCTTTTCCACAATTTCTTTAACTTAACAATGATTTCAGGAAGATCCCTCTTCTTGCTAATTGTCTTGTTCTTTGCAGAATTATCAATTTTTCGCTGGATGTCTGCAATTGCTGATGGAGTGGCCGAAGCTGGAGCGATTTTAGTGCAACATGGGCGTGATACTACATTTGGTCAAGTTAAAGCGGCTTATCGCAAGGGCAAAAAAGCAAGTAAATGGTAGATATTAAGAATCAAGCTCAGGCTTGATTCTTTTTTTATAAAGGGTATTGCAAACATCTGTTCTAATATGCTAAGATTATTTAGCAATATTTATTTTGGAGGAAAAGATATGTTACAAACACTTGCTAAATTTTCAGTTAGTCCTGAGTTCTATTTGCTATTTTTAACCGTTTTAGAATTTACTAGTAAGCCAGTAGAACTGGGGAAGAAGTTTTTCCCATTCGTTTTTGACTTGGCAATTTTGGTAGATTTTTTATGGCTTTTTGTTAAAAGTCCGTTAGTTAAAGATGTTGCCTTGGGCTTGTCATTATTGGTTTTTCTTTGGTGGTTTGTTAACACCTATAAGGCTCATAAAGCACTTACTTTAGTGCTTGGCTCAGTAGGAGTTATACTTTTAGCTTTAGATAACTTTATGCAAAGCGTTAAGACTTATCAAGGGATTAGCGGGACCATTGATCTTATTTGCGATGCCTTGGTAATCATTATGCTAATTTTAATCATTATGCTTGAAATGTACCGCAAATATTACTGGGACGAAGAACCTGATGTTAGAGTTGAAATTGAAGCGAATAAAGATGGTGAAGAATTAACTGCCGAAGAAGCTGAAGAGCTGAAAGATAGAGTAGCTAAGCAATTAAAGGATACGTTAACTAATGTTGAAGATGCAGATAGTACGGAAATCAATATTAAAGTTAATAATGTAGAGGTCTTTCATTATAATGACTAAAACAAAAGCGATATGTCTTGCTCGACATATCGCTTTTACTTAAGCACCTAAAATATGGAAATAACTTAAAACAATTCCTAAAACTAAAACTAATAAAATTACTTTGGTTGATGTCATTTTCTTACGGCCTAATAACCAGTAAACAAAGGCAACTAATAAGACTGGGATTAATGAAGGCATAATTTGATTTAAAACAGTTTGTAACTTTAGAGTTACTTTACCTGCTTTGAAAACAAATGGAACGTGAGCCTTGATAACGGTGGGGATTAAGGCACCAACAACGGTAACCCCAAGTAAGATAGCTGAATCAGTGATGGCATTTAACTTTCCTTGAGCAGAGTCAATTAACTTTTCACCTTGGTAGTAACCCATTGGCAAAATGGCAAAGCGGGCAAATAAGACGAAAATGTTAACCAAAAGCCAAATGATTGCACCTAAGGCATTACCCTTAAGTCCCATGTAAGCACCAATTGAACCGCAAATAGTAGGGATGATTACGCCAAAAATAGTATCACCTACGCCTGCCAATGGTCCCATCAAACCGGTCTTAATACCAGCAACTGTATCTTTTGCCTTGCTTCCTTGGTGAGCTTCAATTGCTAAATCCATCCCAATAATGAATGGACCAGTAAAGGCATTAGTATTGAAGAATTGTGAATGCATCTTCATCATATCGACTAATTCATCATTTTGATAGAAGCGTTTCAAAAATGGCAAGACAGTATATAAATATCCTGGAGCCATCATTCTTTCATAATTCCAAGATAATTGACTAGACCAGAGCCAACGCCAATTAGCTCTAAATAAATCTTTTTTACTTAATTGATTTTCGTTAGTCTTCATATTCGCCCTCCGCATTTTCATAACTAGTTTGCTGATTGCTTACCTTAACTTCACTGGCTCTGCGGTAGTGCAAGATTGCAAGTGCACCACCAAGTAGGGCGACACCAAGCATTGGTACCTTGAGGTAGGCAGCTGCTAAAAAACCAATAATTAAATATGAAATAAATTTTTTAGTTGGTAAATATCTAAGTAAAATCGCAATTCCGACAACCGGTAAAATGCCACCTGATACCTTTAAACCATCAGTTAGCCAACTAGGAACAATGCGCAAAATAGTTTTAACCACATCGTTACCAATAACTAACAAAATGAAAACAGGAATTGCACGTGAAAAGCCCCAACTTAAGAACCCTAAAATTCCATTCCGAGCAACACCTTGCGTGTCATTTTTAAGAATTGCTTGATCCATCTTGTGTTGAAAAATAGTGTTACAAAAACGTGCTAGAACATCAAGTTGCACCATTAATAAACCAACTGGAACAGCTAGTCCAATTGCAAATTGAATACCTTTACCAGTTAAAACAGCATAAACAGTCCCAACAATAGCTCCGGACATAAAGTCAGGCATACTGGCGCCACCATATGTTGAGACACCTAAAACCATTAATTGCAAAGTAGAACCAACAACTAAGCCTGTTTTGATGTCACCCATAATAATTCCGGAAATCATTCCAATTAAAAGGGGAGAGTTAATTGTATAAAGTGTTAATTGATCTAAAATTGCCCAAAAAGCAAGTAAAGTTAGTAAAATAATTTGCCACCAAGTTATCATATGTATCCTCCTATTTGTCTAGTAATGGCATAAAGTCTTCAGCAGTTTCAGCTGGTACCATTTGGTGATAGAGTTTAAGACCATGTTGATCTAAGAACTTAAAAGCAGCTATATCTTCAGCGGTAACTGCTACACTTTTAGCGACTTGACGTGATGAGTCTTTAGTTGACATATTACCAACATTAATTGCGGGCAAAGCAACGCCGTTTTCAACTAGTCTTTGTAAAACTAATGGATTTTTTACTAAAATTAAGACCGTTTGGCCATGGTAGTTATTAGCTTTAATTCTTTTAGCAGCACCCTTACTGGTTAAAATACTTAAATGAATACCATGAGGACACGCGGTTTTGAGAGCTGTTTTTTGAATGTTAGATTTAACTATATCATCATCAACAACCATCAAACGGGTTAATTTCAAGGCGTTGGTCCACATTGTGGCAACCTGACCGTGAATTAAACGTTCATCAATTCTGACAAAGAATTTGGCTGGATTGTTATTGTTTGTTTCTATTTTTTTATTACTACTTGGTGTAGAGGTATTTTTGTCTAGATTAGGCGTTGACCCGAGCGCTCCAGAACTTGCTTGAACTTGATTAAAAGCTTCGTCAACTGGTGTTCCAGTGGCAAGAGCTAAAACAAGGGCAAAGGATAAACCTGCATAAATTCTAATTTCTGGATGTTTTGCCTGAAAGCGAATGGCACAATTACCAGGAGTGCCGCCTTTAAAATCAACCAAGATTATTGGTGCACTATCAAAACTAGCATATGCGGTTTCAATTTCCGCTAAAAGATCGTCTTGGTTCATCGTCTGTTTGAATTCAACTGCCTTGACCTGCTTTAGTGGTCCCAAAATCATTTGGCAACTTTCTAAAGTAGCCTTGGCATAGTTACCATGACTAATTAATAATAGGTTTTGCATATTTTCATCTCCAAAATACATCTAGATTTGATTATATACTTTTGATTTTAAAAATAAACCAATTTTTTGAAAAGTGACATATAATTTGACTATATAGCAAAACTTAAAGATTATACCAATTTACAAAAACACCTATATATCAATAATGTAATCGCTTTAGTGAATTGTAAACTTTATGAGATAAATTAGGACATTTTTTCTGACACTGGTAAAATAAAAGATATAGTGTTTTTATAAAATTGAGAAAACAGAGTGAGGATATTATCAAATAATGGATGAGAATGAGCTGATTTATAGTGCAAATGATTTATATCAGGCTTTAACTGAAATTGGAATTCAGACTACAGACAGCATCTTGATTCAGGCTGATATTCAAGCATTTGGGATTATACCAGGCAAAGAGCAGTCAATCGTGACAGCTTTAAAAAAGGTTGTAGCTCAAGGAAATATTGTGTCACCCGCATTTTCTTTGCAATTGCAGGATCCAAGTGAACATTATGAAGCCGGTCTGGCTGATAAAATTAAAGCCCAGATGCCAGCGTATGATCCACAGTTAACTCCAGCTGGAGGGGCATCTGCCTTTAGTGAATATTTTAGAAGTCAGCCTAATACTAGTCGTGATAACCATCCCTTGTATTCGTTTGCCGCATGGGGAAAAGATAAAGAAAAAATTTGTACTGATCATAGTTATGACTTACCATTTGGTCAAACAGGAGTTTTAGGACGGCTATATGACTTAAATAGCAAAGTGGTTTTATTGGGTACCAATTTTGAAACTTGTGTTGCTATTCATTTTGCAGAGTCAGAAATTGGTCGTGAATTAGTGCAAGAGTCAGCACCAATTATGGTCGGGACAGAAAAACGCTGGATTAAGTTCAATAATGTAGAATTTGACAAATATGATGATTTTGAAGATTTAGGAACCCATTTTTTACAGGCATATCCAGTAAATATTGCCAACTTGCCAGCAGGACAAATTTTAGTCTTTAATTTACGTGATATTGTCAGTTTTGCCAGAGATTGGTTTGAACAAAAAGACCGTGCTCATCAACTAAATGCAGGGTGGAAGGGTCCAGTTGCTTAAATTAATAATCAGAAGTGCTTATCTTTTGACAAAGAAATCGCTTTCATATATTCTGAAAGTGGGAGTAAAGTAAAGGGGAGCACAGTATGAATTTGGTTTATGTTTCTGCTTTTGTTGTTTTTGTTATGTTATGTGCGATTGCTTTTGTTTTAAAAGCAAAACCTAAGCAATAAAAATAAGAGTCACCCAATAGGTGACTCTTATTTTTATATCTACTATCTTATTTTAAAACAGCTGATTTTGCTAATTCATCAAATTTTTTGAAGAAAGCGTCTTTATCTGCCTTTGTAACTAAAGTCATTGGATGACCATCTTCATCTTCAACCAATCGTCCGCTAGCTTTACCTTCAGTAATCACTACACTCTTGGTCTTACGACTTTCAACTAGTTCAGGGTAAAGGGCAGATAAAGTGGTTAAGACGTCCCAAAGGTAGTATTGATTTCCTGGTTGGGATGAAAGAATTAAGCTGTATCCTTGTCCAATTAAGTCAAATGCTGGATAGCGTCTCAAGCTGGCAAAGTGTTGACGCAATTCATCATTTAGTGGAATCTCCTCGGTACTTTCAAGACCAACCATTTGAATATCGAGGTCACTTTCCCAAACACGGGCTACAGCTTCAGGATCCCAAAAGGCATTCCATTCTTGGGTCGTATCATAGTAAGGCACGAAAACATTGCCGTGACCATCAAGGGAACCGCCCATCCAGTATAATTTGTCAATTTTCTCAGATAATTTAGGTTCATAATCAAGAGCTCGTGCTAAGTCAGTAATTGGACCAGTCATAATCAAAGTAGTTTTGTCATCTTGGGCCATAATTTTCTTAGCCATATCAATATGAGCTGGTACAGTTGCTTTTTTGGTTTTCATTGCTCCAAGCTCATTTAAAATTGGAAAGTTTGCAAAAGTAAAGGCACTTTCACGCCAAGCTTCAGGGAATTGATGGTGAGCTCTAGAGGTTGAATAAGCCACTTCTAAGTCATGATTATGTGTGTTAAAGCGGTCAATAATTCTCCGGCTAGCTTCACCACTTCCTTCAATTGCACCATCACCATCAATTACACCAACACCAATCAAGTTAATGTCTGGTGCTTGTAAAAGCAAAAGTAAGGATACTAAATCGTCAGTATTACCATCGTGGTTAAAATAAATATTCTTCATTTGTTAGACCTTTCTCATTAAAAAAGCTATCTCTACGGAATAATTATACCGAAAGATAGCTAAAAACTGAACAATTTTTAATAATTACTGTTTAAATGACTGTGTTTATATCCATATGTGAAGTAGAGAATTAATCCAATAATGAACCAAACAACAGCCATAATATAAACATCTAAATTAAGTTGGGTTAATAAGTATAAACAAATCAAACCAGAAATAATTGGTAAAACAGGATAACCTGGCATCTTGTAGCCATTATTTGGTAAATCTTTTCTTTTTCTAAGTAAAAGAACTCCAAATGAAGTCAAAGTGAAGGCTAATAAGGTACCGAAATTAACTAAACTAGTTAATTGATCAACAGAGAAAACACCAGCTCCAAGACTGATAATTATGGCTACAAACCAAAGGCTGATTTGTGGAATTTTATTTTTTCCTGATAATTTTGCTAGTGAGTTAGGTAATAGCCCATCTCTAGCCATTGCATATACCAATCGTGAACTAGCGTAAATCATTGTTAACATCATTGTGGCCATTCCAACTAGGGCACCTAATGATAAAAGTTGTGCTAGCCAATTTTGGTGCACAAATTCTAAAGCAAAGGCTACTGGATTGGCTACATCAAGCTTAGTATAATGAACCATTCCAGTTAAAACAATTGAAACCCCCATGTAGAAGACACTGGCAATTAAAAGGGTACCGATAATCCCTAATGGCATATTACGTTGTGGATTTTTAACTTCAGCAGCCGAACTAGAAACGCAGTCGAAACCTAAAAAGGCAAAGAAAACGGTTGTCGCTCCTTTAATGACACCGTTAAATTTATATGGAATAAATGGGTGATAATTTTCAGGTTTGATGAAATTTAATCCCATAATAATAAATGCCAAAATAATTGCAATTTTAAGCACAACGGCAAAGTTATTAACTTTAACTGAATCTTTCATTCCCCGTGAAAGAAGGAAGGTAATCAATAAGACAACCAAGATAGCAATAATATCAACATAAGTTCCTTTAGCAGGGTTGAATGAGCTAACTAGATATTTAGGCAAAGTGATGTTAAAAGGTGCTAAAAATGATTGGAAATAACTTGACCAGCCAGCAGCCACAGCAGCAACTGATAACATATATTCCAAAATTAGGGCCCAACCTAAAATCCACCCAACTAATTCACCATAGATAATATTTCCATATGAATAAGCACTACCAGCAACAGGTAAAGTAGAACTAAATTCAGCGTAGGCCATAGCAGAAAGTACACAGACTAAAGCTGCAATTAAGAAAGACAAAGTAACTGCAGGGCCAGCATAATTTGCAGCCACAGTTCCCGGTAAAATAAAAATACCAGTACCGATTACTGCACCAACACCCATAGAAATTAAGTCTTTAGCAGTTAGTGTCTTCTTAAACGAATTATCATTAGCCAAATATTTTTCGATACTTTCCTTTCTGAGTAAATCTAAACTCATATTTTTCACCTCAAAAAATATATTTGGACCATTATAGCATTTAATAACTTTTTAAGCTAGAGCTATAAAAGTTAATCTCTGCTTTTTAATTTTCTTTCTTAATTCTCTTTTTATACCAAAGAATCGCAAAATAAAGAAAAGCAATTATAATTACCCCTGCGCAAATCATAGCGTAGTCATCTACGATAGTCACCAAAAGGTGCCATTTTTTTCCTAGATAAGCACCACATGCAGTTAAAATTAAATTCCAAATTAGTGAACCTAAGAAGGTAAAAATACTGAATCGAAGGAAGTTAATTTTACTGATACCAGCAGGGATTGAAACTAAGCTTCGAATAATCGGTACGAAACGACCATAAAAGACAGCTCCTTGACCACGTTTTTGAAACCAAGTAATTGTTTTGCTAACATCGTCAGCTTTAAAACCTAAAAATCGAAATAGTCTTGTTTGTACTAATTTTTTTAAGCGATTTTCATCAAGTAAGTAGCCAATATAATATAGAACATATGCACCCAAAACACTTCCAATACTTGCTGCTAGAACCACTTGAAAAAGCGTTAGCTTTGAGTGCAGAGTTAAAAAGCCCGCAAAAGATAAAATTACTTCTGATGGAATGGGTGGAAAGATGTTTTCAAAGGCAATTAGGAACAAGATTGCCCAAAAGCCATATTGGTTAATGATACTTAGCATCCAATCTATCATAGTGCCTCCTAAATTATAATTAAATTATTTATTTTAATTATAAGAGAATTGATCAAGTCTTACCAATAATTTACTTTTTCATGCTAAGATAGTAAGCGGTAAAATGGATAGAAGTGGAAGTGATTATTTGGCTAATGAGTTAATTGAAAATAAGTTAAGGCTATTACCAGAAAAACCAGGCTGTTACTTGATGAAAAATATTAATGGAACTGTAATCTATGTTGGTAAGTCTAAAAACTTAAAAAATCGGGTTCGTTCTTATTTTAAAAGTAAGCAAGTAGGACGGCGGGCTGAATTAGTCAAAGAAATTGCAGATTTCGATATTATTACTGTTGGTTCAGATAAAGAATCATTTTTACTTGAAATCACTCTAATCAAAAAATATCAGCCTTATTACAATGTGCAACTAAAACAAGGTACAGGCTATCCATATATTGAAATTACCAATGAGAAAGATCCACAAACTAAATTAACCTCAATTGTGCGTAAAGATAAGGGCTACTATTTTGGCCCATATCCCAATGTTTATGCGGCACAGGCCACTTTGAAATTTATTCAAAAAGTATGGCCTTTAAGACGTTGCAATGGACATCAAGGACGCCCCTGCCTTTATTATCATATGGGGCAATGTTTAGGTGCCTGTTTTAAAGAGGTGCCACGAAGTGAATACCTATCCCAGATTGAAAAGATTAAGCGCTTTTTAAATGGTGATATTGCGATGGCTAAGGCGGAATTAACAGAAAAAATGCAAGCAGCTAGTCAAGCGCTTGAATTTGAACGAGCAGCAGAACTTCGTGATCAACTGCGTTATATAGAACAGACCGTCGAAAAACAAAGAATTATTTCAAACGATCATACGCAAAGAGATATTTTTAATTTTTATGTTGATAAATCTTGGATTAGTATCCAAATATTTTTCTTACGCCAAGCTAAGCTTTTGCGGCGGGAAACTAAGATGTTCCCTTTGACTGATATGGGGGACCCAATAAACGAATTCATATCTTTTATTGTGCAATTTTATAACCAAAAAAATCGCATTCTGCCTAAGGAAGTCTTAGTACCAGCAGGTGTTGATGCAGAAAGCTTGAGTGAAGTTTTAAAAACCAAGGTTAAAACGCCGTTACGCGGGACTAAGCGTGACTTATTAAAAATGGCAAAAGATAATGCCAAGTTGAAACTGGATGAAAAATTCCGTTTGCTTGAACTCGGTAATCGTAAGACTAAAGGAGCCCAAGCTGAAATCTTTAAAGCACTCGGTTTGCCGTATGGCTCAATTATTGAAAGCTTTGACCACTCTCACATTCAAGGGACGGATCCCGTATCTGCCTGTGTAGTCTTTAAAGATGGAGAAGCCTTTAAAACTGCTTACCGCAAATATAAATTAAAAGGTGAAGTAGAGCATCAAAATGGGGCTGATGAAGTTGGCAATACTCGTGAAGTAGTTCGTCGGCGTTATAGTCGTATGCTCAAAGAGCATAGCCGGTTACCTGATTTGATTTTAATGGATGGTGGACAAATTCAAGTTGACGCATGTTTAGATGTTTTGAGAAATGAATTAAATTGCGATATTCCCGTTGCTGGGATGGTTAAAGATAATCATCACCATACTAATCACTTGATTTTTGGTGATCCACCTAATGGTGAGCCGTTAAGATTAATTCCAATGGATCCAAAATCTGAAGGCTTTTATTTGATGACGCGAATTCAAGACGAAGTTCACCGCTTTGCAATTACCTTTCACCGCAAGACTCATGCTAAAAATTCTCTAGCAAGTAAACTTGATGGAATTAAGGGAATTGGTCCTAAGAGTCGCAATAAGCTCTTGAAAGAATTTGGTTCTTTAAAGAAGATTAAAGAAGCTTCAGTTGAACAATTACAAGCAGCTGGTTTGACTTTACCCCAAGCTCAGGCGGTAAAACTTACCTTATAATAAATATCTTGATTTTATAGATAAAAAGTTAGTTTTTGTATGATAAAATTAAACAGTTAATGAGATAGAAGGAGATAAATTATGCCAACTTTTGTTGACCAAACTAAAATTGAAGTCCAGGCTGGTAAGGGCGGAGACGGCATGGTTGCTTTTCGTCATGAAAAGTATGTGCCAAATGGTGGACCTGCTGGTGGTGATGGCGGCCGTGGCGGTAGTATCATCTTTGTTGCTGATGCCGGCTTGAGAACTTTAATGGATTTTAGATATCGTAGAAAGTTTAAAGCTCAATCTGGTGAAAATGGTCGAATTAAGTCTCAATATGGTAAAGCTGCTAAAGATTTATATTTAAAAGTTCCAGTTGGGACGGTTGTTTCAGACTTTTTTACTGGGGAAGTTTTAGGTGATATGACCGAAAAAGGCCAAGAATTAGTTGTTGCTAAAGGTGGCCGTGGCGGTCGCGGTAATATTCACTTTGCTAATAGTGTGAATACTGCTCCTGAAATTGCTGAAAATGGTGAACCTGGAGAATTTAGAACTTTGAAGCTGGAATTAAAGGTCTTAGCAGATGTCGGTTTAGTAGGTTTTCCATCAGTAGGTAAGTCGACTTTGCTTTCTGTTGTTACTAAGGCGAAGCCTAAGATTGCAGCTTATGAATTTACCACTTTAACACCCAACTTAGGGATGGTAGTTTTAAAAGATGGTCGTGACTTTTCAATGGCCGACTTACCAGGACTAATTGAAGGTGCTAGTCAGGGTGTTGGACTTGGAATTCAGTTCTTACGTCATGTTGAAAGAACTAAAGTAATCTTGCATTTAATTTCAATGGATCCCAATAATGGTCGTGATCCAGTTGAAGACTATAAGATTATCAAGCACGAACTTGCTAATTACACAGCTGACTTAACTAAGAAGAAAGAAATTATCGTTGCTTCTCAAATGGATATTCCTGGTAGTGACGAAAAATTAGCTAAATTAAAGGCAGGCCTTGCTGAATTAGGCATTGATGAGCCAATTTTTGAAATTTCTAGTGTAACTCATCAAGGGCTAGAACCATTGATGGTTAAGGCTTGTGACTTAGTAGCTGAAGTTGAAGCAAGTCAAGAAGTAGCTGAAGAAGCACAAACTGAAACTAAGAATTACGAATTTAAACCTGAAGAAGAGCCAATCTTTACAGTAGAACGCGTTGGTGAACATGAATTTGTTGTTAGTGGTCAAAAGATTGAAAGAATCGTTCAGATGATCAACTTAGATCACCATGATGGAATTATGTTATTAGCTAGAAAGCTTAAGAACCTTGGAGTGGATGATGCCTTAAGAGCTAAGGGGGCTGTTGATGGTGATGATGTAACCATCGGTAACTTCTCATTTGAATTTGTACAATAAAGGGTGTAGATTTTGCCATGAAAACGGGGAATCGTTTTATTAAGGGATATTCCGGATTAAGAGCTTTAGCGGTATTAGGGGTTATTTTGTATCACTTAGACCCTAATACATATATCGGTGGGTATTTGGGAGTTCCCATCTTTTTAGTCCTTTCCGGATATTTAGTAACTGACCATATTTTGGCAAGTTACGATGAATTGGGATTTTATGATAATCAACGTTTCTACCTAGGGAGACTTAAAAAGTTATACCCTCAGTTGATTACCGTTTTAGCTGGTAGCGGCGCCTATATGTTGCTATTTCAGCAAAATTTGTTAGCTAAGTTTAATCAAATTGTGATAGCTAACTTACTTAATTTTTATAACTTTTGGCAGATTAGTAATGGGCAAAGCTATTTTGAACGCTTCGCTGGAAATGAGTCGCCATTTACGCATTTGTGGACTATGTCAATTGAAGGCCAATTTTATATTGTCTGGCCGCTTTTGATGTACTTTTTAGTAAAATTATTTAGACGTAGAAAAGGAATTTTTTGGTTTTTCACTGTCTTGACTCTTTTGTCTGCATTAGAAATGGCACTTTTATATCAGCCAGGTGTTGATACAAGTCGCATTTATTATGGAACTGATACTCGCTTTTTCTCATTAGGAATTGGTGCAATGTTGGCTTGTTGCTGGCCAATTAAACATTTAAAGGTTGATATCAGTAAGCATGATGGGCATTTGCTTGATGCAGTGGGAGCTTTGGCTTTTTTGGGAATGATTTTCCTCTTCTTTACTAAGTGGATGGATCCACAGACGTCATTTCCATACCGTGGTGGGATGCTCTTTTTCTCCGTTTTTACAGCTATATTAGTTGCCATTATTGCTCATCCTGGCAGTCACTGGAATCAAATCTTCACTAATCGAGTTTTTGATTGGATTGGTAGTCGTAGTTACGGAATTTATCTGTACCAATTTCCAGTAATGATTTTCTTTGAAAATAAGTTTACTGACATGGCTAACCATGCTGCTTTATATCATTTGATTGAAGTAATTATTATTCTGCTAATTGCTGAATTGACTTATCGACTAGTTGAGCGGCCATTTGCCAAAATTAATCTCGAAAAGGTTTATGATTTTAAGGAAAAATTGATGAAAGAAAATAGCTTTGCTCTAAAGATTATTAGTGCAGTTATGACTTTGATTTTAATTTTAAGTGTGATTGCCTTTATTAAGTCTCCACAGATAAAGGCACCAGACCCTAACAAGTCACAATTGGCACAAACAATTAAGAAAAATCGTCAAAAGCAAGTGCGTGATAATAAAAAATTGGCAGCTGAATTTAAGAAAGGGAAAACTTCAGAATCAACTGCTAAGGCAGAAGCAGAAGCTAAAAAGGCAGCTAAGACTAAACCAGTAAACCGTGAATTTGAAAAATACGATATTAGTCAAGTTGACTTGCAATTAGCCCAAAAAGTGCGTGTAACTGCAGTTGGTGATTCAGTTATGGCAGGTGCAAGTGATGCCTTAAAGCAATTAATGCCACATGCCTTAATTGATGCTGCTGTTTCAAGACAAATGGTGCCAACAATAGGTATTTTTCAAAATTATACTAATCAGGGAGCTTTAGCTGATAATGTGTTAGTGGGGTTAGGAACTAATGGTCCATTTTCAATGGGCGATGTTGATCGATTAATGAGCATTATTGGCAAAAAGCGTCATGTCTTCTGGATTAGCGTTAAGGTACCACGTCCATGGCAAAATCAAGTTAATGATTTGTTGAAACAAGCTGCTGATAAATATTCAAATTTAACGATTATCAACTGGTATGATTATAGTAAGGACCATGATAGCTGGTTTTACAAGGATCAAACCCACCCAACTTTATCAGGAGCTAAGTATTATAGTGCATATGTAACCAAACAAATAGTTAAAAATAGTAAGTTTTAAGATAGGTGTGAAATATTAATGGAAATTCAATTTTTAGGTACAGGGGCTGGCCAGCCATCAAAGCAGCGCAATGTCTCAAGTTTGGCATTGAAGCTACTGGATGAATTAAATGAAGTCTGGCTATTTGATGTTGGAGAAGCTACACAACATCAAATATTAAAAACCAATATTCGCCCTCGAAAAATTACCAAAATTTTCATTTCACACAATCATGGGGATCATATTTTTGGTTTACCAGGTTTACTTTCAACCCGTTCTTTTCAAGGCGATGTTGGCCCATTAACAATTTATGGCCCAGCAGGTTTAGAACAATTTGTACGCACCAGTCTTAGAATTTCAAAAACTAAGATTAGTTATCCGATTCACTTTATTGAGTTAACAGAATCTGGTGTAGTTTTTGAAAATAAGGAATTTAAAGTAACTTGTGATAAACTTGATCACCGTGTTCCTTGCTTTGGCTACCGGGTAGAAGAAAAATCACGTCCTGGTGAGTTATTAATGGATAAGCTAGCTCCGTATCATTTACCTAATGGCCCAATTTTGGGTGAGCTTAAGGCTGGAAAAGTGGTAAAGTTAGAAGATGGAACGGAACTAAATGGAAAAGATTTTTTAGGACCGGAAAAGAAGGGACGAATCGTCACAATTATTTACGATACTCGTGCAACTGATGCAATTAGAAAATTAGCCCAAAATGCTGATGTTCTGATTCATGAAGCAACTTTTAATGGTAATGAAAGTAAGATGGCAAGAGCATATTATCATTCAACTGCCGATCAAGCTGCCAGAGTTGCAAAGGATTGTGGGGTAAAGACTTTATATCTAACTCATGTTTCTGCTCGTTATTTAGGAGCTAAAGCTTTTGAAATGCAAAAACAAGCTCGTAAAATTTTCCCAAATACTTTTTTAGTTAATGATTTTGATGATTTTGATATTCCGTTGAGAGGTTAAATTATGAGTGATTCATTACGTGATAAGGTTGTTGTTGTAACTGGTGCATCAAGTGGAATTGGCCGGTCGGTTGCTTTACAAGCAGCAGAACGGGGTGCAAATTTAATTTTGCTTGCTCGCAGAGAAGAAAAGTTGCTTGAAGTAGCTGCTGAAGCTAAAGAATTATCCGGCAGTGAAGTTATAGTTTTACCAACAGATATGGGTAGAGCTGATCAAATTGAAGCTAGTTTTAAACAAATTATTCAAAAAGTTAAACATATTGACTTTTTAGTAAATGCTGCAGGTTTTGGCGATTTTGAAAACTTCTTGGATCAAAATCCTCAACTTGTGACCAATATGTTCCAAGTAAATGTTTTAGGCTTGATGTACTTCACCCGTTTGATTGCCAGAATCATGATTGACCAAAATCACGGGCAAGTAATTAACATTGGTTCAATTGCCGGTAAGATTCCAACAACTAAGTCTGCCGCTTATAGTGCAAGTAAAGCAGCTGTAATTCAATTTTCAAACGTTTTACGTTTAGAACTTAGTCCATTTAATGTTAAAGTGATGACAGTTAATCCAGGTCCTGTTTATACTAACTTCTTCAATCGAGCAGATAAGACGGGGAATTATGTTCAAAATGTTCAAGCCTTCATGCTTGACCCTGATGATGTTGCCTGGCAAATTGTACACTACTTCGGCAGTAATAAGCGCGAATTAAACTTGCCAATCAGCTTAGCAATTTTTGCTAAGTTATATAATCTTTGTCCAACAATTGGAGATTATCTTTCACTAATTTTTGGTTCAAAGAAATAAAAAGTAGCGGAAGGTAGGATTGAGGAATGAATAAACAGAAAAACTTAGTTTTAGGTTTAGCAATTAGTATATTAGTAATTGTTTTTGTCTTATTAAATACAGAACCAGTTACGATTAATTTTTTAATTTTTAAACCTAAATTACCACTAATTGTAGTCTTAGTTTTAATGGCTTTTTTAGGAGCCTTAATTTCATGGCTATTAGGGGTCTTTAATGATAGAGAAGCACGCAAGAAGTTTCCTTTTTTTAATAAAAAATCTGACAAGAAACTCGGCGAATAAACTTGATTTATAACTCATCTAATAGTATGATTGTAATACGTGAGTAACGAAGTCTGATTCTAATTAGACTTTTTCAGTCTCAAACTACAAAAAAGGAGATTTAACGAATGGCAGTTCCTGCAAGAAAAACTTCAAAACAAAAGAAACGTTCACGTCGTGGTCATATTAAGTTAACTGTACCTGCAATGCACTATGATGCAACTACAGGTGAATACCGCTTAAGCCACCGTGTTTCACCAAACGGCTACTACAAGGGTCGTCAAGTTGTTAAGAAGAGCAACAACGACTAATCTATTTGAAAGACACCTGTTTTTCGGTGTCTTTTTTTTTACAAAAAATCTATTCAATGAGGGATTACATAATGAAACTTGTTTTTTTGCATACTAGTGATACCCACGGTTTTATGCTTCCAACCGATTATCAAGATAAGGGTGATTATTCTGCACCAATAAGTTTAAGTCGCGTTTCAACTGTCATTAAGGCTAAAAGAAAAGAATGGGGCAATGAGCGTGTGATTGTAACGGATGCAGGTGACTGTTTACAAGGGTCACCATTGGCTAGTTATTGTCATGCTGGACAAGATTTTAGTCGTTTAGATAGTTTTACTGCCTGCTATAACGAAATAGGTTATGATGGTCGTTGTTTAGGAAATCATGATTTTAATTTCGGTCTTGACTATCTTAAACATTATATTGCAGGTAATAAGGCAGATTTTGTTAATGATAATATTTTAGATGAGAGTACCGAAAAGCCTGCTTTTGGACAGGAATTTAAGATTGTTGAACGTGAAGGCGTAAAAGTAGGTTTATTAGGAATTACCACGCAATATGTTCCTCATTGGGAACCCCAGGAACACATTAAGGGCTTGAAATTTGTTTCAGCTTTTGATCAAATAAAAAAACTTGCGCCTAAACTTAAAAAGCAAGTTGATTTGTTAGCAGTCATGTATCATGGTGGTTTTGAAAGTGACCTTGAAACTGGAGAACCAACAGAACCACATACTGGTGAAAATGAAGGCTACAAGATTTTAAAAGAAATTCCAGAAGTTGATATTTTCTTGACCGGACACCAGCATCGCCGCTTGAATACAATTGTTGATAATAAGCCAATTGTGCAACCAGGTTATCGCGGTGAATGTGTGGCAGAAATTGTCATGGACCTTGATAAAGATGGCAATCAAGTTAAGGTAAAAGATATCAAAACTGCTTTGATTGATACGGCTGACTATGAACCTGATCAAGCCATTATTGACCATATCAAGGAAGTTGATGAAGGAACACAAAAATGGCTTGATCAACCAATTGCCAACTTATCTGAACCTGCTCCAATCAATAATGCCTTTGAAGGGCGAATTAAAGGAGCGCCATTTATTAACCTTTTGCAACAAATGCAAATTTACTTTACTGGAGCAGATATTTCAGCTACTGCTGTAATGAGTGAAAAGGCACGTGGGTTTACCAGCAAGACAGTAACTTTGAGACAAGTAATTTTAAATTATCCATATGCTAACCAGTTATGTAAGGTTAAATTAACAGGTAAGGATTTGAAGGAAATTCTAGAGCATACTGCTACTTTCTTAGAAAAAGATGCTGAAGGCAACTTACACTTTATTGATCGCTACATTAAGCCTAAGCCACAACTTTACCATTTTGATGTCTTCTATCCATTACACTATGAAGTTGATGTTTCAAAGCCACATGGTCATCGCGTTGTGAAGCTAGAATTAAATGGTAAGCCAATTGAAGATGATAAGATTTATCATTTAGCTGTTAATAACTATCGGGCAATGGGCGGTGGTTTTTACCCAGCATATTCAATGGATAAAATTGAAATGATGCTTGATAAAGATTATGTACAAATGTTTACTGAATACCTCAGTAGCGGTACGGTTAAGGTTGATACCAAGCCAAATTATAAGTTTTATTAGTAAAGAAAAAAGCCACTTCAATAGTGGCTTTTTCTTATGCGATTTTTATTTAAATTAATTAAAATAATTTACTGTATTTACTCTTATCTTTATGACTTTTTGCAGTAATGAAAGGAATAATCACTGCAAATAATAAACCAAAGGCAACGCCAACTCTAATTGATTGAACGGGATTAAACGCTGTTTGCGTTAATGCAGCCGCAATAAAGCCGGTGATTAACATGAAAATTGTGCTCCAAAAAGCAGTAATAATATATCTCATAGCTTCTCCTTCTTTCGTTTTGAATTTTAACAAATTTTGGCTCCTCTTACAAGAAAAGACTGACTGGCTTTTGTTATACTAGAAATAAATGGAGGATAAAAAAGATGCAAGTAGCTGGTTTACAAACTCTTAGTTCATATTCATTATTGCAAAGCCCGATTAAAATCAACCAATTAGTCAAAGATGCTCAAGAAAAAGGTTATGACAGCATAGCTTTAACTGATATTAATGTCACGTATGGCTTGGTAGATTTTTATTTAGCAGCCAAAAAGCAGGGAATTAAGCCCTTGCTCGGTATGACAATTCGGATTAACGGCTTAATTGATCCGGCAAAAAAATACGATTTACTTACCATTGCTAAAAATCAGCAGGGCTATCAAAATATTTTGCGCTTATCAAGCGCCATTAACTTAATCACAGAAAATGGTCAAAATGATAAAGTCTTAACTTTAAAACAGCTTGATAAATATTTGAGTCATCAGTTCTTTATTGTTCCGGCCAATGACCGAAGCGAATTGCGGTCATTATCTGAAACAAGTCCCAATTTAGCTAGCGACTTTGTACGAGAAATAAGTAACCTGATTCCTTCAACTAGTAGTTTGTATTTGGGAGTTTATGGTGCCAAAGGGCAGACTTATCTTGATTTCGTGTCAAGTATGGCTAAACAATTTAACTTACCATTAGTTGCAACTGAAGATGTGCGTTATCTTAATCCGCAAGATCAATTTTTGACGAAGACATTAGGAGCAATTGCTAATAATGTCAAATTGCATCCATTAGTTGAATTAGCTCAAGAAAGAGGGTCGCACTATTTACGTTCAAGTACCGAATTAAGTGTGTCATACCGCAATTTAAATTTAGAAACTGCCTTGTTTAATGCAGCTAAAATTGCTACTGAAGCCAATAGTGAAGTCGAATTTGTTCAACCTCAGTTACCCAAGTATCATCAGGATAAATTTGCAAGTTCTCAAGCTTACTTGCGTCATCTAGCTGAAATTGGCCTAGCTAGTCGTTTTAAGTCTGGAAAAATCCCCCAGCCGTATCAAGAGCGCCTTGATTACGAGTTAAAGGTTATTAACGAAATGGGCTTTGATGATTACTTCTTAATTGTCTGGGATGTTATTAATTATGCACATTCAGTTGATATTACTACGGGTCCAGGGAGAGGGTCGGCCGCTGGATCACTTGTTGCTTATAGTTTGCGTATTACTGAAGTTGACCCACTAAGATATCATTTGCTCTTTGAAAGATTTCTAAATCCATCAAGAAAGCAAATGCCCGATATTGACTTGGATATTCCAGATAATCGGCGTGATGAAGTGATTAAGTATATGTTTACAAAGTATGGGATGGATCACGCTGCGCAAATTCTAACTTTTGGTACTTTAGCAGCAAAACAAGCAATTCGAGACTGTGGTCGAGTCTTTGGCCTAGCTAAGACCCAAATCGATAAGTGGACTAGGGCCATTCCATTTAAGAAGACAAAAATCACCTTGCAAGAAGCTTACCAAGAATCAGAAAAGATGCGACTCTTAGTCAATGCTACGGAAGTTAATAAGTTGATGTTTAAGACGGCTTTAGCTTTAGAAGATTTGCCACGCCACTATTCAATTCACGCCGCTGGTTTAGTTATTTCTGATAAATCAATTGCTAAAATTTCTGGTTTACAAGCTGGTGTCAATGAAATTCCAGTTACTCAACAAACAAAAAAGCATGTTGAAGAATTAGGATTATTAAAGATTGACTTTTTGGGTTTGCGTAATTTAACAATTTTAGGTAATACTTTAAAGATTTTATCCCAAGACGGAATAAAGCTAGATCCTAAGTTAATCAATTTGCAAGATACTAAAACTTTGGCTTTATTCCAAGCAGGCGAAACTGACGCAATTTTTCAATTTGAATCTGCCGGCATTCAAGGTGTTTTACGTCGACTACATCCAGATGATTTTGAAGACGTAGTTGCAGTCAACGCCTTGTATCGTCCAGGTCCAATTAAAAATATTGACCACTTTATTAATCGTAAGCTGGGGAAAGAACCAGTTACTTATCCTGATTCAAGTCTTGAAGCAATTTTAAAACCTACTTATGGGATTTTGGTTTACCAAGAACAAGTTATGCAAACAGCCCAAATTTTAGCTGGTTTTAGTCTAGGTGAAGCCGATAACTTGCGTCGGGCGATGAGCAAAAAAGATCAGGCAGTTATTGAAAAAGAACGGAGTAAGTTTATCAGTGGGGCAATTGAAAAGGGCCATAGTAAGCAGCAGGCTGAAATTATTTATAACTATATTGAACAGTTTGCAAATTATGGCTTTAACCGTTCTCATGCCGTTGCCTACTCAAAGGTAGCCTTTTGGCTAGCCTATTTGAAAGTGCATTTTCCTGCTGCTTTTTACACGGCTTTATTAAATTCCAACCTCGCTAACCGTGAAAAATTAGCTGAATATATTCGCCAAGCTCAAAAATATGGTGTTAAAGTCCATCATCCTGATATTAACCAGAGTCAAGTTGATTTTACCTTACAAAAAGGTGAATTATGGACGGGACTTAAGGCAATTAAAGGCGTCAGAATCGACTTTTTAAGAAATATTGTTGCAAATAGACCATATAAATCATTAGTCGATTTTTTAAGAAAAATTGATACTAAGTTTTTGAACGCACAGGCTATTTGTGCCTTAATCAAGGGAGGCTGTTTTGATAAAATCGATGCTAACCGAAGTGAACTACTCTATAATTGTGAAGATATCGTTGAAAATGTGAAATTCACTGGCCAAAATATTACACTTTCTGAAGGCTTAGGTGGCATTCGGATGGTTGAAAAAGAAGCGCCAACCAAGAGCCAAAAAGCAGAAATGGAAGAAGAGGTTTTGGGCTTTTCAACAACGCAAACAGCTTTAGTTGCAGTTCAAAAATATGCTAAACGGTTTAATACTAGGGACTTAACGAGTTATCAAGTTAATGAAACTGGGATAAGCGTCGGTAGATTAATTAAACTAAAGCAAATTCGTACCAAAAAAGGCGATACTATGGCCTTTGCACAATTTACTGATGCAATATCAACTATTGAAGTAACAATATTCCCTGGAGTATATAAAAAGTTTGCGGAAATTTTAAAAGAAGGACAGATTTATTTGTTAGGTTTGCGGACTACAAATGACCGTTATGATGCTAGCAAGGTTCAATATTTCCTTACCAATTTAAAACAAGTGAATTTCAAAGAATAAAATCAAATTAATAAAATCACAATATAACAAGGAATGGTAACGCTAACAATGTGTAAAATGTAAAAGAAATTGATTTTAGGCCACTTTTTTAAAGACTTTGAGGCAAAAAAATGGTAGTATTTAAGTGATGTGAGAAATTACACATAATAATCATGATGGGGTGAATTCATGAAACGGATTGGTATTTTAACTAGTGGTGGGGATGCACCTGGTATGAATGCTGCTGTCCGTGCTGTAGCAAGAACTGCAATGGCAAATGGCATTGAAGTTTTTGGTATTCGTTACGGATTCGCAGGTCTTGTGGCAGGCGACATTTTCCCATTGACATCTGATTCAGTTGCCAATGTTTTAACCCGTGGTGGTACTTTCCTGTACACAGCTCGTTATCCTGAGTTTGCACAAGAAGAAGGTCAACTTCGCGGTATTGAACAATTGAAGAAGCATGGAATCGAAGCCTTAGTTGTTATTGGTGGTGACGGTTCATATCATGGTGCCTTGGCCTTGACTAAGAGAGGATTTAACTCAATCGGTCTTCCAGGTACTATTGATAATGATATTCCATTCACTGATTTAACTATCGGTTTTGATACAGCTTGCACAACTGCTGCTGATGCAATTGATAAAATCAGAGATACTGCAAGTAGTCACCAACGTGTCTTCGTAATTAACGTTATGGGACGTAATTGTGGTGACATTGCCATGCGTGTCGGTGTGGCAAGTGGCGCTGATGCAATCGTTATTCCGGAAAAGCCTTATAGCATTGAAGCAATTGCTGATAAGCTTAAGAAGAGCTTTGCCAATGGTAAAGACCACGGTATTGTAATCGTTGCAGAAGGTGTTATGACTTCAGATGAGTTCTTGAAGGAACTACTTAAGTATGGTGACTTTGATGCTCGTACTGAAGTTTTAGGTCACATGCAACGTGGTGGTGAACCAACAGTTAGCGATCGTGTCTTGGCCAGCAAGATGGGTGCCTACGCTGTTAAGCTCTTAATGGAAGGTAAGGGTGGATTAGCTGTAGGTATTGAAGATAACCACTTGTGTACCCACGATATTGTTGATTTATTTGATTCCCACCACGTCGGTGATTACTCATTGCTTGCAATGAATGATGATTTGTCACGGTAAATTTTGTTTTTGTAAATAGGAGAGTTTTTTAAATGAAGAAAACTAAGATTGTTAGTACTTTAGGTCCTGCTTCAAACGATTTGGAAACTATCATTAAGTTAATTGAAGCTGGTGCGAACGTTTTCCGTTTTAACTTCTCACACGGTGATCACGAAGAACACCTTTCACGTATGAAGTTAGTTAGAGAAGCTGAAAAGAAGACCGGCAAGTTAGTTGGTATTATGCTTGACACTAAGGGTGCTGAAATCAGAACTACTGAACAAGAAGAAGGCAAGTTCACTATTCACACTGGTGAAACTATGCGTATTTCTATGGATGCTACCAAGAAGGGTAACAAGGACAAGATTTACGTAACTTACCCAGGTCTTTACGATGATACTCACGTTGGTGGTCACGTATTAATTGATGATGGTAAGGTTGACTTATTAATTACTGAAAAAGATGAAGCTAACAAGGAATTAGTAACCAAGGCTCAAAACACTGGTTTAATTGGTTCTAAGAAGGGTGTTAACGCACCAGGTGTTGAAATTCGTCTTCCAGGTATTACTGAAAAGGATACTGACGACATTAACTTCGGTTTACAACACGGTATTAACTTCATTTCTGCTTCATTTGTACGTAAGGCACAAGACGTATTAGACATTCGTCAATTATGTGAAAACGCTGGTCAAGACCACGTTAAGATCTTCCCTAAGATTGAATCACAAGAAGGTATCGACAACATTGACTCAATCCTTCAAGTTTCTGACGGTTTAATGGTTGCTCGTGGTGACATGGGTGTTGAAATCCCATTCATGAACGTACCATTCGTACAAAAGACTTTGATCAAGAAGGCAAACGCATTAGGTAAGCCAGTTATTACTGCTACTCAAATGCTTGACTCAATGCAAGAAAACCCACGTCCAACTCGTGCCGAAGTAACTGACGTTGCTAACGCTGTTTTAGATGGTACTGACGCAACTATGCTTTCAGGTGAATCAGCAAACGGTTTATACCCAGTACAATCTGTACAAGCAATGCACGACATTGACGTACGTACTGAAAAGCAAATTGCTGAACGTAACACTTTAGCACTTCAAAGATTTGAAGAATACCAAGGCTCAAACGTAACTGAAGCTATTGGTGAATCAGTTGTAAGAACTGCTGAAGAATTAGGTGTTAAGACTATCATTACTGCAACCCAATCAGGTTACACTGCAAGAATGATTTCTAAGTACCGTCCAAACGCAGATATCGTTGCTTTGACTTTCGATGAAAAGATCCAACACTCACTTGGTATCGTTTGGGGTGTACAACCACTCTTAACTGAAAAGCCTAAGTCAACTGATGACATGTTTGAAAAGGCAGCTAAGCTTGCTAAAGAAAACGGCTTTGTTAAGGATGGCGACTTAGTAATTATCGTTGCTGGTGTTCCAGTTGGTGAATCAGGTACTACTAACTTGATGAAGCTTGAACTTATCGGCTCAAAGCTTGTTAAGGGTCTTGGTGTAGGTTCACAATCAGTTATCGGTAAGGCTGTTGTTGCAAACAGCGCTGAAGAAGCAAACAACAAAGTTCAAGATGGTGACATCTTAGTTGCTAAGGTAACTGACAAGGATTACTTACCTGCAATCAAGAAGGCAAGTGGTTTAGTTGTTGAAGCTTCAGGTTTAACTTCACACGCTGCAGTTGTTGGTCTTTCATTAGGTATTCCAGTTGTTGTTGGTGCTACTGACGCAACTGACAAGATTGCTGACAACACTACTATTACTGTAGATGCACGTCGTGGTGCTGTATACCAAGGCGAAGCTGCTAACTTATAAGATTAAAATTTAAAATCTTTTAGCACTATAAAAGTGGTCTGTTTAGACAGGCCACTTTTATTTTTGCTTAAAATTCCTTATACTATAGGAGATAGACATTTATGGAAGGAGGCCTTTGATGCTAGGAACAGTTCAACGTGGAAAAGTAATTGATATGAATGATGAAGCTTATTTTGTTCAAATTGATGGTGTAACTTATGAATTAAAGAAACTTGAAGTTACCCAAGATACTTTCCCTAAGCTGGGAGAGCAAGTACAGGGCTTTATTTACGAAAATCAACACCACAAAAAAGAAATGACCCAGTTTTATCCTTTTGCCATGCCAGATCAATTTGGTTGGAGCAAGGTTACCGAAGTTCGGCGTGATTTAGGGGTCTTTGTTGATATTGGCTTACCTGATAAAGATGTTGTAATTTCACTTGATGATTTACCGCTTGATAAGAATTTATGGCCTAAGATTGGTGACCGTTTATTAGTACAATTAGAAACTGATCACAAGGAACGGATTTGGGCTAAGATGGCTGACGAAAATGTTTTTGTACAGCTAGCTTCAACTTTCCCAGCAGGAATGAAAAACCAAAACGTCTTTGCGACAGTTTATGCTGTCCGCCAAGTGGGAGCCTTTGTCATTACTAGCGACTTTTATTTAGGTTTTATTCACCATTCTGAGATGATGACCCCACTACGCTTGGGTGAGCAAGTTAAGGCCAGAGTTATCGGGCAAAGTAAGTATGGCCACTTAAATTTAAGTGTCACACCAAGGGCTTTTGAAGAAATTGATGATGATAGTCAAATGATTTTAGTCTCATTAAGACGTGAAGCCAGCAAGACTTTGCCATTTTACGATAAAAGTGATGCAATCGATATCAAGAATCACTTTGGCATTTCTAAGTCTGCTTTTAAGCGAGCTCTAGGTCGTTTGTTAAAGCAAAAATTGATTATTGAAGATAAAGATGCTGGAACCATCTCCTTGGTTGAAAATGATGAAGCAGAATAATTTAGATCAATTAGCGGACTATCTGCGTTTTTGTGAACTTGAAAAAGGACTTAGTCAAAATTCAATCAGTTCATATCGCATCGACTTAAAACAATTTTGCGACTATCTTGATCACGAAAAGATTAGCACCTGGCCAACAGATGCAGTGATAATTGATTCATTTTTAGCACAGCAACGTGATTTAGGCAAAAAGGCTAGCTCACTCAGTCGTATGATTTCAAGTTTACGAAAGTTTTATCAATATTTGGTGCGTCATGATTTGCTTGAAAAAGATCCGATGGTTCAAATTGACCCACCAAAAAAAGAAAAACATCTGCCAATTGCTTTAAGTCAAGCAGAAGTAACTACCTTGTTACAAATGCCTGATACTGATAAGCCATTAGGAGTGCGGGACCGTGCAATGCTTGAAACATTATATGCAACTGGAATGAGAGTTAGCGAGTTAATCAAGCTAAAAGAAAGTGACTTACATGAAGATTTACAAATTATCCGCGTTTTGGGTAAGGGGAACAAAGAGCGCTTAGTTCCAATTACTAGTTATGCTTTAAAATGGATTAAGCAATATCAGAGTTCGGTTCGCAATCCACAAATATTAAAAGCTGGTCAAAATAGTGAAGCCTTGTTTTTAAATGCTCGAGCTAAGCCTATGACTAGACAAGCAGTTTGGCAAATGATAAAAATTTATGCTCGAAAGGCTAAAATTGATAAAGATATTACCCCGCACACTTTACGTCATACTTTTGCGACGCATTTACTTGAAAACGGAGCTGACTTACGAGTAGTGCAAGAACTGTTAGGCCATAGCGATATTTCTACAACGCAAATTTATACCAATTTATCACAAAAACATATTTTTGACGTATATAAGAAGAGTCATCCACGGGTTTAAGATGTTAGTTACATATAAAAAAGATTACGAAAAAATTGCAATGGGCTTGTTATCATTTTTGCCCGATTTAAAAAATCTAGATAACTTAAAAGAAGAAATGCGGCTTTATGATGAAGATTGTGAGTTTAAACTCTATCTTTATCGAGAAAATAGTTCTGATTTTATTGGAGTTGTTGGGATTCAAGTTTTACCTGATTTCATTATGATTCGCTATTTGTCACTGGCACCAGGTTTTAGATCACAAAAAACGCAAGAGCAAGTTTTACAAAATCTGCAAGAAGAATACCCAGATAAAAAGCTGACGGCTCTACCTAAATACAATTATTTATTTAAAAAGGATGAGAACTAGTGACTGAAAACTTAAAAGTTGAGTTGCCTAACTTTGAAGGCCCATTAGACTTGTTATTACACTTAATTCGTTCACAAAAAATTGATATTTATGATATTCCGATTGCCCAAATTACGCAGCAATATCTGGATTACTTGCAAAAAATGAAAGAGTTAAATTTGAAACTTGCTGGTGAATATTTCGTCATGGCCTCAACCTTGCTCAGAATTAAGTCACAGTACTTACTTCCTAAAAATGATTTTGTTCCAGTCGAAGAAGTAGCAGAAGACCCACGGCAAGAGCTGGTTGATCAGTTAGTGCAATACTCAGTCTTTAAAAAAGTCTCGGCTTATTTCAAAGAGCGTAATGACCAAGTACCGATTACACTAGCAAAAGAGCCGAGCGTTGCTAATGATAAAAAGGTCTCCCCCTTGCCTTATGGCGAAATTAGTGCAACTGAACTTGCCAATACTTTTTCTTTGCTTATTAGGCGTTTTAAGTTGCGTCGACCACAAGCAGCAACAGTTAACGTCAAATATTCAACGGTTAAAGAAATGACAAGCTTTTTAGAAAATAAATTTACTGCCCAAAAGCAGGTAAGCTTTTTTGAATGTATGAAAGAAATCAAGCTCTTAGATGATGTGATTTCTTTGTTTTTGGCAGTCTTAGAGCTAGCTAAAAATAAAAAATTAAAGGTGCGCCAAGGACGTAGTTTTGGCGATTTAGAGTTAGAAAGAGTTGATTAAGTTGGCAACTAAACTTGCCGAATTACAAGGACTGTTATACGTTGCAGGAGACAATGGGATTTTATCCCAAGATTTGTGTCAAATGCTTGAAATTGAACCGGCAGCCCTCAGAGAATTAGCTAAAAAATTAACTGCTAAGTTAGCAGAAGACGAAGATAGTGGCTTGCAATTGACTTTTTTGAAGGATTGCTATAAGTTAACAACTTCTTACCGTGTAGCTAAGACAGTGGAACGTTATTTTCAAAAAGATATTAGTAAGAGTCTAAGTCAATCGGCACTTGAGATTTTGGCAATTATTGCTTATAAGCAGCCAATTACGAGGGTTGAAATTGACGATATACGCGGAGTAAATTCATCAGGAGCCTTGCAAACCTTAATTTGGCGCGGCCTAGTTGAAAGTAAGGGTAAAAAAGATGTTGCGGGACATCCTAATTTATATGTAACAACTGATTACTTCTTGCAATATTTTGGTTATACCAGTTTGGCAGATTTACCAGTGATTGAAGACTTTGAAGCTGATAATATTGATCAAAATGGTCAAGTTGATCTGTTTGAAAGTCGCGGTAGTGAAGACCAATATCAAGAAATGATTTCTAAGGAGGAGCAGTAATGGCAGAACGCTTACAAAAGTTAATCGCAGAAGCAGGGATTGCTTCAAGAAGAAAGGCCGAGGGCTTAATTACAGCTGGCCACGTTAGTGTTAATGGCCGTTTAGTCACTGAATTAGGGACCAAGGTTGAACGCGGAACTAGTATCGAAGTTGATGGTGTGCCAATTCAAAAAGAAAGAAAGCACACTTACTTGCTTTATAAACCACGGGGCGTTATTTCCAGTGTGAAAGATGACAAGGGCAGAAAGACCGTTGTCGACTTTTTTGAAGAATTGCCTTACCGACTTTACCCAGTTGGTCGGCTGGACTACGATACTAGTGGATTAATCTTAATTACTAATGATGGAGAGCTGGCTAATAAGTTGATGCACCCACGACATATGGTTGATAAGGTATACGTTGCCAAAATTAAAGGGATGCTGACACCAGAAGAAATTCATAGTTTAAAGCATGGAGTAAGAATTGATGGTCGTAAGTCAGCTCCTGCGAAGGTTAAGATTATTAGCACTAACCGTGAAAAGAATACTTCAATTGTGCAATTAACCATCCATGAAGGGCATTACCACCAAGTAAAGCGCATGTTCAAGGCTGTTGGACACCTAGTTGATAAGTTATCTCGTGAACGTTATGCCTTCTTAACCTTGCAATCCCTTACATCTGGACAGTATCGCGAATTAACGCGTGAAGAAGTTGCAAAATTAAAAAGTATGTAGTATATTAAATTTGAAATTATTAATAAGGAAAACGTCTTCAAGGCAGGGTGAAAATCCCGACCGGCTGTTTGAGTCAGCAACCCACTTATGTGGCTGAACCTAAAGGTACCGATAGTTATAGTCTAGATGAAAGAAGACAGATTTAGTAAAGATACTACATTCAGATATTTCTCTATTAGGTCTGCCGCTTGGGGCGCAGACCTTTTTATTTGGAGGAATTTTTATGACACATGCAAGAAGTAGTTTAGGTAAGACACTGGCATCAGTGATGATTGCGGTAATTGCGTTTATCGTTATGAAGTTTGAATTTCCATTAATTCCAGCATTTCCATTTTTAAAGATGGACTTTTCAGATGCTGTTTTGTTAATTGGGACTGTCTTATTTGGACCGATTGCTGGTGTTGCTATGGCTTTCATCAAGGTTTTTATCAGTTTAGCCATGAGTGGCTTCAACATTATTTCCTTAGTTGGTCAAATTGCGGCTTTTGTTGCCAGTGTATTTTATGTTTTGCCAATTTACTTTATTACTAAAAAAGATCCTGAAAAGTTTTTAACCCAAGTTTTGGCAGTGGTAGTGGCAACTATTTCATTAACTGTAATTATGTCAATCGCAAATGTTGCACTTTTAATGCCAATGTATGCTAAGTTTGCTAACTTTAACTTCCCACCAACTTATATTCTCTATGGAGTAGTTCCATTTAACATCTTAAAGGGAATCATTAACGGAATTTTAGCAGTAGTTGTGATTAAGTTGGTCTTACCACAATTAGAAAATTTTGTTTCAAAGAGATTTTGATATTTCAAGATTTTAAGAGCTTTCTTTTTAAGAAGGCTCTTTTTTCGTCTTTTAAAATTTCTAGCTTATGATAAAATGAGTAGACGAAAGCAATTGGAAGGGGACTCTATGAAGAATTCAGAACCTAAAGGGCCATACGAACATTTTAAACGCCCAAACGCACCAAGAGCAGGTAAGAAGCCTAGTCTCATTAGTTTTAATTATCATAAATTAGCAATTATTTTGATTGTGGTTTTAATTGCTTGTGTACCTGTCTACTTATTTTTAAATAATCAAAGTAAACAGGATGCTTCTTTAGCCACTCCAGAAAAAGTAACTTCATCTACTGAGTCAAGTTCAAGTAGTAGTTCAAAATCAGTTAAAAAAGCCAGCACAAGTAGTAAAAAGACTCAAGTTAGTCAATCTAGTCAAGTAAATAATGTTAGTCAAAGTAGCAAGACTAATACTACTAACACTACTAATAACACCACAAATAATGCCACTACTAGTTCAGCATCTACGAAGTCAAGCTCAAGTTATACTGTTAAATCTGGTGATACTCTCTCAGAAATTGCAAATTCACATAATATGACAGTTTCCCAATTACAAGAGTTGAATAATTTGACTTCTTCAGATTCAATTCAAGCTGGACAAGTCTTGAAGTTAAAATAATTGGAAAGGAAAATAGAGACCTGAGTCTCTTTTTTGTTGTGATAATATGCAAGTTGCAATTGATGGACCAGCCTCAGCTGGAAAAAGTACCGTAGCGAAAATAGTCGCTAATAAACTTAACTTTATTTATATTGATACTGGTGCAATGTATCGAGCTTGTACCTTAATTGCTAAAGAAAATGGTATTGATTATGGGGATGAAAGCAAAATTTTAACCGCAATTGATCAAAATCCAATTGAATTGAAGTCAGTTGATGGTGCTCAAAAAGTTTTTGTGGCTGATAAAGATGTATCTTTAGCAATTAGAACACCGGAAATTACTGCTAACGTCTCACAAGTTAGTGCCTTGCCTGGTGTACGTGAAAAAATGGTTAGTCTGCAACGTCATATGGCGGGTAAGACTGATGTTATTATGGATGGACGTGATATCGGTACAACTGTCTTGCCAAATGCAGAAGTTAAGATTTTCTTAGTTGCTAGTGCCCATTCAAGGGCGCAAAGACGGTTACTTGATTATGCTGAAAAGGGCATTCATGAAGATTTAGCTAAAATTGAGCATGATATTGAAGTCCGTGACTATAAGGATTCGCACCGGAAGATTTCACCACTTAAAAAGGCTGCCGATGCGATTGAATTGGATACTACCAATATGACAATTGAAGAAGTTACGGCAGCTATTATGGCTAAAATATTAGAAAAAAGAGCCAAATAGAAAACTTTTTAGATAAATTTTGAAAAAAAGAGCCGAAAAGGTGGAAAAATATCATGGTTTCATTTAAAATTATACATGATATTGGGAGGTATTTATGTCAGATAACAGTAATCAATTTTTAGATGCTTTAAAAGAAATGCAAGGCGTTGAAGTTGGAAACATTGTAGACGTTGAAGTTTTAAGTGTTGAAGACGGCCAAATTGCAGTTGGTGTTCAAAATGCAGGTGTTGAAGGTGTAATCACTCGTCGTGAATTTACTAATGATCGTAACGCAGATCTCCACGACTTGGTTAAACCAGGTGATACTTTCAAGGCTTTAGTATTGAGAAGAGCCGGTGGCGATAAGGAAAACGGTGAATTCTTCTTCTCCGTAACTCGCCTTAAGGAAAGAGAAGCATTCGACAAGTTACAAAAAGACTTTGAAGCAGGCAATGCTATCGAAGGTACTGTAACTAATGCAGTTCGTGGTGGTTTAATCGTTGATGTTGGTACTAGAGGTTTCTTACCAGCTTCACTTATTTCTAACCACTTTGTTTCAGATCTTAAGCCTTACATTGGTAAGAGCATTAAGGTTAAGATCACTGAAATTGATCCTAACAAGAACCGCTTAATCCTTTCACACAAGGAATTAATCGAAGAAGAACGTGAAGAAGCATTCGAAACTGTTGCTTCACAACTTGTTGCTGGTGACATCGTTGAAGGTAAGGTTTCTCGTTTGACTAACTTTGGTGCCTTTGTTGATGTTGGTGGTGTTGACGGTTTAGTTCACATTTCAGAAATTTCATACAAGCATATTGACAAGCCAAGCGATGTATTGAAGGCTGGTCAAGATGTTAAGGTTAAGGTCATCGGTATCGATGATGATAGACACCGCATCTCCCTTTCAATCAAGCAAACTGAACCATCACCATTTGAACAAGCTACTAGTGAATTAGCTGAAGGTGATGTTGTTGAAGGTGAAGTTAAGTCATTAACTTCATTCGGTGCTTTTGTTGAAGTTGCTGACGGAATCCAAGGTTTGGTTCACGTTTCAGAAATTTCAAACAAGCGTGTTGAAAAGCCTAGCGATGTATTAAAGGTTGGCGACAAGGTTAAGGTTAAGGTATTGAACATTAACAACGACGAAAGAAGAATTTCTCTTTCAATCAAGCAAGCCAACCCAGCAGCTGAAGGCGAAGAAAGTCGTCCACGTCGTAATGCTTCACGCAACGACTCAGCAGCTAAGAAGTACATGAGCGACAACAACGATAATGGTTTTGCTCTTGGCGACATCATTGGTGACCAATTGAAAGACCGTCAATAATGATGAAAAAAGCCGACTATGTCGGTTTTTTTTATATCCAGATTTAGAAAGGGTGATTAGATGGTTTTACCAACTGTTGCGATTGTCGGACAACCTAATGTTGGAAAGTCAACTTTATTTAACCGTATTATTAATCAAAGGCTAGCTATTGTTGAAGACCGTCCAGGTGTGACGCGTGACCGAAATTATGCTAAAGCAAGTTGGTTAGGACACGACTTTAACGTGATTGACACTGGTGGTATCACATGGGAAGGTGGCCGAATCGAAGACGAAATCCGGGCACAAGCTGATATTGCTATGGAAGAAAGTGACGTTATTGTTATGGTTACTAGCGTGGCTTTGCATTTAACTGATTTGGATGAGCGGATTGCCCAAATGCTTTATCGTGCTGACAAACCAGTTTTATTAGCAGTTAATAAGGCAGATAATCCGGAACAAAGAGCTGATATTTATGAATTTTATAGTTTAGGCTTGGGAGATCCAATTCCAATTTCTTCATCTCATGGTACTGGGATTGGTGATTTGTTAGATGCTGTTGTCGAAAACTTCCCCCCAGAAAGTGATAACAAAGATAGCGATGAGATTGCTTTTAGTGTAATTGGTCGTCCTAATGTTGGTAAGTCTTCAATTATTAACGCCTTACTTGGTGAAAACCGGGTAATTGTTGCTAATGAAGAAGGTACTACTAGGGATGCCATTGATACGCCATTTTCTACAGAAGATGGTACCCACTTTAAGATGATTGATACTGCCGGAATTAGACGCCGGGGTAAGGTGTATGAAAAGACTGAAAAATACTCTGTTTTGCGGGCTTTGAGCGCTATTCAGCGAAGTGATGTCGTTTTACTAGTTCTTGATGCAAGTACTGGAATTCGTGAGCAAGATAAGCACGTTGCTGGTTATGCCCATGATGAAGGTAAGGGTGTCATTATTGTTGTTAACAAGTGGGATTTGCCTAAAAAGGACTCTAATTCAGCTAAGGACTTTACTGCTGTTATTAGAAATGAATTCCAATACCTTGATTATGCACCGGTAATTTTTGTTTCTGCTAAAACGCATCAGAACTTGAATCAATTGCCAAAATTAATCAAAGAAGTTAACTACAATCAAAGCCAAAGAATTCAATCTAGTGTCTTGAATGATATGCTTTTAGAAGCTTCAAAATTAGTTCCAGCTCCATTAATTAAGGGAAAACGGCTACGGGTATACTACATGACACAAGTGGCAACCACACCACCTACTTTTGTGGTCTTTGTCAATGATCCAGAATTGATGCACTTTTCATATAAACGTTTCTTGATTAACCAACTACGTGATAACTTCAATTTCACTGGAACGCCAATCAAGATTCTGCCTAGAAAGCGAAAATAACAAGTTAGTTTTTTGTGGTTTCTATTTGTATCTAGCAAGTAGACATATTTTGACAATTTTTATAAAAAACCTTGTTATGATAAGGTTTTTGTGCTATTTTTAATTTCAGGAACAATGATTAGTAGTAAATCATTCTTTCTAATTTCTTTTTTTGAGGAATTAAGTCTGAACTCTTTTGAGTTTAAGCTTAGGAGGTGAAAATTATGGCAAACAAAGCAGAATTAGTAGCAGAAGTTGCTTCAAAGACTAAGCTTACTAAGAAGGATGTTGCAGCAACTGTTGACGCAGTTTTCGCATCAATCCAAGAAGAACTTGCTAAGGGTGAAAAGGTTCAATTAATCGGCTTTGGTACTTTCGAAGTACGTAACCGTGCAGCTCGTAAGGGTCGTAACCCACAAACTGGTGTTGAAATCGAAATCCCTGCAAGCAAGGTTCCAGCATTTAAGCCAGGTAAGGCTCTTAAGGATGCTGTTAAGTAATCTTACTAAAAGAAGTTCCAGGTTCTGTACCTGGGCTTTTTTTATAACTCAAGAAATTAAGAGGAGAGCAGATGTCTTATTCAGAAAAATTACTTGATGCAATAGAAAATCATGATTTTTCACAAACAAATATTTTATTAAAACAAGCATTAGATCAGGATGAGCCTGAAATTTTAGCTTCACTTGCTGATAACTTAACTGATATGGGCTTTACTGACTACAGTAAGGATGTCTATCGCGCCTTAATTGCTAAATATCCCGAAGAAGATTTGTTTAAGGTTTACTTGGCTGAAATCTTATTAAATGATGGTAGTGAAGACGATGCCTTAAGCTTGCTCTATGATATTAGTCCTGATAGCGATGCTTACCTAGATAGCTTATTGGTACAAGCTGATTACTACCAATCAATGGGCTTAATTGAGACTGCGGAAGCTAAATTAAAGGCTGCCCACGAATTAGCACCAGATGAAGACGCAATTATCTTTGGCCTAGCTGAATTAGCATACTCAGCTGGTAAAAATGAACTTGCCTTAGCACATTACCAAGACTTGATTAAGCGACAAGATTATTTTGGCGAAGTTAACTTAAATGAAAGAATTATTGCCTGCTTAGCTAAACTTGGACGTTATGAAGAAGCTAGTGACATGATTCTTGCTAAAGGAGATAGCTTAATCGATATTGATGCCCGCTATCAAGCAGGACTTGTGTTATTAAGTACTGGCAAATTCAAAAAAGCAATTGAATACTTGCAAGGCGTACTTGAACAGGCACCAGATTATGTCAATGCTTATCCATTATTAGCCCAAGCATACGAAGAAAATGGTGACGATGAATTAGCACTTGAAACTGCACAAAAAGGATTGACTTATAATGAATATGATGAAACCTTATATGCACTTTTGGGTCGCGTTGCCAGCAAGCTAGGTAAGTATGACTTAGCTGAAGAAATGCTCGTTAAGGGCTTGAAATACGCTCCAGATAACAATGATTTACGTATTCAGTTATCTAACCTTTACCTTTACCTCAAAAAAGATCAGGAAAACTTGGACTTGTTTGCGGATACTGACGATGAAAATCTTGAACCACAAGCAAGATGGAATATTGCAGTCTCACTTTATCGCTTAGAAGACTATGACAAGTCACGTCAAGAATTCTTATTGGCTTACCCTAACTTCCAAACTAACCCTGACTTTTTGAAAGATATGATTTATCTCTTTATTGCTCAGGGAGAAAATGATGTCCTCAAGGATTTATTAGACAAATATCTCGCTATTAATCCAACAGATGAAGAAATGGTAGAATTGCGAGAGCAACTATAACTCCACATAATATAGATGTAATTCCTATATGTGGAGTTATTTTTTTGTGTTATAATACTACAGTTACTAGCGTATGCTTAACGTTTTACTTAGATTGAAAGGATAGTTAACTTAAATGAGAGTTTCTAAAAATAATTTGAAACACCGGTTAGATCAAGAAGCTAATCGTGTTCAACATTTTAGTATTAGAAAATTAAGTATAGGAGCAGCTTCTGTTTTATTATCAACATCACTATATTTGGGAGTTAATAGTGGTCATATGGTAAAAGCAGATACTACTTCTGAATCTTCAACAGAACAAAGTGGCTCAGGTAGTTCAACTACTTCTGATACCCAAGATACAAACGCATCATCTACCGAAGTGAGTTCAAGTGATAAGGCAGTGGCTACTACAAGTTCACAAGTAGCAACTAATTCAGATAGTGCTGAAAAGGTAAGTACAGATAGTGCCACTCAAAGCGCAAACGAAAAGACTACTGAAAAGTCAAATGCAAGTGCAACTACATCTACTTTAGACGTATCAAGCTCAAAAAACACTACTAATTCAGCTTCAACTTTAGCTGATAGCAAGGTTGCAAATACTAATGCATTAGAATCAAATGATGCGGCTTTTACAGCTGATAAAACTACCATTGGTAATGATGGAACAAGCAAGGGTATTACTTTAAGCTTAAATCTTACTGCTAAAGCCGGAGATGTAATTACAATCAAGATTCCAAAAAGTAGTGCTTACAAAATAGGTACTGACGACTTTGAATCCTTAAATGGTACCGGTACCACCACTTTTGATGATAGCAGTGATTCCGGCTACTATATAATTACTGATAAAATCACTCAAGATGGAGCACAATTTACGCAACGAATTAATTTGTCACCATTAAGTAACTTTACTGGACAACCATTGAATGGTAACAAAGCAATAAATCCAATTACTGATGTTGGTACTAAAGAGTTACAAGCTTCATTGACAATTGTGGATAAAAATGGGGTTCAAATTGGATCAAAGACTATTAACTACCAATCCATCATTAGTCCACAAATGCATCCATCATTTTCTCGTAAGCCTACTTCTACTGGAGTACCATCAGTTTTGCCAAAGACAAATTACACTTACTACTTAAAAGTTGGTGAAGTTAACGGGCTTCAAGATAGTACTACTGCTCAATCTACGTTAATTAATTCAGCCGTTAACTATGGGGCAACCATTACAATTCCAGTTCCAGAGGGATTTGTCTTAGATCAAACTGCTACTAATGATAAGAATAACTTTGCTGATGGCACAACTATCACTCAAAGTGGTAATGTGATTACAATTACAGTACCAAAGGGTGCAGGTAATCAACATTTCCAAAGTACAAATCCGGATGGATATGCCATTGTAGGTTACTATAATGTGGATCAACCTGAAGAAGATACTACCATCAAGGCATCAGGAGATATTACTATTACTCAAAAAGTTGATGCTAATGGTACTTTACTTACTTCAAGCTTACCAGCATGGACAGAAACTATTCGTGGTGCTAAGAATACAAGTGTATATGGTGACTTTGGCTCTTCAGCAGCTTCTAATTCAACTTCTGGGGAATTGTTAATTGATGGTGATCCAGGAAGAATCGCTAGCTTTGGCTTTACCAATAATACTGCCATTGCCTTAAGTAAAGCTGAATTTACTATTAAGATGGCTGATGGCCTTTTGACTACGTCAATTGCAACTCCAGCTAAGTCAGCTGATTTAGAAGGCTTAACTAGCTACACTTATACCGCAACCTACACTGATGGCACTACTTCAACTGGTAGTGTAGACGCAGGTGGTACAGTTACAGCTGAAAATGGCAAATATATCAGTCAAATTGTCTTTAATCCTAATTATGTTCCTGCAGGTGCAAATGCTCAGGCATCATATTATGATACTAATAAGCTTCAGTTTGTCGCTTATGGTACTGTGAGCACAAAATATAAAAACGGAACAGTAACTAAGGCAGGAGATAAGTTAGTTTCATCTATTACTGTTACTAGTCCAGAAATCAAGAATAAAGATAATGCCCAAGTTTTTAATACAAGTGCTGCTACTAACGTTTTAATTGATCAATCTGGTTTAACTACAAGTAACAACTTCTATTTATATCAGAATAACCAAAAAGCTTCATCAAATGCTGGTTTTGTAGCAACTTATAATTCTGGTGCTTCCAAGACTGTTAACTATGCCAAAAACCCTATTATTTATTATGTCTTGCCAGAAGGGACCATATTTAATGGGACTCTTAAGAATGTTCAGGGTAATCCAAAATTCTCTACTTTTTGGGTAGGAAACCAGCAAGTCATTAAATTTGACTATACTGGAACTAACTTTAAGTACGATACTACTCAGACCACTAACTGGGCTTACCTTTCAATCTTACCTACTGTAACTAGTGGTACTTATCCAATTGTTGCATATATGACTACCAGCACAGGGATGAATTCAACAAGTAATCCAGCTGTATCTACTATCCAAGGCTTCAATAGTGCCTTTACTGAAGGTAATGTTGACAATACTTACCAAATTGGTAAGCAAACTTGGACAATTAACTTAGCTAGTGAAATTTATCCTGCTGGTCTTGCTAAAGGAAATAAGGATACTAACTATTCAAGTACTGGTACTTCTGATGATAAGGGAAGTACTGAATTAAATTACGAAGTTGAAGTAGTCAATGGTACTAAGGATGCCCAATCTGCAACAGCAACAGATGTCAACCTTTATGTCAACTTGCCAACCGAAGTCAACTTTAAGTTAACTGGTCCTATTAGTAGTAACAACAATGGTGAAACTATTCTCTACAGTACTACTGCAGTTACTTTGGGAACTTCTACTCAGCCAGATACAAGTAATTGGCTAACAGCTGATCAAGTGACTGATTGGTCAACAATTAAAGCTTTTGCAATCAAGATTCCTAAGATTAGTGCTAATAGTAACAGTGGTTTGTATAAAGTTACTGGTATTGATTCTAACTTAGCTGCTGATGCAGGTAAGACCGCATACCTTGAATTTGAAAGTTATCACGGAAATGATGATGTACCATCTGTTGTTCAAAAGGGCGCAGATTCATTTGCTCCTGCAATTACTATTTCAGGCACTTCAACTATCAAGACTGCACTTAAATATACTGATGCTGATGGTCAAACTCATACTGTAAACTTGAACTACACTAAGCAATACCAAGATAATTCATCAACTATGAGTTATAGCGATTTCCCAAGTGCAATTTCTGGTTTCAGTAGTGAAGACCAAGCTACTATCAATGCTTTAATTGCTAAGGGCTACAAGTTTGTTCCATTAAGTGATACTAATAACACTATCTTGGATAACGGTGGTAAAACTTGGCAATCTGATTCGACTAATAATCCAGATGGCAGTGCAGCTTGGGGTAGTCAAGTTAAGTACTACTTCGATGGTGATACTGTAGTTTACAAATTAGAACACAATACAGTTGATGTAACACCAAACGATGGTAAATCTTCAACTGACAAGATTCCAAATTCAGAAAAGAACTATCCTGATGGTGTTACTAACCAGGACTTAACTAAGACTGTTACTCGTACGATTAATATCTACGATAAAGATGGCAAGACTATTGTTAATACCATTAAGCAAGATGTTAAGTTCAAGAGAACTGCCCACATTGATGCCGTAACTGGTAAGATTACTGGCTACAGTGACTACTCAAGCTTTGATGACAACAATGGTCAATATAGTGAACAAAGCTTTGATACACCAGCAGGTTACACAAGTCACGTTACCTACACCAACTTGAAGTCAACTGAAGATGGTGTTACTGCAGTTAAGAGTGAATCAGCTTTGGTTAACAAAGTGCCAACTGATGAAACTGTTGATGTCACTTTTACACCAAATAAGGAAAGTGTAAATGTTAGATATGAAACTGCTGATGGTAAGACATTAGCTGACTCAGATACCTTAACTGGTGATTACGGAACTAACTACACCACCAGTGCAAAGCCAGTTAAAGGTTATACTTTAAAGACAACTCCAGCTAATGCTACTGGCACTTACAGCACAAAGAATGATGATGTTGTTTACATTTACGCACCAGATACTGAAACAGTAAATGTTAAGTACGTAGATGCAAACGGCAAGGAAATAGCATTATCAGACAGTAAGAGCGGTGACTACGGTACCACTTACACTACCAGTGCGAAGACTATTGACGGTTACCACTTAACTAATACTCCATCAAATGCCACTGGAACTTTCACCACTACTAACGATGACGTTGTTTATACTTACGCTCCAGATAAGCAACAAATCACCATTGTTGTTACTGACAGTTCAACTGGTGAAAAGGTTAATGTGTCAATTCCAACTGACGTTGCAACTACCACATTTACTGGTGACTCTAATAGTGATGTTCCATCTAACGTAACTACTAATGTTGACAAGGTTAAGGAATACTTGAAGTCTAAGGGCTACACAGTTCCTGAAACTATCACAATTCCTACTACCTTTGACAGTACTCCAAATGGCACTTCAGAGACTGATGCTAACCCGCAAACAATTACTATCGAAGTTGGTCATAACCACACAGCAACTGACAAGACTATCACTAAGACCATTACTTACAAGACTGATGAAGGTGATAGTGTTGCAGATAACTACACTCAATCAGTAACTATTCATAAGGACACTGATGATGTAACTGGTAATTCAACTTACACTGTTGATGGCAAGACTCTTGAAAATGGTAAAACTACTTTAGGTTCACAAAGCTTGCCTTCAAAACCTGGTTACTACGCTTCAACAGTTCCAGAAGGAGCAACTAGTGATTCAACTGTAAGTTTTGATTCCGACAATGTAAATGTAAACGTAGTTTACAAAAAGCTTGGTAAGATCATTCCAGTTGACGAAAAGGGTAACCCAATCCCAGGAGCAGATACTCCAACTTATAGCAACAACAGTGATGATCCAACAAAGGCTGGTGATACAACTACACCGACAGTTCCAGGTTACACAGCAAGTAAGACTACTGTTCCTGGTAGTGAAATCACTAACCCGGGTGAAGATACTAAGGTAACTTATACTGCAAATCCTCAAACTATCACTATCAAGTACGTTGATGATGACAACAAGGGCGCGCAAGTAGGCACTGACCAATCAGTACCTGGTAAGACTGGTGAAACAGTAACTCCAACTTACACTATTCCAGAAGGCTACGATTACGTATCTGGTAAAGTTGATAGTCACACTATGACTGCTGACGATAATACTGTTATTACCGTTCACTTGAAGCACCATCACACTACAGCTGACAAGAAAATCACTAAGACCATCACTTACAAGACAGATGAAGGTGATAGTGTTGCACCAGATTACACTCAATCAGTAACTATTCATAAGGACACTGATGACGTAACTGGCAAGCCAACTTACACTGTCGATGGTAAGACTCTTGAAAATGGTCAAACTACTTTAGGTTCACAAAGCTTGCCTTCCAAAGATGGCTACTACGCTGCAAATGTTCCAGAAGGCGCAACTAGTGACTCAACTGTAAGTTTTGATTCCGACAATGTGAATGTAAACGTAGTTTACAAAAAGCTTGGTAAGATTATCCCAGTTGACGAAAGTGGCAACCCAATCCCAGGAGCAGACACTCCAACTTACAACAACAGTGATGATCCAACTAAGCCTGGTGATACTACCACACCAACAGTACCGGGTTACACCGCAAGTAAGACAACTGTTCCAAGTAGTGATATCACTAACCCTGGTGACAATACACCGGTAACTTACACACCAAATACTCAAACTATTAAGGTGGTTGTAACTGATTCAACTACTGGCAAGACAATTACTGTCGATGTTCCAACTAGCTTTAACGGCAAGAGTGACGAAAAGGTCGGTACAGATGTTACTGATGGTGTCCAAAATGTTGTTAATACTTTGAAGAAGCTTGGTTACACAATCACTAATCAAGGTGAAACTCCAACTAGTTTTGACCACAGTCAAAATGAAAGTGCAGATTCTGACAATAACCCTCAAGTAATTAACATCACTGTTGGTCATAACCACACAGCAACTGACAAGACTATCACTAAGACCATTACTTACAAGACTGATGAAGGTGATAGTGTTGCAGATAACTACACTCAATCAGTAACTATTCATAAGGACACTGATGATGCAACTGGCACTTCAACTTACTCAGTCGATGGCAAGACTCTTGAAAATGGTACTACTACTTTAGGTTCACAAAGCTTACCTTCAAAGGCAGGTTACTTTGCAGCAACAGTTCAAGAAGGAGCAACTAGTGATTCAACTGTAAGTTTTGATTCCGACAATGTAAATGTAAACGTAGTTTACAAAAAGCTTGGTAAGATCATTCCAGTTGACGAAAAGGGTAACCCAATCCCAGGAGCAGATACTCCAACTTATAGCAACAACAGTGATGATCCAACAAAGGCTGGTGATACAACTACACCGACAGTTCCAGGTTACACAGCAAGTAAGACTACTGTTCCTGGTAGTGAAATCACTAACCCAGGTGAAGATACTAAGGTAACTTACACTGCAAATCCTAAGACCACTAACATTGTCTTCAAGGATCAAGACAATAACAATGAAGTGGTTAAGACTGTTCCAGTAGATGGTCATACTTCAGAAACTGTTAATGTTGATGGAACTAAGACCACTATTCCTGATGGTTACGAATTAGTTCCTGGCAATACTGTTCCACCTACTATTACTTTTGCTGGTGGAAATGAAACAACTCCAGATACAGTTGTTTACCTCAAGCACAAGACAACAACAGTTACACCAGATACTGATACCACTAAGACTTTGCCAGATAATCCAAAGAAGAATTATCCAACTACTGAAGTTTTAACTAAGACAGTTACTAGAACAATCAACGTTCACAACACTGATGGCTCTGTAACTACTGAACCTCAACAAGTTAAGTTCACTAGAACTGCAACAGTTGATGAAGTAACAGGTGAAGTAACTAACTACAGCGATTGGACTGTTGATACTAGTGATAGCAAGCCTTCAGAATTTGAAGCATACAACTACACAACTCCATCTGGTTACACTAGCAAGGTTGCTTACAACACTACTGAAGACAAGGCTCAAGCTGGTAATGGTACTGTTGCTAAGGCCGACGCAAGCATTACAACTGATGGTAAGACCACTCCAGTTGAAGGTGGAACCGTTGATGTATACTTCGTTCCTGAAAAGCAAACTATTACTGTTACTGTAACTGATCAAGATGGAAATCCTGTTGTAATTCCAACTGATATTCCAACAATCTTTAACGGAACTACTAACAGTGAGGTTGGTACTGATGTAACTGATGGTGTAACTAACATCACTACTTACTTAACTCAGCACGGTTATGAAGTAACTAAGCAATCAGAAACACCAAAGAACTTTGATGATACTGATAACACTGGTAAAGATAGTGATCAAACTCCACAAAATATCTCAATCACTGTAAAGCACAAGACTGTGGATGTAACACCTGACAAGCCAAAGACAACTACTGATAACTTGCCAGATAACCCTGATACTAAGTACCCATCAGGCGTAACTGAAACTGACCTTAACAAGACAATCACTAGAACTATTGTCGAAGTAGATCCTGTAACTGGTGAAAAGAAGACAGTTGCCACTCAACCAGTACACTACACTAGAACTGCAACAGTTGACGAAGTAACTGGCAAGGTAATTTACACTGACTGGGCTACAACTGATAAGTGGGATGCATACACTCCAACTAACAAGCCTGGTTACACACCAAGTCAAGACAAGGTTGACGAATCAACACCATCAGTTGATGATTCAGACCAAACCGTAACTATTACTTACAGTGCAAACCCAACCAATACTACTGTTGTCTTCGTTGATGATAATGATGGTGGTAAGACTGTTAAGACAGTTACAGTTAACGGTACAACTGGTGGAACTACACCACTTTCAGATGATGAACAAAAGATTCCAGATGGTTATGAATTAGTTCCAGGTAACACCGTACCAACTGAAATTAAGTTCAATAATGATGGTAGTCAAACACCAAGTACGACTGTTCACTTGAAGCACAAGACTACAACAGTAACTCCAGACAGTCCTAAGACTACCAACGACACCTTACCAGACAACCCTGACAAGAAGTATCCATCAGGTGTATCTGAAACAGACCTTAACAAGACAATCACTAGAACAATTGTCGAGGTTGATCCATTAACTGGTGAACATAAGACTGTAGCAACTCAAACTGTTAAGTACACTAGAACTGCAACAGTTGATGAAGTAAACGGCAAGGTAATTTACACTGACTGGGCTACAACTGACAACACTTGGCCAGAATACACTGCAAGTAAGAAGACTTTCTTCACTCCGTCTCAAGAAAAGGTATCTAGTCAAGAAGTTCCAGTAACTGGTACAGATACTACTGTAACTATCACTTACACCTTGAACCCAGATGGTGATCCAAGCTTTAACTTCTTCTTCTACGATGGTGGAGATTCTAGTGAAAAGCCAATCATCAGCGGTAAGATTCCAGTTAAGGTTGTTGATGGTAAGGTTGTAATTGATACTGACAAGATTAAGACCATGATTCCAAAGGGTTATGAACTTATTCCTGGCAAGACAATTCCAACTGATCCGGCTAGTCTAGAAAAGACTTCAGATGGTACTTATAAGTTGCCAATTCCACTTCAACACAAGACTGTGGATGTAACACCAGACAAGCCTGCCAAACCTGGTGACAAGTTACCTGATAACCCAGATAAGACATACCCAGATGGTGTTGAAACTACTAAGACAGTTACTAGAACAATCAACGTTCACAAGCCAGACGGCACTACTGAAACTACTAAACAAACAGTAACTTTCACTAGAACTGTGACTGTTGATGAAGTAACTGGCAAGGTTGTTAAGACTACCGACTGGACTTCAACTAACCCAGATTACCCAGAATACACTGTACCGGCTGTTGACGGCTACACTCCAAGTCAAACTACAGTTGAAAAGGTAACACCAAAAGCTTCTGACAATGATTCAACTGTTGACGTAACATACACTGGCAACGTTCAAACTATCAAGGTAGTTGTAACTGACAAGACTACTGGTAAGGAAGTTACTGTTGATGTACCAACTACTTTCGACGGCACAAGTGATAGCAAGACTGGTAAAGATGTTACTGACGGTGTTGAAAAGATTAAGGATTACTTGAAAAAGAAGGGTTACTCAGTCCCAGACAAGATTGATATTCCATCTACTTTTGACCACAGTCAAAACAAGGACTCAAAGACTGACGATCACCCTCAAGTAATTAACATTAGCGTGGATCACACTTACTCATCTTCAACTGAAAGTAAGACTGTCACTAGAACCATTAAGGTTGTTACTCCAGATGGCAAGACTACAGAAACAAAACAAACTGTAACTTATACCAGAACAGTAACTACTGATAATGTAACTGGTCAATCAACTACAACTAACTGGTCAACAACTGATAAGTGGAGTAGTTTCACCACACCAACTATTCCTGGCTACACACCTAGCCAAAGTAAGGTTGATGAAAAGACTCCAGCTGTTGATGACAAGGATGAAACTATTACCATCACTTACACTAAGAATGCTAGTCCAGTTAACCCAGTTAAGCCGGTTAACCCAGTTAAGCCAAATAAGCCAACTGATAAGGACAAGTCAAATAAACATCAGACAAATAACAAACAAGTTGTTCCTAACAACTCTGGTAAGTCAGACGTAAAGGTTACTAAGAAGACTAACGCAAATAGCGGAAGTAGAAAGTTAGCTAACCAAGATAAATTACCTCAAACAGGTAATAAGGCCGAAGCACTTACCGGTTTAGGGCTAGCTGGTTTAGCATTAGCTGGCTTGTTAATGTTTGGTGCTAAGAAGCGTAAGGATGACTAATTAAATATTCAAATGAAAAAGACTCGAAGAAATTCGAGCCTTTTTTTCTTGGATATTTTTCAAAAAAATAAAAAAATATTTGGATGATTAAATTAGATAATTTTTTAGAAGGTGTTATTTAATAAAACTCGAAAATTCATAAAATGTTCGAAAAAGCAAGCGCGATTAGATAAAAAAGAATACAAGTTAAAATATTAAACCTTGTTATCTCAACACTTTTGGATGGTCAGAAAATGTTACATATTTTTTTGTGCAATTATGAATAAAATAACATTTTCTTGAATTAGTAATTTGCCCATAAAATTAAAAAAATTTTTTTGAATATATTTTGTTATTTATAGTTTTTATTAAACATATTCATATTAAAAGTATTACAATAATATTGTATGGATATCATTATCCTTATATAGGTTTTGATCTTAGGAGGTTTAAATATGGGGGTATCCAAAAATAATTTTAGAAATAAAATGGAACAGTCATCACGACAGGTTCAACACTTTGGGTTCCGTAAGTTCTCAATTGGGTTGACCTCTGTTGTTTTGTCTACTTCCTTATATTTTGGTATGGGTTCAGGAGCTGCTCAAGCTACTACAACCCAAAATGGTGTAACTGAAGGGGAGCAATCTTCTGAAGTAACATCAAGTTCTAGCACAGATTCGGCTCGAGCCGAACTGAGCAAGAAAATTATTAATGAAAAAGCTGACAAGACAGATTTACAAAAGCTTTATGATGAAATCATTAAGAGTGAAGTAAAAGATCAATTGGCTTCACAATTAACTTCGGTAAAATCTATTCTTGAAAATGATAGCGCTTCACAAGCGGAAGTTGATACTGCTTTAGCTAACTTAAAGCAAGCTTATGTCAAGGCTTTGAGCGATAATGCAAAGAAGCAAGAACAAGCAACTAAGGCTAGTGAAGCAGGAGCTACTAACACTGAAAATAGTGCTAAGCAAGCAACTCAAGCTCAAACTACTAGCATCTCAGTTGCTGATACTGGCACTAAAGTTGCAAAGCCAACTACCTTAGTTTCAACAACTGGTGAAATGAAGGTCGTTGACAATTCTGGTGCTGAAGTAACCAAATTAGAAGTGGCTAATAATGGTGATAGATCTGGCAAGATTAATCCATTTGTAAGTTTGACAGCTACCGATGCAAATACAGATAGTAATCAAGCTACTGGTACTGATCAAAATCAGCAACAAGCTCAAAACGGCTCAAACGCTTTAACTGCTACTGAAAGTGCAACTACCACTAATGATCAAGGTATTCAAACTTCATCTGTTGAATTCACTAACGATGATAAGGGTACCCAGGTTATGTCTGGTCCTGTTTTGCTTGATACTTCTATTGGTAAGAACACTGCAGGTTCACAAGAATTTAAAAATAATTCTCATAACGATGTTTTTGTCAAAGTTACTATGACAGGTAAGCAGGGAGACAAGGTTGTCATTACTGCCCATAGAGCGGTTGGTACAGAAATCCAAACAGATCGTGCAGCCTTACCACCTGCAATTTCACTTTCAAGTGAAAAGAAGCTAGAAGATGGTGGTATTGAGCTTACTTATACATTCTCTCAAAATACTTCTGGTGCAGTTTATTTGGAAATTCTAAACCAAGCAATGCACAGTTCTGGTATGCGTGATTTTACTTCAGATGATTTAGGTACTACAAATCACACAATTGAAGTAACTAGAAATGGTGTCAAAGAAACAACTGCAACTTATCAAGTAAAGATTAATGAAACAATTGGTACGCAACTTTCACCATATCGTGGTGAAGATCTTGAAGCAGCAGATCAACGTATTCCACTTGCACCTAACCATGATGCAATTTTCCACATCATTGCACGTGATCAAGTTGGGATTATGACCAATGATGGCTCTAGTTCATATAACAAGGTTTATGCTGGAACTAACTATGGTGCTACCATTAGAATTCCAACTCCAGATCACTTTGTCTTAAATCAAGCAGCTTCAATGAACTTGAACCACTTTACTAATGGTGAAACTATCACCCAAGAAGGTGGAATGGGTGGCGATATCGTTATTACCATTCCAAAGGGAGCGGGAATTAATAGTACTTCTTCTGACAAAGAATCTTATGGCTTTGTCGGTCAATTTAAGTATTCAGATAGTGATGCTCCTGAGACCAATACTGTGGTTTGGGCAAAACAAAAGCCAACTTATACCAAGATAATTGATGATAAAGGCACAACTATCAGTAGTAATGATAATGATGGTCAATATATTTGGTACTTTAGTGACAAAATCTTAGGTAAAAAGGAAAAGGCTGCAGCTGACGAAGCACAAAAGCGTATCGATCAAGCAATTAAAGACGGAAAAACTCCTGACCAACAAGATCAATCTACTGTTGATCAAACATTAGGTACTGTTACTACTTCTGGTGAAGCAAAGCGTGCAAATGACCAAGTATATCCAGGTAAGGAAACCGATGATTACTTAGGTAAATTTGATGTTAAAACCAATGTGGGTACTCCATTTGGTGATAGTACAGCTCATATTACTATGACCTTTACCCCAAATGAAAATGTTTACCGTATCACCACGCCAGAAAGTCCAGCTTACAATTCAACTGGTGCATCAACTTATAGCTATGAAATCACCCGTGCTGATGGTACTAAGCAAACTGGTACAGTTAAGGCCGGAGAAGATATTGTTAACCAATCTAAATCAGGTATTACTTCAATTAAGGTGACCCCAGATTACTTTGGTGATAGTGTAGATACTTCTAAGGGTCGTTCATTTGAATACTATGGTAAGGTTGTTGGTGCTAATGATGATGGTTATACACCAACTCATACCGGTGACACTTTAACTTCCAATATTAGTTTTGATGGTACTGGAAATGGTGATAACTTCAAGTCATTTTCTTCAGCTGTTACTCAAACTGCCGTAGGAACTATTGGAGGAGTTCAGGTTGTTTCACCTACATGGGTTGGGACACCTGGTAAAATCACTGTTTCAGCTGAATTAGGATTTAATAATACTGGATCCACAAAAGCAAATTCTGGTATTCTTCATGAACCAACTATTTACTATGTTTTGCCAGATGATGTTAGTTATCAATCAGTTTCGATGTCTGGTGGTACGGTTCAGAATACTGGAGTAGAAATTACCAATGCAGCAGGTGAAAAAACTACTGTATATCCAAAGATTTCAACTTTCACTAGTTCTGATGGTAAGATGGTCCTTAAGGTTGATTACAAGGGAACTGGAGCTGATTATAACTTCGAACAACCAGAAGGTAAGCGATTGCAAGCTTGGTTTACACCTTCATTAGGGATTAAAAACGGCACATATAAGATTCCTATATACATTAGTACAAATTCTGACATCGACACAGTCCTTGATCCTAAGGCAGATGATATGGCAACTAAGTTAGGAATCAGCGGACAGCCTCTTTATTATGTAGGTACACAAAATTTTGCTATTGCAATGGGGGATGCCTTAACTCAAAGTAGTGGTAGTGCAATCTTTGACGATCCATTCCAGATTAAAACGAACGTTTCTAAGACTGATTCTAGAGTTAAAGCTTTAGTCGATCAAAACAAGCCAATTCCAATGAAGTTCTCATTTGAGGCAACTAACTATAAGCAAAGTTCACTTAAGAATGTTCGTGCTGTTATTAACGTTCCTAAGGAAGGTGATAGTCTAGACGATAAATTCGACTTTGATTTAACTGGTCCAATTACTGTCCCTTCTGGCTTATCTGGAGTAAAGGTTCTATATTCAAATGATGAATTTGATTTAAAGAACCAGGATGCAATAAATAATATTAACTTAAGTAACTTTACTGAAAATCCAACTGATTGGTCTAAAGTTCGTTCAATTTATATTGAAATTCCAGAGGTAGGACAAGGACAAGGCTCCGGTAAATTTATTATTAATGGTCAAAATTCAAACTATAATTTCTATGGTGGCCAAGACATTCTGGGAAGCAGTATTGTTGCCGATGGGTTGAAGCCATTAGTAGTTAATACGGAGTCTGTAGGTACAGCTACTGTTTCTGCTTCAATTGCAGAAAAATTCCCGGTAACTGTTAAGACTGGCGTTCAATTCCCAGAAACAGATGGTCAGAATAAAGATTATCCAGACTTTGATTTGAGCCAAACTAAGGAATTCGATGAATATGCAGGAGCAGGTTTCTCTAACTCTGATTTCCCAGATGAATGGGCCTTAGATGCAGTTAACCCAGCAACTCATGAAACTATCAAGTCAGAAAATTATGCCGTTGCTAAGAAGCTTTTATTTGCAAAACGTTATTCAAGTGATCCATATGTTCAAGTTGACTGGCCAGTTACATCTGTTCGAAATACTTACAATGAGTACAAGGTTGTCTACGTCTTAAAGAAGATGAATGTTACTGGTGCCATCAAGTATGTTGATGATGACAACAATGGTAATGTTGTAACTGAACAAGACTTCACACAAGCACCAGGTTCAGATGTAACAGTAACACCTGAAAACACACCAAACTCATCATTCTATAAACTTGCCGACGGAAGCAACAGCCCAATTCCAACTAGTTTCAAGGCTTCAACTGGTGACCAAGTAATTCACTTGAAGCACAAACACTCAACTAAGGATGTAGCTGTAACTAGAACAATCACAGTAAATTACCCAGATGGTAAAGTTCCAACTAACCTTACTGCTGATACTGATGGCGTTACTACCACTACTAACGGTAATACTGTAATCCGTACTTACACTACTCACTTTACTAAGGATACTGACTTAGTAACTAAGAACGAAACTTATTCTTCAGCTACTGGTGCTGTTAACTGGCCAGCAGCAAGCGAAGGCAACAGTGATATCATCCCAAGTATTGATGGCTATTACACTAATATTACTGGTGATACCGGTTCAACTATTAATGCTGAAACTCCAACTTACAATACTAAGAACGAAAACTACACTGTTAACTACGTCAAGAATGCAACTATTCAAATTCAAGCTTGGGATGTCCACAATGGTGGTAAGACTGCTATTAACTTAACTGGTTTAACTACTACTGTTTCTGGTAAGCAAAATGATGCAGTTCCAGCAAGTTTGAATTCTGATATTGAAACAATTAAGAATGCTTTAATTGCTAAGGGTTACAAGTTTGTAAATAACTCAAGCATTCCAACTAGCTTTACTTCAGCTGGTCAAGTTGTTGACTTAAACTTCGATCACAACACTAAGGATTACCATCCAAATGATCCTGATTTACCAACTGATCCAGCAACTCATAAGCCAGTTGTCTTAACTGCTACTGCAACTCGTAAGATTGTTATTAACTATCCAAATGCTACTGATGCAGCTAAGTTTGCAGGCCGTGCAGGTGTTACTGTTAACGGTAAGTCACTTGTTTGGACTCAAACTGTACAATCAACTAGAAATGCCACTAAGGACTTAGTAACTGGCGATATTACTTATGACCAACACTGGACTGTACAAGGTACCGGTGCTTTGGCTGGTCTTACTTACAAGACTGACGACTTATTACCATATATCCAAGGTTATGATCCAAATCCTGAAACTGTAACTAGTCAAACGATTAATGACGATACAGTTAACAAGGACTTTGGTACCATCAACATTGACTACAATGCTGTTAAAGGTGACGGCAAGGTTGTCTTCTACGATGCTGACAAGAACAATGAAGTCGTTAAGACTGTTTATGTTCACGCTCTAGAAGGTGATACTTACAACTTAACAGATGGTGAAAAGGCTATCCCTGAAAACTATGCCTTAAAGTCAGGCAGCACTGTCCCTGATTCAGTAACAATTAAGACTGGTAGCGACAACATTACTCAAGTTTACCTAGTTCATCAAACTCAACACGTTGATACTGTTAAGGATGTTGTCAGAAATATTCACGTAACTGAACCTAATGGCTCAACTCACGTTGATACTGACAAGGTAACCTTCCATGTTTCATATGACCTTGATAAGGTTACTCAAGAACACAAGAATGAAACAGTTGCTGAACCAAGCTTAACCTTTGCTGACAAGGCAAGTGCATATCCAGAACATAAAGATGGATACACCAGAAGCGTAACCCCAGGTGACGGTTTAGGTGCTAAGACTGTAACTTCAAGTGACTCAAGCTTCGACGTATACGTCAACTATGCTGCTGATGATCAAGTAATTGAGGTTCAAGCCTTTGACCGTGACAATCTCGATAAGAGTGGTCAACCAACTACAATTGCTATCCCAGCCTCAGTTATTAAGACTTTAACTGGTAAGAGTGGAACAACAGTTGACAGTTCTCAACTTCAAGGCGTAATTGATGGTATTAAGGATTACCTTGAAAAGAATGGTTATAAGTTTAGTGATATTGGTACTGAACCAAAGAACTTTGATACTGATTCTTCATTTACCCAAACTGTTGCTGTTTACTTCAAGCATGCAACTACACCAATTGATGGTGATAACATCCCTAAGGATGCAACTGGCGTAACTCCAGACCAATTCCAAAAGACTGTTAAGAGAACTATTACTCTTAATGACCCAATTTCAGGCACTAAGACCATTTCTCAAGATTTCACTGTAACTAGAACTGGTAATTATGATCCAGTTAGCCACAAGGTAACTAGTTGGAACGAATGGAAAGGTACAAGTACAACCTTCACTGTTCCAGAAATTAAAGGTTACACTGCAAGTTACACTGACAACATCAACGGTGATGGCAATGCTAATGTGGTTCCTGCATATGTTGTTAACACTAAGACTGATCCACAAGATCAAAACATTACTGTTAAATATGTTGGTCAAGATGCTAGCCAAAATATTGTTTACAAAGACGGCTCTACTGTAATCGGTACTATTCCACTTAAGGGCAAAGTTGGCGAAACTCAACAAATTGGTGAAACTATTAGTAGTAGTGTTCCATCTGGTTACCAAATTATTCCAGGTACAATTATTCCTGATAACACAACCTTAAAGGACACTAATCCTGATATTGTTATCCCAGTTCAAAGAATTGCTACTAAGATTACCGGTGGTCAAGACACTGATACTGATACTAAGTACAACTTGTCAAAGACTGTTCATCGTCAAATTACCTTTAACAAGCCAAAGGGTGGTTCAAGTATTACCCAAGATGTAACTTATGTCAGAGATGTAACTATTTCACCAGCTACTCATGATGCTAGTGGTGCTGAAATCCCTGAAAAGCGGACTTACTCTGACTGGAGACTTAAGGATGGTTCAGATCCTTACTTTGGCGATAAAGCAATTGATCAAGTTGATGGTTATGTAACTTCAATTGATGGCAAAGAAACTACGGTTGTTCCAAGTGCCCCAGTAACATTTGGCACTGATGCTGACAAGACTCCACAAGATGCAAGTCCTGTTGAAGTTGATTACACTGCAGTTGAAACTATCGATAAAGTTGAAGAAGGCACAAATATTAAGAAGCCGGATGGCAGTGGCAACTTAGAAAATAGTGACTTAAACGACACTGTTGTACGTAAGATTTATGAAACTGCTCCAGGTCAAACCACGCCAACTTTGGTTCAGACTCAAACAGTTAACGTTAAACGTACTGCTATGGTTGATCCAATTACTAAAACTGTAATTGGCTTCACTGACTGGGTCCCAGCTGATGAAAACAACAAGACTCTTGAAGCTTACACTCCAACTGCTCATGCTGGGTACACTCCTTCAGTTGCTCAAGTTGATGCTAAAGTTGTTGATGCAAAGACTCCACACTTAATTGAAGTATACATTTCATACAACAACCAGGCTCAAAAGCAAGTAATTAGCTATGTTGATAAGGATAATGGCAACAAGGTAGTACGTACTCAAACTATTACTGGTGTAACTGATGGTGGTAACGTAACTGAAAACTTAGAAATCCCTTCAGGTTATGAACTTGATTCCTCTAAGCCAGCAGTTAACGTAACTCTTGATACTACTAAAGGTACTGTAACTTCACAATTTGGTAATGCCACCGGTACAATCTATGTTAAGGCTAGTCAAGATACTTACACTAAGGACAATGTACCAGAAAACTTACGTGATCAAGTAGTTAAGGAAGTTACTAGAACGATTACGGTTAACCGTCCTGGCGATAAGACTCCACAAGTAATTAAGCAAACTGTTATCTTCCACAGAACGATTAAGTTTGATAAAGTTACTGGTCAAGTTATTCCTGATACTGCAAGTGCATGGTTAACTGATGATAATAAGGCTAGTGGTACTTGGGAAGAATATGATGCACCAACAATTGCTGGTTATGTTCCAACCACTGCTACAGTTGCTAGTCAAACTGTTACTGCAGATACTGCAAATAGCGACATTACCATTAACTACACCGACAACACCCAAAACCTTAAGTTAAAGGCAGTGGACGATGCTAATAGTGGTTCTGAAATTACTATTCCAAGTGGTTTAACTACTGAAATTAAGGGTACAAGCAGCACACCAGTTGACCAAGATAAGCTTCAAGGTGCAATTGACAAGATTGTTAAGGCAATTGAAAGTGAAGGCTACAAGTTTGTTGGAAAGAACACCATTGATAATTATGATGATGATTCAAAGACTGATCAATGGATTACTATTCACTTCACTCACCAAACTGAAAATGATGACCAAAGTCAACTTCCAGCTGGTACCACTCATGAAGATTTAACTAAGACCATCACTAGAACTATCCACGTTCAAGGTGAACCAACTAAGGGCAGTCATGATGAAACTCAAACTGCTACTGCAACTCGTAAGGCAATTTACGACAAGATAGCTAAGAAGGTTACTGGTTACACTGATTGGACTGGCTCAATTCCTGTATTCAGCGTTAACCAATACACTGGCTACACTTCACAAGTTGATGGTAAGGATGCTAAGGAAGTTGCTAGCGTAACTATTGATAACAACACACCAGCTACGCTTGAAAGTACTGTAACTTATAAAGCAGGTGAAGCTACTCAAACCATTAACTACGTAACTGAAGATGGTACTAAAGTTGGTACAACTTCAATGTCTGGTAATGTTGGCAATGTACTTGGTGAAGACGTTGTTACTGCAATTAATGGTCATATTCCAACTGGCTATGAATTAGTTCCAGGTCAAAACTTTACTAGTTATGAAAATAACAAGTTTACAACTGATGACAATCCAATCAACGTTTACGTCAAGGTAACTGGTAACACTATTTCACATGATGGTACTAAACCAGAAGGTCTAACTGATGATCAATGGAACGGTAGAAATAAGACCGTAACTAGAACTATTAACTTCTTCAATGCTGATGGCACAGAAGATACTGCTAAGAAAGTTACTCAAAACATTAACCTTGGTGCAGATGTCTTATACGACCCAATCAACAAGAAGTTCCTTGGTTACACTAACTGGAGAATTATTTCAGGTTCATGGAATTCAGAAGATTTAACTGATAAGACCCCAGCAGGTATGGATGCTACGATTGATGGTCACGTAACTACTTATGTTCCATCAGGCACAGTTGATGTTAACAACCCTCAAAACCAAGAAGTTGATGTTCACTTTAAGGCAAAAGAAGGATTAAGCTTCACTGTTCAATACCAAACTGATAGTGGCGTAATTCTCAAGAGTTACACTATTAAGGGTAAGGCTAACCAAAAAGGTGTTGCTTTAGCTGACGGTACAACTACAGTTCCAACTGGCTACAGTGTTGAAGCAAAGTCTCAAGCTGCATATGATGCTTTGAAGACTGGTAACCACAACTTCGGTACAAGTGATGAAACTGTAACTATCTATGTTCAATCAGCTGGTACTGATGAAATCGGTCCAGATCAACCTACCAAGTTACCTAGTGGTGTAACAGTAGACGACTTAAAGAAGACTGTTACTAGAACAGCTACTATTCATAAGACTGATGGCACAACTAAAGACTTAGATGCCCAAACTGTAAGCTTTACTCGTAAGGCAATTGTTGACAAGGCAACTGGTGCCTTTAAGGGCTTCACAGCTTGGACTCCAGAAAACGGTACTTGGGCTGATGAAACTAGTCAAGTTCCTGATGTTGCTGGTTATACTACTGTTAACAAGGATAAGCTTGGTCAAGTAACTGTAACTGGTGATATGGAAGATCAACATATTGATGTCTTCTACCTTGACTCAACTCAAAAGGCTAAGATTGAAGCTTACACTACTGATGGAACCCAATTAACTATTCCATCTAGCTACACTACTGAAATTTCTGGTAAATCAGGTTCAGGTATTGCTGGTAAGGCAATTAATGACGTTATTACTTACTTCAAGGGTGAAGGTTACAGCTTTGATCACCAAGATGTTGATACTTACGACACTGACAGCAATACTGATCAAACTGTAAAGCTTTACTTCACTAAGGGTGAAAAGAATTACGATTCAAACACTCCAGATAGTGATTTACCAAAGAAGGTAAACATCCCTGGTGAAACTAGCCCACGTGACTTAACTCACGCTGACTTGTACAAGACAGTAACTAGAACTATTACCACTGAAACTCCAGATGGCAAATCTTCAAGCTTCACGCAAACTGTTGTTGCAACTAGAACCGCTACAGTTGATCAAACTACTAAGAATGTCACCTTCAGTAGTTGGAATTACTCAAATGATGGACAATTTGCATCATATGATGTTCCACAACTTACTGGTTACACTTCAACTGTTAACGGTACTGCCGCAACTACTGTTGCTTCTGCTAGCGCTAAGGATAGCAACGGTAACCCAATTGATGGGGATGCTGTAACTATTAAATACACTGGCAACACCAAACCTGTCACACCAACTGATACAGGTGATGTAACGATTCCTACCGGCGCTAAGAAAGGTGACGGTACATCTGACTTAACTAAGCAGGACTTATTCCAAACTATCACTAGAACAATCAATGACTACAAAGATGGTGATGCTAAAGCTCCAACAACCACTACTCAAGAAGTAACTTACAAGCGTACAGCAACTCTTGATGCTAACGGTAAAGTAATTGGCTACAGTGATTGGGAACTTGTAAATGGTTCTAAGAGTCAATGGGATGCATACACTATCACTGCTCCAGCAGGTTACACTTCAGATGCCGGTAGTCAGATTGATGCTTATAAGCCAGGTCCAGATTCACAAAATCAAACGATTGATATTCACTATGCTCCTGAAACTAAGCAAGTTGAAATTACTTACACCTACACTAATCCTAAGACTGAAGAAAAGACTGTTGTTGACACTGATCACACTTCAGTTACGACTGGCAAAGAAACAACTATTACGCCAGAACCTCCAACCGGTTATGATGTAGATCCTAATCATGAAAGTGAAGTACCCAAGACTATTACTACTACAGATGGTTCAACTAAGACTGATGATAAGGGCAAAACTAGTCCAATCAGTCAGCCAATTGATATCCCTGTAGTACAGCATGTTGACACTTATTCTGAAGGTAACGTTCCAGCAGGCACTAAGAAGAGTGATGGTACTCCAATTACCAATAGTGATTTAGCTGCTGATGTAACCAGAACTATCACCATTAATGTTCCAGGCCAAAATGCACAAGTTATCAAGCAAGGTCCAGTTCACATGACTAGAACTGTTTCTATCAACCGTGCTACTGGTGAAGTAACATTTGGTAACTGGTCAGCAAATGGTCAATTTGACGCATACTCAAATGTTCCAACAGTTGAGGGTTACACTGCTTCTCAAACTAGTGTTGCTGCTGTAACTCCAGATGATCCATCTAAGAACTACGATGTAGTAATTAACTACACTCCAAACACTGCTAATATTACTTACTCAGCAGTTGACCGTGAAAATGGTACTGACAGTCCACTTGATGTATCTGACTTAGATGTCACTGTTGATAACAGCAAGGGCAGAAGCGAAGCTGACATTAAGAAGGATACTGATAGCGTAATTAGCGCAATCAAGGGTAAATTCTTAGCTCAAGGTTACAAGTACGAAACTATTGAAGGGACTAAGTTAGTCTTTACTAAGGATACTGAGTCTAAGTCAACCATTCCTTCAGGAACTACTGATACCACTGGTAAAGAAGTTACTGATAAAGACTTGACTCAAAGCTTCACTAGAACAATTAATGTCAAAGGCGTTGATGGCAACGTAACTACTTACAAGCAAACTGTTACTGGTCACCGTCAAGCAATTATTGACAAGACTAGTGGTAAAGTAACTGGATTTACTCCTTGGGTATATGACAATAACGACACTTATGACCAATTCGGAATTAGTCAAGTTAAGGGCTACACTTCATACGTTGGCACTAACTCTGACTACAGTGATGGCAGTCAAAAGACCTTCGTTGAAGAAGTAACTAATGTAAATAGCGATGCTACAGTTTACGTTCACTACGAAAAGGATGAAAACGACGCTAAGGCGCAAATCCAATTCAAGGATGTAACTACTGGTAAAAATGTTGGCGATGCTAAAGAAGTAACTGGCCCATCCGGTGAAACTAAGGAATTTGACTTAACCGCACCAAGTGGCTATGACTTTGTTGACTCAAGTGACGCTAAGAAGAACATTACCTTCTCAACAGATGGCAAGACTATCATTGTTCCTGTTTACGTAAAGCATCACACTGATACGATTGGTCCAAAGGACACTATTCCAGCAGGCACTAAGAAAGAAGACGGCACTGACTTAACTAGTGCTGACTTAACTGGTACTGCAACTAGAACAATCATTGTTCATAAGCTTGATGGTTCGTCTACTTCTGATACTTCTGAAACTCAAAATGTTGCAATGCATAGAACTGCAATCATCGATGATGCTACTAAGACCGCTACCTTAACTCCTTGGGTTGCTGATGATGCACAAAATGCTTCATTTGCTGAATATGCTCCAGATAAGGTTGCTGGCTACACCACTTTAGTTGACGGTGCTCCAAAAGACACTGTTGCTAGTGAAACTCCAACTAGCCCAGTTAAGGAAACTGTTAACGTAACTTATAAGGCTAGCCAAAAGTCTGCCGAAATTCGCTACGTTGATAAGGCCCACAACAACACTGTTGTTAAGACTGATGTTGTGACTGGTGCACCTGGTCAAAAGGTAACTAACATTTCTACTTCAGTACCTACTGGCTACGTCTTAGATGTCGGTCAAAAGGTTCCTACCGAAGTTGATATTGCAGCAGGTGATCAAGCAACTGATCCTACTATTGTTTACGTTCACCAAGAAACTCAGCCTTTGACTGATGAAGATGCTAAAAAGCATGGTGTTTTTGATAGTGACTTACATAGAACCGTAACTAGAACTGTCATTATCAATGAACCAGGTAAGGATAGTAAGACTTACACTCAAGTTGCCCACTTCAGCCGTCAAGCTGTTTTGAATAAGGCAACTGGTGCCATCACTTACACTGCTTGGACTTCAGAAGACAGTCACTTTGATGCAATTAGTATTCCAACTGTAGCTGGTTACACTTCAACTGTAGCAGCTAGCGATGCAAGTGTTGCTGCTAAAGATGTCACAGCTGAAGACAGAGACAGCTTCGTAGTAGTTAACTACACAGCAGGTGATCAAGACTTAACTATTCGTTTGCACGATGTAACTGATTCTTCTAAGTCTGTTGATATTGCAATTCCAGCAGGTGTAACTAGTGTATTCCACGGCAAGAGTGGTGCACCAATTGATTCAACTGATTTACGGACTGCTATTAGTGCAATTAAGAGTAAATTAGCTGAGCAAGGTTACCAATACGTTGGTGAAAACATGCCAATTGATTACGATACTGATAGTAGCGTAATGCAATACCTTGACATGAACTTCAAGCGGATTAGTGACACAGTTGGTCCTAACGATCCAATTCCTTCAGGCATTAAGAAAGATGACGGTACTGACTTAACTAAGGATGATTTAACTAAGTCTATAACTAGAACCATCTACACGACTAATCCAGAAGGTAACACTACTCACTTCACTCAAACAGTTGTTGTAACTAGAACTGCAACAATTGACATGAACACTAAGAAAGTTACTAAGCTTTCTGACTGGTCAAGTGCAAACTTTGATGAATACACTGCTCCTAAATTCAAGAACTACACTGTTAAGATTGATGTTGATGGGGATGCCAATGGTAATGTTGTTGGCCGTGCAGTAACTGAAGCTGAAATTAACAGTGGCAAGGCTCCTGATGTTCACATTACTTACATTGGCAACACTCAAGAAGCTACCCCAACTCAGATTCCAACTGGAGCAACTAAGGGTGATGGATCTAGCTTAACTAAGGATGACTTAGAAAAATCAGTAACTAGAACGATTCACTTTGTTGATGAAAAAGGCAATAAGGTATCTGATGATAGTGTAGAAACAGTAACCTTCTCAAGAACTGCAACCTTAGACAAGAATGGTAAGGTAATTAGTTACAGCGACTGGACTCAATCAGGTAGTTGGGATGATGTAACTAGTCCTGAAAAGGCTGGCTACAAGGCAACTATTAGCACAATTCCAGCTGTAGCCTTGACTCCAGAAACTGCTAAGTCTGTAGAAATTACCGTAACTTACAAGCCTGACCGCTTAATTGGTCACATCAAGTTCGTTGACGATAAGACTGGTGCTATAGTTTCAGACAAGATTGTTGATGCTAAGGCTGATCAAAAAGGCGTTGCAACTAATGCTTCAGTTCCTGAAGGCTACGAAATTGCTGCTGATTCAGACGTTAAGAGCGTTCCAGAAAGCATAGACTTTGGTACAACTGATCCAGCAGATGTCATTATCAAAGTTAGCCAAAAGGTTGATAATGTTGACCCAGAGAAGATTCCTGAAGGTGCTAAGAAGAGTGATGGTACTCCATTAACTAAGGATGACTTAGAAAAGACCATTACTCGTCACATTCACTTTGTATATCCAACTAGCTACAAGGGAACTAAGGATACTGACTTTGATCAAACTGTAAAAGTTACTCGGACAGCCCAATACAATGAAGCTACTAAGACCGTAATCTTTGGCGACTGGACTACTCCAACCTTTGCTCAATATGGTTTAAGCCAATACGATGGTTTCATTTCACAAGTTGATGGCAAGAACGCTACTGAAGTACCAACTTACACCGTAACTAAGAATGACATCACGGCTGGTAAAGTTGCTGATGTCAACGTAACTTACATTGTTGGTAATAAGAGCTTTAACGTTCACTTCATCGATGTTAAGACTGGCAAGGAAGTACTTAGTGTAGTTCCTTACTCAGGCAAAATTGGTAGCGATGTAACAATTGATCAAACTAAGTGGACTTTAGGTAACTACGAACTTGTTAAGGGTCAAAACATTCCAAGCTCAGTTAAATTAGCTTCTGATACTGCTGACCTTTATGTAATGGTAGACCACAAGACTACTGGCTACGATTCAAATAATCCAGGTTCATACAAATTAACTAAGACCATTACCAGAACGATCAAGTCAGTAGACCCAGTAACTGGTGCTGTAACTACTCTTAAGACTGATACAGTAACCTTTACTAGAACTGCTACTGTTGATAATGTTGATGGCAGCGTAACTTACAGCGACTGGAAAGCTAGTGGTGACACTACTTGGGCAGACTACACTGCACCAACAATTACTGGCTACACTGCAACTCCTGCTACTGTAACTGGCAAGACTGTAACTAGTGCTGATAGTGACGAAACTGATGTCATTACTTACACTGCTAATAGTCACAACATCACGGTTAACTACCAAGATGCTAATGGCAAGAATGTTGGTACTAAGACTCTTACTGGTAAGACTGGCGATACTATTCCGGTTGATGCACAATCTGGCTTACCTCAAGGCTACGAACTTGACCCAACTAGTCCAGCTCCATCTACTTACAAGGTAACTGGTGATGGCAACCAAACAATTACTGTTAAGGTAATTACTGGTTCTCACACCTACAAGCCAGATGATCCTAACATTCCAGCTAATGTTGACTTAACTAAGACCATTACTAGAACTGTTAACATCGTTGATCCTCATACTCGTAAGATCACTACTCAAACTCAAAGCGTAACTTACACCAGAACTGCTACTGTTAACGCAGCAACTGGTAGGGTAACTTACACTGATTGGGTAGCAGGTAACACCACTGGTGATGTGGTTAAGAATAATGACGGCGTAAGCTTCAATGCTATTACTGCTCCAAGTCACACAGGCTACACTCCAGTAGTTGACGGCAAGTTAGATCAATTAACTATTACCCCTGACTCAACAGACAGTGTCGTAAACATTACTTACGCTCCAACTGATCAAACTGTAGTAATTAAGGCTGTTGATGATGATAATAAAGCAGCCGATATTACTTCATTAATCACTCCAGCAATTGCTAATATTACTGGTAAGAGTGATGACGCAATTGATGCTGGCAAGATTAGTAGCGCAATTGCAGCTGCTAAGACTGCTTTAGGTGACAAGTACGAATTTGTTGGTCATGATCCACTTACTCAATATGACGAAGATGGCAACACCAACCAAACCTTAGTTCTTCACTTCAAGCACAAGACTGAAACTCTTGATAAAGACCACACTGGTTCTGGTAATGAATCTGACTTTGTCAAGGAAGTAACTAGAACAATTCACTTAACTGACACTACTAATGCCACTCACGATTACGTACAACACGCAACCGTATCAAGAACTGCTACTAAGGACCTTGTGACTGGCACAGTAACTTACTCTGAATGGTCAGCTGGTAAGTTTGATGAATTTGATATTCCACAAGTAACTGGTTACAAGTCATACGCAGGTCCAAGTCAAACTGACCAAAGTCAAGCAGACAAGGTAGCAAGTGCAGCTGTTACTGTTGATGCTTCAACCAAGCTTCCTCAAAATGGTGCAGATGTTTACGTATCATACAAGGGCAATGAAGATACTACTCAAGCCATTCAATATGTAGATATTGCAACTGGTAAAGTAGTTAAGGCTGACAATGTAACTGGCAGTGTTGGTCAAAGCGTTTCATACACTGGTTCATTACCTAAGGGCTACGAATTAGCAAATGATTCATCAATCCCAACTTCAGTAACTATTTCTAGTGATAACACTCCAGTTAAGGTTTATGTAAGACAAACCACTTACACTAATGCTAACAAGCCAAGTGACTTGACTGATCCTCTGTCAGAAACTATTACTAGAACTATTAAGTTCAGTGGTATTACACATGATCCTGTTGTTCAAACAGTAACCTTTAACCGGACTGCAACTTGGAATGCTAGTGAAAACAAGTATGACTTAAGTGCCTGGACTGCTGAAGACGGCAACAAGTGGGCCTTCTACAATGCACCACAAGTTGCTGGCTACACTGGCACTGCTGATCACCTTGATCAAGTAACAGTAACTCCAGAAACTAAAGATGATACTGAAACTATTGTCTACACTCCAAATGCACAAACTGCTCGAGTAATCGTTAAGGATTCAGACAACAGTGATTCAGTAATTAGCGTTCAAAATGTATCTGGCGTAACTGGTGGTACAACTCCAGTAACAGTAACTATTCCTAAGGGTTATGAACTTGATACTGCTAGAACTGCTAGCTTGCCAACTTCAGTAGCATTCAGCAAGGACGGCACTCCAACTGCTGACACCATTGTTTACTTGAAGCACAAGATTAGTTCAGATCAAACTGACTGGCCAGGTAGTGATGATGACTACAAGAAGGCTACCCAAATGGATGTAACAAGAACTGTAATCATTACACTTCCAGGTCAATCTGCTAAGACTGAGGTTCAAAGGGTTCACTTCACTAGAACGATTACCTTTGATGCCGTAACTGGTCAAATCAAGTCAACTGGTGCTTGGACTGCAGAAGGTGATTCAAACTTTGATGCAATTACTGATGCTCCTGCAACTACTACTTACCAAGGCACAAGCTATAGTCGTCACATTACTTCAGATAGTACTTTGACAACTGAACAAGGCGACAGCGCAATTGCTCAAGAAGCTGTAACTAGTGATACTAAGTCATACACCGTTCACGTTGACTACGCAGCTGACTCAAGCAATTTGAAGTTCACTGCCGTTGATGACAACGATAATAGTGACATTTCACTTGATGGCTTAGGCGTTACTACGACAATTACACATGAATCTGGTCAAACTCCTGATCAAACTCAAGTTGATACAGCTGAACAAGCAATTATTGCTAAGTTAACTGCTGCAGGTTACAGCTACCAATCTGTTGATACTACTAATCCAAATAACTATGTCCTTCACTTCAATCACAATATAGTTTATGTCAATGACAAGGATCATGCTCCTAAAGGCTATACTCTTCAAGACTTAACTAAGGTCATTGAAAGAAAGATTAACTTTGTATATCAAGATCAAAGTAATCCAATGAACTACACCAATACTGAAACTTATGTCTTGAGTAGAACTGCCGAAATTGACTTAGCTACTAAGACGGTAACTTACACTGATTGGACAGTTATTAAGAACGGTAGAAAATCAGCTAACTTGACCATGTCAAGTAGTCCAATTCCAGCCCAACCTTCTGGTTATGTCTTTGAACAAATGAAGGAATATCAATCTAATTCAAGTTCATTTATTCCTGCAACTAGATTGACTGATGACTTGATTGATAATTATGATTCAATCAAGAACAATCCTAGTGATCCAAGATACCGTGCCTTCAACATTGAAGTTGACTACACCACTAACTCCAAGACTATTCCAATCGTCTTTGAAGATGTTGATAATTACAATGAGCAGGTAACTCCAGCTTCTCAAGACACCATTTCAGCAACAATGGGTCAAAGAGTAAGTAAGGCCTTTGATGATGATTATCTTGAACGTCAATTAGGCGATAAGTACGAATATGTGACTGGTGATGAATATGATGCTGACTTTGTTCTAGGTTCAGATAACACTCCTAGTCAGTTAGTAATTTATGTAAAGCATAAGCAAAAGCAAGTTACTGAAACTAAGACTGCTACTAGAACAATCGCTTACGTTGATCCAGATGGTTCAAAAGCAACTTCAACGCAAAAGACCACTTACACTCGAACTGATACTGTTGATGCAGTAACTGGCAAGGTAACTAGTTACTCTGCTTGGACTGGTACTCCATGGACCAGCACTTCAGTTACAAACTATCCTGGCTACACTACTTATGTAGATGGTGTTGCCACTGATACTGTATCTGAACAAGCTCCAAACATGGATCTTGATAATCCAGATGTCACTGTTCATGTAACTTACGTTGGTAACCCAGCTTCAGTTAACGTTAAATACGTTGACGATTCTGGCCAAACCATCGCAACTGTTCCATACACTGGCCGTGTAGGTGATACGACAACTATCACAACTACTGCACCTAAGGGTTACAAGATTAAGACCGACTTGCCAGACAAGAATTACAAGTTTGGTCCAACTAACAGCGACTTAACTGTTACCGTAACTCCAGATACTCAAACTTACACTGATCCATCTAAAGCACCAGCAGCTGTAGCTGCACTTATGACCAAGACCGTAACTCGTCACATCGAAATTGTTTACCCAGATGGCTACACTGGTGAAAAGGTAGCTACTCCAATTGACCAAAGCGTAACCTTCGAACGTACTGTCAAAGTTGACCTTACTAAGTCTGGTGCTGACCGCTACGTTTTAGGTAACTGGCATGTCAAGGGTAGCGATGAATCGCAAGGTTCATGGGCTAAAGTTGATTTAACCAAGATTAATGGTTACCACACTGACCAAGGAATCGATGCTGCAACTGTTACTGGTGATAGCGACAATGTCAACTTGACTGTTCACTACTTGGCAGATGATGCCCAATTAGGTGTCAAGGCAGTTGATGATACTGATAACAGCGACATTACTTCAAAGATTAGTCAAGCAATTGCTAATATTACTGGTAAGACTGATCAAGCGGTTGATGCTACTAAGATTAAGGATGCTGTTGCCTCTGCTAAAGAGCAACTTGAGAAGTTAGGTTACAAGTTTGTTGATACTGATGTAGTAACTAAGTTTGATGATGTTGCTGATACTGCTGCTAAGCCAAGTCAATACTTAGTAATTCACTTCACTCACGCAAGTGATACATACAACCATGGTGACAAGGACTTACCAACTGGTGTAACTGATTCTGATTTAACTAAGAGCGTAACTCGTAAGATTATTGTTCACACTCCAGATAACAACACTTCAACCATTACGCAAACTACCACCTTTGGCAGAACTGCTAGTGTTGATAAGATAACTGGTGCGGTAACTTATGGCAAGTGGACGCCAACTGATGGCGAATTTGACCAATACGACATCCCTCAACTCGAAGGCTACACTACTAGTGTTAAATACAGTGGGGATGAAAAAGCTACTGACGCTACTAGCGTTAAGAAGGCTAGTGCAGTTGACAGTCAAGGTAACCCAGTTAACGGTAATCAAGTCGATGTTTACTACAACGCAAAAGATGGCTCACAAGAAATTAAGTACCAAGATGAAGGCGGCAATGACAAGGGTAGTCAAACCTTAACTGGTAAGACTGGTGATGTTGTTAAGGTTGATCAAACTAAGATTCCTTCAGGCTACGAAGTAGTTCCAGGGACTAATAACCCAACTACTGTAACTATTCCAGCTAAACCTAGTGATCCAATCATTATCAAGGTTCAACCTAAGATTGATGTCATTACTTTAGACAATAAGCCTGATACTGTTAAGGACAGTGAGTTAACCAAGGTTGTAACTCGTGTAATCAATGTTTACAAGCCTGGTCAAACCACTCCTGTACCTACTACACAAAAAGTAGTCTTCACCAGAACTGCTAAGTACAATGAAGCAACTAAGTCAGTTGAAGTTGATTCATACTCAGCTTGGGTTCCTGTAAGTGGTAACAAGTTCAGTGAATTCAATGCTCCAACTATTACTGGCTACACTCCAGATACGAATGCACCAGAAGTTGAAGTAACTCCTGACACCAAAGACAGCCATGTTGATATTCACTACACAGCTGTCAAGAACTTAACTGCTCACATCATTTACGTTGATGATGACAATAATGAGACTCCAGTTAAGGTTGATAGCGTAACTGGTCTTGGCGCAGGCGATACTCATGAATACACTGCAATTGCTCCGGCTGGCTACGACTTAGCTAAGGGTCAAGCTACTACTGTCACTATCACGGTTCCAACTGATGGTACAGCTCCAAGCGACACTATCATTCACTTGACTCAACACTCTGACCCAATCAAGGGCGGAAGCGATGAAACTAGCGACAAGACATACGACTTGAAGCGGACAGTAACTCGTCACGTTTATGTCAAGACTCCAGATGGTCAAACTAAGTTTGTCAAGGATCAAACTGCTACATTTACTCGTGATGTCAAGGTAAACCGGGCAACTGGTGCACGTACTTACACTCCTTGGACCAGTTCAGATAAGAACTTTGAAGCTGTATCTAGCGATGATATCGATGGCTACACTCAAAACCCAGTCAGCGCAATCACAGTTGATGAAAACTACGGTGAACAAACTGCCTACATTACTTACAGTCCAAAGGCAAGTTCAATTAGATACCAGGCTGTTGATGATGACGCAAGTGGTAAGGACATTACTCCAAGTGGTATTAACTTAACTGTTAATACTGCTAAGGGCATTGATGCTGATACCATTAACAAGAACAAGGCTAGTGTTGAAGCTGCTATCAAGGGTGCACTTGGTAATAAGTACAAGTTCGACGGTCAAACTACTGATGGCAATGTCATTACGCTTCACTTCAAGCATTCAACTACTACTTACGGCTCAGATTCTACTAAGCCAGGCGTAGTTAAGGGTGCTCTTGAAGCTGATGTAACTCGTCCAATCACCATTGTTAGTCCTGATGGCACTAAGCAAACCATCGTTCAAACAGTTCACCTTTCAAGAACTGCTACTGTTGATGAAGAAACTGGCACTGTAACTTATGGCAACTGGACTAGTGGTCAATTTAAGGCTTACCCAGTAAGTGATGTCGAAGGTTATACTACCGAAGTTAAGTACGGCGATAGTGCTGAAGCTACTAGAGTTGACGGCGATGTTAAGGCTAGCGATGTAATTATTACTGGCCAAGGCTCAGATGCTAAACCAGTTGATGGCGAACCAGTAATCGTAACTTACCAGCTTAACGGTGCAAGTGGTAAGATTAGTTTCCAAACTAGCGACGGTAAAGAAGTAGGTAGCCAACCAATCAGTGGCAAGGCTGGAGAAACTGATACTTACAAGACGACTGTTCCAACTGGTTATAAATTAACTGATCCTAACCAAACTGCCGTAACTGTAACTTACCCAACTGATGGTAGCCAAAAGTCTATTGTTGTAACTGTTCAAGCCAAGAATGATACTTACGATAACACTGGCGACAAGCCTGATTGGGTAAAGGAAGCTACTACTAAGGATGTAACTAGAACTATCAAGGTAACTTACCCAGATGGCAAGAAGCCTGCAGGTGCTCAAGATAGTTACACTCAAAGAGTTCACTTCACTAGAACTGCAACTAAGAATGAAGCTACTGGTGCTGTAACTTATGGTGACTGGACAGTTCAAGGCAGCGACCAATTCGATGTATTTAACGCTCCAGACATCCACGGTTACCACCCAACTTCAAGCGCTGCTTTGGTAACTGGCGTTAAGGTTGATGGAAATTATAATGATGTCACAATCACTTATGCTCCAGATAACTTGGTCGGCCGTGTAATTTACAAGTACACTGACAAGAAAGGCAACGTTTCTGTTGTTGGTATTCAAAACTTAATTAAAGATAAGAATGATAAATACTACGTAACTGATGAAGTATATCAAGTTACTAAAGAGAACGTTGTACTTCCTAAGGGCTACACTTTAGTTGATCCACAAACTTTACCAAGCTTAACCTTTAAGCCTGGTGAACCTAACGAAGTAACTGTTAACGTTGATCACGCAACTGAACACTTCAACCCTGGTGACGATATTGATAGCCACAGTGGTGACATGCCTAAGGGCGTTGACCTTGGTAAGATTAAGCAAGGTATGACCAAGACCGTAACTAGAACTGTTTATGTAACTCCAGTTGGCGGCGAGCGTCACCAAGTTGATCAACAAATCGCTCACTTCAAGCGCGGCTTTAAGATCGACCTTGCAACTGGTGAAGTAACTTACGATCCATCTTGGACCAGTTCAGACGCTACCTTTAGCGATGTATCAAGCAAGATTCCAGCAGCTCCAGCAGGTTACTCAATTGTTTCTACTCATACTTATGGTCAAGAAACTGTCACTGCTAACGACAACGACATCGATGTTGAAGTAACTTATGCAGCAGCTAAGTCTCACATCACTATCGTTGCTAAAGACAAGAGTAACAACAATGAAACTATTACTATTCCAGATTCAGTTTCAACTACGCTTGAAGGTCAAACTGCCGCAACTGTTGATCCTAAGAACGTTCAAACTTATGTAGACGCTATTACTAAGGCTCTTGAAAAAGAAGGCTACCACTACGACAGCCATGACAAATTCCCAACTGCCTTTAACGGCGACACTAGCTTCAACGTTTACTTCACTCATAGAACTGATTACAAGACTACTGACTTGCCAAGTGGTTCTGAAGTAGTATCACAGAATGTAACTAGAAGAATCCATGTAATTGCTCCAGATGGACAAGACTACTACATCACTCAAACAGTTACTGCAACTAGACAAGCTGAGGTAGATGCTGTAACTGGTAAGGTAACTGGCTACACTAATTGGACTACTCCAGAATTGACTAGCGTAACTGCTCCTCAATATGCTGGCTACACTCCAAGCGTTGCTAGTGTTGAAGCACACACTGTAACCACTGATGAAATTAAAGCAGGTCAAACTGCTGATGTAACAATTACTTATACTGGTCTTCTCACTACTCAAAGTTACGAATACGTTGATGCTGATACTGGCAGTCAAGTTGGTCAAACATTCAAGGGGACAAGTGATAGTGCAAGAGTAGGCGACAAGGTCAACTTCGATGATGCTATTAAGACTAACATCCCTAACGGTTACGAATTACTTCCTGGCCAAACTCTTCCAGGTAAGCACGAACTTGGTCAAACTAACCAAACCATCAAGGTTTACGTAAGAAAGACGGTTGTTGATGATAATAATAAGGGTACAACTACTCCTAAGGGTAGCGACAAGAGTACTCTTAAAGAATTAGCTAATACCATTACTAGAACTGTCATTGCTCATGTTCCAGGTAAAGCTGCTCAACCAATTGCAACTCAACAAGTTAAGTTCACTAGAACTGCAACTTGGAATGATGCAGATAAGAAGTGGGACTACAGCGACTGGAAGGTAGATGGCAGTCAAACTTGGGATGCTATTAATGATAGCGGCATTCCAGAGGTAGCTGGCTATAGTCACGACCCAGTCCACGTTGATAGCTACAATGTTTTACCATCAACGAAAGACCAAACTGTTAATATTAACTACACTGCACTTGATCACACGACTCACGTCATCTACAAGTACGGCGACTTAACTATTAACATTAAGGAATTGACTGGTAAGACTGGTGATACAGTTGCTACTAACATTAATGACGGTATGCCTGAAAACTATGAATTAGTTGACGGTCAAAAATTACCTGAAAACATCACCTTCGCCGCTGATGGTCATGCCGATATCGTTGTTAACTTGAAGCATGGTGAAGATAAATACGATGGCAAGACTGGTGACAAGCCTGCTTGGGCAACTGAAGATACTACTAGAACTGTAACTAGAACTATCAATATCACTTACCCAGAAGGTAAGAAGCCAGCAGGTGCTGAAAACAAGTACACTGATAGCGCAAGCTTCATTAGAACTGCTACTCGCGACAAGGTAACTGGTCAAGTAACTTATGGTAAATGGACTTTAGCTAGCGGCAACGCTGACTTTAAAGAGTTCACTGCTCCAACAGTTGCTAACTACACTCCTTCAACTAGTGAAATTGCAGCTGAAACTGTAACTGCTGATAGTCCAGATACTACTTACAATATTACTTACACTGCAAATGGTACTAACTTTACTATCCACGCTCATGATATAACTGATCCTAACAAGGTTATCGCTCTGGATATTCCTGCTGGTATTAACCCAGTAATCACTCACAAATCAGATGGTAGTGATGAAGTTCAATTTGAACATAACAAGGCTGGTATCGTTGCTCAAATCAAGGTTGCTTTGGCTAATAAGGGATATGCCTTTGTTGGTGAAGATGGTACTGATGACGGTGTAACTTTGAACTTCAAGCACCAAGAAAAGACTTACCATAGTGGTGACGATATTCCAGATGGTGATAAGGCCTACATTAAAGAAGCTTTATCAAAGGATGTAACTCGTCAGATTATTACTACTAAACCTGATGGCAGTCATAACACAGTTACTCAAACAGTTACTGCAACTAGAACTGCAACTATTGATGAAGCTACTAAGCAAGTAACTTATGGCGAATGGAATCTTCCATCATTTGACGGTAGCGGAGTTGAACCAATCAAGGGTTACACTTCATTAGTTGATGGTCACGCAAGCACTTATGTAAGCGATGCAGCTGTAACACTTGGTGAAGATAAGACTCCTCAAAATGGTAAAGACGTCAACGTATCTTACCAAGCAAATGATCACACCATGCATATCATTTACCGTGACGTTGACGATGGCTACAAGGTTGTTGGTAATCCAATCACCGTAACTGGTAAGACTCATTCTACTGTTGATGTAAGTAAACAAGCTGTTGTTCCAATTGGTTACGATTTAGCTGACGGTCAAACTAAGCCAACTACTATAACCTTCCCTGAGGATGGCAGCGAAGTTCAAGACATCACGGTTCTTGTAAAGCACCATGTAGTACCTGTTGATCCTAACAAGCCTACTAACATTCCTGAAGGCGGCGACAAGGCTGCCATTATCAAGGCTGGTAACAAGGATGTTGTCAGAACTATCCATTACCAAAAGGTTGATGGCACTAAGGTATTTGATGACACTGTTCAAACAGTTCACTTCACTAGAATAGTCAAGGTGGATGCAATCACTGGTAAGATTGTTGACTACGACAACTGGACTAGGTCAGATCCACAACCAGCAGGTGATAGCGACCACTGGTCAGCAATTGCAAGTGTTCCAACTCTTGCTGGTTACACTCCAAGTCAAGCTAGTGTTCAAGATCAAAGTGTTGACGCAGCTACAAACGACAAGGAAATCACGGTTGTTTACACTGCTGTTACTCACATGGCCCACATCATCTACCAAGATGCTGACAACAACAATAAGACTATTTACAGTCAAAATGTTTACGGCCAAACTGATCAAACTTACGCAATTAGTAAAGACACTAACAACCAAGATCCTAAGGTAATCGTAACTAGCGTTCCAACTGGCTACGAACTTGCTGATGGTCAATCAATTCCAAGTTCAATTAGCTTTACTAAAGATGGTGCTAAGGATATCGTAATTAGCTTGAAGCACGGTACAGTTGATGCTAATACCCCAACTGATGTTGATACTCACAAGGGTGACTTGCCAAGTGGTACTGATATTACTGCTATTAAGCAAGGCATGGCTAAGGACGTAACTAGAACTATTTACGAAACTAAGCCTGGTGAAAACAGAAAGCTTCTTACTACTCAAACAGTTCACTTCACTAGAACTGCTTCAATTGACCGCGTAACTGGTAAGGTAACTTACCATGACTGGAAAGTTGATGGAGCTGACAAGTGGGCTGCATATCCAGTACAAGGTGTTGAAGGATATGAACAAGTTGTAACTGGCGGCACCTTAGATGCTAAATCATTTGCCGGTATGACAAGTGATCAACTTGATAAGTTAACTGATCAAACTGTTGAAGTAACTTACACTTCACAAGCTGCTCAAGATATCACTGTTGTAGCACATGACGTAACAGATAGTTCTAAGCCGGTTGACCTTGGTCAAACTCGTACTTTGAAAGGTAACGTTGATAGCCCAGTAACTGGCAAGGACTTATCTGATGCAATTGAAGCAATTAGAAAGGCACTTGTTGCTAAGGGTTACAACTACCAAGGTGTTGAAGGTGAAATCCCAGTTAAGTTTGATAATTCTAAGCACACCATTGTCTTAGACTTCACTCATGCTAGTGACGAAGTACCTGGTGGTACAACTATTCCAGACAAGTACAAGGGCATTATCACTGATAGTGATGTAACTAAGCCTTACACCAGAACTATCAACTTACACCACAATGTCAATGGCCAAGATGTTGTCGAGCATGTAACTCAACAAGTAACTCTTACTAGAACTGCTCATGTTGACTTAGCTAAATTTAACGCTGATCCAACTGATAAGTCTGCTGTCACATATGGCGCTTGGAGTACAGCTGATTACCCAGAATACAATATCCCAGACAAGGCTGGTTACACTCCATTTGTAAATGGCAATGAAACTCACTCACTTAAAGCAACTCCTGCAACTGATAATGTCCAAGTTGATGTTTACTACAAGGGTAAGCAAGTAAGCCAAGTATTCCACTACGTTGATACTGCAACTGGTAATGTAGTTAATACTGATACAGTATCTGACGGACACGTTGGTGATGGTGAACAAACTTACACTTACAAAGTTCCAGCTGGCTACAAACTAGCTAAGGGTCAAGGCACAAGCACTACCTTCTACTTCACTGATAACAGTAAGCCAATCAATATTTACTTAGATCATGATGTCCAAACAGTTACTCCAACTACTATCCCTGAAGGAAGCACGGATGTAACTAAGTCTGACTTGACTAAGAAAGTAACTAGAACGATTAGCTACAAGTATGAAGACGGTACTGAAGCTCACGAGCCTGATGTTCAAACTATCACTTTAACTAGAACTGCTTACGTTGATCCAATTACTCACACCGTAACTTACAGCAACTGGACTAGTGATAAGAGCTTCACTGATGTGACAGCCCCAACAATTGCCGGTTATGATGCTTCAAGCACAATCGTCAAGGGTCACAGTGTTGCCGGTAATAGCGATGACGAAAACATCACAGTTACCTACACTAAGCAGACTCAATCAACTAACATTCAATATGTTGATAATAGTGGCAAGGTAATCAAGAGCGTTCCTGTAAGTGGTCAAACTGGTGATAAAGAAAAGACAGTTAATACTGGTGATAACATCCCAGAAGGCTGGAAGCTTGATCCAACTTCACCTAAGACAATCGTTGTAAGCTTTACTCCAGGACATAGTCAAACTCAAACAGTTAAGATTGTTCATGACACTAAGACTTACAAGTCAGGCGATGAAAATGCACCTGAAGGACTTGACAAGACCGTAACCAGAACTATCAACTTCCACAAGCCAGCAGGCAATGAACAAGTTGTTCAAACAGTTCGCTACACTAGAACTGCTAGAGTTGACTTAGTAAGTGGAAACATCACTTACAATGCTTGGACCATTGCTGATGTATCTGGCGCAACTAAGGGCGAAGGCACTAATGCAAGCTTTGACGCAATTAGTGACATCCCTCAAGTTGACGGTTACAAGGCTGACCACACTCAAGTTGATCAACTTGCTGTAACTCCAGATACAGCTGACTCAGTTGTTGACGTTTACTACAATGCAAACAAGACTGAGATTCACTTCAAGGCTGTTGACGAAGATGACAACAACAAGGACATTGACTTACTTGGCAGCTTAACTAACCCAATCAATGTTGATGTAACTACTAAGGATGTTGATAGCCAAGTTGCAAGTCGTGAAGCTGACATTAAGCAATACTTAGCTGATAAGTATAACTTTGATACTGTTGATACTAGTGTTGACGGTAATGTCACAACTTACATCTTGAAGTTCCACCACGCTAAAGACACTATCTCTGAAGGTGGCAACTTACCTGAAGGCGTAAGTCAAAATGACTTTACTACAACAGTTCACAGATTGATTAATGTTTACAAGCCTGGTCAAACTAATTCAGAAGTAGTTGATCAAACTGCTACTGCTCACAGACAATTAGTTGTTGATAAGGCAAACGGAACTTACAAGTGGACTCCATGGGTAGTTGACTCACAATTTGGTACTTACAACGCACCAACAATTGCTGGTTACACTCCAAGTCCAGCTAGTGTTGCTAGTGCAGCAGTTGTTCAGGCTAGTGATGATGACAAGACGCCACAAAATGGTACTACTGTTGAAATTCGCTACACCGCTCAAGCTGCAAGTCAAAAGGTAATCTACGTTGACGCTGCAACTGGTAAGGAAGTTTCAAGCTTCACTGCAAAGGGTGACAGCTATGTAACTGATGCTTCAGTTGACTTCGATGATCAAATCAAGGCTAACAAGCCAGACAATTACGACTTTGTAGATGAAAGTGAATTCCCAGGCAGTCACAAGTTAACTGCTGGTGAAAATACTCCAGTAAGAATCTTAGTCAAGACCCACAAGGATACTTATCATGATGGTGACAAGAACATCCCAACTGGCGTTGCTGCTCTTAGCCGTGAAATTACCAGAACAATCAATGTTTACGGTAAAGACGGCAAGACTATTAAGCACACTGAAGTACAAACAGTTAAGTTCACTAGAACTGCTACTGTTGATGCTCATAACGGTTCAATCACTTACAGTGATTGGGCAGTAAGTGGCGATAGTTACTGGAACAGCTTTGACGCTTCAAGCTACATTGATGCTGGTTACACTGCTCAAAAAGATACTCACATCGCTTCAGCAAGTGTAACTAGTGCCAGCCACGATGTTGTAATTGACATCTATGAAAAGGCTAATGACCATACAGCAACAGTAACTTACATCGATCAAACTGATCAAGATGTAACTGTTATGAGTTACACCGTTCACGGCCAAACTGATCAAGATATAACTGTTCCTAACCAAGTACCACGTGGCTACAAGTTAGTTGATGGTTTACCAGCAACGATTCACTTCACAGCTGATGGCGCTAATGACGTAACTGTTCACTTAGTTCACGACACTACCGATGACATTAACAGTCCTAAGATTGGCGACAAGACCAAGAAGGAAATTGAAGCTAACCTTACCAAGACAGTAACTCGTACAATTACTGTTCACGAACCAGGTAAGGATGCTAAGGATCTTCCAGCTCAAACAGTTTCATTCCACAGAACATTTAGCTATGATGTTTTGACTGGTCATGTAACTTATCATGCTTGGACACCAGAAAACGGTACTTGGGCAGCAATTACTGACAAGAGCTTGATTCCAGATGTTGCAGGTTACACTCACAACACTGTTGATGAGGTTCCAAATGTAACTGCTGAAACTCCTGATGCTCATGTTGATGTTGTTTACACACCTGAAGATGCACAACCTGTAAGCTTTAAGGCTGTTAACGACACCAAGAATGGCGAAGAAATTGCAATTCCAGCTGATGTCATTAAGTCAATCACTGGTAAGACTGATGCAGTTGTTCCAGCTGACAAGGTTAGCGATGTCATCTCTGGCATTACTACTGCTTTAACTAAGCAAGGTTACACTTACGTCAGCGTTGAAGGTATTCCTACTAAGTACTCAGCAAGTGGCTCAACGGTAACACTTCACTTCAAGCAAGTTCCTGGTACTTACTCAACTGGTAACATTCCAGACGAATTCAGACAATATGTAAGTGATAAGGATCTTAACCGTGATGTAACTAGAACTATCATTGAACACTTGCCAAGTGGTGATAAGACTCTTGTTCAAAGAATTCACTTAACTCGTACAGTTACTGTTGATACTGTTGCCTTTAGAAGTGCAACTAATGATGATGCTAAGACTAAGGCAATCAGCTTTGGTGCATGGACTCCAGCTGACAGTTCATTTGATGAATATGACTTTGATCAAGTTGCTGGTTATGAATCTCAAGTTGATGGCAAGGCTCAAACTAAGGCAGACACTCTTGCTGCTTTAAGTGATGGTCAACCAATTACGGATGTCACTGTTAACGTTGACTACGTAGCGCAAAGAACAAGCCAACCAATTGAATACGTTGATGTAGCTAATGGTAAGACAGTTGGCAATACTTCAGTATCTGGTAATACTGGTGACAGCGTTGATATCAACACTCCAATTACCCATAACATGCCAAAGGGCTACAAGTTAGTTGATAACCAAAGCTTCTCAACTACAACTCTTGGTGCAACTAACAAGCCAATCAAGGTTCTTGTAACTGCTGATACTAAGCCTGCGACTGAAGAACAAATTAAGGCTGATCACGGTGTAGTTGAAAAGACTATCAAGAGAACTATTCACTACACAGTTGAAGGTGGCGGTGTTGCTGCTCCAGAAGATGTAACTCAAGAAGTTCACTTCACTAGAAGCGCAACATACGACCCAACTACTGGTAAGGTAACTTACGGTGCATGGACTCCTAAGGATGGCGAAAGCAACACTTGGGCTAGCGTAACTACTCCATCTATTGCTGGCTACATTCCAACAGTGAGTGGCTTTGATGCCGTAACTGTTACTGACAGGGATGTTGATGAAGATCTTACTGTTACCTACAAGGCTGAAGTACGTAACTACAAGGTTAACTATGTTGATCAAAATGGTAACGTAATTAAGACTGATACCGTAACAGGTAAGACTGGTGACGCCGTTCAAATTAAGAGTTCAGCTCCATTTGGCTGGAACTTAGACGATGGTCAAACTATTCCAACTACTGCAACCCTTGACGCTGATGATAGTAAGAATGTTGCTACTGTTCATGTTCACCAAGTAACTAAGACCATTAAGGGTAGCGATGATACTCATAATGATGCTTTGAACAAGACCGTAACTAGAACAGTTATCATCACTGATACTAGGGGTGAGCAAACTAAGCAAGTTCAAAGTGTTCACTTCACTAGAAACCAAGAAATTAACTTGGCAACTGGCGAAACTCACTACACTGATTGGACTGCTGATGGTGACGACAAGTTTGACGCAGTTACTGCTCAACCAGTTGACGGCTACACAATTGTCGGTCAAGCTCCTGAAGTAGATGGCGTTAAGGCAACTGATCCAGATACTACAGTTAACATCAGTTATGTTGCTAATAAACAAACTGATACCTTCAAGGCTGTTGACGATGATCAAAATGGTGAACCAATCTCATTACCAGGTTCATTTACTACTACTCTTAAGGGTGATAGTGATACCCCAATCACTCAAGACCAGGTAGACAGCGTAATTAAGGACATCAATGATTACTTAACTGAAAAAGGTTATGTATCAAAGGCAGCTCCAACAATTACTACTGATGAACAAGGTAACAAGACCATCACACTTCACTTTGGTCACGGAACTGAAGATACTTCAGCAACTGATCCAGCAGCTAAGAAGACCGTAACTAGAACTATCCAATTTATCGGTGCTGGCAAGCAAAGTCCAGTAGTTCAAACAATTACTGCTACTAGAACTGCTACTAAGGACAAGGTAACTGGAGAAACTAAGTACGGCGACTGGACTGGTAGCTTCGACAAATACAACGCTCCTGTTCTTGATGGCTACACAATGACCATTGACGGACACGATAGTACTGATGGTGTTGTACCAAGCGTAAATGTTGATAAGAAGGATCCACAAAACGTAACTGTCACAGTTGTTTACACTGGTAAGCAAGGTCAACAAACTGTTCACTACATTGATGCTGATACTGGTAAAGAAGTTCAAGTTGATAACCCACAAGTAATTAGAGCTACTGTTGGTTCAACTCAAGAAGTTAACTTCACAGCTCCAAAGGGATATGACTTAATTCCAGGTCAAAAGACTTCAGAAGAAATTACTATCCCAGCAACTGATATTGGTATTGATGTCTTTGTAAAACAACATGTTGATAACTACGACTCAAAGAACAACCCAGATAACCTTGAACTTACTAAGGATGTAACTAGAACTATCATCGTTAATAAGCCAAATGAAGCTCCACAATCTATTAAGCAAACTGTTCACTTCACTAGAACTGCAAGTGTCAACGCTGCTACTGGTGCAACTACTTACAGCGCTTGGACAGTTGATGGTACTGATAGTTGGGATGCTTACACTGCCGACGATGTGGCTGGCTACACTACTTACGTAGATGGCAGACAAGGAAAGGATGTTGCTAGCCAAACAGTTACTGCTTACACTGGTAACCAAACCGTTAACATCACTTACACTGCAAATGCTAAGAGTGTACAAATTGTTTATGTTGACAAGACTGGTAAGCAACTTGGTAGTCAAACTATTAATGGTCACACTGGTTCTACTGAAAATGTAACTCCAGTACTTCCATCTGGTTACCAAGTTCCTAAGGATGGTAAGCAAGTTCCAACAACTATTACCTTCCCAGGTGATGGTTCTGACTTAACTAACATCACAATCACTGTTGAACCAACTCAGCACACTTACAATCCAGGCGATAAGGACCTTGATAAGGAAGTTAGCGCTGAAGTTAGAGACAAGATGTTTAAGACTGTAACTAGAACAGTTAACATCTATGTACCTAACGAAAAGGGTCAAGAAGTTAAGACTACAATTGTTCAAGAAGTTCACTTTGCAAGACCAGTAACTGTTTACGGTGACGGAACTGTTCAATACGGTGACTGGACACCACAAGGTGACACTAAGTTTGATGCAATTAATGTTGATAACTTCAGAGGTTACGATGCTAGTGTCAACGGCACTACTCCAAGTGAACAGGTACTAGAAGAAGATAAGATTACTGCTGAAACTGCTGATTCAACTATCGATGTTCACTACTTGCCACAAGATCAAAAGGTAAGATTTAAGGTTGTTGATATTACTGATAACAAGGAAATCACTGACCTTGACATTACTAATGATCTTGAAGGTCCAGTAATCACTGGCAAATCTGGTACTGAAATTCCAACCGACAAGGTTAAGGCTTACGTTGACCAAATCAAGAAGTTGATGGAAGCTCGCGGTTACGAATTTGACAGTGCAATTTATCCAAGTGACTTCGACAAGGATAAGAGTGTTGATCAACAAGTTATCTTGAACTTCCGTCATGCTAAGAAGAACTTCGAAGGCACTGACACTATTCCTGACAACGTTAAGAAGGGTGACAATACTGCCTTAACTAAGTCCGACTTAACTAAGGACGTAACTCGCAAGATTATCCTTCACACACCAAATGGCGATGTTGAATTTACTCAACATGTAACTGCTCATAGAACTGCTACTGTTGATGAAGTAACTCATGTTGCTACATTAGGTGACTGGACTACTCCAGACTTTGCAAGTCAAGATGTTCCAAGCTACAGCGGCTACACTGCTAAGATTGGTGATACTACAGTAACTAGTGTTCCAAGTGCTCCAGTTGCTTATGTAAATGACGAACCTCAAAACGCTAGTGATGTAGTTGTTGACTACGTTGGTCAAGATGGCTCAACTCAAATTGACTTCGTTGATAAAGACGGCAATGTCGTTGGTTCATCTAAGTCATTTGAAGGTCAAGTTGGTCATGATGTAACTATCTCAGGTGTAACTGTTCCTGATGGCTGGAAGTTAGCTGAAGGTTCAACTATTCCAAGTTCAGCAACTGTTTACGCTGATGGTCGTCACGTCAAAGTCTTAGTTGTTCACGATACTGAAAATGTACCAAGCACTAAGATTCCAGATGGCACTACTAAGTCAGATGGTTCTAAGTTAACTGAAGCTGATTTGAAGCATGACATCGTAAGAAAGATTACTCTTAATAAGCCTGCTGGCACTGAAGTTGTAATCCAACACGTTGTTTGGAGCCGTGACGCAATTGTTGATAAGGTAACTCATCAAGTAGTCGGCTACACTGATTGGACTTTGAACACTCAAACTCCAACTGAAAGCCAAGACGGCAAGACCACAACTCAATATGGTCCAACTTGGAAGCCAATTAGTGCTGATGCTATTAAGGTTGCTGGATACACTCCAACTACTGATCAAGTAACTGAAGTAACTCCAGGACCAGATGACAACGGCGATGAAATTACTATCAACTACGTTGCTCAACCTGCTACAGTGAAGGTTATTTACCACGACGACAAGGACAATAAGGATGTTGCCTTTGACACAATCATTGGTAAGCAAGATGGTGCTAACATTGTCTACAGTTACAAGATTCCAAATGGTTATGTATTAGTTGATCCTGATAAGACTGAATCAACCATTTCAATTGATGGCGAAGGCAATTACGAATTAGATGGTACTAAGTACGACATTCAAAGCCCAATTATCATTCACTTAACGCACAGAGTTGATAACCTTGATAAGGACAACACTGGTGACTTAGATAAGAGCGACTTCGAAAGAACTGTCGAACGTCACGTACGTATTCACATTCCAGCACATCTTGAAGATCCATCAGTCTTAGGTTCATTCTTACAACCTGGTCAAACCTTCGAAGTAGTTCAATCAGTAACTTATGACAGAACTGCAACTAAGGATTACGCAACTGGGAAGATTACATTTAGTGATTGGACCATTGCTGATACTAGTGGCAACGTTACTGAAAACGAAGATGGTAAGAGTGTTGACTTCAAGGCTGTTGAAGCTGGTCAATTAGCAGGCTACACTCCAATGACTTCTGCACAAGAAGTTGATAAAGTAACTGCTGATAGCCGAGTAAGCGACCTTGACATCTACTACGTAGAAAACGGCACAACCATTACTATTTCAGCTCATGACAATGATGCTAATAAGGATTTGGATATCCCAGCTGAATTGCAAACCACTTTGACCTTCCCAGGTGTAACTGGCAAGGAACAAGGTGAAAAGGGTGCACTTAGTGATGTTACTGCAATCACGGCTTACTTCGAAAAGAAGGGTTATGACTACGTAGATGTAACTCAAGATGGCAACCACTACACTATCAACTTCAAGCACCATATCGATCACTTCACTGGTGATACTTGTCCTGATATTCCAAGTGACCTTGCTTCAGCAATTAAGCAACCACTTACTGCAGATGTTCACCGTGAGATTGAAGTTCACCTTCCAGGTCAAACTGATCCGGTAACTATCACCCAAACTGTTCATGCTCATAGATCTGTAACTGTTGACCGTGCTAAGCTCGCTAAAGGTGATGCTGACGCAGTAACTTACAGTGCTTGGACATTTGATGATGGTGACAAGTTCGAATCACAAAATGTAAAACTTCAAGGTTATAAGACTTTGATCAACAACGAACCTGCATCTGACAACATGGTTCCTGAAGCTAGTGCTAAGGATAAAGACGGTAACCCAGCTGATGGTCAAAAGGTAGTTGTAACTTACCAAGCAGATATTGCTAAGGCTCAAATCCACTACATCGATACTGATGACGGTAATAAGGAAATTGGTACTGCTCAAGAAGTATCTGGACATAGTGATGAACAAAAGACTGTTGATACTAAGTTACCTGATGGTTATGAATACGTTGACCCAAGTCAAAAGCAAGTAACTATCAAGTTTAGTGACGATGGTTCAGTTGTAAGCGTCAATGTCTTGCTCAAGCACAAGAAGGTAACTACTGATAAAGTACCTGAAGGCATCAAGAAACAAGACGGTAGCGACTTAACCAAGGATGACTTGACTAAGACTGTAACTAGACACTTTGTTGTTGATGCTCCAGACGGTGCTAAGATTGACGCTCCAAGTGATCAAACAGTAACTTACAAGCGGACCGTAACTTACGACCCTGTAACTAAGACTGTTCAAAGCTTCAGCGACTGGACTGCTGATGGTACTGATACTTGGTCAAAGGTTGATGTTCCTCAAGTTAAGGGTTACGCAAGTGTAGTTGATGGCACTGATAGTCAAGTAGTAGCTCAAGTTGAAAAGCCTCAATCTGATGTAACTGTTAAGATTACTTACAAGGCTGGTCAACAACAAATTAGAGTTATCGCTGTTGATGATAAGACTGGTGCACCAATTGTAATTCCTGTTGATGGACAAGCTCTTCAAACTATCATCTACGGTGTATCTAATGGCATGGTTGACAAGGCTCAAGCTCAATCTTACATTGAAGCTATTATTGGTCGTTTGACTAAGCTTGGCTGGATTTATGATGGTCATACTGAAGTACCAACACTCTTCGATAATGATTCATCTAAGGACCAAAACATCGTAATCGGCTTCCATGCTGAAATTGATGACTACAAGCCAACTGACAAGCTTCCAGATGGTGCCAAGGATCCTAATAACAAGGATGGTCAAATCGTTAGAGAAATGACCAAGACTCGGACAATTATCTTCAAGGATGAAAAGGGTAAAGTTATCAAGAAGGTAGAACAAAAAGTTGAATTTGTTCGTGATGTCTTCATTAACAAGGTAACTAACCAAGTTGATCATTATGGTGATTGGCAATATAAGGATCCTAACGTCAAGGCTTGGGATGCATATGACATCAACAAGCCAGGCTACACTGCAACGGTAACTGACACAACTGATCCAAATAACCACAAGCAACTTGCTAAGGCAGAAATTGACAAGCAAGCAGTTGATGATAAGACTTCAGATGTCGAACTTACTGTAACCTACAAGTGGAATTATGTTCCTGATGAAGGTGGTAATGATCATGGTGGCAAGACCCCAGGTGGCAATCATGGTCACGAGGGTGATAACACACCTAAGACTCATGAAGGCGGTAAGACTACACCTGAAAACGGCAAACCAAATAATAAGCCAAGTCAAAATACCAATGAAACTCAGAAGACTTCTGGCAAATCTAGAGGTAAAGTAACTTCAGTTCGTGGTATTAAGGCTTCTAAGAGAGCAACTCTTAGAGCTTCAAACTTAGCTGGTAAGAATGCTAGAAAGCTTCCTCAAACTGGTTCAGATAATGAAGCTGCTGCATTACTCGGTTTAACCGCAATCGGTATGGGTACTGCACTTGGTGCAGCAAGCCGTAAGAAGAAAAGAAAGTAACTTGTAAAAACTAGAAGAGACTAACTTCTTTAACAAAGCAAAAAGAGGATTGAATCTATTTGGATTCAATCCTTTTTTGTATGCTAATGACCATTGTGGAAATAGCTTTAAGTAGAGTAACACCAGTAGTTCCACGGATTATAAAACATAAGTTTTGAATAAACAATTATATTTGCTAATAAATAGCAAATGATAGCGAATACAAAACGACTTATATTTTGTCTGATATGTAAAAATACAGTTCCACATTGTTATAACAACGATTGTGAATTGTTTATGCAAATGGGGTTGGTATATAAAAAATGCACTAGCTTAACTAGTGCATTTTCTTTTTACCTTAAACTCTTTAACCAATTACGTTTTTTACGATTGAAGCTAATACCATCACCTAAAGCTTCATTAACATCATAGATTTGCATAAATGCTTGAGGGTCTTCATTTAAAACGAGCCGCTTTATTGCTGGCACTTCATTAGCTGAAGCAATGCAATAAAGAATATGCTTTTTGGAGCGATTATAGCCACCTTCAGCGTTAATATAAGTGAAGCCACGGTCAATATTAATATCAATTAACTTAGCAATTTCTTCATATTTATCTGAAATAATAAAGAGTGACTTGGCACGTGTACCACCTTGTTGAACCTTATCCATGACAATTGATAGGATGTAGCAGGCAATTAATGTATAAAGCATGTGACGGATATCAATATAGGATAAGGAAATTGTCAATACAATAAAATCTAGAGCAAAGAAGATTCGACCTGAGCTGATGCCAAGTTCTTGCTGACCAATTCTGGCAATAATATCAGAACCTCCAGTCGTACCGTTAAAACGAAAAACAAGCCCTAATCCTAATCCGGAAAGTAGTCCAGCTAAGATTGCCGATAATAAGAGGTCGTGTTCTAAGCTAAATTGATTTATAATAGGTATGAGGCGCCAAAAACTTAAGAAGAATGATAAACAAATCGTTCCCCAAATAGTTTCAATCATTAGGCGTCTACCTAAATAACGAAAGCCAATTAGGATTAGTGGAATATTAAGAATCAAGGTACTTAAACCTGGATTTATTTTCCACCAATGATAGATAAGCAGGGTAATTCCGCTTAATCCACCATCGGTTAACTGATTAGGGATGCTAATCATGTCGATGCTTAAACCATAGATTGCACAACCGATAGCAATCATTATTAATTCTATTAAGAAATGAGATGAGATTTTTTTCATTGAAGGCAACTCCTTTATTGACATAACCTCATTTTAACAAAAGAATATTAGATTTATAAAGAAAAAGAAATGATGACGTAAACAATGAGAATAAACAACTTACCGGAGATTTTTATCCAGGCTTTACCAGTACTAAAGACCTTGACAACTGCTGGTTATGAAGCATATTTTGTCGGCGGTAGTGTTCGTGACCTGCTTTTAGAGCGACATATTCACGATGTTGACATTGCAACCAGTGCATATCCTGAAGAAGTTAAAGAGTTATTTACTCATACAATTGATACTGGTATTCAGCATGGTACCGTTACCGTTTTATATGGTGATAGTAGCTACGAGATTACCACTTTTAGAACCGAATCAGGATATCAAGATTATCGCAGACCTGATAAAGTCGAATTTGTTCAAAATTTAGCAGAAGATTTAAAACGCCGTGACTTTACGATTAATGCCCTAGCAATGGACCAAGATGGTGAAATTCGCGATTTATTTGACGGACTCACTGATTTAAATCAGAAGTTAATTAAGGCAGTTGGTGATCCTGAGCAGCGTTTCCATGAAGATGCACTTCGAATGATGCGTGCTGTACGTTTTATGAGTCAATTGAAATTTACAATTGAAGCCAAGACTGAAGCTGCAATTAAAGATCATCATGAATTATTGAGCAAGATTAGTGTTGAACGAATTCGTGATGAATTTATTAAGATGTGTCTTGGACAAAATGCGCGTCAGGCTTTTCAAGTCTTCCTTAATACCGAGTTAAGTGAGGAAGTGCCTGATTTTAGAGGTAAAAAAGAACAGTTATCCGTTTTTCCAAGTTTAACATTTGCCCCTTCAACTGAGGCGAGTGCTTGGGCAGTGATTATTATTTTATTGAAATTACCAAATGAAGAAATTGCGCGTTTTATGCGTGATTGGAAGAATTCTAATGCGATGGCTAAGCGAGTTGAAGAAATTATTTATTTCTTCGATCTTTTAAGTGATCACACACCAACAAGTTTTGAACTCTACCAAGCAGGGCTTGAAGTAGTAGTATCAGCTTGTGATGTTAGCCGAATTTTGGGTCAACCAGTTAATTCAGAAGCTTTAGTTGACCAATATACCGCTTTACCAATTAAAAAGGATAGTGAATTGGCAATTAATGGTGGCGACTTAATCAAGTGGGGCTTAAAGCCTGGTCCAGCATTGGGTGAAAATTTAGCTACTATTAAAGAAAAAGTCGTTAGCGGTGAACTTGCTAACGACGTCGAAAGTATCAAAGAATTTTTCTTATCTTAAATCCCTATATATACGGAAAAGAACATTAAAGTTGAACCCGCTAAAACAAAGAGGTGCCAAACAGTATGAATTAAAGGTACACCACGCATTGAGAAGAAGAAGGCCCCAACGGTATAACTAATGCCTCCACTGACTAAAAGCCAAAAGCTAGTTTTACCAAGAGTGGCGTATAGCTGTGGTGCTGTAAAGATTACAAGCCATCCCATCCCGATGTAAAGCAGGACTTCAAAAATATTGTTCTTTTTCTTAGCGAGGATATAGTATAAGATTCCCAAAATAGTAATTAACCAAATAAATCCAAATAAGAGCCAACCCTTAATTCCGCCAATTGCAACTAAAGAATATGGTGTGTAAGAGCCAGCAATCGAAAGGAAAATTGATGAATGATCAAAAATTTGGAAGACCTTTCTTGCTTTAGTGTAGATAAGGGAATGGTACAAAGTTGAAAAGAGATAGAGTAAAACTAAACTTGCCCCATAAATGGTAAAAGCAGTGACCTTTAGCGCACTACCAGAATGCGCAGCTTTAATAATTAATAAGACTAAGGCTGTTACTGCTAGACCGAAACCAACGCCATGGGTTATAGCTGAAAAAATATTGTCTAGCAAGGGGATAACCTTACCAGGGTGTTTAGGTTTTTGCCAGATTTGCTTGAATTTCATATTTTGACCTCTATCATTGATTACTATTTAATGTTTTTTTGATATACTTAATTGTAAACAAAAGCTTGTCTGTATTTCTTACGATATAGTAAATTTTAAGAAAATACAATAAGCAAAAAAGAATGGAAGGCATAAGTTTTGTCAAAGATTAAAATTATTACTGACTCATCTGTCCAACTAAGTCCAGAAGAAATTGAGCGTCATCAAATAACTGTAATTCCACTTTCAATTACGATTGATGATAAGACTTATGTTGATGGTAAAGACATTACGCGTAAGAATTTTATTCAAAAAATGGATGAAGCTAGTGAGTTACCAAAGACTAGTCAACCACCAGTTGGCTTGTTTGTTGAAAAACTCAAAGAGCTTGCAAGTGACGGAAGTGAAATCTTGGGTATCTTCATGGCTAAAGCCTTAAGTGGAACTGTTGATGCTGCAAGACAGGCCGCAGAAATGTTGCCAGATTTACCAATTACGATTATTGATTCTGGTTTTACTGATCGGGCTATGGGCTATGAAGTATTAGCTGCTGCTGAAGATAGTGAAAAAGGGTTAGAATTATCAAAAATTTTAGCTCATCTAGAAGAAGTCAAAAATAAAATGCACCTTGAAATGATGGTTCCAAACTTAGATAACATCATTAAGGGTGGGCGCTTGGGTCCATTAGCTGGTCGAGTAGCAACTTTACTTAATATTAGAATTCATCTACAAATGAAGCCAGATGATTTAGCAATTAAGGGTAAGGGGCGTGGCAAGCGCTTCACTAAGAAGTTTGATGATGATTTAGTTGAACAGCTTAGCCAGATGCCAAATGTCAAAAAGGTTGGTATTTCTTATGTTGATACTCCTGATGATATGGAAGCATTGGCCAAGCGATTTAAAGAAGTAAATCCTAACTTAGAGATTTTAATTCAAGAAACTAGTCCAATTATTATTACCCACGCTGGACACGGGGCATATGCAGTAATGTTTTATTCGGAGTAAGATAATGGCATATCGAGAAAGTTTTTATCGTTTTTTGATGACCCAAAGAAATCCAGATTCTCATGATGAAATTGCGGAATTTGCTAATAATGCACAGCATGATCAGCAATTCCCTAAGCAAGAACAAGATTATGAGAAGCTGTCAGACTATTTGGAACTTAACGCAAGTTATTTACCAAGTATGACTATCTTTGATAAAGCATACGAATTATATAAAGATAATATGTAAGTAGATGCCAGGTTTTGTTAGACTTGGCATTTTTTTGTAAATTGTAAAAAGGGAAGTGATGTTAATTGGCTATATTTATTTCAACATTGGTGCTCTTATTTACGACCGCTGTAGCGATGGTTGTACAAAAATTATATTTACAGAAGGTTTCTGTTAACTATATTGCTTTAATTTTAGGGATTGTTTTAGGCGTAATCCCATTTTTAAATCACTTAGTTGAAGACTTTCAGTCGGAAGTTTTTATGGAATTGATTGTTGCACCACTTTTATTCTTTGAAGGTGAAAGTACTCAGCTATACTATGTTAAACGTTTTTGGAAATCGATAGTTGGTTTAACAGTCTTCATGATTTTGCTGATAACTTTGGTTTCGGGTTTTACACTTAATTATTTAACTGGAATGGATTTAGCTTTTTGCTTTATTTTAGCTGCTATTGCCACTCCAACCGATGCAACAGCAAGTGAAAGCGTAACGCATTCACTTCACGTTCCAAGAAAAGTTGCTTATTATTTGCGTAATGAATCTTTATTTAATGATGCTTCAGGCATTATTTTGTTATCAGTCATGACTACTTGGTATGTTCACCGCGATTTACAAATTATTGCTGGGATTGGTAATTTAATTTGGGCAGTAGTTGGGGGACTTGCCTTTGGCTTATTAAGTTCATTTTTATTAGGTATTGTGCGCCAAAAGGTGATGAAGTCATATAGCTTGAGTACTAGTAGCTATAGCTTGAATACACCAGTTTTACTAACTTATCTGTTTACCCCATTTATCCTTTATTTTTTAGCAGAAGAAATGCATATTTCAGGGGTAATTACAGTGGTAACTGCAGGGCTGATTCATAATGCGGAACATCAACGAAATAAACTTACAAATCCTCAAGTGGTTTTTGTTGGTTCACAATTTAGTATTGTCATTACTGAATTACTTAACGGGGCTGTTTTTGTAATTCTTGGTTTAGTAATTGTCCGCTTGTTAAAAGAAGATATATTCAATTCACAGACCATTTTGGCAATTTTTACCGGTAGTCTTTTGTATGTAATTAATGTTTTAGTTCGTTATCTTTATACCTTTATTACTGAATTTAGAAAAGATCAAAAACGGGCCTGGGCCTTTAGTTTAGGTGGAATTCACGGGGCAGTAACGTTTGCTTTAGCATATACCTTAACGGAAGAATCACTTAAATCATCTGATATTCATTTTGCTTTGCTGGCAAGTTCAACTTTGATTATTCTTAGTATGATTGTACCGACAATCATTTTTCGCTTCCTTTTGACCAAGGAAGTCTCTGATGATGCTCAAGTTAAGGAAATGCAGAAGATGCGTAAAGATATGGTTGATTATGCCATGCAGGAATTAGATAAGATATACTTGCCAGAACCACTTAGACGGCAATTACTTTACGATATGAAGTCGCAGTTAAATGAGGTTTCAATTAAGGACTACTCAAAAGAATTAAGTAAAACTGTGCGGAGGCCTGATTTAAAGCCACATGAACGTGAATTTCGTGATGAAGTTTATCGCTATGCTTTTAGATTAGAGCGCAATTATTTAGGTCAAATTGCCCAAAGTGAGCAAGAGTATCGTGAAGCATTTTTGAAAGTTTATCGTGAGACCCTATTAGCAGAAATTTTATTTTTAGGAACAAAAGCAGATTAAAAAGGCGCTTTCGAGTGCCTTTTTTGCTTACATTGAATTCATGCTATAATTAATAAAGCATTATACAGAAGTAGAAAGGATTTTTATATGGCAATTCAATGGTATCCTGGCCACATGAATAAGGCCCGCAATCAATTAGAGGATAAACTTAACTTGCTTGATGTGATTGTTGAAGTTGTTGATGCTAGAATCCCAGTTTCTTCCAGAAACCCTTTGATTAGTGACTTGGTTGGTAGTAAGCCACATATTATTATCTTGAATAAAAGTGATTTAGCTGATCCACAAGAAGTGAAAAAGTGGAGCGAATATTTGGCTAGCGAAGGCAAGTTTGTGATTAGCTTAGATGCGCAACATAAAACTAATATGGATAAGTTGTTTAATTTAATTAAAGAGGCTGCTAGGGAAAAAACGAAAAAACTAGAAGCAAAAGGTGCAAGTAATCCGACAATTAGAATTTCGCTGGTGGGGATTCCAAATTGTGGTAAGTCAACGATTATTAACCGTCTAGTTGGTCGTAATGTTGCAATTGTAGGGGACCGTCCTGGTGTTACTAAGGGACAGACTTGGCTTAAGACGAGCCAAAATGTCCAAATTCTGGATACTCCCGGAATTCTTTGGCCGAAGTTTGAAGATCAGAAAGTTGGCTATCGCTTAGCTGCTCTTGGTGCTATTAAAGAAAGTGTTTTTCATGCTGATGATGTAGCTTTGTTTGTGATGGATTATTTACGGCAAAATTATCTCAAGAACTTAGTGGAGTTTAGTCGTTTACCAGAAGCTGACGTAGTCAACTTGCCACTACCTGAATTATTGCTTGAAATGACTAAAAAATATGGGATGCGGGATGATTATGATCGCATGAGTATGTTTTTATTAAATCAATTACGTAAAGGTAGATTAGGTAAGATTAATTTAGAAAAAGTTGACGCATGAGTATCAAAGAAATAAAGGAAATGCTAGCAGCTGGTGTGACAGCTGAGCAGCTAGCAGAATTAGCAAAAGATGAACGTAAAGGTGTTCAGGCATTACTGGCAAGTTATCAGCGTAAACAAGCCAAGCTAGCGCAAAAAAAGGCTGAATTTATGGCTCGCTTTAGCTATGAAAAAAAAGCTTGGGCAAACGGCAGTATTGTCGCTGGAGTTGATGAAGTTGGTCGAGGACCACTTGCAGGGCCCGTAGTTACAGCAGCAGTTGTTTTAGATGATAGTTTTGATTTGATTGATGTTAATGACTCAAAGAAGTTAAGTCCACAAAAACGTCTAGAACTATATCCAAAAATTTTAGATCAGGCAGTTGCAGTCGGAATTGGTGTCGGTAGTCCCGCCTTAATTGATGAGATTAATATTTATGAAGCAGACCGGGTAGCAATGGCACAAGCCGTTAAAAATCTGGCGGTAAAGCCAGATTTACTTTTAGTCGACGCAATGAAAGTGCCAATTGATATTAAGCAAATTGAACTTATTAAGGGAGATAGTAAGTCTAATTCAATTGCAGCGGCTTCAATTGTGGCCAAAGTCTTTAGGGATGAATTGATGAATGATTATGCGAAGATTTATCCGCAATATGATTTTGAACATAATGCTGGTTATGGAACTGCTAAGCATTTGGCAGCCCTTAAAGAATTCGGAGCAACTCCAATTCATCGCCGTAGTTTTGCACCAGTAAGTGAATTTGATAAGTAAAATAAAAGGAGTACAACTTTTGACGTTGTGCTCCTTTTTTTATATCCATAAATAAAATTATGTAAAGCTATATTTCTTTGTACATTCTGTGGTGGGGAATACCAGCATCCATAAAACCTTGACCAACTACCTTATAGCCTAGTTTTAAGTAAAAGCCTTGAGCTTGATCTTGGGCATCTAAAGTTAGGGTAGTAATGCAACGCTTTTTAGCTTCAGCGTCAATTTTATTAAATAACTCTTTTGCTAAACCACGGCCTCTAAAATTCTTTTTAGTGGCAACACGCTGAATATGCCAGGTCTTGTCGTCTTCAAGTTTGACGCGGGCGCAACTTACTAGTTGATTATCAAGATAGCCACCAAAGTAAAGGGCCTGTTCATCAGTTTGACTTTCAACTTCGAGTTCAGGTGGAACACCTTGTTCTTTAATAAAGACTTCTTTTCTTAGATTTAGACAGTCTTGATATAATTTGGAATTTAAATCTTTACTTATTTTGATAAACATCAAATTTCCCTTTCTAAAAAGCAGATAGTTAATGAAAACTATCTGCTTAAGAGTTAATGGTTATTGTTATTATTAGTGTTATTTGTATTATTGTTGCCGGTATTGTTGTTATTTTGGTTATCGGTAGTATTAGTATTGTTTTGACTAGTACTACTATCATCACCATTTCCACCGTTATTGTTACTGCTTGATTGACTTGAGCTAGATTGGTTAGTTGAGCCATCACCATCTTCTTCATCGCTTGAACTAGATGCTGAATAAGTTTTTGAACTAGTTACTTTTTCATCATCACTGTCATAGTCAGAATCAGAATATGGACTAGAAGGGGCGTGACCTTTGACAAATAATTCAGTAGTATAGTTTGATTGACCAGGTGAAGCAACTTCTAGTGGATCACTGTTTTTAACAATTCTTCGCTTAACAACAGTACTTGGCTTTTTCCAGTTGCTATTTGTCTTGTCTTGCATCAAATACTTCATCATATACTTGTAAAGTAATTGAGCAGCATATTGTCCTTGACCACTTATTGTTCCATCACTCAAGTTGTCATATCCAGTCCAAACACCAATAGAATACTTCTTAGTATATCCCACAAACCATGAATCCTTTGGTGTTGAAGCATAACTAGGATACTTAACTAATTCTTCGTCTGAATATTTAACAGTCCCAGTTTTACCGGCTTCATGAAGTCCTGTCTTAGCCATGGTACCAGAACCACTAGTTAAAACTCCCTTTAACATGTCGGTAATCATGTAAGCTGTTGATTTTTTCATAATGCGAGTTCCAGTAGAATCATATGAGTGAATTACACCATCTGCAGTTTCGATTTTTGAAACAAATTGAGGCTTATGATAAATCCCACCAGTTGAAAATGCACCAAATGCACCAGCCATTTGCAGTGAGGAAGCATTTGCACCAATTGCAACTGAAAGGCCGGAATTAGAGTCAACATTAATACCGGCTTTTCTAGCAAAGAGGGCAGCTTTCTTAAGGCCAACTTTAGCTAAAGTCTTAACAGCTGGAACATTTCTCGATTGCTCTAAGGCATAGCGCATGGTCATTTTACCTAAATAACTATTATCCCAGTCATAAAGTTGGATATTAGTTCCTGGGTAAACATATTTGGTATCTTCAAGGTAGTGAGCAGTTGACCAGTTAAGATATTCAATTGCTGGCGCATAATCAAGTACCGGCTTAATTGTAGAACCAGTAGAACGACCGGTTTGAACAGCACGGTCTAATCCTAATTGAACTGAAGGTAAATTACGGCCACCAATGATTGCAACTACGTGACCATTAGTTGGATCAACAACAGTTGCACCAACTTGCATTTTACTTGAAGAAAATGGAATTGAACTACTGTTATTAGCCAATTCGTAAAGCTTGTTTTGGGCATCTTGATCAATATTAACAGTGATTTTTAAATTATCATTATATGGATCATAGCCTTTTTGCTTAACTTCACTAATTGCTTCTTTAATATATGGGTCATCAATCTTTCGTAAGTTAGATTCACTACTTGATTGGTGAGTCTTAAGTCCGTTGGTGATAGATTCGTTTTTGGCTGCAATCATTTGGCTTTTAGTAATTTTACCGTTAGCATACATTGCTTGGAGGACAATATCTCGGCGGTATTTAGCAGCCTTAGGGTAGGTATATGGATCATATGCAACGGGGGCGTTTGGCATCCCTGCAATTAAGGCGATTTGAGCTAAGTCAAGATCTTTAAGTGATTTACCATAATAGTAACTAGCTGCAGTCCCCATACCATAGTTACCATAATTCATATATACCTTATTAATATAGAACTCTAAAATTTGTTCCTTAGTGTAGTCATGTTCAACCTTAATTGCTAGCCAAGCCTCTTGAGCTTTACGCTTAAGGGTTCTTTGTGAAGCTGCAGTTGAAAAGACTGTTAACTTAACTAATTGTTGGGTGATACTTGAACCACCAGCTGCAATTCCACTAGCTTTAGCGTTTGAAAGGATTGAGCCGACAATTCTGATTGGGTCAATTCCCAAGTTTTCAGAATAAAAGCGCTTATCTTCAACTGAAATAACAGCATCCTTTAATTGTTGCGGAATTTCATTACTTTTGACATAAGTTCTTTTTTCAGATCCTAATGAAAGTAAGAATTTGCCGTCATTAGTATATAAACTACTTGTTCCTCCGCTTTGAAGTTGACTTTGACTGATGCTAGGTGCATCTTTGGCATAATAAGCGAAAAGCCCGACGCCAGAGACCAAGATTAGTAACACAGCAATCGATATCCATTTAAAGACTTGAACCCAAGTCTTTTTCTTTGCCGGCTTTTTTCCGCGTCTCATACTAGTGCGGGTAGGCCTTGTAGAATTATCTTTTGCTGAACTAGAATTATATTCTGCCATTTAGCTTTTGCTCCTATCTGCAATAAATTTATCAATGGCTTCCAAATAAGGGAGGGTAGGACGAAAGCCAGATTTAATCTCATATGAAATTGCTTCAATTTCCTTTAAAGTGATGCTACTTTTATCTGGATTTTGATAACACTTAATTACAAAGCTAGCTGGGGTCACAAAGTACCGGTTCAAGCTAGAAAAACGAATGATTGTAAAGCAGATGCCATCCTGTTTTAAACAGCGAGAAAGATGGATAATCTGGTGATCATGAAAGTTCTTCAAAGGAAAAGAGCGCTTATTCTTTGTCTCTTTAGCTTCAAAGTCCAAATAATAACCCTGATATACGCCATTGTAGTCAGTAGTGGAAGCTTGTCTAAAATAAGCTTCACGAATTACGGCTCTTGAACGTTTAGGGTAATCAACTTTAACAATCTGAATTGGAGTTGGCTTTTTGTGAACAACACAAAGACCTTGCTCAAGATAGTAAGCATTGGATTCATTGATTTGCTCTTCTAAAGTCATTCCACGATCAGAGAAATTGACTGCTTTTTTTGCTCGGTGGCTCTTTTTCTTAGGAATATAAACTTCTCCAGAAATAGCAGCCTTGGAGCCAGAAGGATATTTTACCAACTTTTCTTCACTCCCTGCTAATGATTATAGCAAAAAAGGACCATAAAGTAGTATAGTTAATGCTAAGTGAGGTAGAAAACAATGAAAAGACTTTGGATTACTGGCTATCGTTCCTATGAATTAGGTGTTTTCAGTCCAAAAGATCCGAAAATTACAGTTATTAAGTATTGTTTAAATCGTAAATTAAAACAGTTACTTGAAGATGGTGAATTGGATTGGGTAATTAGCGGTCCTAATTTAGGCGTCGAGCAGTGGGCACTAGAAGAAGCAATAGAATTACAAAAAGATTATCCCATCCATACATCGCTGATGGCGCCTTATCAGGAATTTTCAAAGCGCTGGAACGAAGAAAACCAGGCAAGGCTTTATAACTTGCAAGAGCAAGTCGACTTTTATGGTGCAACTTCAAATCGCCCTTATCAAAGCCCAGTTCAATTGCGCAATTATCAAAACTTTATGATTGAACATACCGATAGTGCATTAATGATTTATGATCCAGAAAAGCCAGGAAAGCCAAAGTATGATTATGAATTAATTTTAAAGTATCAAGAACAAAAAGATTATGATTTAGATTTGATTGATTTTTATAGCTTACAAGATGCAGCTAATGAATATGAAGAAAATCGTCGCTATCAAAACTAGAATAGAAATCTTAAAAAGAAGCTAAGCTTTAGCAGATTAATTTTTCTCTGAGCGAATTTTTTGATAAAATAAAAAAGACAAAGGAGTTGTCATAGATGGCAGATTTAAAAGATATTAAGTTATCATCCCAAGACATCTTAAAAAAGCAATTTGCTCATAAGATGAAAGGATATGACACCGATGAAGTTGATCATTTTCTTGATCAAATAATCTCTGATTACGAAACTTATAACAGTATTATTGAAGATTTATATGGAAAAATTGGTAAATTGCAAAGAGAATTGCTAGAAAGCCAACGCACTGATAGTGTAAGAGCTACCGCCACTAATAGTGAGCCGGCTCCAACAATTCCAGCTAATAATTTCAACCAATTTGACGATGATGTAAAAACTTATAATCCGACTCATTCATTCAATAATCCAGTTCAAACTAACGAAATTAGTACCAATATGGAACTAATTCAACGGGTATCTAGTCTGGAAAGAAAAGTTTATAACCTTGAACAACGCGTTTATGGTATGCAAAATCAATAAGCTTTTGTTATAATTGTATTCGATGCAAATTTTGAGCAATCGCGGTTAACTATTGTTAGCTGAGGAAAGTCCACGCCCGCACGAGCTGCGATGCTCGTAGTGATCGTATTCAGCCCAATAAGCTGGAGGATAATGCATCAGCATTATTATGGCGGAAAAAGCACTAAGGCCTTTTGGCTATGTGTTAATATCCTGGAAAGTGCCACAGTGACGTAGCAAGTCGGGAAACCGATTTGGTGGAACGAGGTAAACCCTGCGAGCGGGCAACCCAAACTTGGTAGGGGCGTCTTCGTCTAAGGAATTGAACTAAAGGCGAGATCATTTTTTGAAGATAGATGATTGCTAAAGGCAGTAGCTTGGCTAACTGCTGCTGGAACAGAACGTGGCTTATAGAAATTTGCAAAGCTAGTTGAGTCTTTAGGGGCTCAACTTTTTTTATGGCAATAATTAATTTAAAAGAAAGAAAACTATGACAGAAAAATATACTCTTTATGCAACAATGGGTGCTGGCTTTGAAAGTGTTGTCAGCAAAGAATTAAAAAACTTAGGCTACAAAACTAGAAATGAAAATGGTCGAGTATTTTTTGAAGGCAGTCAAGCTGATATTGTCAAAACTAACTTGTGGCTTAGAAGTGCCGACCGAATCAAAATTTTATTAAAGGAGTTTAAGGCATATAGCTTTGAACAACTTTATGATGAAGTTTATGCTTTCGATTGGGCAATGTTATTACCAGTTGATGCATGTTTCCCAGTTCAAGGACGAGCAGTTAGAAGTAAGTTACACTCTGAACCTGATGTCCAATCAATCGTCAAAAAGGCAATCGTTGATAAGATGGTTAACGAGTATCATCGTCGCGGCTTTTTACCTGAAAGTGGAAATACCTTCCCATTAGATATTCATATTTATAAAGATGTTGCCCGCTTATCACTTGATACTACTGGAGCTAGCTTATTTAAACGTGGCTATAGAGTAGAGCATGGGGGAGCACCTTTAAAAGAAACCTTTGCAGCGGGACTGCTCGAATTAACGCCATTTAATGGGACGCACCCTTTGATTGATCCAATGTGCGGTTCTGGGACTTTACCAATTGAAGCAGCTTTAATTGCAAAAAATGTGGCACCTGGTTTAAAGCGTGAATTCAGCTTTGATGGCTTTGACTGGTTTGACAAAAACTTGCATCAAGCAGGAGTTGAAGATGCTCAGGCCCAAATCAAACCCCTTGAAAGTGATATCTGGGCTAGTGACATTGATCAAAGTGTGCTTGAATATGCTAAGCTAAATGCTCATAATGCGGGAGTCTTACAAGATATTAAATTTAAACAAGTTGCGGTGAAGGACTTTAAGACTGACCTTGAAAACGGTATTATTATTTCAAACCCACCTTATGGTAAAAGATTAAAAGATCGTGAAGGAGCTCATAAGTTATATCAAGAAATGGGCGAAGTTTTGGGAAGTTATCACGATTTTAGTCAATATTATTTAACAAGTGATCCAGAATTTGAAAAATTCTTTGGACAAAAGGCTACCAAGAAGCGTAAATTATTCAATGGTAACCTAAGAGTTGATTTTTACCAATTCTGGGCAAACAAACGATGATTTCTGAATGAAAAAAGTGACGGGAAATGTTAAAGAATGTTCTAACCGAAAAAGAGAATCCTAAAATTTGGGTGCTTAGTGATACCCACTTAATTGCAAATGAACTGCATGACAAGGGCTGGGCATTTAAAAAGATGCAAGATACTAGTGTTGGTAAGGACTTACACTATCAACAAAAGGCTTTACTTGCTTTTACGAGAAAAGTCTTGGAAAAACATCCTGATGTTGTGGTTGTAACTGGTGATATTACCTTTAATGGTGAAAGATTATCCTTACAAAGATTTGCGGAAATTTTTGCTCCATTGAAGCGTCAAGGGATTAAGTTGCTTGTTTTACCAGGTAATCATGATATTTACGATGGCTGGGCGAGAAAATTTAAAGAAGATGTCCAATACCGAACTGATCAAGTTAGTCCGCAGGATTTTAAAGAGATTTTCTATGATAGCAGTTATCGTTATGCCGCTAGAGAAGATGGAAGTTCACTGGCATATAGTGTAAATTTAAGCCCCAAATATCGTCTGATTTTAGCGGATTCTAATATTTATCCGATGGAATATTCTTTAACTCATCCGAATACTCATGGACAAATTGATGATGAAGAATTGGCTTTTATTGAAGGTGAAATTATTGAAGCTGAGTCAAATCATCAGCATGTGCTCTTTTTTATGCACCATAATTTGTATCGTCATAATGCGGTGATTTATCACAATTTTGTCTTGGATAATGCAAGTCAAGTTAAGCGTTTATTTAATAAGTATAATGTTCAGGCTGTTTTTTCAGGGCATATTCATGCTCAAAGTATTGTTAAAGAAGCTGATTGTACAGCCTATGAAGTCGTTACTTCATGTTTTAGTTCAACAGATCAGGGTTATGGTGAGATTAGTTTAAGTAATGATAAATTAACATACCATCGTCATAGCTTTAACATGGATGATTATCTTGCACCAGCTGAAAAGCATGGTCATTTGAATAATTATCGGCAATACCTGTGGGACTTATTTGAGAAAAATAATCGCTACCACTTACGTTATTTAGATAATATGGAATTAAGTGATGAGGAAAAGCATAAGATTGCCCGTTTTTTAGGTGATATGCACTGGGATTACTTTGTTGGTAAAGGCGGTAAAACTAAGGCTGAAATTATAAATTCAGAAGAATATCGTCGATCAATTGAAGTCCGGCCAAAATTAAAAGGCTACATCGATTCTTTAATTGTTAATCATGATAATTGGAATTTAGAAATTAAATGGGAAAATAAATGGCTAGAATAGCAGTTTATCTTACAGGCGGGATTGCAAGTTATAAGGCAATCACTGTAGTCAGAAATTTACAAAGATCAGGCCATCAAGTGCGAGTGGTCATGACAAAGAATGCCGAAAAGTTTGTGACGAAGCAGACTTTGGCAGTCTTGACTAAGGCGCCAGTACTTGATGACTTATGGAATAGTGAAAATGAAGCAAAAGTTGCGCATATTGAATTAGCAGATTGGACCGACTTAGCTGTCGTTGTTCCAGCAACGGCTAACTTTTTGGCAAAAATGGCGCTAGGCATAGCAGATGATGCAGCAAGTACGGCAATACTTGCAACTGCTTGTTCTAAAATAGTTGTACCCGCAATGAATAATCATATGTGGTCAAATCCTGCAGTGCAAAGAAATTTGACCATGTTAAGAAAAGATGGGGTTAAAGTTTTAGAACCAGCTGTAGGGATGCTGGCAGAAGGCTATGCCGGTAAAGGTAGAATGCCAGAACCAGCTGAGATTAGCGACTTTATCTTAGAGCAGCTAGAAGGTAAACAAACTTTAAGTGGCAAACGCGTAATTGTCACTGCTGGTGGAACTCGCGAAGCAGTCGATCCTGTGCGATATCTGGGTAATAGTTCTAGTGGCAAGATGGGAATTGCAATTGCAACAGCTTTTGCCAAAGCAGGGGCAAATGTAGATTTAGTTGTAGGCAATATTACTACTGCAGTACCTGAAAATAAGCTAATCAATCTGCATCATGTTATTTCAACTGAAGATATGCTTAAGCAAGTTGACCAATTATTTGATGGGAGTGATTGCTTAGTTATGGCAGCAGCACCAGCCGATTTTAAATTGCAATCAAGTTTTGACCAAAAAATTAAGAAACAGCCCAATCAAACCACTTTGACGCTTACTTTTACTGAAACTCCAGATATTTTGCAAACAATGGGACTAAAGAAACAGCATCAGCTTGTTGTTGGTTTTGCAGCAGAAACTGAGAATTTACTTGAAAATGCAGCAAGTAAACTTGAGCGCAAGCATGCAGATATCATCATTGCTAATGATGTAAGTAAAGGTGTCTTTGGCAGTGACAATAACCAAGTTTATCTTTTACAAAAAGGACAAGAAGTGGAGCCTTGGCCAAAGATGAGTAAAGAGGCAATTGCTGAAAAATTGGTTAAAAAAATAAGTCAAAAAATTACAAAAAACAACTAGTAGCGACTAGTTGTTTTTTAATTTTTATCAGCTATTACCTATATGTATTAAGTGGTACAATCGAAGAGACAGCTTGGTAATTATTTTAGAGGAATATCATGAAAAAGAAAAATTTATATACTTCATTAGCAGCAGCTACTATTTTAAGTTTGGGTGTAGTTAATCAAATGCCCAAAACTACATCATATGCTGCGATTGAAACAAAAGTTGCTTATGATTGGACTTTTAAGGGATTAGGCGATATTAAGTTTGCGGATGTAAAGATAAGTAATTCCGGGCAATTAACTATCTCAGCCCAAGGTATGCCACATTCATATTTTAACAATAAGCTTTATGCTCAAGTTACAGTTAAGCGTAATAATCAAAATGTATTTAATCAAGAATTTATTGGGAGTAAAAACTATAAGGTAAATACCACCTTCAATTTACAAAATGGTGATCAAATTGTTATTTATCATGCTGAACCCACTAGATTGGCATTAACTAATCTAGCTAAGGCAAATGTTTCAACTAAGACCTTTACTTTTACTTACAATAATGGTCAAGTAAGTAATATTACGGATCAGTTGTACTATGAAAATCAAATTCGAAATCTAACTGATAAGCAGGGAAATTTGGCTTTTGGTTTAACACAAGCACAAATTGATAATGTTAAAAATGGACTTGAGGGTGATACTAGTTTAGCTAGCGATATTAAGGCTAACTTGCAAAGTAAGCTTAGCGCAATTCAAGCTAAATTTACGAATGTTGTTAATAGCGATACCTTAGCTGTTAATGAGTCACATACTTATACAGGTTATATTTTACCTAAGCAAACAGATACAGTTGATACTGGTCGTGTAATGGGGACTAATCAAGATGTTCAAGCTCTAGGTTGCATTTTAAGTAATGGTGCTACTATTCGCGTAAGACAAGTTAATCCAAATTATAAGTTACCTTGTTCAATTAAGATGATCGGTAACACCAACTGGAATTATCAGGTTAAGTATATTAATAACAACTGGATGGAAATTACTGCTAAGGGTGATCAAATCCCATTTTTGTGGACTGAAAAGACCCGAACTGGAACAGATTTAGCTATCCAGCCAGAGATTGAATGGCAAATTGTCAGTGGTAGTGCTAAGAATTTACCAGTTTATACTCGTGGGCAAAATCAAGCAGAATTTGTTAAAAATTGGGATAATGAAAAGACTAGTTTTGCATTAGTAAGTGGCAACAACTTCCAAATTGTTTTGCCACAAACAGATATTAATCGCGTCGCCAAGCTAAATCTTGATACTGTTATTTCAATGTATGATGATAAAATCTTCCCATTTTACAACAACTTAGCTGATTCATATACTAATAAGAGCTTGACTGACCATACTAAGGCGCGGTATTTGATTGTGCCAGATGCTAATGGTGTGGGAGTTGGATATTATAATGCTCAAAATGTTACTGCTCAAAATGGTAAAAGTGTCAGTGCATTTTTGAATCCAAATTGGTTAGTATATCATGAAATTGGACACGGTTATGATTTACATGCCAGCGATATGTATACCCCAGAAAGTTTTAATAACATCTACGCTACACTTTTCCAAATGACCTATTATCCAGAAATGTTTAAACAAAATGGTGGGACTTGGATTTATGCAGGTAACGAATGGAGAGAAACTAATCAAGTAATTAGTGAATTTAACAAAAAACTCAAGTTTAATGATCTGTACTACCATACACGATTATACTGGTGGCTTAACTTAGCTTACAATCTTGAAGGATCAAATGCTTTTAAAAAGTTTAATGCTTTTTATAATGACTTAGTAAAACAGGGACTTAAGCATGATCAAATGGGTAATGATTGGTTACGCTTTTACATTCGGCAATATCATTTAAATATTGTGCCATATCTTAACCTAGTTAACTTACCATTAGATAGTGATGCTGTTGCTAATGCTGAAAAATTGCCAGCTATCGCCATGCTCTATCAAGTATTGCCTGATTCATTTTTGACAAATCAAGCTAAGTTTAAGGAGCTTCTTGATACGTTGGGACAAGGGGATAACTTGTTAGCTACTCGTGCAATGGCTGTGACTAACGCTACTCTTGCCAAGGCCAACCTTAAGTCACATGTATATTTACAACTTGATGAAAGTGAGCTTGCCAAAGTTAAGGGCAATACCTTATTAGTTAAGGATGGATCAACACTTGTTAAGTCTGTTGTACTTACAAGTGTTAAAACTGACTTAGGTGAATTGCCAAATGGAATTTACTTCTTAACTTTGCAAACACCAGGAGCAAGTATCAACGATCCATACTTATACGTTAAAGATGACAATCAAACTAGTTCGTTAACTTTTACAGGAACAGCTACTGTTGATGCTAAAAAAGAGAATGAAACTAGTCTTAATGCCTTTGATAAGGTAGCAGTTGTAAATGTAAGTGCCTTGACTGATGCGGAAAAAGCTAGCGTTAAGGCAAACATTTTAGCAACCAATGGAAATAGTCACATTAAAAGCATTGAAGTTGCAGATAATGGGCAAACTGTTGTTACTTATGAAGATGGTACGCAAACAAGTTTGCCTGCTGGGGATGTGGTGACGGTTAAGAAGGCTAGTGATAATAGCCAAAGTCTAAATCAAATTAGTCCGATTACTGTTGGGGATGTAACCAAACTAACTGATAGTGAAAAAGCTAAGGTAGTCCAAGCAATTTTAGCTGCAAATCCTGATAAAGATATTAAGAGCGTTGTTGTAGGTGATGACGGTCAAGCTGCAGTTACTTTTAATGATGGTACGCAAACGACAATTGCTGCTTCAAATACTGTTGTAGCTGGTAATAAGCCGGTTGAAACAACGAAACCAAGTGAAGGTAGTACGACAAGTCCAAGTAAGCCAGCTGAGCCAACGAAGCCAAGTCAAAGCAGTACGACAAGTCCAAGTAAGCCAGAAGAAACAACGAAGCCAAGTGAAGGCAGTACGACAAGTTCAAGTAAGCCAGCTGAGCCAACGAAGCCAAGTGAAGGCAGCATAACGAGTGCAAGTAAGCCAGTTGAGCCAACGAAGCCAAGTCCAAGTAAGCCAGCTGAAACAATGAAGCCAGGTGAAAGTAGTACACTAAGTTCAAGTAAGCCAGTTGAAACAACGAAGCCAAATCAAAGCAGCTCAACAGCAGGTGGTTCAATTGATAATTCTGAGCAAAGTTACTCAGGTGTAGTATATGTTCCAATCATCAACCACAATCCTAACTGGAAGATAGCTTTACTTGATGGCAATGGTCACTACAGCGGTTTATTCATTTCAACCAATAGTAACTGGAAAGTCTTCGCTAAAAAGATGATTAATGGCAAACTTTACTACCGTTTAGGTACCGACAAGCAGTGGGTACCAGCAGACTATGTTCTAGTTGGTGAACATCCAATTGTAGATATTGAAATTCTAATGACAGCGGTAGGCTATGCTCCAATTATTAACAATAACCCAAACTGGAAGATAGCTTTACTTGATGGCAATGGTCATTACACAGGTCAATACATTCCAACTAACAGCAGTTGGAAGATCTTTGCCAAAAAAGTAATCAAGGGGCGCTTAATGTACCGCTTGGGAACTCAAAGTCAATGGGTACCAGCAGATTACTTACGCTTAAAATAATTTTGGTTATGTAAAGGCTTTAGCTTAAGTTTAAGCTGAAGGCTTTTTTGTATATAAAAAGGCTCCTTATGTGGAGCCCTAACTATATAGCAGTCTGAGAGGTGTTCAGCTGCTAAAGTTACTAAATTATGGTATTAGCTTTATACAAAAGTCTAAAATAATAACAGAATATTTTTAATTAATGACTTAATTCATAAGCTTTTTTAACTGTTGTTGGCATTTCTCCTAGGTCAATCTTACTTTGCAATTCGGCTTCATCTTTGACATTTTGGTTAAGAAGTTGATCATAATACCAGCATTTAAAATCTAGCATGGCTTTAGTTGCTTGAAGCTGTTTAATTTCATTCTCAATTTCTTGGCGCTGCTTATTGAACATGTCTTGTCGAAATTTATAAGTTGAACTTCCTTCACGGCACCAAACGAAGTATTGCTTAATATCTTTGATTTCAAGACCCGATTTTTTTAAACAAGCAATTACCCGTAAACATTCAAGTTCACGATCAGTAAAAATACGTTGATTGCCTTTTCTTTGCATATCAGGGAAGAGGCCCTCTTTGTCATAGTATCGTAAAGTGGAAATTGGCAGATCAAACATTTTAGCTATTTGTCCAATTGAATACATTCATTAACCTCCAAAAATATTTTTACTTGACCTAAAGTTAGGTTTAGGTATTACGATAATAACAAGAACTTTGAGATTTTGCAAATTAGGAGGTTTATTGATGAAAGCAGCAATTTTTAAAGAAAAAGGACAAATGGAAGTTGTCGAAAAGGCAATGCCTGAATTAAATTTTGAGAATAGCACGATTATTAGAACAGTTAGAGCTAGTGTTTGCGGAAGTGACTTGTGGTTTTTTAGAGGAATTGATCAAGAAGAGCCGGGGAAAGTTACTGGCCATGAAGCAATTGGAATAGTTGAAAAAGTGGGCCCAGCAGTAAAAAATGTTAAGCCAGGAGATTTTGTAATTGCGCCTTTTGTTCATGGTTGTGGGCATTGTCCAGCTTGCCTTGCAGGTTTTGAAGGTGAATGTCAAAATAACCCAGTCCCATTTAATAATCATTTCCAAGCTGAATATTTTGAATACAACAATGCTAATTGGGGACTCGTGAAGATTCCAGGCAAGCCAGAAGATTATACTGATGAAGAGCTTGCTAGTTTTCAAACTTTAGCTGATGTAATGCCAACGGGCTTTCATGCAGCTAAAATGGCTAGAGTAAAAAAGGGTGATACAGTTGTAGTTTTAGGTGATGGAGCTGTTGGCTTGTGTGCTATTTTAAGCGCTAAGTTTTTAGGTGCTAAGAAAATTATTGCGACTAGTCGCTACAAAGATAGAGAAGCTTTGGCTCGTGAATTTGGGGCAACTGATAATGTGGCTGTTCGCGGTGATGAAGGTGTTAAGCAAATCCGCGCTTTAACAAATGGAGCAGGTGCTGACGCAGTTTTAGAATGTGTTGGTAGTGAATTGTCTATGGATACAGCTGTTAAGGTTGCTCGCGCCGGCGCAATGATTGGCCGTGTGGGTGTGCCACATGATGAAAAATTGAATTCCAATCAGTTATTTTTTGGTAACTTGGGAGTCCAAGGTGGGCCGGCATCAGTGACTACTTGGGATAGAAAGTATTTACTTGATGCAGTATTAAAACACGAAATTAATCCAGGTCGCGTTTTTACAGCCCAATTTAAACTTGATGATATCCAAAAAGCCTATGAAGTAATGGATCAAAGAAAGGCAATTAAGTCACTTTTAGTATTTTAAAAGATAACTAAACGACACTTGGCATCTTTACCAAGTGCCTTTTTATTTGAACAGATAATAGAAAGTAGGAGATGTTTTGGTTGTAATAATTAAAAACAAATAAAAACAGTCAGTTGAGTTTGTGAACGACATATTTCCCCCGAAGCTATGATATAATTTTACAAATAAATTCAATTAAATTAGAGGTGGGAAAATGAGACTATCTAAACGAATTCAAGCAGTTACGCCTTCAGCAACCATGGCTTTGTCAAGTCGGGCAAAAGAATTAGCAATGCAAGGTAAAGATATCATCAATCTTTCAATTGGAGAACCCGACTTCAACACTCCAGAATTTATTGGACAAGCAGCTATTGATGCAATTAAAGTAAGTAAAACTGATTCATACACTCCAGCTGGTGGTTTACCAGAACTTAAAGAAAAAATTGCCGATAAAATCAATTTAGAACATAAAACACATTTTTCTAATCAAAATATTGCAGTTACTACTGGTGCTAAGTATGCCTTGTATGTTTTAGCACAAGTTTTACTTAATCCAGAAGAGGAAGTCTTAATTCCTTTACCTTACTGGGTATCATATGGAGAACAAGTCAAGCTAGCAGGGGCTAAGCCTGTTTTTGTGAAGCCTGAAAAAGGGTTAAAAGTTACCCCAGCTGATTTACAAAAATATACTCACCACAAAACTAAGATGTTAATTATTAATTCACCTAATAATCCATCTGGCCAGGTTTATTCACGTCTAGAACTAGAAGCGATTGGAAAATGGGCGGCAGAGCGTCAGATAACAATTATTACTGATGATATCTATGGCAAACTTGTTTACAATCAAACACAATTCACATCACTTTTAGATTTAGATGAAGAAATTAGTCAAAACGTAATTTTAGTTGATGGACTGAGTAAGACTTACGCGATGACGGGCTGGAGAGTAGGCTACATTGCTGGAGATAGTGAAATAATAAAGGCCGTTAATTCACTGCTTAGTCACTCAACTAGTAACCTATCAGCCGTTAGTCAATATGCAGCAATGGCTGCTTTAACGGGTGATCAAGCTTGCGTTGAAAAAATGCGTAGTGAATATGAACAGCGATTAAATATTTTAGCACCATTACTAGATAATGTGACTGGTTTTAAATTAATGGATAAGCCACAAGGAGCATTCTATTTCTTTCCTGATATAGGTGAAGCTTTAAACTTAACAGGATTTGATTCAGCGAATAACTTTGCTTTAGCGTTACTTGAACAAGCAGGCGTAGCAACTGTACCAGGTGAAGCTTTTGGTTATCCAAATCACTTGCGAATTAGTTATGCAGCTGATGTAGATAGAGTTAAAGAAGCATTTGAACGAATTGAAGCTTTTATTGAGAGTTACAAATAGGCAATGTGTATTATTTTAACTTTGTTATAAATAGCTCTATAATGAACGTGTAAGCGATTGCAACCACTACCCAAGATTTTCCTTTCTTAGAATGTTTACACCTAGACCTTTTTGAAGTATAGATTTTTTTGAATCCTCATAAGTATGTTATTGCTTGAAGCAACTAAGGGTATTTTGATACCTCCTTCTTAAAAATGAGTGGAGCGATGCTATCGCTTATAAATGACGCTATAAGGCGTCATTTTTTATTTAAAAAATAAAATCAGCCTTTTTTGGTGTATTTAATTAATGAAGGTGATTTTATGAAAATAAATGAATTTATTCTCCGGATGAAATTGGAAAAAGGCTTAGGTTATCAAAAAATGTGGGAGATTTTGACTATATTAGCTTTTCCAAAACAAGTTTCACAGACCGACTTATTAGCATTGCCAGTGAATTTATCTAGTTTAGCTCAAAAAGCTTTTAGCAATATAGATCATGCGAAAGCAATTGAACTGATTAAAGCTCAATGTCAGATAATTACTATAATGGATGAAATTTATCCTGAATTGTTAAGAGAGTCTTATCATCCACCTTTGATTTTATTTGCTAAGGGAGACTTAAGCTTGTTAAAACGGAGAGTGACAGTAATTGTTGGCAGCCGTAATCCAAGTAAATATAGTGAAAATGCAATTCGTAAGTTAATGCCAGCTTTAAAAGGGCACGTAATTGCTAGTGGCTTAGCTAAAGGTGTAGATGCAATGGCTCATCAAGCAGCGTTAGCGGCAGGCTTAAAGACCATTGCGGTTGTTGGAAATGGGCTTAATCATTTTTATCCTGAACAAAATCATGCGCTTCAATTAAAGATAATTGAAAAAGGGCTGTTACTGAGTGAATACTTGCCTGATACACCACCTAGGCCATTTCGTTTCCCTGAAAGAAATCGTATTTTGGCAGGTTTAGCTGAAAATGTAATTGTAACCGAGGCTTTGCAAAAGTCGGGTTCATTAATTACTGCTAATATGGCTTTAAATGAAAATCGTAATATTTATGCCTTACCTGGTCCTATCTTTAGTCCACTTTCGAAAGGCCCTAATGAATTAATCGCTGCGGGCGCAGTTCCGATTGTAGATTTTGGTCAAATTAAGGAAGATTTTCAAAAACTTGTTTTTGATATTTAATTAACTGTGATATAGTTTATTTGACAATTATGAATTTAGTATTCTAGACTAAAGCATATTTTGATAAGTAAAGGAAGGGGCATTATATGCCTACTAAAAAGAAAAATTTAGTTATCGTCGAATCTCCTGCAAAAGCGAAGACCATTGAAAAATACCTAGGACGTAATTATCATGTAATTGCTTCTAAAGGACATATTAGAGACCTCCCAAAATCACAAATGGGTGTTGATATTGAACATAATTATGAACCTAAATATATTTCAATTCGTGGTAAAGGGGAGACAATTAAAGAATTAAAGAAGGAAGCAAAAAAGGCTAAGTTTGTTTACCTTGCTTCCGACCCCGATCGTGAAGGTGAAGCTATTGCTTGGCACGTTGCTCATATTTTAGATTTAAACGATGGTGAAAAGCATCGCGTTACCTTTCACGAAGTTACCAAAGATGCCGTTAAAAATGCTTTTAAAACTCCAAGAATGATTGATATGGATACAGTTGATGCCCAACAAGCTCGTAGAGTGCTCGACCGTTTAGTTGGATATTCATTAAGTCCGATTTTATGGGCGAAGGTTAAAAAGGGCTTGTCTGCTGGCCGAGTTCAATCTGTTGCCTTGAAGTTAGTTTTAGACCGCGAAAACGAAATTAAGAACTTTAAGCCAGAAGAATATTGGACAATTGAGGCAGAGTTTACCAAGGGACGTAAAAAGTTCCAAGCTAATTTTTATGGTGTTGATGGGAAAAAGCTTGAATTACCAAACAATGAAGCTGTTCAAGCTGTCTTGAAAAAAATTGACAAAGACAAGCCATTTAAAGTTGAAGCAGTAGTTAAGAAGGAACGTCGTCGTCAAGCCCCAGCTCCATTTACTACTTCTACCTTGCAACAAGAAGCTAACAAGCGCTTAGGCTTTAGAACTAGAAGAACAATGTCAATTGCTCAAGGACTTTATGAAGGGGTCAGTTTAGGTAAGGCAGGCACAGTTGGTTTAATCACTTATATGCGTACTGACTCTAAGCGGACAAGTCCGGTTGCGCAAGCTGAAGCAAGTAAGTTTCTTAATGAAAATTTAGGTGCTGAATATGCAGCTAAAAGTGCACGTCATTTTAAGAACCAAGAAGATGCGCAAGATGCTCACGAAGCAATTCGCCCAACTAGTGTTTATCGGACACCTGAATCACTTAAGGGTGTTTTAACTACTGAACAAATGAAGCTGTATAAGTTAATTTGGTCACGTTTTCTTGCTAGTGAAATGACTCCAGCAGTGTATGACACTGTTAGATGTGACATTGTCCAAAATGGTGTTACTTACCGTGTAAATGGTTCAAAACTTAAATTCGCTGGTTTTACCAAGATTTATGATAGTCAAAGTGAAAAGAGCACTCAGTTACCTGATTTGGTTGAAGGAGACGAAGTGAAGCTTTCTAAGCAAGATAATAAACAACACTTTACTACTCCACCTGCTAGATATACTGAAGCAAGTCTTGTTCATGCACTTGAAGAAAATGGTGTTGGACGACCATCAACTTATGCACCAACAATTGATACCATTCAAAGACGTTACTACGTTAAACTTGAAGGCCGGGCAATTGTTCCTACTGAATTAGGTGAAATTGTTAATGGTCTAGTTGGTAAGTTCTTCCCAGACATCGTTAATGTTAATTATACTGCCCAACTTGAATCTGATCTTGATCATGTCGAAGAAGGAAAGAAAGACTGGGTTAAGGTTGTTGATGAATACTACCAGCCATTTTCTAAAGAACTAGAAAAAGCTGATAGTGAAATTGAAAAAATTCAAATTAAGGATGAACCTGCCGGCTTTGACTGTGATATTTGTGGCGCACCAATGGTTATCAAGATGGGGCGGTATGGTAAATTTTACGCTTGTTCACGCTTCCCAGATTGTCGTAATACTAAGGCCATTGTCAAAGAAATTGGAGTTGTTTGTCCAAAGTGTGGCAAGGGCCAAATTGTTGAAAAGAAATCTAAACGTGGACGTAAGTTCTATGGCTGTAGCAATTATCCAGATTGTGACTTTGTTTCTTGGGATAAGCCAATTAGCCGGAATTGTCCAAATGATGGCCACTACTTAATTGAAAAACGGACTAAAAAAGGCCCAGTTGTTCAATGTCCAAATGGTGACTACAAAGAAGAAGCTGAAAATTCTAAATAAAGGTTTAAATTTTAATTTTATGAGATAATATCATCATGACGTAAGTTTTTAGATGATATTATTTTTTTAACGATATTTTTGATAAAGGATGAATTAAATGACTGAAAAAGTAACTGTTATCGGTGGAGGACTTGCCGGAAGTGAAGCTAGTTACCAACTAGCTAAAAGAGGAGTAGAGGTACATCTTTATGAAATGCGACCAGTTAAGATGACTCCAGCTCATGAAACTGGTAATCTTGCAGAATTAGTCTGCACTAACTCAATGAGAAGTGATCAATTATCTAATGCTGTTGGACTTTTAAAAGAAGAAATGCGCCGACTAGATTCACTTGTTTTACGAGCAGCTGATGCCACCAAAGTCCCAGCTGGTGGTGCTTTAGCAGTGGACCGTGAATTATTTAGTAAATATATTACTGAAGAATTAGCTAAGTTTAATAACTTACATATTCATCATGAAGAAATCACTAAAATTCCAAGTGAAGGAATTACCATTATCGCCACTGGTCCTTTGACAAGTGATGATTTAGCTAAGCAAATCAAAGACTTTTCTGGGACAGATAGCTTACACTTCTTTGATGCAGCTGCCCCAATTGTTGCTAGTGATTCAATTAATATGGATATTGTTTATAAGAAGTCTCGCTATGACCGCGGTGAAGCTGCATATTTAAACTGTCCAATGGATAAGGAACAATTTACTAAGTTCTGGGAAGAATTAGTTAAAGCTGAAACTGCTGAACTTCACGGCTTTGAAAAAGATGAAGTCTTTGAAGGTTGTATGCCAATTGAAGTAATGGCAGCTCGTGGTGAAAAGACCATGCTCTTTGGTCCACTTAAACCGGTTGGCCTTGAAGATCCTAAGACTGGTAAAACACCGTATGCCGTTGTGCAATTACGTCAAGATAATGCGGCTTCATCGATGTATAACTTAGTGGGATTCCAAACTCACCTTAAGTATGGTGAACAAAAACGTGTCTTTTCAATGATTCCAGGTTTAGAAAATGCACGCTTTGTTCGCTATGGTAAGATGCATAGAAATACATACATGGCTTCACCAGATGTTTTGAATGCAACTTATGAAGCTAAGAAACGTCCTGGCCTCTTTTTCGCAGGTCAAATGACTGGGGTTGAAGGCTATGTTGAAAGTGCTGGTAGTGGTTTGGTAGCCGGAATTAATGCGAGCCGGTTAGCTCAAGGTGAAGACTTAGTGACTTTCCCAGTTGAAACAGCACTTGGTTCAATGGCAAATTACATTACAACAACTAGTTCTAAGCATTTCCAACCAATGAATGCCAGTTTTAGTTTAATTCCACCACTTGAAAAGAAGATTCGAAATAAGCGTGAACGCAAGGAAAAAATCTCAGAAAGAGGTTTACAAGTTTTAGCTGAATTTAGTAAAGAAATGAATTTGAATGACTAAAACAGATTCGTTACTAGAAGCTTTTATCAAATATTTGAAATTTGAACGAAACTATTCTAAGTTAACAATAAAGGCTTATGAAAATGACTTAAATGAGGCTGCCAGTTTTTGGCAAGAAAATGGTGGCTTTGCAGATTTTAAACAAGTTAAGCAGCGAGATATTGAAATCTTTTTGGCTAGTTTAGCTAAAAAAGGAAATTCACGCTCTTCACAAGCGCGCAAGCTCTCATCGATTAAGTCTTTTTATCGTTTTTTGTTTAGACGGGAATTAATAGCGCAAGATCCTGCTAGTGCGATTAGCTTGCATCGCTCAAAAAAGAAATTACCTGAGTTTTTTTATCAGCCAGAGATTAAGCAAGTGTTTGATTCTTTAAATAGTAATGATAAGTTTGATATTAGAAACTTAGCCTTATTTGAACTTTTTTATACAACAGGGATGCGGGTAAGCGAAGTTAGTCAATTGACTTTAAAGCAAATTGACTTTACTGCTAAGGTTATCTTGGTTCACGGAAAAGGAAATAAAGATCGTTTGGTTCCTTTTACCGAAGCTACTAGTCAAGCTTTAGCTAGATACTTAACTATTAGGAATCAATTTGGTCCTGATAAAAATGAAAATCGGGTTTTTCTCAATCGTTTAGGTGGTCCTTTAACTAGTCGCGGGATTGAATTTATTATGAAAACTGTCTTTCAAAAAGCAGGTGTTAAGGGACAGGTTCATCCCCATGAATTGCGCCATACTTTTGCGACGCAAATGCTCAATAATGGAGCCGATTTAAGAACAGTACAGGAATTATTAGGGCATGAATCCTTGTCAACTACTCAGATTTATACTCATGTGACAATGGAACATTTACAACGGGATTATCAAAAATTTTTCCCACGTAATGATAGAAAGGAATAAGTTATGACAACAATCGTTAGTGTTAAACATAATGGCAAGACTGCTATTGCAGGAGATGGTCAAGTAACTTTAGGTGAAAAATTCATCTCTAAGAAATCTGCCAAAAAGATTCGTAGAATTTATCATAATCAAGTTGTGATAGGTTTTGCTGGTGGAGTTGCTGATGCAGTTAGTTTAGAAGAAATGCTTGAAGGAAAACTTGAAAGCTATTCAGGTGATTTGCGCCGGGCTGCAGTTGAAATGGCTCAATCTTGGCGTAAGGACCCAACCTTACAAAAGTTGCAAGCAATGCTTATTGCCTTTAATGAAAAAGATTTACTTTTAATTTCAGGTAATGGTGAAGTTTTAGAACCTGATGAAAATGTTGTTGCAATTGGTTCAGGTGGTTACTTTGCACAAGCAGCTGCAGTTGCAATGACACGCCATGCGAAAGATATGGATGCAAGTGAAATTGCAAAAGAAGCTGTTCATATTGCAGCAGATATTGATGTTTATACTGATCATGAAATTATTACAGATGAAGTAGGTGATTAAATGAGCGTTAAAACTCCAAAAGAAATTGTCCGTCTTTTAAATGAATATATTATTGGTCAAAATGAAGCTAAACGTGCAGTTGCAATTGCTCTTTATAATCGCTACCGTCGTTTGCAGCTGCCAAAAAGTTTGCAACAAGACATAACTCCCAAGAACATGTTAATGGCTGGTCCAACTGGGGTAGGTAAGACTGAAATCGCACGTCGTTTAGCAAAAATTGTTGAAGCACCTTTTGTAAAAGTTGAAGCAACTAAGTTTACAGAAGTTGGTTATGTTGGACGCGATGTCGAATCAATGGTTCGTGATTTAGTAACTGTAGCTGTTCGAATGGAAGAAAAAGAGCAGTTTAAGCGGGTTAAAGCGCAAGCTACCAAAGAGGCCAATAAAGAATTAGTGCGTTTATTAGTTCCTGGAATTAAGCGCGAAAATCGCGATCAACAGATGCAACAAATGATGCAGATGCTAATGGGGAATAATGAACCTGCACAAGATAATGAAGAAGTGACCGACGAAATTCGTAACCAGCGTTTAAGTGTTGCTGAACAATTAAGCAAAGGTTTACTTGAAGATCGTGAAGTAACAATTGAAGTTGAACAAGCTCCTAAGGTTAATCCAATGAGTGATATGATGGGCCAAATGGGCATGGACATGAACTCAATCTTAGGTGATATGATGCCTAAGAAGAAGGTTAAGCGTACTCTTGCCGTTAGGGATGCACGTGAAGTATTAATTCAAGAACAATCCCGTAAGATGGTGGACTACGATACTATTTACCAAAAGGCAATTGAACGCACAAGTCAAAACGGCATTATCTTTATCGATGAAATTGATAAGATTACTGGTAAAAGTAAAGAAGCTGGTCAAGTATCACGTGAAGGCGTACAACGAGATATCTTGCCAATTGTAGAAGGCTCAACTGTTCAAACTAAATATGGTCCAGTATCAACCGACCACATCCTCTTTATTGCAGCTGGAGCCTTTGCTGAAAGTAAACCAAGTGATTTAATTCCAGAACTTCAAGGACGTTTCCCAATTAGAGTTGAACTTAATGCCTTGACTAAGGACGACTTTATTTCAATCTTGAAAGATCCCGAAAATTCACTTTTGAAGCAGTACATTGCCTTACTAAAGGCTGATGGAGTTAAGCTTATCTTCACCCAAGAAGCAGTTGAAAAGATTGCTCAAATTGCATATGACGTTAACCAAGGAACAGATAATATTGGGGCTCGTCGCCTTGCTACAATTTTAGAAAAATTACTTGAAGATGTGCTTTATGAAGGCCCAGATATGGAAATGGGAGAAATTACGATTACTGCAGCTTACGTTGAAGAAAAACTTAGTGATATAATTATGAATAAGGACTTAACTAAATTTATTCTATAATTATTTATCACTCTGAGGATTTCAAAATGGAATATGAAATTAAAAATCAATTTTTAACAGTTAAAATTAATAGTCGTGGTGCTGAATTAACTTCGGTCAGAAGTGTTAACTCTGATACAGAATTTCTTTGGCAAGCAGATCCTCAAATCTGGAATCGACACGCACCTGTACTATTTCCAATTGTCGGCCGTTTAAAAAATGACACCTACCAATATCAAGGTAAAAGCTACCAACTTAGTCAACATGGCTTCGCCCGGGACAAAGAATTTACCTTACTAAAGCAAGAAAATGATGCAATTAGTTTAGTTTTACGTGATGATGCAGATAGCTTAAAAGAGTATCCATTTCATTTTGAATTAGTGATTACTTATCGCTTACTGAACAACTTATTAACTGAACAATTAAGCGTTAGAAATCCGGCAAATGAAGCAATGTACTTCTCAATTGGATGTCATCCAGGTTTTAATATTCCCGTTAACAACCAACTTAAGAAAAGTAACTATTATTTACAAATGCTTCCTTCGAAGGACCATATTCGTATCCCTATTAGTAAAGAAACTGGATTACATGATTGGGCAAAAAGAACAATTGCAGCAACAGATACTCCAATTGAATTGAATGATGAGTTATTTAAAAATGATGCTTTAGTTTTTGAACTTAAAGAGGCAACTAAGCTATCTTTACGTAGTGAAAAGACTAGTTATCATATCAATGTTACAACCGAAAATAATCCATTTATTGGAGTTTGGTCACAATATCCTCAAACAGCAAATTATGTCTGCATTGAACCATGGTGGGGACTTTGCGATGATGTAAATGCTGATGGCGATATTAGTAAAAAGCGAGGCATTATTAAGCTAGCTCCTAATGAAGAATGGTCTGGTAAGATTACCATTGCTTTGCATGATTAAGTAAAATATTAAAAGCAAAAGAATAACAAAAAAGCGACTCTTGCTGGAGTCGCTTTTATCATGCAATTATTTATTTTTTAACCAGTAATAAATACCAAAAGGAATAATGTTTTCAGTTCCATTTTTTAAGCGAATAATGTTGGCCTTGTGCCGAATAAAAATCAAAATTAGTAAGGCAAACATCATGGCACTTAAGTATGGATCATGGAATAAAAAGCTAAAGACAAAGAATAAGGTGATGCAAAGCATGGCTGTTAAAGACATAATACTGGTGATAAAGAGCATTGGGAAGAATATCCCGGCGCAAACGCAGAAGAATGCTAGGTTATATCCTAAGATGAAGCCAGCTGTAGTTGCTACAGCTTTGCCACCCTTAAAGCCCAGAAAAATTGAAAAGGTATGTCCTAAAATGGCAACCATTCCAAAAATTATTCCTAACGGATGTGGTCCCAGGTGAAAGATTGCTGGTAAAAGTGTAGCTAAGGTCCCCTTTAAAACATCGACTAGCAAAACACTCATCCCTGCAACTGGTCCAAAAGTTCTGAAGGTATTAGTAGAGCCAGGGTTACCAGACCCAAGTTTTCGAATATCTTTATGAAAAAAAACTTTACCAACTATCACACCAGTAGGAAATGAACCCAAGAGATATGCTAAAATAAGTAATAGCGCAATTTTAATTGTTAACATTTTCAAACCTCACTTAAAGTCTATGTGTTATTGTAACAAAGATTATAATAGTGTGGCAGAAAAAATTTATTGGAGGGAAAAAGCTTGGCAAAAGCAAATAGTTATGATGATTCCTCAATCCAGATTTTGCACGGACTAGAAGCAGTTCGTAAAAGACCTGGGATGTATATTGGTTCTACTGACATCAAGGGTATTAACCAATTAGTTTATGAAATTGTCGATAACAGTGTCGATGAAGCAATGGCTGGTTACGGTAAAGAAATTAACGTAACTATTCATGAAGATAACAGTGTGACTGTGCAAGACTTTGGTCGTGGGATGCCTACAGGGATGCATGAATCAGGAATTCCAACTATTGAAGTTATCTTTACTGTTTTACACGCTGGTGGGAAGTTTACTGAAAAGAATTATAAGACATCTGGTGGTTTACACGGGGTTGGTTCAAGTGTTGTTAATGCCTTGTCTTCATACCTAAAAGTGCGAGTAGTGCGTGGCGGACAAGCTTATGAAGAAGAATTCCACGATGGTGGTAAGCCAATAGGAACTTTGAAGCACTTAGGCAAGACTAACGATAAAACAGGAACAACAATTACTTTTAAGCCAGATGAACGAGTATTTTCAACTACGAAGTATAAATACGAAACTATCGAAGAACGGATTCGTGAGTCTGCTTTCTTGCTTAAGGGCGTTAAGTTCACCTTAAAAGATGAACGGACACCAAATCACTATGAAGAATTTCTTTATACTGATGGGATTAAGTCCTTTGTTTCATACCTGAATGAAGGAAAAGATACTTTTGGAGATGTCTTTTATTTTGAAGGCAAGCAAGATTCAATTGAAATTGAATTTTCTGGCCAATATAATGACGGCTATTCCGAAAACTTTGTCTCTTTTGTAAATAATGTTCGGACGATTGATGGTGGTTCTCATGAAATGGGCGCCCGTTCAGGCTTTACGCGAGCATTTAATGACTATGCAAAAAAGCAGGGTTTATTAAAAGAAAAAGAGAAGAATATCGAAGGTAGTGACTATCGTGAAGGTTTAAGTGCTGTTCTTTCAATTAAGGTTCCTGAAGAATTACTTGAATTTGAAGGCCAGACCAAGGGCAAGTTAGGTACACCCCAAGCTAGAAGTGCTGTTGACGCTCTAGTTTATGAGAAGATGAGCTATTATTTGCTAGAAAATGGTGAATTTGCCCAAACTTTAGTTAAAAAAGCGCAAAAAGCTCGCGATGCACGTGAAGCTGCCAAAAAGGCTAGAGATGAAAGCCGCAATGGTAAAAAACGCCGCAAGAAAGAACTTTTATCAGGTAAGTTAACGCCAGCCCAATCACGTAATCCTAAGAAGAATGAATTGTTCTTAGTCGAAGGGGATTCTGCCGGTGGTTCTGCAAAACAAGGACGTGATCGTAAGTTCCAAGCAATCCTGCCTTTACGTGGTAAGGTGTTGAATACTCAAAAGGCAAAGCTACAAGATATCTTCAAGAATGAAGAAATCAATACCATGATTCACACGATTGGTGCAGGTGTCGGGGCGGAATTTAAGATTGAAGATGCCAATTATGACAAAATCATTATCATGACTGACGCCGACGACGATGGAGCTCACATTCAAATCTTGCTTTTAACCTTCTTCTATCGCTATATGCGTCCAATGGTTGAAGCAGGCCGAGTTTACATCGCCTTACCACCACTTTATCGTTTACAAAAAGGTAGCGGAGCTAAAGCTAAAATTGAATATGCCTGGACTGATGAAGAGCTAGAACGTGATGAAAAAGCTATGGGTAAAGGTTATAGCTTACAACGTTTCAAAGGTTTAGGGGAAATGAATGCTGATCAGCTTTGGCAAACTACTATGAATCCTGATTCTAGAATGTTAATTCGAGTTAAGATTGATGATGCTGCACTTGCTGAAAGACGTGTTACCACATTAATGGGTGACAAGGTTGAAGTCAGAAGAAAATGGATTGAACAAAATGTTAAATTCCGAATGGGAGAAGAAGGTTCAATTCTTGAAGCAGAAAACTAGGAGGAATAATTAATGGCGCAAAAGACCGAAAGAATTCGGGAAATGCCCTTGGAACAAGTCATGGGTGAACGGTTTGGTCGCTATTCTAAATACATTATTCAAGAGCGGGCCTTGCCAGATATTCGTGATGGTTTAAAACCAGTTCAAAGACGTATTTTGTACGCAATGTATTTAGATAATAATACCTATGATAAGCCATTTAAGAAGGCGGCTAAGGCTGTTGGTAATATCATGGGTAACTTCCACCCACATGGTGACAGTTCTATTTATGGGGCCTTAGTTCACCTGTCACAAGACTGGAAGATGCGGGAACCTTTGATTGAAATGCACGGTAATAATGGGTCAATGGATGGCGATAGCCCAGCTGCCATGCGTTATACTGAATCAAGATTAAGTAAGATTTCTAATCACTTGTTAGCTGATATTGATAAAGATACAGTTAACATGGTGCTTAACTTTGACGATACTGAATATGAACCAACGGTTTTGCCGGCGCAATTTCCTAACTTATTAGTTAATGGTGCAACTGGTATTTCAGCTGGGTATGCGACAGAAATTCCGCCTCATAATTTAGCTGAAGTAATTGATGCGACAATTTATTTATTAAAGCATCCTGATGCCAGCTTAGCTGATCTAATGCAGTTTGTTAAAGGTCCAGACTTTCCAACTGGTGCAATTGTCTTAGGTGATAAAGGCATCAAGGAAGCTTATGAAACTGGTCGTGGCCGCATACAAATTCGCTCTAAGACTAGTATTCAAGATATTAAAGCGGGTCGTCAGCAAATTGTGGTCACTGAAATTCCTTTTGGCGTTAACAAGGCCTTCTTAGTTAAGAAGATTGACGAAATTCGTTTGAACAAAGAAATCGACGGGATTAGTGAAGTTCGTGATGAAACTGACCGTCATGGTTTATCAATCGTCATTGAACTGAAAAAAGGTGCAGACAGTCAAAATATTTTAAATTACTTGTTTAAATCAACTGACTTACAAGTATCTTATAGCTTTAACATGGTCGCAATTGACCATATGACACCAGTTCAAGTTGGTTTGAAGCGGATTTTAAGTTCATATTTGGAACATGATGAAGCTGTCATTACCAAGAGAACCCAATATGATTTGAAGAAGGCTAAGGCTAGACTTGAAATTATCGAAGGGTTGATTCATGCTTTAGATATTTTAGACGATGTAATCAAGACAATTCGAGCAAGTAAGAATAAGGCTGATGCTAAAAATAACATTATTGAAAAGTTTAGCTTTACTCCAAGACAAGCAGAAGCAATTGTTTCTTTGCAACTTTACCGTTTAACTAATACTGACGTTAATGCCTTACAAGCTGAAAAGAGCGACTTAGAAGAAAAAATTGCTAACTACAACTTGCTTTTAACTGACCGTAAGGTTTTAGAAAAGCAAATTATCAAAGAACTTAATGCAGTTAAGAAAGAATTTGGTAGTGATCGTCGGACGAAGATTTCAAGTAAGACAGCTAAAATTGAAATTGACGAAAAGGCCTTAGTTGCTGAAGAAGATGTTCGTGTGCTTGTCTCACGTGATGGCTATCTTAAGCGGTCAAGCTTGCGATCATTCCAATCAACTGATGATAGTGAAAATGGGTTGCCTGACTTTGACAAGGTTGTCTTTGAAAAGACGATGTCAACTTTGACCAACCTTTATCTCTTCACTAATAAAGGGAATGTAATTTTTAGACCAGTCCATGAACTGGTTGAAGCTAAGTGGAAAGAACCAGGCCAGCACTTATCACAAGAACTCGGTCTTGATACCGATGAACAAATTATTTCAGTCTTTGAACTTGCTAAATTAGATGAAAAGCTCAACTTTGTTTTGGCAACTAATGATGGTTACATTAAGCAATTAGCCTTAGCTGATATTCAGCCAACAAGAACTTATAAATCACGGGCAATGATTGCTATGAAGCTTAAGCAGGACACTTCACGTATAATTCATGTAGAAAGTGTGACTCCAGATACTAAGAAAGAAATTACCCTCTTTACTAACCAAGCTTATGCAGTTCGCTATGATATTAATGAAATTCCAACAAGTGGTGCTCGAGCAGCTGGGGTTAAGAGTGTTAACTTGAAGGATGACGACTATGTAGTTGATTATGTCACAATTGATCCTAAGTATCTTGATTTAATGAAATTAGGTATCATTACGCAAAGAGGTGCCTTCAAAGAGTTCAAGTATGAACTAATTAACAAGGTTAGCCGGGCTAAGCGTGGAGTTTTAGTTTTACGTGAATTAAAGAAGAACCCACACCGCATTTCTGGAGTTGCCTTATTTGGACAAAACCATGAATTGATAATTGAAACATCAAGTGCTAGAACTATGACAATTAAGACTAATGACTTCCCATTAGGTGATCGTTATTCAAATGGTTCATTTGTAATTGATCCAGTAGGGGATGGAGAACCAACTAGTTTAACTTTAGGTAAGCCAACTCATGCTGGTCGCGATGATGTTTCAGAATTATTTTAGTTAGGCTTTTACAAAGTTAAAAATTCTAGTAAACTAAAGCTAGTAAACTAAAGATAGAAAATTTAAAAGAGGTAGATATAATGGCAAAAGAATTAATTTTTGGACACCAAAATCCAGATACTGATGCAATTGGTACTGCAATTGCTTATTCATACTTCCAAAACCACTTTGGTTTTGATACTGAAGCAGTTGCTTTAGGTGAACCTAATGATGAAACTGCATTCGCACTTAAGAAGTTTGGCTTTGAAGCACCACGTGTAATTAAGACTGCAGCAAACGAAGTAGATGCAGTTATGCTTGTTGATCACAACGAACCACAACAATCTGTTTCAGATATTGACAAGGTTACTGTAACCCACGTTGTTGATCACCACAGAATTATGAACTTCAACACTGCTGCACCACTTTACTTCCGTGATGAACCAGTTGGCTGTACTTCAACTGTTTTATGGCAAATGTTTAACGAAAAAGGTTTAGAAATCCCACAAAACATTGCTGGTATTATGCTTAGTGCAATTATTTCTGATACTTTACTTTTGAAGAGCCCAACAACTACTGACAAGGATCACGAAGCTGTTGAAGCTTTAGCTAAGATTGCTGGTGTTGATTACGAGAGTTACGGTCTTGAAATGCTTAAAGCTGGTACTAACATTGCTGACAAGAGCGAAGAAGACTTAATTGATCTTGATGCTAAGAGCTTTGAATTAAACGGTCACACTGTAAGAATTGCTCAAGTTAACACCGTTGACTTGCCAGAAGCTATGGAAAGAAAAGCTGCATTTATCGGCGCAATGGAAGCTTCTTCTAAGGAAAATGGTTACGACATGTTTGTTCTTGTCTTAACTGATATCTTGGAAAGTAACTCAGAAGGTATTGTTGTTGGTAGTGACGAAACTAAGTCATTATTTGAAAAGGCCTTTGACAAGAAGTTAGTTGACAGCGCTGTTGAATTACCAGGTGTTGTATCACGTAAGAAGCAAGTTGTTCCTCCATTAACTGAAGCATTTGAAGGTTAATAGTAGGACTTAGTTTAAAATAAGGCTCGAGAGGGTCTTATTTTTTATGGAAAGGAAAAATAATGTCAGATAATAAGCAAAAAATGATTTTCCCTCAATTAGATTTAGCTGCAGCAGAAGGCCCTACAGCTACTATGAAAACTAATAAGGGCGATATTAAGATTCAACTCTTTGAAATGCAAGCTCCAATGACAGTTGAAAATTTTGTTCGTTTAGCGGAAAAAGGCTACTATGATGGTGTAATTTTCCACCGAGTAATTAAGGACTTTATGATTCAAGGTGGTGACCCTAAGGGGGATGGTACTGGCGGTGAAAGTATATGGGGACACCCATTTGAAGATGAATTTAGTTCACAATTATTTAACTTCCGTGGTGCATTGTCAATGGCAAATTCTGGCCCAAGTACAAATGGCAGTCAATTCTTCATTGTACAAAACCAAAATATGCCCAAACGCTACACTCGTGATATGAGAGAAGCTGGTTATCCGCAAGAAGTTATTAAACGCTACAAGCAAGGTGGTACACCTTGGCTTGACTTCCATCATACTGTTTTTGGTCAAGTTGTTGATGGGATGGATATTGTTGATGCAATTGCTAAAGTTGCTACGAACAATATGGATAAGCCAAATGACGATGTAGTGATTGAAAAAATTACCATTGAAAAATAGTTGATTTTTGCTGGTGCTAAAGGTTAAAATTTAGCATCAGCATTTTTTATTTGGATATAAATTAACATCCAGTTCTACTAGGAAGGGTGAGTAGATGTTATTAAGTTTGCATTATCCAGCATTAAATACCTGGTTTCCAAAAGAAGAGACGTTTATAGAGTTAAATCACGATTATATTAAGAAACTTCACTTTGTAGGTAATAGTGAAATCGTAGAAGTGATTTTAAGGACTCCAATTACGTTGCCTGAAGCGCAGCAATGTCGTAATTTCTTTGATTTCGTTTTCTCACTTTTTGCTGGTAAAAAGATTGCCAGCGGACAACGCTTTATTATTACAAGTGATGGAAAGTATTATTTCATCAATTCTGATAGTCCTTTAATTCATTATCAACGTGATTTAGTGGTCAACTATGCTAATTTATCTTTTGAGGTCTTTAAAAATCAAGCAAGTAATATTTTTGAACAAATTGATGCTAAGTTCAATTACTTGGATAGCTTGATTAAAAGTTATCTTGAAAAAGATGTAGAGCAGTATTTTTTATCTTTTACTACAAATTTAATTGCTTGTCATGAGGGTAAAATTGCACCATTACCGTATTTTCCTTTCTCTTTGCAAGATAGAGTAGAGCAGTTAGTTGAAGCTACTCCAGATTTTATTTTAGATAAGTTGAAGTTAGCTTTTGAGCAAAATCACCTTTATTTAGCAAAAAGAAAAAACAATGAGCATTTAGCAATTAAGTTTGAAAAAGAATCCTTTGATTCAGTTGAAAAATGGTTAGCGGCTACATTTTGGCTTCTTATCAATGATGAAGATGATGAATCACAGTCTGGCATTTTTGCAAATCAAACAATGGAACGGAAATCCCTGCAATTAGTCAATTTTTTGCAGGAACAGATAATTTTACAAATTTTAGGACTAGAAATTACTGATAAGGCATATATTTCTAGTTGTCAGCAATTCCTAGATAATTTATTGTTTGACAAATTGAATGCGAACTTTGAAAAAGCAATTGCTGAATTTGAAAAAATTGTTGAAGTAAAAGATAAGTTTTTACAATTTGAAGAGTAAGAATTTTGCAGAAATTGAACAAATAGTTCATATAAAGTTCATAGCTTGCAGGCATACTATAATCAAATCAATAAAAGGAATGATAAATATGTCTAAAGTGAATGAAAATATCTTAAAAGATGCAGTTCCAATGGTTTCTAAGAAGAATCATCGTTTAGTTAAATCAGTTGGGATAACTTTAATCAGTTTGACTGGCTTAGTTGGATTAGGAATTCTTGGTAAGAAACGTAGATTGTTTTAAACATAGTTAAAAAGGCACTCAATTGAGTGTCTTTTATTTTGCACAAGTAAACCTTTTGCACTTTTTTTAAAAAGCTAAAAGGGTGTAAAGAATTGGTACATAATCATTCTTACACATAACTACGTATAATCAATATTATGTAAAGTAATAATAAGATTTCAAAAGAGAGCAACTCCGATTAATTAGGGCTATCATTGAATCACGAGTATTCAGCAAGGTAATTTAATTCATTTCTTACTAGTTTTATCTCAAGTGTAATTTGAATTTTTTGCAGATAATTTTACCTCACACAGCATTTTGTTTCTTTATTTGATATCAAATTTATGATTAATAATCCTTAATGATAATGATCCACTTCAAGAAGTGCTAACCTTTTTGGCCTTTGCTAGTTTATTTTTTTGTCATTAGTCTAAATAATATTTGATGCTGAGAGCGCGATTCTGCTGCAGAAAAGACTTGTTGAACGATTAGTTATTAGTTATTAATTTGAGCATACTAGCTTGTTTTATGTTTTCTAAACTTTGAATTTAAATCGAATCAGTTTTGCTACTACAGTACATATTTATAATTATTAACTATTGAATTTGCGATGATTCATTCTAATATCTAATATCTAATTTTGCTGTTTTTGGTTTAAAACAAAAGAGTCTTATTACTCACGAGTGAACGTTAGCAACAAAATATTGCAATTCCTTTATTGCATATTCAGTTTTAGGTTGAGATTTATTGCAGTTTTAAGCTAATAGCAGCTTTTGCTGAGAAGGTTGGTATAACAGTATTCTTTATCATAGCTAGCATTAAAACTATAATTTTAATGACAGGTATAAACCAGCTACTCTAACAGTTATTCTAGCTGATCTTAGGTTTTTAAAATTTTTATTTAAATATACTTTTTATTTACAAATTATACTTTATTTGCCAATTCATATTATTTGTAAATTGACTTGTGATTTCGATTTTAAATTTAATTTCTAGTTAGTTGGTGTGTTAAATCTATTCATATTCAGATTGTTTTTCAGATTGTTTAAGCTATTTAAAGTCTTAGAATATCTAATCAAATATCTTAAATAGCTTACTTGCGATAATTAGAATACTCAATTACTTATTAATTATAAACTTTTCGTATCTCGTTTACTTTATTTTACTCATTTATCCTTTATAACATAACAATAAATCACAAATTTAGCTTCTTATTACATGCTTGATAATCTGCCTTAACTTAGGATTTATACGTTTGAGTTTACCTACCTATACTTGTACTTGGAATCTAACTTTCCTATTATATCAAGTTTTTTTAGCTTCCCTCCTCCCCTGTTTAAGCGGGGATAGTGGAGTAGCATAGAAATATAAAACAAATACTTAAATCAAGCATCTTCTTGGCAAAAGCGAATGTACTTTTGGTATGATAGTTTACGTGCTTTAATTTAAACTAGGGAGTTGTATATGGAGACAAAGAAATATTTAAATCTAATAGAACAAGAACTGGCTAATTTGCCTGATTATGTTAGAGAATACAATTTAGGAACCAATCATTCATTGACTACAACCTATCAATATTTAACTGAGATTCGTCGCTTTTTTGATTGGTTAAGACAAGAAAAAATTTCAGATGCTGCTTCAAATAAAGAAGTAAAAATTGCTACTCTTGAAAATTTAAGTCGTAGTGATATGATGCTTTTTATTGATTTCTTGCGGCATATGAAGAACCAACAAGGAAGGTTAAACTCTCCTACTACTGTCAACCGCTCTATTAATGCTTTGAGGAGTTTGTTTAAGTTTCTGACGGTTACAGCTGACAATAATAATGGTGAATCATACTTTGATCGTAATGTAATGCTGAAGATTGATTCCCTGAATGATACTAAGACTTTAAATTATCGTGCTCATATGTTGGAATCGCATATGTATACTGGCGAATTAAAGTATCAATTTTTAGACTTTTTAGATAATGAATATCAAAATCATTGTAATAAGCAGGCCATAACTAGCTTCAAACTTAATAAAGAACGTGACCTAGCAATCGTTGCTCTGATACTTGGTACTGGGGTTAGAGTTTCAGAATGTGCTAGTATAAATGTTAAAGATATAAATTTAAAAGAAGCGACCCTTGATGTAACCCGTAAAGGCGGACAAAGAGATAGTGTTCCGATTGCGCCATGGACTTTGCCATATTTAAAAGCTTATGCTCAAATTCGTAAAAATCGTTATCGTGTTGATGATAAAGAGAAAGCCTTCTTTTTGAGTTTATATCACAAGAAAACAAGTAGGATTACTCCTAATGGTATTGAACGGCTTGTAAGTAAATATTCGAAAAGTTTTGGTCATCCATTAACTCCACATAAGTTGCGACATACCCTTGCTAGTGAGCTTTATGATGTGACTAAAGATCAAGTTTTAGTAGCTCAACAATTAGGTCAAAAAGGAACTAGTGCTACTGATTTATATACTCACGTTGACCAAACAAAACAAAAAGCTGCATTGAAGAAATTATCCCAACAGGAGTAAATAGCCTTTGATTAATGGAGGTTACTTATGAAAAATCATAATATTGGAGGTCTTATTAAACAACAACGAAATGCACATGGATTAACTCAAGAAAGATTGGCCGAATTATCAGGAGTTTCTGTTGCATATATTTCAAAACTTGAAAGTAATTCAACACAAAACGTTAGTCTTAAGGTTTTAGATAAACTTTTTACTACGCTAGGTATTGGCTGGACCGAAGCTTTTATTTGGGAAGACAAAACTATCAGAAATCGTTCCAAAAATCCATATATGTTACAAATAATTGATTCAATTAGTCAATTGGAAGAAATAAATACCCCTGAGGTAAATAATATGGCAAGAGTAGTCTTACAAGTTATAAAAACTTTTCTTAATGAGCAAGCTCGATATCAAAAATTATTAGAACAAGATAAAAAGGCGACGTAGCGTCGCCTTTTTAGTTGTTCTTTGTTTTATCTTTTGAGATTGAACCTTGTCCAGCGGTAATAAGTACGTACTGTTTTCCACTTTTAACTACTTTACCATTAGTATAAGTTAAGACTTGAGTTCGAGTATCTTTTTTGTGTTTGAAAATATAAGTAACTTTATAATCAATTCGACTTGTCGCATTTCCAAGTGGTAAGATCCGATTAATTTTAACTTTCATCTTGTATGAACGAATTTTTGAATCTTTATCAAATCCTTGAATCATTTTCTTTAAATCTTGATAGCTTGAGTTATTTGAACCATTATTAAAATACTTAGTTTTAATTTTCTTGTTAAAGATGCGTTCTAATAAGTCTTGAGCATCATCTTCTTTAATAAGCCCAGCCCAACTTGGCTCAAGAATGTATCTACCCTTTTTATAGTTTAACTGCTTCCCAAGTTGCTTATTTTTGGCAAATAATGCAAGGCTATTAGTTATGTCAGAAGTAACGTTTTGATTATCTAAGTTGTATTTGACATATAAGAGCGTTTTTGAATTGATAGGATATGATTTTAGATGGCCAATTCCGTCTTTATTTAAATGGGCCACCAATTTATCATTGATATAAACTTTCCCGTATGGGACAGACTTAATGGTAAAACTAAGGGTCTTAATGTCAAGATTACTTTGCTTGTTTTGATTTAAAGTCAAAACTTCACCTGTAGTTAAACTTCGACCTGCAACTTTAGTTTTAATCTTGGCCTGATATTGGCCAAAGAAAAGGCCCCTAATCGTCTTCGAATAGTTCGTATTTGACTTGGAAATTACCCCATAGTATCTGTCATTTAAGTAAAGTTTAGAGTTAGGATGGTTAGTTTTGGCGGTTAAATTGTAAGTTGGTACCAAGAGTTTATATTTGGGATATACTAGATAATATCCTTCTTGTATAAGCTTGATACCTTGGTAGCTTTTCCCTTGGGTCAAAGCTTTAATAAGTTGGTTCTTTTGCTTAGTTGAAGTTTTTAAATAAAGCTGAAAAGGCTTAATATTAGAGCTATTTATCTCTGCATTGCTTTTCCCAGTAGTAATATATTTAACTAGACCTGTTTGGTTGGGATTTTCTAAATATGCACTAATTCGGCTTAATTGATTACTTCGAGAATAATAACTCATACCAGCAAAAAAGCTAAAAAGTACGATTGCTCCACCAATTCCCATAATTAGCCACACGCGACGCTTTTTTGGTGATAGTTTTGCGTGTTTTAATGGTTTAAATAGATTTTGATAATTAAACTTCTGATTGAATTTGATAAATTCGTGATGAATCGGCTCGTCAATTTCATCTTTGAATTCAATGAATTTACTGAAAAAGTTACCAGTTTTCTTTTGCTTTCTCAATTTCTCTACTTGTTTGAATTCTTGACGTGTTAAAGGTTGTGACTTTCTTTTAGAATTGTTTCCCGGTATAATTCTTGTTTTTTGGTTTGCACCACAGTTGGTACAATAGATATCCCCTTTTTTCAGGCGATGTCCGCAGTAAAAACAATATCGTTCAGCCAAAGAAAAACCTCCTCATGTAAAGTTGGCTATTTCATTATTATACTGAAAGATTGTGGCGGATTTACAAAGATTTCTTTAAATTATTGTTACATAAAAAAAGCACCTCGTAATTGAGATGCTTTTTAAATATTTATTATTTAGATGCAGATGGCAAAAACATACAGATAATAAGAATATCTACTACTAATAAAACAATTGCGAACAACCATGCAACAATAATACGGTTCTTCTTTAAATTCCCTTCTGCTGTAAAAATTTCGTGGAAGCAGCTTACCAAAACAGCAATATCGCCAATAAACTTAGGAATTGCAATAAAAAAGCCAACACCTGTAGCAAAACCAATTATTGATTGAATTGCTTCTGAAGGGTTAAAAATTGAAGAAATTAGATTTTGAGATGTAAGAAAATCAGATAATTTAGAACCTGTGAACAGAACTGTTGCAGAGACTATAGCACAAGTTACTACACAAAGACCTGATTTATTCATAATCTTTGTTACATAATCCAAATAACTAATTCGTTTAGTATATTTCTCAGTGAAGAGCATATTATTCATGTAGTATGAAATCAAAATTTCAATTAATTTAGTTGCAATACTAAAAATTAAAAGTCCAAAAATTATAGAACCTACTGTATCAGCTATTTGTGAACTAAAATTGCCAAATTTACTGATGGCAGAGTTAAGTGAGAAGTATAAAAGACCTAATGGAATTACCGCTTCTAATACAATTGTAAGTACACCATACCATTTGCTATCAGCTTTTTGATCTGAACCTGGGTTCTTTAAACTAGTTACTAACCAATTCCAGTATGACTTAGAATTACTCTTAAGTTTTTCCATATTTTCGTTGTTTTGTTGTACCGGTTGTTGAGGTGCTTGTTGTTGTACCGGTTGAGTTTGTTGTTGTGCAGGTTGTACCGGTTGGTTTTCTTGAGCTGGTTGTTGTTGAGTTGCTACTTGTTCAGTGAACTTAAAACCACAGCTTGTACAGAACTTATCTCCTGCTTCGATCATTGCGTGACAATTTGGACATTCTTTCATTCTTTAACTCCTATTACTAATCATCATTATCGTTGTTGCTGCTAATTAACTTTCCGCCACCAATACTCTTGATTTGGTAGTCGCCTTCCCCATTCTTATGAATGACTGCACCAGAATAATGCATTACTTGGTTTAAGTCACCATCATCACGAGTAAAGCTGTACTTAACTTCATAGACTACATTAGTGTCATCATTACCTGCTGGCGTGAGAGAGATAATCTTAACACTAGTTGAGTATGAAATATTTTTATCATTATCATCATATTGGTCAAACATCTTAGTTAATTCGTTGTAGCTACTGTTGTCTGATCCACTGATAAAGAGATCACTTGAGAGTTCATCTTTATCAAATGCTTTGCCTAGTAAATCTTCAGCATCAGATTTTGAAATTACGCCTTTCCAGCTTGGGGTTAAGACGTACTTGCCATCGTCGTGACTTAAAGCGCCACCAACTTCACCATCAGCTGCATAATCACCTAAGGCAGTAGTTACTTTAGAAGCAATAGTCTTACCGTTTGACTTAAATTTGACATATAATTCAGTATTCTTAGTAAGTGGGTATTCTTTGAAAGTCTTCTTACCATTATTGTCTAAAGTACCTACTTTTTTATCGTTAATATAAACTGTTGCATTTGGTACTGAACTAACAGTAAATGTTAAAGTCTTAATAGATAAATCTACATTCTTTGGTGAAAATAGATTAACTTGTGAGCTAGCACTTAAATGTCTACCGGAAATAGTAGCTTTTGCATTTAAGTTATATTGACCAACAAATAAGTTGCTGAGCTTTTTACTATAATCACCATCGGAACCAGACAATGTACCATAGTTCTTACCATTTACATAGACATTAGTTCCTTTATGATTGCTGTATAACTTAGCATCATAAGTTGGACATGATAATTTATATTTTGGAAATAGGAAAAAGTACTTCCCATCTTCTACCAAACTAATACCAGTATTTGAGCTAGCAATATTGCCATTTAAAGAGCTAATGAATTTGTTAGCTTCATTGGTATTATTATGGAAATATGTTTGCAAAGGCTTAAGCTTTGCGTCTGTTGGTTTTACATTAGAGTTACTTGCAATAACATATTGAGACAAACCGCCCTTTTGAGGATTTCTAATTAATTCTGAAATCCGAGAGATTTGGTTTTCTTTACTGTAGTAACTCTTACCAAAGAAAAAGCCTCCAAGAACTGCGACTGCAACTACTGCTGTTCCGGCATAAATTGCCTTAGTCTTCTTATCAAGCGGTTTGGCTTGATGAGTAGCTCGAACAGCTTCTCTAGTAACAGTTTGCTTTTTTTGAGGCTGAACTTTTGGTATTTGTACATGCTGCGGTTCAGACTTAGGTGTAGTGTTAACTACATTGTTTTTTGGCGATTGAGGCTTTTGATTATGCTTACTCAAATTAGTACCACAATTTGGACAAAAAACAGCGTCTGCTTTAACTTCTGTACCACAGTTAAAACAAAACTTTTTGTTCATTCCCTTACCCTCCTATATACTGTTGTGACTAAAAGTCAACTTCATTATTATATATCAATCTTTATAGTTTTTTAAGAAAAAATTGACATAAAAAAAGACGCTGACAGTTGTCAGCGTTTTTAAAAGATAATTTTAAGCATCAATTTCAGGTGCTTTGCCTAATTCAGCTTGTAACATCCAAATTCGCTTATCATTTGCTGCTTTAAAGCCAGTGAAGATGTCATTAGTTGCGGCATCTCCTTCTTTATCTGCAGTTTCCAACCCTTTTTCATATAAATCGTTTAAGTATCTGTAGTCTTTAACTAAAATTTCAAGACGTTCTTCCATTGTTCTGTCCCAACGTCCCTTTTCATCAGGAATCTTGGTGTTTTCAACGTATTCACCTAAGGTTGAATATGGTGCTCCGTCAATTGCAATTAAACGTTCTGAAATTACATCCATTTGTTCATTTAAGTCATCCATGAAGTCATCCATTAATGGGTGAAGCTTCATAAAGCCGCGTCCTCTCATGTACCAGTGAGTTTGACGAACTACAGCAATCATTTGGTTTAAGTCAGCAACGGCTTGATTTAAAATTTTCTTTGTTTCTGGATATTTCATAAATAAAAAACCTCCTTAAAATATCTATTTTTATGATAGTCCTTTTTATTAAAAAATGTATACTAATTTGCCTAGTAAATATACAAAAAAAGCACTAGTTTTTTAACTAGTGCTGGCAGGTTTATTTTGTGAAATCTATTTTATTGATATCTTCAACATAAGTAATACCGATTGATTTTTCTCCTAAGTGAGTGGCAATAACCGGTCCAAATTCATCAACTTCAACAGAGTTATTAGGATACTCTTCACTAAGCCAATCTTTAAGTTCTTCGGCTTGACTTTGGTCATTTGAATGAACCACTAAGAAGCGAAGCTTATCTGGGTTAGCAAATTTAGCAACATTTGCTTGAGTTAATTCTTTTGCCTTTTTAACTGCACGCTTCATTGATCTTACCTTATCAAAGGCCACGATTTTATGACTTTCATTGTCGAAGGTTAAGAGCGGTTTAATATGAAGCATAGTACCAATAAAGGCTCCAGCATTACTTAAACGACCACCACGACTTAAATTGTTCAAATCATCGACAATGAAAATTTCATCGATAGTTGAACGAATTTGGTCTAAACGCTTAATAATCTGATCAGGGGTGTAACCAGCTTTAATCATCTTAGCTGCAGCTAAAACTAAGTAACCCATTAAGCGAATAGTGATTTGAGAATCATATGGATATAAGTTATATTCTGGGTTATTGTGAGCAATATTCACTAATGTTTGATTAAACCCAGAAATGGTGCTTGCCAAAGTAATAGTAATTATTGCTTCATAACCTTCATCATGTAATTTGTTAAATAAGCTAATCATTTCACCCATGCTAGGCTGTGAAGTCTTAGGAAAAGCTGCTCCTTCATCTTGCATCTTAAATAATTGACTTGGAGTAATATCAATTCCTTCTTTAAATTCTTGATCTCCAACAATAACTGGAATAGGAACGACAATAATATTGTTATCTTCTATTTCTTGCTTAGTTAAGTAGCTTGTACTATCGGTGATTAATGCTATTTTCACGGTAAAAAGCCCTTCTATCTAGTAGTTTAATAAGCTAATTATAGCATATTTTAATTAGGTGGTCGAAGTAAATTTTGTATAGTAACTTTGCAAAGCAAAATAAAAAAGCCGGTTAAACCAGCTAAAAAGAAGAAACACCTAAATGATTGACGATATTTTGTAAATTGGCTTGAAAGTTTTTACTTTCTTGCTCTTTAAGTGAAGAAAATAATTCATTATGAATTTGATCAAGAAGTTGGATTAATTCATGATACTTTTGAATACCTACTTCATTGAGTTTGACAGTTTTACTGGAATCAGTTTCCGAACGAAGAACTTGAATTAAGGTCTTCGTTCTACCTTGCTGAAGTTGACGACTTAAGGTAGATAATGAAATGTTTAAGTTGCAAGCAAGTTTTCCCATAGTTAATTCTTGATTACCATTTTGACCAAAATAAAGTAAAAGCCGTGTTTGTGAAAGATTCAATCCACAGTTATGCAAAATCCTTTTTTTAATAGATTCCGCAATTTCATTGAAATGCAAAACGTCCATATACCTCTCCTATAACAAATTAGTTATTAAAGCAATGACGAAAGGAATTAAGAAAGATATTCAATAACAAAAATGTTATTGAATGTGTTTCGACTTGCACTATCTAGTTTAATACATCAAAAAAATTAATACAGTCTTGATTTTTTATAAAAAAGTGCTTTTTGCCGAGTACTCTTTTTACAGATTTTACTAGACCAATTTTTTGGTCTAGTAAATCATATTTCTGATTTTCTTCAATTAATTGGTATAATAGTAAATAACATTATTTTTAAGAGGTGGTTTAATGGCTTTTGATGGTTTATTTATTCATTCAATATTGACTAAGCTCTCCCCTATTCTTGAGACTGGTCGTCTTTCAAAAATTTATCAACCATTTGCACATGATTTAATCTTAGTTTTTCGAAAAAATCGCAAAAATTACCAATTATTATTGTCAATAAATCCTCAATATCCAAGATTTTATCTTACTAATCAATCAATTAATAATCCGGACAAGGCACCAACTTTTGTTATGGTTTTAAGAAAGTACCTTGAAGGGTCAATTTTACAAAAAATTGAACAAGTTGGACAAGATAGAATTGTTAATTTCTTTTTCTCGAATCGAAATGAGCTTGGGGATGAAGTTGAATTAGTACTTTCATTAGAATTAATGGGTCGGCATAGTAACGTGATTTTATATAATAAGCAAGATGGTAAAATTATTGACCTATTGAAGAGAGTTAATCCTGATGACAATAGAGCTAGATTGCTTTTACCTAAGGCAAAATATGAATTACCCCCACTGAATCCAGGACTTAATGGTTTTAGTCTTTCTGAAAATGATTTTAATAAATTGGCTAAACAAATAGAGCCGATGGCTTTTGCACAAAAAGTTAGTGGACTCGATCGCGATGACCGTCTTGAGTTAACAGGTTATCTTGAAGATGATTATAGTTATGATAGCTTTAAGACTTTTATGGGGCACTTTGATAATCCAAAAGGCTATGTTTTTAGAAATGCTAAACGGAAAGAAAAGTTTTTTGTATATCTGCCATATCATTTAGGCTTAGAATTATATAATAAAAATGATGATGTTTTCGCCGCTTTAGATGAGTTTTATCATGAGATGGAGAATCGAGATTGGGTACGACAAAGAGCTCGAGTTATTTTGAATTTAGTTAATAATGAGCAAAAGAAATTAAGTAAAAAGGTTATTAAACTACGTAGACAACTTGATTTAGCTGAAAATTCTGAAGATTACCGCATCAAAGGTGAAATTTTAAATGCATATCTGCATGAGGTCAAAACTGGGATGACCAAGGTTAGTTTGCCAAATTATTATCAGGAAAATGCACCGATTGAGATTAAACTTGATCCTGCTCTCTCTCCTGCTAGAAATGCACAAAAATATTTTACTAAGTATCAAAAATTAAGAAATTCAATCAAACACGTTCAAGAGCAGATTAAAATTGCAAATGATAACTTAGTTTATTTTGACTCAATTGAAACTGCTATTAATAATGCCGAACCACAAGATATCGATGCTATTCGTGATGAATTGATAGCACAAGGATACTTACATAGCCAAGTAAAAGTCAGAAAAAAGAAGATTACTGAAAAGACCTTGAACCAGTTTAAGTTAAGCTCAGGCAAATTAGTCTTAGTTGGAAAAAATAACTATCAAAATGATTGGTTGACTTTTAAAAAGGCTGATAAGTTCTATTATTGGTTCCACGTAAAAAACATTCCGGGCTCTCATTGTATTTTGTGTGATCAAAATCCAACTGATGAAGATATTGCTGAAACTGCAGAAATTGCGGCCTACTTTTCTAAGGCTAGACTTTCAGGGCATGTGCAAGTTGATTATGTGCAAGTAAAACGAGTAAAAAAGCCTAATGGTGCTAAGCCAGGTTTTGTAATTTATACTGGACAAAATTCAATTGAAACGACTCCTGTTGAAGAAGATGTTTTAAGAAAACGAATAAATTAATGAATATAAATAAAAAAGGCTGTTGTAATTCAACAGTCTTTTAGTTTACATAATTTTTGCGATGTTAAATTGGTTGCGTAGTTAAAGCAAGTGACTCTAGGACAGCTAAAATTAATTTAGCTGTTTGCAAACTACTGAAAACCGGGATGTGTGTACTTAAAGCTTGATCTCGAATTTGAATTGCGTCATGACTAGCGTTGTCAGACAAGTTGGTAATATTAATTACCATAACAATCTTGTGTGATGCAATCTTTTCGAGCAAGTTATGTTGATCTTCTTGCACCTTTTTAACGATACCAGTAGTAATTCCAGCTTCAGCTAAGATTGTAGCAGTCCCTTCAGTGGCTACTAGTTTAAAGCCTAACCGATGGAATCGTTTGGCTAGAGCGATAGTATTTTGTTTATCTTCATCTCTAACTGAAATAAAAATCGTGCCATAACTTGGAATATTTAAATTACTACCTTCATATCCCTTGAACAAGGCCTTGGAAAGTTGGGTATCTCGACCCATAACTGAACCTGAAGATTTCATTTTTGAATCAAAGGTATTGTCAGATTCATAACCTATGTAAGAAAATACCGGCATCTTAACGTGAATTAGGTTACTTACATTCCAAATGCCGGGTTCAATCCCCTGTTCTTTCAAACTTTGACCAAGTAAACATTTGGTTGTGATTGCAACTAAGTCTTTATTTAATGATTTAGATAAAAATGCTAGGTTATGACCGGCGTATGTTTTAACTTGTAAAATAAAGAAACGTTTTTTTGCATATAAGAAGTGTAAATTAAACATTCCTGGCATCTCAAATTTAGAGATTAATTCTTGTGATACCTTTACTAAGAGGCTCATTTGTTCAGAAGTTAAATTTTGAGGTTTAAAAACCGCAATTGAATCACTAGCATGAGATCCAGTTTGTTCAAGGTGTTCAATAATTCCAGGAATAGTAACCTCTTTACCGTCTGAGATTGCAGTAACTTCGTATTTTCGTCCCTCAATAAAACTAGAAATAGTAATTTCATCTAGGTTATTTTCATCAATGTATTTTTCAAGAGCAGGAATATCATAAACAACAGCACTCTTTAATTTTATTTTATTTGCTTTGCCTCCAATCAGTACTGGGAAGCCATGAGATTTGCTGAATTCAATTGCTTGTGCACGCTGACTAAGCTTAGCATGTGGGACAACAGCAATATTAGAATCATTAATATTCAATACTTGCCCCGCTATTTGTTGGCTGTAATCTCCCTGTCCCAGTATTTCTAATCCTGATTCGGCAAAGTCAGCCCGCATTTGATTGACTTCTTTACCCGAAAATTGAGTTAAGACCTGCTTAATTCCTTCCCGGTTAACAATTTCACGAATATTGCTTATTGTAATTGGTTCAAAGTAAGTACGGTCTACTAACTCATAAGCCGTCGATACTGCTTCAGGGTTATTGCTAATCAAAATCGTTTTAATATTATTAGCTTTAAGAGTCTTAATTGCGTGATACAACATGTAATCATATTCACTAGTTAAACTCACTTGAATGGGATGCATACCAATAATTAGAACTTTGTTTTCCCCATCTGTTATCGGACTAATCTCATTTCTACAGTCATAAGCGCTGTAGCAAACTGAATATTTAGCAGGATATAAACCACTACTACCATCTAATGATAAATACGCAGGTAAAATATTTTCTTCATGTCGAATTTTTTCAATTTCATGACCTGTTTTATTAGTAAAAAGACTAATCAATACATCCGAAAAGCCATATTTTTTAGCCATTTTAAGACTTTCAAGCGTGAAACTAGCTTGTAACTGTTTAATTATTTTGATAATATTGCTCAGTTTTTCAAAGAAAATAGGATGAATACGAGTAACTTCGTGGATTGCGACATAATCAATACCTTGATAAATTGCTGCTAAAGTAATAATTAGATGTTGTTCATTTGGCTCACTTAAATCAGCCAAAATTTCTTCATTAGATTTTTTTAGCTCACCAAAAAAGACCTTTTGAAATAGGTGTAAATCGAAACATGAATCAAGTGATTTTAAAAAGGCAGCTTCAAAATTGCGCCCAATATTAATACTCTCTCCGCTAGAGCGCATACGGTCACTTAATTTATAATGATTTAGTCCAGATTCATTAAATGAAAAGTATGGAGCCTTGACTGCAACTACATCTAATACTGGTTCTATTGCTGCATTTAAGCCAGTAAGTGGTTGAACAATTTCATTAAGATTATAGCCTAAGGCAATTTTAGCTAAAACATAACCAACATCGTACATACCTACTCTTTTACTTAATAGACTTGATCTAGTTAAACGTTCCTTAATGGTTAAAATCTTAGCTTTGATACTAGTATCAGAGTGACTGACGGCAAAGTGAATACTTAGAAAGCCTTTAACATTTAAACTATTCATGACCTTTTTAGTTAGCTTTCGTAGTTGCCGGACATGATCATTATTTAAAGTTAATGCAGGAGCAACAATAAAGGAGTCGCCTGAATTAATTGAAACACTTTCAATGCAAGATGCAATGTTCAAGAAATTGAAATTACCATTATTATCGCGAATCACGTCGACAATAATTTCTTCCCAATCAGATAAGTCTTCAGTCAGCCGGTAATTAGTTAATTTAAATTGTTCAATCATGCTTTCTTGCTTAAAGAAACTTTCTAATGACTTGACATCTTGGAATTTAAAGTGTTCATTTCGAATGTATTGATGATATTTAGTAACTAATACTGGAAAGTTAACTTGGTTTAAATGATCCAAGATAGTTTCTTTATCTGCTTCAAGATGCCAAGATTCAGATGTAGGAAACTTATGTTTTTGTAAGAAAGCAATTTGGTCTTTGTGGGACAAAATATTCAAGAGTTTAGTATTAGTGGTCATGAGTTTAATGCCCATCTCTTGAATTATGCCATCTTCAACTAATTCTTTAGCAACTTTTAAGCCATTTGTACTACCATAAGCGGTCACAATTGCATCTGGCTCTTCCATTCGTAAGATTCGTTTCATAAATGACAAGGTCATTGGCTCTAAGTAAACAGTGACTCCCTTTTGGCGGTCACCAGCAACTGTTGCTGGGTTAGGGTTGACTAAAACAACATGTACATCTTCCTCTTGAAAGGCCCTGATTGCAGCTTCTGTATATACGTCCATTTCAGCTACGTTTCCAACAATATTAGGCCCACTACCAAGTACTAATACCTTGTTTAAATCATTTTCTAGTGGCATTATCAAGCTCCATTAAATTAATAAATTGATCAAAAATTGGTAAAGCATCAAAACTACCAGGTGCCCCCTCTGGATTGAAGGCAGTTGCTAATATCTTATCATCTTGAAGATAATATCCTGCAAGCAAATCTGTATATAAATCATAATAAGCTTCAGATAAGTTTAAATTACCATTTTCGCTAAGTACTAATTGATTTAAATTAACAGAAGTTTGCCAAATAACATTAGTATTTTGCTGAATAACCGGATAATTGGTCCCATTATAAGGTTTTGGTAAATCAATTATTTCCAAATTTAAATAAGAAGAAATAACTAGAAAACCTAACCCGATAGCCAATATTGGCAACTTTTGATAGAAATGATCTAAAATTGGTGTCAAAGCTTTATAGACTTCATTAACAGTCCCTGGCCCATTGGAAATGACAATTCCATCGGGCTTTAAATTTTGAATATCTTGGGGATTAGAATTATAAGGAACTACAACTACATTGGCCTTGTGTAAAGATAACTCTCTTAACATTGAATGCTTTAGGCCTAAATCAATTACGACGATTGTCTTACCGATATTAGGTGCGGCATAAGAATTATTAGTTGATACTTGTGCTGTTTTATTTTTGGGTAAAACTAAGGCTCTAATTTGATCAAAGGCATGTTCATCGTTAGCATCCATAATAGATGCTTTTAATTTTTTGTGCTCAGCAAGTTTATGAGCTAAGGCTCTGGTGTCAACACCATAAATTGCTGGTATCTTTTTTTCTTTTAGAAAATAATTTAATTCCTGAAAATTAGGTGAATCGGAAATTTTATTAGCGATTTCGTTACAGATAATACCTCTAACTGTAGGATCAATTGCTTCATAGTCAATTGAATTGATACCAGTCGTCCCAATTACAGGAGTAGTAAAAACCAAAATTCGGCCGTTATTAGTAGGATCAGTTAAGGCCTCTTGATAGCCATAATTACTTGTTTGAATTGCTAGTTCACCTGTAGAAATTGTCTCAGCGCCAAAGCTTTGACCAGCAAAAGAACTACCATCTTCTAAAATTAAATATCTTTTCATTCTGTAACTTTTCTATTTTTTTAAACGTCTTAGCTTCGTAAGTGTGTCTTCAAAAATTTTAGGAACTGGTCGTGAAAATTCTAGCAGTTTTCCAGTTGTAGGTTGTTTAAAGCCTAAAATTTCTGCATGAAGAAATTGACCATTACCTTTTAAAGTCTTTTTTGGTCCATATAAGGGATCTCCTGCTAAGGGATGTCCAATATATTTCATGTGAACTCTGATTTGATGAGTTCTGCCAGTTTCTAACCGACAACTAATCAAGCTATAACCAGGAAATTGTTCTAAAACTTTAAAATGGGTAACTGCATATTTCCCTCCTTCTACGACTGCCATCTTCTTTCGATCTTGGGGATTTCTGGCAATTGGTGCCGTGATGGTACCATTACTTTCTGTAAAATTACCATGGACAATTGCAAGATAAACTCGTTTATTAGTCTTATGTGCAAGTTGGTCTTCAAGACTAGCTCGCGCTTTGGGATTTTTGGCAATCATTAATAAGCCAGAAGTATCCTTATCGATTCTATGGACAATACCAGGACGAAAACCTTCAGGGCTTTGAGCTAATTCTTTTGTGTGAAATAGTAAAGCATTTACTAAAGTATGATCTGGATGCCCAGCAGAGGGATGCACAACCATTCCTTGAGGTTTATTAACTACAATTACATCTTGATCTTCATAAACAATATCTAAAGGAATATTTTCAGCTTCTAGGGATAAAGGTTTTAGTTTAGGTTCATGAACTATAATTTTATCGCCAGCATTGACCTTATAGGAAGATTTTTCGCTTTTTTCGTTGACTAAAACATTACCTTCAGTGATTAATTCTTGAATGCGTGAACGAGAAAGATCAGTTAGTTCTTGAGCCAATACCTTGTCTAAACGACCTTTTTGATCTGAAATAACGATTTCATGATTAGTTGGCATTTTCATTCCCCTTTTTCTTTTGCTCTTGCTCACTATAAAAAATAAGATAAAGCATAATCAAGAAAATTCCAATTGAAATTGCGGAATCAGCAATATTAAAGATGTTGAAATTAATAAAGTCTAATTGAATCATGTCGATTACATATTTGAGGTGCAAACGATCGATAAAATTACCTAAAATACCACCAATCACGAAACTTAATCCTAGGTTAAAAATAATTTTCTTGTATTTTTTGTTAAAGAGATAATATAAGCAGGCTCCTAAAGCAAAGATACTAATCAAATAAAATAACCACATTTGTCCTGTTAAAATATTCCAGGCTGCTCCATAATTGCGAACATAAGTTAATGAAACAATATGCTTAATAACTACAACTTGATTGTTAATAAGATCAGGACTAGAGAAGAGATTTACGACGTAATACTTTAAACTTTGATCACAGATAACGATTAAAAGCGAAATAAGTAAATAAAGTAATTGCATTAGAATAGACCACTAATCTTTCCGTTGTCATCGATATCGATATCAAGAGCAGCCGGATGTTTTGGCAATCCTGGCATATCTAAAATAGAACCAGTGAAGACAACAATAAAGCCAGCACCATTTTTAAGGGCTAAATTTTTAACGTGTAAAATAAAGTCACTAGGAGCCCCTAAAACTTTCTTATCATCACTGAAACTGTATTGAGTTTTGGCAATAATTATTGGTAGCTTATCTTTTCCTAATTTAATTAGGTGCTGTAAAGCTCGCTCAGCTTGTTCACTATATTCAACATCTTTAGCATGGTAGATTTGTTGTGCGACTTTTTGAATTTTAATTTTTAAATCGTCTGTAGAGTTATAAACACGCTTAATTTCACTAGCTTGCTCAGTTAGGGCTACAACTTTTTCACTGGCTTTGATGCCACCTTGAGAACCCAGATTATGATATTGTACTACTTCACTGTCAATTCCTTGATCTTTGATTAAACGTTGTAAAAGTTCAAGTTCAGCATCAGTGTCTGTATCAAATTTGTTAATTAGAACAATTACTGGAACGTTGTAATTGCGCATATTATTCATATGCCGTTCTAAGTTTTTAAATCCTGCTTTTAATGCAGCTAAATTTTCCTGGTGTAGATTTTCAGTACTTTGTTCAGCTTGGTACTTTAATGCTCTAACCGTTGCTACTACTACTACGGCATCTGGAGCCTTTTCAAGTTTGGTTGAGACAAAGTCCATGAACTTTTGACCACCTAAATCACTACCAAAGCCGGCTTCAGTAATCACATAATCACTCATATGTAAGGCTAAATTAGTTGCCATTACAGAATTGGCACCATGTGCAATATTGGCAAATGGGCCTCCGTGAACTAAAGCTGGAGTATGTTCAAGGGTTTGAACTAAGTTAGGTTCTAATGCTTTACCTAATAAAGCTGCGATTGCTCCTTCAAAGTGTAAGTCTTTGACAAAGATTGGATCTCCTGCTTTACTGTAGCCAACTAAAATTTCGCCGATACGGTGCTTTAAATCTTTAATTGAGGTAGCTAAACACAAGATTGCCATTAATTCATTTGCAACAGTAATTGCAAAGCTAGCATCATGTTCAACCCCATTAAATTTACTACCCTTACCAATTGTAATTTTTCTTAAACTACGATCATTTACGTCGAGACCACGTTTAAGCAAAATTTTGTTAGGGTCTAAGTCTAAACTATTGTCTTGATATAGATAATTGTCAACCAAAGCGGCTAAAGTATCAATTGCACTAGTTAATGCATGCATATCACCAGTGAAGTGTAAATTAATATCTTCCATTGGAATAACTTGTGCCATACCACCACCTGTTGCACCACCTTTTAAGCCAAATACAGGCCCCATTGAAGGTTCTCTTAGTGCGATGATGGTTTTCTTGTGAAGTTGATTATTAATAGCATCAGCTAAACCAATAGTCATGGTTGATTTCCCCTCACCTGCTGGGGTTGGACTGATTGAGGTAACTAGGACTAACTTGGCTAAGTGCTTTTCTGTCTTAATTCGGCGGATAGCTGACCATTTTACCTTAGCCTTATCGTTACCATATAACTCTAAATCTTCTTCTTTAAGTCCAATTTTATTAGCAATTTCTTTGATTGGTAATGCTTTAGTTGCTTGAGCGATTTCGATATCTGATTTCATTGGCCTCTACCCTTTCTTGCTAAAAACCATAAAAGTTAGTATATCGTACTTAGAAATTTCAAGTCGATAAATTTTAAAAATCCACCATTGTTTAATATACTTCGGCTTTTGGGATAATTCTTTCTTTTTGCGATAAGGTAACTTTAGAAAACAGGCTTCTTTAGTTTCTTTAACATATGAGGTTAAAGAAGTATAAGTGGCAATTGCTATAAAAGCAAGGCACAAATATACCGCTGGCCAAACAATAACCTTGTTTCCTTCAAAAGCGATAATTAAGCCAATTAATAAAATTAAGGTAAGCCAGCTATAATAAATTAAACCTAATCTTCCTAAAAATATAATGTGTTTTTTCATTTTCCACCTCTTATTACCTAACCTAACTAATTATAGCAAATCCTACAGCTTAAGGGTGAATCTTTAAGTAATTAAAATAGTCAGTTACCTTAAAAAGGTAACTGACTATTTTAATCTAGATATGCATATGGATCAGGATTTTTAGCTCTTGCAGGCATAGTATAGCGTCCAAATAAAATCATCGCATGGTGAGTTTTTATCCACTTGTCTTGGGGTAAGATTTCTTCGAGTCTTTTTTCAATATCATGAGGTTTGGCAGTTTCTGGGACAATTTTAAATTTCTTAGAAATTCTAGCAACATGAGTATCAACAGCAATTGCTGGAATTCCAAATGCTTCTGCTAAAACGACGTTTGCTGTTTTTTCTCCAACACCAGGCAAAGTCATTAATAATTTTTTATCTTTTGGAACTTCACCATTAAAATTATCTACTAACATTTGGGCCATTTCCTTTAAGTGTTTGGCCTTAGAGCGAAAGAGACCGATTTTACTAATGTCAGCTTCTAAGTCTTTGATATCAGCTTTTGCCATATCTTCTGGTGTGGGATAATCTGCAAATAATTTAGGAGTAACACGATTTACCATCTTGTCCGTTGTTTGGGCACTAATTGCAACAGCACAAACTAAATGAAAAACTGAATCCCAATTTAGTTCTCCTTTAGCATCAGGATACATTTTTAAAATGCGATTTAAGACAGTTAAAGCTTCTTGATCAGATAATAATTTTCCTTGCGCTTGTTTTGTTTTTGCCATTATTTTTCTCCCAAGTAAGTTTGAACATCAGTTGGAGTTTTTAAGCCCATTTTTTGCCAATTTAATAAAATACGATCAACATATTTAAAATTATAGACTTGACTAAGAATTGACTCTTTTAAGGCTAATTCAATTACTGCTGGATCATAATGATCAATCTGGAGCCAAGAAGCTATTTCTTCTCTTTCGATTGGACTTAATAATCTACCAAATTCAATTTCAAATTGTCTAACTAACTTATTGAGTGGATTAGTTTCTTCAGCAACAATCTTATCGCTTTTTTCTAAACTGCGTAAAGGATAATTCTTTTCTAGATATTCATCCATTTTATGGTAAAGTCCATTTAAGGAATAGCTGTTACTTATCTTCCCTGTTTGATCGCGTCCCTGCTTTAATTCGAGCATGCCCTTTTCTATTAAGTTTTGTAATAAGGTGGAAATTGCCAAAGCTGACATGTTTGTTTGACTAGCTAAATAATCCTCACTTGGCAAATAATTTCCTGCTTGAGCAGCAGCTTCTAATAACATAATTAGGATAAATTCTTCGTCACTAATTCCTAAATTAACATAATTAGAAATTAAAGTATTACTAATGGTAGTAAAGCCAAACTGGCGGTAATTGTTGAAATTAACCATATTTCCTCCGTTAAAAAAAGTTGAACCCGAAAGTTCAACTTTTTTACTTAAATTAAGGTTCCATTCTGTTAATCATTCTTGGGAATGGAATAGCTTCACGTAAGTGATCTAAGTGACAAATCCAAGTGATGGCTCTTTCAAAACCTAAACCAAATCCAGAGTGAGGAACACTACCGTATCTACGTAAGTCTAAGTACCATTCGTAATTATCAAGGTTTAAGCCGGCTTCTTCGATTTGAGCCTTAAGAACGTCAAAGTTTTCTTCACGTTCACTACCACCAACAATTTCACCATAACCTTCTGGTGCAAGTAAGTCAGCACATAAGTATTCCTTAGGATTTTCAGGATCTTTTTTCATGTAGAATGGCTTAATTGAAGTTGGGTAATTCATGATAAAGACCGGACGATCATATTGTTCTGAAATGTAAGCTTCATCTGGAGCGCCGAAGTCGTCGCCCCACTTGAAGTCACGACCAGCATCTTGTAACATCTTAACGGCATCATCATATTTAAGACGAGTGTAGTTACCTTCTGCAGCTGGACGTAATTTTTCAACATCACGACCCAAGATATTAAGTTCGTATTCGCAATTTTCAATTACGCGCTTAACAAGGTATGAAATATATCTTTCTTGAACGTCTAATGATTCATCTTGGTGAGTCCAAGCCATTTCTGGTTCAATCATCCAAAATTCAGTTAAGTGACGACGAGTCTTTGATTTTTCAGCTCTGAAAGTTGGACCAAAAGTAAATACCTTACCGAATGCTTCAGCACCAACTTCAGCATATAATTGACCTGATTGTGAAAGATATGCGTCATTGTCGAAGTATTCAATATGGAATAATTCAGTAGTTCCTTCTGGAGCTGAATTCATTAAAATAGGTGCATCAAACTTAATGAAGCCTTCCTTTTTGAAGAAGTCATAGGTAGCGTTAATCATTTCGTTACGGATTTGCATAATTGCAAATGGACGACGACTTCTTAACCATAAGTGACGATGATCAAGTAAGAAATCAATTCCGTGTTCCTTGTTACCAATTGGGTAATCTTCAGTATTCGATACTAATTCAAGATCACTAATCTTGATTTCATAACCAAAGTGTGAACGTTCATCTTCATTAATCACACCGGTAATGTAAAAACTTGCTTCTTGACGTAATGACTTAGCTAAATCAAATTTTTCTTCGCTAACGTCTTTCTTTAAAAGTACGCCTTGGAAAAATGCAGTACCATCACGTAATTGCAAGAACATAATCTTACCGCTTGAACGTTTGTCAGTAAGCCAAACATGCATTCTGACTTCTTTACCAACGTATTCAGGCGCTTGTTTAATTGAAATTAAATCTGTCATAAATTAACCCCACCTTAGAAATGTACTATCTAAATCATACCAAAGCTTTAACAAATTATCTAGAGATTATCAATATAGCTTAATTCTTTTCCTTTGTTAAAACTGTAGATGGCATAACCATATTTACCATTAGACTTGATATAAGTAACTTCCCAAACTGCTTCCCCTTTATACCAGCCCAAATTTACTTTATTTATTTTTTGTGCTGGATGCAGTTTAGAGAAATGTTGCAAGATTTTACTCTGAGAATAGCCTTTTTTGGCTAAGAGATAATATGCCTTTTTACTATTAGGCAAATAGATGAAATAACCTCTTTGTCCTTTTTGATTATTTCCAGCGACAGCGTAACTATTGACACCACGATTGAGATGATAATATGTATCAACTGTCTTTAAATTGGATTTGGTTAAAGCGATTTGACGAACTTGCTCTTTTCCAGCAGAAATATTGTGAGCAGCTAGTCCGAAAACTAAATAATAACCCAAAATTACGATACCGATAGTAATAACAGCTCCAATAATCCATTTATAATAACTTCTACGTACATACATGCTTATCTTTCATACCCTCTTTTAATTTTTTCAATTAACTCTGCCCGATTTTTTTGCTCTAGCTTAACGGGTAAAGCATTAATAAATTCTTGACCGTAAGAACTGGACCAAATTCTTTGATCTAAAAGTACAAAAATACCACAATCATTTTCACCGCGGATTAGACGGCCAAGTCCTTGCTTTAATCTAATAATTGCTCTTGGAAGAGCATCAGCTTTGAATATATCTACTCCCATATTCTGTAAACGAGTTTGTCTAAGCTTAACTTCAAGCTGATCTGGTGATTCAAATGGAAGTTTAGTTGCAATAACCAAGTCAATCTTAGTTTTACCGAAATCGACGCCTTCCCAGAAGCTATTTGCTCCAAGAATAATAGCTTGTGTTGCAACGGTGAATCGCTTTGCAATTCGCTCATTTGAACCAGTGATTCCTTGAGCTAGGATTTCAAAATCCTTAAATTCAGGTCGATTAACGATAGCTGAATAAACATCTGAAATAGCATCGAGATTTGTAAATAAAATCAGGACTTTATTTTGAACTTTGATGGCCTTAAGTAAGAAAAGTGGAAGATTTTCTTGATAAGCTGATTCTGCCAAAAATTCAGGCTCTTTTGCATCTTTTAAGGCATAAGCTTGAATTTGTTTAGGCAAGTTAAAATTATAATTACTACAATATTCACTACAAGTGATTTGGTTTAGATTTAAGTTGTTTTTACTAAATGTAAAATCACCATTTGTAGCTAAAGTAGCACTAATAAAAACAATCTTATTAAAGACAGCGTAAATTTTGCTGAGTTGGGTTGCAGGATTTAGTAATAACCAGTTTAAGTTAGTAGATAAAGGATCTGTCGGATCAGTAATAATTAATACGAGTCCAATATTTTCAAATTGAGTTTGATCAGTTACTAAATCACTCAAAATATATGCTTGTTCGGAATAAAAATCCAATTCATCAATTTGTTCATTAAGTTCATTTAATTGAGCTTCTTCTTTAGGTAAAAAACTATCAACTCTTTGATATAAGGCATCAATTATTTGGTTAATAATATTTCGAACTTTTTCAATCTGAACTTGCATCCCTGATAAAAGCTCTAAGAATGTTTTACGATTATTAATAGCATCCTTAGTTAGGGCAATTTCTAACTTATTGTTAGCTAAAAGTTTCTTAGATAGAGCATGATGTCGCTGTTCATATAAATAAGTTTGAATAGCATTGATTGAATGAACCATTTCGGTAATTTCTGGGTCGGCTTTATCAATTAAATCTTTAATTTGGCTGTCTTCTTTATAGTGAGAATAAAAATTATCTTCAGCATATAAAAGCATATTTCTTAAATGACTTAGCATGCCCCAGAAGGATTCAAACTGCAAACTATTATTGTACGAATTCATAACAATATCACTGAAACGATGAGCTTCATCAATTATTAAATAAGGATTTTGTCCCCAAATTGAATCTTGATAGTGATTGGCTAAGTATGCCTGATTGGTGACTAAAATTTCCGCTTGTTCTTGACGAAAGCGGGCTAAGTTCCAAAAATCATATTCAGCAAATTCAGTCCCAACTCTTGCATCCCCTGGGTGTTGAATTTGATCAAAGTATGGTGCAGCAAAGTTAGTTGTTTTTAGTTCATCTAAGTCTCCAGTTTCAGTTTCAGTCAGCCAGATTAATATTCCCATTTTTAGATTTAGGGTTTCTTGGTTATCTGTTTTTTGCATTAAACTATGATAAAACCCATCTAAGTCAAGATAATGTCGACTAGATTTAACTACTTGATATGGTAAATCTAGTCCGCTTACCTTCATAGCCTGCGGAATTTCTTGTTGAATAAGTTGTTCTTGTAAAATCGTTGTTGGCGTTGCAATAACTAATTTTCTGCCTGCAAACAATTCGTATAATGAACTAAATAAGTAAGCAAAACTCTTCCCTGTTCCCCCCGGAGCTTCAGCTATCAAGGCACGTTTGTTAGATTTGAAAAATTGATGTAAATGATTGATTAAATCTACCTGTCCGACGCGATAAGCAATTTTATCTTTAAAGAGTTCTTTTTTCGCATTATTTGTTTCTGGAAAGACTAAGTCTTGGTAATTTTTATTAGTTAAAAGCTTATTTTGCTTACGCAAGACTAAAGTTCTAACTTGAAGATATTCCTTACCTAATGGTCTTTTTTCTTGGCGAGCAACATCTGCAATTTCTTTAAAGACAAACTGGGTATCTCGTAATAACGATTTACTTAAAGCTGTTAAATTGTTCAAAGTTGACTGCGGCAATTGCTCCAATTTATTAAAAATTTTCAAAAGTAAACTTGCTGTAGCATATGCATCTGAATCAGCTTTATGTGGATTGGTATGCTCTAATTTCAAAGAGTTGGTTAAATCAGTTAAACGATATGATGGCAAAGTTGGAAAAGTTATTTTAGCAAGTTCAACCGTATCAATTGCCCGATTCTTGAGTGGCTTAAAGCCATTGGCGACAAGTTCATTATTTAAAAAAGGCAAATCAAAGTTGATATTATGTGCCACAAAGATTGTGTCTTTTAGAATATCTTCAATTTGATTAGCAAACTCTTTAAATTCTGGCTGATTGTCAACCATTTCGTTATTAATTCTAGTTAGATTTTGAACAGGTAACGGAATTTGTGTCTTAGGATTAATCAAAAAGGAGTATGTTTTTGTGATTTTTAGGTTTTTGATAATGGCACATCCGAATTGAATGATATGATCTTGTCCTCTCTTGGTCCCGGTAGTTTCTAAATCAACTACCGCAAAGACCTGATCCGCAAATGCAGCCATATAAAACTCCTTCCCTCTTATGATGATCTTGTTTTATTTATCTATTCTATCTTAACAAGCTTTTTAGCATTTAGCAGTACTAAGTATTTTTCTTTTACTTTTTGACCGCCTAACTCATTTAATGCTCGTTCGTATAGTCGTAACTGGCCAGTGTATTTTTCTTTGATTTTGGCAATAGCTAAGTCTTGATTATTTGAATCAACATAATCTGTTTTATAGTCAAATAAAATAATACCATCTTTATCAAGATAATAACCATCAATTGTCCCATGAACTAAGATTTTTGCATCAGGATCTGAGAAGTTCTTAAACAAAATATCAGCTTTTAACAGACTTGAAAAAGAAATTTCGCGCTTTAAGTTATTAGGCTTTTCCCAGAACTTTTTAGCAAAATCACTATGTACGAACCATTCAATTTCAGCTAAATCCACTTCTTTTGCTAAATCTGCACTTAATCTTTGTTCTTGAATTAGTTGATCAATTTCTTTCTTTAAGCTTTCACTGTCACCAGCGCCTTGATAATCATAATACTGCAATATTAAGTGAGTTGCCGTCCCGATTTCAGCCCCAGTATACTTACTCTTATATAAAAAGGTTGGACTGGTATCGATAGCCTGTAAGTATCGATTTGCTGACTTAATATAATGTGAATTTTCAAGTTCAGTTTCGTCTGGGTCTGGGTTATTAAAGGCCTTTTTTAATTCGGATACAGCTTGATAAGCTGTGGTCTTAGTTGCATCTTCAAATGGGTATTTCCAGTCATATAGCTTTTTAATGCTTTCAGTTAAAAAGGTTGGATTGCTTTTTTCGATTGCATTTTCTTCTTCTGAAGCAAGATGCGGCAATTTCCCAGTAGCTGAAATTAAGATAAAATCACTAGCTTCATCAAGTTCTTGACTAATATCGGCAATCTTTTGCTTTGCAACTCTATCCAAATGTAAACTTGGTGCAATTAAATCTAAGGCATTGTTGGCATTAATCTTCGTATTTAAGGCTAATTTACCGTTTATCATGCTAAGTTGCCACTTTTGTATGTCTTTATCCCAGTCTTTAATATTAGTAGTCATGATTAATTTTTGTCTTGCACGCGTTAAAGCCACATACATAATTCTGCTTTCTTCTTCAATCAAACTCCGTTTTTTCTGCACTTCCCCAAAGGCTCTAACTAAGGAGTCTGCACGGTATTTCCCCATATTGACTGTTAAACCACAATTATTGTTAAAGATAATGTAATTAGCAGATAGTTCACTCTTTTGAAAACGGTGCTCAAGACCAAAGTAAAAGACTATAGGAAATTCTAGCCCTTTAGAGGCATGAATTGTCATAAGTTGTACACTATTTTCTGCTTCATTACTAAGTAATGGCTGTGCTAAGTCTTTTTGATTCTTACGCATGCGGTTAATAAAGTTGATGAATTGATACAAGCCCTTAAAGCCTGCACTTTCGTAAGAATTAGCTCTTTCATAGAGATTTTCCAAATTAACGCGTCGTTGCTGTCCATTTGGTAAACTCGTGACAATTTCTAATAAGCTTGTTTGTTCAAAAATACTCCAGATTAATTCAGATAAACGATGGTTTGTCGCAAATTCTCTAAGTTTTCCTAGCTGATTTAAAAATTTTTTGATTGATTTAGCTAAATCGTCGTTTAAGCTTAAGTAATTCAACAAAGCTTGATAGAAACTGGCATTAGGGCTATTGATGCGAATTTTAGCAAGATCAGGCTCTTTAAAATTAAATAAAGGTGAACGCAAAACCGCAACAAGAGGGATGTCTTGATCAGGATTATCAATTATTTTTAGAAAATTCATAATTACAGTTAATTCGAAAGTTTGAAAATAATTGGCAACATCCCCAACAAATAATGGAATTTTGTTGTCACTAAAGGCCTTCAATAAATCTAAGTTCTGACTACGGCTTCTAGTTAAAATAACAATATCTGAATATTTAATTGGTCTCTTTTGTCCTAGTTTTACATCAAAAATTTCTGTTTTTGCCTTAATTAATTGCTTGATTCGATCAATTACCACTTGAATTTGACTACTATCATCGTCGTTATCCAAGTGATAAATAAATTCAGTTGAGCTTGCTAAACTTTGCGGATAATAACTTGCTCCAAATTTAAGCTGGGCTTGGTCCTGATAGTCAATTCCACCAAAATCAGTAGTCATTAATGGATTAAAGATTTGGTTAACAGTTTTTGTAACTGCCTTAGTTGATCGGAAGTTATCTGCCAAAACAATCGATTGTGCACTGGGATTATGACTATATTCATAATATTTTTGTAAAAACAGACTTGGATCCGCTTGTCGGAAACCATAAATTGACTGTTTAACATCCCCCACCATAAATAGTGAATTTTGCCCTTTGGCTGAGATTTGTCCAATTAAGCTCTCTTGTAATGCATTAGTATCTTGATATTCGTCGACTAAAATCTCTTTAAAATGATTTTGATAATATCTTTTGGCTAAATGACCAGCTGAAGTATCAGTTGTTAAAATCTGATAGGCTAATTGCTCCATATCGCTATAGTCTAAAAGATTTTGAGCTCGTTTTAATTGATTGAACTGTTTGATAAATTCTAATTCAGCCGTTGCTGCTGCTTGCATCAATTTACCAGCTTTTTTCATAACCTGGGTTTGATCATCATTATCCAAAACGAAAAATTTAGCATAAAGATCAGCTATTTGTTCTTTAAGATTCTTTTTAACAGTTTGCGCAATTTGATAATTTTCAATCACATTTTCATCCCACTTGGATGATTTGCGATAACTACCGGTGAACTGCAAGTCATGCAGTGTAGCTCGTAATTGGTTGAAATTCGCTTCTTTTAGCTTCTGAATTGTTAGTCTAAGCTTTTGATCGAAAGCTTGAAAATCAGCTAGAACTTTTTCTAGTTCTGTTGCTTGTAATTCGTGGTCACAAAGTTGCTGAATTTGAACGTGCATTTCATTAAATACTTGTTCAAGATATGGAGTGATATATTGTCTAAAAAATGGGGTTTGTGTTAAATCAGAACTTGTTTCATAGTCTTGTGCTAAGTTTTTTAACCATTTATCGTATTCAGGACGGGCCATGGCATAATTATAAAGCTCAAAGATTAATTCTCTGGCCCCTTGTGCATCGCGATCACCACTAAAATTATTATATAAATTAATCAAGTCTTGGTTAGATTCAGTAAAGGCAGTCTTTTCAACTTCTTTTAGGGCCTTTTCTTTTAAAAGCATGCTTTGAGTTTCATCTGTTAAAACACTAAAAGATGGGTCTAAACCAATAACATAGTAGAACCTTCTAACGACATCTAAGCAAAAAGAGTCAATTGTTGAAATGTTACTAGTTTCAACCTTAATTAATTCTTGCCGTAATGAAATGTTCTGGGGCTTTTTTTGAATTTCAGATCTTAAAACCTTTTGAATTCGCTCCTTCATTTCTGTTGCTGCAGCTTTAGTAAATGTAATAACTAACAGTTCATCTAAACTAGTACCATTTTTGATAAGATTTAAAACCCGTTCAACTAAAACCATCGTTTTCCCAGATCCAGCTGAAGCTGAGACTAGTAGGTTTTTGCCAACTTCGCTAATTGCTGCATTTTGCTCTTGGGTATAGTTAACCATTATTGTCTTCCTTTTCTAGAATAGATTTGATGTAATCAAGAAACTCTTTTTTGTTCATACTATCAATGAGTTTATATTGATTATTAATTAACTTATTATCAAAGAAGAAGATATCTTGATAATCCGAATACTGTAGACCGGTTTGGTTTTCATACTTAAATGGATTTAAAGCAATTTGTCCCGAAAGGATTTCCTTCCCTGCCTTTTTGATTAGATATTCATTATATTTTAAAACAAGCTGCAATTCATCAAGGGTAAAAGCACTATTTTTAGGAAGTGACATGCTTAAATCTTTTTTGGTTTTGACAGATTTATAAAGTTCGCTACTATTTTGATCTTCTAAAAGTGGCTCTGCTGTTTTTAGAAGAATATCATCGTTTACCATTAGGCCGTTGTACATAAGCTTAGGCTTAGCGTCTAATAAGTTAGTTTTTAATTTAAAATTTTTATCAATGGCTTTAGCTGAATTAATCCGTTCAACGTTTTTGGTAATTGTTTGGTAAAAGGCCCCTAAAAGCTGTAATCTCGCTCCTTGAGTAAAGAATTGAGCATTTTTAGCTAAGACATCAAGGTAAGAAACCATTTGTAAGCTGATACCATTTGCAAATAAGGCCAAATCAAAACTCTTGCTTGAAGATTTATAGTCAATAACTTGACCAATTGTGCCAATTTCGGTCTTAGCAAGGTCAACCCGGTCAATCTTGCCCCGTAAGTTTATTTCTTTACCATCCTTTAATTTAAAGTCTAAACCTTTTACTGGACTAGTAAGTCCGAAACTAAGTTCAGAATACTTGGGCTTTAAAGGTGTCTTTTTGAGATTAGCTTGCCAGTTGAAAGCTACTTTATCAGTGGTCCTATCTAAACTCGTGAATAAATAGCGATTAAATGGATCAGTTAGAAGTTGTTCATAATTCCCTTCATCCATCATTTGTTTCCGGACAGCTTTAAGATATGATTTTAATTCACTTTGATTAATTTCACCTAAGTCTACTTGTTTTTGAGCTAAGAGCTTAACTAAATAATCAAAAGTTTGATGGAAGTAATTACCAGCTTGGATAACATCAAGTTCATTTTCATAACGTTTGCGTAATTTTAAGCCATAAATTAAGAAATATTCTAATGAGTTTTGGTAGTAAGTTTCTAATTGCGAAACTGACGAATTTAAGTTGCTTCCATAAAGTTTTTCAGCTAATGGGCTCCCTAATGAAATTGGATTATTATCGAAGTTTTGTCCCTCAAGTACTTGCTTTGCCTTATTAGGGATGCGCTCTTTTGTTAAACTGATTAGCTCTTTTTGGTTAGCCAAGTCTTGTGCAAAAGTTAAATAGCCTAAACTCGCACTTGGCGTCGTAATAAATGATAATAAGTTGTTACCATCAGCATTTGGTAGATCATTTTGGATAAATTCATTTGCCCCAAATTCTAACAAACGTCTGTAATAATGGGATGGCTGAATCATTTCATTACTAGTATTTAAAACTGGATAAGTTACATAAATATGATCACTAGCTAAAGCCAAAGCATTACCGAATTGGTAATCTTGATCTAGATTGGAGAGTATTTGATGGTCTTCTAGGTAGTGTTCCCCATCACTTTTTGAGTTAATCTGGGCCAAATTTTCACTTGTTAAAAAGCCAGGTTGATTACTTATTTGAGGTAAATTAGAGCTAGTTGCACCGATAATAAATACTTGCTTGTAATTTGCCAGTTGTGCAATTCCCATTTCTGATAGGTTAACAGCGTCCAGTGTTGATGGAATTTGCGCAAAATTGGCTTCCTTAAAGCCAGTTGTCAAAATAGTAAAAAATTCGTCTAAATCAAAATTATCAGGATTTATTTGTAAGTAATCTTTCAAAAGCTTAAGTAAGGTATCCCAAACTTGCTTAGGTTCTTGACTAGCCTGCAAGTCACTATTATCAATAGCTTTTTGACGCCAAGCTTCTAAGACTTTGCTGACGCCATTTTTCACTAAGAAATCGAATAAGATTGTAATTGCCTTTTGTGAATCAGTTTCACTTTTTAAAACTTTAAATAACTTTTCTAAACGATTGATGATATATGCTCTTAGTTTTTCTAAACGGGCGATAATTTCTTCTTTTTGGTCAATTCGAATTACTTTATTTTTGACAAAAGAAGTTAATGGCCGTTGCCAGAGACTATAATTAATTCCATGTGCTAAGGCAAAATTTTCTAAAAGATCAATATCATAACTAAAAGCAGATTCATCTGAATAAAAGTCAGGAATTAATAACTTAGTTTTTAAGATTGCAAATAAACCGGTAGTTTCTATCCCTGTTTTAGCAAAATCAGCTAAATTTTCGAGTAAGATGACTAGCGGATGATACTTCATTTCTTTTTGTAAGTCATTAAAAAATGGTATCTGATTTTGACGCAAAATTGGGCCTAAATAAGTTTCATATTCATGTAAATTCGGTGCTAAGACTAAAAAGTCGCGATAACGATACTTCTTTAAAGCTACTTGTTGATATATTGTTCTAGCAACAAAATAAGCTTCATCATAACGAGAGTCAGCCTTGACTAACTGGATAAAATCTTTAACTTTGTCATTGCTTTCAGCAGGCAATTCTTCTGTCCATAATGCATTAAGGTATGTTTTTTGCGTTTGAGGGCTAGGCAAAAGTTCATATTCACATTTTAATCCTGCTTTTTCAAAATAAGTTTTTAGATCAGAAATTGTTTTTTGAACGACATAGTCATAGTCCCCTGCTTGACTAGGACTGATTTGACCATTCTTGGTAGCAAAAGCCCATGTCACATTTCCTGCTCTCTTTGCTAAGAGCTTACAAGTAAGAATTTCTTGAATTGAAAAATGTGAGAAGTCAACAAAGAAGAAATTTTTCTGACTTAAATCAATTTCTGCTAGCTTTTCATTAAGTTTTAGTTCTAAATCGTCTTTAGTCATAAAGTGATTTAAGATGGCTGCCTCATAAGCTGATTTGATAATGTCTAAGTCATGAACTTTGTTTTTAGTTTCTTCGTCTATATCTTCATCAATTTCTTCAAGATCGACACCAGATTTTCTTAGTTCAAGAATAGTTGTATAAATTTGCTTGATTAAACCAGAATTTTTACCTAGATGCTTAAAAAGAATTAATTCATCACTTTTTTCTTTGACAATTTTTGCTAAAAGCATGGTACTAGCTGCATCATCAATTACCGGATTCATTAATTCAAGCTCGTTTTGTAAAAAGTACCAAGCTAGACGTGAAAAAGAAAGGATGTGTAACTTTTCTACGGCAGTTTCTTGTTTCTGTCTTAATCTTGCTAAACTATTTATAGATTCAACTTCTGTGGTAAACTTAATATGATTTGGAACAATAATAAATGTTTCTCTATCTGAGTTTTTGGCAAAAGCTTCTGTTGCCAACTTAATAATTTTTTCGTGTAATGGCGCTGGTTGACGCCCAGTAATAATTTTAATCATAAATGAACTCCTTATTTTTTTATTTTAGCATAGGAAGTTCTAGGAGGAATTAATTTGCAGTCATCTTATCTAGCACATGGTAAAGTGATTTTAATTGGTGAACATTCTGTGGTTTATGGCTACAATGCCTTAAGTATGCCAATTCAATCTTTAAATATCAAAACAACTGTATCTTTAAATCAAACCCCAGAATATTATATGGATACAGATCGTTACCACGGTGACTTTTTTGAAGCACCAGCTGAATATAATGGCTTAAAGTATATCCTTAAACATTTTCTAAATTTGATTGCGAATCCCCCATATTTAAAGATAAAATACACTGGTTTAATTCCAATTGAACGTGGTCTGGGTTCAAGCGCAACCGTTTCTTTAGGTACAACTAAAGCATTAAACGATTTCTTCCAACTTAATTTGTCAGAAGAAGAAATAATGAACATTACTAATTTTGCTGAAACTATTAACCATGGTAAAGCTAGCGGATTAGATAGTGCAACGGTCAATTCCGATGATTTAGTCTTTTTCAATAAAAATACTGGAATTGAATATTTAAAACAAAAGCTTAATGCTTATCTTTTAATTATGGATACTGGAGATTTGGGCAATACTAAAGAAGCTGTTCAACTTGTTAAAGCTTTAATTGCTAGCTCAACTTTAGCTAAAGCTGCTATTGAACGTCTAGGTCTTTTAACTGATAATGTCAAAAATGCTTGGCTTAAAAATGACGCAGCTACTGTGGGAAAACTTATGACGCAAGCTCAGGCATGTTTGAAGACTTTGCAAGTGTCGACTCCTAAGATTGATCAACTAACAAAATTAGCGATTAATACTGGAGCTTATGGTGCAAAACTATCAGGTGGTGGCTTAGGTGGGATTGTCATTGCCCTATGCCCTGATCAGAAAACCGCTCAAAAAATAGCTCAAAATGCTGGAATTTTAATTAGTAATTATTGGATTGAGGAAGTATGATGAATAATACTGCACGTGCGCATACAAATATTGCTTTAATCAAGTATTGGGGTAAAAAAGACGCTGACTTACGTTTACCGTTAATGTCTAGTATTTCTATGACGTTAGATGCTTTTTATACAGATACAAACTTGGTTTTAGATACTGAAGATAAAAGATTTTATCTTAATGGAGAGCTGGTTACTGGTAAAGCTAGTGAGCGAGTAATTAGTTATGTAGAGCGCTTGCAAAAGCTCTTCCATGTATCAGGTAATTTTCACGTAATTAGTCAAAATCATGTCCCTACAAGTGCCGGGCTCGCTTCTTCTAGTTCAGCCTTTGCAGCTTTAGCTGCTAGTTTTGTTAAAGCTTATCAGCTTGATATTTCAAAAAAAGGCTTGTCCATTTTGGCACGTTTAGGTTCAGGTAGTGCTACCAGATCTATTTTTGGTGGTTTTGCTATTTGGCATCAAGGGCAAAATAGCGCTACCAGCTTTGGTGAAGCAATTGATGAAACTCCTGAAATGGATTTAAGGATGATTGCAGTTGAACTAAATACTAAACAAAAGAAGATATCTTCTACCCAAGGAATGGAAATGGCAAAAACTAGCCCCTTCTTTATTCCTTGGATTCATGAGAATGAAGCGCAAATTATTGATATGAAGGCTGCAATTGAAAATAATGATTTTACTAGTTTAGGTGAATTAGCTGAGCAAAATGCTAGTCAAATGCATGCAGTTAATTTGGCCTGTGAGACTCCTTTTACCTACTTTGAACCTGAAACTGTTGCTTTAATTCATTTGGTACAGGATTTACGTAAGCAAGGACTTGAATGTTACTACACAATTGATGCGGGTCCTAATGTTAAAATTTTGACAGAATTAAGAAACAGCAAAGAAATTCAAAAAGCTGTTAAGCAGTTATTGCCAACTGTTAAAATAGTCGAAAGTGGTTTTGGACCGGGTATTCAATACTTAAATGAACAGATTTAAAAAGATTAGAGGGTTTTAAATTGATAATTGAAAAGGCACCTGGAAAATTATATATCGCAGGTGAATATGCAGTTTTAGAACAAAATTGTCCAGCAATAATTGTCGCCTTAGACCAATTTGTTACAGCTACTATCTTTCCGGCTCATGGAATGACAGGTGTTATCCATTCTAAGCAGTATTCTCAAAATTCAATCCACTGGCGCCGAAGTGGTAATAAAATGGTGATTGATAATCGCGATAATCCATTTGAATACATCATTTCTGCTATTAGGTTTACTGAACAATATTTAGTAGAAAATGGAATTAAACTAAAAATCTTTGATTTACATATTGATTCTGATTTAGATAGTAAAGATGGCAAAAAATATGGCCTAGGGTCTTCAGCAGCTGTCACTGTAGCAACTGTCAAAGCAATCCTATATTTCTATGGAATTGAATTAAATAAAGATTTAATTTTTAAATTGGCAGCTATCTCCCACTATAATGTTCAAGGGAATGGCTCAGCTGGTGATATTGCCGCAAGTGTCTATGGTGGGTGGCTTGCCTATCAAACTTTTGACAAGAAGTGGTTGAAGGCACAACTTTCACATCAGAAACTTTCAAAAATTATTGAGCAAGCCTGGCCTGGTCTTTTGGTACAAGTTTTAACTCCACCAGCTGGCATGGATTTACTAATTGGCTGGAGTGGACAACCTGCTTCAACTTCTCAATTAGTTGATAAAACAGATGCCCATAAAGAGGACATAAAAAAAGAATATCAACATTTTTTAAATGATTCTCGTGCTTGCGTTTTAGCAATGATTAAAGGTTTTAAAGAAAACGATATTAACCAAATTCAAAATGAAATTCGGCGAAATCGTAAAATCTTAGCAAATTTTGCAAAGTTAAATCACATTGCAATTGAAATTCCTCGGCTAACAAAATTAATTGAAATTGCAGAAAGCTTTGGCTTTGCAGCCAAAACTTCAGGAGCTGGAAATGGTGATTGTGGAATCGTCATTACTAATCATGCACAAAGGGAATCACTGCTTAAAATGGAATGGCGCGAAGCTGGTATTATTCCACTAGATTTTCAAGTTCACACCCTATCTAATTAAAGGAAAAACTATGTCACAACATTCTCAAAGAAAAGAAGAACACTTAGCATTAGCAAAAAAGTATTTTGAAATCAAGGCTAATGATTTCGATCGCGTGCAATTAATGCGCCCTGCTCTACCTGAAAGTTATGTTAACAAGAGTTCAATTACATATGAACTTTTGGGTAAAAAAGTTCATGCGCCATTTTATATAAATGCAATGACTGGTGGTTCAGCTAAATCAAAAGAAATTAATCGTGCAATTGGTAAGGCTAGCCGAATTGGTCAGATACCTTTTGCTACGGGTTCTAGCAGTATTTTAGCTAAAGAAAAAGAACAACTTGCGAGTTTTTATGTTGCTCGTCAGGAAAATCCTGATGGCTTATTTTTTGCTAATGTAAATCCTAATACACCTGCTAAAATAGCGAGAGAAATCGTCAAAGAATTAGATGCTGATGCCTTACAAATTCATATTAATGCTGTTCAAGAATTAGCTATGCCTGAAGGTGACCGTGATTTTAGATGGCTTGATAAGTTAAAAGCAATTAGGGATATTGTAGATGTTCCGGTAATCATCAAAGAAGTTGGTTTTGGTTTTGATCAAGCAAGTATTAAATTATTAAAGAAAAACGACTTCAATTTAATTGATCTTGGTGGTGCTGGTGGTACGAACTTTGCTCAAATTGAAAATGCCCGAGCAAAACATCCATTACCATATTTAGATGAACTGGGCTTGTCAACAGTAAAGTCTGCTATCTTCGCTAAGGATGCTGAGATTAACTTTTTTGCTTCAGGTGGTGTTAGAAATGCACTTGATATTTTAAAGTGCTTGGTCTTGGGAGCTAAATCAGTAGGTATTGCTAATTTGTTTTTGCAAGTTTATGAAAATTCGGGTGAAAATGGTTTGGTTGAGCAAGTTTTGCGTTTGGAAGCCGAACTTGCTGGCTTATTTGCACTTTTTGGAATTAACCATGTAGAAGAAGCAAAAAATATCAAATATGTCTTAACTAGTGGCTTATTACAAGAAGTTATTTGTTTAGAAGATTAAAAAAGGACAGATTTTATCTGTCCTTTTTGCTTGCTCTAAATTCTTAATCCTTTTGGATAAAAATTTTTAACGGTTTGCTTGGTCTTTTTACCAAAACTGAATATTTTCCCTTGGTAGCTAATTAATACAAATCCAGATAGATTTTCTGCACTTGTGATAGTTTCACCGTGAAGATATGATTTAAATTCGTCAGCTGTCTTTAAATTGATAACCTTGTCTTGCAAAACTTGTGCCAGAACTAAAGCAAGTTGGTGACTGGGTTCAAAACGATTCTTTTTTAATAAGCCAAGTTCTAGTCCATTATTAACTACTTTAATTCCAGCTGTATCTTCTATCACAGGAATAAAAACATGATTTTTACTTTTACTGAGCTTATCTAAGTTGTTTTGCACTGATTCAGGCAATTTAAAGTCATTTAAAAAATCTATTACAAGTTCACGTTCTGCTTTAGTGAATAATTCTTTAGTCTGATTTTTCCGTTTACTCTTTTTTTTCTTAGCTTTATTTGGAAGACTAACTTGAGTATTTGGCTTTTCAAATAAAGCCATAAATTGGCCTTCACCTATTCCGGTTTGAGGCCAAAAACGCCGACTTGCAGTTACGTCAATCCCGTTAGCCCATTCATTTCTTCCTTTACTGCCTTCTTTAAAGCTAGTAATCGGAATTATTTGTAAATCTTCTTTGGTAATTAGATATTCGCAAATCCCTTCATCTTCTTCAGGTGCATAGGTGCAAGTTGAATACAAAAGCCTACCGCCAGGCTTTAGCATTTTAACAGCATTGTGTAAAATTTCTTCTTGGCGTTTTCGACATTCAAGGACATAGTCCTGACTCCAATAAGTAATCGCATCACTATTTTTTCGGAACATCCCTTCCCCACTACATGGAGCATCAACTAAAATTGCGTCAAAAAATTGAGGGAATTTTTCAGCTAAACGAAAAGAGTCTTCATTTGTTACTAGACAGTTACTTGCTCCCCAGCGTTCAATATTCTCTCTTAAATTTTTACTTCTACTAGTAGAAATCTCATTAGCTACTAATAAACCAGTTTCTTTTAAATCAGCTAAGAGTGCGGTCGACTTCCCACCAGGAGCTGCACATAAATCAAGTACAGTTTCGCCAGGTTTAACAGCTAGTGCTCTTGCTGGAAACATTGCACTTGGTTCTTGCGAATAAGCATAACCACTAACCCAATCTATCCCTTTGCCGTCAACTTGACCCAAATATGCATTAGCTTGACCAGAAACTGGCTTTGAGAGATTTAAAGAAACATTTTTGAAATCACATTTTAAAGGATTAAGTCTAAAAGCTTTTTGCGTTTCCCCAGTTTCAATTGCTTTAAAAAACTGCTGTGCTTGATTGCCAAGTAATTTTTGATATTTATTGATAAATTCTACTGGTAAGCTTATCTTATCTGACACGCTGTTCTTCCTTTCTCTTTAAATATAGGATAGTAGCAAGGTAACCAATTAACATTAAGACAATTGCAAATAAATCAAGATAAATCAGCATATTTTCGTTGGTAAAGAATGCATGATTGCATAAAACAATATAAGAAACTATAGCTGCGAAAATATTATAGAGATTAAATCTACTTATCCGTGCTCTTAAATAGAACTTATGTAATTCATATTTGATTTTATCCATTTGAGTTGTACGGTGATTAATAATTGCAACTAAAAAACTTGATAAAGCCATACTTAACATAATAAAAATTATGATAACGCTGTACGCAATTGCACGTCTTACATGAGTAGTTCGATGGCTTGAAACAATTGCTGGTGTTGAAACTTTACCATTTAAGTAAGAACTTAGTTCTTCTACCACACGATTGCTTGAGGTGTCGACAATTATTTTGAAATTTGAAAGATTAATTTTAGAGTTAGCTTGCTTAACCCCAGTTGTTATGAAATATTTGGTTTGTACACTATCATCAACAGATTTTAAATTACCGACAACTGAAATGTAGTTGTTATTGAGAACAATATATTGATTGTCTTGGACTTTTAATGTTTTTACATTTGATGTAGGCGAAGTTAAGGCAAAGCTAACTCTTCCCTCAAATTGATCTGGAGTAAAATATTTCCCTTTAGCTACAGGTAATAAAGTATTTTCATAATTAGACCAAATCAGTACTTGATCTGTATCATACTTGTTATAAAACTCGAAAGTAATTTTTTCTTTACTAAATTTCTTTTCAGTATATTGAAGTAAGGTCCTAAGTGAAATCTTCCGCTTAGTTGTTAGATTTCTAGAATTGGCAGATAAGCCATTAGCAGTTAAAACTTGGTCAGCGCTTAATGATTGTAGATTAGATACCATTAAGCCTATTAGTAAAAAGCAAATAAAGATGAAAGCTAATATACTATATTTTCTTATTTTCATTATTCCCTTTTATCTCTCAATCTCAAAAATTTTTTCATTGATAAAATCAAAACTTGTGAAGCTTTGATTTATCTCTTTTAAATTTGCTGAAGTTGCAAAGGTTTCATTTAACCAAAAGGCCGCTGAATTAGTTGCTCCTAATTCTTCTCCCACAACCAATAGTTTGGCGTTAGAATGCTGACGCCAATATGAAGTTAATTCAACATCGGCTTGACCAAAATTTGGAGCCCAAGAACAAATAATTAAATCACAGTTTTGATACTTACTTAAAGCAGCATTTGCGGTGAGGTTTTCAACATGAGTTAGCTGCTTTTGGCCAGTATTAGAAGATTTAGCCCACTCTAAATTGTCTGTTGCGATTACTTGTGCTCCGGCAAGCTGAAATGCCTTTGACCATGCAGCGTTCCCAGCCATCACTTCCAATATTAAGTTGGGTTGATATCGGTTAATAATCAGTTTAGCTGTTGTGAGATTTGGCAGTGACCACAAACCATAATGCATGGATAAATATTGTCGAAAATTATTAAGTAAGTTATTGGCTAATTTAGTCTTATTATCAATAACTTTAATTCCTAGTTTAGGTACTTGTTTAAGCGGTATCAACTTTTGGTCTAGCAAATTACAAGTATTGATAATTTGTTTAACTTGCTGATGCAATTCAGCTATATTTAGTTCATTATCTAGTTTAATCAATTTGGTTAAAAAATCCGTCATTTTTCACTTTCCTTAATAGGATTTTACCATTCATTCCTGCAAAAATCAGTTATAATAATAGACAGTTAACAAAAAGGAGAGGTTTTATGGCTTTTAAGAAAAAAGCAAAACGCGAAGAAGAAAACGAAAGTTTTGGTAAGTGGATTTTACAAGTAATTGTAATGGCTGCTGTTTTGCTTGGAATTTATTATGTTGTCTTTACCTTTGTACTTTCAAATGATACAGTTTCAGGACCATCAATGCAGCCTACTTTTGAAAATGGTGATCGAATTATTGCCTTAAGACATACCAGCTTAAAGCGAAATGATATCGTAATTCTAAATGCGCCTGATCAACCTGGTGCCCTTTACATCAAGCGAATAATTGGATTACCTGGTGATACAGTTCAATCTAAGAATGACACCTTATATATCAATGGTAAAAAAGTAAGTCAACCATATCTAAAGCAATATGAATCAAAACTTGCCAAAGGCCAATTATATACTAATAATTTTACGCTTAAGCAATTATTTGGTGTAAGTAAAGTACCTGCAAATTCATACTTCGTAATGGGTGATCACCGTAATGTTTCTAAGGATTCTCGTTACTTTGGTTTTGTTAAGCGCAAGGCAATTGTTGGACGTGTAATATTCAGATATTGGCCTATTACCAAAGTGTCTGGCTTTTAAACTTCACTAAAATTGGCTACAATAGAATTATAGAAAGCGTTGTTTAATGAGCCTAAGGAGTTGATTACAATGAGTTCAGATGAACTTTCAAATACTATTATTGATTTTCAAGTTGAGCATCATGTTAATGATACTGAATTAGCATTTGCTTGTCACCTCTCTGTTGAAAAGATTCATGCAATGAAAATTGGTGAAGGTGAATTTACTGGTGAAGAAATTAATCAGGTACTTGAATACATTCAAAGTAATAATTAGTAATATGAAAAGCGATTAGCTATTGAAGCTAATCGCTTTTTTGTATCTAAAATCTTAATCTTTTTTACATTCATAGTAGTTAATAAACAAATAATATGCAATTGCCATACTAATCAAGAAGACAATCAAATATGAGATAAAGAAATTGAGGTTTAAAATTAATCCTCGTGCTAGTTGGTCATAAATATATAAAGTTATTACAAATAAGACAAGACCGATAATGAACACGATATTCTTTTGAAAACCATTTCGCAAGTTTGAACTAATTAAAAATTGTAAACAAACTACTGAAATAAGTGTAAATATAATTGTTAGTGTGATAAATGTTAAAAATAGTAGTAACATCCCAAAAGTAAAAGCAAATTGTGAATCTAATAAGTTGTTGAGATCTCTAGCTACAATATGGGGATGATTAATCATACTTGCACCAAATGCTAAAGTAATAAAAATCCATTGAATTGCAAAGAAATATGCACAGCCAATAAAGGCAGAACTGATATTATTACTTAAGATTTTCCATTTTGCCATTGGAATAAGATTCCAAGTCGTTGATTGTAAGACTTTAACAACACTAATACAAAGAAAGATAAAGAAAATTAAGTCAAAAGTCATCATTGAATTATCAAAAGCACGGACAAGGTGCAATTGTCTTTCAGGATATATTATGCCCCAACTCATGTCTAAATTGAAGTTAAAGAGTGTTGTTCCGGCTTCTGAAAAATTTCCAAAAAGGAAGTAAGCAATTGATACTATAAATTGAATTGCCAACAAAATATTTGCTAGCTTTAATCTTCTTTTGGCTAGTTCATTAAATAAATTCATTGTAATCCTTCCCTTTTAATCAACTTTTGCTTGATCAAATTTTTGGTAAATAAAGGCATCTAAGAGTAATAATCCAATAAAAGTAATAATTGAGGAAATTATTGTTAAGCCCAAATCGTCTTCAAATTTCAATCCATTAATATGAATCATGTCAAGTAAGTTAGCTAATTTACTGATTCCAATCCAAAGGATTACGTAAACAACGACCATAACTGTCTTACTGAGGGATTCTCCCTTTATTCCAGGAATATTACGTAAGATAATACGAGTTAACATACTTACTAAGAATAAAAGTAAGCAAAGACTTAAAATAACTACAGCGACTAAAATAAAGATTTGACTGGATATTCTTAAAACTTCATTTAGTTTACCCACGAAAACCTTATCTGATAAATTTCTACTAAATTGTCTAAATAATTTCGAAAAGAAGTTATATTGAAGTAATAATGATAAAAATAAAGCGATACCTTGTAAAACAGCTGTATAAATGTATGCAACAATGTTTGTTAAAAATCCAGTAATGAAGATTTTACTTTCGCTAAGTGGTACTAGGTGCCAGGTTGCATGTCTCATATCATTAGCAAATCTGCCCATTAAAAAGATAAAAATAATAAAGTCAATTGGAAAACTAGTTGCCATTACTTGCACAGTAAAAATTGAAAGGATTGAATTAGGCATCCCGGTAATTTTTTCTTTAGCGATAAAAAATAGATATAAAGTTAATAAAAGTGTTCCAGCAAGTTGGAAAAGTAAAAACTTGTTAATTAAACGAACTCTATCTTTTAGTCCTAGCTTAAAGACTTTTCTAATAGTCGTCATATTACTCTTCTCCTTCATATTGCTTTTCATAATAGTCTTCAATTGTTTGACCAGTAGCTCTAATTTCTTCTGCACTTTTATGTGTCAAAATTTGATGGTCTTTAATGATTACTACTTCATCAAGTAAACTAGCAATTTCATTGACAAAGTGATCAGAAATTAAGATAGTTGACTTCTCACTCTTCCAAAGAATAATTGAATTGATGATTTTTCTTCGAGACATTGAGTCAATTCCACTAAATGGTTCATCTAATAAATATAAATCTACCTGTCTAGAGAAGGCTAAAGCAATTATTAATTTCTCTTTCATCCCACGGGATAGCTGACCCAATTTCATATTGTTATTTAACTTCATGAAATCTCTTAATTTGTTGAATTCTTCTACACTGAAATCTTGATAAATTGCTTCATAAAAATCAACGATTTTTTGAATTTTTGTAGCATCACTAAAGCCAGTTAGTTTGTCAGTAAATGATAAACATGCTTTCTTTGCAGCTATATCAGTTTGACCTGCAACAACAATTTGTCCCTTGTTTTGCTTTGCTAAACCACAAATTAATCGCATTAAGGTGGTTTTACCAGCACCATTTTCGCCTAGTAAAGCGACAATCTTTCCTTCTACTAGATTTAAGTTAATATCTTGTAAAATTGTCTTTCGATTCATTTTATAGCTTAAATCTTTAATTTCTAAAATATTACTCATTTCCATATCTCCTTTGTAAGTAATCTTGCAAGGTTGGGATTACTTGCTCTTTCGTAATTCCAAATGAATGCATATTTTCAACAAATTGATCTAATTCCTCATCTAAGAGCTTTTTCTTTGTTAAAGTGATTAATTCTGTATCCTCTGTTACAAAATTCCCTTCTCCTCTTTTGGTAAAAAGTATTCCTTGATTATTCATCTCTTGCAATGCCCGTTGTACAGTGTTGACATTAACAGTTAAATCAACAGCTAATTGTCTAACTGAAGGGATACGGTGTCCTGCCTCTAACTTTCCCAGCACAATTTGTCGGTATAAATATTGTTCAATTTGGATGTAAATCGGTACATTATCTTTGAACTCCATTTACCTCACCTCTCATTGTATTATATATCTATTACACTGCTATAATAACGTATTTATTTCAAGCTTGCAAGTAAAAAAATCAAAATTTAGTTTCACGTTTTGTGTTTTAGCTACATCGAAAAAATAAAAAGGTCATAAATGCCTCTATCAAAGCATTTATGACCTTATATTTATCAAACTTATAGTAAGTGAATAACAAACTTACTTATTAATAGTTTAGCAAAGCTTGCTATTTAAGGCTTCTCATCGATTAAATAACAGTAATCTTTGCTTTAAACTACTAAAATTGTTTCACTACTTGCTTCTTTCTGCATGAAGTTGTGCCATTTTAATCATGACATCAACAGCTTTCCACATTGATTCAAGCACTGTGTATTCAAAACGACCATGCATGTTTTCTTCACCGGCAAACAAGTTTGGACATGGAAGGCCCATGTAAGTTAATTGTGAACCATCTGTACCACCACGAACTGGATCTTCGTTAATTGTCAAACCTTCAGCCTTGTATGCGTCACGAGCCAAATCTACAACTTCCATGTGCTTTTTAAGTTCGTCGGCCATGTTGTAGTATTGGTCCCACATTTTAAGTTTAAGTCTTTCTTGACCGAATTCATCGTTCATCTTTTTAACGATTGATTTTACCAAGTTTTTACGAGCTTCTAGGCCATCACGTTCAAAATCACGAATAATGTAGTCAAGGTGCGCATGATCAACTGTTCCTTGGAAGTTCATTAAGTGGTAGAAGCCTTCTCTGCCTTCAGTTTGTTCAGGAACTTCATTTTGTGGAAGAGCATTTTGGAAATTAATACCAACTTGAACTGCGTTAATCATTTGACCCTTGGCAACAGCTGGGTGAACGTTAACCCCTTGAATATCAAGGACAAATTGAGCAGCTGAGAAAGTTCCCCAGTCAAGCTTACCAGGAGCTTCACCATCAACAGTATAAGCAAAATCAGCCCCAAAGTCTTCTACATCGAAATGTCCAGCACCAGTACCAATTTCTTCATCTGGAGTAAAGCCTAACCGAATACGGCCATGTTTAATTTCTGGATGAGCTAGTAAGTATTCTGCAAAGGTTACTAATTCACTGACACCACACTTGTCATCCCCACCAAGTAAGGTATCACCTGAAGCAGAAATAATAGTTTGACCCTTATATTTCTTCATGTTAGGGAAAACAGCAGGATCTAAGTAAAATTCACTATCACCTAGTTGAATTTTACTTTCACCATCATAGTTTTCTACAATTTGTGGTTTAATATTTTCACTATTAAAGTCTGCAGTATCGCAGTGTGCTAAAAAGCCCATTACTGGCATGTCATAGTCAACATTTGATGGGATTTCAGCGATTAAAACACCAGCTTTTTCATTGTAGTGAATATCTGAAAGACCTAATTCTTCTAAGTCCTTCTTAATAACCATTTGGAAATCAACTTCACGTTGAGTAGATGGGAAACGATCAGCATGCTCATCAGAGCGTGAGTTAATTTTAACGTATTTCAAAAATCGAGGTAGTAAAGTTGGATATTCCATAACTCTATCTTCTTTCTTACATTAAATCTTGGAATGGATCAGTTGATTCTTGTGAGATAATAATTTCAACTGGCCACTTTTCATCAGCCTTAAAATCATTTAAAACTTCAGCACATTTGGTCTTAAACAGACTCTCTGTATAATGGCCTGGATCTACAACAGTTAAGCCACTTGAAATCATATCATGGCCAACATGATAGTAAACATCTCCAGTAATATATGCATCCAAGTTATCCTTGAGTGCATCACGCCAGAACTTACCACCATCACCACACACAAAACCAACTGTTGATATCATTTTATCATTATTTGCTGTGATTAAGCGAACAAAATCAACATTCATTTGCTTTTTGACGTAATAAGCAAAATCAATTGCCTTCAAAGGCTTGGGTAACTTACCCTTACGTCCAACAGCAATTCCGTCATCATCAATTGCAAATGGTTCAACATCAGTCAAGCCTAATTCTTCAGCTTGCCAGTCACTAGAACCATTTTCAGCTTTATCAGAATTGGTATGAATTGAATAAACAGTAATTCCATTTGCAATAATTTTGCCATACATCGCATTTTGGGGGTCACTGAAGTCTAAATTTCTAGCAGGTCTGAACATTACTGGGTGGTGAGAAATGATTAAGTCAACACCCTTTTCAACTGCCTCATCTACTACATTTGGACGCACATCAAGTGTAGTCATAATTTTAGTAACTTCTGCATCAATTGAGCCAATTTGAAGCCCAACTGGGTCACCACTACTTGCAATATTTTCAGGAAAACGTTCATTCAATTTTGCAATAATGTCTTTAACTTTAGTCATTTGTTAGCTCTCCTTCAATAAACTTAATTCTTTGCTCTACTTCAGAAATACGAGTCATATCTTTATTTTTAGCCTTATTAAGATTAACCAAAAGCTGCTTTTGGTAAGCAAGTTGGTTAGTCCACTTTTTGATAAAGACTGAATTCTTCTCTTTTAATAAAAATGGTCCAAATAAAATTTCTTTATCAGATAACTGATGCATCTTGTCAGTCAAAATAGCCTTAATTAGTTCATAAATATGACCAGCAGTATCAATAATTTCTTCTTGAATAATCTGATAATTATGCTCCATCAACCACTTTCTAACGCCTGACTCGCCGATATTAGGTTCGAGGATTAAAGTAGGATAAAGTTCATCTTTTTCTTTAGCAGCTTCAAGTAAGTCGGTCATTAACTTACCACCCATACCTGCAATTACAACTGTTTCAATTTTATCTTCAGGCTTAATTGTTTCTAAGCCACTACCAAGACGAGTTTGAATTTGGTTGCTTAATCCTGCTTCAAGAATGTCTGTTTTGGCATTGTCTAAAGGCCCTTTGGCAACATCTGAAGCAATCGCAAATTGGATCTTTCCTGATTTAACTAAATCAATTGGCAAATATGCATGATCTGTACCAATATCAGCTAAACGTGTATTTTCGTCTACCATTGCCGCTAAATGGGCAAGTCTTGTTTCAAGCATGGCATTCCCTCCTATTTATTGATTGTATCAAAAAAGCCCCGATAAGGGGCTTTTTATTTCGCTTAGTCTAAGAAATCTTTTAATTGGTTTGATCTACTTGGGTGACGTAGTTTACGTAAAGCTTTTGCTTCAATCTGACGAATACGTTCACGAGTAACACCAAATACTTTACCAACTTCTTCCAAAGTTCTAGTTCGACCATCATCAAGTCCAAAACGTAAACGAAGCACATTTTCTTCACGATCAGTCAAAGTATCTAAAACTTCTTCAAGTTGTTCCTTAAGCATTTCATATGATGCATGTTGTTCAGGACTAGTAGCGTCTTTATCTTCGATAAAGTCACCTAAGTGTGAATCATCTTCTTCACCAATTGGTGTTTCAAGTGAGACAGGTTCTTGAGCAATCTTCAAGATGTCACGAACCTTATCAGTTCCCATATCCATTTCAGCACCAATTTCTTCTGGCGTTGGTTCACGTCCTAAATCTTGTAAAAGTTGACGTTGAATTCTAATTAACTTGTTGATAGTTTCAACCATGTGAACTGGAATTCTGATTGTTCTTGCTTGGTCAGCAATTGCACGAGTAATTGCTTGACGAATCCACCAAGTTGCATAAGTAGAAAACTTAAAACCAAGTTTATAGTTAAACTTATCAACGGCCTTCATCAACCCCATATTTCCTTCTTGAATCAAGTCAAGGAATTGCATTCCACGTCCAACATAACGTTTTGCAATTGAAACAACCAATCTCAAGTTCGCTTCAGCAAGTTCTTGCTTAGCTTCTTCATCATCGTTTTGAATTCTTTTTGCTAAAGCAATTTCTTCATCAGCACTTAAAAGTGGTACACGCCCAATTTCCTTAAGATACATTCTAACTGGATCGTTCATACGAATGCTAGATGGAGCAGATAAGTCTTTTAATTCCTCTTTTTCAACATCTTTTTGTTTCTTTAAGGATAAGTTTGATGGATCGCCGTTTTCATCAACAATGCTGATACCATTATCTTCAAACTCTTGTACAAGCTGATCAACAGCTTTACCTTCAAGCTTGTAGGGCTTGATTAACTTTTCAGTAAAGTCGGTCTCCGTAATCTCTTTACTCTTTTTGACTTCTTTGACAAGTTCCTTAACTCGTTTATCTAAAGTCATTTCTGCCATTAATAAGCCTCCCCTTAATTATTATTACGTTTTGTCTTTAGGATTGCGTTAAGCGTCGATAAAATCAAGTCTTGATCATTTCTTCTTTCAGCATCCTTAAGTTGTTCTTGCAAGTTTACTAGGTTTTTGGATTGAGCTTGACGATTGAGTGAAGCTAGGATGTCATCAATTTCTTGAGTTGTGTAACTCTTGGGCATCTCCTTCATTTCCATGCTATCTATTATACCCTTTAATTCAGTTGGAATAAAATCATAAAACTCACTAATTTTAGCATTATCATGCGTTTGCTCATAATTTAGCCAAAGTTCAGCTAATTTTGCATATGATTCATCTGGAAAAAGAAATTTACGACTAAGTAAATATTCTCGAGCGAGTTCTGCATGTATAAAAAGATATAGAAGCCGCATTAAAGCGTTATTTTGTGGTTGATGGTGTTGCTGGGTGACATCGGTTTCTAAAACGGGTTCTTCACTTTCATATTGTTGCTTTCGCCTCTTAGCAGCTCGAAGTCTGCGACCTTCTCTTAATAATGAAACCTTTAAAGAATCCTGAGTAACCCCTGCTTGTCTTGCTAATTTGGCAATATATAAGTCTTTTTCAACCGGATCAGAAAGTGGAGCGATAACTTTAATCGCTTCATCAAGATAAGCTAATTTTTCACGATCATTAGCTAAGTTATATTTTTGTTCTAAACGTTTTAAGAAAAAGTCGGTTGGTGTAATTGCCCCTTTAACTTCATCTTGGTAGCGCTGAACCCCGTATTTTTTGACATATTCATCCGGATCTAGATTTTCAGGTAAGGAAACAATCCCAATTCTAAAGCCACCAACCTGATTGAACATTTTGCTTGCACGTTCAATTGCATGTTGGCCTGGTTCATCACCATCATAATTAATGACGATATTATTAGTAACACGTTTAAGCATATAAACTTGTTCATCGGTTAAACTTGTACCCATTGAGGCGATTCCTGACTTAATCCCAGCCTTATAGGCTGCAATTACATCCATGTAGCCTTCATATAGAATCAAGTGCTTTTCTGAACGTGCAGCTTTTTTAGCTTCAGGAAAGTGAAATAAAACCTTCGATTTATTGAAAATACTTGTTTCTGGACTATTTAAATACTTAGCTAATTCCTTGTTATTAGAAATTCTTCTGCCGGAAAAACCTACAATATACCCAGTTTCATCGGTTAACGGAAACATTAATCGATCACGAAAACGATCATGTAGCTGACCAGATTCAGTCTGTGAAAAGAGCCCACTTTGAATGAGATCTGTATCACTATAACCTTTGCCTTGGAGATAACTTAGAAGTAGTTTCTCACTATTGGGAGCATATCCAATTTGAAAATGCTCGAGCAGCTCTTCTGACAATTCACGCTCACGGGCATATTTTAATGCACGTTCCCCAGCTTTAGTAGTAAATAAAACATGATGGAAAAAGTCACTGGCATCTTGCTGAATTTTCTTTAACGGTGAAAGTGGCTTAATTTCTTTTTGGTAGCCAGAAGGCATTGAGATATTTGCATATTCAGCCACCTTCTCTACAGCTTCGGGAAAAGTTAGATTTTCCTTGTACATCATAAAGCTGAAGACATTTCCACCTTTGCCACACCCAAAACACTTAAAGAATTGCTTCTCTTCACTCACTGTAAAAGATGGAGTCTTTTCCTGATGAAAAGGGCAAAGGCCTACATAGTCTTTACCCTTTTTTTCCAGTGAGACATATTGACTTATGACATCAACAATATTGACATTACTTCTTACTTCATTAATAAAGTCTTCAGGTATTCTTCCAGCCAATTGTCTCACTCCATTCTTTTTTACAAGCTATAATATTTTACCATCTATTTTTTTATTTGATAACTAACATGTCCAAAGCACCTAATCTTGTAGCTAAATCATTAATTTGACTTAGTTGTGCAAGACGGTTATTCTTAACAGCTTCATCTTTTGCCATAATCATATTAGCTTCAAAGTAACGGTCAATAATCTTTTGCATTTTAACAAAGGATTCATATAATTCAGTTAAGTTATTGATAGATTGTAAGTTTTCAGTAGCTAAATACAATTCATTTTCTGAAGCATCTTCAAATAAGTTACTGTTTACAGCTACTCCACCCTTAAACTTAGCCTTCTTTAAGATGTTTTGAATTCTGATTAAACTTTCAACTACTGGTTTGAAATCCTCACTATCATGGTGAGCTTGCAATACTTTAGCAGCTTCTAAGATTCTACTTGGATCTTTTTGACTTGAGTGAAGAACTGCGTCAATTACATCGTACTTGTAGTTGTTAGTTTGAAGGAATTGCTTAATTCTGTCACGAATGAAGAGTGAAATTTGTTCATCGTCTTCTTTGTTCATTGGCATCTTAGCTGGGGTCTTTCCAGTTAAAATTTCCACCATTTCTGGCAAGGCTGCATCAATGTTTAATGACCAGTTTTCGTTAAGTAAGATTCTAACAATACCATAAGCGTATCTTCTTAAAGCATATGGGTCATTTGATGATGAAGGAATCATACCAGCTGCAAAGAAAGTAATGATGGTATCAAATTTGTCTGCAACAGATAATAATGCTCCTACTGTACTTGTTGGTAAATCACCTTCTGCGGTTACAGGCATGTAATGTTCTTTAATTGCTAAGCTGACTGCTTTGTTTTCACCAGCAAGTTCAGCATAGTGCATCCCCATTACCCCTTGCAATTCAGCAAATTCACCGACCATTTGGGTTACCAAGTCAAATTTGTATAATTCACTAGCACGATCAAAGTCTTTAACCACATCTTCGTCGAGGTTAAACTTCTTAGCCAAATAGTTACCAATTAACTTAACACGTTTCATTTTTTCAGACATTGAACCAATCTTATCGTGGAATGAAACGTTATCTAAGCGGGCAACAAAGTGACTAAGTGGGTACTTTTTATCTTCATCGTAGAAGAATTGAGCATCATCTAAACGTGCAACCAATACCTTTTCGTTACCGCTAATTACATTTTCAAGGTATTCTTTGTTACCATTTCTAACTGAAATAAAGTGGTTAATTAACTTGCCATCTTGGTCATAAACCTCAAAGTATCTTTGATTATCCTTCATTGAAGTAATTAATACTTCATCTGGGATGTTTAAGTAACTTTCATCGAAGCTTCCAGCAAAAACAGTTGGATATTCAACTAAGTTAGTAACTTCTTCAAGTAATCCCTTATCAAGTTTAACTTGCCAATTGTTCTTCTTAGCCAAAGCTTCAATTTGGTTAACAATCATTGTCTTTCTTTCAGCAGCGTCAGCAATGACAAATTGGTTTTTTAAGGCTTCTTCATAATCATCGCTATTAGCTAAAATTACGCTGTCGCCTAAGAAACGGTGTCCCATAGTCTTGCGGCCAGCAGTAATATCTAAGATCTTAACTGGAACAACTTCACTACCGAATAATGAAACTAACCAGTGAATTGGACGAACAAATTCAAAGTCATTGCTGCCCCAGCGCATCTTAGTAGGGAAAGTCATAGCTTTAATAATGTCGCTCATTCCTAATAAAATGTCGCTAGCAAGCTTACCAGCTTTTTGAACATGAACATATGCGTATTCAGTGCCCTTTAATTCTTCAAAGTAGATATCATCAGTAGTCATACCTTGACCGCGAACAAATCCTTGTGCAGCCTTGGTAAAGTTACCATCGCTATCTAAGGCAATCTTCTTTGCAGGACCCTTTTTAACTTCGTCAATGTCAGCTTGTTTTTCGGCTAGATCTTGAACTAAAATCGTCAAACGACGTGGGGTTGAGAAAGTCTTAATTGCCTTGAATTCCAAACCGTTTTCTTTTAAGAATTTGCTAGTTCGGTCAGCTAATTGCTTTACACTTCTAGCAACAACATGAGCTGGCATTTCTTCAGTGCCAATTTCAAATAAATAGTCTTTAGTCATTTTCACTCTCCGCCTTTTCTACTTCTGCACTCTTAAGTAATGGAAAGCCGCGCTTTTCACGTTCTTCAACGAAACATTGAGCAACTTCATGAGCCATATTTCTAATTCTCGCTAAGTAGCCTGCTCTTTCAGTAACAGAAACAGCACCACGAGCATCAAGTAAGTTGAAAGTGTGGCTACACTTTAAGATATAGTCGTATGCTGGGTGAACTAAGTTCTTACCAAGTAATTCTTTAGCAGTAGCTTCATAAGTATCAAAGAATTTAAGTAATTCTTCTTGATTACTTTCTTCAAAGGCATACTTAGAGTGTTCGTATTCAGGTTCTTTGAAGATATCACGGTAAAGAATGCCATTTCCCCATTCAAGGTCAAAGACACTGTTAACGTCTTGAATGTATGAAGCTAATCTTTCAACCCCATAAGTGATTTCGCTCATTGTTGGTTTAACGTCTAATTCACCAACAACTTGGAAGTAAGTAAATTGTGAGACTTCCATCCCATCAAGCCATACTTCCCAACCAACACCAGCACAACCCATTGAAGGATTTTCCCAGTTATCTTCAACGAAACGAATATCGTGTTCAAGTGGTTCAATACCTAAAACGCGAAGACTGTCTAAGTAATATTGTTGAATATCAATTGGAGCAGGCTTAATAACTACTTGGAATTGGTGGTGTTGGAATAACCGGTTAGGGTTATCACCATACCGACCATCTGCTGGTCTTCTTGAAGGTTCAACATAACATGCTGCCCAAGGTTCTGGGCCAACTGCTCGTAAAAAGGTGTAAGGGCTCATTGTTCCCGCACCTTTTTCTACATCATAAGAAGGCATAATCATACAGCCTTTAGAAGCCCAAAATTGTTCTAGTTTGAAGATCATATTTTGAACATTTAATTTCTTCTCTGACATTATTTTTCCTCCTGTGCAAAGGCATAAAAAAAGCCTATGCAAAAATATTGCATAGGGACGATTATCTCGCGGTTCCACCCTAATTCAGGAAGCTATTTGTTTCCTGCTCTTAATTAAGTCGACTAGAGGTGCCTTTTCCTAGGTGCTCTCCCATCAAACAGCACTCGCTTTACTAGTACTTTTCTTATCCTCATCTTCGTCAATGTACTTTAATATTTTACCATATTTTCACTAAAAGTGAGCATTAAATCTTTAGTCGACGCATCTCTTCTAAAAACTTTTTAGTTTTTAAATTTAGGTCAACTGTTTGAATATAAATTCGATCAATTGCCTTTCTTAAAGCAGCTTTTGATGATGATGAAACTGCAATATTTCCTAATCGCTGTAATTGAATTAATCCTAAAGTTCTAAGCAAGGCGACCTGTTTAGAAGTTAAATGAAGACGTGTTACTTGATTAAAATGTTTTTGGCAAATAATACCACCTGTGCTAATTGAATAATCAAAACTACCTTCTGTTGTGCCACAAATTGCACATTTTTTGAGTTCTGGTTTAACACCAAAAGCCTTTAACATTTGCAGTTCAACTAATTGGCAAATTACTTCTGGATCAATCCCTTGATCAATTTTAGTGAGGGCTGTTTCAATTAGGTTGTAATAAGGTCCAATATCTTGATATTCAATAAAGGCATGGTCAAACAAATCACACAAATAGCATGCGTAACTGTTTAGAGTTAAATCACTGTATAAGTTAGTAAATTGCTTAACATCTTTATACGTTTTTAAAGTACTAAGCCCCTTTTGACTAGTTAAGACTTGATATTTTCCAAAAGAAAAAGCTAAAACACTCGCACTTAGTTTTGACTTTGGCCGCAAAGCCCCTCTAACCAGCATAGTAAAAATGCCCATGTCTTTACTAATAATTTTAGCTAAGACATCGGCTTCTTTATATCTTTGACGTTTAAAAACAATCCCCGTTATTTCAACGACTTCTTTAGCCATTAAAACAAGTCCTTACTGTCGTATCCAATTTGCTTTAAAAAGCTTGGGTCAGTACGCCAATTCTTTTGAACTTTAACCCAAAGTCGCAAGTTAATCTTTTCACCTAACAGAGTTTCAATTTGTTTACGAGACTGAATGCCAATCTTTTTCAGCATACTTCCGCCTTTACCAATGATAATCTTCTTTTGACCATCACGTTCAACGTAAATGGTAGCTTCAACTTGTAACTTACCATTAACTCTTTGATTCATTCGATCAACTACAACTGCTGTTGCATGTGGAATTTCTTGTTGGGTTAAGCGTAAAATCTGTTCACGAATTAATTCAGCAACAACGAAGTATTCTGGACGATCAGTAACTTCATCACTACCATAAAATTGTGGCCCTTCTGGTAAATATTTATATAAAGTAGAAATCAAATCTTCCATATTATTACCATTAGTTGCTGAAATAGGAACAATTTCAGCAAATTTACCTAATTTTTGGTATGACTCAATCACTGGAAGTAAGGCATCGGGATGAACTTGGTCAATTTTATTGATTAATAAAAATACTGGAACTGTAACTTTTGACAATAAATCAGCAATATATTCATCGCCCTTACCAACTTTTTCTGGTTCAACCATAAAAAATACTAGGTCAACATCATTTAATGATGAAAGACTAGCCTTATCCATATAGTCATCTAACTTGTTTTTAGGTTTGTGGATTCCTGGTGTATCGACAAATACAGCTTGTAAGTTATCAGTCGTAAAAATACCAGAAATTTTATTCCGAGTTGTTTGAGGCTTATTTGAGGTAATAACTACTTTTTGACCAATTAAATGGTTCATCAAAGTTGATTTACCAACATTTGGACGACCAATTAAAGCAACAAAACCTGACTTAAATTTATTTGTTTCTGCCATCTGCTAAATCTCCATCTGTAAAGTAATAAGGTAAAATATCAGCAAGAGTCGCTTCTTTATAATCACCTTTTGCATTGGTTAATATAATTTTTGTGCCAGCTTGCATAAATTCTGCCATTACTTGACGACATGAGCCACATGGTGAAATAGGCCGGCTAGTATTTCCAGTAATTAGCAAACACTTAATTGGATCACTAGTTAAGCCTTGATTGACATAATTGAAAATTGCCACACGTTCAGCACAAATAGTTGATCCATAAGCAGCATTTTCAATATTAACTCCAGTAGTAATTTTTCCAGATTCAGTTAACAATGCAGCTGAAACATGAAATTTAGAATATGGTGCGTAAGCTGTATCTAAATGCTTAACGGCAAGATCATATAGCTTTCTTTCTTCAGAATTCATTATTTTCCACGTCCTTCGTCTAATTGATCTGGGTAAAGGGGCAAACCATATTCTTCTAAAACTTTACCTTGGATGCCAAACATTTCTTTGGCTTCAGCTGGTTCAATATGGTCATAACCATTTAAGTGTAAAAATCCATGAACTAAAGTATAACCAAATTCGCGATCAAATCCGGTTCCATATTCTTCGGCGTGACGTTTAATTACGCTGATGCACATGAATAAGTCACCAATATCTTCGGTAAAATCAGGGTCTTCAATAAAGCTAGAAAGATCTACGCCTTCTTCTCCGTCTTCAATCGCAAAAGAAATTACATCGGTTGGGCGGTCCTTATCACGATAATCACGATTAATTTGGTGACTTTTATCTTCATCAACAAAGTTAATACTCATTTCTAAGTTATTGTCTTTGCCAATTTCTTTTTTAGCCATGAGGAGTAAATCCATAATCCATTTACGCCAATCGCGACTGGTATCAGCTAAAAAGTTAGTCTCATCATTATAGGTAATATCAATAGCGTCCATTAGTGTCCTTCTTCTTCATAAGCTCTAATAATCTTTGCCACAACTGGGTGACGAACAACATCATTAAAGGTAAAGTTAACAAATTTAACTTGATCAACGTCCTTTAAGATATGCATTGCATCAAGCAAACCACTATGTTGTCTTCCTGGCAAGTCAACTTGAGTAACATCCCCGTTAACAATCATCTTAGAATTAAATCCAAGTCTCGTTAAAAACATCTTCATTTGAGCATCGGTGGTGTTTTGGGCTTCGTCTAAAATTACATATGCTTCATCTAGTGTACGTCCTCTCATGTATGCAAGTGGTGCAACTTCAATTACTCCACGTTCCATTAACCGATTAGTCGTTTCAGTACCTAGCACTGCATAAAGAGAATCATAAATTGGTCTTAAGTATGGATCAACTTTTTCTTTTAAGTCACCTGGTAAAAATCCAAGACTTTCCCCAGCTTCGACTGCAGGCCTAGTTAGAATAATACGTGAGACCTCACCATTTTTAAAAGCACTAACAGCCATTACAACAGCTAAGAAAGTTTTACCAGTACCAGCTGGTCCAATTCCAAAGACAATATCAGTTTTTTGAATAGCTTCAATATAGGCTTGTTGACCAGCATTTTTAGGACGAATTGGTCGTCCCTTGGCGTCTCTAATTAAAACTTTATTGTATAAATCGCCAAAAAACTCTACTGTCCCTTTTTCAGCCATCTTCATGGCACTTACAACGTCAGGTGCAGCAATACTTACTCCGGAGTTAACTACCTTCTCTAAAGCAGCCAAAACCTTAACGACAAGTTTGATTTTCTTTTCATCTGGTGAATCAATCAAAATACCATTTCCAGTATCACTAACCTTGATGTCGTATCCATCAGCCAATAATTTTAAGTTAGCATCATTAATACCCACTAAGCTCATAAGGTTAGCAGGATTTTTAGGCGTAAATGTAAATTGAGGCATTAAATCATCCTTTACTTTGAAAGAGCTGCTCCAACTAATTTAGAAACCTCTTTGCCATCGGCACGGCCAGTAATCTTTGGCACAATTGCCTTCATTACTTTACCAAAATCAGCCTTACTACTTGCACCAACTTCAGCAATAGTTTCATCGACTAACTTAGTTAATTCTTCTTCAGTAAATGGTTTTGGCATGTAACTTTCAACAATTGCAAGTTCTTTTTCAGTGGCAGCGACTAAATCATCTCGACCAGCTTTTTTAAAGTCAGCAAGTGATTCTTCACGTTGCTTCTTTTCCTTACCCAAAACAGCAAGTTCTTGTTCATGAGTTAATTCATTATCAGAAAGCTTACCTTCATCCTTAATAGTGGCATACATTAAAGCTGACTTAAGCATTCTAATTGTAGCTAGTCTTTCTTTATCCTTTGCCTTCATAGCTTCCTTCATATCAGCCATGAGTTGATCCATTAATGACATTTTAAATATCCTTCTTTCTCGTGCAAAAAAGCTCCCGACAAAAACTATTCGTCGAGAGCTTCTATTAATTAATAATGTCTACGCTTGCGAGCAGCTTCAGATTTCAACTTTCTGCGGACGCTTGGTTTTTCGTAGAATTCACGTTTACGGTATTCTTGCAAAGTACCACTTCTAGAAACGGAACGCTTAAAACGACGAAGAGCATCATCAATTGACTCGTTTTCGTGAACAATAGTCTTGGCCATGTGAGATCCCTCCTTCCATTTCTTGGCAGTACTGCCATAACAATATACATAAATTATAGCTAAAAATAGTCCAATACGTCAATAGTTCTTTTAGAAAAAATTTGAGAGTATAATAGAACTATAAAAATAGCGAGGTAAAAGATATGGAAAAAAGTAAATTAGTTAATATCATTATTATCTCTGATAGTGTTGGTGACACAGCTTTTAACCTAATGAAAGCAGCAGCTGCTCAATACCCTGAAGCAGAAATTAACTACCGGAGATATCCATTTATTACTGATATGGATAAACTTGAAAAGGTGTTTCAAGAAGTTGCTGAATTACCAAATATGTTAATAGGTTATACATTGGTTAATAGCGATTTGCAATTAGCTACAATTAAATTTGCCCGTGAACATAATGCCAAACCAGTTGACATTTTCTCAAGTGTAGTTGATGATATTCACGCAATGACTGGACTTGAACCATCGGGTGAAATTGGTGCTAGCCACCAATTAACCAAAAACTATTTTGACCGAATTTCCGCCATGGAATTTGCTGTAATGTATGATGATGGTAAAGATCCTAAAGGCTTTTTGGAAGCTGATGTTGTTTTACTTGGTGTTTCTAGAACCAGTAAGACACCTCTCTCCTTATTCTTAGCAAACAAAAATTTAAAAGTGGCTAATTTACCATTAGTTCCTGAAACTCATATTCCTGATGAAATTTATCAAATTGATCCTAAAAAGATTATCGGTTTAACTAATGATCCGCAAGTTCTAAACGAAATTAGAGTTGCTCGGCTTAAGAGTTACGGACTTGATCCTGAAACTTCTTATTCAAATATGGACGCAATTAATAAAGAATTAGCTTCTGCTCAGGCGCTCTTTACTAAGTTAGGTTGCTATGTGGTTAATGTTGCCCATCGTTCAATTGAAGAAACCGCAGCATTGATTTTACGTCATTTGGGAATTGAAGATGAAATGTAAAAATTAAAAATCGCATCTCCTTTGAGGTGCGATTTTGTTTTATTTATCTAAACTAGTTCTTGCTCCTTAAAGCGGCCATAAACTTTTGCCACTTCACTTACACTAACAAAGGCATACGGATCGCAGGCAACAATAATATTATGAATATCATACATGTCATAGCGGTCAATAATGGTAAATAAAATTGTCTTTTCCGTATGACCATAGGCCCCTTCTACATCGTGAATAATCGTAATACCACGGTGCATCTTGGCTTGGATACCTTCGATAATTTTCTTCGGATGTTCAGTTACAATCATAACTTGCATCTTCCGGTGCTGAGTATAAACAGCATCAATTACGCGACCATTGATGAAGATATTCAAAGCTGTATAAAGTGATCTGGTCCAGCCAAATACAAAACCAGCTGCAATCACAATCAAAAGATTAATAGCAATATTAATTGATCCAAAACTTTGGCCTGTCTTTTTTCGTAAAATGATACCTACAATATCTAGCCCACCAGTTGAAATACCACTCTTTAAAGCTAAGCCAGTACCAACACCGTTGATTACACCACCAAAAATAGCACAAACAAGCGGATCTAACTTCCATTCTGGAGCAGGTAAATTATGCATCATAATTGAAGCAAGAAATACTGCAATAATTGTAAAAATGGTAAACTTCTTACCAATCTTAAACCAGCCCAAAATAAATAATGGCACATTCAAAGCAAAATACAGAGTTGAAGTAGTCAAAGTAAACGGTAAATATCTCTCTGATAAGGTATTAATCAGCTGAGCAAATCCTGTTACTCCTGACGAATACATTCGTCCAGGTTCCCAGAAAAAGTTCAGTGCAACTGCAACTGCAATTGCATATAAAAAGGCAGCTGATACCTTTGAAAGTAAGTTATAACGTCGTGAAAGTCCTTCTAGTGATTCCATAAAAAATCCTTCTTAAATTAGTAACAACAATAGTGTACCAAATTTAGAAGGATTTTGTTTGCTTATTATTTAATTTATTAATTATTTTTTGACCAGTGCTTTTCAATGAAGGATGCTCTACCACCTGCTTCTTCCATCATGTATCTAAGTGGATTCTTTTGGTAGAAGTATTGGTGATAATCTTCTGCTGGCCAGAATTTTTGCGCAGGTTCAATTGCGACGACAATTGGCTTATCAAACTTACCAGAATCAGCTAATTCTTGCTTAGACTTTTCAGCTAAAGCTTTTTCAGTTTCATCATTGTAGTAAATTACTGGACGATAAGTTTCACCACGGTCTTGGAATTGGCCCATTTCATCAGTGGGGTCAACTACCTGCCAATAATATGATAAGAGCTTTTCATAAGACATCTTATCTGGATCATAAGTAATCTCAACTGCCTCTAAGTGACCAGTTGTGTGGCTACATACTTCTTCATAAGTTGGATTTTCTTTATGTCCACCAGTATAACCAGAAATCACACTCTTTACTCCAGGTAAAGTGTCAAATGGTGCTACCATGCACCAAAAACAACCACCTGCAAAAATTGCTTTCTTATATTCTGCCATTATCTTGCTCCTTCAAATAAAGCTAAATACTTGCCGTAACCTTCTTTTTCTAAGTCAGTCTTAGAGATAAAACGCAAAGCAGCCGAATTAATGCAGTAACGCATACCACCTTGATCAATTGGACCATCATTAAAAACATGACCTAAGTGAGAATCAGCATCTTTACTTCTAACTTCAGTTCGTTCCATGTTGTGGCTACTGTCGCGTTTGTATACTACCTTTTCAATTGGCTTGGTGAATGCGGGCCAGCCACAACCAGAATTATACTTATCTAGACTAGAAAAAAGTGGTTCACCGCTGACAACATCAACATAGATACCTTCTTCAAAGAAATCATCATATTTACCAGAGAATGGATATTCTGTCGCAGCATGTTGCGTAACTTCATATTGCTCTTTACTTAGCTTTTTTAATGCAGCTTGTTTTTCATTTAAATCCATAAGAACACTTCCTTTTATATAGTAGGATACTCAAAAGTAACAAAAAAGACCAAGATTTTGCTCATCTTGATCTTTGGTATTTTATTTGCTGAATTTAACAATCTTCGTAAACATTGCTCGTTCTTCGTCAGTAACCTTATGGGCAACTTCAATTACAGCAGATCGATTTTGCTCTAAAATTGTCTTGTGAATTGCTAAAGATAATTCTGGGTCAAGTGAACTGGTAGCTTCATCAGCTAAAATGATTGGTCTTTCAGCTAATAAAGCCCTAGCGATTTCAATTCTCTGAATTTGTCCACCTGATAACTTATTACCCTTTTCCCCCACTTGATAATTTAAGCCTTTTTCTTCAATCAGGTCTTTTAAGCCAGCTTGATTAATCACATAGTTTAATTTTTCTGAGCTAACCTTTCTCCCCAAAGTAATGTTGTAATCTAAGCTATCATCAAAAATAAATGGTTTTTGGTTAATATATGAAAAGTACGAATGTAACTTTTTCCAGTCTCATCTACTTGATTAATTTCAACTTTACCTGAACTTGGTGCAATTCTGCCTAACAGGATACTCAGTAAAGTTGTCTTTCCCCAACCACTTGGAGCGATTAACAAGACCTTATCTCTTGGTTTAACGTCAAAATTAACATTGTCAAACAATTGTTTATTTGGCACTTCATAAGAAAGATTGGATACTTTCAATGAATTGAAATCTGATGTTGCTTCATTTGCACTGTCATCGATCTTAAAGTTAAGTGCTTCACTGACTTTACTCCAAATAGAATCAGTTGATTTAATAGCGTTATACCTTTGAAAAATATCAACTACAGGATTGATAAAGTCATTTGAAAGTTGAATAATCATTACCAATGTGCCAGCGCCAATTTGATTATTGAACATCAAAACAGCCCCAATCAAAAATGGAATAATAAAGCTGAAAACATTAGCAATAGCTAAAATTAGTTCACCTACTGCTCCTTGCGTATAATTAAATTTTTTGAGAGCAACTTCCATATTGGACGCACTATTAATAATTTTCCTAATTAAAACTGGTTGTACATCATAAAGAGCAACAGTTTTAGCACCGTTTAAACCATCGCTTACCTTTTGTGTGTAAATAGCATTATTATCTTCCCAGATTTTTGATTTTTCTTGAATATTCTTAGTAAAGAACTTCTGAATGAAGCCTGGAATTAAGGTGGTAACCATGAAAATCAAAGTCAAAAGCCAAGAATTGATTAAACCAACAGAAACAGCAATGATAAAAGTTATCCCTTGATAAATAACTAATAATTCATTTTGAATTTTCGCAGTTTCCACTTGCTTCATGTCATTCGTCAGCAAACTCATACCATCTTTTTGAGAATCTTTTTGATTATAAATCAAATAAGTCACAATATGCTTCTTTAAATTCAGATTGATATCTTGGATAATATCGTTTTTTAAATACCGAAATCCGAAGTTGATAAACATAATTGCAATTAATGTAAGTGAACCAATTGTAGCTGTCACAACAAGTAATTGTACTGATCCTTGATGATTTTGAGCTGAATTTAACATAATCTTTGTTACGTAAGCTATAACAACATTACCTAAAGAACTAATAATTGCTAAGAATATATATAGAAACAACTTCCATTTTGGTGCATATTTCAATGAAGTATTCATACTACCCCCCCTTTTTTTACATGCATCCCTACTTAAATTTTACTATCTCAAATTCTATTCATACAAAGAAAATAGCTTGATTCTAAAAAAGTTTGAACTCAATTTCAAATTTTTCGATATTTCACCAAAAGTTTGAACTCAACTTTAAACTTTAGGTATTTTTTCTAAAAGTTTGAACTCAATTCTAAACATTTTCAAAAAGACATAAAAAATAGCCTAGTTCTATTTTGAACTAGACTATTTTCTTAATTACTCATGATCCTTGATGTCAGCTTCAGCTTCTTTTTCAAGTTCCTTTTGGTTATCGTCACGAACACTTCTTGCAGAAGCAGTAACTTCAATACCAAGTTCAGCCATTTGTTCATCTGAAACCGGAGATGGAGCTTTCATCATTGGTTCACTTGCACTTGCAGTCTTAGGGAAGGCAATAACGTCACGAATGTTATCCTTACCAGTTAAGAGCATTGCGAATCTATCAAGACCAATTGCTAAACCTGCATGTGGTGGGAATCCCATGTCTAAAGCATCAAGTAAGAAGCCAAATTGTTCATAGGCCTTTTCCTTAGTAAAGCCAAGAGCCTTAAGCATCTTAAGTTGGATATCCTTCTTGTGGATACGGATTGAACCACCACCAAGTTCGTAACCGTTTAAGATAATGTCGTAACTTCTTGCGTGAGCTTTGTGAGGTTCAGTTTCAAGAAGCTTAATACCGTCATCATCTGGCATAGTGAATGGGTGGTGAGCTGCAATCCATTGGTCATCACCTTCATCATATTCAAATAATGGCCAATCAACAACCCATTCAAAGTGGTAATCATCCTTAGATACCATGTTAAGTTCAATTGCAATTGAACGTCTTAAGTAACCTAAAGCATCACAACATACCTTCCACTTGTCAGCAACGAAGAGTAATAATTCTCCACCCTTCAAGTTATAAATCTTCTTAAGTTGTTCAGCTTCACTGTCAGTAATAAAGCGGCTAACTGGACCTGAGAATTCACCATCTTCAAACTTAGCCCAAGCCAAGCCCTTAGCGTGGAAACGCTTGATGTATTCTTGCTTTTCTTCAATCTTCTTACGGCTGTATGCCTTTGCTCCGCCTTCAACAGCGATTGCCTTAACAAAGCCGCCATCAGCAATAGCCCCTGAGAAGACCTTAAAGTCAGAATCTTTGAAGACTTCATTTAAGTCTTGAATCTTCATATCAAAACGCATATCTGGTTTGTCACTACCATAGTAGTTCATAGCATCGTTCCAAGTAATTCTTGGAAGTGGCAACTTGATATCTACGCCTTTAACATCGTGCATAACCTTTTGTAAAAGACGTTCAGTAATGTCTTGAACACCCTTTTCATCAAGGAATGAAGTTTCCATATCGATTTGAGTAAATTCTGGTTGACGGTCACCACGTAAGTCTTCGTCACGGAAACAACGAGCGATTTGGTAGTATTTATCAAAGCCAGCACCCATTAATAATTGCTTAAACAATTGAGGTGATTGTGGTAATGCGTAAAAACTACCTGGGTAAACACGTGATGGAACTAAGTAGTCACGTGCACCTTCTGGAGTTGACTTACCTAAGTCAGGAGTTTCAATATCAATGAAGCCTTCACTATCAAAGAATTCGTGCACAGCAGTAGTAATCTTTGAACGAGTAATTAAAGCTCTTTGTAAAGTTGAACGACGTAAGTCAAGGTAACGGTACTTAAGCTTAGTTTGTTCGTTAGCGTTTAAGTCATCCTTGATTTCAAATGGAGGGTTCTTTGCTTCATTTAAAACAGTAATTGTAGTTGCATCAACTTCAACTTCACCAGTCTTCATTTCTGGGTTAACACTGCTTCTCTTAACAACCTTACCCTTAACTTCGATAACGTATTCATTACCTAAGCTGTCAGCTTTATCCATTAAATCTTTACCAGATTCATGGTTAACCACAACTTGAACGATACCTTCTCGGTCACGTAAATCGATAAAGATTAAGTTACCCAAGTTACGAACTCTTTGTACCCAGCCGTACAAAGTTACTTCTTGATCTAAATATTGGCTGGTAATATTACCACAATAATCAGTTCTCTTGTCCATCGTTAGTATTTATCTCCCTAAAAATTTTTCATAGCTTCGCTAATATTATTCATTTCATCCCAGCTAAGCTTGATTTGCTTGCCGTCGGCTAAACGCTTGATTGAAACATTTCCTTCGGCAAGTTCTTTTTCACCTAAAGTGATAACAAATTCAGCATGAACACGATCAGCCTTCTTGAATTGGTTCTTAAGCTTCTTTTGGTCAACGTCATATTGAACTCTTTGACCTTGTGCACGTAACTTACGAGCAAGTTCAACACTCTTTAAAGCTGTGCCTTCACCGATATTAGTGATAAAGAAGTCAATTCCACTATCCGCAAATAATTCTGGATTTTGCTTTTCAAGAACAAGCATCAAGCGTTCTTCACCAATTCCAAAACCAACAGCTGGTGTTTCTGGACCACCGAATTCTTCAACTAAGTGGTTGTATCTACCACCACCTAAAACAGTTGTTGGTGAAGCCCATAAATCTGTATCAGCTACCATAAATTCAAAAATAACGCCAGTGTAGTAGTCAAGCCCACGAACTAAGTCATCATCTAAAACGTACTTAATTCCAAGCTTATCTAAAGCATCGGTAATGAACTTAAAGTTAGCCTTTGATTCATCATCTAAGTAATCGACGATTCTTGGTGCATCTGGCAAGAATTGCTTATCTTGTTCTTCTTTTGAATCAAGAATTCTCAATGGATTCTTCATCAATCTTCTTTGAGAATCTTCTGATAATTGATCTTTAACTGGAGTAAAGTAATTAATCAAGGCATCGTGGTAGGCCTTACGAACTGCTTCATTACCTAATGAGTTAATGTGAAGTTCAAAATTCTTTACACCAAGCTTATTTAATAAGTCATTCCCCATCATGATTGTTTCAATATCAGCTAATGGATTGTTTGAACCAAAGCTTTCGCAACCAATTTGGTGGAATTCACGTTGACGACCAGCTTGTGGACGTTCATATCTAAACATTGATTCAATGTAGTAAACATTAAATGGCTTAACCACATCAGGACCATACATTTTGTTTTCAACGTATGAACGAACTACACCAGCAGTTCCTTCAGGACGTAAGGCAATGTGACGACCACCCTTGTCGTTAAAGTCGTACATTTCTTTTTCAACCACGTCACTAGTTTCACCAGATGAACGTGAGAAGACTTCGTAGCTTTCAAAGCTAGGAGTTCTAATTTCACGATAGTTTGCTTGTTTGAAAAAGTCACGTGCAATTTGTTCAACTTTTTCCCAATTACCTGAAACGTCAGGCAAAATATCAACTGTACCTTTTGGCTTTTGTACCTTCATTAACTACACCCTTTTTATAATTAAATTTGATAAATAAAAAGAGCGCCTGGAAATAAATCCAAGGGCGCTCAAATAGCACGGTACCACCTTTTGCTTGCTACGATTAACGCTCGCCACACGAACCATTATCTGCTAAAGGGGTCACAGATTGCTACTCTATGTCCTTGCACCAAAACGGACACTCTCTGAAAATAAGTTTCAATCTTCAATTCTTCGTCATTGATAATTCTTTTATAGCTTACTTTTTTCTGCGCATAAAGTCAATACTAATCAAGATCTAAAACAATGGTGAAAGGGCCATCATTTTCAAGTTCAACCTTCATATCAGCTCCAAAATGCCCGGTTTCAACGTGAAAACCAAGATTTTCTAACTGATGATTAAATTCTTGCCACAATTCATCAGCCTTTGGGGGACGCATTGCCTTTACAAAGCTTGGTCGATTACCCTTTTTGGTATCGGCAAGCAAGGTAAATTGACTAACGCTTAAAATTTGACCTTTAACATCTGCTAGACTTAAATTTGTTTTTCCCTCTTCGTCCTCAAAAATTCGCATTTTTGCAATTTTTTGAGCTGCTTTAGCAACTATTTCTTCATTATCGTCTTGTCCAATACCAACTAAAAGTAAAAATCCTTTCTGAATTTTACCAACAATTTCATTATCAATTGCTACTTGTGCATGATTTACTCTTTGAATTACTACTCGCATTAATTATCTGACCTCTTAGTTGAATATACATCTGGAATATCTTTTAAGCGACTTAAAGCTTCACTTAATTGATTTGAGTCTTTAACTGTAATTGTCACATAAATATGGGCAATGTTTTCTTCATTGACTTTCCCTGAAATATTTTTAATATTTTTAGTCAAACTATTTAACTTATTAATCACATCACTGAGTAAACTAGAACGATTATATCCGAAAATTTCAATATTAGCATTGAAGCTTTCAGTGCGTTCGCCAACATTTTCCCAGTCAACATCGATTAAACGGCCTTCTTTAGCTGCTTCATCAGTTACGTTGCGGCAATCAGTCCGGTGAATTGTAACTCCTCTTCCCTTAGTCACGTAGCCAATAATTTCATCCCCAGGAACTGGATTACAACATTTAGCCAAATGAAGCATCAAGTCACTAACGCCTTGAATAACAACACCATTGTTATGCTTGACATGCATAACAGCACGATTAGTGGTAATATTCTTAGTTTCTTTAGTGACTTTTTGACCAGCACTTAGAATCTTTTCTTCTAGCTCTTTTTGCTTTTTGCTCTCCGCTTCTTTTCTAAGGTCCTCAGTTAAGCGGTTAACAATACCAGTAGCTGATACTTCTCCATAGCCAATAAGTGAAAACATCTCATCTTCTGAATGATAATTTAATTGTTCAAGTAATTTTTGGATATGTTCTTTATCAAGGTATTCCTTGGTATTTAACCCGCGTTCTCTTAATAAGTTAGCAACATCATTACGACCTTTTTCAATATTTTCATCTTTACGTTGTTCTTTAAGGAAACGGCGAATTTTGTTTTTAGCACGAGACGTTTTAACAATATGAATCCAGTCAGGTGATGGTTCAGCATTTGACTGGGTTAAGATAGAAACGACATCCCCATTTTTAAGGCGATAATCAAGTGGGACTAACTTGTCATTAACTTTAGCTCCTACTGCATGGCTACCAACTTGTGTATGGATTGCATAAGCAAAATCAAGTGGTACAGAGCCTTTTGCTAACTCATAGACATCGCCTTTTGGTGTAAAGACATAAACCGAATCAGAAAAAATATCTGATTTAACAGATTTCATAAATTCATCGGCGTCTTTAGTTTCATCTTGAAGCTCGAGAATTTCCCGGAACATGTCTAGCTTTCGACCTGCACTTGTTGCTTCAACTGCACTAGTATCACCTTTTTTGTAGGCCCAGTGAGCAGCAACCCCATATTCAGCGACTTCATGCATCTTTTCAGTTCGAATTTGAATTTCTAGTGGTTTACCACCAGGGCCAATAATGGTCGTATGTAGTGATTGATAGCCATTGGCCTTAGGTACAGCAATATAATCCTTAAATCTACCTGGCATCGGCTTCCACTTAGTGTGAACAGCACCTAAAACTGCATAACAATCACGCACATTTTTGACAATTACACGAACAGCTAAAAGATCAAAGATTTCACTGAAGTCCTTGTGCTTATTAACCATTTTTTTGTATATTGAATAAATATGCTTTGGACGACCATAAATTTCATACTTAATATGTAAAGAATCTAGTGTAGTCTTCAAGGTCTTAATTGCATCTGCAATATAACCTTCGCGTTCACTCCGCTTAGAATCCATCAAATGAACGATATTGTAATAAGCATCAGGATTGAGATAGTGCAAACTCATATCTTCAAGTTCCCACTTAATAGTCCCAATACCCAGGCGATCAGCAAGCGGTGCAAAGATATCCATCGTTTCTGAAGCAATTCTTCTTTGCTTATCAGGGCGCAAGTGACCTAAAGTATGCATATTGTGCAAACGATCGGCTAGCTTAACCATAATCACACGCAGATCTTTAGCCATGGCAATTAACATCTTACGGTGATTTTCAGCTAAAAATTCTTCGTGAGAATTATATTCATACTTGTTGAGCTTAGTAACCCCTTCTACGATAAAAGCAACATCTTCGCCAAATTCACGCTTGATATCATCATTAGTCACTGAAGTATCTTCTACCGTATCATGTAAAAATCCGGCAGCTACCGTATCAGGATCCAGCCCTAAATTAGCTAAAGTACCAGCAACTTGAGTTGGGTGAATAATATAAGGTTGCCCACTTGCTCGTTTTTGTCCTTCATGAGCTTTATTAGCATAGTTAAACGCTTTTTCTACAAATGCCAACTGCTCAGGATTCATATATTCCTTGCATTTTGCAATGACCTCTTCATGTGTCATTTCAATATATTTTGACATAAAATTCACCTACTCCAGATTGATTTATTTGCGATAAAAGTCCTTATTCATTAAGCCAAACATTTCAAAAACAAAATAAGTAACTATTAAAATAAGATTATACTTTGCATAGTGCGATAATACAACTAAAACAAACACGATTGGTAATAAAACTAACCACCAAGCTTTAAGTTTTCGTTCATTTATCACCTTGCCAATTTGATAAGCGCAAATATTGTTTAAGATTAAGAAAACTAAACCCACACGCCAAACCACTTTTACTTTAAGCAAGCTTGAACCATATGCCAAAACCACTACTAATAAAGTCCACCAAATAACTGGCATAAAGTTGTAGCTATTCATTTTCTTGATTACTTTATTTTCCAAAACTTTGTTAAGAAATTTAAATTTATTTTTCAAAATGATTTCCATCTCCGAAATTATCTAGTCTTTTTTAGGTTCAATCAATAAGCAGACCCAGCGTCCTTCTTGCATTGTCATTTTCACTTCAAAACCATGTTGATTTAGACTTTCTCTGACCTTATCCGCTTGTAAGTAGTCAATTCCTGAGAAAATTACCTGGCCATTTTCTGCAAGATGCGCTGCTAAATCTGGAATTAAGTCTAACAAAATTTCTGCTAAAATATTAGCTACAATTAAATCAAACTTACCATCAACATCTTTTAACAAGTTGGCCTTACGAACAGTAATATTGTCTAAATGGTTTAACTTGATATTTTCATTTGCAGCAGTAACTGATTCATCTGAAATATCAGTTGCTAATACCTTTTTAGCACCTAACTTGGCCGCAGCAATTGCCAAAATCCCACTACCAGTACCAACATCTAAAACTGATTCTGGGCTAACCATTGCACGTTCCATTGCCATCATCACAAGCTGAGTAGTTGTATGACCACCAGTACCAAAGGCTAAACCTGGATCAAGGGTAATAATTTTTTGGTCTGGAAACTTAGGTGTGTATTTTTCCCATTCAGGGACAATTGCCAGGTGTCGTGAAAAATTCAAAACATGATAATATTTTTGCCAAACCTTATTCCAGTCTTCATCTTGGATATAGTCTGAACTAATTTCTTTTTCTCCAACTTGTAAACCATAACCTGCAAGTTCATCTAATTTAGCTGCAAAAGCTTTTTTAAGTTCATCACTATCTCTTTCTTGGTCAAAGTAAGCAATGAATTGCATATCTTCAGGTAAATCCTTAATATCGTCAAAATCTACCACAGTTGAATCCTTTTGCCAGCCAGCTTGTTCAAAGTCGCTACGCTTTCTGGCTTCGACTCCCAAACATTTAAGCTCTTCTTGACTAAAATAAGTTAAAGCATCTTCAACTTCATGACTAGTTTCAATTTTTATCAGCAATAATTTCATTAAATAAACTCCATTCTATTTTTGACACTTAACTGGTCCATGATATGATGGTAGAGGTGATTAAAATGTCAAAAAAGCGTAAAAAAGATAAACTCGAAAAAACGTTAGTTGAAAAGATTCTCGATCGAGAAAAAATTCCATATGAACAAAAAGAATTCGAAACCCATGAAGAACATGGTGTTTTTCAAATGGATACTTCTATTTTAGACCAAGATCAGCGTCTGGTCTACAAGACCCTGGCTTGTGATGGTAATAAGACAGGTCCATTGGTGGCAGTTTTACCAATTACTGAACATTTAGACCTTAAAAAGCTAGCTAAAGTTTCAGGTAATAAGAAGTGTGAAATGCTGCCACTCAAGAAGTTAGAAAAGACTACTGGCTATGTCCACGGCGCTAACACTCCAATCGGTATCCACTTCAACGACCACTACCCTATTTTCTTAGATGACAGCATGAAAAACGAAGAAAAAATCATTGTTTCATCTGGTAAAGTTGGTCGTAGCGTACAACTTAATCCACTGGATTTACAAAAAGTGGTTGAAGGCACTTTTGGTGACTTATTAGAAAAATAAAATTTCAACTTAAATAATCCTAACTATAAGAAAAAAAGAGCTATCATTAACGATAGCTCTTTTTGTATCTGAAATTTATGAGGCGTGGCGCCATTTCTCATCAGTTAAGATTCTGGCAGCAATTAAGCCAAGTGGCAAAGCAATAACAATCATAATTGCTTCTGTTGCCCAATAAGCTCCTAAGCTAATCCGCGTTAACCCTAAATTGAATACTGCCCGGTACATGTATAAACCTGGAACCATAATCACAACCGATGGCACTGTAATAGCAATTCTCGGATAACCAACTTTTTCTCGAATAAATGAAGCCACTAACCCTGATAGCAAGACTCCAATAAAGGCGGCTAGAGCTGGGGGCATGTGAACGAAGTCAACCAAACTTAAACGCAAAGTGTTAGAAATTGCTCCAATAATTGCAGTTAAAGCTGCATAGTTAACTTTTGAATTAAACATTAAACTAAAGCCAAAGACTCCGCAAAAACTTGCAAGTAGTCGAAAGGCAGTTAGGCATATTGGTGAAAGCCCTAATTTCACCATGTTACCCGGATGAATGCCAATTAATAAGGCCGTTGCCCAGCCTACAGTGGTTGCTACAGTAATGATTAAGATGGCATAAGCCATACGTTCAAGGCCTGATCTCATATCAAGTTTTGAAAGGTCAAGTCCAGCTGTAATAAATGGAAAACCAGGAATGACAAAGAGCATCGAACCAATATAACCAAAGATATGACTAGATTTAATATTAAAAATCATTTGCATCAAGTGAAATGAGATAAAGTAAGTCACACAGGCAACAAATACAGCTGTGGCAATTTTAGCGACCATAGTTATACTCTTTTCGCCCATTTTCATTCGAGTATAGTTACCAAGTCCAGCTCCAAAAAAGGCACAAATAATTTCGGGAATTCCGCCACCAAGTAAGAAAATAAAGCCGGCACAGGCAATTGCTGCAGCAAGGCCTGCGTAGAAAGGTGAATAGCGACTCTTGAGGTGTTCAATTTCACCTAAACGTCGGTGAATTTGGCCAATATTCCAGTTACCATTACCTGCATCAAACTGACGAACAAAACGTTCTAATTCATTTAATTTGGTCATATTAACCCCAGTTGCTGGCAGAGTTAAGGTTTGACTATATGACTTATTATTTACGTCAAAACAAGTATAATCAATTGTTAATAAGCCAATATCTGCTGAACAAGTAATTCCTAAAACTCTGGCAATCGTATTCATTGAGTCACGTACACGCCATGATCCAGTTCCGCAACTCAAAATCATTAATCCAACTCTACCAACAATGCTAGCTTTTTCGACTAATGTAGCTTTTTTAGCCGGGGTTTCATCTTTACTTTTGAAAAACTCTTCCCACTGAATTTTCATGTGATGTGAATTTGAAAGATGATGATTTATCAATAAATCTTTATCTGCTTTTTCCATTAAATTAACTCCTCTTTTAAGGCGAGAAAGATTGTAACAATCAGTAAATCAGCACAACCTCCAAGGCTGTAATTCTTTTGGGTAAACAAGTCATCAAGTTCGGTCAAGTAAGCCATTGCCTCTGCATTATTTGCTCCGCCCAGCTCCAAGAATTTTTGACTCCACTTTTTTAAGTCCAGCAGCTTATCGAAACTTCCAGCACGCTTAATAAAGTTAGAGTCTTCAGCTACACTTGCAATTTTCATGAGAGTATCAAGTAGACGTCCCCTCAAACTACCACTTGTTTGCTTAAAAAATGGTAAGGCCACATTTCTAATAACTGGATAACCAGCTTCAGCTTCGCCGCGAATTCCAGTTTTCCCATATTTTTGATATTCAATTTCGCCGGCAGTTTTGGCAGTTTTTATTTGCCCTAGGTCATGTTCAACTATGCCCTTGGTCATTTCTTTTATAACATCAAAGACATCTGCTTGATGTTTATCAGCGTAGGCACTTGCACAAACAAAAATCCCTAGAGAAAAAATCGCCCCTTTATGGGTATTAATCTTTTTAGTTGCGGTATACATAGCTTTTTCAGCCTGAATTCCCATTTTTCTTAACTGCTCAAACATAACTTTTGGTTTACCAGTGAAGTTATCTCCCAAATCTTCAGCTTGAATAAAATAAGCTTCTAGACTCAAACTACTATCAATAAAAGTATAAATATCCATATCTGGATGAGCACCATGGCTTGCGGGATCAACTAACCCTGGCTTGGGTAAGGTCACGACTTCATAGAGTAAGGCTTGTACTGCTTTTTTGGCGAGCTTTTGGTTCACTTACTGTCTCCCTCTTTTCAATAACTTACTTATTTTACCATAATATTTGAATTTTATTTGCAATAAAAAAAGTAGGCCATCTGGCCTACTTAGTGTTTAAATTAATCTTTAACTTCTTTAATGGTGTCAATCACAGTACCATCACGATATTCAACAACTGCAACAGTTCTATCAGTATATTCAAGTTTCTTAGGAGCACCAACTTGTTTTTCAGCAAGTTTTTGTAATTCATCCATAGTTACTAAGTGAATGCTTGGTACCTTCTTGAAGCAGTCAATTAAGTCTTGACGCTTAGGGTTAACGGCAACCCCTCTTTCAGTTACAACAACATCAATTGAGTCACCAGGTGTTACAACAGTTTCAACATTCTTAACAACTGTTGCATTTCTACCTCTAACTAATGGAGCTGTAATAATTGTCATTTTAGCGTTAGCAGCATCTTGGTGACCACCAATGGCACCACGGATAACACCATCTGAACCAGTCATAACATTAACATGGAAGTTAGTGTCGATTTGAAGAGCTGACAAAATAGCAACATCTAAGTTGTTTACAACAGCACCCTTGTTGTGAGGATCAGCATACCATGAAGCATCAATTTCTTGTTGATCGCGGTTTTTAGCCATTGAAGCTGCAGCACCCTTGTCAAAGTCTTGCACATCCATGACTTTCTTGACTAAACCTTCTTCAAGCAAGTCACAAGTAGGCTTAGTAATACCACCTAAGGCAAATGCTGCAGTAATGCCCTTATCAAGCATTGATTCACGTAAGTATCTAGTTACGGCAAGAGCGGCACCACCTGAACCAGTTTGGAATGAAAAACCTTGCTTAAAGTATGGTGAGTTAACAATTACATCATTAACCATTTGAGCAATCATTAATTCCTTAGGGTCTTTAGTGAAGCGAGTAGCACCTGAACCAATCTTGTCTGGGTCACCAATTTCATCAACTTTGACAACGTAGTCAACTTGAGTTTGCTTAATTGATGCTGGGGTGTTTGGATATGGGACAACATTATCAGTTAACAAAACCACCTTGTCAGCATATTGAGCATCCATTAAGGCATAACCAAGTGAACCAAAGACTGCCTTACCATCTTGACCATTGGCATTACCTGCAGGGTCAGAAACTGGTACACCTAAAAAGGCAACGTCAATCTTAATTTCACCGTCTTCAATTGAACGAGCACGGTTACCGTGTGAACGGAAGATAACCGGATTCTTCAAACCACCGTGAGAAACAAAGTCACCAAGTGAACCACGCATCCCTGATGAAGTAATGTTAGTAATAACACCTTTTTTAATAGCTTCAATTACCTTGTCATTCATAACACCAGTTAATGATGATGGAGCTAAAGTTAAGTCTTTGTAACCTAACTTGATAATCACGTCCATAACCTTGTTAAAGGCGTAATCACCATTTCTGAAGTGGTGGTGGAAAGAAATAGTCATTCCATCTTTCAAAGTAGCTTTAACAACATCTTCAATTGAGTCAACAACTTTGTTTTCACCAGCAGTTACGTGAACCTTAGGTGCAACTCTTTGGACATCAGGATGACCAATTTCAACTGATTCAAAAGGTTTTAAGTTTAATTTTTCTAATACATCTGCTGGCATTTCGCGTTTAATACTATTCTCCAATGTAGTTGCCCTCCTCATCAATTAAGTTAGAAGCTTTGGCAGTTTCTAATACTCTGTTTGCCTTGTCTACGATTGGCTTATCAACCATCTTACCGTTCATTGAAATAACACCGCTACCTTTAGCACGGGCTTCACGAATAGCATTTTGAACATTCTTGGCATTTTCAATTTCTTCCTTAGTTGGGTTAAAGACCTTGTTAACCATTGGAATTTGTCTAGGGTTAACCAAACTCTTTCCATCAAAACCAAGTTGGTGAATGTAGTTAGTTTCACGGTAAAAGCCTTCAGTATCTTTCATATTTGAGAAGACTGAGTCAAAGGCGTAGATTCCAGCAGCACGGCATGAGTGTAAAACCATGTTACGAGCAAATTCCATTTCACGGCCATCTGGGTAACGGTGAGTATGCATATCTGAAGTATAATCTTCACCAGATAAGGCCATCCCCATCATTAAATCGGTTGAAGTTGCAATGCTTGGTGCATTTAAAACACCTTGAGCACTTTCAATAGCGGCCATAACACCAATTGAACCTTTTTCAATGCCGTATTCTTCTTCTGCCTTTTCCATATCAGCAATTAACTTCTTAATCATGTCTGCTGATTCAGTCTTAGGTAAACGAATTACGTCAACGCCCGCTTTTACCATAGCCTTAACGTCTTCTTCATAAAATGGAGTATCTTGGCCGTTAATTCTAACAACAACTTCACTTCCGCCGAAGTCAACAGTCTTAATTGCTTCATAAACAAGTAAACGAGCAGCGTCTTTTTCAGTTAAAGAAACAGAGTCTTCTAAGTCAAGCATAATTGAGTCCGCACCATAAATGCCGGCATCTTTAATCATGGCTGGGTTGTTACCTGGAACGAACATCATCGTCCGGCGTAAACGATTCTTGATATAAGTCATTTATAGCACCTCCAATGCAGGTTTATCAGTGGTTTTGGTTGCTCTTTGAGCAGCTGCTAAAGTACGAGCCTTAATTACACAATCAAGGGCACCTTTATCAACGGCTTTAACCTTGGCATTAGTTAAGCCAAATGATTTCAAGGTATCTGTAATCACACTTCTAATTTGATCACCATATGCTTTTGCAACATCTGATTCAAGAGTAATTTCAATTCCATTACTACCATTCATAATCATGATTTGAATGTCAGATGATTCTAAAGTACCAGCTACTGCTGTTGTCTTAATTTCCATCTATCTTCATTCCTTCCCGGATACGTTTTTGTAATTCTTCTTTATTTGCTTTGATAAATTCCGCTGTGGATGCCGGAACCAAGTCTTCGATAGCGGCAAGGTCGTCTGTCTTAATTAATTGTCGAACCTTCGTAGCTGTAACTGTTGTATTCCCTTTTTGAAGCCGCGGAATTAAATGTAAGTTAATTTCTGGTTCAAGTTCACGCTTTAAACTATCATTATAGATGCTTGTTGCATGAGAAAAAGGTTCAGTTCCAACGTAACGATGTTTAATTGAAAGTCCTGGTGCAATTACATTTTTAAAGACTCTTGCATCAATTGTAGTTTGATTTTCAATTAAAGTATCAGCACTCTTTAAAAAGTAGGCAGGAAAAGTTGCAGCCGATACCATATAGCTGTCACCGCTAACAACGTAGACATTCTCAAATTCAGCACAGCCCTTTTTAACTAGTTCAAAGCGCTCTTTTGAATTAAACAATGACATGTCCGTTGCTACCACGAAGACATAAACCAAGTCATTTTCTTGGCTAGCCTTTTGGACTAAGTAGCGGTGGCCAAAGGTAAATGGATTTGCATTCATGACAATTCCAGCTACCCTTTTCTCTGATTGATTTTCAATCTTAGGTAAACCATTCAGATAGTCATTAACATCAGGACTTCCATTTTCTAAAAAAGCAGCTTCATCGGTTCTAGCTAATTCGTTAAAACCTAAATGCTTAAAACTATCAGCATATTTTACCTTGGTAAAAACAAACATATGGAAAATTTGCTGAGTAAATAGATATTGACTTAATGCAGTGACAATCTTATTGAAGCGTTGTCCTGGTTCACTGTCTTTATTGCAGACTGCAATATACTTTAAGACGTTACCAGCAACACTGCCTGTCCCAACTAAATTACCTTCTTCATCAATCAAGCCTAAAGTATGATCAATGACGTCAACTTCTCTTTCAGAGAAATTATGCAAATCTAACTTCTCTAAGAAGTTAATCCAGCGTTTTTTGGTTGCAGGATCACTTAGATAGAGATCAACAACTTTATCCAAAAATGCTGCCTCCTTTCTTTGTGTAACAATTAACTAAGTTACAATGTAAGTATAATTCTTTCTTTTAAATATTTCAAATTAATCCGCATAATTTTAAAAATTAAAAATATCTGCTACAATTAAAAAGACCAATAGGGAAAAATTAATAACTAAGCGTATAATAGATTTAATAGTAAAGAGAGATGATTTTTATGGTTGAAAGTTACGATAATTCCCAACTTGCTGATATTGCACGTGATTATTACTTAAGTAAATTGCCAATTACGCAAATCTCACAAAAGTATAACCTTTCACGTTACTTAATTGCTAAAGCCCTTGAAGAAGCTGAAGCTAGTGGTGTTGTCCATATCAGTATTAAGTCTAGTGTTAAACGTAATAATCAGCTTGAGACTAAACTTAGAAGCTTATTTGATTTAAAAGAAGCTTTTGTTTTAAAAAACGAAGATACTACTAGTCATGATAATGAACAGATAGTTGACTTTGCGGCTCATCAGATTCAGAACTATTCAAAAGGCGCTAAAGAAATTGGATTAACCTGGGGAACAACCGTCCTTGATACGATTGTCCACTTTGATGAAATTAAACGTCCTGATTTATCATTTGTGCAATTAGCTGGTATGAGTTTAAGAACAGATACACCTCACGCGAACTACTCATTGATTCAAAGAGCGGCTGAAAAGTTTGACGCCAAGTCATATGTTTTACCAATTCCACTCTATATCCTTAATCAATCAGCTCACGATTTAATGGAAAAAGAGCCAGCAATTGAAGAATTATATAAAAAATACCAACACCTAGATTTGATTTTCACTGGTGTTGGTACGTTAGCAAGTATGGAGTCTAATCGAGTTTGGGGTAAACTACAAAATCAAATCTTTGCTGGTGTTGACCAAAACCAAGTTGCTGGAATGGTCTTTGGCCGGGCATATGACATTAACGGCCACATTTTTGAAGATGTTGAAAAGAAATTTTCTGGCATTAAGCGTGAAGATTTGTTAAATACTCCGATTCGTTTTGCCATTGTAAAAAATAAGTTCAAAACACACTCACTTTTGGGTGCGCTTCGAACTCATTTGATTACTCATTTAGTTATTAATGAGGCAATTGCCAATAAACTTTTACAAGAAGCTGAAAAATTCAGCTAATTACAAGCCATTCTTCTTAAGAAATGAGAGGATGGCTTTTGTTGTCTCTTCAGGTCTTTCAGCTTGCAAAATATGACCGCATTCGCTAATAACATGACTTTCAATCTTATCATTAATATAGGTCATGGCCTGGGCAAATTCGCAATTAAAGTATGGTGACTTCTCACCTGCCAAGACAAGTAACGGAATCGTCAAATCCATCACCACATCGCGCCAATCTTGGAAGGCATGGTCGCACAAGAAGTTGTAATTAGCTTCTTCATCATAGGGATGTTCTTGCCGCTCGAGCTTAACCGGGGTAGCAATTTCTGGATTAACTCTAACATAGTTAGCATGAACTGTATCATGGTATTTCAAAGAAATTGGAAAATTATCCCAAGTTAAGTCTTGATAGCCAAAGTTCCAGCTGTCATCATTAATCATCTTTGGTGGTTGGTCTAAATCAACCATGGCTGCTAGTCTTCCCTTACCAAATAAAGACGCATAGGCAAATAAGGTGCTTGCCCCCATTGAATTACCAACTGCAATTACATTATTTAAGTTAAGACTAGCTAAAAATTCCTCTAAATCAAGGGCATGCCGACTCATTCTTTGTCCCCTGTAAGTCCGCTGACTTAAACCCTGATTTCTAGGATCAAGCACTAATACCCGATACTTATCTAGCAATAGTTCAACCATTCTTTTAAATAGTTGTCCACTTGCTCCAATTCCTGGTAAACAAACTAAAGCTGGTAAATCAGTTTGGGTATCTGTATAGTGCAAAGTTACATGATCACTTGTTTTAAATTCCATAATTACCTCACAAAAAAATGACTAGCTTTACTAGTCATTCTATCATTTATTCAGCTACACCAGCTAATACTTCTTGCATCTTGTCTGCTGAATTTTGCATCTTGCTTAATTCTTTATCAGATAAATCAGCTTCAATCACATGACTGATACCATTGGCATTGATTACAGTTGGTGTACCAAGATAAAGATCGTGCTTAATGCCATATTGACCAGTAATTGGAGCTGAAAGTGGAAGACAAATTTCCTTATTTTCCAAAACTGCCTTCACGATTTGAGCAAGCATCATGGCAACACCGTAGAAAGTAGCGCCCTTCTTAGCAATGATTTCGCCACCCTTTTTACGAACGTCACTTTCAATTGCAGTCAAAACTTCTGGTGTCATTTCTGAATATGAAGTTAAAGCCTTACCAGCAACAGTTGCTTCATCGAAGTTTTCAAATGAAGTATCACCATGTTCACCTAAAACATAAGCATTAACATCTTCAACCTTAACATTAAGCTTCTTAGCTAATTCAACACGTAAACGAGCTGAGTCAAGTGAAGTACCAGTACCGATAACCTTGTTCTTAGGGAAACCAGACAACTTTTGGGTTAAAGTAGTCAAAATATCAACTGGGTTAGCACTAACTACAAAAATACCATTGAAGCCGGAATCAACCACTGGCTTAACAATACTCTTTAAAATCTTAACGTTCTTGTTAACAAGGTCTAATCTAGTTTCACCTGGCTTACGAGGAATACCAGCAGTAATTACAACAACATCAGCATCTTTAGCATCGCTGTATTCACCAGCGTGAACATTAACGCTACCAGTAAATGGTGTAATGTCTTCTAAGTCCATTGAATCACCTAATGGACGATTCTTAACAACGTCACAAATTACCAATTCATTTAAGTTAGTGTTTTGCAATAAATCGTTAGCAAAAGTTGAACCAACTGCACCGTCACCGACTAATAAAACTTTACTCATTATAAAACTCCTTATTTTCTTTATTAATAGTTCCCGGTAAACATATTGTCTGCCTTAGGTGGAACATAGTCACCAAAGTACTTAGTGAAGTCCAAATCAAGGTACTGGCATAAGTCATAAACTTCAGTCATGGTCTTATCAATAACTGGAATACCATTTTCCTTACGGTCTTTAATTGCAGCCATTTCCTTTTCACCATGAGTGTAAATCCGGTCTTGACCAGCAGCCTTTGGTGCATCACGCAAAGCTTGTAAGTATTCTGAGAAGTGTTTCTTAATTGCTTCTGGATCACCGAAACTTGCTAAGTTAATTGCCATAAAGCCGTGACATGTACCAGCCTTACCATCTTTCATAACTAAGTCACTAGTTAAGCCTTGAGACAAAATTGATGAAAAGATTTCAGCAACCATCCCATTACCATAGCCCTTGTGTGAGCCAAGTTCTTCAGTATTGCCACCCAGTGGCATTATACCACCGCCAACGTGACCAACAATATTTGATAAAACTTCGCCAGCATTATTGGTAGGTTGACCATCTTTATCTAAAGCCCAGCCATTAGGTAACTTCTTGCCGAGCTTGTTGTACATTTCAAGCTTACCACGAGTAACAACAGTTGTTGATGCATCAAATAAAAAGTCATATGGATCAGCTGGAACGCACCAAGCTTGAGGATTTGAACCAATCATTGCCTTTGAAGCATAAGTTGGAACCATAATTGCTTCACTATTAGTACATGAAAAGCCAAGCATATTTTCTTTAGCGGCCATTTTTGCATAATAACCAGCAATGCCGTAGTGGTTAGAATTGCGAACAGTAACAATTCCGACACCGACTTCTTTGGCCTTCTTGATAGCTAAATCCATGGCAAAGTGACCATTGAGTTGTCCCATACCATTGTGACCATCAACAACAGCTGAAATTGGGGTTTCAAAGACTACTTCCGGTTCTGCATCTACTTTCATAGTACCCTTTTGAATACCCTTATAGTAACGAACCATTCTTTGCATTCCATGACTTTGAATGCCGTATAAATCTGCAGTTAATAATACATCAGTAATAATGCGTGCTTTCTTTTCATTAAAACCAAACTTTTGGAAAGCATCCATACAAAGCATGTTTAATTTTTCGTAGGAAAATCTTACTTTCTTTCCTTCAGCCATATAAAAGCCTCTTTCTTTTTCTACTACAATTATCTCACATGCTAAATATTAACACTTGCTTTTAACTTTTTCAAATAATTGCACTATTTTTAAAATATTTAAAATAATTCATCACAGATTAAAGTACAAACTTTGCTTTGCAATTCATCAACTGTATGTGTACGAGCTCTTGCGCAAACCTTGGCATTATTACCGCAAATTAAACAAGTTCTGCCAGGTAATTTTAACTGACGTCTGCTTAAGTCTTTAATCTCACCATTATCAAAATAGTGAACATCTAAATCAAATAATCTTCTTGCCTTTGTTGATTCTTCAAATGCTACACAAGACTTTTTTACTTCACTGGGTTTGGCCTTAGCTAGGTAAAAGAATTCAGGTCCAGTTACTTTATCAGACCAATCAGCTTTTAATTCAAGTTCGAAATCTGCATTTGAGGTAAATTCCCTTATTTGCTCTATAAAAAAGCGTCTAATCAGTTCATTATTTTTTACAGGCCCCGGGATATTTAGTTTAGCTCCGATTACCGACCAATTTTTATTAGCTAAAGCAAGCTGATTTTGTAAGGCTACCCGTTCATCTTTATTAGCTAAAACTTCCGGAATATTAACTACTTGACCTGATTCAAAAATATTCATTTTATTTCCAACTTTCTTAAAATGATAATAAAAAAGGATTCGATGAATCCTTTTACTTACGAATTAAATTTACTTTAAAGGTATTATTGGCTAATCTGTATGACAAACTAGCGATAACACTGCCTTTTTTGTTTTTGGGATGCTTTTTTACTTGTAAATTTACTTTTGCATTTTCAAGCTTTTGACCTTTTGGAAGCCACAAAGCATCATCAGCCAACTTTACATTAATTCTCTTATGTTTAACTTTAATAGTTTGATATTTCTTTGGTAAGTTTTTCTGGTTAAGTTTAACCAGATCATACTTTTCCAAAACCGTATCAATCATATTATTAGTCTGAATAAATTGATTACTGTACTTGCCTGGAACATCTAAGACTACTGTAATGACTCGACGATTGAAAAAGGTACCAGTTCCGACATAGCAATATCCTGCTGCATCAGTTTTACCAGTCTTTAGGCCATCCATTTTCCCTTTTTTGGGTCCATATCCCATACCATCAAGCATGTAAATAATGTTTTCCATCTTCTTAGTATTGCCCTTACTGATTTGAAAATCGGCATACTTAGTCTTAGTAATATTTAAAACTTCAGGATATTTATCAATTAAGTATTTAGCAATTAAAGCCATATCTTTCGCAGAAAGCTGATTTTCTTGGTCCTTATTAACATTATGTAGTTTCAAATTACCGAGCTCGCCATTAGAAAGACCTATCATATTGTAAATTTCGGGATTTTTAACGCCAGCTCTCTTGGCAACCTGCTTCATCTTGTAATTAAAGTTACCAACTGTTCCGGCATCAGCTAAGGCTAAAGCCTCAGTACTACCATCTGCAGAAACAATCATCATTGATTCAATCAAAGACTTAACAGTATAGCGATGATTGTAAAGCAATGGAACATTGGAGAAATGCCAATCATCAGCTACCTTGGCAACATCTTTATTAATTTGAATTTCCTCATCCCATTGCAATTTACCTTTATGAATATCTTCCATAATAACGGCTAAAGTCAAAATCTTAATCAAAGAAGCAACAGCGTATTTCTTGGTAGCATTATGTTGATAAAGAATCTGCCCGCTCTTGGCATCCATCATAAAGGCTGCCTTGGCTTGAACAGCAGGCGCAGCTTGGATAGTTTGACTTAGTGAACTAAAAGGAAAAATAAAACTTGTAGCGACTATGATACTCGCCCATAATTTTCTCAAACTTTTTCTTTTCATTCCCCATCCACTTTCTAAAGCAAAATTTACAATCTAATTTTACTATATTATTAAAAAAAATCCTAAAAAAATAAGGTATACCGAAGTATACCTTACTTTTAAAAATTACCAACTAATTATTCTTCATCTTTTCTCTTCTTGAATCCAAGTACAGCCAAAGCTAATGCGGCAATACCTAATCCGATTACGCTAGCTTCTGATTGATGAGAACCAGTTTGTGGTAAACGGTCTGCGTTTGTACCTAACTTCTTATGAGCTGGCTTCTTACTTGGGTTAACTTCAGTTGATTTAGTTGAAGTCTTGATTGGTTGAGTAGTCTTTTCTGAAGAATTGCTATTCTTAGTAGTTGAAGTTGGAGCTGAATCCTTACCATCAAGCTTAGCAGTTGCTGCCTTAAGGTTAGCCAAAGCTTCATCAATTTGAGCTTGAGTTGCATTTGAATCAGCTAAAACCTTTTCGGCTTGTGCTAATGCTTCATCATATGCCTTCTTACCGGCTTCACTTGCATTAGTGTAAGCAGTTGAAGCATGAACTTGATCTTGCTTCTTAACTTCAGCTTTTAGAGTATCCTTGTTAACAACAATTGGAGCTGGAGCTACTCCGTGAAGATTCTTCATAGCATCATTAAGTTTGGCAAGAGCTTCATCAACTTGAGCTTGAGTTGCATTTGGATCAGCTAAAACTGCCTTTGCGTTTTCTGCTGCCTTATCATATGCTTCACGGTTAGCAGAAGATTCGTAGATGTAAGAATCTGATTTCTTAGTTGAATCTACTTGATCATAAGCCTTTTGCAATTGTGCCTTATCAGTAGCTTGACCGTTCAAAGCTTTTTGAGCTGCATCAATCGCTTCTCTAGCAGCCTTGTAATCTTCATCAGTTGAATCACGTTGTTCAAGAAGTCTTTGAGCTTTAGTTACAGCATCTTGGTAGGCTTGTTGCAAGGCTGAATCTGCATTGTAGTAAGTAGAATCAGGCTTAGTACCATCAATCTTGGCATTTGCTTCAGCAATAGCCTTTTGTAGTGCAACTTTTTCACCATCTAGCTTAACATTGTTCAAAGCATCGATCTTAGCTTGAACTGCATTGGCATCTTCATTGTCACCCTTGTCTGAGTTCAAGGTGTTCGCGTTGTCTAAGGCATCATCGAAGTTCTTAGTGTCACTCGCTTGGGTGTAAGCAGTGGTTGCCTTTTTAGCATTAGCATCTGCAATAGCCTTCTTCAAGTCACTCATCTTACCATCTAATGCGGTTGCAGTATCAACGATTGGTTGAATTGCATCCTTAGTTGTTGCGCTGTTTACTGCTTCGATTGCTGCTTGTTTTTGAGCCTTGTTCAAGTTCTTCAATGCATTGATTTTTTCAATTGCATCGTTCTTGGCATTAGCTAATTGATTTTCACCATCTAACTTAGCGTTAGTTAATGCGTCGATCTTAGTCTGTACTGCGTTGGCATCTTCATTGTCTCCCTTGTCGGAATCTAATGTAGTTGCGTTTGTTAATGCAGTATCAAACTCCTTAGTGTCGCCAGCTTGAGTGTAAGCAGTAGTTTGCTTCTTGGCGTTAGCTGCTTCGATAACCTTCTTCAAATCACCCATCTTGCTGTCTAATGCGGTTGCTGTATCAACGATTGGTTGAATTGCATCCTTAGTAGTTGCGGCATTTACCTTAGCAATTGCAGCTTCCTTTTGAGCTTTGTTCAAGTTCTTCAAGTCATCGATTGCTTGCTTGGCTGCATTCTTGGCATTTTGCAAGTTATCATTACCGTTTAAAGCATCAAGTGCAGTGTCAAGCTTTTGCTTAGCAGCTTCTACGGCAGCTGGGTCAGTTGATGTGTTGCCAGTTGAAGCACCAGTTTCCTTGCCAAGCAGAGTAGTAACTTCCTTAACAGCGTCATCGAAGGCCTTCTTTAAACCTTCATCTGCATTTTGGTAGTTAGTACCTTGTTTGATAGTATCTGCGTTCTTGTAGTTATCATCGTTAGCAAGATCCTCCATGTTTGTGTCGGTTTGCTTTGCATTGGTTTGAGCAGTGGTTACCGCAGCTGGGGTTAAGGCAGCGTCAACAGTATCCAAAGCGGTCTTCTTTTGAGCGTTGTTCAAGTTGCCCATCTTGTTGATAGCATCTTTAGCTGCATTCTTAGCCTTCTGCAAAATATCATCACCATTTAAGGCAGCCAAAGCTGCGTCAAGCTTTTGCTTAACAGATTCTACGGCAGCTGGGTCAGTTGATGTGTTGCCAGTTGAAGCACCAGTTTCCTTGTTAATCAAGGTAGCTGCTTCCTTAACAGCGTCATCGTAGGCCTTCTTTAAGCCTTCATCCGCATTTTGGTAGTTAGTGCCTTGCTTGATGGTTTCTGCATTCTTGTAGTTTTCATCGCTGGCAAGATCACCCATGTTAGTGTTGGTTTGCTTTGCATTAGTTTGAGCGGTTGTCACAGCAGCAGTGGTTTCAGCAGCGTCAACAGCATCTAAAGCGGTCTTCTTCTGAGCATTGTTTAAGTTAGCCATCTTGTTGATATTATCTTTAGCTGCATTCTTAGCCTTTTGCAAAGCATCATTTCCGTTTAAAGCAGCAAGTGCATCATCAAGTTTTTGCTTAGCAGCCTTAACAGCAGCTGGATCAGTTGAAACATCGCCAGTTGATGAACCAGTTTCCTTACCAAGCAGGGTAGCAACGTCCTTAACAGCGTCATCGTAGGCCTTCTTTAAGCCTTCATCCGCGTTTTGATAGTTAGTGCCTTGTTTGATCGTGTCAGCATTTTTGTAATTATCATCTTTTTCAAGATCACCCATATTGGTGTTAGTGTTATCTGTATTAGTTTGGGCAGCTGTTACTGCACCAGTAGTTTCAGCAGCGTCAACAGCATCCAAAGCAGTCTGCTTTTGGGCGTTGTTCAAGTTATCCATGCCTTCGATAGCTTTCTTAGCGGCGTCTTTAGCAGCCTGCAAGTTAGCATCCCCATTTAAGGCAGTTACTGCAGCGTCGAGCTTTTGCTTAGCAGCATCTACAGCAGCTGGATCAGTTGAAGCATCACCTGTTGATGAGCCTTTTGCCTTGTCCAAAAGAGCTTGCGCTTCTTGAAGTGCCTTGTCGTAAGCATCTTTGAGCTTTTGATCTGCGTTTTGGTAGTTGGTGCCTTGTTTGATCGTGTCTGCGTTCTTGTAGTTTTCATCATTTTCAAGGTTACCCATATTAGTGTTAGTGTTACCAGCATTGCTTTGAGCAGTTGATACGGCTGTGGTGGTCTTTGCAGCATCAACAGCATCTAAAGCTGTTTTCTTTTGGGCGTCATTCAAGTTGCCCATCTGTTCAATTGCAGCCTTAGCAGTATTCTTGGCGGCTTGGAGCGCATCGTCACCGTTCAATGCAGCAAGAGCATCATCTACCTTCTTCTTAGCAGCTTCTACTGCAGCTGGATCAGTAGTTACATTCCCTGTTGAGCTTCCAGTAGTTTTACCCAAAAGATCCTTAGCTTCTTGAATGGCTTTGTCGTAAGCGTCCTTGAGCTTTTGATCTGCATTTTGGTAGTTGGTTCCTTGTTTGATGGTATCTGCATTCTTGTAGTTATCATCATTTTCAAGGTTACCCATATTAGTGTTGGTCTTACCAGCATTGCTTTGAGCAGTTGATACGGCTGTGGTGGTCTTTGCAGCATCAACAGCATCTAAAGCTGTTTTCTTTTGGGCGTCGTTAAGATTGCCCATATTGTTGATGGCTTCCTTAGCAGCATTCTTGGCGGCTTGAAGGGCATCGTCACCGTTCAATGCAGCAAGGGCATCATCAAGCTTCTTCTTAGCAGCCTTTACAGCAGCTGGATCGGTTACTACATTCCCTGTTGAGCTTCCAGTAGTTTTACCCAAAAGATCCTTAACTTCTTGAATGGCTTCGTCGTAAGCGTCCTTGAGCTTTTGATCTGCGTTTTGGTAGTTGGTGCCTTGTTTGATGGTGTCTGCGTTCTTGTAGTTTTCATCTTCAGCAAGGTCACCCATATTCTTGTCAGTGCTTGAAACGTTGGTTTGAACACCATTAACAGCGTCAACTGTCTGTGCAGCATCAACAGCATCTAAAGCTGTCTTCTTTTGGGCGTCGTTAAGGTTGCCCATATTGTTGATGGCTTCCTTAGCAGCATCCTTAGCGGCTTGTAACTTGTCAGCGGCATTAGTTTTCAAGTTAGCAAGAGCTTGAGCTAATGCTGTTTGGATCTCCTTAACATGTTGTGCATCTTGAGCAGCGCCAACTGATTCACCCTTAGCTAGGTCAACTAACTTCTTAGCTGCATCCAAGGCTTCCTTGTACTTGTCTTGAGCTTCCTTGCTTGCATTAGCGAAGTCAGGATCATTTTCATCAACTGGGTTAGTTAAGTTCTTGTCAGTCTTTAAATCACCCATGTTGGTGTTAGTAGAAGTTGCATTATCAAGAGCTGTCTTAACCGCATCAGCATCGCTTGCACTAGTTACAGCAGCTTTAGCTGCGGCTTTTTGAGCATCGTTCAAATTGTCCATCTTATCGATTGCGGCCGTTGCAGCTGCCTTCTTCATTGCAAGAGCTGCATTATCTAAGTTATCCTTGATGGTCTGGGCGTTAGCAGCATCTTTGTCAGCACCTACACTGTCATTCTCATCAGAATTCTTGTCGGTCAACTTTTGAGCTGCTTCTAAAGCCTTCTTGTAAACTTGCTTAGTTTGGTCGTCAACTCCCTTGAAGTCATCACTATCTGGATTAAGTGGGGAATTCAAGTTGTCGTCACCACGCAATGACTTCATGTTGGTGTCAGTACTTGAAGCATTGTTCTTGGCAGTCTTGATACCATCTTCTGATGTAGCTGCATCCACAGCCTTCTTAGCCGCTTGCTTTTGAGCATCGTTCAAGTTATCTAACTTATCAATTGCTTCGTTAGCTTCCTTCTTAGCATTGTTTAAGCTAGAATCAGTTACATGAACAGTAATACTTTGAAGTGTATTACGATTATTAGCTTCAGTATAATCTGGGTATCTAATTAATAACCCATAATTTCCTGTACCTTCTTTTGAAGTATCAACATCATTATTAAAGCTAAAAGTATAACCTTCTGCCTTTAATTGCTCATAGTTTGAAATAGATTTTTGTGCTACTAAATCAGGAGTTAAAGTAGTTCCCTTTTCAACTGTAATTTCTGTACCAGTGGCAGGTTGATCCCAAGCAGTAATGTTGATTACAAGCGCACCATTTTGAATTGAAGTACTTGTGTTGTACAACTTGCTTGGGCTACCATTTACAGAAATGTTTGAAAGACTTAAAGCGTTATTATTTAACAAATCATCTTTTAATGTGTTTGTATCATAGTAATATGGATAACTCACTGATTCAGTATCATAGTATCCTTTATTCCAATCGTTTGTTGTAACTTGGATTGAGTCATCAGTGGCATTAGCATACTTAGCAGAATCAGCCTTCTTTAGGTTAGCTGCATTTTTGTTAATAGTATAAGTAACTGAAGTTACATCAGAAGGAACAGTTTCACTACCATTATAAGTAACTTTAACTGGAATTGCTTCAGATGTTACCCCTTCAGTACCTTTGTTTGTAACTGTAATGTTTGCTGCGCGGTAAACACCTAACACACGTGGAGTCTTGAATGCATTAGTTCCCATTGCTTGAGCTACATCAGGAGCTACAAAACTTTCACCAGCAACAACCCCAGTAAATGCCCCCAAGTTAGTAGTATTTACTTCAGTAGTAACTTGTACTTGCAAACCTTTAGAATTGTTTTGGTTTAAAGCTTTGCCTGTATTATGAGAATCTAAAGTAATGTTTGTACCAATATCTGAATCTTTAATGTAATTAAAAAGTGGCCCAGTAACCAAATCAGATTTGAACTTTTCATACGCTTTATCTGAACCATTAGTTACAGTCATTTCATTAGCAGTGCCATTGTTATCACTCTTGTTAACTGCAACTGCCTTTTGTGAGGAGCTAGAATCTTTGTAACTATCGGTAATATCAACCATAGTGCCATTCCAGCCATATTTAATTTGCTTAACCTTTAAGTCTTTACTAATTGAAATTGAATATACTGAGGTAGCATTTTGAAAAGTGCCAGCTTTAGACTCAATTCCATTCTTTGGATTAAATGTAATAGTCCAAGTAATTGTGTTATTTGTAGAATCATAATCTGCTTGAGTTACAGTAATGTTATTAGTTGCACCTGCATCGTTATATTTACTTTGCATAACAACATCGTGCCAGCGTTCAACCGTTCCCCCCATTGACCCCAGGGAATACACCATTATTTTTAGGGTCAACCACATAACGATCTCCCTGAGTTGCGTCGTGACTCTTCAAGAATTCAGTTGATAATTGCTTAGAAATAGTAGTTGCAGCTTCAGTTAATGAACTAGCTTGTTGCTTAGCTCTATCTTCATCACTATACAAACCAGAACCTGTTTTAGCTGTATCATTAGCTGTTGTCTTCTTATCTTCATTTGAATTGCTTACTAAAGAAGTTTTTAAAGCGTCAGCAGAAACATTGGTCTTGGTTAATGAAGAAAGCTCAACAGTGTTAGTTTCTTTTTCAACACCTTTCAAATTGCTATACGCAACTTGTAAATTATTTACTGCATTAGTTACATCTTCACCAGTAGCTGAAGCATTATCTAAAACAGTCTTTGCTGCAGTAATCGCACTATCATATGCACTCTTTTTAGCAGCATCTGTTTCATTTGTGTATTTAACATCTGATTTTTGTACATTAAGAGCATTGTCATAAGCTGTTTGCAATGCTGACTTATCAACTGCTTTATCAGTTACTACTGATGTGTCATTAGCGTTGGCATTGTTTTCAGCAGCTTGAACAGGATTATTACTGTAGCTACCCAAATATAATGTAGTAGAAAGCAACACTGAAGCTAATCCAATTGTTGTTTTTCTCAAAGCAAAATGCTGTTTCCCATTTGTATGTTTTAACAGATATTGCTTCTTATTATTTTTTGAAAGCATCCAAGATATCCTCCATTAAAAAATTTTGTCATTCATATATATAAAAAGCCAACTTAGTTTCTCAGCTAGGTTAGCTCATATAGTATAGATATTTTTTCCACGAATACTAATTTATAAAAATTCAAAATTCTAGTCAAATGATAAGCAATCCTGGTCACTAGGTGGCCTTGTTCCCCCCCGAAATTCGTTATTTTATTTTTGAAAATCCATATAGCGATACCAACTGCCAATAAAGCATAATTTCAAAAAGTATTAATATCAATAACAAATACCGCTATATATGTTATTTAATTATTTTTATAACGAAAATTTAAAGCGATTTCAAATGCTGATATATCAACTGTCTAAACTTGTATGCGTAAATGTTAAGTTTTTATAAAGATGCCATTTGTTAAGTTTATTTTCTTTTTGATTGAGAATTTCAATTAATAAAAAGAGAGTAAGAAAAAATCTTACTCTCTCTTTAATTCTGTGAATAAATCCAGAATTTGATATTAATTATTTTTCATCTTTTCTCTTCTTGAAACCAAGTAGAGCCAAAGCTAATGCGGCAATACCAAATCCGATTACACTAGCTTCAGATTCATTTGAGCCAGTTTGTGGTAAACGGTCAGCATTAGTACCGAGTTTATTATGAGCTACTTGCTTGTCTTTATTTCTTCCAGCTACATTGACCTTTTGAGTCTTAGTAGTTTCAGTTGAAGAATTATTGCTCTTAGTAGTTGAAGTTGGAGCTGAATCCTTACCATCAAGCTTAGCAGTTGCTGCCTTAAGGTTAGCTAAAGCTTCATCAATTTGAGCTTGTGTTGCATTTGAATCAGCTAAAACTTTTTCTGCTTGAGCTAATGCATCATCGTATGCCTTCTTACCGGCTTCACTTGCATTAGTGTAAGCAGTTGAAGCACGAACTTGATCTTGCTTCTTAACTTCAGCTTGAAGAGCTGCTTTATCAACTTCTTCCTTAACTGGAGTTTCAGGTGTAGTCACAACTTCAGCAGGCTTTTGAACGATGGTTTGGTCAGGAGTAAGTTCCTTTTGCGTACCATCTTCAAAAGTTACAATAGTGCGACCATTATCCTTAACTTCAACATTAGCAATATGCTTGTCGCTATTTGCTGTCTTGATGTTTGAAATCACTTGAGCTTTTTCTACATCAGTTAAGTGTTCTAGGTTTTGAACTGGAACCTTATCGAAACTATTCAAACTTTGTTCAGCTTGAGCTGGATTGTCTTCAGTAGTAGTCAAAGCTTCACCCATACTATGGTCTGGGAAGGTAATAGTTTGAGCTTGGGAAAGTTCCTTTTGAGTGCCGTCTTCAAAAGTTACAATTGTTCTACCATTATCCTTCACTTCAACATCAGCAATGTGCTTATCGCTATTAGCATTCTTGATGTTTGAAATCACTTGTTGCTTTTCAGTATTAGTTAAAGCATCTGGATCTTGAACAGCCACCTTATCAAAGTTATTTAAACTTTGTTCAGCTTGAGCTGAATTACCTTCGTCAGCAGTAGTTAATGCATCCCCCATACTGTATTCAGGGTAAGAAATAGTTTGGCTTCTATCGATTTCCTTTTGAGTACCGTCTTCGAAGGTAATAATAGTTCTACCATTATCCTTAACTTCGACATCAGCAATATTCTTATCACTATTAGCACTCTTGATGTTTGAAACCACTTGAGTCTTTTCACTGTCTGTTAACTTATCTGGATCTTGAACCGGAGTCTTGTTAAAGCTGTTAAGTTCTGCGTCTGCCTCCCCAGTATTAATTAATGGATCAACCATTGCAGTATCTTTAACAGTATCCTTACCTGGAATAACCTTTTGAGAACCGTCATCGTAAGTTACAGTAGCATTACCTTGATCATCAACCTTAATATCAGTTGCACCAGTATTTGCTTGTTGAACTTGATCATGAATTTCTTGTTGTTCTGCTTTACTGAAACTATCTGGATTGTGAATCTCAGTCTTGGTTTCAGGAGCCTTAGTATCACGCGCCTTAATATTGTCAATTGCTTCAAGGGCTGCATCTAAAGCCTTCTTAGCATTATCAACTGACTCTTGACTAGCATTTTCATCAGCATCGACACTCTTAGCATTAGTCAAAGCATTTTCTAAGTCTGACTTTTGCTTATCACTTGCCATGTCGTAAGTATCTAAGTCCTTAGTTGCATCAGCCACAGCGATTGAATCTTCAAGACCAGTCTTATCAGTAGCTTTACCATCTAATGCACGGCAAGCATCGTTAAGCTTTTGAGTTGCATCGTCAATTTCAGCTTGAGTAGAAGTGTCTTTTTCTTGGCCGTTCAGGATTGATTCGGCCTTAGCTAAAGCCTCGTTAAAGGCTTGCTTCTTGGCACTGCTTGCATTGTAGTAACTTGAAGAATCTTTAAGTCCTTGTGCTGCTTCTTTAGCAGTTTGTAAGGCACTCTTATCAACATCAGTAATGGTGTCAGAAGCGTTAAGGCTTGCCTTTGAACCATCATTGAAGAAAATGCTTGCGTTACCCTGGGCATCAACTTCAACATTCTTAACATTTGAGTTGGCAGAAGTAATTGCGCTCTTAACAGCACTAATTTCATCCTCAGTTAAGGCAGTCTTGTGAGCTGCTGGTACCGGAGTCTTAGCTGGTTTCTTAATGTTAGCAGCATCAGTTGCACCAGTAAAGTTTTCGAGTGCCTCATCAAGTTTTGCTTTAGCGGCATTTACATTTTCTTGAGTTGCACTTGCGTCAGCATCTTGGGCTTGAGCTTCTTGCAAAGCTTCCTTCAAAATTTCTCTTTGTGAATCACTAGCATTATTATAAACATCAGTCTTTTGTAAGTCTTTTGCAAGTTCAATTGATTCTTCAAGTGGCTTCTTGTTAGTTGCTTTACCGTCGAGATTTGCAATTGCTTGTTCAAGAGCAGACTTAGCATTATCAACGTCAGTTTGACTAGCGGTATCCTTCTTGTTACCTGATAAAATTGCTTGGGCTTCAGCTAATGCCTTATCAAATGCAGTCTTCTTATCATCACTTGCATTGAAGTATGATGAAGTATCTTTGGCAACATCAGCAATGTCATTTTGAGTTTGTAATTCAGACTTGTCAACGTCCTTGATAGTTTCACTAGCAGTGTATGTCTTCTTAGAACCATCGTTGAAGACTACGCTAGCTTCAGCAGTTAATGGATCAACAAGAACAGACTTAACTTTATCTGGATTTGCATCCTTGATTGCTTGTTCAATTGCAGCTTCTTCTTGAGAAGTTAAAGCATTCTTGTGAGCAGCTGGTACTGGAGTCTTAGCAGGATTATGAGCTTTACTTGCATCGTTATCTCCGCTAATTGCAGTTAAAGCTTCATCAAGGGCTTTTTGGGCATTATCAACGTCAGCTTGAGTAGCATTTGGATCTTGATCTTGCTTGTTAGCTTCAGCTAATGCCTTATCAAATGCCTGACGTTGGTCGTCACTTGCATTATTGTATGTGTCACCAGCATCCTTGAAGTCCTTAGCTAAATCAATTGAACTTTCAAGGTCGCTCTTATCAGTGTCTTTTCCAGTTAAAGCTTGTTTAGCTTCAGCAATTGCAGCTCTTGCCTTATCTACATCGTCTTTAGTTGCAGTAGGATTATCAAGAACTGATTGACCATCTTCAATTGCCTTATCGTATGCTTTTTGAGCAACGTCACTAGCATTGTAGTATGCTGGGGTCTTTTCAACAGAAGACTTTTCATCTACATCCTTTTGTAAGTCGGTCTTATCAACGTCAGTCACTGTCTTGTCTGAGCTAATTACACCCTTTGAACCATCATTGAAAGTTACAGTTGCGTTACCAGTGTCATCGACTGAAATAGTAAACTCTGCATCAGGAGTCTTGGTCTTGATTGCGTCAGTAACATTGTCCTTAACTGATTGCTTTTCAGTATCAGTTAAAGCAGCCTTATTACCAACTTGAGTCTTAACAACGTTAACATCAAGCTTGTCAGCAGCACTCTTGGCAGAATCTGCTAAAGCTGCTTTGGCATTGTTGATTACGTCTGTTGCATCATCAATTTTCTTTTGCGGAGCTTTATCGTTAGCGTAAACACCCTTACCTGCTTCAATAGCCTTCTTGTAGTTATTCTGAGCTTCAGTTGAAGCATTCTTAAAGTCGCTGCCATTTTCAACAGTTGATTCTTCATCAATAGCAGCCTTAAGCTTGGTCTTATCAGTGTCTGTTACAGTGTCAGTTGCTGGAACAGTTGCCTTTGAACCATCATTAAATGTAACTGTTGCGCTACCATCAGCATTAACATCAACTGTTACCTTTTCACTAGGAGTCTTAGTCTCTACTGCCTTCTTAACATTCTCCGCAACTTGCTTCTTTTCATCATCAGTCAAGTTAGTCTTGTCACCAACAGGAGTCTTAGTAATATCAGTAATTACCTTACCTTTGGCAGCATTAATTGACTTAGTTACCTTATCAAGAGCTGTGTTAATTGCGCTAGCTGCATCATCAATTTGCTTTTGACTTGAAGCTGGATTATCAAAGACCTTTTGACCAGCTTCTACAGCATCCCTCAAGGCTTTTTGAGATTCAGTTGAAGCATTGTTAAAGTCGTTGCTGTTAATTGCAGCATTTCCGTTATCAAGGGCAGTCTTCAAAGCAGTCTTGTTAGTGTCTTGAGTCGTTGCACTAGCTGGGATGGTTACTTTACCACCATTTGCCAAAGTTACAGTAGCACTACCGTCTTTGTTAACTTCTACAGTAGTACCTGGGTTGGCTGCTTCTACAGCTGACTTAATTGCTGCACTTTCATCTTCGTTAACGTCGCGACCACGGCCAACTGGCGTCTTAACACTAGGGTTATTTGCAGTTGCTGAATTAATGCTTGATTGTAAATCACTGATTGCTTCTTTTAATGCCTTATCAGCATCATCTACGGTCTTTTGAGAAACTTGGTTGTCTCTTGCACTTACCGCATCACTTAATGCTTTTTCAAATTTTTCACGAGCTGCATCACTAGCCTTGTTGTAGTTAGTAGTATCAGCCTTCAAATTATCAGCTGTTGTGATGTCCTGACGCAATTCATCCTTGTTAACATCTTTGATTGTTTGAGCAGGAGTTAAAGTTACACTTGAACCGTCTTTTAAAACAATAGTTGCACTACCATCTGCGTTAACTGTGCTCTTAGTCTTGTCAACATTATCATTCTTAGCAGCAACATTGTTTAAAATAGTCTGCTTTTCATCCTCACTAACATTAGTTGGATCAACGACTGGCGTCTTGTCAAAACTAAAGTCGAACTTAAGTCTTGCATGGGTTGCACTTGAAGTTAATTCCTTAACTGCAGCTTGAATTGCCTTGGTTGCAGTATCAATTTCATCTTGAGTAGCAGTTTTATTATCGTTAACTTCATTCCCCTTACTAATTGCATCATCATACTTTTGACGAGCTTCATCACTAGCACGTTGGTAAATCTGAATTGGAGTCTTATCTTCAGAATCCGGCAAGGTTACAGTTTCAGTGTTCTTCACTGCATGATCATTGCTTAATTCTTTAACTAATTCAGTCTTATCAGTACCTTTTACAGTGTATTCTGGTGCAATCGTTGCTTTTGATCCATCTGAAAATTCAACAGTTGCTGTTCCCTTATCATCTACTGAAACAGTTGTGTTAGGGTTGGCTTTTTCAACAGCATCCTTAACATCAGCTTGTTCGTCACTAGTTAAGGCATCCTTATTACCAACAGCAGTTTTTTCGATGCTAGTGTTTACCTTACTTTGAGCAGCATTGGCAGAATCTTCCATTGCTTTCTTAGTAGTTTCAATTGCAGTAGCTGCTTCATCGATATCTTTTTGGCTTGCTTTGTCATTGCTAAAGACGCCTTGACCATCACTAACGGCTTTGTCATAAGCTTCTTTAGTAGCAGTTGATGCCTTATCATGGATTGCCTTAGTTGCATCAGTCTTAGAATCATCTAGGTCACTCTTCAAACGCGTCTTGTCAGTGTCAGTTGTAGTCTTTGAAGCTGGGATTGTAGCCTTTGAACCATCTGAAAATTCAACAGTTGCTGCCCCACTCTTAGGATCAACAGTTACACTCTTGACATCGTTATCCTTATTGGCATCTTCGACATTCTTCTTAATATCAGCTTGTTCTTCGCTAGTTAAGTTAGTCTTGTCACCAACTGGTGTAGCCTTAACATCACTATTAACTTTACTTTGAGCAGCATTTGCAGAAGTAGTTAAAGCTTGCTTTGCCTTATCGATGTTATCTCTTGCAGTGTTAACTGCTTCTTGAGTGGCATTGTCATTATCTAAAACAGCTTGGCCAGCCTTGATAGCATTTTCGTAATCATGACGAGCTTGATCACTAGCATTCTTGTAGTCAGCACTTTGACGAACAGTGTCAGCATCGCTTACTTTAGCTTGAAGGTCTGTCTTGTCAGTTTGCTTACCATCAAGCTTGCTGTAAGCAGTTTGAATAGCTTTTCTAGCATCTAAATATTGTTGGTAAGTAGTTACTGGATCAGCTAAAGCAGCTGCTGCATCAGTTAAAGCCTGGTCGTAAGCATCCCTTAGATTTTGGCTACTTGCATTGTAGTACTTGTAATCACTATTCTTACCAGCTTCACCATCATCGTGTGCCTTTTGAAGGGCTTGCTTAGCTAACATTCTGATGTCACCGTTTAAGTTGTGAGTAACATCATTAAATTTGTTATTCAAAGCTCCAGTTTGGTCAATATCCCAATCAGGACCTTCTGCTGCAGTAATTGTATCCATTTGGCTAACGATATCATCAAAGGCCTGCTTCTTATCTGGATCGGCATTTGTGTAGTTATTAGTACGAATTGTTTCATTGTAAACAGTCTTGTCAGCCATTTGGGCCATATTAAATTCAAGTTGTGAATTAGTTTCTAGAGCCTTCTTTAACTCATCTGGAGTAGCTGAGTCAGTAATTCTCTTCTTGGCAGTAGCCTTTTGAGCATTGTTTAAGTGTGGATAATTTGTATCAAAATCACTTAATGCACTTTGCTTTGCAGTATCAAGTTTAACTTGACCGTTCAAAGCGGCAGCTGCCTTATCAAGTTCAGTTTGAGCAGCTTGAACTGCATCATTGCTTGCTCGATCTTCATCAGAAGTAGTCAAAGCATTTGACGAAGTATTTGAATTGTTTTCATTCGAGCTAACATTTGAAGTTTGAGCAGTTGCATCTTGACTACTATTATTTGTATTCTCAACTGCTGTTCCAGTTAAAGCATTATATGCAGTTTCTAAGTTTGTAATAGCTTGAGAAACATCTTCGCTTGTCGCAGCACTATTATCTAATACTGTCTTTGCAGTTGACACAGCGCTATCATAGGCACTCTTCTCTGTTGCATCAGTTTCATTAGTGTACTTAACATCTGACTTTTGGACATTAAGCGCATTATTGTACGCAGTTTCTAACTCACTCTTGTCAACTTGACTTTGTGTAGTTTCCCCATTATTAACAGTCGTATCAGTATCTGCAGCATGTACTTCTTGGGCACTATACCCCCCCAAATACAATGTTGTTGACAGTAAAACAGAAGCTAGACCTAATGTCGTCTTTCTCAATGCAAAATGCTGCTTACCATTTGCATGTTTAAGAGCATATTGCTTCTTATTATTTTTCGAAAGCATTGTTAAATATCCCCCCATTTAAATTTATCAAAGGAAACAAAGAAAAACCGTCAAATTTCTTAAGCGGTCTATTCCTAGTTTATCCTTTTCGAGAAAAATATTATCAGCTGATAGAGATATGAGTCAACTGAAAGCCATCGGTTTTTGAGATTTTTTTGATAGGGCTTTCAAATAAAAAAACAGTGTTATTAAATTTCTCCTTGTTTTTCAATTGTTCGATAAATTATTAATGCAAGAATTAGCTAAAAAGATTTTTTTTGTTATTTTTTGTAAAGAAAAAAGATTGGCCAAAAGCCAATCTCTTATTTGCTTATTTTTACCAAAGTCCAATCAACTTCATCCAGCCTAAACCAAAGACGATGAAGAAAATAATGTAGAAAAGACCAAGGATAAAGTTCATCTTCCACCATTCACCTTGTTCAACATAGCCACTACCTGCTAAAACAGATGCAGGACCATTTGCATAGTGAGTAGTTGAAGCCATAATTGCTGAAAACATTGCTAAGAACATTGCAGCAGCCATCTTTGGTGCACCAGCACTTAAAGCTACAGCCAAGAAAGGACCGTACATTGCAGTGTTGTGAGCTGTTGCACTTGCAAATAGGTAGTGCGTGTAAAATAACAAGATTCCCAAGATAATTAAGACCATAATCCAACTATCATGACCAACTGACTTAGAAATAGTTTCTGAAAGCCACTTGATAAAACCAAATTTGGTTAAACGGTTTGCCATGTAAACTAAGATTGAAAGCCAAACTAAAACGTTCCAGCCACCCTTTTCACTTAAAAAGTCATCGTTAGATAAGACTCCAGTTAATAAAAGAAGTGACATTGAAATAAAGGCAATTAAAGTTGCATCAAGTTGAATTGAGCTAGAAAGCATCCATAAAACTAAAGTTAAGAGGAAAATACCAGCCATCCAAATTTCAGGAACGGTTAATTTACCCATCTTCTTCAATTCAGCCCCAGCCCATTCCTTAGCATTTGGAGTTTCCTTAATTTCTGGACCATACATCTTGTAAATGATAAATGGAACAATAATTAATGCTAAAATTGCTGGGACACATGTTGCTTCAAACCAGCCAATCCAGGTAATGTTAACACCCAATGCCTTAGCCAATTCAACGGCAACTAAGTTTGGTGCCATCGCTGTTAAGAAAAGCATCGAAGTAATTAAGTTGGCATGGAATTCCACAAAAGTTAAGAAAGAACCCATCTTCTTACGACTTAGATCATTTGGTTTGGATCCAAAGTTTTCAGCTAATGATTCAACTAATGGAAAGACGATACCACCAGCACGAGCTGTGTTTGATGGGGTTGCGGGACTAACCACTAGGTCAATCGCTGCAACTGCATAACCTAACCCTAATGACTTGTGACCAAACCATTCAATAAAGTAAAACGCAATTCTTTTACCAAGACCGGTCTTAATAATCCCTCTTGATAACATAAATGCCATGGCAATAAGCCAAGCAGCTGAATTTGAAAACGCTGATAAAGCTGATGCATCAACTGTATGACCTTTAACAACAACATCCTTAATTGGAGCTAAACCTAAGAAAATAGTCAAAGTGTAGCCAATTAAGGTAGTAGCAGCAATTGGAAGTGGCTTAAAAATACAGCCCATAATTGTTGCTAAAAAAATTGCTAGCATGTGCCATGCTTGTACAGTAACTCCTGCAGGACGAATAGGAGTCGTGAACCAGAAAATCAAACCAACAATAATTGGAATGATGAAGCCCTTATAGTTCACCTTTTCCAAATGTTTCATAAAAAATCCTCCTGGGAATAGCCTTCCCGTTAACAAACTCGCAAAGTAGTAAGTTATCAAAGCTTGCTAAGCATTGCACAATTATTATACACCATTTTTCTACGAAAATTTGAAGAATTTCAAAAAACATCCCATTTTTTCAACTAGTTAAACGTTTTCAAAATATGACTGTAATTTATTCTTTTTCTAGTTATTTATTTCACATACTTTATAAAAAATAGTAGTTCTGCATTACACAAGAACTACTATTTTTATTATTTAAAGTCCAATAACTTTCATCCATAAGCCACCTATTACTCCGTATAAGACTAAGTAAAAGAGGCCTAAAACAAAACTCATCTTCCACCATTCAGTTTGTTTGACATAACCTGATGCAAACAAGGCAGTCGCAGGACCACAAGAATAGTGCGTCGTTGATTGATAGATTGCACCAGTAATACCCAGCATAATTGCAGCAAACATTACCGGTACACCTTCACCTTGTGCAATCAGCAAGAATGGTGCATACATTGCTACTACGTGAGCAGTACCACTTGCAAAGAAGTAGTGACTGTAGAAGTATACCAACACCAAAATTGCCATGACAAGCATTGGGTTCAACCCTTTGATTGAATGTTTAATGAACAATTGTAACCAGTGAATTACTCCACCCTTTACGCTTAATTGACTAGCCATAAAAATTAAAATAGAGAACCAGACAACGACATTCCAGGCACCTTTTTCATGCAAGACATCATCAGTAGTTAAAATACCAGTAAGCAAAAGCAAGGCGACAGCTAAAAAGGCAACCAAGGTTGCATCTAAGCCAATAAAGCTAGATAGCATCCAAAGCACTAATGAAATAACAAAGACGACAAGCATTAATTTTTCAGCTAAACTCATTTTGCCCATCTTAGTTAATTCATCTTCAGCCCATTCTTTGGCATTAGGTGTTTCTTTAATTTCAGGCGGATACATCTTGTAAATGATAAATGGTACAACCAAGAAAGCAATCAAACCTGGAACAAAAGCAGCAAATAGCCATTCAAACCAAGAAATGTGCACTCCATTAGCGGCAGCTAGTCCTACTGCTGCAACATTAGGTGCTGAAGCTGTCATGAATAATGATGAAGAAATGGTATTGGCATGAAATTCATTATAAACCAAGTATGAACCAATCTTCTTTTCAGTCCCATCTCCTGCCTTTGAGCCAAAAGTTTCTGATAAAGATTGAATAATTGGTAAAACAATCCCACCTGATCTAGCAGTGTTACTTGGAGTAGCTGGAGCTACCAGTAAATCAATTAAAGCTAAAGAATAACCAAGTCCCAAAGTCTTTTTACCAAAATTACGAACGAAGATTAACGCAATTCTACGTCCAAGTCCTGTTTTAACAAAGCCACGGGCAATCATGTATGCCATGGCAATCATCCAAGGAGTTGAATCAGCAAACGCAGTCAACGCAAACTTCATCTTAACTAAACCAGTCAATAAAATCAAAACGTAACTGATAATTGAAACGCCGACAATTGGCAGTGGCTTAGTGATACATGCAATAATTGTTGCCAAAAAAATAGCGAACAAGTGCCAGCCATTTACACTAATTCCAGCTGGTCTGACTGCTGTCAAAAGCCAAAGTAAGGCTCCGACAACAACTGGCACGATAAACCCACGATAGTTTACCTTAGCCAAACTCTTCATAAAAAATTCCCTCCTGATGGGCAATGCCCAGAATTATGTACGAACCATTTGATTCGACATTGTTTATTATCCTCTTTATTTGAATTTTTTCAAATTTGTCTGATAATTTTAAAAAAATACAACAAAAAAGAGCCTAAAAAGGCTCTTCTGAAGATTTGTTATATAAATTAATTTTCACGGATAAACTTAGCCATTTGAATACCTGCTTGACGACCGAAAATAACAGTTTCAGCAATTGAGTTACCACCAATTCTGTTATTACCGTGAAGTCCGCCAGATACTTCACCAGCTGCATAAAGACCTGAAATAACATTACCGTTAGTGTCAAGTGCCTTGGTTTCAGGAGTGATGTGAATACCACCCATAGTGTAGTGAATTGCTGGGTGAACGTGAATTGCAAAGAATGGCCCCTTTTCAATTCCACGATCCATACCAGTTGTTCTACCAAATTCACTATCATCAGCAGCCTTAACTGCTTCGTTCCAAGTCTTAACAGTGGCTTCTAAGTTACTGCTATCCACGCCAATTTCACTAGCTAATTCGCCTAAACTTGCGCCATGCTTAACTAGGCCGATTGCATCGTAGAATTCAACTGCCTTAACATGGTCGCGAATACCTTGATCAAAGATTAAGTATGCACCATCTTCATTTAAGCCAGTAATTGCGTTTGAAACAATCTTACGAGTGTTAAGTTCGTTAACAAATCGTTTACCAGCACGGTTAACCAAGATAGCACCTTCACCGCGGACAGCTTCCCCGATTAAGAAGGTACGGGCACCATCAGTTTGTGCAGTTGGGTGAACTTGAACATATTCCATTTGCATAAGTTGAGCATCAACTGCTTCAGCAAGTTTCAAACCGTCACCAGTAGCACCTGCTTGGTTAGTAGTCTTGTAGTCAACTAAGTCGGGACGGTATTTCTTCATCATTTCTTTTGAAGCACCGAAACCACCAGAAGCAAGTAATACAGCCTTAGCAGCTACTTTCTTAAGACCTGATTCAGTTTCTACTTCAATACCAGTTACAGCCTTACCAGTTTGAACAAGCTTAGTAACCTTAGCCTTGTTGAAGACTGGAATGTCTTCTTCTTGAATCTTCTTAAGTAAACCAGTAACTAAGTAGCCACCAACTGGAGCCATTGAAGCTGGACGGTGAGCACGCTTTTTGCTCATACCACCAGTAATGGTTAAATCAGTTAAGTCAATACCATGATCTTCAAGCCAAGAAATAGCAACAGCTGAGTGATCAACAAAGTATCTTAACATGTCACGGTCGTTTAACAAACCGCCACCTTTTAAAGTTTCTTTGTAGAAATCTTCTTTGTTATCAATAATGCCTTGAGCAAATTGAACATTTGATTCAGAAGCATTCATACCTGAAGAAGCTTTATTAGTGTTACCACCTAAGCCTTCATTTTTTTCAAAGACGGCAACCTTTAAGCCTAACTCATGTGCTTGCATTGCTGCAGTTAAACCAGTACCACCGGCACCAACAATAACTGCATCATAACTTTCAGCAATTTCAGAACTATCTTTTGGTGTGAAAACAAATTTCGCCATCAAGAATTCTCCTTTAATTAGTCTTCTGGCTTACTACGTTCGATGTTAGTCATCTTGAGTAAGTCCATCCATTCATCGTATTGTTCTTCGGTAACTTTACCAGATTTAAGAGCTGCTTCACGTAAGGTTGTACCTTCCTTGTCAGCAGTTTGAGCAATAGTTGCTGCTTCGTGGTAACCAATGTGTGGTGACAAAGCAGTAACAGTCATAAGTGAGTTTTCAAGTAAGTCATCCATCCGGTCAGCATTAACAGTTAAGCCATGAATCATTCTATCAGCAAAACCAGTAATTGTACCAGTTAAAATGTCACAAGAATCAAGGAAGGCAGCAATCATCACAGTCTTGTAAACGTTCATTTCGAAGTTACCTTGTGAAGCAGTAAAGGTAATAGTAGTGTCGTTACCAAACACCTTTGCAGCTGCCATAGTTACGGCTTCTGCTTGAGTTGGGTTAACCTTACCTGGCATAATTGATGAACCTGGTTCGTTTGCAGGAATGTTTAATTCGTTGTAACCAGCTCTTGGACCTGAAGCTAAGAAACGAATATCTTGAGCAATCTTAAACATATCTGCTGCTAAGGTCTTAAGAGCGCCGTGCATTACGTCAATACCTGAGTGGTGAGCTAAGCCCCAGAACTTGTTAGTATCAACTTTGAATTCATGACCGTAAACCTTTGAAAGTTTACCAGCAATCTTTTCAGTCATACCTGGTGCAGCATTCAAACCAGTACCAACAGCAGTACCACCGATAGCTAATTCATATAAAGTTGGCTTTAATTGGCGAATGTATGCTAAGTCATGCTTTAATGCTGAAATATAACCAGAAACTTCTTGACCAAAAGTAAGTGGAGTTGCGTCTTGAAGGTGGGTACGACCAACCTTAACAGTCTTCCAGTACTTGTTTTGCTTTTCCTTTAATTCGCTAATCAAGTGTTCAATAGCAGGTTCAAGCTTATCAATTGCTTCAACAGCAACGATGTTCATTGCAGTTGGGTAAGTATCGTTTGATGATTGACCACGGTTAACATCATCGTTAGGTAAAATGTTAAGACCTGGGTGAAGCTTGTTAGCTAAGTTGGCAACAACTTCGTTAACGTTCATGTTGCTTTGAGTACCTGAACCAGTTTGTAAAACGTGAAGTGGGAAGTCCTTACGTAATTCTTCATCACTTAATGAAAGCAAGTGATCAATTGCATCTTCAATTGCCTTACCCTTTTCTTCAGGTTCATCCCCAACTTCAACGTTAGATTGTGCAGCAGCCTTCTTTAAGTGAAGGAAGGCACGGATAATTTGAAGTGGCATTAATTCGCCACTTGGGAAGTTATTACGACTTCTTTCAGTTTGTGGACCCCATAATGCTTCCTTAGGAATCTTAACAGGACCAATAGTATCGCTTTCAATTCTGTATTCTTGTTCAGCCATTTTAAATAATCTCCTTACTGAAATTTAGCTTTTTGATAGCGCTAACACATTTATTATACACCTAATCAATTTAAATATTCAAAAAAATCAAATATTTTTTCAAATATTTCAACAAGCTATACTTCTATTAAAAAAGTCCTTGTATAAAAATACAAGGACTTTAAGAAAATTTTTTAACGGATTTGATGATTAAATCTTTTTGCTAAGTAGTCACCAACAACCTGAGTGAAGAAAATCAGAATAATAACCAATAATGTCGCCACCAAAGTCACATCATTATTGAAGCGGTTATAGCCATATGAAATTGCCGTATTACCTAATCCGCCTGCACCAACTGCTCCAGCCATGGCTGTCAAGCCAATTAATGAAATAATAGTTACAGTTGAAACACGAATCAATTCACTTCTTGCTTCTTTTAAGTAAATTTCAAAAATAATGTCTTTTGTAGTTGCACCAAGTGACAAGGCTGCTTCAATTTTTCCAGGATCAATTCCTTTAAGTGCAACTTGAACTTGACGAGCATAAAAAGGAAAGACGCCAAGAGTTAATGGTACTAAGGCTGCTTTAATTCCGATTTGAGTACCGACAATTTTTTGTGTTACAGGAGCAATGAAGGCTAATAAGATTACAAAGGGAATAGCCCGAAAAATTGAAACAATTTTGTCAGCTACGTTGAACCAAAATTTATTTGCTAAAATACCACCCTCTTCAGTTAAAACTAGGCTCAAGCCAAAGATTAAACCTAAAAATCCACCAAAGATTGCAGGCCAAAAGGTCATAAAAAGGGTTTGAAAAATGGCAGTACCCCAACCAGCATCTCCGCTCCAGCCCAATGAAAAGACATTAGGCAAATATTGTTGTAATAAACTAAGCATTTACTTGACCCCTTTCATCTAATTCAGTTACTAAAACATTTGCTTGATCTAAGAACTCTCTAGCCGCTTTTTGTTTTTCAGCTTCACCCTTAATCAAAACTACTAAAGTCCCAATTGGTTCTTCATTTAATAGTTCAACGTTACCGTAAAGCATACTTACTTCAACACCTAATTTTGAATAAAGTTCAATAATAATTGACTTAGTCACATTACTTAAAGAATAAGTAAGTTGATAAATTTTTTCATTTTCTGATAATTTATCTAAATTTAATTGATTCAAAGTTGCAATTGCTGCAGAAGAGCCACCGACAAATTTTCTGGTTAATTCCTTCTTAGGTTCTAAGAAAATCCGCTTTAAACTTCCCTCTTCAATTAAATGCCCATGCTCCATAACTGCAACACGATTAGCAATCTTTTTGACAGCTTCCATTTGGTGAGTAATTAACACAATTGTTAAACCAAGTTGCTTATTTAATTTTTTGAGCAAGTCCAAAATTTGGTTAGTATTTTGTGGGTCTAAAGCACTAGTTGCTTCATCAGATAATAAAATTTCTGGATCATTGGCAAGAGCTCGTGCGATTGCAACCCGCTGCTTTTGACCACCAGATAATTGACTGGGATAAAAATCGGCCTTCTCTTTCAAATCTACTAATTCCAAGAGTCGCAAACTTTTTGCTTCAATTTCTTCATCACTTAAGTTGCTATGACGCAGAGCAAAAGCAATATTTTCTAGAACACTAGTTTCGTTTAATAAGTTAAAGCCTTGGAAAATCATGCCAATTTTTCGCCGACTTTGCTGCAATTCTTTATTTGAAATAACTACTTTGCCTTGTTTAACAAAAGTTTTTCCTTGAACAATTACATCCCCTCTACTTGGCTTTTGCAGCAAGTTAATCGTTCTAACCAAGGTAGATTTCCCGGCACCAGAAAAACCTAAAATACCAAAGATGTCACCTTTCTCAATCTTCAAAGTTACACCATCAACGGCATTGACAGTTTCCTTCTTTTGCTTAAAGGTAACAGCGATATTATTTAATTCAATAATACTCATATTTGCTTTGCCTCCTACTTAATCTTGATGTCCCATCCAGTTAACTCAGTATTACCATAATACTTTTTAACTAGCTCTTTAGTCTTCTTAGTTTGGTATGCCTTCACCACTTCAAGGTAAAGCTTATTGTGCTTATCACTACTTCTTGCAGCAATTAAGTTAATCCATTGCTGACTATCTTTGTTAACAGGTTCAACATAAATTGTTTGTTTATCACCTAGTCCTGCTGGGGCAGCATAAGAGTTGTTTACTACAGCAGCATCGACAGATTTGATAATTCTTCCTGCCTGATCCGCCGCAACTTCTTTAATTTGGAAGTTTTTCGGATTAGAAGTAATATCTGCAACACTAACAATCTTTTTCCCACTCTTAAGTTTAATCAAGCCAGCATTTTTTAAAACATATAGAGCACGTGACTCATTTGATGCATCGTTTGGAACTGCAATCGTTGCACCAGCTGGTAATGTTTTAATTGATTTATACTTCAAAGAGTAAAGTCTGATTGGTGCAATAATAGTTTTACCAATTGAAATTACATTTGCTTTATTTGCTTTATTCCACGCTTCTAAAAAAGCAAAGTGTTGGAAAGCATTCAAGTCAATATCTCCATTTAGTAAAGCCTTATTAGGTTGATTATAATCAGTAAAGTTTTGAATTTTAATTGTGATACCGTATTTCTTTTTGGCAGTTGCAGCTACGCTATCCCAAATTTTAGCATCTTCTTTGGTTTGACCAACAACACCGATTGTAACAGTATTATTACTTTCCTTAGGTCCTTGATAAATAAAACTAAAATAACCTGCGACCAGTAAAAATGCAACAAAGATAGCTGCAATAATCCGATTTTTTCTCCGTTTTTTTCTCATTTTAAAACCTCTTTTTCAAACAAAAAAGCACCCATCCCTAAAAGGACGAGTGCTCGCGTTACCACCTTTAATTCGTCTACCACTTACGTAGTAAACCTCACTAAGTATCTCTAGAAATACCTTGCCTTGTTAACGAGCGCAACCCCGCTAATGACTAAATATCGCCATTAGTGATCATTCCCAGCCCATCTTCATTAAAGCTTCATGTCTCCCTTTCACCTAACGGAGCTCTCTAAATCATGAAGTAGTTCAACTACTCTGCTGTTCAAGATCGAAATTAATTAATTAAATTTGTTGATACTAGATTATAATGTTTATCTCATCTTGTCAAGCAAATATAGTTTGAAAAGCAAAAAATTATTAGCTATTATATTTTATTGCAGGAGGTAACTATGATTAAAGAATTTAAAGATTTTATTTCACGTGGTAATGTTTTAGATTTAGCTGTTGGGGTTATTATTGGTTCTGCATTTACTGCAATTGTTAATTCTTTAGTAACTAACTTATTAAACCCCTTCTTAGGTTTATTTTTAGGTAAGATTGATTTATCAAACCTTGTCCTTAAAATTGGTGGTACTACTTTTAGATTCGGTAGCTTTATCAATTCTGTAATTAACTTTTTGATCGTTGCCTTTGTGGTTTTCTTAATTGTTAAGACGGTCAACAAGTTAATGCCAAAGCCTGAAGAAAAGCCTGCTGGCCCTACTCCAGAACAAGAATACTTACGTGAAATTCGTGACCTATTGAAAAATAAATAGCAAATATTATCAATTCAACTACAAAGACCTACGGGTCTTTTTTATTTTGCATTGCATCTTCTGCTAATCTTCGAGAGAATTATTTTATAAGATAAAAGGAGTTGATTAAATTGGGGAAAATTCTTACTTGGATATTTCTCTCGATTATTGGTTATTTTTTAGCTAAGAAGCTGTTATTTAAAAGGAATAATAAGGCTATTAAAATCTATACGATTGTATTCAGTTTATTATCTTTTGGCCTTGCTATGACTAGTCATCCAATTACGACTAGTAAAACAATCTATAGAGTTAAGTATGCTAAGGTCAAAAATCTAAAGTCAAAGCGAGAAGAAAATTTAAAATTAAAAACGCAAAAACAGGCTTTGACTAAGACCTTGGCTGAATTAGATGAAAAAGTGGATCAAGCTGAAGTCGATCATGCAAAGGCTGAGCAAACACAAGAACCTAATGCAGCTACAGACTCTGAAAAAAGTTCTACCAGTAAACAGTCAAGTAATAGCAATAGTCAAGTTTATATCCCTGCTACTAGCCAAACTGAAAGTAATCACAATCGCAGGCAAAGAAAGCAGCAAAGTCAAACGAATAATTCTGGTGCAGGAAGTAGCTATGGCGACATGAATACTGCAAGTACCGGAAGAATTGTCGGAAACAGTAGAAGCAAGATTTATCATGTTCCCGGTCAAGCTGGTTATCGGATGAATAGTGCTAATGCAGTCTACTTTAATACGGAGCAAGAAGCTATCAACCAAGGCTATAGAAAGGCTAAGAGATAATGAAAAATCGTAAATTAATTATTTCACTCATAGTTACTACCCTGTTTTTAGGGGCAGGAATAAGTGGTAATCTTGATCAAACAACCAAATCTAATCATCCTAAAGTTGTTACCAAAATCAAATATAATCAGAGTGAAAAAAATAAAGCAGATGAATTAGCAAGTGAAAATGAAGATCTGGCTGATGAAATCTCTAATTTAAAGCAAAAAATCAAGAAAAATAATAAAAAGCTGAAAAAACTTGGTAAAGCTAATCAAACTCAAGAACTTAGCCAATCTAATGCAAGTGCAGCTAAGCTAGCTAATTTAAATTACAGCGGCCAAGATGTAATTACCGTTAATAATAACAATCCTAGTTTTTCTAAATCTGACCTCTCAACTGCAAATGGAGCTTGGCAACGTTATGGTGATTTAGATAACTTGAACAGAGCTAGCGCCGCAAATGCATTATTGAATCTCAGTTTGATGCCAAAAGCAAAACGTGAACCTTTGCACGTTAATCCAACTGGTTGGCATAATAAGAAAATTAGTGGTGGCTGGTTATATAATCGTTGCCATTTAATTGGTTATCAGCTTACTGGACAAAACAATAATTGGAAGAACTTAATTACTGGGACTCGCCAATTAAATGATCCAGATATGCTCAAATATGAAGATCAAGTTGCTGATTATATTAAGCAATCAAGTAGTCATTACGTCCGCTATCGCGTAACTCCTATTTTTAGAGGCAGTGAATTACTGGCACGAGGAGTCGAAATGGAGGGACAATCAACAGGCGATAATCAAGTTCATTTCAACGTTTTTATTTTCAATATTCAACCCGGCTATGAACTTAATTATAGTGATGGTACAAGTAAAGCTGCATAAAAAAATGGTATTTAGTGAAAGAATTTTTTCTTCAACTAGATACCATTTTTTATTTATTTTTTCTCTTTAACAATATAAATTGGACGATGCTTTACTTGTAAATAAATTCTGCCAATATATTTACCAACAATCCCAATGCAGAGCAATTGAATTCCACCTAAGAAAAGGATAATTGAAACCATTGATGCCCAACCAAAAATACTACTCATTGGTGAAACAATCTTTCGAATAATGATAAACAAAATTCCTAAAACTGAAATGGCTGATGTAATTGAACCAGTCCAAACTGCCAAGCTTAAAGGAGCTTGTGAGAAATCACTGATACCATCTAAAGCGTATTTAAATAATTGCCAAGTAGTCCAGTCGCTTTCACCTGCTACTCTTTCAACATTATGATAATCAAGGTACTTGGTTTTAAATCCAACCCATGAGAAAATTCCCTTTGAAAAACGGCTATATTCCCTCATTGACAAAACCGCATCTACCATTTGTCGGGTCATCATTCTAAAATCACGTGCTCCAGGAACGATTTCGGTATTAGAAATTTTATTAATGAACTTATAGAACATATCACTCAAGAATGACTTAACCTTGGCTTCCCCAGTACGGTCAACTCTGCGAGTACCAATACAATCATACTCACCACTTTGCAATTCTTGATACATTTGAGGTAAGAATTCAGGTGGATCTTGTAAATCAACATCCATCACCACAACATAATCACCTGTTGCAGCATCTAATCCTGCAAGCAAACCAGCTTCTTTACCAAAGTTTCTTGAAAAAGAAATATAGTGAACATGACTATCTTTTTCGTGAAGTGCTCTCATTTCTTTAAGGGAATTATCATGTGAGCCATCATTTACAAACCAATATTCAGGTTCAATTGTCATTTTGCTGACAACTTTTTGAACTGCATCATAAAATAATGGGATTGATTCTTCCTCATTATAACAAGGAACAATAATTGAAAGTTTATCCATTTTTATCCTTCTTTAAATATATTTTACTTATTAATTATACCCATAAATTGCTAGGAATATCTATATCTATCTCATCAAAAAAAGGAGCAATTTGCTCCTTTTACTAACCTTTTTTGAAGGTAAAGACCTTGTTAACTACAAACTGCAACATCGTTGCCAAGAATGTTGAGATAACCTTAACTACCATTTCATTTTGATGCATCAAAGTTACAAAAATAAATAAGCAAGTTGTAGTAATTAAAGTAGTAATCTGGCCAATAATATAATACTTAATAAAGCGGGTAAATAAGTGGTCCCTAACATGGAAATTTAAATATGTATTCATATAAAAATTGTTAACTAAGGCGCAACTTGAACTAATAAAATTCGCAACTTCAACTGGTAAAGCCGTAAATTTAGTTAATAGCCAAAATAAACCAAAGTCAATAAACAGGCCAAATACTCCAATAAAACCATAAATCACAAATTCTCGAAAATCGTCAGATTTAATTAACTTGATAATTTTTTCAACCATAGTGATTCCTACTTTCTAAGATAGGTTAAAAAGCTATAATTGTATGGGTTCTTTTCATCAGCAACAAAATTTTCTTTTTTGACTAAAGTGAAAGCTGAATAATCAATTGTTGGCATTTTAGTATCAGCCTTAAAAGTCCCATCAATCTCCGTTTTTTCTAGACAATCTACCCAATCTTTTAAACCATCAAAGACACTTACTCCGCCAATAACAACTAGTTGATCTGCTTGATGCTTTTCAATATATATCTTTAACTCTTTCATTGAAGTCACAAAGTCTACTTCCTTGTTTGCGGCATATTTTGCAATTAGTTCTTGATCGTGAGTTAAAACTAAATGCTTTCTTTTTGGTAAGACAAAAGGCAAACTAAGAAAAGTATTCTTCCCCATAATCATGGTCTTGCCCATTGTTTTTTTCTTAAAATGGGCTAAGTCAGCTGGCAAATGCCAAGGAAGATGACCTTGGTAACCAATTTGATGTTCATTATCTTCAGACCAAACAAAACTAATCATATTTTTCTCCTATACCGCTACTGGAGCCTTAATTACACTATGGTGCTTGTAATCTAACACCTTGATATCTTCCATTTCAAAGTCGGCAATATTTTTCTTTTCTGGGTTTAGCCAAAGCTTTGGACTATCATAAGGTGCACGGGCTAACTGCTGCTTTACTTGATCAAAGTGATTTTTATAAATATGTGCATCGCCTAATGTATGAACAAACTCCCCTACTTCGTATCCTGTTTGTCTAGCGACTAAACTTAAAAGTAGTGAGTATGAAGCTATGTTGAATGGCACGCCTAAAAACATATCACCACTTCTTTGATAAAGTTGCAAACTTAACTTATTATCAGCAACATAAAATTGGAACAAAGTATGACAAGGTGGCAAGGCACTAGTTGGCACATCTTCTGGATTCCAAGCTGACACAATCATTCTTCTTGAATCTGGGTGAGTTTGTAATTGATTTAAGACATCTTGAATTTGATCAATACTACCACCTGATCGTTTTTGCCAGTGACGCCACTGAGCTCCATAAACATCCCCTAAATTACCAAACTTTTTAGCAAAAGCTTCATCTGCCAAAATACGTTCAGTAAAAAGCTTCATCTGTTCATCGTATAGCTTCTTAAAGTCTGGATCTTTTTGACTTCTAAGACCAAAATCAGTCATATCAGGACCTTGATATTCAGATGAATTAACCCAATTTTTAAAAGCCCATTCATCCCAAATATGATTTTTATGTTCCAACAAGAACTTGATATTGGTATCGCCTTTTAAAAACCAAAGAAGTTCACTTTTAATTAAGCCAAAAGGAACCTTCTTGGTTGTAAGCAATGGAAAACCTTGAGATAAATCAAAACGCATTTGAGCACCGAACCTTGAACGAGTTCCAGTGCCTGTTCTATCGGTTTTATCATGACCAGTTTCCATGATATTTTTTAATAAATCCAAATACGGTTGTTCTAAGACCGTCATAAAATCGCTCCTTAATATTTGCAATGATTTTAGCTTATCATATTTTAGACTAATTGATATCCAAATTAAAATAAATATAATAAAATACTCATAAGGAGGAATCAAAAATGATATTTTCAATCTCAACCCTATTTTTTGTTATTATAATTGCTTTATTAATTATCTTTGCTTGTTCAATTGTCCCACAAAATTATGAAGGTTTAGTGGAGACTTTGGGAAAATATTCTAAAACTGAAAAAGCGGGACTAATTTTTATCATTCCATTAATTCAGCGTGTTCGTAAAGTATCACTCGCGCTTCAACCACTTGAAATTAGTAAATATTCAATTATCACTAAAGATAATGCTGAAGTTTCAACTAGTTTGACATTGAATTACCAAGTAACTGATTCATTCAAGTACTTCTACAACAACACAGACTCAGTTGAGTCAATGGTTCAATTAGTTCGGGGACATTTGCGTGACATTATCGGTCGAATGGACTTAAATGATGCCTTAGGTTCAACTAGTCAGATTAACGCTCAACTTGCTGATGCAATTGGCGACTTAACCAATGTTTATGGTATTCGAGTAATCCGGGTAAACGTTGATGAATTACTTCCAAGTAAAGAAATCCAACGTGCAATGGATAAGCAATTAACTGCAGATCGTGAAAAAACCGCTACAATTGCTAAGGCTGAAGGTGAAGCTCGTAATATTGAATTAACTACTAAGGCCAAAAATGACGCCTTAGTTGCCACTGCAAAGGCTAAAGCAGAAGCAATTAAAACCCAAGCAGATGCGGAAAAATACCGAATAGAACAATTAAAAGCTGCATTAGCTGATGCTCCAGATGATTACTTTAAGAATCAAAGTATTGCTGCATTTAAGGATTTAGCCAAGGGTGAAAATAATCTAATTGTGATGGATAAGGACAACTTAACGCAATTAGGTAACATCCCTGCTGTTAGAGAAATTTGGGAAAAGCAAGATCAAGATTAGAAATTAATTTTAAAAAGGCTTGCAATTTTAGAATTAAAACATTATAGTTTATTTGTAAATTAAATAGGCGATGACGTTCGCCGTATAAGTAATTGGTAATCAATTTAATGACGTCTACTATATAAAGGTGATTTCTACCCTTTTGTAGTAGGCGTTTTTTTGTTTGCCAATTTTTCGAAAGGAGAATTTTTATGTTATTTATTGATACAGTTAAAGCACGTGAGGTTTTTGATTCTAGAGGGAACCCAACAGTTGAAGCTGATGTAATTCTTTCAGATGGAACTTTAGGTCGAGCAGAAGTTCCTTCAGGTGCATCAACTGGTGAAAAAGAAGCGGTTGAATTACGTGATGGTGGCACTCGCTTACAAGGAAAAGGTGTAAGCAAAGCAGTTAATAATGTTAATACCAAAATTAACCAAGCTTTACATGGTAAAGATCCATTCAATCAAGCTGAAATTGATCAAATTATGATTGACTTAGATGGAACTCCAAATAAGGCACGTTTAGGTGCTAATGCAATTTTAGGTGTATCAATGGCTACTGCTCGGGCTGCTGCAAATGCTAGAAAACTACCTCTTTACCGCTACTTAGGTGGTTGCAATCTTGAACTACCTCAAACCTTCCACAACGTTATCAATGGTGGTGAACATGCTGATAATGGTATTGATATTCAGGAATTTATGATTACTCCTGTTAAAAAATTAAGCTTCAGAGATGGATTTGAAAAGATTGTTAACGTCTACCATACTTTGAAAAAAGTTATTGAATCAGCTGGCTATACTACCGGATTGGGTGACGAAGGTGGATTTGCTCCTGATTTAAAGAACTCAGAAGAAGCTTTAAAAATGCTTCACGAAGCCATTGTTAAAGCTGGATACAAACCTGGCGAAGAAATTGCTATTGCCTTTGATGCAGCAGCTTCATATTTCTACAACAAGGAAACTAAAAACTATGACTTTGAAGGAAAAACTTATACATCAGCTGAATTAGGTGAATACTATATGAAGCTTAAGCAAGAATTTCCTGAAATTATTTCAATGGAAGATCCTTTCGGCGAAGAAGATTGGAATAGCTTTGAAAAGTTTACTCAAAAGCATGGTCACGAAGTTCAATTGGTTGCCGATGACTTCGTTTGCACCAATCCAGCTATAATAAGAAAAGCAATTAAAAACGGTATGGCAAACAGTGTTCTAATTAAATTAAATCAAATTGGTACTGTCACTGAAACTCTTGAAGCTATTCGCCTAGCACACAAAAATGGCTACACCACTATGATGTCTCACCGCTCAGGAGAAACTGGTGATACCTTTATTGCAGATTTGGCTGTTGCTACTAATGTAAGCGAATTGAAGAGCGGTGCTCCTGCCAGAAGTGAAAGAGTTGAAAAATACAATCAATTATTAAGAATTGAAGAAGAAATTGGCATTTCAAATGAGCGCTTAGCCCACTACCCTAATAATGTTGATTTTGATTAATAATAGAATCAAAAGTCGCCCTCCACAACGTTGGGCGATTTTTTATCCAAAAAATAAGACCAAATTAAAAAAATAGGCTATTATATAGCTAGTAAAATTTGGAGAATGAATTATGTTTCAACTTAATAACATCAGCTACAAAGAGATTCTCGAAATTAATCATCTGACAATCGACACTGGCATAATTACTTGCATTATTGGTGAAAGTGGCAGCGGAAAAACCTCTTATTGTCACTACTTAATAATTTAGTTTCACCCGACAAAGACAAAATTGCCTATCAAGGAAAAATCTTAGAAGCTATAATCCGATTGAATTACGGAGAAAAGTCATCATGTTGCAACAACTCCCTGCTATCTTTCCCGGAACAGTTAAAGATAATTTGCTAATTGGCTTTCGTTTTGTAGAGAAAAATCCAGTAAATAATTCCGAACTTGAAAATGCTTTAAGGTTAGTGAAATTAAATAAGCCTTTGTTTGTGAATGCCCTAGATTTATCAGATGGAGAAAAGCAGCGTCAAGCAATTGCACGAGTCTTTTTACTTCAACCTGTTGTTTATTTACTTGATGAACCTACCTCTGCTCTTGATGAAAAATAATAACTTGAAATCTTAGAGAATTTAGTAAATTTTTGCCGCAAACAAGATAAAACTATCATCATGGTTATCCACTTGCATCAAGTTGCAAAAAATTTAGTGATAAGTTACTTTTAGTAAAAGATCATTCTGTTCAAATAATTAAAGGATATAAAAATGAGTAAAATTATTAACCTAAGAATTCGGTAAATTGCGAGTGCATACGTCTTAGTTTTAATTGTCTGGGGAATTTTACATTGGCGGCAAATCCCCCGAGAAAATTATTAGTCATTTCGGCATTAAGAATGAGCCTTCAATTGACGCTAGCAGGCTATGTCTTAATCTTTTTGTTAAAGCATCCCTCCTCTTGGATTACAATCTTAATCCTTATCGGAATGGAAATCTTTGCAATCTATACAATAATTAAGCATTCAAATCAAAAATTAAGTCCAGAGCTAAAACGAATAGTTGCAATATCGTTAGTTTTAGATACTAGCTCTTGCATTTTGTACTTTTTTAGTTGTCATTCAAATTAGTCTCTGGTTTGATCCACGGTACTTTATTTCAATTAGCGGTATGTTAATTGGTAATTCAATGACTGGAATTAACCTTAGGGGCAATAGTTTAACTAACGACGTTATCAAAGAGCGCCAGCCAATTTGAGAGGCATTAATACTAGGTGCAAGTCCTATAGAAGCCATGAGACAGATTATCAATGATTCTTTTGATGCCTCGATTTTAGCTACAATAAATTCAGTGTTGGGGATGGAACTTGTCCATTTGCCAGGTATGATGACTAGTCAAATATTTGCAGGTATTAGTCCACTTACAGCAATTAATTATCAAATTGCTGTTATGATTCAAATTTTAGGTGGGGGTTCGGTTATTATCTTTGTTCAATTAGGTTATAAAACTTTTTTAAGTAACGTCGCCAATTGAAATAAAATTAAAACAATAAAAAAGCCATCTCTATTTGAGATGGTTTTTTTTT
>NZ_AUEI01000004.1 GCF_000425905.1 Lactobacillus psittaci DSM 15354
TTTTTTTTATTTATTCTTTTTATGCATTCTTCTGAAATAGTATTCCATTGCGCTAGCTAGTAAAACTAGTGCCCCAACAGAAACAGAAATTCTAGTTTCGTCATTTAAGAACATAAAGAATACAATTAAGACTAAAATTGCAAACGCAAAGAAATTTGAATATGGGTATAGTGGCAATTTAAATGGATGCTCTTTCATAATTTCTGGATTATGTTTTCTAAACTTATATTCAGCAAGCAAAATAACAAACCATGCTACCATCCCAGGTAAAACAGATGAACTATAAACAATAACAAATATTTCATCCATGGTCTTGTTAATAGTCGAAAGAATAAAGTTCAATACAAATCCAATTAAAATTCCGGAAGTAATTCCAATAATCGCCTTACTTGGGACAATTTTTTTAGAAATCTTTCCAAAAATTTTTGGTGCATCCCCTTCATTAGCTAGCTTAAATAGCATTCTACTTGAAGAATAAATTCCGCTGTTAGCACCTGACAAAGCAGCTGTTAAAACAACAAAGTTAATTATTGAAGCTGCCCCAGTAATTCCAACTTTGGTGAAGGTTTCCACGAATGGTGAGCCAATTGCTGAAAGTTGGTTCCATGGATAAATTGACACAATTACAAAAATTGCCCCAACGTAGAAAATTAAAATTCGCCATAAAACTGACTTAACACTTTTAACAACAGCTTCTTTAGGGTTAGCTACTTCACCAGCACTAATACCAATTAATTCAATCCCTTGGTAAGAACCAACAATAATTGACATTGAGAAAATGAAGCCCTTTAATCCGCCAGTGAAGAACCCACCATGACTCCATAAATTGCTAAAGCCAACTGGTTTCCAGTTATTACCAAGACCAAACAAAATTACCAAAAGACCTAAAATAATCATTAGGACAATTGTGACCACTTTGATCATTGAGAACCAAAATTCAAGGCTAGCATAGGCCTTGGCACTAGCCAAGTTGGCTAAAAGTAAGAATCCAATAATAATAATTCCAACTAAAAGTGCTGGGGTCTTAGGCCACCAAAACTTCAAATATTCTGTAGCTGCAACAACTTCGCTAATTCCGACAACAATATATTGAAAAACTGCAGCCCATTCTGCCATATTACCAGCTAAAGGATGAACATATTCTGTTGCATAATCAGCAAATGAACCAGTTCCTGGATTAACATAAAGCATTTCCCCTAAAGCTCGCATAACAATGTATAAAATCAAACCAACAAAAATATATGCCAAAAGTACTGATGGTCCAGTCCATTTAATGGTTGAAGTTGAGCCCATGAATAAACCAACACCAATTGCACCACCAAGGGAAATCATTTCCATCTGGCCGGCAGTCATCGAGCGCTTTAATTTGGGAGCTTTACTTTCCGCCATAGTTATCTCCTCCTTGAACTTTTAAACCATGTCTGACAACATACACAATTGCAGCAATTACTAATACCATTAAACCAGCAATAACTGAGACTCTAGTTTCGCTATTAATAAACATGAAGGCAACAATCACAAGTAACATAATAAAAGCAAAATAGTTTGAATAAGGATATAATGGCAACTTAAATGGATGATTTTCAAGCAACTCAGGATTATTTCTTCTGAATCTTAATTCAGCCAGCAAAATAACAAACCATGGAATCATCCCTGGCAGAACAGATGAACTAAAGACAATCACAAATAAATCTTCAGTTGATTTGCTAAATTGTGAAGCAAAAACATTTAATACAAAACCAAGGAAAATTCCTGATGAAATCCCCATAATCGCTCTACTTGGAACAACATGTTTAGATAGATGTCCAAAAATCTTTGGTGCATCACCTTCATGAGCCAACTTAAAGAGCATTCTACTTGATGAATAAATTCCACTGTTGGCACCTGATAAGGCAGCAGTTAAAACCACAAAGTTAATAATTGAAGCTGCTGCAGTAATTCCAACCTTAGCAAAAGTAGTAACAAATGGTGAGCCAAGGCTAGAAAGTTCATTCCATGGATAAATAGTGATAATCACAAAAATTGCGCCTACGTAGAAAATCAAAATTCTGAATAATACAGACTTAACACTTTTAACCACTGCTTCTTTTGGATTTTCTACTTCACCAGCGCTAATACCTAATAATTCAATTCCTTCATATGAACCAACGATAATTGACATCGAGAAGAAGAAACCTTTAATACCACCGGTAAAGAAACCACCATGACTCCATAAGTTACTAAATCCTGTTGGATGTCCCCCATTACCAAAGCCAAAGAAAATGACTAGCAATCCTAAAATTATCATCAAAACAATCGTGACAACCTTAATCATTGCAAACCAGAATTCTAGATTTGCATATGCCTTGGCACTAGCTAAGTTAGCTAATAATAGGAAGGCAATAATAATTACACCTGACCAAAATACATTAACTTGTGGCCACCAGAACTTTAAATATTCTGTTGCAGCAACAACTTCACTCATCCCCACAACAATATATTCAAAGACATTAGCCCATTCAGCCATATATCCAGCCATTGGATGAACGTATTCGGTTGCATAATCAGCAAAAGAGCCTGTACCCGGATTTACGTAAAGCATTTCACCCAAGGCCCGCATCACAATATAAAGAATAAGCCCCACAAACATGTAAGCTAATAAAACTGATGGGCCAGTCCATTTAATAGTTGATGTTGAGCCCATAAATAAACCAACACCAATTGCACCCCCAAGGGAAATCATTTCCATATGCCCCGCTGACATAGAGCGTTTTAGTTGCGGTGCAGAACTAGTTTTTTTCTCCATAAAAAGTCCTCTCATTCTGGATAAAAATTTTTATCCAAAAAAATCTATTTTAATTGTATGTTATCTATTTATCTATAGCAAACAAAACACTTTTACTAAAAGTGGAAGAAAGATTTGATTAAGAAATAAAGGATTGGAATCAACAGACTAGGTAATAAGTCGAGACTCTTAACTTCTTTAATTTTCAGTAAGCCTAGGGAACTAGCTATTATTAAAAAGCCACCTACCAAACATAATTCATTTACTAAGTCTACTGTAAAGAAACTGGCAAAGCCAAGTTTTACCAGTCCAAAAATCAGGAAAAACCAACCTAAAAGAACAGGAGTTTCAAGTAGCATCCCCCAACCAAAACTTGCACCAAAAATGATTGCACAAACAAAAGTCAGTGATGCATTAGTTAATAGAAAGGTTAAATCACCTGTTTTTGCTGCATTAATTGGTCCTAATAAACTCAAGGCCCCGATGCAATCTAAAAAAGTAGCTGTTGCTACTCCCTTGGCTAGACTATTAGTAAATCTAGTCTCGATTAATTTTTCAATATGCTGATCAATCTCAAAGAATTTACCAACCAAAGCTCCTATTGTCAGACTGATGATAAACAAAAGCGGCATATTAGACTTACTCATGTAACTAACAACAGTATTGGCACCTACACCAAAAGCAGCAAGTCCCAATGCTAACCAAAGTGCTTCGATATATTTTTCTTTTAGATGATTCTTGAATAAACAACCGATTGCAGTTCCAACTACGATTGCTAATCCATTAATGAAAATTCCTATCACGGCTTCACATCCTAATTTTCTTTTTTATCTGACATATCTTTACTATTTTATAAGAAAATCCCCTTTTTTCCAAGTTTTATCCCCTTTCTTCACGCTTTAATAACAGTTATTTACTTTTTTCATCAAGAAAACATCACATTTACCCTATAAGCTTTAACTAACAACTGAAAGGAGTAACAAGCAATGAAAAAGAAAAGTTATAAAATTATCGGTTTATCATTATTAGCATTATCTCTTGCTGGTGAAGGAGCAGCTCTTGCAAGTCAAACTGTAGCAGCTGCTTCTACCCCTCCGGCAATGCCAAAGGGCAGTGCAAAACAAGGTAAAGGCGGTGCAAATACCCAAAGCTACGACTATACAGGAAGTTTATCGGCTACTATTTTAGCAAGTTCAAAATCAAGAGAACTATTAAATAAGACTTATTCAAGTACCAGTAAGGATAAAAATGTCGCTTTAGTAAAAAATGCCGGTTCCTTAACCTTAAATCACGTTACATTGTCTAAAACTGGTTCTTCTTCTAATGATGACAATAACAACTTCTATGGGACTAATTCAGTTTTATTAGCTACTGGAAAGAAATCAACTGCATATATTAAAAACTCTAAAATTAAAAGTAATGCCAAAGGGGCAAACGGAATTTTTGCTTCAAATAAGGCAACTGTCTATACTAATAACACCTCTATCACAACAACTGGATCAGCTAATTCTCGTGGCTTAGATGCTACCTACGGCGGAACTATTATTGCTAATAAAACTAATATTTCTACTAAAGGTGACCACTCAGCAGCAATTGCTACTGACCGTGGTGGTGGTAATGTTAGCGTAACTAACTCTAAGCTTAAGACTGCAGGTAGTGGTTCTCCATTAATTTATTCAACAGGAAATATTGAAGTTAATAATGTAACTGGTACTGCTTCAGGCTCTCAAATTGCTGGTATGGAAGGCTACAACAACATTTATATCTCAAATTCAAAATTAGTTTCTACTAATAACAATAAGACTGGTTCTGATCCAATTAAAAATGGTGTAATTCTTTACCAGTCAATGTCTGGAGATGCCGACACTGCAACTAGCAAAGCTGCAAAATTCCAAGCAGTAAATTCTAGCTTGTCAACCTCAATTGATTCTGGTGCAATGTTTTATGTTACAAATACCAGTGCAAATGTTGTACTCAAAAATACCAAGTTAAACTTCAATTCAAAGAAAGTTAACCTATTAACCATTGCCGGTAATAACTCTAATTCTTGGGGTAGTGCTGGTTCAAATGGTGCTAAAGTAACTTTCACTGGTATTAAGCAAAAATTGAACGGCAATATCGCTGTTGACAATATCTCAAGTCTTAAACTTTATCTCTTAAAAAATTCAACTTATACCGGTAAAACTACTATTACTTCAAATTCAAAAGCTACAAGCTCAAGTAAAACAAAAGCCCCAATTACAATTAACATCGCTAAAGGCTCAAAATGGGTTGTAACTGGTAATTCAACTGTAAGTAATTTGAATGTTGAAGCCGGTGCAAAAATCGTTGATAAGTCTGGAAAAACCGTAACAATTGTCAATTCAGCCGGTAAGACTCTTGTCAAAGGAAGCAGTAAATATAAAATTACAGTTAAAGGTAGCTACAGTAAAAAAGTTACGACTAGCTCAGCTAACAAATTAAGTAAAAGCACAATTTCAAGAACTGCATTTGACAAATACTTCGACACTAATACTAAATTTTCATATTAATAAAAAGCATAGTTCCTAGCAGGTAGGAGCTATGCTTTTTACATATAGCTATGTAAGGAGTGTACAGGATTTGAACCTGCGCGCCGAAAAAATCGGTTCGCCGGATTTCGAGTCCGGTGCATTACCACTCTGCCAACACTCCATGACTAATTTTAATTATAACAAAAAAAGGCTCTAAGTCTAAAGCTTTTACTAAAAAAATGCCTTTACCACAAATATTTGCTAAAATAACAAAGAACGATTGCGAGGTAGTAACCATGAACTTATTCTGGCTAATTGAGCTCTGCTCATCTGCGATAATCTTGTTATTTTTAATTTATAAACTTCAAACTTCCAAGAGTTTTCGTCATCTCGACGGTATTTTGAAAAAAAGACTCACCCGGCCGATAAATGGTACTTTTTGGTCAATTATTGAATTTTTAAATGCACCTAAATTAATTGCTTTTTGGGATACTCTGCTCGCTATTTTTTTATTTTTTAATGGCAGTATTAAAAAGGGAATCTGGGTTCTTTGTACATTAGCCTTTACAGATTTGGTAGGTATCTTTTTAAAGCATACTGTCAAAAGAAAAAGACCAAGTGAAAATAAACGGCCCTCTTATTCATTTCCAAGTGGTCACGTCTTAAGTATTACCAGTCTTAGTTTAATTATTTGGCAAATTTATGGTGGAATGATTGGCATTAGTTTATTTTTCATTTTATTCACACTCTGGTGTTTGGTGGTCTTTTCTAGAATAATGCTCAAGGCCCATTATCCTTCTGACATTGTTGGTGCTACTATTCTTTCCATTTTTTGTTTTTTATTAGCACAACCATTTTTTAGTTAAAAAAGCATGTTAGTCTTGCCACTAACATGCTTTTTTTCAAAATAAAAATGCACTGATAATAACTTATCAGTACATCATCAATTTTATCTCTAGTAGTAATTAAATCACTATCAAACTTATCATCTAGAAAGAATTAGTTAAATATATAAAAACTTATGGGAGAAAGGTCGAATCTAATTTAAAACAACCAAACTCTAGTATATGGGGAAAACTAGAATTTGAGGATAGAAAGTCGTTCCATTAGACTCTGGGAGCTTCTTAAAAAATAAGGATGATTGAACTTAACAAAACAATTTTATATTAATTAATAAAACTGTTATTTTAACTTACTAGAGTAAAAGTGGTTTTGAAGCTTTACTTAACAGCAATGTTATCTTAAACCAATATTAATTCTATCAATTATCTCAGTTATAAACAAGGGTGTTATCGCTTTTTGTTATTTAAAAAAATAATATTACAAAAGCGTTATTTTTTACCCTTCAAAGCCAACCATTAACCCACCCTTTTCAGCATAGAAACTACACAGGCCATGACAAATTCCAATTTCAACAATTGCTGTTGGAAATTCAGCTAAAATTACTTCCTTTAAATTTTTAGCATCTTTGAGATTTGCAACATGATCAATATATACTTTTCCTCCAGCATAATTTTGCTTTTTCATGTTATTAAATAAGGAAACAATCGTTTTTTTGCTTCCTCTAGCCTTATCAAGCGGTTCAAGTGTCCCCTCTTGACTAGCTTCTCCTATCATGCGAATATGTAGCATCCCCGCAATTTTTGCGACAGCAGAGTTAATTCTTCCATTAACTGCTAAATTATGCAATGACTCTAAACTAAATAAAAGATGTGTCTTTTCTTGGTAAGCTTTAATATCTTCTCTTACTAAGCTCAAGTTCTCATGCTGTACCAGTTCAAGTAATTTATCAATTAATAACTTCAATTCTGGACCGGCTGATTTTGAATCTATAACTAAAACTTCACTACCAGGATTTTCTTCTTCATAGATTTTTGCCGCTTGGCAAGCTGAAGAATAAGTCCCGCTCAAACCACTAGTAACAGTCAATATGATTGCTTTTTTACTTCCAGTTAAAGCATCAAGCCAAGCTTGCAAATTAGGGCATGCTGTCCCTGATTTTTCGTTATTTGCATAGATACTTTCTAAAAAATGTTTATAGTCTAATTGATCATCATCTATGTAAGATTCATTACCCAAATTAATGACCAATGGGACAACATCCAAATTTGAGCTCAAATCTGAATTCAAGTTACTACTTGAATCAACAATTAATTTAATTTCGTTCATAATTTATTTCTTTCGTTAATCAATATCTTTTTATCGGTTTTTAGATATCCGATAGTGTTATAATAAACTTTAATGCAGAATAATGTCAAGTTGGAGGATTTTATGGAAAACAAATTAGTTCTTACAACCATTCAAAAAGATGTGATTAATTTCTCATTACCTACTTTTAATGAAATACCTGATGTGGGATTATATCTTGAACAAACTTGTCAATTTATTAACACAAGTTTATCCCCCTTTAAAGATCTTTATTTAACTAACTCAATGATCAGTAATTATGTTAAAAAAGGAATTATCGAAAAACCTATCAAAAAACGCTATAGTCGCCAGCAAATTGCAAGATTAATTTTTATTGCCTTTGCCAAGCCAATTTTATCTTTAAATAATTTAAAAATAGCAATTAAAATGCAAGATGACAGTTACGATATTGCAACTGCATATCAATATTTACGCGAAGAAAGTTTAAACTGTTTTAAATATGTCTATCAATTAAAAGAACAACTAGATGATATTGGGACAACTCATACAGCCGAAAAAACAATATTAAGAAATATAATCTTAGCTGCAGTTCATGAAATTTACTTAAATTCTTATTTTTCAGTAACGAAAGCTACTGACTAATAATTTTTTTGCTAAACTGGATAAAGAATATTTTAAATAGATTTTGGAGGATTTTATGGAAACAAGCTTACATGGCCTTAGTTCGCAAGAGGCAGAAAAACGATTGAAACTTGATGGAGCCAATGAAGTGCCTGAACCAGAATTTAATTTCTGGAAAGCTTTTCTTTCTAAATTGTGGAACCTTTCAGCCTGGATTTTAGAGGCAGCATTACTCCTTGAATTAGTTTTAGGAAAAAGAATACAAGCTGCTTTCGTTTTTTTAATGCTTTTATTTGCGGCATATAATGGTGCAACACAAAAGCGAAAATCGCGAAGAGTTTTAAATGATATTTCACATGAGTTAACTCCTACTGTTGCTGTTGAACGCGATGGTAAATGGATTAAACTTAATTCTAAGCAATTAGTTGTTGGTGATTTAATCAACTTAAAACGCGGGGATGTCCTGGCAGCTGATGCCACATTAAAATCAGGTCAAATTACCTGTGATGAAAGTTCGATTACAGGTGAATCCGCTCCTGTAAAGAAAGAATTAGACGCAATTGCCTATGCTGGTACTACAGTTGTTGATGGTAGTGGCTTAGCTATTGTTAAAGCAACAGGTGCAAATTCAAGATCAGGTAAAACCATTAACTTGATTAACCAATCAGCTGCACCAGGTCACTTACAACAACTATTAACCAAGATTATTTTTTATCTTTGTATGCTTAGTTTAAGTCTTACAATCATCATTATTATTGCAGCTTTCGCAAGAGGAGAAGGCTTACATGGCGTAATTCAAATGCTACCTTTCCTTGCAATGATGTTTATTGCTTCTATTCCAGTTGCAATGCCTTCTACTTTTGCAATTTCTAACTCATTTGAAGCTAAACGTTTAAGTAAGGAAGGCGTTTTGACTTCCGACTTAACTGGCATTCAAGATGCTGCCAATCTTAATTTGATTTTGTTAGACAAAACTGGAACCATCACTGAAAATAAGACTGCAGTCTCAAGCTTAACTAATTTGAGTAAAATGTCTGATGCTGAGGTTTTGCAACTAGCAGAAGCCGCTACTGATAAACGTAATACTTCAATTATTGATGAAGCGATTATTAATTACTTCCAGCAAAAAGAACTGACCGCTTTAATTCCAAACAAGTTTATTCCTTTTACTTCTGATACTGGTTATTCAGAAGCAGTGGTAAAAGATAAAAACATTAAACTGGGTTCGTTTAAGCAATTATCTTTAATTGATTCAAGTGCAGAGGCAAAAATAAAAGACATCGATTTCACTGCTGGTCGTTCCGTAGCCTTACTTGTTAACAACAAGTTGGCTGCAGTCTTCATCTTGCAAGACCTGGTGCGTTCAGATTCAAAAGCGGCCTTAGATGAACTTAAAAAGCGGGGTATCCGTCCAATTATGTTAACTGGTGACAATCAAAGAACTGCAGCTGCAGTTGCTAAACAAGTTAACTTGGTTGGAAATGTAATTTCTATTCATGATTTTGATGATAATACTGATTTAGATAATTTAGCTGGGATTGCTGACGTTTTACCAGAAGATAAACTCAAAATGGTCAAGTTCTTCCAAGAAAAAGGTTTTATTGTTGGGATGACTGGTGATGGTGTTAATGACGCTCCTGCCTTAAAGCAAGCTGAAGTTGGTATTGCTGTAGCAAATGCTGCCGACGTTGCTAAGCGTAGCGGTAAGATGGTATTACTTGATGATGGTTTAATGCCAATTGTCAAAATCCTTGATGCTGGTCATCGAGTTTACCAAAGAATGACTACTTGGTCACTTACTAAGCTTTCAAGAACAGCTGAATTAACGATGATCTTAACTTTCGGTTACTTACTCTTCGGCTATTTACCAATGGCTTTAAATGCCATGGTTATCTACACTATTATGAACAATATGGTTACAATGATGATTGGGACTGACAACACTCATATCACCTATAAACCTGAAAATTGGAATATGGACCGCATGGCTAAAGTTTCAATGTCACTTGCATCTGGTTGGACCTTAATTGGTTGTATCTTTGTATGGTTTATGAATAATAAGTTAGGATTTAGTCATGGTGAAATTGGCACAATGGTTTATGTATACTGCGTTTTAAGCGCTATGCTAATTGTTTTAATTACCAGAACGAAAACTTATTTCTGGCAATCTCATCCATCTAAATTAGTTGGTAGTGTTCAAATTATAGACGTTATCCTAACCTTTATTTTAGCTATCTTTGGTATTGCAATGACGGCAATCAAGTTAAACCAACTTGGCCTGGTAATTCTAGTTAGTCTACTTACCGCGGTGGTAATTGACTTAATCTACCAACCAATAATGAAAAAACATTAATCATTAAATTTAAGACAAGAAAAAACAACTAGTTGAAAAACTAGTTGTTTTTTTGCATTATGCTGTTAAGTTAAGCACCATGATATTGAACTAATGAGAAAATGTCAATATCAGGTAGTTTTTCTCTACCATTCAAATCAGGTAATTCAACGTAAAAAGCAGCACCGACTACTTCTCCGCCCAAGCGATTGATAAGTTCAATAGTTGCATGTAATGTTCCAGCTGTTGCCATTAAGTCATCACAAATAACAACTTTTTGACCTGGCTTAATTGCATCTTTATGCATTTCTAGACTATTAGAACCATATTCCAAATCATATGATGCACGTTCTACATCTCTTGGTAATTTATGTGGCTTTCTAGCAGGTACAAAACCAATTCCAAGTTCAGTTGCTACAGGACATCCTACGATAAATCCTCTAGCTTCAGGCCCTACAATTACATCTGCACCTCGCTTCTTAGCATAAGTTGCTAATTCGTGTGTTGCAGCTCTAAAGATTTCACCATCTTGCAAGATTGGAGTAATATCTCTAAAAACGATTCCCTTATTTGGAAAATCTTGAACACTTGCAATATACTTCTTAAAATCAACTGTCATGTTGACTTGAACCTCCATTAATTTAAATGTTGATTGACATAGGTCAATAACTTACTAGTCGGCATAGTTCTCAAACTATTAACAAACTTCACTTGCGATTCACAAGCCAGATAATAGCGAGAATCAGTCAGCTGATGTTGTCCAGCATTCTGATTTGGATTTAGCTTTTCCTTATCCATTTTAACAAAATCTAGCTCTAAAAACACCCTCAAAATAAAGTAAATTGCTTCCCCATCAAGCCCTAAAAATGGTGCAACTAAGCGATAATCGCTTGGTTTTAAACCAGGATGGCTATAAATATACTTTAAAGTCTTAGCAAAAGCAACTCTATTTGGAATATTTTTAACAGGTAACTGATCTAACATAAAACGTAAGTATAGTTGACGATAATCATTTTGTAAAGCATTATCTAATTCAACTCGAGAATGTGGCGCATCAATTAAGGTTACAATTTCACCACTTGAGTGATAATCATTTACTAGCTCCACTTGACTACTACTTAAACCAAAACGATTAACGGCTAAATCTATGTTTTTTTCGTCAAAAAATAAGAACTTATCAGCGAACCCCAAAATATGTTTTTCACTTCTAAAGTCAATTACTTTATTTTGACCAGAAATTGTAGGAGCTCCAAATTCAATACCTTGAACTTGTCCTTGCAAAGTAACTTTCTTCTGCCAAATATTTTGTCCTAAGGTAATATAAATCGCCTTAACAAAGGGTAAAAGATTCTGCTTTAAAAATGACATATTAAATCCAACAATATTTAAACCATCAACCGTAAATTTAATATGATTTTTATCCTTACCAATTAAGAATAATGAAGAAATATTGGGACTTGATAATTGGAAGATTGGCTCCTCATTATCAGTTCCAAAAGGCCCAACATGTTGTAATTGGGACAAAATTTCCGGTGTCAAATCTTGAGGATTAATTTGCATGTCATATTTATTTTCAGGCTCAGACTTTGGCGTCTTAAAACTTGCCTCAAATTTTTGCCGAAGTATTTCTAATTTATCAGTCTTTAATGACATCCCGCAGGCATAATCATGACCACCAAATTTTTCAAAAACTTCATCCTTAAAGCTTGATAAGGCATCAAACAAATTAAAGCCTTCAGTACTACGCCCTGACCCTTTTAGCAAACCATTTTCATCTTCAGTAAGCATAATTGTTGGTTGATGGGTTTGTTCAACCACCTTATTTGCCACAAGTCCAAGTACTCCCTCATGCCAATCTTTGCTAAAGAGAACTAAAGTTTTTTTGTTGGCAAATCCCAGTTCTTGTCTTTGCCGCATAGCCTCAGTGAAAACTTTTTGAGTCAATTCTTTACGTTTATTATTTAATGTTTCAATTTCATCAGCTAATTTTTCTGCAGTTTCAATATCTTCAGCCAATAACAAATCAACTGCTAAACTAGCACTAGCCAAGCGACCACAAGCATTAAGTCGTGGAGCAATTTGAAAACCAATATCCGTTTCATTAATGCGACCTAAATCTAAGCCGGCTTTTTTAATTAAAGCTCTTAATCCTGGTCTTTGAGTATGGTTAATCAACTCTAGTCCTCTTTTGACTAAAATATGACCTTCACCAGAGACTTTAACCATATCGCCAATAGTACCAATCATCGCCAGTTCAATCAGTTCTGGCATTGTATCATCCATTAAAGCCCGACAAATTGTATAAGCAACTCCAGCTCCGCAGTAATCGTCAAAGGGATACTTTTGTCCTGGATAGTTACAGTGAACGGTTGCAAACGCTGCTGGTTTTTGCTCTTGAAAGGTGTGGTGGTCAGTTACAATAACATCACAACCATGATCTTGAGCATATTGAACTTCTTGAATACCAGTTACACCATTATCAACTGTGATAATTAACTTAGTTCCATCCTCAACAATATCTTGATACCGCGTCATGCTTGGGCCATAACCATCTTTAAAACGGTCAGGGATAAAGTAATGAACATCCGCCCCTAAAATTGCTAAGGTATCATACATAATGGTAGTAGCTGTAATTCCATCGGCATCATAATCGCCATAAATAGTAATCTTTTCGAAATTGTCAATGGCTTGATTAATGCGATTTACTGCTTTTTTCATATCGTGCATTAAATATGGATCAGCAAAGTTATTTTCGCTCCCGTTAAGCCAAAAATCTAATTTTTCACTAGTATTAATTCCCCGCAAAGAAAACAACTTAGCCTCAATTGGACTAAGTTGAAATTCTGCTACTAAATTTTCATCAAGTTTATCTTGTTTCTTTTCTTTCCAAATCATTATTTCAGTTTAAATACACTTAAATTCTTTGTTGTTGCCTTTTTTGTCTGAATTAAGTTACCTCGTATTGCCCAACGATTAATCCCACCATCAGCACAAGTAATCAAAGTGACAATGTTATTTTTCGTGTTGTTAACTAGCCAAACTGCAGTCGGATCAACAATTCGTTTCATATAGATTTTATAGACATAAACCTTTTTTAAATCAGTAAGGTAAACTTTTTGACCAATTTTGGTGTCTTCAAGTGGTGAAAATAAAATGCCTTTACTAGTCATATAGTGGCCAGCCAAAGGATAATTACCCTTTCCCATCACTTGATCAGCTCTCATAGTTCCACCACCAGTAGATAGTGAATCATCACTCAAGCCTAACATAATTGGCAAATATAGCTTCACCTTAGGAATTGCAATCGCACCAATTGCATTCGCGGTGTTTTTAACACGTGACTTGGTAACTTTGGCAATATCCATATCTTGGACCTTGCTAAAATCAAACATCCCTTTTTTGTTTTTATTTTTCTCAATTTGACTTTTAGTCAATTTTTTTAGAGTTGTTGTTTGATTTTGCTTAACAAAATAATTTTGAATTGGTCCATTAAAGACCAGGATTAGGCCAACAATTAATAAAATAATTGCCAGAATTCTTAGGACAAGATTCTTTTTACTGCTTCTTTTATTTTTTTCTTTCACTTTTACTTACCCTTGATGTCATCATCATTCATCTTCAAAACTGCCATGAAGGCATCTTGTGGCACTTCTACTTTACCTACGGCCTTCATTCGCTTTTTACCACGTTTTTGCTTATCTAATAGTTTTGCACGACGGTCTGGATCCCCAGTATGAATCCGGGCAGTAACATCTTTACGATATGGTTTAATGGTTGCACGAGAAATAATTTTGGCACCAATCGCACCCTGAATATCCACTTCAAAGTTTTGCCGTGGTATCAGTTTCTTCAATAATGATGTCATTTGCCGTGCACGAGCTTGTGCATCAGATCTATGGGCAATGAAGCTTAAGGCATCAATTGGTTCTTTATTAAGTAAGACATCAATCTTAACTAAGTCTGTAGCACGGTACCCGATAATCTCATAATCAAGTGATGCATAACCCTTAGTAGAAGACTTTAAATCATCAAAGAAGTCAAAAATAATTTCAGCTAATGGAATATGATATATCACATTTACTCGATACTTATCCAAGTAATCCATAGTTTGGAATTCGCCACGCTTTCGCTGGCAAAGTTCCATTACTGGACCAACAAAATCATTTGGAACCATAATTTCTGCTTTAACATATGGCTCTTGGACTTCTTTATATTCACCAGCGTCCGGCAAATCTGAAGGATTATCAATTACCTTGGTCGTCCCATCATTCATAATTGCATGATAATCTGTTGAAGGCGCCGTCATAATTAAATCAAGATCAAATTCTTGTTCTAAACGCTCTTGAACGACATCCATATGTAGCAAGCCTAAGAAACCACATCTAAAGCCAAAACCAAGGGCAGTTGAAGTTTCAGGTTCAAATTCAAGTGCAGCATCGTTTAATTGAAGCTTTTCAAGCGCTTCTTTCAAATCATCATACTTACTATTATCAACTGGATACATCCCACTAAAGACCATTGGCGGAATTTGACGGTAACCTGGTAAGGCTTCTTCGGTTGGATTTTGAGCAGAAGTAATCGTGTCCCCTACTCGAGTTTCACGAACAGATTTAATATTAGCCGTTAAATAACCAACATCTCCAGCAACTAATACATCTTTTTTAACAGGATGAGGATTTGAAACACCTACTTCAGTAACTTCATACTTTTTGTGGGTATTCATAATTTCTATTTCATCGCCTGGTTTAACCATTCCATCTTCAATTCGAACAGCTAAAACAACGCCGCGATAATCATCATATTTTGAGTCAAAAATTAAGGCCTTAAGTGGTGCTTCAAGATCGCCTTGAGGAGCGGGGATATCAGTTACAATCCGTTCAAGTAAATCTGGAATACCTAATCCAGTTTTTCCAGATACTTCAACAGCATCACTAGCATCAAGACCAAGCATTTCTTCAATTTCCATCTTGGCATTATCAGGATCAGCAGATGGCAGGTCAATTTTATTGATTACAGGTAAGATTTCCAAATCATCATCAATTGCTAGGTAGGTATTGGCTAAAGTCTGAGCTTGTACACCTTGAGAAGCATCAACTACAAGGAGAGCTCCTTCACATGCAGCTAAAGAACGTGACACTTCATAAGAAAAGTCAACGTGTCCCGGGGTATCAATCAAGTGAAAAATATAATCTTCCCCATCTTTAGCATGATATTTAACTTCAACGGAATTTAACTTGATTGTGATACCTCGTTGACGTTCCAAAGGCATATCATCAAGCATTTGACTCTTAAGTTGTCGCTCAGCAACAGTGTCAGTTAATTCCAAAATTCTATCGGCAATCGTTGATTTACCATGGTCAATATGGGCAACGATTGAAAAGTTACGAATATGTTTTTGATAATCTTTAAGTTTTTTGAGGTCCATATAGTTCCATCCTTTTTAGTCTATCCCTATTATAGCAAATGGGAATACAGGGACAAATAAAAAAGAGCTTTACAGCTCTTTTTAAAATTTTATCCTAATTTATCTTTCAATCTTTCAAAGAAGTTCTTTTCTTGGGGAGTGATTGAACTACCACCGGCCTTAACAAAATCAACTAAAGCTTGCTTTTGCTTATCATTGATTGATTTCGGAATCACAACTTCAACTGTTGAAATTTGGTCACCCTTACCATCGCCGCGAAGATATGGTACACCTTCACCGCGAATAGTAAATTTAGTGCCAGGTTGAGTTCCTGCAGGAATCTTAAGACTAGTTTCGCCATGAACAGTATTAATTCTGATTTCATCACCCAAAGTAGCTTGAGCAAATGAAATTGGAATTTTGGTATAAATAGTATTGCCTCGACGAGTAAAATCCTTACTTGGACGAATTCTAAAGACAATGTATAAATCTCCGTAAGGCCCACCATTTTTACCAGCTTCACCTTGACCACTTAAGCGAATTTGTTGACCATTATCGATACCTGCTGGGACCTTAACTTCAAGAGTTTGTTGCTTGTCTTCAACACCCTTACCATGGCAAGTCTTACATGGATGTTCAATTACAACACCACGTCCATGACATTTATCACACAAAGTTTGTCTTTGAATTACACCGAGCATAGATTGCTGAGTAACTGTCATATAACCTGAACCATGACACTTATCACAGGTAATTGGATGGGTGCCTTTTTCAGCACCAGAACCTTGACAAGTTGGACAAGTCTCACTACGAGTATAGGTAACTTGGGTTGTTTTACCTTTAATCGCATCCATGAAATCAATGGTCATTGTATAGTCTAAATCGTCACCTTTTACTGGCGCAGTTGGGTCAACATGTTGTCTAGCTCCACCATTAAACAAATCGCTGAAGATGTCACCAAAGCCACTAAAGTCATTGAAACCACCGCTACTATAGCCACCCTGACCGCCAAAGCCAGCCTGGCCATTTACACCCGCTTGGCCAAATTGATCATATTGTGCCCGCTTTTGCTTGTCGTGTAAAACTTCATATGCTTCATTAACTTCTTTAAATTTTTCTTCCGCATCTGGGGCTTTGTTAATATCTGGGTGATATTTCTTAGATAACTTACGGTAAGCACGTTGAATATCTTGCTCACTAGCATTTTTATCCAAGCCCAGAATATCATAGTAATCGCGACTTGTCGCCATTTTCTAACGCTCCTTATCATTTGATAAAAGAAAAGGACTAAAATTAGTCCTTAACTTTCCACTATTATAGCATTACTTGTCAGGGTTTACCTTCTTGAAGTCACCATTTACAGTGTCACCGTTATTGCCATCGTTGTTGTCATTGTTACCTGATAGATTTGGTCCAGCTTGACCTGCTTGGCCTTGTGCACCATTAGCTTGGTATAACTTAACAGCTAAATCTTGGGCAACCTTAGATAAAGCATCTTTCTTTTCCTTCATTTCATCTAAGTTGTTGTCCTTTTGTGCCTTCTTAAGGTCTTCCAAAGCATCCTTAACCTTAGATACTTCATCAGCAGGAACCTTATCGCCAACTTCTTTCAAAGTCTTTTCAGTAGTGAAGATTAATGAATCAACTTCGTTACGTAAGTCTGCTTCTTCTTTCTTCTTCTTGTCTTCATCAGCGTGTTCTTCAGCTTCTTTTTGCATACGCTTGATTTCTTCATCCGATAAACCTGATGATGACTTAATAGTAATCTTTTGTTCTTTACCAGTACCCATATCCTTAGCAGATACATTTACGATACCGTTCTTATCAATATCGAAGGTTACTTGAATTTGTGGAACACCACGAGGTGCTGCAGGAATATCAGTTAATTCAAATCTACCCAAAGTCTTGTTATCTGCTGCCATTGGACGTTCACCTTGTAAAACGTGAATGTCTACAGCTGGTTGGTTATCAGCAGCAGTTGAGAAAATTTGACTCTTTGAAGTAGGGATAGTAGTGTTTCTATCAATTAACTTAGTGAAGACACCACCCATAGTTTCAATACCAAGTGATAATGGAGTAACGTCAAGTAAAACAACGTCCTTAACATCACCTGAAATAACACCACCTTGAACAGCAGCACCCATAGCAACAGCTTCATCAGGGTTGATTGAGTGGTCAGGTTCTTTGCCACTCCACTTCTTAACTGCTTCTTGAACAGCTGGAATACGAGTTGAACCACCGTTTAAGATAACCTTATCAATATCGTTAACTGTTAAACCAGCATCCTTTAAGGCATTATCAAATGGAATCTTAGTTCTTTCAACTAAGTCATGAGTTAATTCATCAAACTTAGCACGAGTTAAGTCGGCTTCAAGGTGAAGTGGGCCACTTTCGCCAGCTGAAATGAATGGAAGTGAGATATGAGTTGAACTTACACCTGATAAGTCCTTCTTAGCTTTTTCGGCAGCATCCTTTAATCTTTGAAGTGCCATCTTATCCTTTGATAAGTCAACACCGTTATCTGCCTTAAAGTTTTCAATCAACCAATCCATAATCTTTTGGTCGAAGTCATCCCCACCAAGGTGAGTATCACCATTTGTTGAAAGTACTTGGAAGACGCCATCACCTAATTCCAAAACAGAAACGTCAAAAGTACCACCACCAAGGTCGTAAACTAAAATCTTTTCGTCTTCTTCATCTTTATCAAGACCATATGCAAGTGAAGATGCAGTAGGTTCGTTAATAATTCTTTGAACGTTCAAACCAGCAATCTTACCAGCATCTTTAGTTGCTTGACGTTGTGAGTCATTGAAGTAAGCAGGTACAGTAATAACTGCATCCTTAACTTCTTCACCAAGATAATCTTCTGAGAACTTCTTGATGTATTGCAAAATCATTGCAGAAATTTCTTGTGGAGTGTAGCTCTTGTCACCAACTTTAACCTTGTATCCAGCTTCACCCATGTGACGCTTAATAGAAACAATAGTATTAGGGTTAGTGATTGCTTGACGCTTTGCAACTTCACCAACTTGAATTTCTCCATCCTTGAAAGCAACTACAGATGGTGTAGTTCTATTACCTTCAGGGTTAGTAATAATCTTTGGTTCCTTACCTTCCAAAACAGCAACTGCTGAGTTAGTAGTACCTAAGTCAATACCAATAACTTTTGACATATCAAAAAGTCCTTTCTTATTTCTTTTTTATTTTGAATAAGCTTAATTAATTTATTGGGCAACAATAACCATTGCTGGACGTAGTGTCCGATCTTTATATTGATAACCCGCTTGCAAAACTTGAACAACGTGATCCTTTTGTTCATCATTTTCTGCAACTGTTGTTTGAACAGCTTGATGTAAGTTGGGATCAAACTTTGCTCCGTCTGCCTTAATTTCAGTAATACCATGGTCACTCATTGCTTTTACCATAGCATCTAAGGTCATTTCTACACCTTTTTTCAATTGCTTAGAAGCTTCATCATCTACTTTAACGCTTAAAGCTCTTTGCAAGTTATCAACAGCAGGTAGAATGTCTTTTGCCAAGGATTGTGATTCGTACTTAATAAGTTGAGCACGTTCTTTGTTGTAGCGGTTTTGCATATTTTGAATTTCAGCTTCACTACGTAAGTACTTATCTTCAAGTTCAGCTTTTTCAGCTTTTAGCTTTTCAATTTCCTTAGCTAAATTATCATTCACTGCTGCGGTGTTTTCTTCTGCCTTCTTTGAAGAGGAAGTTTTTTTCTTATGCTTCATTTCTTCTTTTGGCTTTTTATCTAGGTCTTTTTCACTTGGAAATTCTGAATTACTCAAGGCCATGCCTCCTTACTGAAACTTTCCATAGTAGTCGAGTAATTTCTTTGCTAATTCTTGTCTGAAGTATTCCATTAACCCAATCATTTGAGAATATGGCATATTGGTTGGTCCCAATAAAGCAATCGTTCCTTTACCATGACTGCCGACGCTATAACTTGCAGTTAACAAACTATAGTTCTTAAGCAAATCATTTGGTAATTCTGATCCAAGCTTTACTTGGACAGGAAAATGGTCATCGCCATCATCAAAACTCAACAAGTCACTAACCAACTCATTCTGATCGAAAAGTTGATACAAGGATCTAATATCCTGGACATTACCTGTTGAATCATTTAGCAAATTAATTTGTCCATCAACATACATTTGCTCACTAGCCGCATCTTTCAAAACATCTGAAAGTAAGCTTAATAACTCAGTAGCATTACCACCTAAACGATGTTCTACTAAATCAGCTAACATTTCAGGAGAAATCTCACTTAAGCTCTTGCCAACTAATTGATCATTAATTAAACGAACAGCCTTTTCAATTTCTTCTCCATTTGCAAATCGAGGTAATGAATAGACCTGACTTTGGACATTACCATTGCTGGTAACCAAAATTGCCATTACCTGTCGTTCTGAAATCGGAACGATTCTAAAGCCTGTAATCAAAACATGTCTTGATTCCGGGCCTTCTGCAAAAGCTGTATAATTAGTCAAATCAGACAAAATCTTAGCTGCCTCTTGGACAATCTCATTCACCTGATGAAATGGACGATCTAATTGATAAACGATTTGATTATAAACGGACTCAGGCAACTGCAAAGGTTCAACTAAGTTATCAAGGTAGTAACGATACCCCATTGTTGATGGAATACGGCCACTAGAAGAGTGAGTCTTCTCAATTAACCCTTTATCCTCTAATAGCGCCATTTCATTTCTAATGGTTGCACTTGAGACCTTAATTGGAAGTTGATTCATCACAGTCTTAGAGCCTACGGGCTCATGCGTTTGCGTGAAGTCCTTAATGATTGTTTTCAAAATAAGCTCTTGACGCTTGGTTAACATAATCTCGACCTCTTAATTAGCACTCATTACTTTCATGTGCTAACATGAATAATATACTAATAAATTAGCACTAATGCAAGTCCTTTGCTAATATTTTTCAAAAAAAGACTAGCTAAGCTAGTCTTTTTTGTGTCTAAAGTAATTTTTAATCTCTATTTGATCCAAATCAAGCTGTTTTTTTAGCTCATCAAGCGAATCAAACTTAATTTCTCCACGAGTGTATTTATACCATTCAATGGTGATAGGCTCATCATAAATATTTTCATCAAAATCAAAGATATTAGTTTCAATGTAAATTTGATTACTATTACCAATAGTTACATTGTAACCAACACTGGTCATGGACTCATACCATTTACCATTTACTAAGGTCCTCGTAGCATAAACTCCAATCTTCGGAATAACTTTACGATCTTCTAAAATTAAATTTGCCGTTGGATACCCAAGCTTATGACCATTTCTCTTACCATGCCCTACAATACCCGAGGTAATATAGTGGCTACCTAGTAACTCAGTAGCAAGATCAATCTTTCCCTCTTTAATTGCTTTTCTGATAGCTGTAGAACCAATCTTACTGCCACCACTAGTTTGTTCTGGTAAAATCACGATTTCAAACCTGTTTTTGGCAAAATATGGTAAATTCTCCATATTCGCAACATCCTTAGGTCCAAAGGTATAATCAAAACCTGCAACTACTGTATCAGCTTTTAAAGCAACAATAACTTGATCGACAAATTCCTGGGGACTCAACTTTGAAAAGCCATGAGTAAAAGGTGCTATCGCTAAATAGTCAACGCCTAAAGCTGCAATTTTATCTGCCTTTTCAGTTAAAGTATCAATATAGCGAAAATTAGTCTTACCTGCATATATTTCCTTGGGATGACGATCAAAAGTCATTACCATCAAAGGTAAATGCTTTTCATTTGCGACAATTTTAGCTCTTTTGATTAATTTTTGATGACCTAAGTGCACTCCATCAAAGAAGCCTAAAGCAAGCACTATGGGACCTGGGGTTACCGAATCTTCAATCGGATAGGTTAAATGAACAATCTTCAACTTACATTCCTTCATTTTGTAAAAGCATTAGTTCTGGCCGATAACCGTTTTCATCTTTGCGGTATATAGCCTTAACTACTTTATTGTAGCGTAAAGCTAACTTTTTTGCATCCGAATTAATTAAGATTGTGTTACCATTCATCACTTTTTTCCATTCAGTAGCCGTTAGATCATATTTAATATAGTCACTAAAGAATGAATCAATCGGCAAAATAACTTTTTTAGCTAATTCTGGCTTGTTTTCTAGCTCTTCTAACTTTACCACACTTGAAAGGTCAAAACCTGAACTAGAAGTTCTTTTAAGATATGTCATAACCGCTGGGCAACCAAGTTTATCACCTAAATCATTTACCAATGATCTGACATATGTTCCTTTAGAACATTTAATTTTAAAATCAAAGCTCTCCTGCCCATGTTCAAATTTAGGCTGTCCAATTAAGTCATAGCCTGTTACCTCTACTTGTCGGACCGGTCTTTCAACTTCAATTCCTTCACGGGCATATTCATACAGCCGCTTCCCATTTACTTTAACAGCAGAATAAATTGGCGGTACCTGCTCAATCTTTCCTAAAAACGAGTTCATTCCATCCTGAATTTGCTCAGCGGTATATGGTGAATTTAATTCTTTTTCAGCTAACTTTTTACCATCTAAGTCATAGCTATCGGTTGAAAAGCCAAAAAGTCCGCTACCTTCATATGCCTTTGGTTTCTCATGCATTAGTTCAATCAGCTTGGTTGCTTGACCAATTGCAATGGGTAGTACGCCTTCAACTTCAGGATCGAGAGTCCCTGCGTGACCGATTTTTCTGGTTTTCAAAATTTTTCGTAATTTGTATACTACATCACCACTAGTCATGCCTTTACTTTTATTGATTACTAAAATTCCGTTTATCATAAATTCTCCCTACAATAAAAGCGCCTAAAAGGCGCTTTTTTAACGTTCATTTTCTTGCTTTTTTAATTGAGCAATCAAACGATCAATTTTACTACCATATTGAACTGAAGTATCACGTTTGAAAATTAATTCAGGCACCTTATAAACTGTCAACTCTTGTCCTAAGAGGTGACGCATCATGCCTTTAGCTTTTTCAAGACCTTCAGCAACATCTTTTTCATTATTATCCTCAGTTAAAAGTGAATAATAAATTGTTGCATAAGAGAAATCATTAGTACATTCTACAGCAGTCAAGGTAACCTCACTTAAACGTGGATCACGAATCTTCTTTTGTAAAATCTTAGATAATTCTCTTAAGATTTCACCTTCAACTCGACCAATTCTGTGTTTCATACTTTTTCTCCTTAATCTGGTTTAACCTCTTGCATTTCGTATGCTTCAAGTTCGTCATCAATCTTCAAGTCATTATAGTTTTCGATTGTTAAACCACAATCAAATCCTTGCTTAACTTCTTTAACGTCATCTTTGAAACGCTTTAATGAGGCAACTTTACCATCATAGATAACAACACCATTTCTAATTACACGAATGCCACTATCACGGTGAATATAACCTGAATCAACAAAAGCACCTGCAATTGTACCAACCTTTGAAACCTTCCAAGTTTCACGAATAGTAAGATTACCAGTTACCTTTTCTTCGTAAGTTGGTTCAAGCATACCCTTCATAGCAGCTTCAACATCGTCAATGGCCTTGTAGATAACACTGTATGAACGAATATCAACTTCATCACTTTCTGCTTGTGATTTAGCAGTTGCAGTTGGACGAACATTGAATCCAATAATAAAGGCATTTGAAGCACTAGCTAAAGTAACATCTGAATCGTTGATTGCACCAACACCAGAGTGAATGATGTTTACTCTTACACCTTCGACATCAATCTTTTCAAGTGATTGAGCTAATGCTTCTACAGAGCCTTGAACATCAGCCTTTAAAACAATGTCAACTTCCTTCATATTTTCACGCTTCATGGTATCAAACAAGTTATCAAGAGTAACATGTTGAACTTTTTCACGTTGTTTTTGTAAAGCATTTTGTGCACGTTCTTCACCAACAGCACGAGCAGTCTTTTCATCATCAAAGACTACAAACTTGTCTGCAGATTCTGGCACATCATTTAAACCAGTAATTTCAACTGGCATTGATGGAGTTGCCTTTTTAACTCTTAGACCCTTATCGTTAGTCATAACACGAACTCGACCAAAAGTGTTACCTACTACAATTGGGTCACCAACTTCAAGAGTACCTTGTTGAACTAAAATATCGGCAACTGGTCCACGACCACGTGATAAACGAGCTTCAATTACAGTACCAATTGACTTTTGACTTGGGTCAGCCTTAAGTTCAAGCACATCAGCTTGAAGTAAAATCATTTGTAATAAATCTTCAACATTTTCACCAGTCTTAGCAGAAATGTTAACAAAGATTGTGTCGCCACCATAATCTTCAGGAATTAAATTATATTTCATTAATTGTTCAGTTACGTGGCTTGGATTTGCACCAGGTGCATCCATCTTGTTGATTGCTACAATAATTGGAACCTTAGCTGATTTTGCGTGGTCAATTGCTTCAATAGTCTGTGGCATTACACCATCATCAGCAGCAACAACTAAAACAACGATATCAGTAACTTCAGCTCCACGTGCACGCATGTTTGAAAAGGCAGCGTGTCCAGGAGTATCAAGGAAGGTAATCAAACGATCATCTACTCTTACTTGGTAGGCACCAATCTTTTGCGTAATCCCACCTGCTTCATGTTCAGAAACATTAGTATGACGTAAACGGTCTAATAAAGTTGTCTTACCATGGTCAACGTGACCCATAATAGTAACAACTGGTGGACGATCTTGTAAGTTACCTGATTCTTTAGCAGCCTTCATCCCCTTATCAAATAAATTATCAATATCAGAGATATCTTCATGTACTTTTTGCTTGGCATCAATACCATATTCAGCTGCTAAAAGTTCAATCGTATCTTTGTCAAGAGATTGGTTTTGATTAGTCATTACTCCCAACATGAAGAGCTTTTTAACGATTTCAGCTGGTTCACGGTGAAGTAATTTACCTAAATCCTGAGCATTCATCCCTTCTTCAAAGACTAATACTTCTGGTAATGGACGTTCTTTTCTAACAGTCTTTGGCTTTCTTTCTTCAAAGTGGTTTTGCTTATTCTTACGCTTACGTCTTTCCATCTTATCAGAATGTTCATTACGACGGTCAAAGTTATTGTCACGGCCCTTTCTACCAGGCTTACCAGTGTTACGGCCATGTCCATTACCATTACGACGACTATCTTTAGTCTCTTCAGGCATTACTGGCATTCGAGGAGTCTTAGGCAATGATGGATTACTATTATTCTTTCTAGCTGGTCGATTATTTGAACGACCACGGTTATTATTTGAATTAGTAGTGCCACTTTCAGCTTTAGGTTTATTTCTCGCAGGAGAAGGCTTAAGAATCTTAGGGCCTAAAACCTTTTTGGGCTTATTTTCTTCTGATTTATTAGTCACTTCTCTAGTTTCTTTCTTTTCAGGATTTGCTACTGACTTTTGCGTATTTGTATCAGTAGTCTTTTCGTTATTCCATTGCTTACGTGCTTTATCGGATTCACGACTTAATTCACCTTGTTCAGCACGTTGTTTTTGTTGAAGCTGGGTTAGTAAATCGCGGGCCTTATTGTTTTGTGGTTCCGCATTTTTTCTAACATGGTTTTCTGTTTTCTTTTCGTTAAAGTTCTTCTTTTGCGCATGATTAGAATTATGTTTTTTAACTTCATGCTTCTTTGCTGAAGGGCGACGAATTGCAGAAACAGATAGCTTAATCTTACTCTTTTTCTCAGGTTTCTTTTCGTTTTTCTCTTCTTTTTCAGCGTTTTTAGATGGAGTGTTGCCTTTTAAATTATTTTTGATTGATTTCACTTGTTCATCGATGAGTGAAGACATGTGATTTTTAATGTCAAAACCTAAAGCTTTCGCCTTATCAACGATTACCTTGTTATCAACACCCAATTCTTTTGCTAATTCATAAATTCTTTTTTTAGCCATCGAATCACACTCCTTAATTTATTTTTTTAAGTAACGCCTTTGAAAAGCCATTATCGCTAACGCCAAGCACCTTACGGCTACGACCAATAGCGGTTGACAATTCAAGTGCATTATACTTTTCAATAACCGGCACATTAACGGCTTCAGCCAACTTAACCAGGTCTTCTCTTGTTGCAGGAGCTAAATCACTTGCTAAAATCAAGACTTTGATTTTGTGATCTTTCAAGGCTTGTAAGACAAAGTCTGTACCGGATATTAATTTGCCTGCTTTTTGAATTAATCCTAAAAAATTAAGGATCTTTTGCTTATTTTGCAATTATTTATCACCAAATAATTCTTTTCTAGCCTTTTGGTGGTCTACATATTGAAATAGTTCATCATAAAAACTAGCTTCAATTTTAGCACCTAAGCTTCTTTCAAGAATCCCACTCTTTTGAGCAGCAGCAATTTTTTCAGGTTCTAAAGAAACATAAGCACCACGACCAGGCATTTTACCAGTTGGATCAACGGAAACTTCTTTTTCTTTATTAACTACAATTCTAACCAAATCTTTTTTTGGTTGCATTGTATTAGTTAATAAATCTTTCCGCATAGGAACTTTTCTCTTTTTCAAAAAATCACCTATTCTTGTTTTTCATTATCAGTTTCTGAACTTAAATCATCTGAAGCTGCGTTATCTTCAGTATTTTCATCCACAAATTCTACTTGACTTTCAGGACGAATATCAATTTTATAGCCAGTCAAACGAGCAGCTAATCTTACATTTTGCCCCTTCTTACCAATAGCAAGTGATAATTGATAATCAGGTACAATAACTAGTGCACTCTTTTCGTCTTCATCCTCACCAAATTGAGCAGCAATTACTTCTGCAGGATTCAAAGCATTTGCAATGAAATCAGCAGGATCTTTTTCATATTTAACAATATCAATATTTTCGCCACCAAGTTCATTAACAATATTTTGAACTCTTGCACCCTTAGGGCCTACACAAGTACCAACTGGGTCAATGTTTGGATCATCTGAGCGAACTGCAATCTTAGTACGGTCCCCTGCTTCACGAGCAACTGAAACAATTTCAACGGTACCATCATACACTTCAGGAACTTCTTGTTCAAAAAGGCGCTTAACCATATCTGGTGCAGTTCTAGAAACTACAATTTGAGCTCCTTTTGAATCAGTACCAACTTTAGTAACCAAAACCTTGATTTTATCTTGAGGATTATAAGTTTCGTTAGGCATTTGGTCACCACGAGGCATAACAGCTTCTACTTTGTCAATCATGACGTAAACAAAGCGATTATCGTGACGTTCAACAACACCAGTAACAATTTCATCTTGATATTGAGAATATTCATCAACGATATGACTGCGTTCCGCTTCACGAAGACGTTGCATGATAACTTGCTTAGCAGTTTGAGCTGCAATTCTCCCGAAGTCTTTTGGTGTAACTTCAAATTGAATTGTGTCACCAACTTCATATGCTTTGTTAATAGCTAATGCATCTTTTAATGAAATTTCAAGACGATCATCTTGAACTTCATCTACAACTGTCTTAACTGCTAAAACCTTGAAGTTGCCCTTTTTCTCATCAAATTCAACTTCAACATTAGGGGCTTGATTATAATTCTTCTTGTATGCGGCCACCAATGCAGCTTCAATTGCTTCAACAATAACCTCTTGCTTGATACCTTTTTCAGATTCTAAAACAGCAAAAGCATCTAACATTTCTTTAGTCATAAATCTTAATCAGACCTCTCTAAAATTCAATCGCAAATCTTGCGTTTGCAATTGCTTTAACTGGAATACTAATTTCTTTGGTTCGAGTCTTAATCTTAATCTTCAAATCAATTTTTTCTTCATCACGGTGGATTAATGTTCCTTCGAAAGACTTCTCACCATCAATTTTTTGATAACAATTAACATGGATGTATTTTCCATCTGCTCTTTCCCAATCCCGTTCATTCTTCAATGGACGTTCTAATCCAGGTGAAGATAGTTCTAAAACATATGGATCTGGAAATGGATCAGGATTTAATGAATCTAATTTTTCAGAAACTAACTCACTTAATTGAGCAATTTCTTCAATATCAATTCCACCTTCGGGCTTATCAACATATACCCTTAAATAATATTGAGTCTTTTCTTTAACATACTCAACATCAACCAGTTCATCACCTCTAGCTTCAGCTAAAGGTTTAATTAGTTCACTTACTTGATCAATGATTTTTGACAAAAAAACTTCCTCCGTAATAAAAAGAGTGAGCATTGCTGCTCACTCGAATTAATTATTCGAACTTCTACTTGAGTTTATCATAAATTTTACAAATAAGCAAAACTAAAACAATGATAACTGGTTTTGATCTGGCATCCCTTCTAAGACACCATTAACTTCTAAGTAGTCCATAATTGTTTGAGAAACTTTTCCGCGTTTACTCAAGTCTTCCTTTGAAAGGAATTTCTGTTCAGCTCTAGCAGCTACAATTTGTTTAGCCGCATTATCACCTAAGCCTGGAACGGCGTTAAATGGAGCTAAAATTGTATTGTTGTCAAGAATCTTAAAATTAAGGGCATCTGATTCATTAACATCTACCATCTTAATTTTAATTCCTCGCTCAAGACATTCATTTGCAATTTCAAGAACAGTTAACAAACTCTTGTCTTTAGCACTTGCGTCGTTCCCTTCATCTTGAATTCTTTGAATTGCAGCTTTAACACTATTTTTACCGTGACTCATAGCTACTAAATCAAATAAATCAGCTCTAACTGAGAAGTATGAAGTGTAGTAAATTACAGGATAATAAACCTTAAACCACGCAATTCTCAATGCCATCAAGATATAAGCAGTAGCGTGAGCCTTAGGGAACATATACTTAATCTTTAAACAAGATGGAATATACCAATCAGGAATCTGATCATTTTGCTTTAAGACAGCCATATTTTCATCACTAATCCCTTTACCGTGACGAACTGATTCCATTGTTGAAAATGCAACCTCTGGTTTTACACCCCAGTGGATTAAGTCCATCATAATGTTGTCACGACAACCAATTACATTCTTCAACTTACAGATTCCTTGATTGATTAAGTCTTCAGCATTTCCAAGCCATACATCTGTACCGTGGGAAAGCCCAGAAATCTGGAGTAATTCTGAAAAAGTTGTTGGCTTAGTTTCTTCAAGCATCCCGCGAACAAACTTAGTACCAAATTCTGGCACGCCTAGAGTCCCAGTTTGCGAACCAATTTGCTCGGGTGTTACGCCTAAAATTTCAGTATCTTTAAAAAGTGACATAACTCCAGGATCATCTGGTGGAATTGTCATTGGATCAATTCCAGAAAGATCCTGAAGCATTCTAATCATCGTTGGATCATCGTGTCCCAGAATATCGAATTTCAAAATATTATCGTGAATTGAGTGGAAGTCAAAGTGAGTTGTAAGCCATGCTGCATTCAAATCATCAGCTGGATATTGTACTGGCGTAAAATCATAAATATCCATATCATCTGGAACTACAACAATTCCGGCAGGGTGTTGTCCAGTTGTTCGCTTAACTCCTGAAGTACCTGAAGCAAGTCGATCAAGTTCAGCACTTCTAAGATTTAAACCTCGTTCTTCTTCATAATGCTTTGCATAACCATAGGCTGTTTTATCGGCAACCGTAGAAATAGTACCCGCTCTAAAGGAGTTAGCAGGTCCAAACATAACTCTAATATAGTTATGGGCAACTGGTTGATAGTCACCAGAGAAGTTCAAATCGATATCAGGAACCTTATCACCGTGGAATCCCAAGAAGGTTGCGAAAGGAATATCCTGCCCATCTTTAACTAATTCTGTGCCACACTTTGGGCACTTCTTATCTGGTAAGTCATAACCTGAACCATATTCCCCATTTTCATAGAAATGTGAATATTTACAATTTGGACAGCGATAATGTGGAGCCAAAGGATTAACTTCTGTAATACCAGACATTGTCGCAACAAGACTTGACCCAACTGACCCACGAGAACCAACCAAGTATCCATCTTTATTTGACTTGGCTACCAATTTTTGTGAAATCAAATAAATAACGGCATAACCATTAGAAATAATCGAATTTAGTTCTAGTTCAATTCGATCCTTAACAATCTTTGGTAGGGGCTTACCATAAAGTTCATAAGCCTTATTATAAGTCAAATCAATCATTTGCTGATCTGCATCTTTGATGTGTGGTGGGTATAAGCCGCTCTTTATCGGTGCAATCTCATCAATCTGATCTGCAATCTTATTAGTATTATCAATAACAATTTCTTTTGCCTTATCCTCACCCAAAAAGCCAAAAGCATCAAGCATTTCTTGAGTCGAATAAAAATGCAAATCCGGTAGTGGCTTATTTCGATTAGGATTGCTTCTTTGAGCTGCTAATAAGATCTTTCGATAAATACCATCATGTTGTTCGACATAATGACTGTCACCAGTAGCAACTACTGGAATGTTTAATTCCTGTCCTAATTTGTAGATATTAGAAATAATTTCTTCTAGTTGTTCTTCATCTTGAATTAATTCATCTGCAATCAGTTGAGAATAAGCTGCTGGAGGTTGAACCTCGAGAAAGTCATAAAATTTAGCTTTTTCTCTGGCAGCATCATAACCTTTTTGCATCATATTGATGAAAACATCACCCTGCCAGCAACCACTACCATAAAGCAAACCTTCACGATATTTTCTTAGTTCACTAATTGGAGTACGTGGTTCACGATAAAAGAATTTTGTACTTGCTACACTAACTAACTTGTACATATTCTTTAGTCCCTTTTGATTTAATGCCAAAATCGTCATGTGAGTTGGTTTAGCACGCTTATAAACCTGACCATATTGAGCATAATCGTTCATTTTACCAAGATTATCTTGATCAAACCGCTTATTAAATGCATCTAAAAGTTTAAACATTAAATAACCTGTCGCTTCGGCATCTTGATTTGCTCGGTGGTGGTGCTCTAAAACAACATTATATTTTTTACAAAGAGAATCTAGCGTATGCCTAGTTTGTTCCGGATGAAGTAATCTTGATACTTCCAAAGTATCAACCACAGGTTGAGTTATTTCAGAAAGGCCTGCTCTCTTTAAGGCAGCATTTACAAAGCCGACGTCAAATTGAACATTATGACCACAAAGTGGGCGATCACCATAAAAATCTTTAAATCGGCGAATAACTTCAGCTTCATCGTCAGCTTTTGAGACCATTTCGTCAGTGATAGAAGTCAAATTAATTGTAGTTTCACTCAAAGGATGATGCGGATTAATAAATTCATCAAATCTTTCAATCACTTCACCATCTTTCATCTTAACAGCACCGATTTCGATGATGGTGTCATAGACAGATGATAGCCCTGTCGTTTCAACGTCAAAAATTACAAATTCACGATTTTGGTACGTCATGTCTGCCGGGTTCAAAACAAGCAGTGCATGATCATCAATCATATTTGCCTCTAGCCCATACAGTATCTTCATCCCAACTTTGCCACCAGTTCGATAGGCTTCAGGGAATGATTGCACGTCACCATGATCAGTTATTGCAATTGCTGATTGACCAAATTTCTTTGCTGTATTAATGAAATCGGTCGCTGTATTTGTAGCGTCAAGTTGGGACATATTAGTATGTAAGTGTAATTCAACTCGTTTTTTTTCACCTTCATACTTCTCTGTCCGACCAACATGTTCAATTATTTTCATATTAGTGATATTGAACACAACATCATGTTCCCATTGATCGTCTAATGCGCTACCTTGCATTCTAGCCCAGACCCCTGGCTTTATACCTTTGACCATTTCAATTTGCTCATCATCTTTAACAAATTTCTTAAAGGCAATTGAATCAGTATAATCTGTAATTTCTCCACTAAAGATTACAGCACCAGACTTTAATTCTCTAATATCGGTATTAAAGATATGTCCTTCAATAGCTACGTTCCTAGTACCATCTTCAAGCTCTTTAATTTGAACTAAACTAGAACTACTAATTTCAGCCTTACCAAAATTAGATTGCTTAGTTCTTCGAGGCTTTGGCTTTTCAGGTGCATTTTGAAACGCCACGTTCATATTTTGCTCATGTTCAGCTTGCAACTGTTCTAGTGAAGCAAGATTTGCATCTTCGCTAGTTTCATTTACCTGTACCTTTAATTTGATATTAAAGAAACCGTAGCTCCTAAATTCTTCTGTCAATTGATCTAGATCAGAATCAGTTACAGCTTGAGCCAACATTTGAGTATCAACTGGAATTATCCAGTCATTACCCTGTTTTTGTGGAGTCTTATTTTGCAATGTCTCACGTGCCATTGGGGGTAGAGCTTTAGAATGAGACACAGCATATTTCCAATATTCACTCAAGTTCTTATCTGATCCATCTTGGGTCCTAATTACTAAACTAACTGATACAAAATCAGTAAATTCCTGATCTATTAACTTAACTAAAGCATTATAAGTTTCAAACTTTAACGGAGTATCAAAAAAAACGTGGATTTTCCACGTACGTTCTTTGCCGTAAACATCCACGTTTTCAATTTGTCCCCTTTGCAACAAATCATTGTCACTAAAGGTTTCCGGAAACTTAATTTGTTTTAGCAATCTTAAAAAAAGTTCGTTTGAGTTTGCCACAAATTTTACCTTAATCCAATTCTTTTGCTACAAAAGCTGCAAGATCATCAACTGACATTTCTACTGCTTTATCATCAGTAGGACGTTTAACTTCGACGATTCCATCAGCAGCCTTTTTACCAATAGTAATTCTGAGAGGTGCACCAACTAAGTCTGCATCTGCAAACTTAACTCCGGCACGTTCTTTTCGATCATCATATAAGACATCATACTTTTCTGAGAATTCTGCTTCTAACTTCTCAGCTAATTTAGTTTGATCTTCATCATTCATTTTCATTTGAATTAAGTGAAGGGAAAATGGTGCAATTTCCTTAGGCCATGCAACACCGTGCTCGGTCAAGTTTTGTTCAACTGCTGCAGATAACATTCTTGTTACACCAATACCGTATGAACCCATGATAACTGGTTGAGTCTTACCATTTTGGTCAAGGAAATCAGCACCCATAGTTTCAGTGTAGTATGTACCTAACTTGAAAATATGGCCAACTTCAATTGAAGTAGTAAATTGAAGTGGTAAGTGATCAACTGGATCAGGTTCACCTTCATTCGCAGTTCTAATATCTGCAAATTCATCAACTTTGAAGTCTCGTTCTAAGTTGGCATTTTGGAATTGATAACCAGTTTCATTTGCTCCAACAACAACGTTGTATAAGCCCTTAACTGTTTCATCAGCAATAATTTTATCTGCCCAATCAGCATCCACAGGACCTACTCCACCTTTTTGGCTACCAGTTACACTAACTAATTCATCTGCTGTTGCTTCACGAACTTCATTAGCATCCAATAAATGACCTAATTTTACTTCATTAATTTGCTTGTCAGCACGAATTAAAACTAAAATCTTTTGGTCATCAGCCATGTACAAGATACTCTTCACAATTCGAGTAGCAGGAACGTTCAAGAATTCTGTTAATTGATCGATAGTTTCACAACCTGGAGTAGCAATTTTTTCCATTGACTTCAATTCTTCAGGTTCTTGTTTAAAGGTATCAATACTCTTAGCCATTTCAAGGTTTGCTGCGTAAGAGCCTTTTTCATTAGTGGCAATAGTATCTTCACCAATTGCCGCTGGAGCTTGAAATTCAGTTGAATTTTTACCGCCCATTGTACCTGAGTCAGCAATAACTGGGTGAACAGTTACACCAGCACGTTTGAAAATACGCTTATATGCTGCTTTCTGGTCATCAAATTGCTTATCTAATTGTTCTCTTGTAGCTGCAAAGCTGTAGCCATCAAGCATTACAAATTCACGACCACGCAATAAACCAAATCTTGGACGATTTTCATCACGGAACTTAGTTTGAATTTGGTAAAGAGCAAGTGGCATTTGCTTGTAACTCTTTAAGTTTTTAGCAATGATTTCAGTAAATGTTTCTTCATGAGTGGGGCCTAAAAGACTGTCACGACCATGACGGTCTTTTAGCTTAAACATTTCATCACCATATTTGTAGTAACGACCAGATTCTTGCCATAAAGTTGCAGGCAACAAGTGAGGCATAATCATTTCAGGAACATTAATCCGTTCCATTTCTTCTTCAATGATTCTTTCGGCTTTACGTAATACACGGTAACCTAATGGCAAGTATGAATACACACCTGCAGTCACTTGGCGAATGTATCCACCTCTAATCATTATTTTATGACTTTCTGCTACTGCATCAGCAGGAGCCTCTTTCAAAGTAGGCATAAAAAAGTTTGATTGACGCATAAATAAACTCCCTAAATATTATTTGATGAAGTAACGATAAATATCATTACCCGTTACTAAAATAATCAGAATTAACAAGAAAATAGCTCCTGCAATTTCAACAACTGTTTCATGTTCTTCTGAAATCGGCTTTCCACGTAATAATTCAATCAAGTTAAGTAACAACTTACCGCCATCTAATCCTGGAATTGGAATAAGATTTACAATTCCGATATTAATTGAAATCATTGCAGTAAAAGCAATAACTGCTGTCAAACCGAATTTTGAAATCTGACTAGTTTGAGAATAAATTCCAACGGGACCAGACAATTTGTTTAAGCTGAAACTACCAATTAAATTTTGAAGGGCCTTAAATATCATACCACTTGTTTCAAGAGTTGTTGATACACCTCTAAGAAGTTTGGTTGTAATTCTTTCATCAGATTTGGCGTAAATTCCAATTTGGTATCGACTTACTCCAGCTTCCGTAACCTTACGAGCTTTAAGCTTATAATTAATCTGCTTTTTATTTCTATCAATTGTTAACTTAATAGGTTTGTTCTTAGCTGCAGTTATTTTTTCCGAAAAATCTTCAAACGTAGCCACTTTTTTCCCATTAACTGCTTTAATTATATCGTTTTTCTTGAGATATGCACTAGCAGGGCTATTTGTCAAAGTATGATCAACCGTTAATGTTGAGGGACCTTTAGCCATCAAAGACCAAATGATAAATACGACTAATCCTAAGAAGATATTCATTAAAGGACCAGCAATATTAGTTGCCAATTTTTTCCAAGCTGTAGCATTTTGAAACTGGGTGTCTTCAGGAGCTATCGTCAATTCAGTTCCAGTATTATCAATCACAGTAGCGTCATGATCAACTTTATAACTGATTTCTTGACTTTCATCGCCATTTTCATAACCAGTAATAATTAATTCTTTAACCAGATCAGCTTTTGTCACTTGGATTGGAATTCCAGCAATGGGCATATTGGATTCGGAAGCATCAATTCTTTGAACTATATTTTGTTCATTAACTGACAAAATAACATTAGTACCTGGATCAATCTTGCTAGCATCGTCTTTACCAGCAAGGCGAACATATCCACCTAAAGGTAACCAGCGAATAGTATAACTAGTTTTTGAACGTCTAGTCTGAAATAACTTAGGACCCATCCCAATTGAAAACTCACGCACCAAAATACCGCATTTTTTTGCAATAAAGAAATGCCCAAATTCATGAACAAAAACAATTAAACCAAAAACTACTAAAAATATTAAAATACCTGTCATACTAACTCCTATTTAATACCGAGAAATAGTGCTACTACAGGTAAAACAAATAACATTGAATCGAAACGATCTAAAATTCCACCATGTCCAGGCAAAATTTTTCCAGAATCCTTTACTCCATAGTAACGTTTGTAGGCAGATTCTACTAAGTCTCCCATTTGTCCAACAATTGAGAAGAAAATACTTGCAAAAATCAATTCAAGATGTCCATGTAAGTGAGGGACTAAACTGACATAAATCGCTGAAATAACCAAAGCACAAACAACTGCGCCGATTGAACCTTCCCAGGTTTTATTAGGACTAATAACAGGCCATAACTTATGTTTACCAAACTGTTTACCAACTAAATATGCTCCAATATCGGTTGACCAAACAATTGCAAAAACATAACCTAACAAAGCCAATCCTAGGATTGAAGTATGGTTAATATTTCTGATAGCTGAAAGATAGTGAAAACCACTACCAATGTACAATGAAGCTAGAGTATATACCCCAACATCATCAAAATTTGTTTTGTTTTTTGATAATACTGTCCACGTTAAAAGAAGCATAACACAGGCAAAGTAAACACCTGCTCTAGTAATATTTTTTTGTGGGAACAAGATATCAAAAAAACTTGCAGGGACATTCCAGGTAATCGTTGCAAGCAATGCTAATATAAAGTCAATCGAAAATAGAATTTGCTTCTTCATCAAAAAGACTTCAGCAATTGCTACTGCAGCTAATAAAGCTACTAGCCAATCAATCCAATATCCACCTGCAACAACAATTGGAATAAATAAAATAAGAGCAATAACTGCTGTAATTGTACGTTGTTTCATATTCTTCCATTCTTTTTAAAGTTTACCAAAGCGACGATTACGGTTTTTAAAATCTAATACAATTCGCTGTAAGTCATCTTCATTAAAATCAGGCCACAACTTATCTGAAAATGCAAGCTCTGAATATGCCAATTGCCAAAGCAAAAAGTTAGAAATCCGCTCCTCACCTGAAGTTCTTAAAATTAAATCAGGGTCAGGATAAGGTAAATTACCCGTTAAAAGATTCTCAGAAATCAAATCTTCATTAATTTGATTTACAGACAAATCTCCAGATACAACTTTCTGGGCAATCTCTTTGACAGCCGTAGTAATTTCCCGTCTAGCGCCATAATTAAAGGCAAAGTTTAAAACCATACCTGTATTATTTTTGGTGTCATCCATTGCCTTTTGAACAACTTCAAGAGTAGCTTGTGGTAGTTCTTGAGTATATCCCATTATGTTTACTTTGACATTATTTGCCATTAACTTAGGCATAAACTTATCAAAAAACTTAATTGGCAATTTCATAAGATAATTAACTTCATCACTAGGACGGCCCCAATTTTCGGTTGAAAAAGCATAAAGAGTGAGCACCTTAATACCAAGGTCATTTGCAGCTAATGCAATTTTTTCAATATTATTCATTCCTTGCTTGTGCCCCATAACTCTTGGTAGGAAACGTTTTTGTGCCCAACGACCATTACCATCCATAATAATTGCAAGATGATTTAATTTCTTTTCATCTGACATAACTAAGCCTTAGTAATTTCCTTGCGCTTTTCATCAGCTAAGCTATCAACTTTCTTAGTTGATTCATCGGTAACTTTTTGAACATCTTTTTCAAGACTTCTTTGTTCATCTTCAGTAATGTCACCATTCTTTTCTTGCTTTTTAAGTGCATCCATAGCTTCACGACGAACATTTCTAATAGCAATCTTAGCTTGTTCAGCTTGCTTACCAACTTGCTTGGCAATTTCTTCTCTTCTTTCACCTGTCAATTGAGGAATTACTAAGCGAATAACATTACCATCATTAGCTGGAGTTAAACCTAAGTCACTAGCTAAAAGTGCATGTTCAATTTCATCTAAACTTGACTTGTCATATGGAGTAATCAAAAGCACACGTGCTTCAGGAATAGTCACACTTGACATTTGAGTTAATGGTGTAGGAACACCATAGTAATCAACTTTGACCCCTTCAAGTAAACTAGCATTTGCGACACCTGCGCGGATATTACCCAATTCCTTTTGATAAACCGCAATAGATTTATCCATATTTTCTTTTGCTTTTGTAATTACATCATTTGTCATTATTTTCCACCTCTAATTACAGTACCAATATTTTCGCCTTCGATAACCTTCTTAATGTTACCTTCAGTATTAACATTAAAGACAACTAATGGAATATCTGTATCCATTGATAATGAACTCGCAGTTCTATCCATAACTTTTAAGTTCTTAGCAATTACATCTAATTGAGTTAATTCGGAGTACTTAGTTGCAGATGGATCAACCTTCGGATCAGCAGTATAAACGCCATCTACACCATTCTTTGCCATCAAAATTACATCAGCATCGATTTCAGCTGCTCTAAGAGCTGCAGTTGTATCAGTGGAGAAGTATGGATTACCAGTACCACCACCAAAAATAACTACTCGACCTTTTTCAAGGTGACGAACTGCTCTTCTACGGATGTATGGTTCAGCAATTTGTCTCATCTCAATTGAAGTTTGCATTCTAGTTGGCACTCCAACATGTTCTAAGCCATCTTGTAAAGCCAAGCCATTCATAATGGTTGCAAGCATTCCCATATAATCAGCTTGAGCACGTTCCATACCAAGCTTTTCACCAGTTTCACCACGCCACATATTGCCGCCACCACAAACGACACCAATTTCTACACCTAAATCATGAACAGATTTAATTTCTTTAGCTAAGTGACTAATTACAATGGGATCAATTCCGTTACCCTTTGGGCCAGCTAAAGCCTCACCACTTACTTTTAAGATAATTCGCTTATATTTAACTTGACTCATGATAACCTCCTAGTTTTTGTCTTTAACATTTTACCATAGAATTGGCTGATTCTCTATAAATGCTTATATAAGGATACAATACATTTTTGTTTTCTTAAAATACAAAAAAAAGAAGCCTAACGGCTTCTTCTTACTACTTCATTTGTTCACGAACTTCAGCAGCGAAATCTTCTTGCTTCTTTTCGATTCCTTCACCAACTTCGAAGCGTACGAAGCCAGCAACAGTAGCATTTTGTGACTTAGCATATGCTTCAACAGTCATATCTGAGTCCTTAACGTAAGGTTGGTCAACTAAACAAATTTCGCTCAAGTACTTGTTCACACGGCCTTCAACGATTCTAGGTACGATGTTAGCTGGCTTACCTTCGTTTTCAGTTTCCTTAGTAAAGACTTCCTTTTGACGAGCTAATTCATCATCTGGTACTGAGTCTTTGTCTAAGTATTCTGGGTTGATTGCAGCTACGTGCATAGCAATGTTCTTAGCAGCTTCTTCGTTGCCACCCTTTAAGGTAACTAACGCAACGATTGCACCACCATTGTGCTTGTATGCACCGAAGACTTCATCGTCAGTCTTTTCGATGAGTTGGAATCTTCTGAAAGTAATCTTTTCACCGATTACAGCAGTAAGATTAGTAGTTGCACTTTCAATAGTACCATCACCTAAAGGTGCATTTAACGCTTCGTCCATGTTCTTTGGCTTAGCAGCTAATACAGCCTTAGTGATGTCGTTAACTAAGTTAATGAACTTGTCGTTTGAAGCAACAAAGTCAGTTTCTGAGTTAACTTCAACAAGAGCAGCAGTGTTACCTTCAAAAGCAAATTCTGCTAAACCTTCAGCGGCAATTCTACCACTCTTCTTAGCAGCCTTAGCAACACCGTTTTCTCTTAAAATATCAATTGCTCTTTCCATGTCTCCATCAGCTTCAACTAAAGCTTTCTTGGAGTCCATCATACCAGCACCGGTACGTTCACGTAATTCTTTAACTTGTGCAGCAGTAATTTTTGCCATTAATAATTCCTCCTATGGAACTAAAAGTAAAAATTAATCTTCGTCAGCTTCGTTAGCTACTTCTTCCATTGACTTTTCGCCATCTGAAGTAGCCTTTGCAGCCATTTCTTCTTCAACATCAGCATCGTCTTCGCCTTGCTTACCTTCAATTACAGCATCTGCCATAGCACCTGCAATTAAACGGATAGCACGAATAGCGTCGTCGTTTGCTGGAATAATTACGTCGATTGGGTCTGGATCAGTGTTAGTGTCAACCATAGCAACAACTGGAATACCAAGCTTGTTAGCTTCGTGAACAGCAATCTTTTCCTTCTTAGGGTCAACAACAAACATTACATCTGGAATTCTTGGCATATCTTCGATACCACCAAGGAATCTTTGTAACTTGTCCATTTCCTTAGTCAAAAGTGCAACTTCCTTCTTTGGTAATAAGTCGAAAGTGCCGTCTTCTGACATAGCCTTTAATTGCTTCAAACGCTTAACTCTACTTTGGATAGTAGTCCAGTTAGTCAAAGTACCACCTAACCAACGTTGGTTAACGTAGTATTGACCTGCACGAGTAGCTTCTTCCTTAATAGCTTCTTGTGCTTGTTTCTTAGTACCTACAAATAAGAAAACGCCATCGTTTTGTGCAACAGCCTTAACGTAGTTGTAAGCATCACCTAACATCTTAATAGTCTTTTGCAAGTCGATGATGTAAATACCATTTCTTTGAGTAAAGATGTATGGCTTCATCTTTGGATCCCATCTTCTAGTTTGGTGACCAAAGTGAACACCAGCTTCAAGCAATTGCTTCATTGTTACAACTGACATAAAAATATCCTCCTATGGTTTAATACCTCTCAAGGGATCAACTCAGTACTTGACCTTGCGGCACCATATACTAATCGCCCTTGATGTGTGTTTATTTATTTTTATATGCAATAACGCATACTCATTGATTGTATCAAAGCAATAATATATTTTCAAGCTTAAAATATGTACATTTAATAGTCTACATTGTGTTCTTTCAAAAATTGCTCTTTCCAGGCTCTTGTATGATGTTTGAACCAATATTCTCGTTTTAAAGCTTGCTGTTTATCTAAAAAAGTTTCATGATAAATCATTTTTACTGGTCTTCTACTTTTGGTATATTTGGCTCCTTTCCCACTATTATGGGCATTTAGACGATGATCTAGATTCGTCGTAAAACCACCGTAAAAAGTATTATCACTGCAAAGTAAAACATAAAAATAGTATTTTTGCTCTAACTGCTTATCATCTGCTAAAAGATATTGACTTATTTCTGGATTATAATGTCCATTCTCTGTTTGTGTCATGATTGGATTTTTTAAAATAAGCCCGTCATTAGCACCATTTTTACTTGCTACAATTACAATCAAATTGCATTCTTTAGCGTCATTTGAACAATATGGCTGGACTTTTTTTACTGGTAAATTATATTTTTGGCAATAATAGCATATCTCACCTAAGCGTTCTGGGCGATGCACCATAACAAGTCGCCCCTTATTCTTCAATACTTGACTAGCCTGAAAAATAATATGCTCTAAATCAATCAAAATTTCATGACGGGCAATAGCTTTTTTCTCATTTGGATTCACTTTGTGGCCTGGCGCTACCTTAAAATATGGTGGATTCACCAAAACCAAGTTATTTTGCCTTCCTACAAACTTAACAGCATCATTTACATCCCCCAAAAAAGGTTCAATTCGATTTTCTAAATGGTTAAGCTCAAGTGATCTTTTGCTTTGATCATATGCATGTTCTTGAATTTCAATTGTTTTAAAATGAGCCTCACTATGATAGGCCAAATAAATACTGGCCGCACCATTACCGGCACAAAATTCTACAATCTGGTCTCGATCTTTAATATAATCCAAGCAATTTGCCGCCAGCAAAACTGTATCAAGAGAAAAACTAAAAGCTTGTTTATCTTGAATTATTTGTATCTGATCACTATAAATATGATCTATTTTTTCGCCATCTTTAAGTTTCATAATTAGATTTTTGTCCTTTTCATCTTATCTGATATAATAAGTCTACAATATTGGAGGTAATTTATGTTTTATAAAATAATTCGGCCAATCGTTCGATTTATTGTATGGGTATTAAATGGACGACTTCATGTCCATAATAAAGACCGACTTCCCCAAGGGAATTTTGTCTTAATTGCCCCTCATCGAACTTGGTTTGAGCCTATTTTATTCGCCTTAGCAACAAGTCCAACAACTTATTTGTTTATGGCAAAAAAAGAATTATTTAAAAATCCGATTTTAAGTTTTATTTTAAAACACGCAGGTGCATTTCCAGTTGATAGAAAAAATCCTGGTCCATCTGTTATTAAAATTCCAGTTAAAGGTCTAAAAAAAGGGAAAGATTCAGTAATGATTTTCCCATCTGGGACTCGTCATTCTGCTGAATTAAAAAGTGGTGCATTTGTAATTGCAAAAATGTCCAATAAACCACTAGTTCCGATTGTTTTTCAAGGCCCCCTTACCTTTAGTGGCTTACTAAAGAGAAAAGGGTTAGAAGTAAATATCGGTAACCCAATTACAATTAATCGGAAGACAAAAGTCGATAAAGATACTACGGAAATTTTATACCAACAAGTAGAAAAAGCTTGGGATAAACTTGACCAAGAACTTGATCCTAACTTTAAATATATTCCTAAATAAGCAAAAGGCATAGTGAAAACTATGCCTTCTTTTTATGCCCGATTCTGTTGTAACCGGTACAAATTATAATAATAACCCTGTTTTGACATTAATTGCTGGTGATTTCCTTTTTCAACAATTTGACCTTTATCCAAAACTATAATCTGGTTAGCATCTTTAATAGTTGACAATCTATGTGCTATTGCCAAAGTAGTCCGACCAGCTCGCAGTCTGGCAAGTCCTTCTTGAATTAAGCTTTCAGTTTCGGTATCAATATTAGCTGTTGCTTCATCAAGCACTAACACTTTGGGGTCAGTAACCAAGGTACGAGCAAATGAGATTAATTGCCGTTCGCCCATAGAAAATTCACTACCGCCTTCAATTACTTTCGTTTGATACTTATCAGGTAACTTTTCAATAAATTGATTAGCTTGAACCTGTTCAGCGGCCGCTTTAACAGCATCATCAGAAATTTTTTGATTATAAAGTCTAATATTTGAAGCAACTGTGCCATAAAACATAAATGGTTCTTGTAAAACCAGACCTAATTTTGCTCGGAGCTCTTCTTTGGAGAATTTACGAATATCTTGACCATCTAATAAAATTTGTCCCTTTTGGAATTCATAAAATCTCATCATAATATTGATAATAGAACTTTTTCCACTTCCAGTATGTCCAACAATTCCCAAAGTTTCTCCCGGATTAACAGTAAAAGAAACATCTTTTAAAACGTCATTTTTACCATCATAAGAAAAATAAACATGTTTAAATTCGATTTTTCCCTTTGAAATCACTGCATCGGACTTTTCGCTTTGTTTAGGCTCTAATTCTGTTTCATCTAAAATTCTAAAAATTCTTTTTCCTGCAACTATCCCATCTGTAAAACTAGTTAAAGAATCCATCATACTACTAATAGGATTGAAAAAACTTTGAACATAATTAGAAAATGCATAGATAACACCTGCGGCTACAAAACTAGTTCTCAAAGGGAAGCCAAAATAAGCAAGACTAGCAACTAAAGCCACATTATACAAAAGACTAGTTAAGGGAGAAAGCATTATAGAATTCATCTTGATCAACTTAATTCTAGTCTTAAGTTGGTCATTATTAATCTTTTCAAATTCAGCTTGAACTCTATTTTCCTGTTTGAATTGCTGGATTACACTAATACCACTAATAGTTTCGTTCAATTTAGTGTTAATCAAACTATTTCTGGCACGATATTCCCGATAGAGTTTTGAATTCAAATATGAATACAACCACATTACAAACATCAAAATAGGGATAAAAATTAAAATTAAAAAACTTGCGGCCTTATCTGTATAATACATCGCAAAGAAGGCAGTAATCATTGAGATAAAACCAATTAAAACTGTAGAGAACATTCCCAAAAAGGTGCTCAAAGCCATCGTATCATTTGTTACCCGAGACAAAATTGAACCCGCAGGTACTTGATCAAAATAGCGCATCCCCAACTGATGTAATTTGCTATAAACTACCCGCCTAATATGTTCAAGCGTCTTTTCTCCGGCTAATGCATAAGTAAATTCATACGAGAATTGTAAAAAGGCTTTCAGAAATAACCCAATCAAATAAATTGCAGCTACACCATAAATAATTTGCCATGTTGCACTTTTATAAGCTAGGAAATTATCCATATAGTATTGCAAAAATCTAGGCAAAAACATATTGATGACACTTACCAGAACTGCTCCGATTAGAGCAAATAAGAAATAATACTTATAAAATTTGGCAAAGCTCAAAATCCTTTTTAAAATTTGCTTTTGCTCAGAGAAACTAACAGCTTTTGACCAGTCAGATTCAAACTTTTTATTCATTTTCTTCACCAACCTCCTTCGCTAATTCTTGTTTATCCCACATTTCTTTATACCAGCCACCTAAAGCTAATAATTCATCATGAGTTCCCCGTTCAACAACTTGCCCATTTTTTAAGACTAAAATTAAATCTGCTTTCATAACACTGCTTAAACGATGCGCTGAAATAACAACTGAACGCTTTCTGGTTTGCTTTCTTAATTGGCTTAAAATTTCTGTTTCTGTCTTTGCATCAACCGCTGATAAAGCATCATCTAAAATTAGCAACTGACTATTTTTTAGTAATGCACGAGCAATCGCCATCCGTTGTCTTTGCCCACCAGACAAGGAAACACCATTTTCTCCAATTAAGGTATCATATCCATCAGGGAATGCTAAGATATCCTCATGCAAAGCTGCTAGCTTGGCGGCGGTTTCAATTTCCGCTTGACTTGCAGTAGGATTTGAAAACGCAATATTATCACGCACCGACATTGAGAACAAGAAGTTCTCTTGTGGAACATAAGCAATTTGATTTAAATAAGCATCCATGGAAAGTTGGCGAATGTCTTGATCTCCCAAGGTAATTTTTCCTTGGTAATTATCAAAATCTCGCATAATCAGTTCAATTAAACTAGTTTTCCCGGATCCCACCTTACCAACTAAACCTAGGGTTTGGCCCGGTTTTAGTTCAAATTCAATATCTTTTAAAACTAATTGCTTTTGATCATCTGGATATGAAAAAGACTTAATATTTGCAGATAAAATTGGATTTTCCGGTATCTCCTTATTTTCTGAATGATCAATAATCGCACTCTTTTCCGATAAAATTTTCATCACCCGATCATAACTTGCACTACCTCTTTCGATTAAATTAAATAAGTAACCAATTGCAAATAAAGGCCAATCTAGTGCGCCAATATAGGCAATAAACGAAACTAATTGTCCAATATTAATTTGATTATTTTGAACTAAATAACCTCCGTAAACAATCGTAATTATATAGGTTGCGCCAATAATCAAAGTAGTCAATGGATCATATAATGAATCAATTTTAAATACTCGTCGATTTATCTTTATTGTCTTAAATGTTAAATCATTAAAGACTCTTGCATCTTCATCAGCTTGATTAAATGCTTTAAGAACTTTAATTCCTTTCAAAGACTCTTGCGTGTGGTTATTCAATTCAGAAAAAGCTGCTTGACTGGCATCATATGCAGCATGTAGCCTAACACCAAGTTTTCTTGCCATAACAGCAAGAAGTGGCATAGGTAGCATAGCAAACAAAGTTAATCTCCAGTCCACAAAGACCATCATGGCAATAATGGTAGTACCACCAGTAAACAATGCATCAACCAGTGATAAAACGCCATCACCAGCAACCAAATTGATGGCAGTTAAGTCATTAGTAGCATGTGCCATCAAGTCGCCAGTTCTATGTTTTAGGTAAAAGCTTGCATCCATCTTCAAAAAATGAGCGTATAACTTACTTCTAAATTCTTTTTCAAGATATTGTGCCCCGCCCCAGATATAGCTACGCCAGACAAAGCGAAAAAGATAGAGTAAAAGTGCAGCTAATAAAATTCCAAACAAGTAAAGAAAGAATTCTGTCCAAGAGATTTGACCAAGACTTAATTTCTCAGCAATTTTCCCTAAAACTAAAGGTGGAACTAAATTAGCAAACGAAGTCAATATTAGAAAAAGAATACCAATTGTATATCGTTTTTTATATTTTTTGAAGAACCAACTTAATTTTTTGAAAATATCCATAAACTCCTCCTCTTATTTTTTTAATTATAAATATAAAAAAAGAGCGGGACAATTATCCCGCTCAGTTAAGCTACTTTTTTACTTTGCTTTTTGTTGATGCTTCATCATGTTCATCACTTGGTTAACCTTCTTTGCAGATGGCTTTTGTCCCATTTGTGACATCATTGCAACAATCATATCTTCATTAACTGGTGGATTGTCCTGAAAGTACTTCTTCATGTATGCACGAGCACCGTAGAATCCACCTACAAGCCCGATAAGTAAACCAATAATAACTAAAACAATTGCTAATCCAATATTCATAATTATCCTCCAATACTACTTAATCATGTCTTAATCCCTTACGTCTTTGTGCTCTTTTAGCCTTTTCAGACGTAATTTCTTTGCCATTTTTATCAATTAAAACTAAATTTTCAATTTGTTGTTTAAATCCCGCTCTAAAATTGGCGATAAATTTCTTATGAAGTTCTTCCCGTTCTTTTTGTTCTTCAGGAGTTAAGCCTTCTGTTTGCTTTTTATGATATAGCTCGTTAATCCGTTTGCGAATTTGTTCTTCTTCTTTTTTATCCATAGGTTTTCACCTCACAACAATATTAAGTTTACATTATTATTAAGAAGAAAAAAAGTACTTTTTTCAGGAACAGGCGTTTGTTATTTTATCTTTACTTTGTTATAATTAGGTCAAGAAAAAATACGGAGAAATGAAATGACACTCAAAGAAGATTCAAATCAATTCAAAATTCTTGAATTTATATATGATACTGTAGAAAGCCGTGGCTTTCCACCAACTGTTCGTGAAATCTGTGAAGCAGTTAACTTATCCTCTACTTCAACCGTTCACGGCCATCTTAATCGTTTAGTAAAAGCAGGCTACCTATATAAGGACCCAAGTAAGCCTAGAGCTCTTGAAATAACTCAAGATGGTCTTAATGCTCTGGGAATAGATCCAGGTATTCCATATTTGGGTACTGTGGCAGCTGGTGATCCTGATACTGCCTTAGCAGATGACAGTGGCGTCGAGTTTTATGTTGAACGACCTGAAAAGTTCGACAAGCGTGAACCACTATATATGCTTAAAGTTGAAGGTCTGAGTATGATTGAACGTGGCATTTATCCTGAAGATATGGTCATCGTTCGTCACCAAAATGATGCTTCCTTAGGTGATTTAGTTATTGCCTATACTGAAAATAACGGTACAACTCTTAAGGAACTGACTAAAGACCGTCAAACAAATGAATTACGTCTAAAGGCATATAATAAAGAAATGTACCCTGATGACTTATTACCAGATACTCATTTTAAAATTTGTGGCAAAGTTATCTCATTAAATCGAAACTACTAAAAAAAGAAGGTTTTAAAACCTTCTTTTTTTCTACTCTTATTTTGAGAGATAAATTTTAGTGAGCAGTAACTGCGATTAAGTTATCGCCAGCTTTTACATCATCATTTTGAATACGATCAACTGATGCGTAATCATTAGTATTTGTAACAATAATCATTACAGTAGTGTCATAGCCAGCTGCTTTAACTGCATCTAAGTCAACTGTTCCAAGCTTGTCGCCCTTCTTGACACGTTGACCTTGCTTCACAAAGCTTTCAAAGTGTTCACCTTTCAAGTTAACTGTATCAATACCAATGTGAATTAAAATTTCAGCACCATCATCTGATTTAAGACCATATGCATGCTTAGTTTCATAAGCAACAGTAACTTCTCCATCAACTGGTGAGTAAATATTACCATCAGCAGGAATAACTGCTGCACCATCACCCATTAATTTTGCTGAGAAGACTTGATCATTAACGCTTGTCAAGCTGACTTCTTTACCATTAACTGGACTAGCAATAACTTCATCACTTAATGAAAGTTGCTTTTTAACATTTTGTTCAACTTCAGTTTGCTTTTCAGTTGATTGAATTGCAGAAACTGTTGACATATCAACCGCTTCTTCTTTTAAGTTCTTTTTACCGTACATAAATGTTAATGCAAATGCAACTGCAAAACTAAGAAGTTCACACATTACGTAAAATGGAATTGAACTTGGATAAATTGATAAGAACCCAATGAAACCTGCTGCACCCATTGATGCTGCGATAACCTTGGTTAAGCCGGCAACAATTGCTGCAACACCTGAACCAATTAAGGCACAGAAGAATGGGAATTTGTACTTAAGGTTTACCCCAAATAATGCAGGTTCTGTAATACCTAAGAATGCTGAAACACTTGCTGATGAAGCCAAGCCTTTCATCTTTTGGTTCTTAGTTAAGAAGTAAATTGCAAGAGTAGCAGCACCTTGAGCTACGTTAGCCATTGAAGCTACGACAAAGATAAAGTCACCTGAACCAACATGGTTCTTAGCAAATTCAGTTACAAGTTGAGTTTCAATTGCTGGGAAGCTTTGGTGAAGACCGGTAGTAACAATTGCTGAATAAGTCAAACCAAAGACACCCATACCAATAAAGCTAGTAGTGTTGTATAACCAAACAATACCTTGAGTTAATAAGTCTGATACTTCTTTGAAAACAGGTCCAATAACAGTAAATGTTAAGAATCCAGTGATCATTACAGAAAGAAGTGGAGTAAAGGTAAAGTCAACTGCTTGTGGTAAGATCTTGTGGAATCTCTTTTCAAGAATTGATAATACCCAAATTGCTACTAATACAGGAACAACTTGGTACTTGTAGTTAGTTTGCATTACGTGGTAACCAAGGATATTCCAGTACTTTGCAGTAGCACCTAGATCAGGAGATGTCATAATCATCCCAATTGCGGCACCAAGGAATTGGTTAGCACCAAATCTCTTAGAAGCGGAAATAGCAACTAAAATTGGTAAGAAGATAAATGGCGCTGCAGACATTAATTGAATAATATCTGAAAATCCTTTAACAGCAGTGTTCATTTGGATAATTGACTTAGGTCCAAACAAACCAGGTTGTGTTAAGAAGTTATTCAAAGCCATTAACAAACCACCTGCTACTAAAGCAGGAATAATTGGTACGAAAATGTCTGACAATAACTTAATGAATGCCATAACTGGGTTAAATGGCTTGCCATTATCTGCAATCTTCTTTAATTCTTCAGTTGAAGCTTCTTGAACCCCAGTTAACTTAACTAACTCATCATAAACAAAGTTAACATCTCCTGGTCCAATAATAATTTGATATTGGCCATTAGTTTGAAATGTCCCTTTTACATCAGGATTATTATCAAGTGCAGCTTGATCAACTGCATCAAAATCCTTTAAAACTAATCTTAAACGTGTTGCACAGTGTGCAGCTGCTACTAAGTTGTCTTTACCAACAGCAGCAACAACATCTTCAGCAACTTTCTTGTAATCCATTGCCATGTTTACAATCCTCGTTTCTAAAAATAAATGTTTGAAAGCCCTTACAGCTATTATGATACTTTATCTAAAAATGTCTGTCAATCGTTTAACATAATTTTGTCTTAAAAAATATGTAATGGCTTTCTGCAATAGCTTACATCATTGATAAATTAGCATTTAATAATTGTTAAACGCTTGACATTTGATAGGGATTGTAATGTAAAATAAAGATGCAAAATTAAAAATAAGGAGCTTTACTATGGAATGGTCAACTGAAAAGCGTTACTTGCCTTATGAAAAATGGTCTGCTAAAGAGCTTTTAGAACTTCAAGCACAAGCAAGTAATTCACCCTACCAATTGCATTATCATATTCGGCCAAAGAGTGGTTTAATGAATGATCCAAATGGATTTTCATACTTTAATAATGAATGGCATGTTTTTTACCAATCATATCCATTTGGACCAGTCCATGGATTAAAATCATGGGCACATTGCGTCTCAAAAGATTTAGTTCACTGGAAAGATTTGGGTACTGCAATTTATCCAGATACTGCTTTAGATAGTCACGGAGCATATTCAGGTTCTGCCAAAGTAATTGGCGATAAACTTTTCTTAATGTATACCGGCAATGCCCGCGATGAAAACTGGATCCGTCATCCGCATCAAATGGGTGCATTTATGGACGCTGCTAATAAAATTGAAAAATTGCCTAAGTCATTAATTGAGCAACCAAAACATACCACTGACCATTTTCGCGATCCGCAAATTCTTGAGCATAATGGTAAGTTTTACTGTATTATTGGTGCACAAGATAAAGCTACCAAAACTGGAAAGATTTCTCTATTTGAAGCAGAAACTGTTTCTGGGCCATGGAAAGATCTAGGTTATGTAGATTTTTCAAAAGATGATATGGGCTATATGATTGAGTGCCCTAACCTGGTCTTTATTGATGAAAAGCCAATTTTAATTTTCTGCCCACAAGGTATGGATAAAGATGTAGTAAATTATAGAAATATTTATCCTAATATGTACCTTATTGGCGAAAAATTTGATTTTGAAACTGGAAAATTTACTAGCAATTCTCAAATTAAGAACTTGGATGAAGGCTTCGATGTCTATGCTACCCAGCCGTTCAATGCTCCTGATGGTAAGGTCTATGCCCTCAGCTGGATTGGCTTACCAGATTTAACTTATCCAACCGATGCTGAAAACTGGTCTGGCTGCTACAGTCAAGTTAAGGAATTAAGCTTAAAAAATGGTAAATTAATCCAAAAGCCAGTTCCTGCTACCACCAATTTACGCGGAGAAGCTGTTGAATTTACTGGTGAAATGACAACCAAGAATCAATTTGAACTTAAGCTTCAAATAGCTGCCGGACAAGATGCAGTTTTAAAAATTGCAGCAAATGACGAAAATACTGAATGTTTAAAATTACATATAGACACTAAAACAGGTAAATTAATTTTAGACCGTAAAAATAGTGGCTTAGCTGTTAATGAAAAATATGGTACTGAGAGAGCCATCGCTATTGCAAAGAATTCAGCAGTTGATTTAGATATTTTTGTAGATCACTCATTAATTGAAGTATTTGTTAATGGTGGTGAAAATGTACTTACTGGTCGCTTCTTCCCTAAGGGCGGTAGTAACAAGCTTGTCTTAGATCGAGACATTAACTTTAAAGCTAAATATTGGGAAATGGCCGATATCTAATGCCTGTTAAACTAACTGATGTTGCTAAATTGGCAAACGTCTCACCTACAACAGTCTCTAGGGTTATCAATAATTATGGCTATATTAGCGAAAAGACTAGAAAAAAAGTCTTCGATGCAATGAATAAGCTTAATTATCAACCCAACTCCCTCGCCCGCTCTCTGCAAGGGAAAAAGACTCAGTTAGTTGGTGCGATTGTTCCAAGTTTAACCAATCCTTTTTTCGCTGAATTAGTGAGTCGCATTGAAGAAATTTTAAATCAAAAAAATTATAAATTGATTCTTTGTAATGCTGCCCAAGATTCAAGCCAAAAAGAGCGAGCATATTTGAATATGCTAAAAGCTAACCAAGTTGACGGGATAATTTCAGGAACACATAATTTGGATATTACTCAATACCAAGAAGCTGGTTTACCTATTGTTTCATTTGACCGTAACTTATGCCCTGATGTACCAGTTGTTAGTTCAGATAATTATCAAGGTGGCTGGATAGCAACTTCAAACCTGATTAACTCTGGCTGTGAAAAAATTGCCTTTTTTGGCAATATTAAGGGTTCAAATAATCCAACAGATTTAAGGTTAAAAGGCTATCAAGATGCAATAAAATCACATGATTTAAATCAAATTTTAGTTCCAATGAATTTTTTCGAATCAGCTAACCTGAAAAAAATGACTTTTCAAAAATTATTGACCTCACATCGCATTGATGGTGCCTTCTTCACTGATGACCTTTCAGCAAATTTATTTTGGCAATATATAAGGTTGAATCATTTTCAAAATTGTAATCAGATTAAAATTGTTGGTTATGATGGGACTTCAATTATGCGACAATTAAATCCAAACTTATCGACTATTATTCAACCAATTGATGAAATTGCCAAATTACTCGTTGACTTATTACTAAAAAGAATCAATCATGAAGAAATTTCGGAAATGAATTATGTATTACCAGTTACATTTTTTAAAGGCGATTCAATATAAGTTAAAAGCACTTTGTAAACAAAGTGCTTTTATTATTTATACATTATAATTTTAAAATCTCTTGTATTAATATTTTAATTTTGATATAATCAAGCTAAATAAGTTAGAGGAGGGATTAACATGATTCTTTTCATTTACAGTCGTTAGTTAAAATAGTTGTTTTTAAATAATGGAAACGAGGTTGAAAGCTCATGGTAAAATTACGTTAATAATAAAACTCTCTTATAATTAGTATGACTATCCAAATAACGAGGTAATTTCAATGAGTAAGAATAAGAAATTAAACTTCAACCCAAGTAAAACGAAAAGTCATGTTAAGTTGGCATTAAAAACATATGCTGGCAAAAAAAGAAAAACTATTAAAAGACTTAATATCCCAAAATGATATTTAGCTTATTAAACACAAAAGGGCACTCAAATGAGTGCCCTTTTTATTTTCTTATATATTCCTTCTGAATAGCTAAATAATAAAGTTTATTATCTTTCATCATTAGTGGATACAAAATAAATGAAATAACATAAACAATTAAGTTACCGAAGACAAACTTTAGAACAGCAAGAGAAACATATAAAATAATTTTTACGTAATTTTTATTTATAACTGCATCTTTAGCTCTTTGCTTCAATTCGTTATTGGTTGTTAAATAATGAACAATATACCCGACCTTCGTTATGGAGTATGGTGCTTCAACAAACATAGTTCCTTCAACAATTCGCTCAGGTGCATTTTCATATGCCTTCTGTGAGTCACTGACTAAATGGTTATATGTATCTAAAACCTTACGACCAGTATTTTTTGCAAATTTAGAGCGTTCACCAAATAAAGCTAATCTTATCCAAGGATAAGTAAATAAATCTGCAGCCCAAATAAATAGTGGGAAAATTTGTGGGAAAAATATCCCTACTTTTTCATAAATTGTTGCTTGATTCATATGATCATACATAGCCCAAAGGGTAAAAAAACCTAGAACTATTGTATAAATAAGTCCTAATGAAAAAACATAATACGTCCACTTTAAGGCAAATACCTTTTTAAACATACCTTTCTTCCCTCCAAAGAAATTAAATGCAACATCTAAAAAAGCAGCTCATTCGAGCTGCTTTTTTTAACGTGAGATTAACGACGAACTTCACGAATTCTTGCTGCCTTACCGTGTAAGTTACGTAAGTAGTAAAGCTTAGCACGACGTACGCGACCTTGACGTACAACTTCTACCTTAGCAACACGTGGGTCGTTAACTGGGAAAGTACGTTCAACGCCGACACCAGAAGCAATCTTACGAACAGTGTAAGTAGCACTGATTCCAGTACCCTTCTTCTTGATTACAACGCCTTCGAAAAGTTGGATACGTTCGTGAGTACCTTCAACAACACGTACGTGAACACGGATAGTGTCACCTGCACGGAAAGTAGGAATATCGTCACGAAGTTGTTCCTTAGTCAATTCTTGAATTAATGGATCCATAATATCTTCTCCTTCTACGGTATTCATCAACAAACCTTTTGCCAGCGGAATACCCATAACTTTATGTGGCTACTTGCCACTCTTAATATCATACCAACTCTAAACTTGATTATCAAGCTCGGATTTTATTTCTGCTAATAATTTAGCTTCTTCTGCAGAAAAATCACGATTTTCTAACATATCTGGGCGATTAATCAAAGTGTTTCTAAGGGCTTCTTTTAATCGCCACTCAGCAATTTTCCCATGATTTCCGCTCATCAATACGTCAGGGACTTTCATCCCTTCAAAATCTGCTGGACGAGTATATTGCGGATATTCTAAAAGCCCATGAGAAAAACTTTCCTCAACTGGAGAAGCAGAATTACCCAGAACACCTGGTAAAAGTCTAACAGTAGCATCAATCATACTCATCGTTGGTAATTCACCACCAGTTAAAACATAATCTCCAATCGAAACAACTTCATCTGCCATTTCATAGACTCTTTGATCAAAACCTTCATAGTGCCCACAAATAAATGTCAATTCTGATTCTTCATTTGCCCAGCGCTGAGCCATTTGCTGATTAAAAGTTTTTCCTTGTGGAGCTGTAATAATTACTTTTCCCTTACTTTCAAGTGAATCAAGGGCCTTTTTAATTGGCATAATTTGTAGCACCATGCCAGCTCCGCCTCCATATGGAGTATCATCAACGTGATGGTGAACATCTGTCGTAAAATCTCGGAAATTTACCAAATTTAAATTCCATTTTTGATCTTCTAAAGCTCGTCCTAACATTGAAACTTGAAGAGGAGCAAACATATCAGGGAAAAGAGTTAAGACATTAATCTTCATCGCGTAACCCCTCCATTAGTTCAACTCTGACCTCGCCTTTATCCAAATTTACGTCCTTTACAAAAGCTGGGACATAAGGTAACCAAAATGGTTTTCCCTTTTGAGGAGTTACTTGCCAAATATCATTAGCTCCTGGAGATTCAACGTCTGTTATTTGGCCAATTTTTTCACCAGTCAGATTGTCTAAAACTGTTAATCCCAGAATCTGATGGTAATAATATTGACCTTCAGGTAATTCTGGTTGATTTTCTTCACTAATGACCAAAGTCTTTCCAAATAACTTTTCTGCCTCATTGATATCTGCAATTTCAGCAAAAGTTACGAGCCAAAACTGCTTAAAAGGACGGCCACTTTTGACAGTTAATTGTTGTTTAGTTTCTTTTATTTCTAATTTAGTTCCCGCAGAAAATCGCTCTTCAGGGAAATCAGTTATAACCTTTACTTTAACTTCGCCTTTAAGTCCATGACTGGTCAAAATTTGGGCTACATCATAATATTGCATTAAAAATCCTCATTCTACCTAATAAAAAAAGTTTGAAGCCTTCACTTCAAACTTTCTAAGTAAACTTAATTACTTGTTGTATTTTGCATCGTGCAACTTTTGCATTAAGCCGGCACCTGAAAGAAGTGATCTAACAGTGTCTGATGGTTGTGCACCCTTTTGAAGCCATTCAAAAACTTTTTCTTCGTTAAGCTTCAATTCCTTAGGTTGTGAAACTGGGTTGTAGTAACCTACTTCTTCAATAAAACGACCATCACGTGGAGCTCTTGAGTCAGCAACTACGATACGGTAGAAAGGCTTTCTCTTAGAACCCATACGACGCATACGAATTTTAACTGCCATAATTTGAATTCCTCCTAATTAATTAACGGTATTAATAATATCATGCTTTCTTTTAAGTGTAAAGTATTTTTACTTAACAGTTTTAAAAATTATGACTTAAATCGGCGCAACTTCTTCATGCGCTTCTTCTTGCCCTTCTTAAATTGCTTGCCCATACGACGCATTGCAGCTTGAGCCATTGGTGAATCCATTCCTGGAAGTCCTGCCAAAGCCTTGGTATTACCACTAGTAATCTTTTGCATCATTTCTTTTGATTGCTTAAATTGCTTAATCATGCGGTTAACTTCCATAATTGGACGACCAGAACCTGCTGCAATTCTGCGTCTTCTTGAAGGCTTAAGCAAGTCTGGGTCTTGGCGTTCTGCTTCAGTCATTGAGTAAACAATAGCCTTTGTGTGGGCAATTTGCTTTTCATCAATAGAAAAGTTCTTTAATTGCGGATTATTAGCCATCCCTGGTAACATCTTCATAATTTGATCAAGTGGCCCCATCTTTTGAACTTGCTCTAATTGATCAATGAAGTCGTTAAAGTCAAAGGTGTTTTCCCGCATCTTTTGGGCAACTTTTTCAGCTTCTTTGGCATCATAATCTCTTTGGGCCTTTTCAATTAAGGTTAAAACATCCCCCATACCCAAAATTCTTGATGCCATTCTATCTGGGTAAAATCCTTCAAGTTCAGATAATTTTTCACCTTGACCAGTAAAGAGAATTGGCTTGCCAGTAACCGCTCTAATTGAAAGTGCAGCACCACCACGAGTATCACCATCGAGCTTAGTTAAAATAACCCCAGTAACATCAAGGCGCTTGTCAAAAGTTTCTGCAACTTGTGCACCAACTTGACCAGTCATTGCATCAACAACTAAGACGATATTATCAGGCTTGGCAACTGCTTTAACGCGCTCTAATTCTTCCATTAAAGCTTCATCAATTTCAAGTCGACCAGCGGTATCGATCAAAACATAATCATTCTTAGCTTCTTTTGCTTGAGCCAAACCATCTGCCACAATCTTTGCAACATCTTTTTCATCTTCGCTAAAGACAGGGACAGATAACTGATCACCAATTTGCTTTAACTGATCGATTGCGGCTGGACGATAAATATCACCAGCAATTAATAATGGACGAGCCTTTTCAGTATCCATCAAATACTTGGCCAATTTACCAACGGTCGTGGTTTTACCAGTACCTTGTAAACCAACCATCATGATAATCGTAGGAATATGGGGAGCCTTATTTAACTTAGCAGCTTCTTCCCCCATCATCTTAGTTAATTCGTCATTAACAATCTTGATAATCTGTTGACCGGGAGTTAAACTACCTTGAACTTCTTGGCCTAGAGCTCTTTCCTTAATCTTTTTAATGAAGTCTTTAACAACTTTAAAATTAACGTCAGCTTCAAGTAAGGCAAGGCGAATTTCACGACTTGCGGCGTTAATGTCAGCTTCACTAACCTTACCCTTACCGGTTAAATTTTTTAATGCTTTTTGAATTCGTTCACTTAAGTTTTCAAAAGCCATCTAATTATTCTCCTCTAATTAATTTTATTAACTTAGTTAAGTTATCGCGGCTTGCTTCAGGATCACTAGCTAGCTGCTTTAAAGCCTCACTAGCTAATTGATCCATTTGCAAGTAGTCACGTTTAAGGTGAAGCTTTTTTTCATAGTTTTCCAAACTCTTACTTGATCTACGTAAGTTATCATAAACAGCTTGCCGAGAAACACCATGATTATCAGCAATTTCACCTAATGATAAATCATCATAATAATAATCTTCAAAATAGGCCTGTTGCCCTTTCGTTAATAGTTGGCCGTAAAATGAATATAAGTCAGCCAACTCTTCGTTTTTTATCAGTTCCATTTACTTCACCAATTCATAGTATACCAAAACAAAAAGCTACACTCCATGGTGTAGCTTAATTCATAATGACTTACTTAATAAAGAAATATAATCCTAAAAATAGAATAATATCCCAAAACATTTGTAGATATACTAGATACATTTTCTTTTTAGCTGCTTGACCTAATAAATAGTAGCTAGGGATAATTAAGAAAAGCACAAACAAAATTGCTATAGTTAAGTTGGCTTGTGAAACTCGCAATATCAAAAGAGCAAGTAAAAGCATGTTGACTAAATGACCAATTTGATATTGATTAATTTTCATAATCTTCCCTACTTTTCCTTTAGTAAGGCCTTGTATCTCCTACTTAAATTATACTAAACTTCCACTAAAAAAGCTTTCAAATTGATTATCACAAAGAAAATCCATGAATAAATATAATGCTAAAATAAAAGTAGTTAATAAATGGAAGAAGAAACTGATATGAATAAAGATATTAACTTAATTGGTGGTCATTTATCAATTGACCAATTAAATGCAATTTTTAAAACAATTCCCCAAGAATTCGATGTTTTAGACGAAAATGATACCGTTGTTTGGTCTTCAATGAATACTAATCGCATCTTTCCAAGAACCGAAGCAGATATTGGAAAATCTGTTTTTGAAGTTCATCCTGGTCATTCACAAAAGGCTGTTAAAGCCGTGCTTAAGCAAATGCACGATGGCAAGAGAAAGTCACTTTCAATTAATATCACCAAAAATAAAATGCCAATTAACATTTCTTTTTATAGCTTACATAATGAAGCAGGAAAATATATTGGCTGCGTTGAAGTTACCCAAGCTGTAAAAGATTATCAAGTTAAAGGGAGCAAGTGGCATAATTTGATTCAGCTATTTTTTCATAGATAATTTTTTACAATTGAATTATCACGTGCAACACTTGTGCAACAAAAATAAAATCATTAATATCAAAAAAGGCGTAAGATCAAGCTTTCAAGCTTGTCTACGCCTTCTATTAATTATAGGTTTTTATCCATGTTGAAGGTTAACTTACTCATATTAATACTTTCAGTTAACATCTTGCCCCATAACTTTTCAGTTTGTTCACGAGTATAACGAACAGTTTCTTGATTTTCTTTAGTCAAGAATTCTGTTAGTTCTTCACCCTTCAAATCGCCAGCCTTAGCAACAACTTCTTCAATTCTTGCTCTAAAGTAACGACGCATTTCAATTAGATAATCGGTATCAAATTGAACAAATTGTGGGTAATGACTTTCAACAGTTGCCGCTACTGCCTTGTAGAACCACCAGGCATCTTTTTGATTGAAAGTTAAGCTAGTATTCTTAAAACTTTCTTCAGTATCATTCATATTGGCAAAGAATGGAATAAATGGTGTAAAGGTTGGGCCACCAATACATAACCAGTAAATAGCCGCCTTATCTTCTGGCAAGTCATTTCTAATTTGCAAGATGTGAGCATTTTGAGTTCTGTTTAAACCAATTGGACGGTAGCGATGCTTTTCTTCATCAGTACCCTTGCCATATGGATCAAATGGAGTTTCTTGATAGTGACTACCTAAAACAAAAGTAATATCATCAGGATTAATTAATTTTTCTGCTTTGCGGATAAATGGTAAATCACCATCTTCTGGATCTTGTTCAATACTTGGATTGAAGTATCTTTGAGCATACCAAACACGACTAGTGTTGTAGTGACGATCTTTTTCATTGTAAGTACCAAAAATGTGACGGAAGTTAAAACCTTCTCGATCAACATTCAAGTGGTGCTTTTCAACGAATTCTTGGATTCCTTCACTCCACATAAAGTTATCAGAATCATTAAAGTCAACTTGTTCAATTGAAACTCGGTTTGCAGCAACTGCATAGCAATCATCGGGAATTCTTTGAGCTACCCAATGGTGACCAGTAACAATTTCCATGTACCAAACTTCATCCTTGTCACCAAACAAAACTGAGTTTCCAGCAGCAGAACCATACTTCTTAATTAATTCACCCAATAATTTAACACCATCACGGGCTGAGTCAATATAAGGTGCTACCACATTTTGCATACAGTCTTCATCAAGACCATCAACTACCAATGGATCAAAAGCTAAAGTTCTTTCGTTACCATAAGTTGATTCAGTACAAGACATCGCAACATTCTTTTCGTTAATGCCACTTTCTTCATAGTAACCCAAGTTCTTGTAGTCTACATTTGGCACAGCTTGAGTTCTGTAGGCCCAATCTGGTAAGTCCATTTCAAACTTGTTGAGCCACGACTTAATATGACGTCCCTTTTCACCCTTAACAGCAGGCTTAACCACAAACTTTTGTGGTGTAATTGGCAAAAAAGTATCATCATTTCTAGCAATCATAGTTGAACCATCAATTGATGCCTTTTTACCAACTAAAATAGTTGTACATGCACTTAATTCTTTCATCTTTTTCTCCTTATACAATTCCGTGGAATAAACCAACAGCATAACTAGCTGCATCAAAATCAGCCAAATCTTCAGCTTTTTCACCAAGACCAACTAACTTAACAGGCAATTTCATTTCATTTCTAATTGCTAAAATTACCCCACCCTTTGAAGAACCATCTAACTTAGTTAAAACAAGTCCAGTAAGCTTGGTTGTCTTGTCAAAGTCTTTGGCTTGAAGTAATGCATTTTGTCCAGTTGAACCATCTAATACTAATAAGGTTTCGCAAGGTTGATCTGGAACTAACTTTTTAATTGTCCGCTCAATTTTTTCAAGCTCTTTCATCAAGTTTTGTTTATTTTGAAGCCGGCCAGCAGTATCAACTAAAACATAATCAGCATCCTCTTCTAAACCATGTTTGACACCATCATAAACTACACTTGCTGGATCAGCTTGAACAGGGCCTGTTACAACTTCAGTTTCAGTCCGTTTGCCCCATTCTTTAAGTTGTTCAACAGCACCAGCTCTAAAGGTATCAGCTGCAACTAACACAACCTTTTTGCCTTCTTGCTTGAATCTTTGAGCTAACTTACCAATGGTTGTTGTTTTACCAGCGCCATTAACTCCAACAAAAAGATAAACATTAGTCTTTCCTTCGTTATAAGTTAACTTTTCAGCCGCAGCATCCCCATTTTGATCATAAATTTCAACAAGTTTTTGAACAATTAATTTTTTGAGTTCATCGTGACTCTTGGCATTTTGCAATTTTGCTTCGTCTTTTAGTTGATCAATTAATTCTTCACTAGTTTCAAAGCCAACATCAGATTCAATTAGCAAATCTTCTAATTCGTCAAAGAAATCTTCATCAACACTTCTAAATTGGGCAAAGAAGGCATTAAGTCTAGCACCAAAGCCTTGATTTGTTTTCTTTAGGCCATTGTCATAAAGTTCTTGCTTCTTACTTTCGCTAGATTCTGCTTCAGGTTCTATTTCTTCGCCTTTTTCTTCTTCTGAGCTACTATCTTCAACTTCTTGACTAACAGCAGTATCTACTGGTTCAGCTTCTGGCTTTGATTCAGCAACTTCTTCAGAATCAGTTTGCTCTTCTTTGCTAGAACTTACTTCAGGCTCATTTTTTACCTCTTCAGAAGCTGAACTTTCATTTTCAGCTTCTGAAGCATCAGCATTAGTTTCAACTTCTGCCGCTTTATTTTCTTCTGACTCTACTTCACTAGTTTCTTCAGTAACTTCTGCTTTTTCCTCTTCTAGCTTAGAAGTAGCCTGTTCAGCTTTTTCTTCATTATTACCAAATAAAGTTTTCTTGATTTTGTCAAATAATCCCATTAACTCACCTCATCCTTTATTTCTTTTAATGATACCGACAATACTTGAGAAACGCCAGATTCTTGCATAACCACTCCATAAAGTTGGTCTGCTTTTTCCATCGTTCCTCGTCTATGAGTAATCACAATAAATTGCGTATGCATATCATAATGATGTAAAAACTTGGCGAAACGCGTTACGTTAGCATCATCAAGAGCAGCCTCAACTTCGTCGAGGATACAAAATGGTACTGGATTTACTTGCAAAATTGCAAAAAGCAAAGTTATCGCCGTTAAGGCCCTTTCTCCCCCTGATAAAAGTGACAAGCGTTGCAATTTCTTACCAGGTGGCTGAGCAATAATTTCAATTCCAGTTTCTAGCAAGTTATCACTGTCTGTTAAGACTAACTTAGCGTTTCCTCCACCAAAAACAACCGGAAAGATTTGGCTAAAACTCTTAGCAATTTTTTCAAAGCTAGACTTAAAGCGGCGTTTAACTTCTTCATCAAGACTAGTCATTGACTTCTCAATATCTTCTTTTGCCTTTAATAAATCATCTTGTTGCTTAGTCAAAAAGTCATAACGCTGTTTAACTTCATCATATTCAGCAATTGCTGACAAGTTAACTGGACCAATATCATCTAAACTCATTTGATGAAGTTTAACTTGCTTTTTCAGTTTTGCCTGATTTTCAGCTGTATTTTCAAGTTTTGATTGTTTTAAAGCTAATTCATAGCTGAGTTGATATTCATCACGTAATTTATCTAGATTTTGCTTCATTTTTGTTTTTACTTGAGCAAGTTCAATTGAATATTGTTCTTGTTCACTAGCAGCATCTTTACGCAAATCATAATTTCTAGTAAAAGTAGCATCAAGTTGGCTAATTTGAGCATCTAATTGACCTAGTTTGGCACTTAAAGCCTTCATTTGCTCTTGGACCTGCTCTTTTTGACTAGTCAATTTTTCAACTTCTGCTTTGGCTTCTTTACGCTGACTTTCAGATAATTCAGCGCTTGAACTTAAATTAGCTAATTTAGTTTCTAAGTTCTTAGTTTGCGTTTGATTTAGCTTAATTTGACTATCAGCTTCTGCAAGTTTTGATTCTAAGTTAGCTTTTTTCGTCTTCAAAACTGCAAGTTGCGGATTCAAATCACTAAGTTTGGCTTGGACTTCTTTATTCAAGTTATCAAAATCAGCAATTTGTCGCTTCTTTTCACTAATTTCTTCTTTTTTCTTTGCAAGCTCATCAGTCAAACTAGTTTGCTTGCTCTTTTTGGTGGCAAGCTCAGCTTGAAGATTAAGGATTTCTTTAGCTTTTTCATCAACCCGGGCTTGATACATCTTTTGAGCGTCACGATAGCGTTTAACTTCTTGCTCTTTATTTTGATAACTAATTGCTAAACTGGTGACATCTTGGCTTACTGCCTGCAATTTATTATTTTGTTCTGTAAAGTTATCTTGGCAAGTTGTCAATTCAGTTTGTAAATCAACAATAGCTGCCTTAATTTGGTCAACTTTTGCTTGGTCTGCTTCTAATATCTTACTTAATTTTGAAATCTCACTTGCAATTTGAAGTGGAGAATTATTTTTTTGATTCTTAGCCCCACCTGACATTGAACCACCTGGTGAAATTACGTCACCATCAAGAGTTACAACTCGGTAGCGGTAAACTCTTGAGTTAATTTTCATGGCATTGTCAATTGTATCAGCGATAATAACAGAACCAAGCAAGTAATCGACTGCATTGGTGATATCTTCGGGTGTTTTAGTTTGAACTAAATCAGCGGCTACACCAATAAAGCCAGGCATTGCCTTCAAAGTTGTCACAGTTGATGCTGGTATTTTGTTAACTCGTAATCCATCTAGTGGCAAGAACGTTGCACGACCACTTCTTCTTTGCTTTAAGGTCATAATTGCATTTCGAGCATCAGCTTTTGTTTTAGTTACTAAATCTTGAACGCCACCACCTAATGCTGTTGTCAATGCTGCTTCTAGTTCTGCTGGGAATTGCAATAATTCACCAACTACCCCAATAACGCCAGGATAATCATTAAGGTTGTTCAAGATATTTCTAACGCCATAGTAATAACCCTCATGACGTTTTTGAATATTGGCTAAAGCTTCTTTTTTAGCCTTAATGGCTTGAACGTGCTGACTTGCAGTTTGTAAGTCGGTATTTTGAAGTTTAACCTTGGCAGTTAAATCTGCTAAACGCTCCTTTAAAGCATTGACTTTTGCTTCAAGATTTTTACGTTCACTGTTAGCAGCTTTACCTTGCTCTTGTAACTCCTTTAATTCAGCTTCACCTTTTGCCAAATCTTTTGAAACGTTATCTAGCTCTGGATTACTAGTATTTTGCAGACGCTTTAATTCATTATTAAGGTGAACTAAATCATTATTATTGGTTGTTTCAGCTTGCAAGCCTTCAATGTATTCATTTCTTAAATCTTCAAGCTCTTTACTTAAAGTTTCAGGATCTACATTTAAGGTCTGCATCAACTGCTTCTTAGTTGAAATCAGTGAATCATATTCTTTTGAAAGCTGATCCTGCTCTTTTTTAATAGCTTTAGTATGCTCTGTTAGCTTAACTAAACTAATTTTAAGCTCGCTTAGCTGATCTTGGTATTCTTTCTTAGTTGCATCATTATATTGATCAGATTGTTCCGCAACTTGCAAATTAGTATTTAAATTAGAAATCTTTTGGGTTAATTGTAAGAGTTGCTCTTGCAGTTGCTCTTTTTCTTTATTTGCTTGATTTAGTTGATTTTTCTTTTGTGCCAGTTCACCTTGCGTTCTTTGCACTTCATTATCAAGCTTACTCAAAATATTCTGGCTTTTAGCAGACTTTTTGGTTAAATCTGCTCTTTTTAGTTCTAAATCTTCAATTTCAAAAGCTAGTAAGGTCTTTAAGGCTTCATCAAGGCCTCTTTTTTGGAATTTATATTCTTTGGCTAAACTGCTTTGTTCATGTAATGGCTCAACTCTACCCTTAAGTTCATTAACTAAATCATTAATTCTAATTAAATTATCAGTCGTCTTTTCTAGTTCATGCTGAGCAGTTTGCTTTTGTTCTTTGAAACGTAGAACACCAGCTGCTTCTTCAAAAATAAGACGACGATTCTCAGGTCGGGAATTTAAAATTTCATCAACCTTACCTTGGGAAATGATTGCCAAACTATCCTGTGAAATACCTGAATCCATGAATAACGCATGGACATCCTTTAAACGAACAGTCTGATTATTAATTAAATATTCACTGTCACCTGAACGTAAAATTCTCCGGGCAACTGTCACCCGATCAGCATCAACTTGAAGACTACGGTCCTTGTTATCAAAGCACATCTCAACTTCCGCATGATTCATCGGTGCCCGAAATTGGCTTCCCGCAAAAATTACGTCTTTCATGTTAGTACCACGTAAGGACTTGGCACTTGATTCACCCATTACCCAGCGAATTGCTTCGGTAATATTACTTTTACCACTACCATTTGGTCCAACGATACCAGTAATTCCTTTACCAAATTCAATTTTGGTCTTCTCAGCAAAAGATTTAAACCCAGTAAGGGTAAGTTCAGTTAATGGCACTGTTACACCTTATTCCTTTTCATATTTTGTTAAAGCAACCTTAGCTGCGACTTGCTCAGCTGCTTTTTTGTTGTGGCCTTCACCTTCAGATATTTTTTTATCTTCTACATATAAAGCAACTTTAAAATTAGATGGTTGCTTAGTTTCTTCAAGTACTTGATATTCTATCTTAATTGGACCATCAACTTGAAGCAATTCTTGCAAATCTGTCTTATAATCACGCGAGTCAGTAAACTCACCTGAATCAATTAATGGATAAACTGTCAGTTGTAAGAAACTTTCGACTGCTTCCATCCCTTGGTCTAAAAACAATGCTCCATTAAATGCTTCAAAAACATCTTCAAGCAAGGTTTTGCGTGAACGAGCTCCAATTTTTTCTTCGCCCTTACCTAGATTAATCTCATCCGGAAAGCCACATTCAATTGCAAAGACTGAAAAGCCTTCTGTCCGGACGATATTAGATCTCATCCGAGTTAACTGACCTTCATTTAATTCTGGAAAATGACGATATAAATAATCAGATACTGCTAACTCAAGGACTGCATCACCTAAAAACTCTAATTTTTCATAATCTCTATATTTATTATCACGGTGTTCATTTACATATGAAGAATGAGTAAAGGCTTCCTCTAGTAATCCTTCATTTTTAAAGGTAATACCATATTTTTCTTTTAGATTTTGTTTAAAACTTGTGCCTACCATCGATATTTTCCTTTCTAACCTTTTATTATACCTATTTTTGAAAGCACAAAAAAGCCCGGTTTTACCCGGACTTTTAAAATATTTTTTATTATTTTACAAATGCGACTTTGTACCATAAACTGTTACCACTTGATGGGTTCAAGTTAACATTAGTTAACTTACTGTTAACAGCTGTGATGCTGTAACCATTTGATACAGGAACAACATAAGCTTGGTCGTTCATGTACTTTTGCCACTTGTGGAAGGCCTTCACTCTGTATGCAGTGTTGAATGACTTTTGTGAGTCAATGTCATCTAACAACTTAGTGTTTTCTTTAGAAACAAATCTTGAGAAGTTAAATGGAGCAGTTTCACTGTATAAGTCAGCTGGTGAAGGTTCACTTGATAAGCTCCATGCACCGATGAACATATCAATATCTTTACTGTCATTTTGAACCTTGTCGTAGAATGAGTTAAATTCAATTAAACGACCAGTAGTTAACTTAACATTCAAGCCTAACTTCTTCCATTGTTGGATGTAGTTTTGAACGATAGTTTCTTGCACTGAACTACCGCTCATTGCAGCTAAATGAATAGTAAGCTTCTTACCGTTAGGTAAGGTTCTGTAAGTACCCTTCTTCTTGAAGCCTGCCTTGTCAAGAATTTCGTTACCCTTCTTAAGGTTGTATGAGTATGCATCAGCATTTGAGTTGTAGAACTTGCCGAATTGCTTAGGAATCAAAGTAGGAACTCTGAATGATAAGCCGTTCATGTAACGCTTGTATGCTTCATCAACATTCATGCCATAAGCAATAGCTTGACGTAATGCCTTGTTGTTCATCTTGGCATTCTTGTTCATGACATTCTTGCCAGTCTTTGAGTCATACTTACCAACTTTAAATCCTAAGTAGCTGTATGATAGTGGAACCTTGGCAATAAAGTTAACGTTCTTAGTATCCTTAACGTTCTTCCATTGTGAGTTAATTACACCAATCATGTCAAACTTGTGACTCTTGATTGCTTGACTGACTGCACTAGTACCAACAACAGTTGCCACAATCTTGTTAAGTTTTGGAGTTCCACGCCAGTAGTATGGGTTTCTCACCCAAGTTGCAGATTGACCACGAACAAGCTTTTGTAACTTGTAAGGACCAAAGAACAATGGGTGCTTACGAATCTTATCACTTGATTCTAAGTCTTTAAACTTAACATCTTTTAAGTAGTGGTATGGTGCTGCTGATTCCCAGAAGTAACCGTTACCTGATTGATACATACCTGGCTTCATTTCTTTGAAGTGAAGTACTACAGTATCGCCATTTTCACCCTTTGGCATTTCAATACCACTAATTGAACTAGCTTTGCCAGAGTGGTATTCAGCTAAGCCTTCAATGTTGGCAAGTGATGAAGTATAACGTTGTGACTTGGTATCCTTATTGGCAATGATTTCGTATGCGTATTCAATATCCTTGGCTACAACTTGCTTACCGTCTGACCATTTAACGCCTTTTTTAATTTTAATTGTAACAGTCTTAGCATTTTTATCTAATTTAAAGGTTGCTGGACCATTGTTATTAATCTTGTAATTATCATCAGTGTCAAACAATGATTCATTACCGAATTGCATAACATCTGAATCAGTTGCTGATGTTTCTAACTCATTACTGAAAATACCAGTAAATGGACTATCAGCTTCAATAGCGTAATTTAATGTACCACCTGACTTTGCAGCTTTAGTTGGTACAGCTGTTTTAAACTTTGTGGTGTTTTGTGAATTAGTATTTGATGACTTGCTTCCGCATGCAGTAAGAGTCAAGGCAACTCCTGCAAGTAATCCAAATGAACTTAATACTCTAGTTTTGTTCATATAATTCCCTCCATTTTTTCTCATAAGTAATGTTACTAAGTATATTATAAGTAAATAATTAAAAAGTCAATGGTATTTTATTATTTTTTTGTTTTTTATTAGTAAAGCTTAAAATTGCATATCTTTTTATACAAAAAAGCAAGCGCAAATGCGCTTGCTTTAACGATTTCAATCTTTAAATTTTTACTTAACAAAACCTAACTTATACCATCTTGCATTAGAATCTGATGGCTTAAGTGAGAAGTTAGAAAGTTTGTTATTAACAGCTGTGATGCTGTAACCATTTGATACAGGAACAACGTATGCTTCCTTGTTCATGTAGTCTTGCCACTTGTGGAAGACCTTCACTCTGTATGAATTATCAAATGACTTTTGAGAATCAATATCATTTAATAACTGAGTGTTTTCCTTGGTTACGAATCTTGAGTAGTTAAATGGAGCTTCTTCATTGTATAAGTCAGCTGGTGATGGTTCACTTGATAAACTCCATGCCCCAATAAACATATCAATGCCTGATGCATCATTCTTAATCTTGTCATAGAATGAGTTAAATTCAATCAAACGACCAGTTGAAAGCTTTACATCCAAGCCAATCTTCTTCCATTGTTGGATGTAGTTTTGAATGATTGATTCTTGGACGTTACTGCTACCATTCATGGCAGCTAAGTAAATGACAAGCTTCTTACCATTAGGAAGAGTACGGTAAGTGCCCTTCTTCTTAAAGCCAGCCTTATCCAAAATTTGGTTAGCCTTCTTTATGTTATATGAGTAATGGAAGGCATTTTTATCATAATATTTTCCAAATTGCTTAGGAATTAAGGTTGGAATTCTAAATGACAAGCCACTTGAATAGCGCTTGTATGCTTCATCAACATTCATTGCGTATGCAATAGCTTGACGAAGTGACTTATTATTCATTTTGGCATTCTTGTTCATCACATTCTTGCCATTCTTGTACTTACCAACCTTGAATGCTAAGTAACTGTATTGTAAAGGAACCTTAGCTACAAAGTTATAGCCCTTAGCGCCCTTAATGTTCTTCCATTGTGAGTTTACTACATCAATTACGTCAAACTTGTTAGACTTAATTGATTGAGCAACAGAATTGGTACCAATTACGGAGTTTACAATCTTAGAAATCTTTGGAGTTCCGCGCCAGTAATATGGATTCTTTACCCAAGTTGCTGATTGGCCACGAACTAATTTTTGTAACTTATAGGGACCAAAGAATAATGGGTGCTTTCTAACCTTATCACTTGAGGCTAAGTCCTTGAACTTAACATCCTTAAGGTAGTGATATGGCTCAGCTTGTTCCCAGAAATATCCATTACCTGATTGATACATACCTGGTTTCATTTCTTGGAAGTGAATTACAATTGTCCTACCATTTTCACCATCTGGCATTTCAATCCCAGAAATCTTTGAAGCTTTTCCTTCATGATATTCAGGCATCCCCACAATTGAAGCAATGGCAGAAGTGTAATATGGAGATTGTGATTCCTTGTTACCTAGAATTTCATATGGATATTCAAGGTCTTTGGCTACAACTTGCTTACCATCTGACCACTTAACACCCTTTTTGACAGTAATAGTAACTGTCTTAGCATTTTGATCAATTTTTAAAGTAGCAGCGCCTTTATCATTAATCTTGTAATTATCATCAGTATCAAATAATGATTCTTGTCCATATTGAGATACTTCTGAGTCAATTGCACTTGATGAAAGTTCTTGACTAAAAATTCCAGTAAATGGTGTATCTGTTTCAATAGCAACCTTTAAGGTACCACCACTTTTAACAGTCTTCTTAGGTACAGCTTGTTTGAAATGTGGTGTAGCATCAGAAGATGAATTATTACCACTACCACATGCTGTTAGAGTCAATGCAACTCCAGCCAATAAACCAGCTGATGCAAATACTTTCTTTGAAAACATATTAATTCCCCCAAATTAATTGGAACAAGTTGATATCCTTATATTATCATCGTTTATTAAAGATATCAATTGCTTTTATTAATTTGGTCTTATATATTTGTAATCAGATTTATAAATTGCTCAATTATATGTAATTTTATATTTATGACTAGTTTTTATAGTGAGCTAATTGGAGAAAAAAAATAAGCCTTGTGGCTTATTTTAACTAGTTTTCACGTTGTCTTGCATCCCCAGCTCTTTGTAAGGCCTTACCAACATAGTTAATACTTAATGAAATAACAAGAAGTAAAATCATGGCAGGTACCCAAAGCCAAGGTCTAGTAGTAACGTTTACTGGGTCATTGGCATATCCAATCAAAGTACCAAGTGATGGAGTAGTTGATGGAAGACCATAACCAATAAATGAAAGTGAAGCTTCTATACCAATATTTCCTGCAACTGAAAGGATTACGTCAATAATAATCATTGACGAAATATTTGGCAATACTTCTCTAAACATAATTTGTAAGTTTGATGAGCCAGAGGTTTTGGAAGCAAGTACATATTCTCTTTCTCTTTGAGACAGGACAAATGATCTGTAGTAACGCGCACTCCCAGTCCAGGCAAACAAGGTAATCATAATAACCAAAGTAAAGGCATTGTAATTTGGAATAGTTGCTGCAAAGACAATCAAAATTGGCATTTGTGGCAAAATTTGCACGAAGTCAACTATACGCATGATGATATTATCAATTAAACCACCAAAATATCCAGAAACAAGTCCAATAACCAAGCCAGAAATCAGTGAGATTACAGTTACTGAAAGACCAACCATGATAGAGTTTCTACCACCCATGATTAAAAGCTTCAAAATATCACGGCCACCGTCATCAGTACCAAGCAAGTGCCCTGCTTCGCCCCAGCCATAGTAGGAATCAGCAATATTAACTTCGGTTACTTGTGATTTATTCAAAAATAGTGAACCACCAAAAGTAAATAACAAGATGACAATAATAACTGCTAACGCAGCTAGCGCCATTTTATCACGTTTAATTTCATTCCAGACTATTCTAAGACCAGAAGGTGGAAGTGAAACTTTGGATTGATTTTCTTTTTTCTTATCTTTTTTCATTTCCTACACCTCCTATTGAATTCTGATTCTTGGGTCAACGATACTCATGATAATATCTGACAATAAGTTACCAATTAAAGTTAAAATACCATAGAGCAAAATCAATGCAGTTAAGGTAGTGTAATCACGTTGGCTAATTGAATCAAGGAACAACTTACCCATACCAGGATAACTGAAAACAGTTTCCAAAAGAATTGATCCACTTAATAAACCGGTAATTGTGTTACCAAAGAATGCAGCAATAGGCAGTAATGAATTACGCAAGATGTGCTTATTGAAGACCACCTTTTCTGGAACACCCTTTGAACGGGCAGTTCTAACATAATCTTCAACCTTGTTATCAATAATTCCTGTTCTTAAGTAGTTAATGATACCGGTGGTGCTAAGAATTGCTGATAATAAACCTGGTAGAATTAAGTGTTGAATTCTACTAAATAGCAATCCCCAGAATCCACTTGCATCGGCCCCAACAGAACCACTAATTGGGAACCAATTCAAGATAAATCCAAATAAGTATAACCCTAAGATATAGAATACAAATGATGGTGTAGCAATAATTAGATAAGTATAAATTTGAATACCTTGGTCAGCAATGCCATCTTGGTGTTTACCAGCAATAATACCTAAAGGCAATGCAATCACGTAAGTAACAATTACTGAAAATAAAGCTAACCAGAAAGTATTAACTGCTCTGTCCCCAATCAATGAAGCAACAGAGGTATGTTGAATGTAACTAGTACCTAAATCACCATGTAATAAGTTACCAACCCAGCGAGAATATTGTACCCAAGGTGCATCATTCAATCCAAGTTGTTGCTTTAATCTAGCAATTTCTTTTGGATCTGAATTTGGGTTAATCAAACCAGTAAAAGGATCCCCTGGCATCATTTTAGCTAAGAAGAAAACTAAAATACTTAGCAAGATGATTTGAGGAATCATAACTAAGAATCTACGTAGAACTGTTTTCCACATTGTTTTATTCCCCCTCTTCCATCTTGCTTATTAAATCTGATGGTAAAGCTACATAGTGTGTAGGCGTTACCCTTTGTAGTGGAAATACCCGTCCATCCTTATCATACCAACGTGATTGGTTATCAAGGAATTCACGTTCAACTTCAAGACGGTGCTTTTTATTTTCTTCACGATGATCAACATCAACTTGAGGAATTGAAGCAAGCAATCTCTTAGTATAGATATGCATTGGATTGTTGTAGATTTCTTCTCTAGTACCAATTTCAACTAAACGTCCCCGGTGCATAATAGCCAAGTTTTCAGACATGTGCTTTACGACACCCAAGTCGTGTGAAATAAATAAGTAAGCAATGCCGTATTGTTGTTGAATATTCTTCATAAAGTTCAATACTTGAGCTTGAACTGATAAGTCCAAAGCACTAGTAGGTTCATCAGCAACAATTAACTTAGGTCTGGTTGCAACTGCACGTGCAACACCAATTCTTTGTCTTTGACCACCGGAAAATTCGTGAGGATATTTATAAATTGCATCACTTGGCATTCCAACGATATCAAGCAACTCTTGAACTCTTTTACGTTCTTCATCAGTTGTAAGATTTTCAAAGTTACGAATTGGTTCAGCAATAATATCTTCAATTCGCTTTCTGGGATTCAAACTTGACATTGAATCTTGGAAAATCATTTGGACATCCTTGTTGTAGTTTAACTTTTTACGGTTAGATGCCTTAGTTATATCAACACCCTTATATAGGATTTGTCCACTTGTTACCTTTTCAATTCCGACAATTGCCTTACCAGTGGTTGATTTACCAGAACCTGATTCCCCAATCAAGCCGTAAGTTTCACCTTCATTGATTGAAAAGTTAACACCATCTACTGCACGTACATAATCAGTAATTCTGTTCCAGAAGCCGGAACGAATTGGGTAGTGCACTTTTAAATCTTTAATTTGAATTATTTCTCTTCCCATAATTATCCCCGCTTACTATTGGTTGTTAAAGTGAAAGTTCTTCCAGCAAGTACATCTTACTAAGTGTCCTGGTTCTACTTCATGTAAAACTGGGTCATCTTCGTGTTCGCTGGCTGGAACCCATGGAATTCTGGCTGCGAATCTGTCACCAGTACGTGGCATATTCTTCAATGATGGAACAGTACCATGAATAACATGTAATTCTTGATCAGTATCATCTGATTGAGGCATTGAATTCAAAAGTGAGCGAGTGTATGGGTGCAATGGATGTTTGAAAATAGTCTTAACATCGGATTTTTCGACAATTTGACCTGCATACATAACTGCAACTTCATCAGCTGTTTCTGCCACAACACCTAAGTCGTGAGTAATCAAAATAATTCCTGAATGAGATTCCTTTTGAATTTTTTCAAGCAAATCTAAGATTTGAGCTTGAATAGTAACATCCAAGGCCGTTGTTGGTTCGTCTGCAATAATAATTTCAGGTTTACATGCAATTGCCATCGCAATTACTACACGTTGACGTAAACCACCAGATAATTCGTGAGGATAATTGAGATACATTTCTTCAGGTCTTGGCATCCCTACTTGATTAAAGAGCTCAAGTACCCGCTTCTTACGAGCTGCTTCATCTAAATCAGTATGGTAATACAAAGTTTCAGCTACTTGATCTCCTACACGCATTAAAGGATTCAAACTTGCTAAGGGATCTTGGAAAATCATCCCAATATTGTTACCACGAATCTTATTGAAAAGTGACTCGTTTAATCCAACAAGATTTAATTCATTGTAAAGAATATCTCCAGTTACTTTTGTGTTTTTGTGGTCATACAAGCCGATAATGCTTGATGCAATCGTACTTTTACCACAGCCAGATTCACCAACAATAGCTAAAATCTCATCCCGCTTCAAGGTAAAACTTACATCATCAGCTGCATCATAAAACTTACCTTGCAGGCGATAACCTGTATGTAAGTGTTGAATATCTAAAAGTAGGTCACTTTGTCTCTCCAAAGTTCATCCCTCCATCTAACTTTCGGCATGTATTATTAAAGGCCTATTAGTTTTCTTAATTTATTTTATAATTATAAACAAATGCCTTTTTATATGCAAGAAATACCAACAAAAAAATTAAATCTACCTAAAAGAATTATTGGTGTTTTTCAATATATTCTACAGCTTGTCCCACTGTAGTAAGCTTTTCAGCTTCATCATCAGGAATTTCTGAACCAAATTCATCTTCTAAATCCATTACAAATTCAACAAAATCAATTGAATCTGCATCTAAATCATTCTTAAAATTTAAATCCATTGTTACTTTATCTTGATCAATGTTAAAGTGATCAGCTAAAATGCTAGCAATTTTATTAAAAATTTCTGTTTGTGTCATCATAATTCCTCCGTTTATTTGTTACTTGTAGTTTACGGCAATTAATTATTTCCGTCTACCAATTTTACTTATCGTCATTTTTTGAAAATTCAGCTGTAAAGACACTGGTTAAATCTTCTTCAATCATCTTATCAATTTGAATCAAAGTATAATAAATTGCACGTTGGTCTGAACGGCCATGAGTTTTAACAACTGGACTTTTTAGACCGAGTAATACCGCACCACCATATTTAGCAGTATCAAACTTGCTTTTAATTGACTTTAGTGCGCCTTTAATTAATAAAGCTCCGATTTTGGTTATAAAACTGCCGTTTATAAGTGCATCCTTAATCAAATGCAAAATTGTACTAGAAGTACCTTCTATATTCTTTAAAACAGCATTTCCGGTAAAGCCATCAGTTACAACAACATCTGCCATTCCAGATAGAAGCTGATTGCCTTCAATATTTCCAATAAAGTTAATTGGCTCTGCTTGCAAGAGTTGATAAACATTTTTATGTAAATCATCACCCTTATCGTATTCAGCACCATTATTTAATAAAGCAACTTTAGGATTTTTTATACCTCTAACTTTTTCAGCATAAAAACTTGCCATTTGAGCCCACTTTACTAAGTATTCTGGCTTAGCTTGCGCATTAGCACCAACATCAATCATATTAAAGCCATTATCAGAATTCTTTACAGGTAAAGTTGGCATTAAGCCTGGTCGTTCAACTCCCTTAATGCGTCCTACGATAAAAATACCTGCAGCAAGTAATGCCCCTGTGTTACCTAATGAAAGTAAACCATCGGCTTTTCCAGTCTTAACATAATTGGCTGCCACAACAAGTGATGAATCCTTTTTTCGGCGAATCGCTCTCACAGGTTCATCTTCATCTGAAATTATTTCACTAGTATTAATAATCTCTATTTGATTATCCAGTTCTTCACTAGGTAGATACTTCGAAATTTCTTCTTTATTTCCAAATAACAAAAATTGGGTTTCTTTTAATTCTTTTTTAGCTCTTAAAACGGCTTTGATGATTGCTTCAGGTGCATTTTCTCCACCCATGGCATCAATTGCAATTCTTCTCATTGAATTCACCTAATCTATTTCCTTTATTTTCTTGTTATATGCAATCACAGCTTTTAAAGCAGGATTTTGATTCAAATTCGGGTCTTTTTTAATTATTGCACGAGCAAGTTCTTGGGCAACAACCATAGCATTGTAATCATTAACCAAGTCTCCTTGCCTAAATTCTGGTAATCCAGATTGAGCCTTTCCAAATAAATCACCTTGACCACGCAACTTTAAGTCTTCTTCAGAAAGTTTAAAACCATTGCTTGTTGTTGAAATAATTTGCATTCGTTTCTTACCAATTTCAGTTTTAGGATCAGCGACAAAATAACAATAACTTTCTGTTTGTCCCCGCCCAATTCGACCACGAAGTTGGTGCAACTGACTTAATCCAAAGCGATCAGCATCAAAAATAACCATCATATTGGCGTTAGGAACATCGACCCCAACTTCAATAACACTTGTAGCAACTAAAATCTGAATCTGCCCCGCAGCAAAGCTGGTCATAATATCGTCTTTTTCATCGCCAGCCATTTGGCCATGCAGTAAAACTACTTGCTCATCTTTAAAGTAATTAGCTAGTTTTTGCGAAAGTTCTTTAGCATTCTTTAAGTCGATATTTTCTGATTCTTCAATCAGAGGTGTAACAACATAAATTTGAAAACCTGCAGCTAATTGTTCTTTCATCTTAGCCAGAACTTCATCTAAATGACTTGTTGTTACCCACTTTGAAACAATTGGCTTTCTCCCCGCTGGTAAATGTCGAATTTCAGAAACATCCATTTCACCATAGGCAGTCAATGCTAACGTTCTTGGAATTGGAGTTGCAGTCATCGCCAAAACATCTGGATTATCACCTTTTGCAATTAACTTTTGACGTTGATTAACACCAAAACGATGTTGCTCATCGATGATAACCAAGCCTAACTTCTTAAAGGAAACATTCGCTTGAATTAGTGCATGCGTTCCAATTACTACATTTAAGGTGCCATCAGTTAATTCACGATAAATTTCACGCTTTTCCATTGTTTTTGTAGAAGAAGTCAATAAAGCAACTCTTACACCAAATTGTGCTAAGGTATTGGCAATTTTATTGAAGTGTTGATTGGCCAGAATTTCTGTCGGTACCATTAAAGCAGCTTGATATCCAGCCGTAATTGCCGCATATATTGCAAATTCTGCAACTACCGTCTTACCACTACCTACATCCCCTTGTAATAAACGGCGCATCTGCTTAGCTTGTCCCATATCTGATAAAATTTCATTAATTACTTTCTTCTGATCTGGAGAAAGTTCAAATGGCAAAGTTTTTGCTAAATTATCTAACTCACTTGAACTATATTTTTTAGCCGGAGCTTTTTTACTAGCTGGATTCATACTCAGCTGAGCTAACTGAACTTGAAAAAGGAAAAATTCTCTAAACATGGCTGATCTTTTAGCAAATTTAGCTGCTTTGGGACTAGCTGGTTGATGCATCCACTTCACTAATTCCTGATCTGAAAGCAATTTATATTTGCTCCGGATACTTTGCGGAATGATATCTTCTACATCTGGTAATTCATTTAATGCTAACTTGATTAAATCAATCAGCTTTTTTTGCTTAATATGGCGGTTAACTGGATAAACTGGACTTAAGTCACTATCTTGACGACTAGCAACAATCTTAAAAGCCGATAAACTTTGCTTTAACAAACTATATTTGCCATAAACTGCGAGTTCTTTGCCTATTTCTAACTGGTTCTTTAACCATGGCTGATTAAAAAAATTGACCATGATAATATCATGGTCAATTCTCAGTTTGAAACTTAGGCGGCTTTTCTTATACCCAAAACGGCTAAGAAAAGGTTCAGTGGCTACAATCCCTTTTAAGAGTACTTTTTGACCATCTTCTAACTGATCTAGTGGTATCATTTCCAAATCATCATAACGATAAGGAAAATAAAACAATAAATCATAAATGCTATAAATTGAGAGAGAAGCTAAAGCTTCAGCAGTTTTAGTTCCGACTCCCTTTAATTTAGTTACTGGATCAAATAAGTTCTCAATCATTTTATTCTACTGAAACAAGGAATGAGTAGACAGGTTGTCCACCATTATGTATCTCAAATTCTAAATCTTCGTAATTATCTGCTAATCGGTCACGAACTTTTTCAGCATCCGCTTGACTTGCATCACGACCAAACATAATCGTGACAATTTCACTGTCTTCATCAAGCATCTTTTCAATCATGGCACAGGTAGCATCAACTAAGTCAGGCTTATCAACTTCGATATCGCCATCAATGATTCCCATAAAGTCATCTTTATGAATTTCAACGTCATTAATAGTTGTATCACGAATTGCCTTAGTAACTTCTCCTGACTTAACCATATCAAGTTCACCAGACATAGCCTCAACATTTTCATCAATTGTTGCATCTGGATCAAATGAAAGCATTGCAGTTAAACCTTGAGAAATTGTCTTAGTTGGAACAATTCCAATTGGAATATCACAAACTTCAGCTGCTTGCTTAGCTGCCATAATAATATTGCCATTGTTTGGTAAAATAATGGCCTTAGAAGCACCAGATTTTTTAATGGTATCAATAATATCTTGAGTTGATGGATTCATAGTTTGTCCACCAGAAATGATACGGTTTACACCTTCACTTTCAAAGAGCTTTCTAATACCATTACCCGAGCAAACAGCAACAACTGCGAAATCAACTTTTTCTTGGGATTCAGTTGCCTTATCCACAATTGTTTCATGTTGAATTCTCATGTTATCAATTTTAATTTTCCCTAATTGACCAAATTGAGCACCATACATGAAGACTTCCCCGGGATGTTCTGTATGAACATGGACCTTGGCAATTGTATCATCAGAAACAGCTAATAAAGAATCACCCAAGCCAGAAAGATGCTTTCTGAATTCTTCTAAGTTAAATTCTTTCTTCCCAGGTATATCTTTAGTTAAATCAACCATAATTTCAGTACAGTATCCATTTTTTATATCTTTAGTAGATAACTGACTTTGTGATTGCTGGTGAGTAGCATTCATCATTTGATCCATTTCTTCAAGATCTGGTTGATAGTTATCTGAGAAGTTTTCACCTAATAATCCTTCTAGGAAACCTTCATAAATGAATAAAAGTCCTTGACCTCCAGAGTCAACAACACCAACTTCTTTTAAGACTGGTAATAAATCTGGCGTTGTCTTTAAGGCTCTTTTAGCACCTTCAACGATAGCTTGCATTACTTCAGCTACATCTTCAGTTTCTTTAGCCTTTTTTTCACCATCTTCTGCACCAACTCGAGCAACAGTTAAGATTGTTCCTTCAACAGGTTTCATAACTGCTTTATATGCAGTTTTAACCCCATTTGAAAAGGCAGCAGCTAATTCCTGAGCATTTAGAGTTTCTTTGCCTTCAGTAGCCTTATACATCCCTCTAAAGAGTTGAGAAGTGATAACACCACTATTACCTCTGGCACCCATTAACATACCTTTAGCAAGTGCTTCAACCAATTCACCAACCGAATTACTTTGGCTTTCACTTACAGCTTTAGCTCCACTTTCAATGGTTAAATTCATATTTGTACCAGTATCTCCATCCGGTACTGGGAAAACGTTTAAATTATTAACAAATTCTTTATTCTTCCCCATTCGGTGAGTACCTACTCTCACCATATCTCTAAATTGTTGACTTTCGATTACAGTTAATACCAATTTAACTCCTCCGATAAGCGTTAATCATCAAGTACCTTAACGCCTTGGACAATCACGTTTACAGATTTTGTTTCAATTCCAAGTTGTTGCTTTAAATTATACTTGACACTGTCTTGTACATTTCGGCTAACTTCAGATATCTTTAAACCATAGCCGACAATAATATATACATCTACAGTAATCTGATTATCTTCTGATTTGACAACGACTCCACGCTTGTAATTTGCGCGATTCAAAATTTCATTTACTCCATCGCGGATTGCATTTTTGGAAGCCATACCCACGACACCATAGTTAGCAGTTGCAGCTCCACCAACGACTGTTGCAATTACACCGTTAGAAATATCAATTAAACCATATTTTGTTTTAATTTTAACTGCCATATTAACCCTCCGTTCCCAAACTGGATAATACGAATGTATTTTATCATAGTCGTATATTTTATCAAAATGCTATCGACTAAAAAAGACAAAATTTGAAATTTTCTTGCACAAATTGCTAGTTTTTGCTATATTATTAAAGTGTTAATTTAACATAAAGGAGGTTTAGCAAATGGCAAAAGATTTTGTTACTGGCAAAAAGACAACATTCGGCAACAAGCGTTCTAAAGCTTTGAACTCTACTCGTAGAGCTTGGAAGCCAAACCTTCAAAAAGTTCGTATTCTTGTTGACGGCAAGCCAAAGCGTGTTTGGGTAAGCACCAAGACTTTGAAGTCTGGTAAAGTTACTCGTGTTTAATTAGTGATATAAATTAAGCTTAATTATATCCAATCACAACAAACGTTGATATATCAGCACTTGTTGACTTGGTTGTACAAGTTTTGTGCATTAAAAAAGACACTCTAATTCGAGTGTCTTTTTTGTTTACTCAGATATTTATAAAGCGATTTATATCTCTTGAGTAATCAATCATTATTAGCCCTTTGCTAAAGCTCAATTCAAAAGGTTCTGTTACTTCTTTAAATTCATTTGAAGCAAATGATACTGGATAAGTACTTGTGAAATTATCTAGCTCATATTTAGCATCCTTAATCCTTAAATCTGTTACAGCCTCTAAATTAATAACTCCAACATACTTATAATCAGCAATTGGCTTAATTAAATGTTTTCCTGGTAAATAAAATTTAAGTATATTCTGCTGGTCCTGAATTGTTATTCTAGGTGCATATGACCGAAATCTAGGCTTAAGAACCGTAAATAAATTAACCAAAAAATGATCGATTCTTCCACCAGTTGCTCCTAAAATTGTTAAATTATCTAAATGGTAATTTTGAAAGCAACTCTCTAACATTAACTCTGAGTCAGTCAAATCTTTAATTGGAGTTGAATAGCGAACATCGGATACTTTTGCTTCAATCTCAGTTAATTCTTTTTTCTTCAAAGAATCAAAATCACCAATTGCAAGGTTAGGAACTATTCCTTTTTCAAGCAAAAACCAAGCACCGCGGTCAACACCGACTAGCAAATCTGGCCTATTGTGACTTATATTTTCAAAAAAATCAGCTGGTATTAAGTCAACAGGTCCACCAAGTAGACTAATGCCCTTCATTGATTATGCCATCCAAAGTTTTGATTTGAGTTGCGATATTACCTTTTTTAAAGATATATGAACCTGCGACCACAATATCAGCCCCAGCTGCTTTAACATCCTTGGCCGTCTTATCATCGATACCACCATCAATTTCAATTGGAATATTAACCTTTTCAGCAGCAAAAAGTTCCTTTAAGGCAGAAATCTTGTTTATTGTTTCAGAAATAAAACTTTGGCCTCCAAAACCAGGATGAACGCTCATTAACAACACTTGGTTCAAATTAGCCAAAAAAGGCTTCAAGTTATCTACATCTGTTTCAGGATTTAAGACTAAGCCAGCTTTAACCCCATTACTTGCTAAATAATCAAGCCAGTATCCCACTTCATCACTAGCTTCATAATGAAATTCAATTAAATCAGCTCCAGCCTTAGAAAAAGCTGGAATGAATTCTTTTAGATTATTACTCATTAAGTGAACTTCTGCTTCAGTAAAAGGAAATTCACGTTTAAAATCTTGAACTAATTGAGGTCCATAAGATAAATTGGGTACAAAATGTCCATCCATGATATCAATATGAAAACGGCTAATACCAGCTTGAACAGCCTTTTTGATATCACGACCTAAGTTTAAATTATCTGCATTTAAAATTGATGGTGCAATTTTCATAAAAAAACTCACTTTCTATATTCAGGCATGCGCCCTTGTTCGATTTCATCCCTAAGATTCAAATAACTTTCATATCTGCTGTTCTTAATTTTACCCGCATCAAGTAACCGCTTAACTTCACATTTAGGCTCATGTAAGTGTTGACAAGTACGGAATTTACATGCATTACTTGCCGCTTTGAATTCAGTGAAATAATCTCGCAATTCTTTAATTTTAATTGGTGATAAATCGATTGCAGAAAAACCTGGCGTATCAGCAATAAAGCCTTTCCCATATTCAAATAATTGAACGGTTCTAGTTGTATGCTTACCACGATTCAAACTTTGAGAAATCTCTGCCGTTTTTTGACCTGCATCTGTTTTCAAAGCATTAAGCAAGGTTGATTTTCCCGCGCCAGACTGACCAGCTAAAGTCCAAATTTCATTTTCACCAATCTGATTCATTAATCTATTTTCTAGCTCTTCTTTAGAAAAGTAAATAGTGTAACCAATTTCTTGATAATAAGATAAATCATTTTTTATTGAGTTTAAAGTTTCAGCATCTACCAAATCCGATTTAGATAAATAAATTGAAACTGGTACTTTCTGCCAGGCAAAGAAAGTTAAGAATCGATCGAGCAAAGGCAGACTAAACTCTGGCTGAGTTGCAGTCATTACTAATAATACATGACTTACGTTAGCTACAGCAGGTCGGCCAATTCGATTTTTACGTTCATGAACTTTGATTAAATAATTCGTTCCATGATCATCCAATTGGACATCAACTGAATCCCCAACTTGTGGTTTTTCATTACGCTTACGAAAAACGCCACGCGCCCTAGTTCTCACTAGACCGTCTGGCGTTGAAACATCGTAATAACCGGCAATTAAACTAATCACAATGCCGTTAATTATCATTTGTTTATCCTTTCGTTAATAATCGTTGTTCCATCTTTTACAACAATTAAAGTTCCTGTTCCTTTACTAATTTCAAAAGGAATTGAAAAGTTAGTATCTTGTTTAATATATTGATCCCGGTATATGTTCTCAATTTGATGACTATCATCAGCAATATAGATTTGAACATGGTTTCCTTGGCCATTATTAGCATTATTTAAATCATAATCCACTGTAAAACTCTTAGTTATTTTTTCAGAGTTATTAGTTGAACTTTGTTTACCTTTGGAGACGGTCACAGTCAAAGTATCCCCTTTTGATAAAGTACTACCTGGTTCTGGGTTTTGTGTGATTACTAGACCATTATCAATGCTATCTGAATATTGTTCTTCTGTCTTCAAGATTAAACCATTTTCTTGTGCGTAATCCTGTACACTCTTTAACGAATAACCTACTAAATCGCGTAACTTTACGGTTTTACTCTTAGGCTTGCTTTTTTTACCACGAGATACAATTAAAGTAATCGTAGTTTCACTTGCCCCAACCTTTTCTCCTGCAAGAATACTTTGATTAATTACCGTACCTTTAGTTGAGTCAGAATAACTATCTTCACGGCTTACACTAAAACCAAGTTTAGTAAGTTTCTTCTTAGCTTGATTATATGTCAATCCCGTAACATCTGGGACTTCGGTCTTACCAGAACCTGAAGAAATTATCAAATCAACAGTTTGTCCACGCTGAATGGTACTACCTTTATTAGGTAGGCTAGAAATGATATGTCCTTTCTCTACTTTGTCAGAATGCTGATAAGAAACATCACCTATTTCAAGGCCAGCTGCATTTAATGAGTCACGAGCTTGACTTTGTGTAAAGTTGGTTAAATCAGGTACTTGTGTGGAATTTCGACCACCCAAAGCAAGTAATAAAATCAATAGAATTACAATTACACTAAAAATTGAACCCAAAAACCAAAATTTATGTTCATAAAAGTTACGCCAAAAGCCTTTTTTCTGCTTATCAGAAGCTGGCTTCTTATTCTTGGCTTTTTTATCGTTTTGATTAGCTTGACTCATTTCTTCAGCATGATCTTTAATCAAAACAGGTAATACCCTAGTTTCTTCGATATTAGGATCATGTTGCGGTAAAAATACAGGCTCTAATGCCCTTTTGGGATCTAAACTTGTATCCAAATCAGACCTCATGTCGATTACACTACGATAGCGATCTCTTGGATCCTTAGCCGTAGCTTTTAAAACAACATTTTCTAAAGCTTGAGGAACAGCAGGATTTTGTTTAGTTAATGATGGAATTGGTTCGTGAGTGTGCTTTAAGGCAATGGAAATTGGACTATCTCCACCAAATGGAACTTTTCCAGCAATCAATTCGTACAAAATTATCCCTAAAGAATAGATATCTGATTGCTTAGTTACCATTCCACCTCTCGTCTGTTCAGGTGACATATAGTGAACTGAACCCATTGTTGAATTAGTCTGAGTAATAGTACTTTGATTTAAAGCAACCGCAATTCCAAAATCAGCAATCTTAATCTTCCCATTTTCATCGATAAGGATGTTTTCAGGCTTTAAATCACGGTGAATAACATTATGCTTATGAGCTAAGGCTACTGCACTTAGAATTTGGTCCATAATTTTGATAATTAAATCAAATGGCAATGGATAATGATCGTGTAAATATTGGTGTAAATCTGGTCCTTTCACATATTCCATAACCATATATGGAGAACCCTGATCAGTTCCAATATCTAAAACTGAAACAATATTTGGATGGCTCAACTCACTGGTAGCTAAGGCTTCTCTTCTAAAGCGATGTAAAGTTTGAGGATCACGTTGTAAGTCCAGTCGTAAAACCTTCACTGCAACTTTTCTTTGCAAAATAATATCTTCAGCAAGATAGACATTTGCCATCCCACCTTCACCTAAGGTATCAAGAATCTTATAACGTTCCCCAAGCAAATATCCTTGTGTTATCACTTAGGTTCACCGCCTTTGTAAGAAACTAAGCAGACAGTAATATTATCGCCGCCACCTAACCGATTAGCTTCATTAATTAACTTTTTGCATCTATCACTCAATGATAGGCTTTTAGTAGCTAATATCTGATGAATTTGCTCATCCTCAAGTGAATTAGTTAATCCATCTGTACAAAGCAAAATAATATCATTTTCAGCTAATTCTACAATCCTATATTCTGGCTCAACAGTGCTAGATACACCTAGAGCTTGAGTAATGATATTTTTTTGAGGGTGATTTCTAGCTTGTTCCTTAGTAATTTGCCCTAATTTTACAAGTTCATTAACCAAAGAATGGTCTTCAGTTAATTGATTAAACTTTTCACCAGAGTAAAGATAGGCGCGAGAATCACCCAGGTGAGCAATTAAAGCTTGATTTGGAAAACAAATGGCTAAAACTACAGTCGTTCCCATTCCATTTAAATCAGGAAAGCGATCAGCTGTATTTAAAATAGTTTCGTTTTCTAACTTTAATTGAACTTTTAACCATTTTTGTGCCAAATCAGGTTTGGTAAAATCGGTTATTTCAAAGTTATGCCCAAGATGGCTAACTGCCATGGTTGAGGCTACATCACCACCTTGGTGACCACCCATACCATCACAAACAACTGCCATCCTTATTTTGTTTTGATTTGTATATACTTGTACAAAGTCTTGGTTAGTTTTTCGAACTCTACCAATACTTGATGCAAAGGCTGTTTCAATCAAAATCATCATCCTCTTAACTTCATTTTAGCAATATAAAAACCGTCACTTTGATAAGTATCTGGTAAGATTTTCAGACCTGCTTTACTTGAAATTTTGGGTAAATTTATTGCTTGAATCTCAAATTTTGGATTTTGCTTAAGAAACTCTGCAATTACCGCTTCATTTTCTTCAACTGTAATTGAACATGTCGAATAAACTAACTCCCCATTTTTCTTTAATAGCAGTGCAACACTATTTAAAATCTTTAACTGAATTTTAGCAAGATTTTTGATATCATCCATTGTCTTTAGATATCGAATTTCTGGCTTTCTACGTAATAATCCTAAGCCAGAACATGGTGCATCAACTAGTATTTTATCAAATTGACCTTCAGAAAAGTATGTTGAAGCTTTTCTAGCATCTACCGCTTTAGTTTTAATCTTATTGGATAGCTTCATCCTAGTTGCATAATTTTTAACCAATTTTAACTTGTGTTCATGGATATCTAAACAAGTAACGTGGCCACTAGTTAAATTTTCTGCCATTTGCATACTTTTACCACCAGGTGCAGCACATGCATCTAAAATCTCATCATTTTCATGATAATCAAAACAACTTGCAACTAAACTTGCAGCTTCATCTTGAATTGTTACTTGGCCAGATTTAAATAAATCTGTCTTCATGATTGGTTTATCAACGAAGTAGCAGCTCGGACTTAAGCTTGATTCTTCATAGTTAATCTTTAACTTCTGCAATTCATTTAATACCTGTGGCTTGGAAGCATTCTGATTAATTCGAATACAATTTTTAGACCTCTGATTTAAACTAGTTAAAATCTTTTCTGTTCTTTTACTACCCCAATGATTAAGCAAATAATCAGTTAACCACAAGGGCATACTTTCTTTGATACTTAAATATTTATTCAGTGGCTCTTTAGGAGGTAAAATCGCTCCTCTTCTGATAAAAGAACGAAGAATTCCATTTACTAGGCGAAATGCACTAGAATTTTTTCTTCCCATTATCTTAGCTAGCTTATTTGCCTCATCTAAAACCGCCCGATTAGGAATTTTATCTAAAAAAATTAACTGATAAAGCGACATTAGTAATAATGGACGTAAATATCTATCCTTTAACTTGGTTTTCACTAAACCCGTTAACTGATAATCAAGATAGAGCTGATATTGAATTGTGCCATAAACAAGCTCTGTCACTAAGTTTTGATCTTTTACTGATAACTTATTTTTTGACAAAGCACTATTTAAACTTAAGTTTGAATAGCCTTGTGACTCAAAAACTTTAATCAGGGTTTCTAAGGCGACTTGTCTTGCAGTTTTAATCATCAATAATTTTATCTCCTAATGGTAAAGATGCACCTTTACCGTTCATATAAGCAGCTCCACTCATACGCTTCTTACCCATTGGCTGAATTTCAGTTAAATTCAAGACCGTACTATCAGCAAGGCTAACAGCAAAACGCTTCTTTTTATCAACTAAACATCCTGGCTCTAAACTTGTATGATCTTGCCCAATTTCTGCCTTCCAAACTTTGATTCTTTCTCCATTTAACATAAAAAATGCACCAGGATCTGGATTTAATGCCCGAACTAAATTACGAGCTTGGCTTGCTGTCATCTCTGTCTTTATTTGAGCTTGTGCTTTACTAATAGTTGGAGAAAATACTGCTTTACTACTATCTTGTGGAAGTTTTTGACATTCACCAGCAATTATCTTAGGTAAAGTTTTGAGTAACAATTCAGAGCCCAACTTAGCCATTTTTTCAAATAAAGTTCCTGCAGTATCTTCAGGATCAATAGTTAGTTTTTCTTGAGCAAACATATCACCTGCATCCATTTCTTTAACCATTTCCATAATAGTAATGCCAGTTTCTTGATCACCATTAAGTAAGGCATATTGAATTGGTGCACCACCGCGGTACTTAGGCAAAAGTGAGCCATGAACATTAACTGCAGCGATTTTGGCAGAATTCAAAAACTTGGTTGGTAAAAACTGACCATATGCTGCAGTCACAATTAAATCTGCATTTAAGTCCATTAAAGTTGTTAAATCATCAGATTTCGAAAGTTTTTCTGGTTGAAATACATTTAAATTATTTGCTAAAGCCAATTCTTTTACTGGAGAAGCTGTTATTTTTTGCTTTCTACCAACTTTTTTATCAGGTTGGGTAACTACAGCTTTAATCTCATAATCGGAATCGATTAACCCTTTTAAAACAGTTGCACCAAAATTGGGGGTTCCTAAAAAGATAATTGAGGTCATGTCTTCTCTCCTTCTACATAATACGATTTGGTTGATTATCAATATAAATATTTAGTCCATACTTTTTCTTTTCTTGTGCTGCATCTTGTATTTGATGCAAAATTGCCTTTAATTTAGGCTCATGTTTATATTTTACCAGGATTTGATAATAATATAGATTTTTAATTTTAGAAATTGCACTTGGTGTTGGTCCTAAAATTATAGTTGGTTGATGCAACTGATGCATTAACTGTCTTTTAATAATAAATGCTTCTTTAGCTGCATTTTGCTCATTTTTACTTGCAACAGAAATTAAAGTCGTAAAGAAAAATGGTGGATAATTGCCCTGATACCTAATTTTCATTTCAGTTTGATAAAATGCTTCATAATCCTGACTTTGAGCTAATTTAATAGCATAGTGGTCTGGATTAAATGTTTGAATTAAAACTTGGCCCTTTTTTTCCGCTCTTCCTGCACGTCCTGATACTTGGGTCAATAATTCAAAAGTCTTTTCACTAGCATTATAATCTGGCAGATAGAGTCCTGTATCAGCATTTATCACCCCAACTAAAGTTACATTAGGGAAATCAAGCCCTTTCGCAATCATTTGAGTACCCAAAAGGATATCTGCTTCATGACGTCCAAAGGCATCAAGAATTTTTTTGTAACTTCCCTTTCTTCGAGTTGTATCAACGTCCATCCGTAAGACCTTGGCAAGTGGTAATAATTCATTCAATTCACTTTCAACTTTTTGGGTTCCCGTACCTAAAAAGCGAATAGCCTTACTATGGCAATTGGGACATTTATTAGGAATAGCTTCATGGTAACCACAATAATGACAAATCATCTGCCCAACATCTCTATGCATTGTTAAAGATAAATCACAATTTGGACATTCTAAAACAAAGCCACAATCACGGCAAAGCATAAAATTAGCATAGCCTCTTCGGTTTAGTAATAAAATCACTTGTTGTTGCTGACTAATTCTAGTTTTGATTGCATCGACTAGTTCACTAGTTAAATCGAATTGACTCCCAGCAAATTCCGATTTTCTTAAATCAATAATTTTAACCTCAGGCAGAGCTTGCTTATTTGCTCGCTTTTTTAATGTTAATAAATGATAACGCCCTTTTTGTGCCCTTGCTCTTGAATCAAGAGATGGAGTAGCACTACCTAAAATTAAAGGTGCATGATGATATTTACTGCGCCAAATTGCCACATCACGAGCATGATAACGTGGTGTATCTTCTTGTTTATAAGAACTTTCATGCTCTTCATCAATGATAATAATGCCAATATTAGTAAGTGGCGCAAAAATTGCACTTCTGGCTCCAACAACTACTTTTGCTTCTCCTCTGCGAATTCGGCGCCATTCATCGTATTTTTCACCCTCAGATAAAGCCGAATGCAAAACCGCAACTTCCTTACCAAAACGGGCATGGACTTGTTTAACCATTTGCGGAGTCAATGAAATTTCAGGTACCAACATCAAGGCATTACGCCCTACTTTTAAGCTTTGACTAATTGCATGCAAATATACTTCCGTCTTACCACTACCAGTAACACCTTCGAGTAAAAAAGTTTCTGCTTCTTGCTGTTCAATTTTTTGATTAATTTGTTTTAAAGCAGCAGCTTGTTCATCATTCAAGTTAACTGGCTTTATTTTTTGATTTTCGTATTCTCTTAAAGGATTACGATAGGTCTCAACTAATTTACTTCTAAGCCAACCTTTATGACAAAAGTTTTTTAAAGTTTCTGTCTTGATGCCAGCTTGGGCCAAAATTGATTGGCGCAAAGGGAATTTTCCAAAGTTGGTTAAAATAAAGTTGATTAATATTTGTTGCTGCTTGGCATTTTTCCTTATTTCTTTGGTCAAATCTTGATATTGTTCTTTTGTAAAAACGAGATTATAACACTTCTCGAGTTTTTCTTTTGCTTGATTTTCAACTAAATATTCAATCTTTGCCTTTCCAGCTTTAATTAACGATTTCAAGCTAATTATAATCTTTAAATCTTCTTTGCCAGTTAATTCAAAAATCCCATTAGTAAATAATGGATTATCAACACCAGAAGAAGCTGTAACAATTTTACGATAATTTGCACGCATCACTCGTGGTAGCATTGTTTTCAGAATTGAAATTCGATACGCAAAAATGTTGTCAGCCAGATATTGTGATAACTCAACTAATTCAGGGGTCAATGGAGCTTGCTCATCAACCACTAAAAGCAATTTCTTTAATTTACCCTGATAATTAGTTTGATTAACTAAGTTAACAACAAACCCCTGAACCTTTCTTCTACCAAAGGGGACAACAACTCTACTACCAATTGTTACGTCATCAAGTTCAGGCGGTATCAAGTATTCAAAAACATGATCAGTTTGCTGAGAGGCTACATCAACAATAACTTGTGCAATCAAAAAAATCACCTGCTAAAAAAGACCTTCATCCATAAAGAATGAAGGTCAGTTAATTAATCTACTTTTGTCTTACGATCTGGATCAATTACCACTTTACCAGCAGCAATTTCTTCAAGTGCTTGACCTAAAGCCTTAGAAGATTTGAAATGATCTAAAGCCGCAGGGTCTCCTGCTTCTAATTCATGTGCTCTCTTAGAAGCAAGAACAGACAGAGAATATCTTGAATCAACCTTTTCTAATAGCTTATCAATTGATGGATATGTAATTTTCATAATTAGTCCTCCTCAACCATTTTACGATATGAATCAATTACACGCTTAACACTTACATGCTCAGCTTCAACAATTGCCTTAATATGACTGACAGCATTAGCAACTGTATCATTTACTACTGCATAATCATAATCAGACATCATCATAATTTCCTTACGAGCTTGCTTCATTCTGCCTTGAATAACTTTTTCAGAATCAGTTCCACGATGTACAAGGCGATGCTTTAGTTCATGCAAATCAGGCGGTGTTAAGAAAATAAATACACCATCTGGCATTTGCTCACGAACTTTTTGGGCACCATTTACATCAATTTCTAGCAAAACATCTTTACCTTCAGACAGCATTTTTTCTACGGGCTTTAATGGGGTACCATAATAGTTGCCCACATATTCATTATACTCAATTAGCTCACCTTGGTTAATGGCGTCTTTAAAGCGATCAACACTAACAAAATAATAATCAACTCCATCAACTTCACCAGGACGAGGCTTTCTTGTAGTCATTGATACAGAATACTCAAAAGGAAAAGCCTTTTGCTCTACAATTGCACTTTTAACTGTACCTTTTCCAACACCTGAAGGTCCTGAAAGGACCAATAATAAACCTTTATTAACCATGACTGCTCCTAATTAACATTAATACATCTATAATGCACTAAAACTTCAACTTTTTCAAGCTTACTTGGCTTTTATAGGTCTCGAAAATTTGTTCGAAAAAAGTCTTGCTAATAAAAACTTTTGTTCGTATAATAAAATTAATTCAAACGAGCGTTCGTATAAATTACTAACTAAGACAAATTATGGAGAATACATTTATGTTTAAAGTTGCAAAGAATATTAAAGACCAGTTTAGCCATGCTTATCACTACTTATTTAGCTACGACTCTGAGAAATTAGCAATCTATAGTCAATCGAATACTGGCATTTTAGTCAGATTAGGCTCTGCTTTACTAAAACGCAATATTATTTTAATTAGATTTGCTAATGGGCATACTGCCATTGGAGTGATTATCAAACGTGTTTCAAGACATAGATTCGTGCTTGCTGACTACGACCATAAAGTTTATCGAATTGTTAATGTTAATGATATTTTTAGAGTAGATTTATGCTAAAAAAGTAATCCCGTGATGGATTACTTTTTGTTTTCTTGACTTCTTTTAATTAAATCACGAGCATTTTGTTCAGCGGCTGCTGTCACATTCATTCCTGCCATCATTTGAGCAATGGCTGTTACACTTTCTTTTTCTGATAATGAATGAACTTCTGTAAAGGTTGTTCCGTTTTCAACATGTTTTTCAATCTTATAACGATAGTCACTGCTTGCAGCCACCTGAACAGAGTGAGTAATAGCAATTACTTGCTTCTCTTGACCAATTGAATGCATTTTTTTACCAATTGCAGCCGATACTCTGCCAGAAACACCTGTGTCAATTTCGTCAAATACCATTGTTCCTACAGGTTCAACCTTTGAAAAGATGGTCTTAAGTGCCAAAATGAGTCGAGATTGTTCCCCGCCAGAAACAATTTTTACTAATGGCATTAAATCTTCGCCTGGATTGGGAGCAATATAAAATGCTACTTCATCTAACCCCTTATTAGTAAAGGTCTTAGCAGGAGTTATTCTAATAGAAAATCTAGCTTTTTCCATGAATAAGTCAGCTAATTCTTGTTTAATATCTTTTTCTAGCTTCAAGCCTGTCGCAACTCTAACCTCATGAATTTGACCGGCAATTGATTGCATCTTTGTTTCCAAATTGTTAATTTCAGCCTTAATTTTAGATTCATCAAGCCCCCCAACTTCAAATTGACTTAATTCCCGGTCTACTTTTTCATAGAATTTAAAGACATCACTTAACTCTGGACCATATTTCTTCTTTAAATTATTGAGAGTATCTAATCTAGTAGTTACATATTGAAATCTTTCTTCATCAAAATCTAGATTATCCATGATGTCGCCAAGTTCTGAACGAGAATCATTTAAAGAATAAACTCCATCAGCAAGTGACTGGGCCATATTTTTAAAGTCAGAGCCATAATCAGCTAACTCGTCAGCCGCAGTTTGGGCATTGCCAAGTAAACTGGTTAAACCATGTTCATCATCATCGAAAAGCTGCATTAAGTAATTCGCAGTTTCACCAATCTTTTGATAATTATTAAGCTTACTAAATTCATTTTCCAGTTTTTCATCTTCATCTGGATCCGTTAAATTGGCTGAATCTAGTTCCTGTTTTTGAAACTTCAAGATATCTTGTCGCTGAGCGATTTCTTGAGCATCTTTCTGTAAATGGGCCAGCTTTTCAGATAATTTTTGCCATTTAGAATATAAATCCTGATATTGCTTTAATTTGATTTTTAATTCATCTGAAGCATAATCATCCACTAAGTCAATCTGATTGTCCTGATTCATTAAAAATTGTTGATCACTTTGGCCATGAATATCTACCAAATATTGTCCAATCTGTTTTAAAACTGTAATAGTTGTTAGTTGGCCATTTATTCTAATAATATTGCGACCCTTATTTGATAATTCGCGACTAATTATTAAATCATCCCCATCAAGAGGCAAACCATAATCATCACATAAATTTTCAACTAAAAATCGTTGACTATTTGATAAAGTGAATAAACCAGTCACAACCGCTTTTTTTTCACCAGTCCGAATCATTTCACTTTGAGCACGGTGACCTAAAAGCAAAGATAAAGCATCAATTAAAATTGACTTACCTGCACCTGTTTCACCGATCAAAACAGTCATATTTTTTTGAAACTTAATTTTTAAGTTTTTAATAATGGCAAAATTAAGTATATCTAGTTCGACTAACATGCTCTTCTCCTAAAGTTGATTTACTGCTCGAGCAATAACATCTTGAACATTTCCGTGCCATAACAGTTGACTCGGCTGAGTACTGTTTTTCTTTAAGTGAATTAAGAATTCAATATTACCCTTACCACCCTTAATTGGTGAATAATCAATTCCTAATACATCAAATCCTATATTCAAGGCGGACTCAATTGTATGTTTTACTACGGCTTCATGGACTGCATGATCACGAACAATTCCATTCTTCCCAACATTTTCTGGTCCAGCTTCAAATTGTGGCTTTATTAAACAAACAGCATCACAATTATCCTTCAAAATTTCATACATTGGTGGCATAATCAAATCCAATGAAATAAATGAAACATCTGTCATCGCAAAATCAGGTAAGCCTTCAATAAAGTCAACTGGTTTAGAATATCTAAAATTTTGACGTTCCATGACAATAACCCGTGAATCATCGCGCAATTGCCAAGCTAATTGATTGTAGCCAACATCCAAGGCATATACCTTTTTAGCACCATTTTGTAAGGCAACATCAGTAAAACCGCCAGTTGATGCCCCAATATCTAAGCAAAGCTTATCTTTCAAATTTATTTGAAAGACTTTTAGCGCTTTTTCTAATTTAAAGCCACCCCGAGAGACATATTTATTTCCATCATCTTTGATAAAAAACTTCTCATCTTCTGGAAATTTATCGCCAGCCTTATCAATTCTTTGGTGTAAATGATCTGTAACTAAACCAGCCATAATTGCTCTCTGAGCTTGAGAACGGGAATTAAAATACCCTTTTTTAGCTAAAATGATATCTGCACGTTCTTTCCCCATTACAACACCTTTTGATATAAATCTAAAAATCCTGCTAAAACTTCACCGTCAACTAAGTTTAAATCAGCCTGAGCTAAATTAATTAATTTCTTCAATTCAATCCTACTTTGATCTGCACCTAAAAGAGTTAAGGTATTATTCTTACCTTCTTCTTGATCCTTATGGGTTGCTTTACCAGCTTCTTGTTCACTTTGAACTATATCAACTAAATCATCATAGATTTGGTATGCTCGGCCAAACCGGCGACTAAAGTCAACTAATTTTTCTTGTAAATCTTTACTTGCTTGAGCATAAATAGTGGCCATTTTTACACTAGCTTCAATTAAACAGCCAGTTTTCAGCCATTCCATTTGGTTAATGAAATTAGCATCATTTTTTACACTATCGTTATTTGTAGCGTCTATATCTAAATATTGTCCGCCAGCCATTCCATTAGGGCCAATTGCTTCTGCAATCACTTGAACCATTTGGCTATTTTGTGATGCTTCCGCAATCCACTGAATTCCCATCGGTAAAAGAGCATCTCCAGCAAGTATGGCTTGAGCTTCACCCCATTTTTTATGTGAGGTTAACTTTCCACGACGATAATCATCATTATCCATTGCTGGTAAATCATCATGAATAAGTGAATAAGTATGAATTAATTCAATTCCACAAGCAATCTTAATCGCTCTATCATCAATTTCTTGCTTCAAGCTATCAAGTGTTGCGAGAAATAATAAAGGACGTAAACGTTTACCACCTGCCATCACAGAATACTTCATTATTTCGGCAAACATCTTATTTTGAATTTCTACTGATAAGTGATCAGCTAAGAAACTATCTATTTTTGGTTGATATTGCTTATAAAAGTCTTGAAAATTTGTCATATTATTCCTCTGGTGCACTGGCATTCTTTGGATCTAATTCTTTTTCACTACCGTCTTTGTCAATTAACTTAGCAACTGTTTCTTCTGCCTGTGTTAACTTCTTTTCAAGATCGCGGCTAATTTTTACTCCAGCTTGAAATTGAGTTAATGCATCATCAAGCGGTACATTGCCGTTTTCGAGATTAGTGACAATTTTTTCCAATTCAGCTAATTGTTCTTCAAAATTATTTTTCTTCGTTGGCATTTGTTTTCTCCTTAATGTCTAAAATCTCCGCGCTTGCTAAACCATCTTTGAAATGTAAATTAATTTTCTGACCTTCATCCAAATCATGAATAGTCGTAATTGTTTTGCCATCTTCCTGACTAGTATAAACAAAGCCTCTAGCTAAAACTTTTAAGGGACTAATATCATCTAAAGTTGTAATCAACTGTTTAAAATTATGCCTTTTATCCTTCAAGAAGTTCTCAATTGCTAAGTTTAAATTACGAGTTAAATATTCTGTCTTTTGGCTCATTTGTTCAATTTGACGAGTTGGCGACTTAGAAATGAGGCGCTGATTGGTTAGCTTTACTAGCTGCTTATTATTATGAAGAGTCTGTTGCATCACCTGCTCAAGACGTGTTTTTAATAAATCCAAACTTTGAGCTTGTTGATCGTATAACCGCATAGGCTCACGAATAATAACTGAATTTTTAACTCTTTGTAAACGTTCTTTGCGCTGACGAATTATCATTTGCATACTAGCTAACAATCTACTTTGTAATTGGTGGATTCCAGCAAGTTCATCAGCTAAATTAGGAGTTGCGTATTCAGCAGCTGCTGTTGGCGTTGCAGCACGAACATCGGCAACTAAATCACATAAAGTAGTATCTGTTTCATGCCCTACAGAACTAATAACTGGAATTGGCATGTTATATACAGCTCGAACCACTTCTTCTTCATTAAACGGCCACAAGTCTTCTAAAGATCCTCCACCACGACCAATGATCATTACATCATAGTTATCAATACGAGCCTTAATTTGATCCATAGCAGCTACTAAACTAGCACTTGCTTTTTCACCTTGAACAATAGCCGGATATAAATCAATTTCAGCATGCGGAAACCGTCGATTAGCTGTAACCATAATATCATGAATCACCGCACCAGAAGCACTAGTAACAACTGCAATTTTATCAGGAAAACGTGGCAAACGGCGTTTATGTTCTGAATTAAACAATCCTTCTTTAGAAAGCTTTTCTTGCAACTGACGCAAGCGTTCATATAATTCACCTAAACCCGCTGGTTCCATTTTTTGAACATAAAATTGATAAGATCCTTGAACACCATAGACTCCAACGTATCCAGTCACATAGACTTTCATACCTTCTTCAGGTTTGAACTTCATCTTTTCAAAATCAGAACGAAACATTACGGCATTAATCTTTGATTTTTCATCTTTAAGCGAGAAGTATTGGTGTGAATTCCGTCTAAACCTAAAATTAGACAATTCCCCCTCCAAAAATACTTTATGAAGATAAGGATCATTTTTAAATTTTTGCGTAATATAGTAATTTAAATCAGTAACACTTAAATATTTACTTTCCGCAGTCATTTTGTCTCCTTGTGAGTGCTACAACTTGTTCCATCAAGCTCTCTACAGTTAATGGACCCACACCACCAGGTACCGGAGTAATGAAACTAGCCTTTTCTTTGACTTTTTCAAAGTCAACATCACCCATCAAATGCCCATCAACACGATTCATACCAACATCAATAACAATTGCGTCTGGTTTAACCATATCAGCGGTAATCAAATTAGCTTTTCCGACTGCCACTACTAGAATATCTGCTTTTCTGGTAAATTCAGCTAAGTTTTGCGAATGTGAATGTAGAATTGTTACGCTAGCATTCTTTTCTAAAAGCAAAGCCGCAGTAGGTTTTCCTACAATATTACTTCTACCAACAATCACAGCATTTTTACCTTCAACGTTAATCTCATAATCTTCCAACAAATGGATAATTCCACATGCAGTTGCTGGTAAGACAAAATGTGTCCCTTGCCATAAGCGCCCAATATTAGCACTAGTCAAAGCATCTACATCTTTTTCGGGACTTATTGCTTCAATTAAATGATCACTATTAATATGCTTAGGAACCGGTAATTGAACCATTACTCCATTAATATCAGGATTTTTATTTAGTTTAGCAATTAGCTCTAAAGCTTCTGATTCAGTAGTTTCAGCTGACATTTGATAGATATCTTGTTTAATCCCTAATTTTTCTGCCCGTCTTTTCTTTGTAGCAACGTATATTTTACTAGCGGGATCATCACCAATATTAATTACGCAAAAATGTGGAATTATTCCCTTATCATTAAATGTCTTAACAGTTTCTTTAACTTTTGCTGCACGTTTATTCGCTACAGCTCGACCATCTAAAATTTTTCCCACCATAAATCTCCTTCTTGTTACAAAAAAAGCCGGCAAATGCCGGCAAAAATTACTTGGTTGGCATAAAATTAGCCAAAATTCCATTTATAAATGATTTTGATTTAGGATCATCAAATTCTTCACAGAGAATCAATGCTTCATTAACAGCAGCAACTGGGGTAATTACTGTACTATGTTTAATTTCATAGATTGCAACTTCCATTATTGCTACTGAAATACGATTAATTCTCTCAAATCTCCAGCCCTTTTTTAAATGTTTAGAGATTAATGCTTGTAAATCTCCACGTTCATTTAAAACACCGGTAAGAATTTCAAGAGCATAAGCAGGAAGAGCTTTTAAATCCAAGCTTTTAGCAGTTCTTGCTTCTACTTCTTCAATAGTCAAATCTGGTTCCTCATTTGCGAGGAAAACCGCTTGCATAGCAATTCTACGACTATCGTGTTGTGTCATTACTCTCCATCCTTTTCTGACTTAGGAAATAATTCTTTTTGGTCTTTTTCACCATCTAGCTGTGCCTTTTCTTCAGGAAAAACTAAACCAACTACATGAATATTAATTTGAGATAATTTCAAATCTGTCATTTGTGTAATTTGTTTAGATAGGCTAGCTTGAATTTTAGCGGCTACTTGAGGCACATTGACGCCAGAATCAAAGTAAGAGTAAACATCGGCAACCAAGTTTTGATCATGATCAACAGATACAGCGACGCCTTTACCACGATCTTCACGTCCTAAGACCCAGTTCAACCCAGACTTAAGACTTCCACGCATCGCAGCAACACCATCAACCTTCTGAGCAGCAATTGCTAAAATAATTTCAAGCACGCTTAAATCAATCTTGATTTCATCACCAGCATCGTTACTGGTCAAAAGAATTGTTGAACTTTCAGCCATAATTTTTACCTCGTAAAACTACTAAAAATTACTTGTTTGCACGTGATACATAACTACCATCAGCAGTGTTAATAGTTAAAATATCACCTGCATTAATAAAGAATGGAACGTTAACAACTAAGCCGGTTTCCATTGTAGCAGGTTTACCACCACCTGAAGAGGTATCACCACGAATACCTGGTTCAGTTTCAGCAACTTCAAGGTCAACAGTATTTGGTAAATCAATTCCCAAAGTTTCGCTACCGTGCATGATAACGTTAACTTCCATATTTTCCTTCAAGAACTTAGCTTCACGATCAACTTCTGCGTTTGGAATTTCAAGTTGTTCGTAAGTATTCATATCCATAAATACATAACTTGAGCCATCGTTATATAAGTATTGCATTGGCTTAGTTTGAATATCAGCTGTGTTAACTTTTTCAGTTGAACGGAAAGTATAGTCTTGAACTGCACCTGTTCTTAAGCTCTTTAATTTAGAACGAACAAATGCACTACCTTTACCTGGCTTAACGTGTTGAAATTCGATAATTCTCCATAAATCATTATTGTGTTCAATAGTTAATCCGTTTTTGAACTCATTAACTGAGATCATTGTCATAAGTAATCCCTCATTTCTACTTAAATATCTTACCAATTATAGCAAGATATTTCCATATAATTAATAATTTATAAAACAATCAATTTTTCTTTAGGTAAGGTTGATAACACTTTTGGTTCTTGATTACAGATTAAAACATCATCTTCAATTCGAACTCCACCTTTATCAGGCAAATAAATACCAGGTTCAACAGTAATAACCATATTATTAACTAACTTTTGCTGTCTAAATGGTAGAGCTGGCATACATAATTCATGAATCTCAAGGCCAATTCCATGACCTATTCCATGGCCAAAGTACTGACCGTACCCTTGCTTTTCAATGTAACTGCGGGCTGCAAAATCAACATCTTTACCAGTATTACCAACTTTAGCAGCTTCAATACCCAATTTTTGGGCATCACGGACAATTTGATAGATTTTTTCTAGTTCTGAATCGACATCACCAATTGCTACTGTTCTGGTAATATCAGCTGCATAGCCATTATAAAAAGCTCCAAAATCAATAACTACCAAGTCACCTTTTTCAATTAGTTTATCACTAGCCACACCATGAGCCCAACTAGAACGCACACCTGAAGCAATAATTGTATCAAATGATGGACCATCACCACCATTCATTTTAAACAAATAGTCTAATTTAGCTCCAATTGTCCGTTCACAAGCACCTGGCTTTAAATCAGGTAAAATTGCTTTAAAACTTTCCATTGAAATATTAATAGCTTCTTGAATATTTTCAAGTTCAAGCTCATCTTTAACATTTCGAACTTGTTCAACTAGCTCTTCAACTAGAACAAAAGTTATTTCAGGACAATTTGCCTGTAAGTTTTCAAAATTAGTAGCCGAAATAAATTCGCCCTCAATTAAAACTCGACGTGCATTTAATTGTTTAAGTACTTTACTAATTTCAGGTACATCACCGTCTCGTTTCATAATTGCGGTTAATTCACCACTTGCCTGCTTTTTAATTTGACCAGCAAAGCGTGAATCCGAAAGTAAATATCTATCACCACTAGCTGTCAAAATCAATTGTGCTTCTTCACCAGTAAAGTTAGTTAAATAGCGATAATTTGCCTGATTAAAAATAAGCAAACAGTCGGCATCTTTTTGCTTAATTAAATTGCAAACAGACTTAATTCGATTTGAAGTTAAAGTTAATAATTTTTGCTCACCGTTCATAGTGTTAAACCTCATAGATAAAAAAAGACTGAAGACCTAAACGTCTTCAGTCTGCAAAAAAGTCTTATTTTGCTTCTTCAACTGGGTAAACAGAAACTTGCTTTCTGGTCTTACCAAGACGTTCGAATTTAACAACGCCATTTACTAAAGCAAATAAAGTGTCGTCGCCACCAATTCCAACGTTCTTACCTGGGTGGATCTTAGTACCACGTTGACGGTAAAGGATAGAACCTGCGTTAACTGTTTGACCATCAGCACGCTTTGCGCCAAGACGACGACCAGCTGAGTCACGACCATTGGCAGTTGAACCACCACCCTTGTGGTGGGCAAATAAGTTCATAGTTGAGAAAGTATTCATCATCATAATATTATTCACCTCTTATTAAGCTTCAATGCTTTCGATAGTTACCTTAGTGTAAGGTTGACGGTGACCATACTTAGTGTGTGAGTGCTTCTTAGGCTTGTACTTGAAAGTTACAACCTTCTTTTCCTTACCTTGCTTTTCCACTTTAGCCACAACTTTTGCACCTTCAACTAATGGAGTACCAACTTTAACGTCTTTACCATCAGAAACAAGGATTACTTGATCAAAAGTTACTTTTTCGCCAGCTTCAACATCAAGCTTTTCTACAAATACACTGTCGCCCTTAGCAACTTTGTATTGCTTACCACCGGTCTTAATTACTGCGTACATTTGTACACCTCCATAAAAAATACTTAGACTCGCCAAACGAGGTGCCGTCAAGTAGCAACGGACTTTTAACCCCGCATGTGCGGTTGCAGATGTGAGGTTTCACAAATACAACTCTTTTAGTTTACTACCCTTTACTAGTTTTTACAAGAGAAAAACTCTCTATCTCAATAATAATTTAGACTGCACTACCTAGAGTAAAAGTAATAATTCCCGTTAAAACGCCAGTAAAAATATTGCGAAAAATGGCTTTTTTTACTGAAGCTTCACTATTTAACGTACTAATAAAGGCATTTAAAGCTAATGATACTATCATTGCACAAAGGGTAATTGGAATTCTCAAATTCATTGGTGATAAAGTCATTGCGCACAATGGAATAATAGCACCGGCAATAAAAGAGAAAAATGAACTTAGGGCTGCGCTAATTGGCGTTAGACCATCATTTTCTTTAAATTTCAAGTCATCATCAACAAGCTGATTTTCCATTTTCTTCATCAAAATATCTCTTTGCGTAGAAACGGACATCCATTCTCCGCCAGCCATTGAACAAGCCCCAGCCAAAGTCCCAGAAAGACCAGCTATTAACAAGGTCTTACTGTCTAAGTTAGCACCACTAGCTCCTAAAACAATTCCAGAAACCGAAATTATCCCGTCGTTTGCGCCTAAAATACCAGCTCGTATAATGTTTAATTTATCCCAAAAACATTGAGATTTGATCTTTAAAAATTGGCCAAGTGCAAATGTATTTTTCAATATATATTCTCCTGTACTTAATTGCGTTTTATAAAATTGGTCTAGCAATTAAATTAACATCTTTGTAATCGTTTATTTTAGCCGTATCATGTGGAAATGCCGTGGAAACGGCTTTTTTTATTACCCAATACCGCCAGACATGTTGAGCTGTATGAGTCGATTAAGTTCTACTGCATACTCCATTGGTAATTCTTTCGTAAATGGCTCAACAAAGCCCATGACAATCATTTCTGTTGCCTTTTCTTCACTAATTCCGCGACTCATTAAATAATAAAGCTGCTCTTCAGAAATCTTCGAAACTTTCGCCTCGTGCTCCATTGATACATTTGAATTCAAGACTTCATTGAATGGAATAGTATCACTTGAAGACTTATCATCCATAATGATTGTGTCACATTCAACATGGGCAAATGAACCATCACAATGTTCGTTAAAACGAATATGGCCCCGGTAATCGGCAATACCGCCATCTTTACATAGGGACTTGGAAACAGTACTTGAATAAGTATTTTTAGCGTTATGAACCATCGTAGCACCAGTATCAGAATCAATATTTTTACCGGCAAAGGCGATTGATAACATATTTCCATGGGCACCTTGTCCATTTAAGTAGATACTTGGATACTTCATCGTTACCTTTGATCCCAAGTTACCATCGACCCATTCCATAGTTGCATTTTCTAAAGCTTGCGCTCTTTTAGTCTCTAAACTATAGACATTGTTCGACCAGTTTTGAATCGTTGTGTAGCGGCAATATGCATCTTTTAAAACATTAACTTCAACAACTGCAGCGTGAAGTGAATCAGCTGAATAATTTGGAGCAGTACAACCTTCAACATAGTTCACGTGTGCGCCTTCATCAACAATAATTAAAGTTCTTTCAAATTGCCCAGAATTTCCCGCATTAATTCTGAAATAACTTTGAATTGGTGTTGGACAACTAACGCCTTTAGGTACATAAATAAAAGTACCACCCGACCAAACTGCTGTGTTTAAGGCAGCTAACTTATTGTCACTAGCTGGAACTAACTTTCCAAAATATTTCTTAACTAAATCAGGATGCTTTTGTACTGCAGTATCAGTATCCATGAAGATAATTCCCATATCTTCAAACTGCTTGCGCATATTGTGATAAACAACTTCTGATTCATATTGGGCACTGGAACCAGCTAAATATTTTCGTTCAGCTTGAGGCACACCCAATTTATCAAAAGTCTTTTTAATATCTTCTGGCACATCTTCCCATTTACGAGCAACAAAATCACTGTCACGTCTGAAATAGTTAATGTGTTCATAATCAAGCTTGGTTAAGTCTGGCCCAAAAGTTGGTAAAGATAACTTTTTATAGGTTTCGTAAGCAGCTAAGCGAATGTCAAGCATCCACTTAGGTTCATTTTTAGCTGCTGAAATTTTTCTAACAACTTCTTCGCTTAAACCTTCACCAGTTGTATAAATTGGTTCAATATCATCTTTAAATCCATATTGATATTGGCCACCTAGATTTTTTATTGCTTCATCAGTCATTATTTTTGTCCTTCATAATTTTCAATTAATTGATAAATTGCCTTCCATGCTAACGTTGCACATTTAATTCTGGCTGGAAATTCTTTTACACCTTCAAGCATGATGCAGTCACCTAGATGATCTTTTTGAGCTTGGCTAAGTTCATCAGTAATCAAGCTTGAAAAGAGCATTACTTCATTTTTTATTTCAGATATTTCTTGTCCTAAAACATGATCAGTCATTAAACTTGCACTAGCTTGGCTAATCGTGCAGCCATAACCAGAAAAGGCGACATCAACTAACTTATTATCTTTAAAATAGCCATCTAAAACTAAAACATCCCCACAAGAAGGATTATGAAGTTCAACACTTGCATTTTTCTTAGTTAATTGACCATGGTGTCTAGGAGCTTGAGCTGCTTCAACAATGCTTTCGCGGTATAAATCAGTCAAATTAAAGCTCATTTTCCAAAAAACTCCTTTATCTTTTTTAGTGAATTAGCTAAAGCATCTACATCTGAATAATCATTATAAATACTAAAACTTGCTCGCAAGCATGCTGGAATCTTCAAATAATTCATTAGTGGTTCAGCGCAGTGATGCCCAGCACGTAGGCACAAACCATCTGCATCAAGAAAGCTAACTACATCATGGGGATGAACGCCATCTAAGTTAAACGAAATTATGCCATGGTTATGGCCATAGATGGTAATGCCACCAATTTCTTCCAGTTTATTTTTAGCATATTTACTTAAGTCCAAATCGACCTTTTCAATCTTGGTAATTCCTACTTGCTTCAAATAATCAATTGCCACTCCTAAGCCAATCGCACCAGCAACATTTTGAGTTCCAGCTTCAAATTTAAGTGGAGCAGCTTTAAAGTCAGCACTTTGTTCACTAACTTCGTTAATCATTTCTCCGCCATATTCAACAGGTTGCATTTTAGCTAGCAACTCTCTTTTACCAAAAAGCACCCCAATTCCCATTGGGCCAAACATTTTATGGCCTGAAAAAGCATAAAAATCACAATTAAACTTTTTCATATCAAGTACTGTATGAGCAGCTGCTTGGGCGCCATCAACTACCAAATATGCACCAAAATTATGGGTTAATTCAGCAAGTTTACTTATATCAAGAATATTCCCCAAAACATTTGACATATGGTGTAAGGCAACAATTTTTGTCTTTGAATTTAACTTTGCCTCAAAGTCTGCATAATCAAAGTTTAGATCAGCCGTTAAATAGACATAAACTAGCTTAGCTCCAGTTTTTTGAGCAATAATTTGCCAAGGGACCAAATTTGAATGATGTTCTTCAATTGAAATTAAAATTTCATCACCTGGCTTTAAGACTTGCTCGGCAAAACCACTAGCAATCCAGTTAAGCCCTTGAGTCGTCCCTTTGGTAAAAATCACTTCATCTGCTTCAGCATTAATAAAGTCTGCGACTTTTTTTCTAGCCTGCTCATACTCTGCCGTAGCAGCTGCTCCTAACCCGTACAAAGCCCGATGAACATTGGCATTTTGCGTTTGATAATAATTAGTTACAGCATCAATTACACATTGCGTTTTTTGACTAGTTGCTGCACTATCTAAATAAATTAAGTCAGAATTGGCCAATAATGGAAAGTCTGCTTTATAGTTATTTTTCACTAATCTTTCTCTCAATTAAATCACTAAACACTTGTTTTAAATCAGCAGTTGGAATCTCTTCAAGTACTGGCGATAAAAAGCCGCGAATCACAACGCGTTCTGCCATCTTTTTATCAAGGCCGCGGCTCATCAAGTAATAAAGCTGCTCTGGGTTTACTCGGCCAATACTTGCCGCGTGACCCGCCATAACGTCGTTATCATCAATTAGCAAGATGGGATTTGCATCCCCACGTGCACCTTGACTCAGCATTAAGATACGACTTTCTTGTTCAGCGTCACTGCCTTTTGAACCTTTCATAATGTGACCAACTGCATTAAAAATCAAAGTTGATTTATCTAAGCTAACACCATGTTGCAAAATATGACCAATAGTATTGTTGCCATAATTTGTAACGCGGGTATTGATTCCTTGGATTTGACTGTTAGTTGAAATACCCACTGCCTTTAATTCAGCGTGACTACCATCACCAACTAAATCACTATTAAAATCACCCAAAGTTCGGCCATCATTCATCAAGGCCATGGCCCAATCAACTTTGGCATCTTTTTCTAAATAACCCCGACGATTCAAATAAGAAGTAACGTTTTCCGCCAAGTTATCAATACTTGTAAAGTGAACATGACTATTTTTCTTCGCAATTACTTCACAAACAAAGTTAACTTTACTTTTTTCATTGCCTTGACTGGTAAGCTTTTCAATATATGAGAAACTACTTCCTTCATCAACTATTAATAAAACATGGTGAACGTATTCAGATGCTAAAGCGGCTTTTTGCAAATATTCACAAGTCAGCGGAGTTTCAACTTGAACATCTTTAGGTACATAAATAAATAATCCACTTTGTAAATAAGCAACATGTTCAGCTAAAAACTCATCATCACTAGCTTTTAAGCCCTTAGTCATAAAATATTTTTGCACTAACTTAGGGTAATTTTGTAAAGCCTCATGAAAATCCGCCACAATTACCCCTTTTTTGCGATATTCATCAGGGAGGTTAATTTGAGCTAAATTTTCGCCTGCTTGAGCGACATTAGCATTAGCCGTAAAAGTCTCAGTTGGGACAAAATTTCCAGTTAAGTGTAAGTCCCAATCTTTGTATTTTAATTTTTTAAAATCAGGATATGGAGTTTTTCCAATAAGTTGACTAGCTTTTTCGCGAATTTCTTCAAACCAAGTTGGCTCCAAACGCTTTTTAGCTAAAGTTTCTACAGATTCCATTCTTCAGCCTCCTATGCGTCTTCATCAACTAATTTAATATCTAATCCTAATTCATCACGAAGTTTTGCATAGCCTTCATTTTCAAGGCGTTTTGCAAGACTTGCATCCCCTGTTTTAACAATTTTTCCGCCCATCATCACATGAACAAAGTCAGGTTCAATATAGTTAAGTAAACGTTGGTAGTGGGTAATAAGCAAGGCACCAAAGTTATCGCCACGCATCAAGTTAACACCACGTGAGACAACCTTTAAAGCGTCAATGTCAAGCCCAGAGTCAATTTCATCTAATATTGCAAAAGATGGTTTAATCATCATCATTTGCATAATTTCATTCCGTTTCTTTTCACCACCAGAAAAGCCTTGATTCAAATAGCGTCCTGCCATTTCCATAGTCATGTCTAAAGTTTTCAAAGTAGACTGAAGTTCTTTCATGAATTCTCCCATAGGAACGGGATCATTCTTAGGACGACGAGCATTAACAGCTGCTTTGACAAATTCAGCATTAGTTACCCCAGGAATTTCAGCAGGATATTGCATTGCTAAGAAAAGTCCAGCCCGAGCTCTTTGATCAACTGGCCAATCTAAGATGCTCTCGCCATTTAATAAGATATCCCCACTGTTAATGTGATATTTTGCATCCCCCATAATTGTTGAAGATAAAGTTGATTTACCGGTACCATTAGGTCCCATTATGGCATGGATTTCACCCGTACTCATTTTAAGGTTAAGACCTTTTAAAATTTGCTTTTCTTCATTGTTGTCTTGAACTGAAACATATAAATCTTTTACTTCTAAGGTTGACATTATTTTCTCCCATTCGACTAAAAATGTGTTGTTACGAATATAAGCATACAACATATTGGGGATATTTCAAAGGTTAATTAATAATCTTTCAATATCTTGTATATTGAAAAACTTAACTTTTTTACTATTAAAAAAGAACCAACCTAAGTTAGTTCCTTGATTGAGATAATATTATTTTTTACTAAAGTGCACCTCTCGGTCAAAAATTGCACGCATTTCAGGTGAAAAATTATGAGCAATAAAAATAATCGTAGCTGGTGACGTTTTCAAGTTTTTGAGAATTTCTAGGGTTGTATTTTTATCAATAGCACTGGTTCCCTCATCAATCAGCATAATCGGTTTTTGATGGATCAAATTCCGGGCTAAAATAATTTTTTGTCTTTGGCCACCTGAGACATTAAGTTGATCTAGATTAATTTGCTTATCAAGCCTTATCTTATGACTTTTTAAATCAACACTTAGTCCCATCTGCTCTGCTACTTCTTCAACTTGACTATTTAACTTAGAATCAAACATCGTAATGTTTTCTCTGACCGTACCTGGAAACAAGACAGACTGCTGCGGAAGATAGCTGACGGACTTTTGATTAATTTTAATATTACCTAGTTTCGGTGATAATTCGCCGATTAATAATTTAAGAAAAGTTGACTTACCCGCACCAGTGTCTCCAGTAAGTAAAACTTTCTCACCAGCTTTAAAAACTTGCGCAGGGTAATGCAGTTCTTCACCATTAGGATATTGATAAATCAAATCTGTTGTTGAAATTTGTATACTATCTTCATTCTCAGATTTACTTATCAAAGTCTTGCGGCTTTCAGTAATTACTTGAGATAAAGACTTAGTACTCTTAATTTCCCCTAAATCATTAGCTAATTCCTCAATTGCATTCATAATATAAAATTGAAAATTACCAATTCCAACAATTACACCGAAAGCAACTTGACCATTAATGAATAAGATTGCAGCCGCAAAGGTCAAGACAAAGTCAGTTAGCAGCGAAACAAGTTCGTTATTAAAAGCTAAAGCTTGCTTTAGCTTAGTCTGCTTGATAGTAGCTTGTTCAAGCTTAGTTGAAGTTTTTGCTAAAACCTGAAAAAGCTTAGCTCCAGCTAAAAAGCGTCTAATTTCACTAATTCCATCAAGCCATTGGCTAATTCGCTTCAAATATTCTTCATTTGCTCCCGATAGTTTCTCTAAAGCTCTTTGCAAAGGCTTATCAATTAATTTAGGCAAACTTAAACCAGCAGCAACAATAATTAGTAAGATTATTAACAAACTCCAATGCAAACTATAAATAATAACAGCAGAAATCACTAAGATTGCGGCATTATTAATCATACTTGTTAGCTTGGTCAATTTATTTTCTGCCATTAACTCTAAATCATTGGTTACGCGATTTTGCATTTTTGAAACAGCAGGTCTAGTGGCATCTTCATAATAATGTGTAATTATATCAGCTCTCACTTCATGGAAGTAATTTTGAACTTGCTTTTGTAGCAAAATTGTATAAACAGGCTCAGCTAGGGTGCTAAGAAAATATGCCAGGCAAAGTCCAATTGTCGTACTTACCCACATTTGCCATTTTAAAGCCTGTAACGCTGTACTGCTAACTAAAACAAAATAACTGGATAATGCAATTGCACCAGCATTAATAATTGCTAAAAAGACTATGCTAAGAAAGCGAACCGGATTTACTTTAAAAAGTTCTTTGAAAGTCATTACTAGTCCACTCCCTTTCTTAAATGAATTTCTTTATCAAACATTTTCCGAGTTGTTTCAGGAAGATTGTGGGCAATCATAACGATTGTTTTTTTGCTTTGAAGCAATTTAGCTATAATCTCATGACTTGCACCAGCATCAATTGAACTTGTTGCTTCATCCAAGAGTAACAACTTTGATTCATAAATTTCACTTCGGGCTAAAATCACTTTCTGCTTTTGTCCTCCTGACAGATTATCATGATCTAAATCTATTTCAGTGTCGAGTCCTGCTGGCAAAGTTGCCAAATCACGATTAAAGCCTAATTTTTCAGAGATTGGCATAACTTTTGAATCTAACTTTGAATTGAACATTGTAATATTATTTTTAATTGAAGATGGAAAAAGTTTGGCATCTTGAGCAATATAGCCGACTCTTTCTAAATCCGGTAATATTAACTTCCCAGCTTGATCAAAATAAGTTATTTTCCCTGTTTTTGGAGAAAGTTCAGCTAATAACAAACGAAAGAGTGTAGACTTTCCTACTCCACTATCACCAGTAATTAAAACCTTTTCTCCCATTTTTACATTAAAATCTGGATATTTAATAACTTCGCCATCTGCATATTCAAAACTTAAATCACTAATTGCAAAACATGTTGGCACTTGCAAATGTTGTGTCAATTTCGTTTGAGGCTCTTGCAACATTCCTAGTAGCTTTTGGTTTAGAGCATGCGTTGAATTAAATTGGGTTAATCCTTCTGTAATGGCGTTCACACTGTAAAAAATCACGAAAGCTAATGAAACAGCAGCAGTCGCAGCACCAAAGCTAATTAGGTGGTTAAAAAACAGCAATCCGGTACCAATACTAATTCCAACTTGAGCAAAGATATTAATCATTTCATTTAAGCCATCAGCCAATTGATTAAATGTTGTTCGTTTTACATTTATTTCTTCTAACTGTTCCCCAGACTTAGACAATTCTGAAGATAATTTTGCCTTTGCATCATAGCGTTTTAACTCAGCAAGTCCGCCAAACCAATGGCTGGTATCACGCAGGTACTGTTCATTTTTTTGCGTCAAGTTTTCAGTTAGGGATGAAAGCTTGTTTCTCAATAAATATGGAGCTAAGGTGCAGATTAACAGACATCCAGCAAAAAGCGGCAGAAGGCTCCAATGAATTTGGATAGAAAAATAAATTGAAAAGAGCAAAACAACTACATTTTTAGCAATCATAAATGCTGCTTGCGCATAATTCGAAGATAAAATTTTCAAATTATTTGCAAGAGTATTTTGCATCAGATTAACATCCGTTGCCTTATTATAGTAAAAATGTTTAACTAGCTTTTCTCTTAATTGGTGGATATAAGACTGTAAGTGAATTTTAAAAAGTAACGCTGTTATATTAACTAAGACAGCCGAAACTATCCCAATACTTAAATTAAGAATCAAGTTTGTAACAAATAATTTTAGATTTTTCTGCGCAATTGCATCTAGCGGGTATCTAATCCAATAATCAGCCAGAGTTGCAAATGCAGCTGAGATAATAATTAAAAAACTCAATAATATTGAGCGTAAAGGTTTGTGTTTAATTAAGCCTATTATAGTCATTCGTTTTCTCCTCTTTAGAGGAAATAATATCATATGGCAAGAAAATATTAAAGTTTTTTTATAAATCATAGTATTTGTTGCTGATTTTTATTTATATTTTAATAGTGACAGAATACTTTATTTCTTTTTGGGTTCAACTCCCCTCATGTCCACACACTTCATGTTTAAAATACCATCGCTAATGTTAAGCCCTGACTTCTTAAAGATTGAATTCACTTTATTCAAGCGATTATTCCGGACTAATTGCTGATTAAGTTCTTCATTCTTCTTTTTAAGTTCTTCTAATTACTTAGCTGTTTCATCTTGCTTCTTTTCAGGGTCTTTATCCACCTGTTCTTGCTTGTACTTGTCCAGCTCAGCTTGAAGTTCCTTAATACGGTCATTAGCAACATGCTTTTCATGCTGTTCCTTGCCGATTCGATTCTTCAACTTCTCAAGTTCAGAGGTAAGTTTGTCGTAATCCTTACCACCATCTTGCTTTTCTGGATTTGGTTCAGCATTACCAGCTTGTTCTGGCTTAACTTCTTGGCCATTGTTGGTTACATTTGGTTGTTCTTCGTTAGGCATATTCATTGTCCTTTCTAAACTCGCATTTACCGTCGTGGGAGACACTCAGGTTGTTCTTTAACGCCTACAACGCACGGAAAAAGGCATAAAAAAAGAACTAACGTGTTGTTAGTTCTTAGATTCAAAATTGTTTAAGCTCAGGTATATTCATATAGAGGATTCCAAGTTTTAGATATTTCAATCAGTCTTTTTTCTAAATAAGCCATTTCTTCTTCGCTCAAGCTTTCGATAAAAGAATTTGATATTTGATAGTCTACGGGTGGCTTTCGAATTTCACGTTGAATATATTCTTCTATTTCAATTCTTTGCATTTTATAATCCCATCTCAACTTTATATAATATTCAAATTGTCATTTTTCATTTTCTAAATCAATGAGTTCCAATATTGTATCATCACCAATCACATCCAAAGGATTCGAATGCACAAGTTGTTGAATCTTTTCACGGAGTAACTTGTTCTTTTCAGCTTCAGTCATTTTTTTCATAATAAACCATTCCTTTATCTCACCAATCTATTTTTTGCAAACATCATTATTCCTCACAAAGAGAATTAACATTGTTTTTTCTAAGTTGATTTAAAAATCACCTTTTATATTCTGTCTCAAGAAGTTCAATTAAAGTATCATTGCCCATAAGTTCTACAGGGTCTGTCTTGAACATTTGCTTAATTTTTTTCTTCCAAAGGATCTTTTTTATGATTTTTCAAGGTGAACAACTCCTTATTATTTTCTAAATCCATCCATTGCTGAATTGTTCTGGATAAGAATCATCTTTTATCGCTTTCGTAATCGCTCTATATGCTCCTGCCTCATAGGAATTTGAAAGTTTTTGATTATTCTTCAAACGATAAGATAGGTTGCTCTTATTAACTTCTATTTGATTAATGCACTTTTTAGTATCTCCATTCCAAATATCATAAACTACTTTATCTTCAGAGTTAGATACTAATTTAATGGTAAACATCAAATTCTCTCCTACTTTATCTAAAAATATATCTTCAGAAGTGGTATCATCAGTCAGCAACTCTATCGCACTCATCTTGAATATCTTATTAATCTTTTCTTCAATTAAGGTATTTCTATCTTTTTTCAAGATAAGTCACTCCATCCTTTAGCAATGAGCTTAATTAAAATCAATTTTTATCTTTAAAATTAGCCCCAACCATCACTATATTTTTCAGGAGCTACATTAGACCTTATTGCTTCCATGATTACTCTATATGCTCCCGCTTCATATGAATTAGACAATTTTCGATTATTTTTCAAACGATAAGATAGGTCTTTTTTGCTAACTTCTATCTGATTAACATATTCATTTCTATCTTCATCCCAAATGTCGTAGACTAACACGTCTTTGTTATTTGATACTAATTTTATAGTAAACAATCTACTCATTCCTTTCAGCATATAGCTCTCTTAGAAGTAAATTAGTTATTAGCCTATGCACCTCTATAAAAATACTCATCTGGCGGAGTCCATGTGAAAGAAATTTCTGTTAGTCTTTCAATAAAATAATTCCACTCTTCCTTTGAAAAGCTATCTTCAAATTTAGTCGTATATTGTCCATCAATAGTAGGTGGAGTATTAATAAGTTTTTGAATATACTCATCTATTTCAGCTTTTCTCATCTAGCTTCTCCTAATTGTTAGAACTAACCTCATCTTGCTTCAAATAATACATTGATTTATAAATATTTTCAATCAAAAAAGCCCTGACACATCAAAGTGCCGGGCTTTTCTTACAGTGGAGATGAGGGGAATTGAACCCCTGTCCAAACGCATTCCATCACTAACCTCTACGATCATAGAGATATTATTTAAATTTCATTAGGTTCAAACGCCATATATCAGGGCTAGTAGAACCTAACTAACCTGCAAATTCTCTTCTTATTCTCTCAGGTGGCAAAACTAAGCGTAACCTATTAGAGTTGATACCAATTAGCAACCATAGGTGAATCGCTAAGAGGCAACACATGCTGACTAAGCAGCTAATGCGTAAGAATTATTATTGTTTGCAGTTATATTTAACTGATAACGTTTTTACGTAGACGTAACCTACGAATCGCAGTCAGCGCAGATCTACGCCTGTCGAATCCCAAAACATCCCCATAAAAAGGACATAGTAATTATAACGATAAATTACTATATCCTCAAGTCTTTTGTTTAATCTAAGTGTGCCAAACGAACAACATCACGTTCAATCATCAATTCTTCATCAGTTGGTACAATTAATGCTGCAATCTTAGAGTCGCTCTTTGAAATTAACTTTTCACCATTGGTCTTGTTGGCTTCAAGATCTGGATCAAGTCCCATACATTCAAATGGCTTCATAATACCAGCACGAATGTATGCATCATGTTCACCAATACCAGCAGTGAAGACAATTGCATCAACGCCACCCATTTCAACTGCATATGAACCGGCGTAACGAATTGCTCGATTAATAAAGATATCACGAGCTAATTTTGCACGTTTTGTGTCACTACCTTCAAGGTCTCTCATATCTGAAGAAAGTCCACTGATTCCAAGTAAGCCTGACTTATGATTCAATAAATCAATCATGTCATCAATCTTATTAATGCCTTCTTTATCCATGATAAATTGAACTAAAGAAGCATCAATATCACCTGAACGAGTACCCATTGTAATTCCAGCTAATGGTGAGAAGCCCATTGAAGTATCAAATGACTTGCCATTTTTAACAGCTGTAATTGAAGCACCTGAGCCTAAGTGACAAACAATTAACTTAAGATCTTTCAAATCCTTGTGCAATAATTCTGCAGTTCTATTTGCAACATAGCGTACACTAGTACCATGTGCACCATATTTACGAGCCTTATATTTTTCATAGTATTCATAAGGAATAGAATACAAATAGTGAACTTCATCCATTGTTTGGTGGAATGAGGTATCAAAGACACCAACTTGAGGAACACCTGGCAGCAATTTCATAAACGCCTTAATTCCGCGTCCTTCAGCTGGATTATGTAATGGTGCATAATCAGTTAAATCAAAAATCTTTTGTAAATTCGTTTCATCAATAATAGCTGAATCTGCAAATTCTTCCCCACCACTAACAATTCGATGACCTACACCGGCGATTTCATTCAAATCATTAATAACACCGTATTTTTTTAGCCAATCAAGTAAAACATGAACTGCTGTATCTTGATCTGGTAAATCGACTTCTTCATGATACTTCTTACCATCAGGTAATTTCATTTCAAAAGTAGAACCAGCAATACCAATTCTGTCACCCAATCCTTCAGCTAAGACGGTTTCTTCGGGTAGTGCAAACAATTTATACTTAAATGAAGAACTCCCGGAGTTTATAGCCAATACTTTCTTCATTATAAAACTCCTTTTCTCTTCTCAACAAACTATCTCGTTTTATTATACCACTCGTTTAATTTTTGGCTGAAGTCAAATAAAGATTTTTCTTTTTTCAAAGAATCAAGTTTGGTTAAAAGAATTTCTCCATTCTTAGAGTTTGTTCCATGATTTTGGAAGACCATCAATGATTTTTGATTTAATGGATTAGTAAATAAATCATTTGGTAATTGAACAATTGAACGTAAGTGTACTTTCTTAGCTAACCATGGCATAAATTCACTACCTAATTTCCCTGAGATAAGAGAATTTGGTACTAATAAAAATGCATATCCATCTGGAGCCAAGTTCTTAATGACTTGTTCAACAAATAATTCATGTGCCAAAGAATGTCCTTCTTTGGCATGAGTTGCAAAATTCTTAGCATTTTCGTCAATTGGATAGTACCCTACTGGCAAATCACTTAAAATCACTTCTGGCTTTTCTACCATCCAGCTTTCTAAAGCATCTTGGCAATATAAGTCAATCTTAAAGCCATTTAAATGTGCACCAACATCAGCTAAATCAAGCATTGCTTCATCATTATCAATTCCGACAAGATGATAATTATTTTGAGAATGATGACTGGCCACTAATTGATTAACCACATTGTAAAGTAAGCTACCGGTACCTAAGGCTGGATCACCAATTGTAATATCAGATTTAGAAATTAACTTATCAAACATTAATGAAATTACAGTTGCTAAAATTTGCGGAGTTGGCATTTGACTGTAATCTCTACCATCATCATTAATTGCTTTAAGAGTTAATAAAGTAAAGATAAGGTATTTTTTATTTTTAGATAAGTTTTCATAATCTAGTTGTTCATAAGCTTGTGACAACTTCTTAACAGTTTCAACATCAGGTGCACCCATTTCGACCTTAATTTTGCCATTTTCTAAGTTGTCAAAGGTTTCAGTAACTGCACTTGCCATCGGTACATTTAAGGCTGTTTGTAGAATATTTACTGCTTGTAAGAATTTACTAAAAGTTGCTTCAATATTGTTCATGAATAATCGCTCCTAACTACAGTCACTATTTTAAAGTAAGTTACAGAGTTAATGCAAGCAACTATTGCTTATCAAAATATTCGATTAGTAAATGATTGTTTTCGACACTTTGGCTAAAACCAAGTTGATAAAAATGTACCAAGACTAGCAAAGTTAATAAAACTAGCATCGTTGCTAGTAAAATACTTCCTCTAACCTTTGCCTTTATCAACTTTTTTATCAGTTTCTTCATCGGCCTTATCCTTTAATATCATCTTTTTTGGCTTAAATATCAAATCACTCTTCTTACCATCTAATTCGGTAACGTGAAGTCTAATATAATCAGGTTCAATATAAAAACGGGCTGCTCTTAAATTTAACAATAATGGCATATGGCCACCATTTGGCGTAGTTAGTCGCACCATCTCATTCTTATAAAATTCGATACGATAATCTTTGGTAGTTTTATGGTTAATTCTTGGAGATAAAATAATTTTTTGAGAGTTAGATAAATCGGTTCTTACGGTTACTTCATCGAATTTATCCAGAAATTGTTTAAATTGTACGTAGCTAAAAACAACTTCATTATTGAGATGACCCTTGCCTTGATAATGTTTAAAACTAAGTAAGATTTGGCTCAAGCTAAATACACACAAGATAGTGATCATAATTCCAAAGAGTGCTTCTATCAGCAAAAATCCCGACTTCTTATCTTGCTTGATATTCTCGATCATGAACTACAACCCTTTTTACATCAGTATTCTTCAAAATATAATTTGCATAACTTTGATCAGCCTTTAACTGCAATTGTTCTTCAACTTTTCTCGCTTCATAGACGCAATTGACTACAAGTGTCAAACAAAGCATTACTAATAATAAGCTTATTGCAGCTTCAGCCAGTAGAAACCCTTTCGTTACCATTGATAATCTTTCCCCACATCATTTGCATTTTGATTTGACGGCTATACTTTTTAGTTGCAAAAGTAATAGTTCGCGGACTTAAATAGCCATTTGGTCCCATAACAATATTACTAAAACGCATTAACTTTACTCTTGGATCTAAAGCAACTCTACGACTATAATTTTTAGCAACAAGTACTAATTCATTCTTAGATTCATAATATTTAACAGTTAACGCCACCTGATTGACCCCTGAATATCTACTTGCTCGTCCAATAAACTGAATTGCAGTATTAACATTGGTATTTAAGACTTCTTGCTCTTCTACATCTTTCAAACTAAAATAAGTAAAAATCATCATAGAGCAAACAATTCCTAAAGTAATGACAGTCTCAACTAAAGTGAAAGCTCTACTTAGCCCCATCTTGTTTAATTGTTTCAACGCTACCATCTTTAATGATAAATAATTTTTCAGCCTTTTCCTTTTGCTTCTTTGTAATGTAATTATCTGATTCCAATTCCGCAAAGGTAACAGTTTTGCCATCATCACTGGCTAAGTCCACTTGAGCTTGAATTGTTGTTCTGAAAGCTTCGGTTGTCTTTTGATCTGCCTTTTGCTTTTGTTGCGTCAAATTAGGCACAATTAAAATTAGTAAAATTGCAATAATAGCAATCACAATTACCATTTCAATTAATGTAAATCCCTTACTCTTTTTGGTTCTTAATTTAGCCAAAAGTTGTTTCAATTTTTTCATAATAAGTTCCTCCATCACATACTTTGCATTACTGCATAAATTGGCATTAATAATTTCAAATACATCCCCACAATGCATAGACCAATAAAAATAAAACAAATTGGTTGAACATTCACAACTAATTTTTCTAATCTAATAGTCAAATCTCGAAAAAAGCTTTCTGCTAATAAACTACATTTTTGACCTAGATTCTTTTTGCTTGCTCCTGTTTTTAGAAAAATTAATAAATTATCAGGTAAAAAAAGTTCCTTCCTTACCACTTCTTCTATACTTTCACCATTTCTAAGACGTCTTAATGCCTGCTCTCCGATAACTGTTTGCAAGCTATCTTCTTCTTGATTTGCAAAGAATTGAAAAATTTCTTGAAAACTAAAACCTGCTTCGAGCATCATTCCTAACTGTCCTGAAAGTAAGTAATGAATATAACTTAAGCTTAACTTTCGAATTATTGGAAATTTTGCTAAGCGTTTTAAGGCATGATAATCTTGCTTTTGATATAGCTTAAGTAAATATAAAATCCCTGCTACTGCAAAAATTGCCAAACCTGTTAAAAGCGAAAAAACAATATTGCCACTATTGTCACTACTACTAAATTGTTCATTCAAAAACTTTTGCATGAATATCAGTAAAAAAATCATCATTACAAACAAAGTAAATGGATAAGTCAATTCTGCTTGCAACTTTTTAATTTGCTTAGCCTTCAGCTTTTCTAGATAAACCAGCTGTGATAAGCAATTCACTAAATTTCCCTGTTCCATTGCCAGGTCAAGCTGAGAAGAAACCGTCTTACTGAACCCTAAATTCGATAAGAGTTCTCTAAATCTAACTCCTTCTCTCATCAAAGCTTCTTGCTTTTTTATAAGCACTCCCTTTTTTGGCCACAAACCAGGGATAATTTCCAAAGCTTGTGCAAAAGATAAGCCGTTTTTTAAAGAGCTTTCCAGATACTCTAAAAACTCCACTTGTTCAGCCAAGGTTAATTTATCCTTCTTGAAAACGATCGAAGTCAGCTGCACTTATAATCCCCTCCTTTAGTAAAAATTTCAGGTTGTCAGTCCAAGTTATAAAGTCACCATGCCGCTGAGTTTCAAATTCTGAATTTAGCCTTTTTCCTGCTGCAATATCTAAGAGACAGGCTACTTCCCCACTTTTCATTGGAATAAGCCGCTGATAAGATACTGCTGTTAAACAGTTAGCCAATTCAGCTTGTCCTATTCCTAACCCTTGAAGTCGAGAAATTACTTGTAAGGTCGACTTAGCATGTAAAGTCGCCAAAACCAAATGGCCACTTAAAGCAGCATCTACCGCTAATCTTGCGGTTAAGCTATCACGTATTTCTCCAACTAATAAGATATCCGGTCTTTGACGCAAAGCTGCTTTAAGTAAGCTCTCATATGAGATGTTAGCTTCCAGGTTAATCTGCGTTTGTAAAAAAGTCGGTTCATAAATTTCAACTGGATCTTCAATCGTCATCACAACCTTATTTTTTCCAACTTCTTTAGCAATCTCATACATTGTTGATGTTTTACCAGAACCTGTTGGGCCACTAGTCAAAATCAAGCCACGTCTACTAGCATGAGTAGTTAAATTAATGAGTTGGTCCTTCATAAAGTACTTATTACTTCCAACCACATAAATTAATCTAATCACCATACTCTCTTGGCCAGAAAAATCTCCAACGCTCGAAAAGCGTAAAAAGAATTTTTCTTTGGCTATACTTCCTACTTGAGGCCGTCGGTGTTCAGCTATATCCATGTCTGCCAAAAACTTAAAATAATTAATTAACTCTTGGCCTGCTTTGCTTACAACGGTTTTAAATATAATTAGCTTGTTGGGCAAACGAAACTTTAGTTGATATTCTTCTTGATTAGGATAAATAAAAATATCACTTGCACCTAATTTCACAGCTTCATTAATTACCTCTTGGGCAAATAACTTTATTTCCATAACTTTTCCTCCTGACACTTCTATATACACCAAAAGGAGCAAAAAATTTTTGGAAAAATAAAAAAAGACAAAAAAAGAGTTACTAGCCATTTCAACTAGTAACTCTTAATTTAAAAATTAGTCTTCATCTGCAGCAGCAGTGTAAACATTTGAAACATCATCATCATCTTCTAAAGCGTCGATTAAGTGTTCAAATTGTTCCTTCTTATCTGCTGGAACTGGAGTAGTGTTTTGTGGAATCATAGTAAGTTCTGCATCAGCTAACTTGTAGCCAGCCTTTTCTAATGCATCACGTACAGCAGTGAATTCCTTTGCATCAGTGTAGATTTCGTATGCATCATCACTGGTTTGCAAGTCGTCACCGCCAGCATCCATGACATCCATAAGCATTTGATCTTCATCTGCATCAGTAGTTGTACGATCAATTACAATGTAGCCTTTACGGTCAAACATGTAAGCAACTGAACCAGTTGAACCCATGCTACCACCATTACGAGTAAAAGCAGTACGTACACTAGTAGCAGTTCTGTTCTTGTTATCTGTCAATGCTTCAACTAAAACAGCAACACCACCTGGTGCGTATCCTTCGTAAGTAATTTCGTCGTAATGTTCTTCAGAGCCACCTTCAGCCTTCTTGATAGCTCTTTGAATGTTATCTTTAGGCATGTTGTTTGAACGAGCCTTATCGATAACTAAACGCAAAGCAGGATTCCCTGAAGGGTCAGGACCACCACTCTTTGCAGCCATATAAATTTCACGAGATAACTTTTGGAAAATCTTACCTCTTTTTGCGTCTTGTGCATTCTTACGACCTTGAATATTGTGCCATTTTGAATGTCCTGACATATAAGAATCCTTCTTTCTTTTTTGTAGTTAACGTTATAATCTTAACGCTAACTAAGTCTAAATTCAATTGCAATTGCCAATTTCGTTGTTTTTTTTATGATATTTTTTGAATAAATATTCTATTAATAGCCAGATTGCGATTCCGCAAATAGCTCCTGTTGAATCTAAAACTACATCATGAACGCTTGGAGTGCGATCTCCGGTCAAAAATTGATGGTATTCATCAAATACTGCTACTAAAACTGGAATTGGGAAAATAAATATCACGGCTAAAATTTTATTAAAAAATAGGCGTTTAAGTCCAACAAATAAGCTGCTAGCTAGGATAAAAAAACTGGAAAAATGTGCAAGCTTACGAATAAAGAACTGAGTAAAACCGGCTGTTCCATCCGTCTTCACATTATGGGTTACGCCACCATAAACAATCGTCAAATCTTTGAGCAAATTCTCAAGCAAAGAAAAATGATGATTGAGAGTAGTTGAGCTTAACTTTTGCTCATGGTATGTCATTGAACTAGAAATAAATAACGCAATAAAAATCAATCCAGCAATTAATAAGGCAATTTTTTCTTTGCGAGTAAAGTGAATTTTTTGCATTTTATTATTTATTTTTTCTTAAAATAGCCTCACAGGCACGGTGAATTTCTTGGTAACTAGTTTCAAAATCGCCACTATACCAAGGGTCATCTATATCATTATTACTACCTAATATTGAAAGTAACTTAAACTCTTTTTGCTGAGGATCACCAGCTGTGATTCGATTTAAATCTAAAAAGTTTTCCTCATCCATACAGTAGATTAAGTCAAACTTTTGGTAATCAGATTTTTCTACCTGGCTAGCTAGATGACTTGTAAAGGGAATCCCTTTTTCGGTTAACTTTCTTTGAGCGCGAATATCCATAGGATGGCCGACTCCACTTGAATCGATTTCATCCCTAGTCGTGGCTTTTGAAGAAAATTCAAATTCTGAAGCTAATCCCGCTTTTTTAGCTAAATCTTTTGCAATAAATTCTGCCATTGGAGAGCGACAAATATTACCATGACAAACAAAAAGAATCTTTTTCATGTTTATCCTTTCTTATGCTTTCTTTGAAGTATAAAAAATAATATCATTACCAGTCCACTTACGACAACACCCAAATTAAAGCTAGAATTCATTGTAACTTTCATTCCTGAGTATATTTCTGTCGCTAATACACTATTTACTTTGTCAAAAGCTAATGTACCAATTCCTACCATTCCAAGACTTGCCAAAAAAGCAAAAATTCCAGCCCAGCGTTTTCCTAATAGAATAAAGACAGCACTTAAAAGATAGCAAAGCAAGATTACATAAAAGGCCATTTGATATGAACGTGCTGCTTGTTTAATTTGATCAGCATCGGACTTAAATTCTTCATTAAAACCAGCAACTAAAAACTTAGAAATAAATCTTTCTCCTGCTGTCTTAGTAGGTAATTTTAAATCTTTAGCAGTAAGCGTCGTATCCTTCTGAAAACGACTGGACATTTGATAAACTTCCCAAGGAGTGGTTGAAATTACCGTTTTCTTTGGCAAACTATTTAAAAGTTCATCCTCTAAACCTGAACTTTCTAAAATATTTTGCCCTAATGCCAATTCGCTACTTTCTGATGAATTAACTACACGGGATATAACAGTTTTAGCAAGTAAACGATTGTTGCTACTTGTAATTGAAATATCTGAGAAAATCATCATAGAAAGTGATAATAATAACCCCAAAATTGCAAGAATCTTTATTAACCAAGAACCTAATATCTTCATTGAACTATCTTTCCAATCTCAAAACCAATAAACACCAAAATAAAACCGAGCACATAAGAACTAAGCCCATAGGCGAATTTTAAGTGGATGTTTTTTTCGGCAACTAATTCTTTATTCAAAGTTGAAAATGTCGTATACCCGCCTAGCAAACCTGTACCTAAAAAGAGATAACTTGTTTTAGTTAATCCAAGACCAAATAATAAGCCAAGTAAAAAGGCACCAGATAGGTTAATTATCAAAGTAGCTAGTGGGAACTTATCTGATTTAATATGGCGAGTTAAAAACAGACGAATTACGGCCCCTATACTTGCACCAATTCCAGCCAAAATCACTTTTTACCACCCACCTTTTCTCCTGATTTCATCCCAAGATATGCCATTAAGTAACCAGCAACAATTGAAATTAAGAAATAAACACTAGCAAATTGAAAATTTCCAGCTAAGGTAGCCTTTAAACCATCAAGTTCAAAGCTAGAAAAAGTGGTAAATGCACCAACAAAACCCGTTCCTAAACTTAAATTAAGCCAAGCAGGAAAAACGAATTTATTTATACTGTAAAAAGTTAAGAAAGCCAGTAAAAAGCAACCTAATAAATTACAAATAATTGTACCAACTTGATTATAAATATTAGTTAAGAAATAGCGACAAATACCCCCAAAAAAGGCAAAAATCGCTACGCTCAAATAATCGCGTCCATTCTTCATAGTTTCATCTCCAAATCACTTTAGTAATTTTACCACAAAAAAGCAGGCGTGAGGACTACGCCCACGCCTGCTACGCAATACTACAACTTAATCTTATTTAATAATAATGAACTTGTAACTACAGAAACTGAACTTAAAGCCATCGCTAATCCTGCAAATTCAGGAGTGAGAACTACTCCTTGTTGACTAAAAAGGCCCGCAGCTATTGGAATACCAATGATGTTATAAATGAAAGCCCAGAAAAGATTAAGTTTAATCCGGTTAAAAATTTTCTTTGAAATCTTTAAAGCCTTAAGCAAGCTCATCAAATCATCTTGCATTAGTACAATCTCGCCACTTTCAATTGCAATATCAGTGCCACTACCCATAGCAATTCCGACATCTGCCGTTGAAAGAGCTGGTGCATCATTGATTCCATCCCCTACAAATGCGACCTTGCTTTTAGTTTGTAATTTCTTGATTTCTTTCGCCTTTTCATTAGGTAAAACTTGACTAATCACTTTATCAATTCCAATTGCTTGTCCAATTGCCTGCGCAACAGAATCGTTATCTCCTGTTAAAATGATTGTCTCTTTACCCATTTCTTTTAATTTATTAATTACTTGCTTGGCATTTGCCTTTGGTACATCTTGCATCGCAATTACACCAATTGCTTCGCCATTTGTACCTACATAAGCACAAGTCTTGGCTTGTGCTTCTAATTTTTTGGTAGCTGCTAACAGTTTATCGCTTAAATTGGTTACCATTTTTTCATTACCAATAAAAACTTCTTGTCCATTAACTTCGCCTGAAATACCAGCACCTTTATGTACTTTAAAGTTTTTGACATTACAGTTTGGTAATTTATATTTAGCTGCAGCTTTTAAAATCGCCTTAGCAAGAGGATGTTCACTATCTTGCTCCAAGTTATTAGCTAAGGTTAAAACTTGCTTTACATCACCAACAATATCGGTTACAACTGGTTCTCCCTTAGTAATTGTTCCCGTCTTATCAAAAACAAGAGTTGAAACTTGATTAATTGCTTCAAGTGCTTGACCATTCTTAATCAAGATTCCTTGTTTGGCACTTAAATTTGTCCCTACCATTAATGCTGTTGGAATTGCTAATCCCAGTGCACATGGACAAGCAATCACAATTACATTAACTGCAAAAATTAAGCTTTGATCAATCCCTGCGCCTAATGCAACATACCAAATCTCAAAAGTAATAATTGCGAAGATTAAAACAGCGGGCACGAAATATTGGGCGAACTTATCAGTTAATCGTTGAATTGGCGCTTTTGAAGCCTGTGCTTTTTTAACAAATTCAACAATCTGATTAAGAACAGTATTTTTACCGATTTTAGTAACGCGATAATTGATAACACCATCGTAATTGACCGTAGCACCAACCACCTTGTCACCAACTTGTTTTTCTACTGGCAAACTTTCACCAGTAATCATTGACTCATCAACGTGACTATTACCACTTACAACAATTCCATCTGCCGCAATTTTCATTGCAGGTTTTGCAATTAAAATATCACCGGGCTTAATCTGCTCAATACTTATAGTGCGTTCTTTTCCCTCATCTAAAATAATGGCCTCTTTAGCTTGTAACTTTAATAATTTTTTTAAAGCACCACTTGCTCGGCTTCGCATACTTTCTTCAAGACTATCACCAACAAGGACAAATAAAAGGACAATTGCAGCACTTTCAAAATAGACATCATGACCAGTAAACATTGCAAATAAGCTGTAACCATAAGCTACCATCGTTCCGATAGCAACTAAAGTATTCATATTTGCTTGACTTTTTTTAAAAGCGGCCCAAGCACTAAAGTAGTAATCCTTGGCAATCAAAAGCATGATTAAAGTGGTTAAAACAAACGCAACATAATTATAAGCTGGAATTTTAATCTTAAATGGCATTAATACCATTTGAATCAACAGTGGTAACGCCAAAATTAACGTGATAATAACTTTTTGCCGGGTAGTTAATCGCATTACTTAACTACGACCTTTCCATGAAACATATTCATACCACAACTATAATTAAATTCACCAGCTTGATCTGTTGGAACTTTGACGGAAATTTTTTCATTAGGCTCAATTTTTTGATCTAAGGCTAACTCAGCTGACTTAATTTCTGCTAAACATGCAGTTGAATCTTTTTGTAGAAATTCAACTTCTGCTGGAATTCCTTTTTGTAAAACTAAGGTTGAAGGAGTATAGCCGCCTTGAATAACCACTTGTGCTTTTTGCAAATTGTTATTTGCTTCTACTGCTTTAGAATCATCCACCTTACGGAAGTAAAACCACCAAACAATGAATACAATCAATAATATTGCAATAATTACTGAAATCATCATAATAATAACCTCTCCTTTTTCTTTTTAACATTGGTGTTTTTTATTTTTTGATAAACAGTCACAGGGAACCGTCTCTGGTGCAACTTTTTCCATCTGAGTAAGTTCTGTCTGAATTTCTTGAATTGCAGATTTTGATAGAGGTAGCTCTTTAATTAGACGAATTAAAAGTTGGCCCTTATGCATATCACACATATTGCTGAACATTCCTTTTGCTACTTGATACATCATTTCATTTTCTGAAACGGTAGCTGAATAAGTGAAAGTTCGACCTGTCTTATCAGCAGAAACTATCCCCTTTTCGATTAATCTACGAATCAAAGTTTTAATCGTTGATTCTGACCAATTGTTTTTTGGCTTAAGTTCCGCAATAATCTCACTACATTTTGCCTGATCTAAGGTCCAAATTATTCTCATTACATCCCATTCAGCACTTGAAATATTTTCTGTTGTTATTTGCTTATTCATCTTTCCACCTCTGTTTACATTTGTAAACAACATAATCCATTATAATTTTGCGTTTACATTTGTCAACCGATTTAACTAAAAAAGAAGACCTTTCGGTCTTCTTCTACAAAATTTGCTTTAATGCCTTGGCAATTCCATCTTCATCATGACTTGCAGTAACAAATGTAGCACGTTTTTTGAGGTCATCAATTGCATTTCCCATCGCTACTTTACAAAAAGAATCATTTTTAAACATTGACAAATCATTGGCCTGATCACCAAAAACCACAACTTCTGAGTCCTTAATCTTTAATTTTTCTGCTAATTCATGTACTGCGTTTCCCTTAGTCGCACCCGGTGCATTAATCTCAATAATTTGATCACCACTACCAGAAATTTCCCAACGCTGATACCAATCCTTAGGAATTTTAGCTTTTAATTTAGCAATTTCACTTGCTGACCCTAAAAATTCAGCCTTGATAAAAGTAAAATCGCTACTTAGCTCTTCCTTTTTAATAAATTTGAATGGCATCTTAGTTAACTTAGTTGTTAATTTCATCAAATCAGATAATTGGCTTTCTAGCGTCAGGTAGCAATCTTTTTGCATAAATTGCAATGTACATTGACTCCCTTCGCTTAGCTTAATTAAGTCGGTCAAATCTTCATAGCTTAAAAGATGACTAACAACAACTTCTCCGGTTAATTTTTGCACCATGCCACCATTAAAGACAACAGCATAATTGTCTGGAGAAATTCCTATTTCTTTAAAGTAAGATACTACTCCTGATAAAGGCCTACCTGATGCTGGCATTACTAGTATTCCTTGATCATTAGCCTGCTTTAAGGCAGCTGCTGTTTGCGAACTAACTGTATGATTAGAAGTTAATAAGGTGCCATCTAAGTCAGTTACTATCATTTTTATTGCCATAAAATCACCTCAACCTTACAGGACAAACTTCTTAAGAGCTTTAGCAATCCCATTATGATTGTTATCATCAGTCACATAATCAGCTCGCTCTTTAATTTCATCAATTGCGTTGCCCATTGCCACTTTAAAGAAGTTAGGATTACTAAACATTGAAATGTCATTTCCTTGGTCCCCAAAAAGCATAACTTCATTTTCTTCAAAGCCTAATCTATCAGCTAATTCAGCCAAGGCTAATCCCTTAGAAGCTGAAGGATTATTGAATTCGACAATATTTTCAGCACTGCGAACCACATTATACTGTTTTTCAACCCAATCGGGGATTCGATTCCAAAAGCGACTGACTTCCTCAGTTGAGCCAGTATATTCACACTTAATATAAGTAAAGTCTTTGGGAATCTCTTTCTTATCTCTAACCAAAATTCGATTATTAGTTGTACTTGCATTAATCCCCATCTGAACATTAATATCACGGTCCAAGGTATAAAATGCTTCAGTTGTTTCAAAGTGCAAGTTAATATCTGCTAGTCGCTGCAACCGTATCATCGTTTCAAAGTCATGATAATTTTGTTCATGACTAAATAAAACATGACCAGAATAAGATTGTGCAACTCCACCATTAAATACAGTGGCAAATTGATCATCACCTTCTAAGCCAAGTTCATCAGCGTATTGCAAGATGCCGGACAGGGGTCTACCAGAAGCTAATACAATTTTGATTCCGGATTTACGTGCAATCGTCAACATCCTTTTAGTTTCTGATGCGATTGTATTAGTTGAAGTTAATAAAGTTCCATCTAAGTCAACTGCTAACATTTTTATGGTCATCTTATTTCCCCCATTCAGTTTATATAGAAATATTATATCAAAAAGCATGAAAAAGAGCCTGCAAAAAATGCAGACTCTTAATCAGCTTTTATTCAACAGTTACACTCTTAGCTAAGTTTCTTGGCTTATCAACATCTAAGCCCTTGTTCTTTGAAGCATAGTAAGCTAATAATTGTGTAGGTACTACCGTTAATAATGGTGACAAGTAGTAATCAATCTTAGGTAAGATTACATCATCGCCTTCATGTGCAAAGTCCTTCATAGCAAAGACCATAACGTTTGCACCACGACTTTGAACTTCACGAATATTACCACGAGTTAAATCACTTGTAGCAGGGTCATTAATCAAGGCAATAACTGGAGTATCTTGTTCAATCAGAGCAATAGTTCCGTGCTTAAGTTCAGCAGCTGCAAAACCTTCAGTTTGAATGTAAGATACTTCTTTAAGCTTAAGTGCACCTTCTAAGGCAACAGCATAATCAACACCACGGCCAATGTAAAAGGCATTACGTGCACATGGTAAGTACTTCTTAGCTAAAGCATCAATTTTTTCTTTACCATCAACTAATTCTTGCATACCTTCAGCAGCTAATGCTAATTGGTTCTTCAAATCAAAGTCTTCAGCAACCTTAAGATTCTTAGCTTCACCAACGGCCTTAGCTAAGACAGCTTGAACTGCAATTTGAGCAGTGTATGCCTTAGTTGAAGCAACCGCAATTTCAGGACCAGCCTTTAAAAGCATTGTATAAGTTGCTTCACGTGATAAGGTTGAACCTTCAACATTAGTCATAGTTAAACTTGGTAAATGACGTTCATTAACTTGCTTCAAGACTACCCGTGAATCAGCAGTTTCACCAGATTGTGATAAGAAGATAAAGAATGGCTTCTTAGACAAAGTTGGGAAGTGGTAACCAAATTCTGATGCCAAACCAACTTCAACTGGAATTTCTGAATACTTTTCAATTAAGTTCTTACCTACTAAACCTGCGTGATATGAAGTGCCGGCAGCTAAAATGTAAATTCGATCACTGTCAGCCATTGCCTTGACAATATCATTATCAACCTTAACATCACCATCTTGACTGAAGTAATCATTACTAATACGACGCATTACAGCAGGTTGTTCATCAATTTCCTTGAGCATGTAGAATTCGTAAGTGCCCTTTGATGCTGCGTTTGGATCAATATTTAACTTATGAGGCTTTCTTTCTACAGCTTCACCATCAATAGTTTCAATATGGTAGCTATCCTTAGTTACATCAGCAACATCGCCATCTTGTAAGTCTACAAAAGTCTTAGTTTGGTCAAGGACACTAATAGCATCTGAAGCAATGATGTTAAAGCCATCACCAACACCAAGCATCATTGGTGACTTGTTCTTAGCAATGTAAATGTGGTCTGGCTTTTGGCTATCAACTAATAAGAAGGCATATGAACCAACAACTAACTTTAAAGCTTTCTTAAAGGCAGAAAAAGCATCTAAATTATTTTCTCTAGCAATTTTAGCAACTAATTGAACAATAACTTCAGTATCAGTTTCTGACTTGAAGTTAACACCTTGTAAGTACTTTTCCTTCAAGTCACGATAATTTTCAATCACACCATTATGTACTAAATAGAAACGGTGGCTTTCATCAAAATGAGGGTGAGCATTGTCAACAGTTGGCTTGCCATGAGTTGCCCAACGAGTATGGCCAATACCAACTAAGCCTTGTTCATCTGGAGTTAATTTAGCTTCCAAATTCTTGATTCGGCCAACAGCCTTAGTTAAGTAGTCATGACCATTTAAGTCATTAAGATAAATACCAGCAGAGTCATAACCACGGTATTCCAAATTCTTTAAACCATTTAAGATGACTTCTCTAGCTGGCTTACCAACTACACCAACAATTCCACACATATTATTTTCTCCTTTGGTATAGCTCAATTCGGTCAATTAAAAGCTATATTTAAATTCTTAGTTACATTTGCAATAATAGCGGTTTACAAAGTTTAGGTCAAGTGTTTTCATCCAGTTCTAATTAAAATTGGTATAGATTGGCAAAAGAAAAAGCAGCTAATCGCGCTGCTTCTATAATATATAATTAAATTAATAATAAATTACTATCTTTTAACTCATAGCATTTACTGAATTTTTTACGTATATCGTCTGGAATATGGTGATCGATCTCAATAACTGTCAAGTTAGAATCGTCTAAAAGTAAATTATGGATATCTTCAGCGGTCTTAGGGTCTAAAGATGCCGTTCCTTCATCTATTAATAAGAAGTTTCGATTATACAAAAAGGCACGTGCTAGTTCAATCCGCTTCTTCTCACCACCTGACAAATTGTTTCCATCTTCATTAATTTGACCATCTAATCCCACTCTTTGACCCAATTCTGTTAGGCCTGCCTTATTAAGGGCAACATTTATTTCTTCATCAGAAAATTCTCTACCTAAAGTTAAGTTAAAGCGAAAAGTATCGTTAAAAATATTAGAATTTTGATCAACTTCACCAAAATACTCTGGCTTGGTTAGTATTTTTTGACCACCAGCTGTAACAAAAAAGGCTTTGCCGCTATCAGGTTTTAAAGCATTAGTAAGTAAATGTAACAAGGTACTCTTCCCTTGTCCGGAGCGCCCTGTTATTAAAATCTTATCACCCTTATTAATTACTAGATTTACATCTTTAACTACTTGATGCTCATCAAAAGCAAATGAAATATGCTCTACATTTAAAGCTGAAAACTCAACTTGTTCATTCTCACCACTTCTCGTCTTTTCAGATAGGATTTGAAGCTGATCAAAGTGCTTAAGTAATGGCTTAGCTGAATTAATCGTTGTAAGCGAACCATTAATTGCCAAAATATTGTTAACAATCCAAGCACTTGAATATTGAACCATAATAAAAGAAGAAAGTGATAAACGTTTATCAATTACAAACCAAATACCAATTCCAATAGGAAGAAATGACAAGGCATATGCTAAAATTCCGGCAATAAAATTACTGAGCGCAATAGTGTTATCCCGCTTTTTCTTGGCGTTAGCTGATTCATAGACCACTTTTTTCCCTTTTTCAAATAAAAATGGGAAAGCATTATAGTGCAAAATCAAATTAATATGCTTTAGATAGTCATTCATAAAACCTGTATATTTAGAAACTTTATCACTCCAAATTTTGGAACTTTCTTGAACTTTTTTAGCCATAATCTTTGGTGCAATCACAGATAGAGATGAGAAAGCCATAAAAATCAAGGTTAAGATAAAGTTAGCATTAATTGCTAATAAAAGACAGACTACTAGACTAACAACACTTGAAATAAAAGAAAAAATTTGTGAGATATAATTTCTTTCAATCATTTCCAAGTCATTGTTAACAAAAGATAACTTGGCAGAAATATTTTCATCTTCTGTGGAGAAAGTTGATTTTAACAAATAAGTTCTAACATTCTCATTAAATGAAAAAATTGTTTGGTTAAGAGACCTAGCATACAAATATTGTGCAAGTACTAAGAATGCTGTGGCTAAAATAATAAATAAAATTTCTGCGATTACACGCTTTTTATCGCCAGCACTGATCATGGCGAAAATTTGAGAGTAAGTCCAAGTTCCAAATGGTGTTTCTAAAGCAGCAATAACAGTAAGAAATAAACAAGCATAAACTAATTTCTTTTCGAGGTATTTTTTCATTTTTGTCCTCCTCTATAATACATTATTTATTTTTTTATTATATTCAGGGGGGATTTAAGTCAACTGTAATTTTTATAATAAAAAAGCCTGATTTCGATAAAAATCGAAATCAAGCTTCAAATTAAAATTTATATATTCTATTCGCCCATTTCAGCTTTAACAACTTCAACAATCTTATTTACATAAGCATCAGTTTGTTCTTGAGTTGGGCCTTCAGCCATTACCCGAAGTAATTCTTGTGTACCTGATGGTCTTACAAGAACACGACCATCACCATTCATTTCATCTTCTACTTCTTTAATAACAGCCATTACCTTTTCATTTTGCTTCCAAGCCTTCTTGTCCTTAACTGGAACATTGATTAAGCGTTGTGGGTATTCTTTGAAGTCCTTCAAAAGTTCAGTTAACTTCTTACCAGTCTTCTTCATCACAAGCATTAAATGAAGTCCAGTAAGCATACCGTCACCAGTATTGTGGTAATCACTGATAATAACGTGACCAGATTGTTCACCACCGAGGTTGTAGCCGTTAGCACGCATTTCTTCTGAGACATAACGGTCACCAACTTGAGTCCGGATATTCTTTAATCCTGCTCGCTCTAAAGCCTTGGTAAAGCCAAGGTTACTCATAACAGTAGTTACAATAGTATCTTTCTTAAGACGGCCGTGTTCAGCTAAGTAAGTACCAATTACGTACATAATGTGGTCCCCATCAACTTCATTACCATTTTCGTCAACAGCGATACATCTATCTGCATCCCCATCAAAGGCTAAACCAAGATCTGCACCTTGCTTAACAACTTCTTCTTGTAACTTCTTAGTATGAGTTGCACCTACATGGTCATTAATGTTTAAGCCATCTGGATGAGTAGCAATAGTAGTAAAGTCAATGTTTAAGTCAGCAAATAAACGTGAAATCAAGTGACTTGAAGCACCATTTGCACCGTCAACAACGACTTTAATACCATCTAAATCCTCTGGAATAGTTTGTTCAATAAATTGTAAGTACTTTGATGCACCTTCGTGGTAATCTGTCACAGTACCCAAGCCAACTGCTGAAGGACGTGGCAAGTCGTCTACTGGAGCATCAATTAATTGTTCTATTTCTTCTTCTTTGGCATCAGATAACTTAAGACCATCACTACCAAAAAACTTAATTCCGTTATCTTGAACAGGATTGTGAGAAGCTGAAATCTGAACACCTGCATCTGCACCTTGAGCCCGTACTAAGTAAGATAAACCTGGAGTTGTAATAACTCCTAATTCCAAAACTTCAATACCAACTGAAAGTAATCCAGAAATTAAAGCATATTCTAACATTTGGCCAGAAATTCTTGTATCGCGAGAAACTAAGACTTTAGCTTTTTCTCCATCTTGCTTGTGTTTAGTTAAAACATAACCGCCCATACGACCTAACTTAAAGGCCATTTCTGGAGTTAATACTTCATTTGCAATACCACGAACTCCATCAGTTCCAAAATATTTTAACATTTCAAATAAACTACCTTTCTTATATATTAGATTGAGATCCACTAGTTACAGCAATTTGAACACTAACATCTTCCATATTAGCCTTGACTACACCAGAAGGTAAAGTTAATTTTACCTTTCTAGTAGTGCTTGCTGTCACTCCTGATAAATCAACATTAACGTCGAGTTCCTTTATTTTTTTCAATGTTGACTCACTACCATAAAGCTTTACTTCAGATATATTACTTGAAATCGAATATACTTTTCCACTTACCTCATTTTTAGTGTTAAAGTGTAACTTCACAGTCTTACTTGGTAATGAAATCGGAATCTTAATATTAACTGCCAAAGGATCAATTACCACATTAAGTTGATTACCTTTCTTATCTTCTGCAATTAACATTACTTGTCTGTTAAAGCTCTTAGTAATACCACTAGGCAAACCAACTTTTGCGACAATCTTATCAATTTGATTTACTTCACTCCTAGCTCCACTCACACTAACGACTTGTGGATTAGATTTTGGAGTACCAAGTTGATAGCCCTTTGCCACAGCATTTTTATTATACTCTATTTGAACCGGAAGTGAGCGAGATTTTCTCTTTTGAATGTTAACCTTTACGCTCTTAGGGTTGAAACTAGCTTCAAGTTGATTATTTAAACCACTAACTCTAACTTTTACTCGATGTTTACCAATTTTATACTTAGTTAAATCAAGATATACTCTGAAATTTTGGGTGTTTTGAGTTGATGTAACAACTGCACTTGCACCAGAAATTGTCATTTTTACTTTTTCAGGATATCCTGTGACATAATATTCATCGGTATTTACAGAAACTTGCAGAGGGACACTCAAAGTAACTTTTTTAATTGCAGTTTGCTGAGTTTTGCTATTTTCACCTTGAATAAAGTAACCTTTTTGCGTTGAATCGATATACATTACTAGCAAAATTGCAAATAGCAAGGACAGGACTTTATAGAACCAGGGTTTATCAAAAAAGCGTTTCATCGTTCAGCCCCCCATTTCCATAGTTTGCCAATTACTTTTTGTAAAGGTGTTTGCTTAACTTCTTCTTGAGGTACTAACTCACTAGTTAAATACTTCAAGTATTCATCTCTACTCATATCAAGCATAAATTGACTGTTCTTAGTGATAGTTACCCCACCAGTTTCTTCTGAGACAACGATTGTGATTGCATCAGTAACTTCACTGATACCAACGGCAGCACGGTGACGAGTTCCTAGCTTTTTAGGAATCATCGAGTTATCGGACAAGGGTAGGTAAGCTGCCGCAACTGCAATACGGCCATTGCGAATAATAACCGCTCCATCATGTAGAGGCGTATTAGGAATAAAAATATTAATTAATAATGCCCCAGTAACTTCAGCGTCAAGGCCAATCCCAGTTTCAATATAATCATCTAATCCAGTATTTTGCTGAATTGTAATTAAAGCTCCAATTCTTCTTTTACTCATATATTGAATAGCTTTATCAAGTTCAGCCACAAACTTTTCCGAAATTTGTTTTTCAGTCTTGCCACTACCATTAAAAATAGGCATTCTACCAAGGTGCTCTAGTCCGCGCCGGATTTCAGGTTGAAAAATAACAATAACACCGATAACTGACCAAGATAGCAGTTGATCAATTAAATAACCAAAAGTATTCAACCCAATCCAGCCTGCAACTACTCTTGCCAGCCAAATAACAATCAATCCCTTAGCTAGCTGAACAGCCTTGGTACCCTTAATTAGCATTAAAAGCAAATAAAGAATGTACCAAACAACTAAGATATCTAAAATGACTGAGATATACTTCCAGGTAAATAAATCCATAAAATTAAAAATAGCAATCCCCTCCTTATAAGTATTTTTGGAATTCTATCTAGAATACATCTTAAATTCTAAGAATAAGTCGTTATATTCTTGAACTTTCTTTTGATCTAAATCGCGATACACCTGCAAGTGACTCAAAGTTTTATCATCTGGATAAAATTGTTTGTCGTTTATAACATCTTTAGGCAAATACTTAAGTGCTGCCTTATTTGGAGTAGCATAGCCTACATATTCTGCATTTTGGGCTGCATTTTTAGGATTTAACATGAAGTTAATAAAGGCGTATGCTGCTTTTTTATTTTTTGCAGTTTTAGGCATCACAAGATTGTCAAACCAAAGATTTGATCCTTCTGATGGGACAATATAGTGCAAATGCTTATTATTACTTAACATTTCACTTGCTTCACCAGACCAAGTGACACCAATTGCAGCTTCATTTTGAATCATATACATCTTCATTTCATCGGAAATGATTGCTTTAACATTAGTACCTAATGCATCAAGCTTCGTTTTTGCAAGCTTTAGTTCCACCGAATTAGTTGTATTCATTGAATAATCCATTGAAGCTAATGACAAGCCCATAATATCACGAGCTGAATCAACTAAAAGAATATTATTATGCCACTTAGACTTCCACAAGTCATTCCAGTGTTCTATTTCTCCTGGTTTGACAAACTTATCATTATAGACAATTCCTAAAGTTCCCCAGAAATATGGAACAGAATATTGATTCTTGCTATCAAAGGACTGATGTAAAAACCTAGAATTTAAATACTTAAAGTTACTCAACTTACTAGTGTCAATTTTATCTAGCAAATGGCTCTTCCGCATTTTGGTAATCATATAATCACTTGGGATTGCTAAATCGTAACTAGTTCCACCTTGTTTAATCTTAGTATACATAGCCTCATTTGAGTCAAAAGTTTCATAAATCACCTTGTAACCCGTTTCTTTTTCAAATTTTGAAATGAGTTTAGGATCAATATAATCGCCCCAGTTATAGATAATCAAAGACTTGTTGGAGGCAGAGACACTCGATGAATCTAACTTATTGGCTGCAAAACTTAAACCTAGACAAACCAGTAAAATTAAGATTGCTCCTGAAACTAATTTTTTCATTTGATGAGCCCTCCAATCTCAGGCTTGTGCCCCTTATGACGCTTAGCTAAAAGATAGTAACCTGCAACTAAAATCAAAACGATCAAAAACATAATCGTTGATAAGGCATTAATCTCTAGGTTAATCCCCTGCCGTGCACGTGAGTAAATTTCAACTGACAGCGTAGTAAAACCATTACCTGTTACAAAGAAAGTTACCGCAAAATCATCTAAAGAATAAGTCAAAGCCATAAACATTCCAGCTAAAATACCTGGACTAATATATGGAATCAAAACCTTACTATATACTTGCCAGCTATTAGCACCTAAGTCTTTGGCTGCATCAATTAATGAATTATCCATTTCCTTTAAGCGAGGTAAAACCATCAAAACAACAATTGGAATTGAAAAGGCAATATGACTTAGTAAAACTGAACCAAAGCCTAAACTAATACCTAAAACGGTAAAGAAAACTAAGAAACTTGATCCAATAATAACATCAGGAGAGACCATTAACACATTATTCAACGCTAACAAACTTGCCCGCTTTTTCTTAGACTTAGTATTGTTAATGGCAATAGCACCCAAGGTACCAATAATTGTTGCTACTAAACTTGAAAGTAGCGCCAACATAATTGTATTTAAAAAGATTGCTAATAATCTTCCATCTACTAGTAATTCTTGATAATGAACCCAAGTAAAACTTTGGAACTTGTCCATATTTTTACCTGAAGAGAAGGAATAAACTATTAAATAAAAAATTGGGATATATAAAACAACTAAAACTAATGCTAAATATAACTTGCTACCTAATTTTTTCATAGTTTAACCTCCTTCTTTTTCTTAGTTTTTTCACCGGTTAAGAGCATAACTGCAACCATCAAAATAATTAAAATCACACCAATAGTTGAACCCATGCTCCAGTTCATCGTGGTTGTGAAATATTCCTCAATTGCAGTCCCCAGAGTAATAACGCGATTTCCCCCAATTAAACGTGTCAACATGAAAAGTGATAATGAAGGAATAAAAATTGCTTGAACACCACTTTCAACTCCAGGAAGCGATAAAGGCCAAATAACTTTTTTAAAGGTTTGCCAGCGACTTGCACCTAAATCTGAAGCAGCATTAATTAAGGCTGGGTCAATTTCTTTGATTGCATTATAAATTGGCAAAATCATGAACGGAATTTCAATATAAGTTGCAACAAAAATAAAGGCAAAATTAGTAAATAAAATATTAACTGGGCCTAAACCAAATAAGTGCAAAAAGCTATTAACTAATCCACCTTGTCCAAAAATCCCGATAAAGGCATAAGCTTTTAAAAGTAAATTAATCCAAGTTGGTAAAATAATCAGCATTAACCAGAATTGCTGATTATTCATCTTGGTCAAAATATATGCAGTTGGATATGAAATTAAAAGCGTAAATAAGGTAATTAATAAGGCATACCAAAATGAATTCAAGGTCATCCGTAGAAAAGTTGCATTAGTAAAAAAGTTAGCAAAATTTTCAAAACTGATGTGACCAGTACCAGTTAACGAAGTCCAAAAAATTAATAGTAAAGGTAAGATAACAAATAAAACTATCCAAAGACTATAGGGAAGTAAAAAGAAGAGTTTTTTAGTTTTCATCTTCATCTTCTCCTTCGTACTTTTCTAGTCGAGCATCAAATTCTGCTTCACTTTCACCAAAGCGCATAACATGAATATCTTCTGGATCAAAGTAAAGCCCTACTTCCTTACCAACTTCAGTTGGATTAGTTGAATGAATTAACCATTCATTTTCATCCCCGTCATGAGCCTTAATTTCAAAGTGATCACCTAGGAACAATTGACTTTCAACAGTAACAACTAATTTTCCTTTTTCAGGGCTAACAATATCTAAATCTTCCGGTCTTAAAACCACTTCAACTTTTTCTCGAGGATTAATTCCAGCATCAGCACATTCAAAACGCTTATTCACAAACTCAACTTCGTAGTCCTGAATCATCTTACCAGGAACAATGTTTGAATCCCCAATAAAGCGAGCAACAAAGTCATTAACTGGTTCATCATAGATATCAACTGGTGTCCCAGATTGTTGGATGGTGCCTTCATTTAAAACAAAGATTTCATCACTCATTGCCAAAGCTTCTTCTTGATCGTGAGTAACAAAAATAAAGGTGATGCCCAATTTCTTTTGAATTGCTCTTAGTTCAAATTGCATTTCTTTACGCAAACGCTTGTCAAGAGCTGACAAACTTTCATCAAGTAGTAATACCTTCGGCTTATTGATAATCGCACGGGCAATGGCAACACGCTGCTGCTGTCCACCAGATAACTCAGAGATTTCTCGATTAGCATAACCATCAAGACGTACTGTGTGCAAAGCTTCTTTTACTGCAGCTTTGATTTCTTTTTCAGGCTTTTTCTTAAGTTTTAAAGCAAACGCAACATTTTCATATACATCAAGATGTGGAAAGAGCGCATAATTTTGAAAGACAGTATTCAAGTGGCGCTTAGCTGCATCTAAATTGGTAATATCTTTACCATCAAACAAAATTTGTCCACTTGTAGCTGAACTAAAGCCAGCAATAATTCTCAAAATTGTGGTTTTTCCTGAACCACTAGGACCAAGTAATGAATAAAATTTTCCAGATTCAATTGTTAAGTTGATATCTTTTAAAGCTACAAATCCGTCATCATATTTTTTGGTGACATGTTTAAGTTCAATAATATTCACTTTGTAGTTTTCCCCTTTTAATTCTTATTTTCCAATAATCCGAACTTCAGTCTCTAAATCAATCCCGCGCTCGCGCTTAATCGTTTCTTGAATATAATGAATCAAATTCAAATAATCAGTTGCTGTTGCTCCACCTTTATTAACAATAAAACCAGCATGCTTAGTTGAAACTTGGGCACCACCAATTTGCTTTCCTTGAAGGCCGGCCTTAATCAGCATCGGTCCAACGAAGTGTCCTGTTGGGCGCTTGAAAACACTACCACATGAAGGATATTCAAGTGGTTGCTTATAACGACGCAATGCATTCAAATATTTCATTTGATCTAAAATCTTATGCTTATCGCCTGGTTTTAAGACAAAACGAGCTGCAACCACAATATCACCAGTATCTTGTACTAGTGAGTGCCGATAGCTGAACTTCATTTCATCATGATTATATTTTTTATACTCACCAGACCGATTTAACACCGTAACTTCATCAATTACTTCTTCAGTTTCGCCACCATAAGCACCAGCATTCATAAAGACAGCCCCACCAACGCTACCAGGTATTCCAGCTGCGAATTCAAGTCCAGACAAGCTATGATTACCGGCAAAAAATGAAGTGTCGATAATTCGTGCTCCGGCTTGAGCTTCAACATAATTTCCATCTAGCTTAATTTCATTCATATCAGTTAAAATGATAACCAAGCCATCGATTCCATTATCTGAAATAATCAAGTTTGACGCATTACCAATGACTGTGATTGGTAACTTATCAACTTTTGCAGCAGCAACTAATTTTTCAAGTTCAGATAAACTTTTAGGAAAGGCTAAATACTGTGCACAGCCACCGGTTTTGGTAAAGGTATATTTGCTAAGTGCAATTTTTTCTTTTATATTCATGCCTAAGGCAATTAATTCGTCAATTTTCATCGGCAACCCTCCAGAAATATCATCTTTATTATTTTAACGCAAAAACAGCTACACTGCAGTAATATGCTATACTGAAATTGTTTACATTTAAGGAGAATTTTAAAATGAATTTTATCGCAATGGACTTTGAAACTGCCAATCGCCACCCTGAAAGCGCATGTTCTCTTGCCTTAGTAATGGTTAGAGACAATAAAATTGTCGATCGTTTCTATACTGTAATTAATCCGCAAATGCCTTTTGACGGACGTAATATTTGCGTTCATCAAATTACACCAGATGACGTCAAAGATGCACCAACGATGGCTGAAGTATGGCCTAAAATTAAGGCTTTGTATCAACCAGGGATGCTTGTAGCGGCTCATAACGCTAGATTTGATGCAAATGTCTTGAAGATGTCACTAGCACGATATGATATCGCTGAGCCACATTATTTAGTAATTGACACTTTAAAAACAAGTCGCCTATTTGAACCTGATTTACCAAATCATAAACTGAATACTGTTTCAGATGCATTAGGCGTTGAACTTTGGCATCATCACAATGCTTTAAGTGATAGTGAAGCTTGTGCCGGAATTTTGATAAAACAAAACGAAAAAATGGGCGATGAGCCAATCAAAAATTTAATCGAACAAAGATAAAAAGGCGTAACTGAACACAAAAGTTCAATTACGTCTTTTTTACTTGATAATTTCAGCAATTGCATCTGCCATTAGTGCATAACCAGCTTGACCAAAATGTAACCCATCATTGCGCAAACCATGACATATCTCAGTTAAACTTAGCTCAGAATTAATCATTAATTTTTGTAAGTCAATAAAATGAAGCTGATATTGCTCAGCTATCTTTTCAATTTCACCATTATATTTAGCAACAGTTTTGTTATCTCTAACGCGTTGTCTAGCTTCATCTACCGCTGGTGCAGAAATAAAAATAAGTTGCTTAGCCGAATATTTTGTTAAGACTTTTTTGGCAAGTAAATCCATATTGTAAGCAAATCTTGCTATTGGTATTTGCTTATGAAAGGCACAGTCATTAGTTCCAATCAAAATTACAACATAATCTGCTAATGGCCGATTTAAAATCAATTCATCCAAGTGATTAAGTAAATAATTACTGTTAATGCCTGAAATAGCAGTATTAGTAATTTGAGGATTGGCAATAATTTTTTCTATATTCGCATTTAGTCTTGGTTCATTCAGCCCCTCATAACGAGCAATAATGCTATCTCCAGTGAGTAAAAGTTTCATAGTGCTTCTCTATAATCTATCTTCCATTAGTTGTTTAGTATTATATTATCCTAAAGCCATAAGGTCTGTTGATTTAGTTTTACCACAAAAAGACGTAACTGAACACGACAGTTCAATTACGTCTTTATTTTATTCTTTCTCTAAAATTTGATTTTTCACTACTAACTCTTTTCCACCAATACAAAGCTTAATATTTTTTTCTTTCAATAAGTTACCATACAAGATTGCATACATTTTCCCATGATTAGAAACCATAGTAATATAGTTAGCTTTAAAAGGAAGTTGCCAAATTTCATCAATAACTGCCTGTACTGACTTCACTTCACCCAAATAATTTGGTGAAAGATTCATTGCTTTCCATTTCTTTTTTAAAACTGATAAAAATTCAGGATTTTTTCCTAGTTTATTAAATAAGCAATAACGATAGTCAACACCCGTTTGATAAAGCTGCTTAGTTACAAAATATCTTTGTTTAAAATCAGCTAAACTATCAGTTGCTTTAACTTCCCAAGGGAGCGTTGCATGCAAATCACCAAGCACATTTTGGGCATCAAACGCCTTGAACTTCCGAATATTAAGCGCAAGTTTACCTGTAACTTGACTAAGATGTCTTTCACTAATAACTGCCTTAGCTAAAGTATAAATGCCTTGAATATAAGCAGTATCTACATCTTTTACCTTGGCTGGAAAAGAAATTACATGTAGAAGCTTTTTATCCTTAAATAAATTTAAATTCTCTTTTGTTTCTGGAATTTCTTCAATTGCTTTTGCTAAATCAACATGTTCATTTTGCTTTTTTAAGAATTTAGAATATGAAGCAAAAGAACTAACTGGAAGTGCTGAAGCTAGTTCATCCCCCTGATATAAATTACTAAACATCTTTTTTAATAAATTTGCAGAAGCAGCATCTAAACTATGATGAGAAAAAATTAATCTTAATTTTGAAGAAGATAAATCAACTAGGGCTATAAAAATTGGTTGACCAGGCTTTTGATACATTATTTTTTCTAAATCAGAACGTTTAATTTCCCCTGTTGTAACCAAAAATGGAATTGAAGAGTTTAATATTGGCCTAAACTCTAATTTTTTGTCATTAATAAACCAAGCATAGTTTAATAAATCAACTTTATTAGCTAATTCAGTTAACAATTGATAGATTCTGCTAATTTCTGTATAGCTGGTTTCTTTTAAATCAAACTCTAATATCGAAAAAGAAGTTTTACCTTGTGAGAAAAGACTCTGTGCTGTTGGAGAGGCAATGATTGGCTCAGATCCATATTCAGCGCTAAAATTATCAAACAATAACTTTAAATTATCTAGGTCAACTTCACTAGCAAATGCACCTTTGACTTCATTATTACCAGTTAGCTTTTTCACAACTAATTGATCTAGTTGTGACAGATTATTAATTTGGTTAAGTTCTGCATCCTCTATTTCGATTTTAAATGCACTTTCAACTTCAATTATAAAACGGACCAAATCTAATGAATCCAAATCTTTTAAAGCTGATACATTAAATTTCGCAAGCAATTTTTCAAGTTCCTGCTCAATATCCTTGGTATCATTACGCAAGTATTGCTTTTTAAGATAATATTTTTCAATCATCTTTTTTGCGTCAATTTTTCGATTATAAGTATATAGAAACTCAGGTACTCGAATAATTATCGGATTTAAATACCGCGGAAGTTTATGATTAATTTCAGCCGTTTTATCATTGTCAGCTAGATAAAAAATATAAATTCGACCATTTTGATATTTAGCAACTGCAGATTTTACGCCCATTACTTCACTCGCAATAGTTTTCACTTCACCAAGTTCAATTCTAATACCATTAACTTGAACTTGATCATCCATTCGCTCTAAAAATACCAATTCACCATTATCTAATTGCTCAACAATATCACCTGTTTTATAGTAATTAATTCCTGCTTCAGAAATAAACTTTTCTCGCTTTTTCACAGGATCTAACACATAGCCTTGAGTTACACCTTTGCCGCCAATATAAAGTTCTCCTTTATTCCCCTCTTGATTGACTAACTTAACAATTGCACCAGAAAAAGGTTTTCCAATTGGAACATAATTATTTTCATTAAGGGTCACTTCGTGATAAGTAGCATAAATCGTTGTTTCAGTTGGTCCATATAAGTTAAAAACTCGACATCCACTCTTCAAACTTGCTTTAAGTTTTTTCGCTAAGTCAATTGGAAAAGCTTCTCCAGCAACCATTAAAAATTTTAATTTTTTAAAAATATCGGGCCCTCCGATTGTTAACAAAGCATCGGCAAATGAAGGAGATAAAGATAAATGAGTGATTTTTTCTTCGTTAATCAATTTAGGAATTAGGCGAATACTTTCAGTTTTTGATGGACTAGTAGGCAAACAAACAAGCTCTGCCCCGGTCAAAATTGGTGAAAGAATCTCGGTTAATGAAACATCAAAAGAATATGGTGTTGAGAAAAGGAAGCGCGTTTCACTATTAACGTGAATTAATGGATATAATTCAGATAGTAACCATTTAATATTTTCTTCAGTCAAAAATACTTTCTTCGGTACCCCAGTACTACCTGATGTTGCAAGAATATAAGCATATTTAGGACTAGAAGCTTGAAAATTAAAGCTTATATTTTTATCTGGGTCAAATTCCTCAACATTTATATTAGTAAAATCATAATCAGTTACCACAAAATCAGTTACCAAGGAATTCCATTCTACTTCTTGAACACGCTTTAGTGCTTCATTAAGAGGTAAAGCTGAAACAAGTGGCATCGGGATTTTTCCTGCTTTCCAAATTCCTAAAATTACAGGAAGTACGAAACGCGTATTTTGTAAGTAAAAAGGAACAATATTCTGCTTATTTTTTAATTTTTCTACTAGTTGATTAGCAATATTATTTACTTGTCTAAATGACAAATTGCCAGTTGATGAACTGATTGCAACTCTATCAGGGATGGTTTCTATACGTTTAGCAAGTTTTTGAAGAAAAAACATTTTACTTACTCTCCCTCTCTAAAATATAAAAGTATTGTTAAGTATATAATAAAGGTTTATAATTTGTTTAATCTTTGGCTTATTTATCAAGATATACCTAAACAAAATTACCGTCAATCTTTATTTCATAAAGGAGGGCTAAAATGACAACAAAACTATCTCATACCGAAAAAATTAATACTGTTAAAGTTACTTCTAGTAATGTAATTTCTAAATTTGGTGATATATTATTTGACTACGTCAACTCTGTCTTCTTATCAAGTGTTGCTAATGGCGGACTATGGCTTTCTTTATATCAGAGTAGTGAAGTATTTATTAGTGTAATTTTTAATTTCTTAGGTGGTGTATTATCTGATACAGGTAACCGGAAAAAAATCATCTGGCATTGTGATTTAATAAGTGGGGTTGTTTGCATTTTACTAGCAATTTTTATCCCTCATGTTTTTTTCATTTATGCAATCATTATTATTAACATCATATTAGCAATTATTTCCTCTTATCGAAGTCCTGCATATAAGGCTGTTTTTCGTGAAATTGTTCAAAAGGAACATCTTAATCAAGTTAATTCAATCCTAGAAATTGCTAAACAAGTTATCCAAATTACTGGTCCAACTGGTGCATTAATCATTGCCCACTTTTTCGGTAATCGTTTTGCACTAATTTTTGATGGAATTTCTTTTATTATCTCAGGTCTCTTAATTCGTAAATTAACTATTTTATCTGCTCCAGTTAAGAAAAAAAGTTCAAAAAAGACTTTCAGTCAAATTCGTGAGGGTTTAAACTATATTTTTCATAATCGTGAAATATTAATTATTATTACTTTTTCAAGCATAGTAAACTTCGTTATTGCTGGATATAATTTAATTCTTCCTTTTTCAACATATGCTTTTTCAGATTCTCATTTAAAAGCATATGCGGTATTATTAACAGCTGAATCCATTGGTGGACTGCTAGGAGCAACTGCTTCAACCTTGATAAAAAAGACACCTACAACCAATAAACTACTATTTTTGATTTTCTTAGATGGCTTAGCTTTAATGCCTAGTGAAAGAATCTATCATTTATCACATTCAATTATTTTAGTTGCAATTTGTATAAGCCTTTTTAACTTCTTTCTTTCAATTTTTAATATTCAATTTATGACCTTTGTGCAAGTAAGAACAGATATGAATTATATTGGTCGCGTATTTGGAACTATTTTTTCTGTTGCCATTTTATTTATGCCAATTGGTACCTTTTGCTTCAAATTTGCTTTTAATTTGCAAAATCCTAATAATTACTTTGTTTTAGGTAGTTTACTAACTCTTATTTCAATTATTACCATTATCTTAAATACAATTCTTAAATCAAAAATCAACTAAAAAAAGACGTAACTGAACGCTGTGTTCAATTACGTCTTTTTCTTATTCTTCAAACTTAGCTAATGTATCTTCAAGCCAATCTTTAGCTTGCTTTCCTTGTGCGTTAACCTCAACTACTCGCTTAGTTGAATCCCAAGAATCATCAACACGCTTTAAAGTTAACTGCAAATAATCGTCTGGCAAGTCATTCATAATAATTTCCGGCCATTCAATTACTACAATTCCTTGCTCATTTAAATAGCCATTTAAATCAATACTTGCCAAATCGTCATTTTCAAGACGATACATATCCATATGAAAAAGTGGTAAACGTCCCTCACGATACTCTCTTACAATCGTAAAAGTCGGACTTTTAGCTGGACGTCTAATTCCCAAACTGCGAGCTAAACCTTGTGTCATTGTGGTTTTACCGGCACCCAAATCACCATTTAACAAAAGTAAACTACCTGGCTTTGCCACTTGTCCAAGACTAGCTCCTAATTTTTGCATTTCTTGAGCTGAATTAATTTCTAATTTCATTATTCTACATCCAAACTTTGTGCTGCTGTTAAAATTGCTGCTTCATAGACATCTTGACTACTACATCCCCGTGATAGGTCATTAACAGGTTTTGCTAAGCCTGCCAAAATTGGCCCAATCGCTGTAAAATCACCTAATCTTTGTGCAATCTTATAGCCGATATTTCCAGATTGTAATTCTGGGAAAATAAAGACATTAGCATGACCAGCAACATTTGAATCTGGTGCTTTCTTAGCTCCAACACTTGGTACAAAAGCTGCATCAAATTGCATTTCTCCATCTGCACTAATTTCAGGATACTTTTCCTTAAAACTAACAGTTGCTGCTTGCACTTTACTTACCATTTCTCCCTTAGCTGATCCCATCGTTGAAAAACTTAGAAATGCAAGTTTGGGTTCTAATCCAACCATTTTAGCTGTTTGGGCCGCTTGATATGCAATCTCTACTAAGGTATCTACATCTGGGTCAATATTCATAGCACAATCACTAAAAATATATCTTTGTTGGTCTTTTTCCATGATAAATTGACCACTTACTCGTTTCATACCAGCTTGAGTTTTAATAATTTTTAGTGCTGGTCGTACAGTATCTGCAGTTGAATGAGCTGCTCCAGATACACAACCATCTGCCAAGCCATTATACACAAGCATATTTGCAAAATAATTTGGGTCTAAAATTTGCTTTTTTGCTTGTTCTTCACTTTCTTTTCCCTTACGCAGTTCAAAGTATTGCTTAGCAAAATCATCTCTTCTAATGTCATTTTGGGGATTAATAATTTTCAATCCTGTTAAATCAAGCTTGTGATCCTTAGCTGTTTCTTTTATTTGAGCTTCATCACCTAATACAAGTGGTTTAATAATTCCTTCGCTATTTAACTTAACTGCTGCAGATAAGACTCTTTCATCTTCGCCTTCAGGAAGAACAATTACTTTCTTATGTCCAACAATTTTTGCTTTTAATTCATCAAAAATACTCATACGTAAGCTCCTTTATTTTTCTACTTTAACTTCTGCTGGTAACTGCCAATCAATTGGGTTCTTTCCCCACTTTTGCAAGGCTTGATTCGTTCTTGAAAAAGGTCTTGAACCAAAAAAGCCATATCGAGCAGAAAAAGGACTTGGATGGGCTGACTTAATTATGACATTTTTACTCTCATCTATTAATGGGATTTTATTTTGAGCAAACTTTCCCCATAAAATAAAGACTACTTCGCCTCGGTCGCTAAGGGCTTTAATCGCCTGATCAGTGACTTCTTCCCAGCCTTTTCCTTGATGCCCATTAGCATGGCCATATGGCACTGTTAAGACCGCATTGAGCATTAATACTCCTTGATCGGCCCATTTCTTTAAATAACCATGCTTAACAGGAATACATCCCACATCATCATGTAATTCTTGATAAATATTCTTTAATGATGGTGGCAATGCAATCCCAGGATTAACTGAAAAGCTCATCCCAGTTGCTTGGCCCGGATTATGATATGGATCTTGTCCTAAAATAACTACCTTAGTATCTTTAAAACTTGTTAACTTAAATGCAGTAAAAATATGATACATATCAGGATAGATTGTCTTAGTAGCATATTCTTGCTTTAAAAAATCATGGAGATGCTGATATTGACTACTCTCAAAAGCAGGTTTTAAAATTTCATCCCAATCATTTCCAATAAAGTTTTTCATAAGTAAAATCAACTCTCTCTTCCTTATATATGGTATCATGAAATTAAAAGCGGAGTCTGTAAATAATTGATTAAAAAGCAGGTTCAAAAAGATGAAACTAATACTTTTAATTGAAGAAGGTAAAAATTATGGTCAAATTCCAATTGTAGATGAAAATGGTAAGACCTACTTTTTCCTTCAAGGAAAATTACATAATATCAATCATACCTTATTTTTAAAAGATTACCATAACCATGAATTAGGGCGTCTGTACCTTGATCAGCGCAACCTTATTAACAAATATGTTATTGATTTAGTTGATGGTAATCTAGGACAAGTCCACCAACTTAGTCATTTGGAATTTCCTATGTTGTTGCGGCCAAATAACTATCTAATCACTGGCAGTACAAAAAAAGGCTCCTATCATTTTAGGAGCGCTTTTAAAGAAATTGCTGAATGCCAAACAATGATTACAAAAAAAGGGCAAGCAATTGTTTGTGATATTATTAATATCAACGATATACCATACGTTTTATTAATAACTGGTCTTTTTTCTCAATGGAATACAACCATGATTAAATTACCAGATTTACAACTAAATAAGGGTCAATTGACAACCGATTATTAAATGCGATACTTGCGACGAAGTTCTCGTTCTTGATCGCGTTTTTTTATGGTCTCACGTTTGTCGTACTGCTTCTTACCTTGTCCGACACCTAATAAGACTTTGGCAAAACCATGCTTTAAGTAAACTTTGAGTGGAATAATAGTCATTCCTTGTTGAGCTTGAACTTCAGCTAGACGTTTAATTTCTTTCTTATGAAGTAACAATTGTCTACGCCGCAAAGGGTCGTGATTATAAATATTTCCTTGTTTATATTCACTAATATGGACATTTTCAAGAAAACATTTTGTACCAAAGATTTGGACATAGCCATCTTTTAACTGGATTCTTCTGGCTCTAACGGACTTAATTTCTGTTCCTGTTAACGCAATCCCAGCTTCAATAGTTTCTTTGATGAAATAATCATGACTCGCCTTGCGATTTTGTGCCAAAACATTATCAGTTTGCTGTTTCATCAAATCCCTCTATTCTTTAGTGACGTTGAGTGCGACCACGTCTATTGTTGCGACCGTTGCCGCCTTTATTACGATTGAAATTATTATGACGCCGTCTTTGGCCTTGGCCTCTTGAATTTCTTCTCATTCCACGATCATTATGCGCCTTCTTCGGTGCATTTGGATCATAGATTTCAAAATCAAGCTGATGTTGTTCAACATTTGCATTAATTAAGGTTACCTTAATTGGCATACCTATCTTGAATGTTCGATGAGTACCTCTACCAGTTAAAGTTAAGGTCTTTTCATCAAAGTTATAGAAATCATCGGTTAAGTTAGAAATATGAATTAAACCTTCAACAGTATTTGGCAATTGAATAAACATTCCAAAACTTGTTACGCTTGAAACAACTGCATCAAAATGATCTCCAACACGGTCAGCCATAAATTCAGTCATCTTCAAATCATTTACTTCACGTTCCGTATCAATTGAACGTCTTTCTTGGGTAGAAGTTTGTTCAGCAACTTCTGGTAAAAGTGGCTTGAAATGATCTTGAACTTCCTCAGCCAAGTTTGAATCAGTATATTCATGGATCATTCGGTGCACCATCAAATCAGAATATCTTCTGATTGGTGACGTAAAGTGAGTGTAAAATTCAGCTGCAATCCCGAAGTGGCCAAGTGGTTGATCAGAATAATGAGCTTGTTTAAGTGAACGAAGCATCACCATTTGAACAACGGCTTCTTCAGGTGTTCCTAAAGTCTTAGTCACTACCTTTTGTAGGTCAAGTGGCTTAATATCATTAGGGTCTGCTTTAATGTTCAAGCCAAGTGCTGAAGTAAATTCAAAGAAACTCTGCATTCTTTCAGCATCAGGAGTTTCATGCACCCGGTAAAGGAATGGCACATGCTTTTTAAAGAAAGCTTCGGCGACTGTTTCATTTGCCAATAACATGAATGATTCAATCATCTTTTCAGCAGTTCCGCGTTCATGTAGGACGATATCTACCGGCTTCCCTTTTTCATCAACAATAATTTTTGCTTCAGGTTCTTCAAAGTCAATTGCTCCACGATTATGACGTTGATTGTATAGGGCTTCGTGCAATTTAGCCATATCTTTCAACATTGGTTGCAATTTAGCGTATTTTTCTTCTAATTCATCAGCAGACTTGGCCAAAGCTTCATTAACCTTGTTATATGTAAGTCGTCCATGTGAGCGCATCACTGAAGGATGAATTGAGTAATTTACTCTTTTACCTTCTGGGGTAACTTCCATATCACATGATAAAACGAGACGATCAACGCCTTCATTTAAGGAACAAATTCCGTTTGAAAGTCTAAATGGAAGCATTGGAATTACGCGATCAACTAAGTAAGTTGAGTTACCACGTTCAAAGGCTTCCTTATCAAGTGGTGAATTTTCTTTAACATAGTGCGCAACATCCGCAATATGAACCCCTAAGTGGAAATTACCATTAGGTAATTTCCAAACAACAACTGCATCATCGAAGTCTTTTGAGTCATCACCATCAATTGTGACTGCAGGTTGATCTCTTATATCTACACGATTGCCAATTTCACTTTCTTCGATATGATCTGGAATCTCATTTGCTTGCTTCATAGCTTCTTCAGGCCATTCAACACGAATATCATGACTTGCAACAATAGACATGATATCAACACCAGGATCATTCTTATTACCAATGGTCTCGATAATTGCACCAGTCATCATTTCTGGTGCGTCTTCATTCGGGTAATCCTTGATGGAAATTTTTACCATATCACCCATTTGTGGTGTAATTCCAGCTTTGCTAGCATAGACACGGTAATTTTTAAAGCGCTTATTAGAAGAAATTACATAACCAGAAAAGCCACTCATTTTAACTTGAACATCACTCAAAGGATGAAATTCACCAACAAGACTCTCTACGCCACGTTCAAGAATTTGTTTAACTTTTCCTTCTGGACCTTTACCATTCCATGGATTACCATCTGCAATTATTTTGACTAATACCCGGTCTCCATCTAATGCATAAGCTGTATTATCAATACCAATAAATACATCTTCTGCATTTTCATCATCAAGTCTAACAAAACCGAATCCTTTTTCATTGGCTCTAAATTGACCTTCGACTTCAGTATCCAAGGTTGCTAATTGATATTCTCCATTGCCATTTGTAACAATCTTTTTTTCTTGTTCTAAAAAAGTTAAGGCTTTAATCAATTCAGTAAAATTAGCAATGCGATCTTTTTTTGCAATTCTTTCAAGCCCCGCAACTTTAAATTTCTTTTGCGGATTGTGTCGGAAAATTTCTAAGACTCCTGCCAATACATGTTCATTTTGTGCCATTAACCTACCTCAATTCACTAAAAAACCTCCCAATACAATGATCGGAAGGCTAAAAATTACTTAGTTGATAAATATGCTAGTATAAGAGCTAAAATAAAGAAAATCGCAAGTAAAACTGCAGTAACTTTCTCCATAAATGCTTCAAAACCACGCTTCTTAGTTTGACCACTAAATACAGCCCCACCTGACAAAGCGTTAAGGGCATCTTGTTGTTTTTGCGGTTGCATCATCGTCGCAATAATAATCAAAATAGATACGATGATGAGTAGCGTCATAGTTAAGTTATACAATGCGCTGCCTCCATAAAATCAAAAATTTCTAAAATAATTACTTTTATTATTTTAGCATAAATATAAATTGAATGCGAGATTTTTGGGCAAAAAAAGAGCTCTGCCAACGGCAAAGCTCTTTTTCATTCAAAATTCTAATTAGAATTGCTTGTGTAAGTTGTAGAATGAGTGAATACCCTTAAATTCAGCAGCTGAATCAAGTTCTTCTTCAATTCTCATTAATTGGTTGTACTTAGCGATACGGTCAGTTCTTGACATAGAACCAGTCTTGATTTGACCTGCGTTAGTTGCAACAACCAAGTCAGCAATAGTAGTATCTTCAGTTTCACCTGAACGGTGTGAAACGATAGCAGTGTAGCCAGCTTCCTTAGCCATTTCAATAGCTTCGAAAGTTTCAGTCAAGGTACCGATTTGGTTAACCTTGATTAAGATAGCGTTAGCTACGCCCATTTGGATACCCTTCTTAAGGTAGCTAGTGTTAGTTACGAATAAGTCGTCACCAACGATTTGAACCTTCTTGCTCAAACGGTCAGTGAAGCCCTTCCAGTCGTCCCATTCGTTTTCGTCCAATGGGTCTTCGATTGAGATGATTGGGTACTTTTCAACTAAGCTTTCAAGTAATGAAGTCCATTCTTCAGCAGTGTATTCACGACCATCAGCAACAGTTACGTACTTGTGGGTTTCCTTGTTGTAGAATTCTGATGCAGCACAGTCCATAGCGATAGCAATGTCATCACCTGGCTTGTAGCCTGCACGTTGGATAGCTTCAACTAAAACTTCAAATGGTTCTTCGTTGTTAGCAAGGTTAGGTGCGAAACCACCTTCGTCACCAACAGCAGTTGAGTCTCCACGTTCCTTAAGTAAAGCCTTTAATGCGTGGAAAGTTTCTGCACCCATTCTTACGGCTTCGTGCATTGACTTAGCACCTACAGGCATAATCATGAATTCTTGGATATCAACGTTGTTGTCAGCGTGCTTACCACCGTTGATAACGTTCATCATAGGAGTTGGTAATACGTGAGCGTTAGGACCACCAAGGTATTCGTAAAGTGGCATACCTAATTCGTCAGCAGCTGCACGAGCAGCACCCAAAGATACACCTAAGATAGCGTTAGCACCAAGACGACCCTTGTTTGGAGTGCCATCAAGGTCAATCATAGTTTGGTCGATTAAACGTTGGTCAGTAACATCTAAACCGATAACTGCCTTAGCAATTTCAGTGTTAACGTTCTTAACAGCAGTTAAAACACCAGTACCGTTGAAACGTGACTTGTCGCCATCACGTAATTCAACAGCTTCGTGTTCACCAGTTGAAGCACCTGATGGAACAATAGCACGGCCGAAGCCACCTAATTCAGTGTAAACTTCAACTTCAACAGTAGGGTTACCACGTGAGTCAAGGACTTCGCGTGCGTGAATATCAGTAATTACAGACATTGGAAATCTCCTTTATGTATTTTTGTAAAAATTACTTTACTTATTTATTATACCAAATTTTAGCCTTGGTAATTAACTAAACTTAAGAATGATTCAACTTCAAGTGAAGCACCACCAACTAAACCACCATCAATGTTTGGCTTAGCCATTAATTCCTTAACGTTTGCAGGCTTTACAGAACCACCGTATTGAATTCTTACGTTTTCAGCAGTTTCTTCGTTGTAAAGCTTAGCGATGCTTTCACGAATAGTCTTACACATTTCTTCAGCTTGATCGCTTGTAGCGGTCTTACCAGTACCGATTGCCCAGATTGGTTCGTAGGCAATAACAAGTGATGAAACTTGTTCACTAGTTAAACCATCAAGAGCCTTCTTGATTTGTGATACTACAAATTCTTCTTCCTTACCTGCTTCACGGGTTTCAAGAGATTCACCACAGCAGATAATTGGTAATAAACCGTTTCTAAAGATTGCCTTAGCTTTCTTGTTAATGTCTTCGTCAGTTTCGTGGAAGTAGTCTCTACGTTCACTGTGACCAATGATGCAGTACTTTACACCCATTTCCTTCAAAACCTTAGGTGAAGTTTCACCAGTGAAGGCACCTTCATCTTCAAAGTAGCAGTTTTCAGCAGCTACTGACAAGTTTGAACCTTCGCTAGCCTTGATAAGTGCGTCAAGGTCAACTGCAGGTGCAGCAATAACTGATTCAACTTTGTTTGAGTCAGGAAGCTTGTCTTTAACATTTTTAACAAATTCTGCAGTTTGTGCAGGATTCATATGTAACTTCCAGTTACCAGCAATAATTGGTGTACGCATTAAAAATACCCTTTCTTTTTACTTATCTGAAATACATGCAATACCTGGTAAAGTCTTGCCTTCAAGATATTCAAGTGAGGCACCACCACCAGTAGAAATGTGGGTAATCTTAGGTGCAATACCTAATTGCTTAGCAGCAGCAGTTGAGTCACCACCACCAATAATAGTAGTTGCATCAGGTAAATCGGCCATTGCACGACCAACTTCTAAAGTACCTTCTGCAAAGTTTGGCATTTCGAAACAACCCATAGGTCCGTTCCAAACGACAGTTTTTGCACCTTGTAAAGTCTTTCTGAATAATTCAACAGTCTTAGGACCGATGTCAAGTCCCATTTCGTTGTCAGGAATATCATCACCAACAACTTCACGACTTGCATCGTTAGAAAATTCAGTAGCAGCAATGTTGTCAACTGGCAACACAATCTTGCCATCTGCCTTTTCTAATAATTCCTTAGCAAGTTCAACCTTATCTTCTTCAAATAAAGACTTACCAATCTTGTGGCCTTGTGCAGCTAAGAATGTGTAGGCCATACCACCACCGATTAAGATGTGGTCTGATTTAGGAATTAAGTTAGTAATAACGCTAATCTTATCTGAAACCTTAGCACCACCAAGAATAGTGACAAATGGGTGAACTGGGTTAGCAATTGCGTTACCCAAGAACTTGATTTCCTTTTCCATTAAGAAACCAGCTGCAACCTTCTTGCCTTCTGCCTTCATAGCAGTTGCAATACCTACGTTTGATGCGTGGCTTCTGTGAGCAGTACCAAATGCATCATTTACGTAAAGGTCACCTAAGCTTGCCCAGTATTCGCCAAGCTTTGGATCGTTCTTTGATTCACGCTTGCCAAAGTCGTTGTCGATGTCTTGGAATCTAGTGTTTTCCATTACTAAAACATCGCCATCGTTCATCTTAGCAATTGCGTCTTCTACTTCTTTACCTTCGTTTGAAGGAACAAATTCAACATCTTTTTCAAGTAATTCGCCTAAACGCTTTGCAACTGGTGCAAGTGACAATTCTTTCTTGTCAGCGTCTGACTTAATACGACCTAAGTGGCTAAGTAAGATTGCCTTACCACCGTTGTCGATGATGTACTTAATAGTTGGTAATGCAGCAACAATTCTGTTGTCGTCACCAATAACGCCATCTTTAATTGGGACATTAAAGTCAACACGAACTAAAACTTTCTTACCCTTAACATCAAGGTCAGAAATAATTAATTTAGCCATTAAAATTTACCTCCAATGGTTTTTAAATCGAAAAAAGACGAAGGGGAGCAATCCCCTCCGCCTTCTCACACAACAAAAATAATCAAATACTATATTTTAGTTAATGATTAAAGAGTTGCAAACTTCAATAAAGTACGAACCATTTGGCAAGTGAATGAGTATTCGTTGTCGTACCAAGCAACAGTCTTAACTAATTGCTTGTCGCCAGCAGTAGTTACTTCAGTTTGAGTTGGGTCAAAGATTGAACCAGCAGTCATACCAAGAATGTCGCTTGAAACGATTTGGTCATCGTTGTATGCGAATGAAGCACTTTCGTATTTCTTCATAGCTGCGTTTACTTCGTCAGCAGTTACTTTCTTGTCTAAGATAGATACTAATTCAGTTTCTGAACCGTCAACAACTGGAACACGTTGTGCGTGACCTTGTAACTTACCGTTTAATTCAGGAATTACAAGACCGATAGCCTTTGCAGCACCAGTTGAGTGAGGAATGATGTTAGCTGAAGCAGTACGTGCAGCACGGAAGTTACCGCCACGAACTGGGCCATCTAATACCATTTGAGTTGAAGTGAATGCGTGGATAGTAGTCATAGTACCAACTTGGATACCAAATTCCTTGTTCAATGCTGAAGCCATTGGTGCCAATGAGTTAGTAGTACATGAACCAGCTGAAACAATCTTGTCATCAGCAGTTAAAGTATCATCGTTTACGCTGTAAACGATAGTCTTAAGATCGTTACCTGCAGGTGCAGAAATTAAAACTCTCTTTGCACCAGCGTCAAGGTGAGCTTGTGACTTAGCCTTGCTAGTGTAGAAACCAGTACATTCAAGAACGAAGTCAACACCATCGTTCTTAACCCATGGAAGGTTTTGTGCTTGTGGTTCAGCGTAAACACGGTATTCCTTACCGTCAACTACGATAGCGTTGTCAGTAGCTGAAACTTCGTGGTTGAAAGTACCATGAGTTGAGTCATATTTAAGAAGGTGAGCCAAAAGAGCTGGAGTTGTTAAGTCGTTAATTGCAACAACTTCAATATCTGATGACTTTTCGCCTAAATCCATAATACGACGGAAAGCTAAACGACCAATACGACCGAAACCGTTAATACCAATTTTAACTGTCATGTCCAAAAGTCCTCCTTAGGAACTAGTAATAACATTATTTTTATTTTAAAGAGAGCTTTATTGCTCCTTTAAAATCTGATCTGAGGCACCTTCGTCTGTAATCAGCCATGTTTGACTCGGTGCATTATACATATATGAACGAATTGCAGTAGCTTTATGTTTGCCCGCTGCAAAAGCAAATATATGAGGTATTTTGCTAAGATCCTCAAATTGCAGGCCAATTCGTGGGATCCGCTCAACAATCTTACCATTCTCATCGAAAAAACACCCAAAACATTCGGAGACGGCACCAGTCGCTCTTATCTTTGACAAGGCAACTGAATCATATCCACGGCGCTTGGCCATTTCTTCAGCCAGCCCGATTCCGTGAATTGCAACATCGCATTGTGATATATCTTGTAAAACATCACTAATTGCTTCATCACGTATCAATGAGCGATATGCATCTTTTGATACATTTTCAGGTAAATACAAGGTCTTGTATTTACCTCCTGTAGCTTTAGCCATTTCCTGAACAATAGTACTACTTTGTGTCTCTACACTTTCACCTAAAGCACCACGTCCTGGAACAAACTCTAAATCGCGATTTTTACTGAGAGAGCTTGACAAAAGCTTAGAGGCCTTTGCCAAGGTTGCTCCACCTAAAACCGTGATAATGCTACTGCCTAATGGTAATAATAAATCGAGAGCTGAATTCAGCTTCTCTCCCATTAAGATTGATACGCGTTCCTGTAAATCGGCATCCCCGGGAACGATAACTGCTCGGGCAATCTTCAACTTTTTCGCCAGCTTTATTTCTGCTTGGCTTGAGTTAAATAACCGATTTATCAAAATTGTTGCATCTTTCAGCGTTTCCTCACCTTTTTCTGTGAGGTACATTCCAAAAGGCTTAATTTCTATTAAACCTAATTTCTTCAAATATTCTGTCTCGGTTCTAACTGTTCGCTCACTCATACCGAGTTGTTGTGCAACTGCTCTTCGCCCAACAGGATATCTTAAAGAAATTTGTTCAAGAACTTGATAACGCTGTCGAAAAATTTTTAAGACGTCCGGAACCAGGTTTTGTAGCAAGGTAAAATCCGTGTCCATAACCTGCCTCCTTTTCCTTGGGACTTTTTCTGACCAAGGTGTTGTCATTTTGTGACCCAATATGCTTAAAAATATAAGAGAAACGCGATTTTTATTAAATTTAAAATCTACCATTTCCCTTTCGACGATTTTAGTATAACAATCACCCATATCAATTTCAAGTCTTTTACCAAAAATAAATATTTCCGCTTACAAAACTTTTATTTCTATTTTCGAACTTTTTTTGTTATACTAATTGTTGTTGAAATTTGGGCCCTTAGTGTAATGGATCGCACGTAAGATTCCGGTTCTTAAAATCCGGGTTCGACTCCCGGGGGGCCCATCATAAATAAAAGACGATGAACAATTCGTTCATCGTCTTTTTTAATCCTCAATTTCAACACTCTCATTTACTTTGGCGGCATCTTCTAAGTCTCTATTTTCATAGCTGGATTTAATTCCCCAAACATAAAATCCTACTGAAGCGAGTATTACAATAATAAAATCCCACGGATATTTAAAAGTATTATTTCCGCCAAAAGTACTACTACCCAGGTAAGAAATTATGGAAATAAATACCAAGAAAGCAAGTAACCAAAGACTGGCCTTAAATTGTTTAGCAAAATTCACATTTTCTTTCTTGAATTGGTAGTAAAAGTAAATTGGTAAACCTAGTAAAACAACAAAAATAACCTCAATCGTTGTTGGCCACATTGCCCAATATATTACTAATCCAGTTAATACAAATGACAAAGGTGCTACCCATTTTAGATGACTAGACTTAAATGGCCGTTTGAAATTTGGACGCATCTTTCGCAAACTTACCGCTGCCACTGGTCCTGTTGCATATGCTACAAAAGTTGAAACTGAAACTACAGTTGCTAGTTCACTCCAATTTCTGAAGAAAAAGACTAAAGCCATGGCTAATACAAGGTCCCAAATCATAGCATAACGAGGCGTCTTATATTTCTTATTTACTTTACCTAAGAAGGCAGGAACATTACCTGACTTAGTCATCGCCATCAAGGTCCTAGCACTAGTAGCTACAAAAGTAACCCCTGTCCCAAAAGGTGAAACAAAGGCATCAAGGTAAAGCAAAATAGATAACCATGTTAAGCCTAATAAGATTGCAATATCTGCAAATGGTGATGAGAAGTTTATTCCATGCCAGCCTGTCTTGGCTAACATACTTGGTTCAACCGCACCAATGAATGCAATTTCTAATAGAACATAAATAATTGCAGTGATTGATAAGGAAATCCAAACTCCACGGAAAATATTTTTATGAGGATTTTCAATTTCACCTGCAAGATTAATTACAGTTTGAAAAGCATCATAAGACAAGATAATACCTGAAATCGTTACAGCTTGGAAAACTCCTCTGGTTCCATTAGGCATAAAAGAAGTAAGATTATTTCCAAAATTACTTGAATGAAAGCCAGCTAAAATCAAGAAAATAATTGTTAATGAAGGGATTACTAACTTAAAAATCGCAATAAAACTTGTAAAACGTGTAAGTAACTTAACAGAGCCAAAATTAATCAAACTAAAAATAAACATAAATAAATAAACGGCCCATAAACCTTCATTTGTTATTGTGCCATTATGAAAAAAGCCTCTAGTCCAGTTAGCCCAACTCCAAGGCCAACTACTCATGTATTGCACACAAGCAACTGCTTCAATTGGAATTAAAGTAATTAAAGAAACCCAATTAGCCCAAGCACTAATAAAGCCTAAAAGTTGCCCATGACTATATTCAGCAAACCGGCTCATTCCACCACTTTCAGGAAACATTGTACCTAATTCAACATAATTAAATGCAATCAGCACCATAATCACAGCACCAATAATCCAAGAAATGATTGAACTAGGACCAGCAATTTGAGCAGCACTCCCTGCCCCAAATAACCAACCTGAACCAATCAAAGAGCTTAAAGCTAGCATTACGCCAGAAAACAAGCTAATTTGGTTTTTCTTCATAAAAATTCTCCTCATTATTTTTCACATCTCTGTAGCATACAATATTTTTCACTTAAATAAAAGCAGTAATGCATAAAAAGGATACTAGTTTTACCTTATAAGCTACTTTTCCACCAATGAGATAATTTTATGCTAAACTATTTTTAGAAAAAGAGATGGAGGTGGAAAAGTTGTCAGAAGAAAAGATTACTGAAAAAGCAGCAAAAATAATTAGAGCTCATGGATTAAAACGAACTCCACAACGGCTAAAAATTTTGATCTACCTGATGACTCACCATAATCATCCTACTGCTGAAATGATTTTTAATGATATTTCTTTATCTGACGAAAAGACTGGAATTGCGACAATCTACAACACACTTAACACTTTTGTTGATTTAGGTTTTGTAATTGAAATCAATAATGGTAACGATGGGTCAACGCATTACGACTTTTTTGCCAAACCACATTTTCACGTTATTTGCACCAATTGTGGCAGGATTGCCGATGTTGAATATACAGATTTTGATAAAATTGAAACCAAAATGCGTCAAGAAACAGAAAAGCAAACTGGCTACATTACCCGCAGTTCACATATCAAAATCTATGGGCTTTGTCCTGATTGTCAAAAGCTAGAAAATAAATGAACTTAGGCACCTTTATTGACTTAATTTAATAAAGGTGCTTTAATTAGCACTGTATTCAAATGAGTGCTAATTTTACTAATTAGGAGGTTAACTAATGTTAGTACCTACAGTTATTGAACAAACTGCACGCGGTGAACGTGCATATGATATTTACTCACGTTTATTAAAAGACCGCATCATTATGCTTAGTGGCGAAATTAACGACCAAATGGCTAACTCAATTATCGCCCAATTGCTTTTCTTAGATGCTCAAGATAACACTAAGGATATTTCTTTATACATCAACTCACCTGGTGGTGTAATCACTTCTGGTTTAGCAATTATGGATACTATGAACTTTATCAAGTCTGACGTATCAACTATTGCAATTGGTATGGCTGCTTCAATGGCATCTATTCTTTTGACTAGTGGTACCAAGGGTAAGCGTTTTGCCTTACCTAACTCTACTGTGCTCATTCACCAACCACTTGGTGGAGCTCAAGGTCAACAAACTGATATCCAAATTGCTGCTGAAGAAATTTTAAAGAGCAGAAAGAAATTAAACGAAATCTTACACGAAACAACTGGGCAACCAATTGAAAAGATTTTGAAAGATACTGAACGTGATAACTACTTAACTGCTCAAGAAGCTAAGGACTACGGCTTGATTGACGAAATCATGACAAACATGAGGTAGTAATAAATTTTTAATAATCAAAAAGACAGCTCGCATTGCGAACTGTCTTTTTTTACGCTTGTTTAACTCGTCCTCGTTTATAATAAATTAACATTCCAAAGAATAAGACTAATCCCACAATCGCTAAACTTTGCCAAGCTAGTCCAATACCATAATAATCAGAAAGATAGCCATTGAGGCTTAAAATCAGCACTGACACCCCAGCATCAAGTGTATTACATACTGATACAATTGTCGCCCTACTTTTTTCTGTTTTTATTGATTCTTGGAGCAAGGTTCCTTGAATCATTTGTTGAAAAGTTCCAAATAAGTTATGAATCATAAAGATTCCCAAGGCCAGGTAGTAACTCCCTTTCAACATAACTACCAATTCAATTGAAATAGTTAAAAAAATCACTGAAAAAATGAGTAAAAAGAGTTGATTAATTTTTTTCTTATACAAATAGCGATAAATGTAACTACCAATATACCCTACAATCCCAATTGCAACCAAAATAGAACCAGAATCTACTCTTTTGCCATGTTGAAAGTATAACTGCCATTGATCAATGGGGCCAGAACTAATGAACCAAATTGGTAGACACAAAAGTATAAACTTAAAAGTTTGGTATTCATTCGTAATAACTTCTTTTACCTCACTAACAACATTGAGTTCTTTAAAACTCAACTTCTGTGTACCAGCTTGAGAATCATATTTAAATAATGCAACTAAAATAAAAAAAGTCACCGCTAAAAAAGTAGCCCCTGTCAAAAGAGGTAACCGTAAATCAATATTAGCTAAAAAATGTGCTCCTATAAAACCAACAATCATATTAAACGGACTCGCAATTAAACTATAAGTTGAATAAATCTCTCCAAGCTGGCCTTTTTCATTATTTAAAGCTGCTTTATTCGCAATCCATGATGGTAGTGTACCAGACATTAAAGAATCGCCTAGTGCTGTCAAGAATGCGCTTAATGCCAAGAGAAGAAAATTTTTAGGACTTAATGCAAGAACCGCTAAGCCAGCAGCCCTAACTAAATTACTAATACTTGCTGTCTTTAAATAGCCTAAATGATCTGCAATAAAACCAGATGGAATTTCAGCTATAAAAGTTACAACCCAAAATATTGATAGAAAAAAGTTAATTTCTCCATAGCTATAACCAATATGGTGCATAAATAAGTAAATAGTCCCCGACCAAACTGCGACACCTAAGCTATAAAGTAAATTTACTAAATAATAGATATTGCGATATTTTTTCATTAAAACTCCTCTAAAAATAATTTTTTACTGTATTATATCTAACAAAAAAATAAGCACAAGTTAAAATTAATAATCCATTTTTAAGCTAAATAAAAAGGCCAAACATAAAGTTTGACCTTCCTAATTAATAATTAAAATTTTTATTCTTAACGACATACCACAAAATGAGCTCTTTCTCCCTTAGCAAGTGCAATCGTATCTCTCAAGCTAATCTCAATCATATTTCTAACTGAAGTTTTAGTAAAGTATGCTGAGTGTGGTGTCACAATCACATTTGGCATAGCTGCTAATTTCTTATAGTCAGCCGGAATTTGAGCATCATCAACTTTCTTAAAGAAGTAACTTGACTCATGAGCTAGTGTATCAAGTCCAGCCGCAGCAATTTCGTGCTTTTCAAGTGCTTCAATTAAAGCAGCTGTATCAACTAATTCACCTCTCGCCGCATTAATTAAAATTACATCATTCTTCATTTCCGCAAATTGTTTTTTACCAAGCATATTCTCAGTACTCTTAAGTAATGGCGTATGAAGTGAAATAATATCTGCTTCTTTCAAAACAGTATCAAAATCAGTATAAGTTAAATATGGTTCAACTTCGGGATTATAAATTACATCGTAAGCTAATACTTTAGCTCCCATGGCACTAAAAATTTGTGCAACTGCACTACCGATATGTCCAACTCCAATAAGTCCAATAGTCTTATTATAAATTTCATTGCTAATTAAACTATCAGGATTGGTAAAATCACCCTTGTCCATATTAGCCATAAATTCGCCAATCTTGCGGTTTAAATACATTGCTTGAGTAACTGCCATTTCAGCAATTGCCCGTGGTGAATAAACTGGTACGTTAGTAACAGCTAAATGGTACTTTTTCGCTAAATCAAAATCAATTGTATTAGTTCCCACAATTCGAAGGCCAATTGATTTGATACCATAATCAGCTAATTTCTTATAAACAATTTCATCATCTAAATTGCCAAGTGGTTTAAGCAAAACCCCATCACAATCTGCAACTTGATCAACATTTTCTGCAGAAAGTGGCTCATCAATCAATTTTAATTCACAACCGAATTTCTTTTCCGTAGCTGCAATTAATTTTCTTTCACTTTCACTTGGACTAAAAACTGCAATTTTCACTATAATTACCTGCTTTCAAAATATAATCTTTGAATCCTACAAGTAAATCATAGTTTTCTTCCCTTAAAAATACTAGTAATAATGCAAAAAAGGTGTACTTTCATACACCTTTTTATTCTTCTCGCAACTTATCTGCAATTTCTCTAATTTTCTGGAATCTGTGATTTACTCCAGATTTTGAAATTGGGCCATCAGGAACTTGATTTGCAACTTCTTTAAGTGATAACTCAGTATTTTGTAACCTAAATCTAGCCAAGGTCGCTAACTTTTCGGGAATTTCATCGAGGCCAATTTTTTCTTCAATCAACTGGATATCTTCTACTTGTCTAGCTGCAGCATTAGCAGTCTTTTTTAAGTTGGCAGTATCACAATTAACCAAACGATTTACCGAATTACGCATATCTCGCATAATTCTTAAATCTTCAAAAGCTAGCATTGCATTAAAAGCACCTACAATGTGCAAAAAGTCGCCAATCTTTTCAGCTTCTTTAAGATAGGTAATGTACCCACTTCTTCTTTTGGTCTTTTTACTATTTAAATTAAAGTAATGATTCATCAAATATGAAACATCATCATTGTGGGCCTCATAAGTAGAATAAATTTCTAGGTGATAGCGACTAGTTTCAGGATTATTAACACTACCACTAGCTAAAAAAGCACCTCGAAGATAAGACATTGCTCTTTGCTCTTCCCTCATGACCTTTTTAGGGACACCAATGACAAAGCCTTTTTCAGGGTCTACAATCTCCAAGTCAGCTAAAATCTCATTAACTTGTTGATTAAGTCTAACCAAATACTGATTATTCTTTTTTAGCTTCATTTTTCGAGAAACAATCAAAAGTGGTTCAATCCCATAAGCTGTCTTAATTAACGAAAAAATCCGGCGAGCAATCGCTGGATTTTCGGTTGTAATGTCCAAACTTAATTGGTGGTCATGCAAGTTTAAAATACCATTCATTCGTAAAAATGCTGAAAGTTCTGCTTTGGCATGCTCTGGATGAACTTCGATATTAGTTAACTCTTTTTTAACTTCACTTGCATAACTAACCATTAGTTTCACCCCGTCTACAGTGAGCTTCAAAGGCTAAATCAATGATTTCCTTAGCTACCTTTTCACCATCGTGGAAAACTAAACCATGTCTTTGATCAATGAAATCATCCGTAATAACGCGGCAATTCTGTTCGCGTAGACCCGCAAAATCACTTGAAACTGGTTCAAGGTATTCATCATAATCAGCCGGATTAAACTTACTCATATCGATTTTTGCCCCATTAACTAAAGCAGTATCGATATAATTTCCACCTAAATGAGCATTCAAAATACGAACATGATCAGCATCTGAGAAATGATCAGTTTCACCTTTTTGAGTCATAATATTACAAATATAAATAACTTCAGCGCTAGTTTGTCTAATAGCTTCACCTAAGTTACTAATCATTAAGTTAGGTAAGATTGAGGTAAACAAACTACCTGGCCCTAATACTACCGCATCAGCTTGCATAATCGCAGCTAAAACCGGTAAAACTGCTTCTGGCTCTTTATCATCATTAGTATCAGTAACCCAAACTCTCTTGATACGTTTATCTTTACTAGTGATTTCAGTTTCACCAGATTCTTGGGTACCATCAACAAATTCAGCATTTAAGGTAAGTGGTTCATTAGATGCTGGAAAAATATGACCATCCACTTTCATCATTTTTGACAAAGATTGAACTGCATCAAAAATATTCCCATGCATTTCATTCAATGCTGCAATGATTAGATTACCAATGGCATGTCCTGCAAAGAATGAGTCAGAACTATCAAATCGATATTGGAAAATATCCTTTTCTTCTTGTGGCAAATCAGATAATGCCACCAAAACATTTCTAATATCGCCAGGTGGCACAACATTAATAAAATTACGAATAGCGCCAGATGAACCACCATCATCTGCTACAGTAACAATGGCAGTGATTTCAGCATTCTTTTCTTTTAAGGCATTCAAAATAACTGGTAGTCCAGTACCACCACCAATAACTACAACTTTAGGTCGGCGTCCTTTAATTACTCGAACAATTCGACTTTCAGCATAAGCCAAATCATTCACCTACTTTCTAATATATCGGCTTATTTCTCTATGTGAAATATCTACTGGATACTTCTTAGATAAATCTCGTGCAAGCTGTTGCGCAATTGAAACGCTACGGTGTTGTCCACCGGTACAACCAATAGCAATTGTTAATTTTTCTTTTCCTTCTTTGATATATCCAGGAATTGCAGTTTCAATTAAATCTAATAACTTGCTATAAAAGACTTTTGTAACATCTTTATCCATAACATAATCAAAGACTCGCTTGTCTAAGCCAGTAAAAGGCTTCAAGCTAGGAATATAGAATGGGTTTGGTAGGAAACGTACATCCATTACAATATCAGCATCAATTGGCATCCCATACTTAAATCCAAAACTCATAACTTCAACTGTAAATGGCTTTTTACCATGCTCACTAAATAAACTGATTAACTTGGCCTTTAAATCCTTGGGGGTGAGTTCAGTCGTATCAATAATAATATTAGAGATATTCTTAATTGGAGCCAAAATCGCCCGTTCTTTTTGGATTCCATCAAGTAGTCTTCCACTACGAGCTAATGGTGGCAAACGTCTTGTTTCTTTATAACGAGCAACTAATTTATCATCACTTGCCGTTAAAAATAGGATTGTAGCTTGAGTTTTACCATTATCCTCTAAAGAATTAATTTCATCTTCAAGGTCTTTATAAAAGCTCTTAACCCGCAAGTCAATTAAAACAGCAACTTTATTGAAGTCATCGGAATTATTCATCAAATCCCAAAAACTACCTAATAAAGTTGGAGGTAAATTATCAACGACGAAATACCCCATATCTTCCAGCGAATGAGCAGCAACAGTCTTACCAGATCCACTCATTCCAGTCACAATTAATAATTGTCTTTTTTCACTAGCCATAGGAATCCCCTCCATGGAAATTATAACATATCCGGGCGTTTCATTTTATTACTTTTCTACTTTGGTGCGTGCTAGGTCCCGCTCTAAAACTGGCTTTAAATACTTACCAGTCCATGATTTATCACATTCAGCTACTTGTTCAGGTGTGCCAGTTACAACAATCTGGCCTCCACCTTCACCACCTTCTGGGCCCAAATCAATTAACCAGTCCGCTGTCTTAATCACATCTAAGTTATGTTCAATTACCAAAACAGTATTACCTTGATCAACTAAGCGCTGCAAAACAACTAACAAACGCTTAATATCATCAACATGCAAACCAGTAGTTGGTTCATCTAAAATATAGAAGTTATTACCAGTTGATAACTTTTGAAGTTCACTTGCTAATTTCATTCTTTGAGCTTCTCCACCAGAAAGAGTAGTAGCTGATTGCCCTAATTTAACATAACCTAGCCCTACATCGACAATTGTCTGTAACTTCCGATGAATCTTAGGAATCTTTTCGAAGAATTCACATGCTTCTGAAATTGTCATATCAAGTACTTGAGCAATATTTTTATCATGGTATGTAACTTCAAGAGTTTCAGAATTATAACGACGGCCATGACAAACTTCACAAGGGACATAAACATCAGGTAAGAAATTCATTTCAATCTTGATAATTCCATCACCATGACAGGCCTCACAGCGTCCTCCCTTAACGTTAAAGGAGAATCTTGCCTTGGTATATCCGCGAATCTTAGCTTCATTAGTTTGGGCAAATAAGGCTCTAATATCATCGAATACGCTCGTATAGGTAGCTGGGTTAGATCTTGGGGTACGCCCAATTGGGCTTTGATCAATATCAATAATTTTTTCGATTTCTTTATAGCCCGTAATCTTAGCAAATTTCCCTGGCTTAGCAGAATTATGGTTAAGCTTTTGCGCTAATGCCCGTTTTAAAATGGTATTAACTAAAGTTGACTTACCTGATCCAGAAACACCTGTAACCACAACAAATTTTCCTAATGGGAAATCAACGGTAATATCTTTTAAGTTATGTTCGCAAGCTCCAGAAACAGTAATTTTCTTTCCATTTCCTTTTCTTCTTTCAGTTGGTACTGGAATAAACTTTTTACCAGAAAGATATTGACCAGTTAACGAATTAGGATTAGCCATCACTTCTTCAGGTGTTCCAGCTGCCATTACCTTACCACCAAAGCTACCAGCACCAGGTCCCATATCAATTAAATAATCTGCTTGCTTCATTGTTTCATCATCGTGTTCAACAACAATTAAGGAATTACCCAAGTCCCGCATTTTCTTCAATGAAGCAATCAGGCGATCATTGTCTCTTTGATGTAAACCAATAGAAGGTTCGTCTAAAATGTACATTACTCCAGATAAGTTAGAACCAATCTGGGTAGCTAAACGAATTCTCTGAGCTTCACCACCTGATAGAGTTCCAGCTGAACGTGATAAGGTCAAATAGTCTAGTCCAACATTTACCAAAAACGTTAAGCGATCAATAACTTCTTTTAAAATTGGCTTAGCAATCATATTTTCCGCTTCAGTTAATTTAACAGATTTGAAGAAAGTCAATTCTTTACCAATTGGCAAATCGCTAACTTCACTAATATCTTGGCCCATCACTTTAACAGCTAAAGCTTTTTGATTAAGACGTTTACCATGACAAACTGCACAAGTTAATTCAGTCATGTATTTACCCATTACTTCTCGCATAAACTGACTCATTGGATGATGGTAGCGGCGATCAATATTATTCATAACCCCTTCAAAGGCTTGAGTTGTATCATTAACCCCAAAATCGCCTTCCAAGTGGAACTTAATTTTCTTGTCTGAGCCATATAAAACAAGATTCTTTTGACGTTCAGTTAATTTTTTAAATGGCTTATCCATATTAATGCGTAAACTTTGGCAAGCTTGCGTCAGCATCATTTTATAGTAGTCACTATTAGCCCAAGGAGCAATTGCCCCCTCATTTAAGGTTTTATCTTTATCAGGAACAACTAAATCTTCATCGACAGCTAATTTCATCCCCAAGCCATCACAGGCTTCACAAGCTCCAAATGGCGCATTAAATGAAAAAAGCCTTGGTTCCATTTCGCCAACAGTAAATCCACACTTAGGGCAGGCATAATCTTCAGAGAAGTTCAAAACCTGATTGCCAATAACATCAACATCCATATATCCTTCAGAAAGTCTTAGGGCAGATTCAACAGAATCAGTTAAACGACTTTTAATTCCATCTTTAACAATCAATCGGTCAACAACAATTGAAATTGAATGTTTTTTATTTTTATCCAAGTTGAATTCATCGCTAACTTCATGCATTTCACCATCAACAATTAAACGCACAAACCCGGCACGAGCGACCTTCTTAAAGACTTCTTGGTGCATCCCACGCTTTTGGCGAATTACAGGTGCTAAAATTTGAATTTTACTGCGTTCAGGTAATTCTAGTACCCGCTTAACCATCTGATCAACTGACTGTCTTTCAATTAAAGTCCCATCATTAGGGCAAATTGGATGGCCTACTCTCGCCCATAAGAGCCGTAAGTAATCATTAATTTCAGTAACAGTTCCGACAGTTGATCGTGGATTATGTGATGTAGTTTTTTGATCAATTGAAATAGCAGGATTTAAGCCATCAATTGAGTCAACATCTGCCTTATCCATTTGCCCTAAAAATTGTCGCGCATATGAAGATAAAGACTCAACATAACGTCTACGTCCTTCTGCATATAAAGTATCAAAAGCCAGTGAACTCTTACCAGACCCCGATAATCCAGTTACCACCACTAATTTATCTTTAGGAATTGTTAGGTCAATATCTTTTAGGTTATGTTCACGCGCTCCATGAATTTCAATTTTATCTCTTACCATTAAAATCCTTCCCCTTATGCTTTTTCGGTGTATGAACTGAATTTTGTAATTCCATGATTGCATCACGCAAGTTAGCGGCTGCTTCAAAGTCTAACTTCTTAGCAGCTTCTTGCATCTGCTCAGTCAAGTTCTTAATCATGGTTTGCTTTTGCTTCTTCGTTAACTCATCAAAGTTAAGCTCAGCAAAACTTTCTTTCTCTTTTTCTTCTTTAACTGGTTTAGTGATTGAAATAACATCACGGATTGGTTTAACAATTGTCTTAGGAACAATGCCATGTTCTTTATTAAAAGCAATCTGCTTTTCACGCCTACGGCGCGTTTCATCAATGGCTATCCGCATTGAATCAGTAATTTTATCAGCATACATAATTACTGTTCCATCACTATTTCTAGCGGCACGTCCCATCGTCTGAATCAAAGGTCGAGTTGACCGTAAGAAACCTTCTTTATCAGCATCTAAAATCGCAACTAATGATACTTCAGGGACGTCAATCCCTTCACGCAAAAGGTTAATTCCAATTAAGACATCAAAATCACCCTTTCGCAGATCATGTAGAATCTGCATTCGTTCAAGTGTTTTAATATCTGAGTGCAAGTAACGAACCTTGATTCCAAGATCTTTTAAGTAATCAGTTAAATCTTCAGCCATTTTCTTGGTTAAAGTTGTCACAAAAACTCTTTCATCCCGATCAATTCGCTTATTTATTTCACCAACTAAGTCATCAATCTGACCTTGAATTGGCCTTACTTCAATCTTAGGATCAAGTAATCCAGTTGGCCGAATAATTTGTTCAACGATTTTACCTGTACGATTAAGTTCATAATCTCCAGGAGTTGCTGAAACATAAAGAATTTGATTTACATGCTTTTCAAATTCTTCAAGTTTAAGTGGACGGTTATCTAAAGCAGATGGCAAGCGAAAACCATAATCAATTAAAGTTTCTTTTCGTTTACGGTCACCATTATACATAGCCCGAATTTCCGGCATTGTTGCGTGTGATTCATCAATTAAAATTAAGAAATCATCTGGAAAGAAATCAAGTAAAGTATGTGGTGGCTCTCCAGCCTTTCTACCTTCAATTGGAGCAGAATAGTTTTCGATACCATTGGTATATCCAACTTCGCTCATCATATCCATATCATAAGTAGTTCTTTGCTTAATTCTTTGCGCCTCTAGCAACTTGCCTTCGCCTTCAAATTTCTTAACCTGCAAATCCATTTCCCGACTAATTCGCTTAAGCGCCTGCTTCATTTGTTCTTCATTAGTCATAAAGTGCGTGGCTGGGAAAAGAGATACTTGGTCACGCTCGCCGATTACTTCACCTGTTAAAGAATCAACTTCAACGATGCGATCAATTTCATCACCGAAAAATTCTACACGATAAGCGTGGTCACTATTGCCTGCTGGGAAAATTTCCACAATATCTCCTCTAACACGAAAACGACCACGTTGGAAGTCAATATCATTACGATCATATTGAATATTTACTAAATCTCGTAATAAGACATTACGTTCATATTCTTGACCTTCATGCAAGCTCAAAACACTTGCTGCATATTCTTTCGGGTCACCCAACCCATAAATGCAAGAAACACTAGCAACAACCACAACGTCATTGCGCTCCATCAAAGCACTAGTTGCTCGGTGCCGTAATTGGTCAATTTCATCATTAATTGAAGAATCTTTTTCAATATAAGTATCTGAACTTGGAACATACGCTTCAGGTTGGTAGTAGTCATAATATGAAACAAAGTATTCAACCGCATTATTGGGGAAAAATTCTTTAAATTCACCATATAGTTGCCCCACCAGGGTTTTATTGTGAGAAATAACTAATGTTGGCTTGTTTAACTTGGCAATTATGTTGGCCATTGTAAAGGTCTTCCCTGTCCCAGTAGCCCCCTGCAAAATTTGTTCTTTGGCACCAGCTTTAAAACCAGCAGTTAATTTATCAATTGCTTGGCCTTGATCACCAGCTGGCTTATATTTAGAAACTAAATCAAACTTTCGATTGGTTTGTCTTTTAATCATGAATAATCCCTCGCAAAAAAAATTGGACCTTAACAGTCCAATTTTATCATTATTCTTATTTTACTACTTCGAACACGTTTTCGCAGGTAATAAGCTTACTATTTAGTAAATTTTGCAATTGCTTCATGATAGGCCTTGCATTTTTCTTCAGCCTTAGCATAAGTTTCAGCATTTGTACCAACATAAGCCTTAATCACTGGTTCAGTACCTGATGGACGAAGAGCAACCCAAGTTTCATCGTCTAAGAAGTACTTGAGTACATTTGACTTAGGGAAGCCTGGCATTTCTTTTTCACCAGCTGGTGTAATTTCTTTAGCTAATTCAAAGTCTTCAATCTTAATTACCTTGTGGCCATTAATTTCTTGAAGTTGTTCTTTACGTAAGTTTTCCATTACCTTAGCCATCCGCTTTTGACCGTCAAGTCCTGGCATTTCGATTGCCTTAGTAATTTCACAACTTGCACCGTATTTGTTCCAGATTTCTTGTAAGCCATCGAAGACTGACATATTTCTTGAAGCGTAGTATGCAGCAACTTCGAAGAACATTAATGCACCTTGCATTGCATCTTTATCACGGTTAAAGGTCTTGAATAAGAAACCATAACTTTCTTCAAAACCCATCAAGAATTGACCATCACCAGTCTTGTGTAAACGGTCAATTTCTTCACCAATATACTTAAAACCTGTTAAAACATACTTAGTTTGAATGCCAAATGATTTTGCAATCTTAAATGGTAAAGCACTTGAAACAACACTAGTGATAATTTCATATGAAGAATCAAGTTTGCCAGAATTCTTCAAGTTAGTTAATAAGTAATTTGAAATCAACGTAGCAATTTGATTACCAGTTAAAACTTGGAAATCGCCATTTGGAGTTCTAACAGCTGCCCCCAAACGGTCAGCATCTGGGTCAGTTGCAACAATAATATCAGCTCCAACCTTATCAGCTACCTTAACACCTTCATCAAAAACTTGACGGTATTCTGGGTTAGGTTTAATTGTAGTTGGGAATTCTGGGTCAATGATTGCTTGACTAGGAACTACAGTAAAGTTCTTGAAACCACCTTGTCTGAAGGCACGGTCATAAATCACCTTACCTGTACCATGAACTGGTGTGTAAACAATCTTTAACTTATCAGCTGTTTCTTTAATTAAATCATGATTTACGTTAATTGTGTCTAAAGCTTCAAGGTAAGCTTCATCAACATCTTCACCAACTAATTGCAAAATCTTCTTAGCTCTTAATTCTTCGATTGGGCTTACTGGAATTGCTAATTGGTTTTCAACTTCTAAAGCAGCCTTTTCAACAACAGCCGCATGTTCAGGTGGCATTTGTCCACCATCAGCACCATAAATCTTGTAACCATTATATTGCTTAGCATTGTGTGAAGCAGTTACCATGATTCCAGCAAAAGTACCCAAGTGGCGAATTGCAAATGACAATTCAGGTGTTGGTCTTAAACCATCAAATAAATAAACCTTAATGCCATGGTGACCCAAGATTTGAGCTGAGAGCTTAGCAAAATCTTCTGAATGATAACGTGAGTCAAAAGAAATTACTACACCCTTTTCTTTAGCTTCTTGACCTTCTTTTTCAATTAATTGTGCCAATCCTTCAGTTACACGTCCAACAGTAACAACATTGATACGGTTAGTACCTGGTTCAAGTAAGCCACGCATCCCTGCTGTACCAAAGTTAATATCTGTACCAAAGGCATCATCTACCCAAGCTGGATCTTGACCTAATTCTTTTAATTGTCTTTGTAAATAATCTGGTAATTTATCAGCTTTTAGCCAATTTTCATATGCTTGTCTAGCAGTCATAAGATAACTCCTATCGTTTTATATTTTCTGTCATTAAATAAATTAAACTAGTATGTTTTAATTATACCACTTTGCAAAACATGAAAAATATTACACAAAAAAAAGCCTGCTATTTACAGACTTTTTTATAAATATTTTTAAAACTATACTAATCTTTTAGACTTTGTAAATAATTATAAGCTTCTTGTCCAGCAATACTACCATCACCAACAGCATTGGCAATTTGTCTTAAGTCTTTAGCACGAACATCACCTAAGGCAAATACACCATCAAGCTTAGTTTGCATTTTTTCATCAGTAATAATCCAGCCATGATTATCAGTGATTCCCAAATCTTTGAATAAAGTAGTTTGTGGTTCTACTCCAACATAGATGAAAATACCACTTGCATTAACTTCCTTATGTTCACCTGTTTCTTTATCAAGATACCTAACAGTAGTAACCTTTTGATTATCGCCAACAATTTCTTCTGTTTGGGCATTCCAGATAAATTTCATTTTATCATTTGAAAAAGCACGTTTTTGCAAAACAGGTTGTGCACGTAAACTATCACGACGGTGAATAACAGTTACACTCTTGGCAATATTGGCTAAATACAGGCCTTCTTCGATTGCAGAATCGCCACCGCCGACAACCACTACCTCTTCATCTTTGAAAAATGCAGCATCACAAACAGCACAATATGAAACTCCTCGGCCAGAATATTCTTCTTCGCCTGGAACCCCTAAGTGCTTATGTTCAGCTCCAGTTGCAATAATTACGGCTTTAGCATGATATTCATCATTTCCTGCTTTAACGATTTTTTCTTTACCAGAAAAATCAACACTATTTACATCGCCATACTTATATTCGGCCCCAAAGTTCATTGCGGATTGATACATCTTTTCACTTAATTCTGGACCTTGAATTTCAGTAAAACCTGGATAATTGTCAATTGCTCCAGTGTTATTCATCTGACCACCATAGATACCACGATCTAAGACTAAAACGCTTAGATTAGCTCTTGATGCATAAAGTGCAGCTGTTAATCCGCCAGGACCTGCACCAATGATGATAACGTCATATAACTTACTCATGGTTAGCCTCCTACTTACTTTTAATAAGTATTATACAGCAATTAGTTTTAAAGACAAATTTTTTGTTTACCACCGTATTTCTGTTGTCTTTTCACGACTCATCATTTCTTTAATTTCAGTATCAATATCACCATTTTCATAAAGAACTTTATAAATTGCCTCACAAATTGGCATATCTATTCCTTCTTTTTGGCAAATCTCATGAACTGCTTTCGCTGTGGTCGCTCCTTCAACAACTTGTCCCATATTTTCTAGGATATCTGATAAAGCTTTACCTTCACCTAAAGCCTTACCAGCTCTCCAATTACGAGAATTTACTGAAGTACAAGTTACAATCAGATCTCCAATTCCTGATAAACCACTAAAAGTCCATGGTTGAGCTCCAAAAGATACGCCTAATCGCATAACTTCTGCAAGTCCACGGGTCATCAAGGCTGCCTTAGCATTGTCTCCATAGTTTTTTCCAACTAAAATACCGGCGGCAATTGCAATCACATTCTTAACTGCACCACCAACTTCTACACCAATCAAATCATTACTAGTGTATAGTCGCAAATAATCATTACAAAATAATTCTTGAACTTTTTGTGCATTCTCATAATTAGTTGAAGCACAAGTAATAGCTGTTAAGTCTTTTTGAGCAACGTTTTCAGCGTGACTAGGACCAGAAATTGCAACTATTTTACCTTCATCATTTGGATACAATTCTTCAGTTAAAATCTCAGAGATTAACTTTTTGCTTCCAGGTTCTATCCCCTTAGTTGCAGCAACCACCAAAGGACTAATTTCTAATTCATTAAGAACTACTTGAAGTTGTTTGCTGACAACGCGGATTGCCTTAGTTGGTATCACAAATAAAACTACATCACTACCACTAACCGCTTCTTTTAGGTCAGTCGTTGCCTTTACGTTAGGATTAAGTTGCCAATTCTTCATATAATGTAAATTCGTATGTTGTGAGTTAATTTCATCGCGAACTTGCTCATTATTTCCGTATAAAACAACTTCATGTCCATTATCTGCTAATAATGAAGCCAAAACTGAACCCCAAGATCCGCTTCCTAATACTGCAATTTTTGTCATTACTTACCTCTCATATGGATATTTTAGGCCACTACCATCTAAATACCAGCGACTTTTTCCTTCTTTTCTACGGATGATAATTAAAGCTACCGCAAATAGAACTAAAATTAGACTTAATGCCTGTGAAACTCTAATCACGCCAAAGATATATAAGCTATCTGTCCGCATACCTTCAACAAAGAATCTAACGATCCCATACCAAATCAAATAGCTAGCAAAGACTTCTCCTTGCTTAAAGAAATTCTTTCGATGTCTTAAGCTCAAAATAATTATTAAGCCTATCAAATTAAAGAATGATTCATATAAAAATGTCGGCTGGTAATAATGGCCATCAATATACATCTGCTTAACAATAAAATCAGGTAAATGCAGCCCTTGTAAAAAAGCTAAACTCGTCTGACTACCATGAGCTTCTTGATTCATGAAATTACCCCAGCGTCCCAAAATTTGAGCTGCAAGCACACCTGGCGTAATAATATCTAGCATTAATAAAGGCGGTAGCATGCGGTGGTAGCAAAAGATTAACAAGATAATCAATCCAGTTAAAAGTCCGCCATAAATTGCAATCCCACCATCCCAAATAGCAATTACTTGGTCAAGGTGGTTAGCATAATACGACCATTCAAAAATGACATAGTATGCTCTGGCACCCACAAAACTAAATGGAACAGCCCATAATAAAAAGTCAATAAAGTCATCACTAATTACCTGGCGCTTTTTTCCTTCTTGAATCGCCATCAAGGTTGCTAGTAAAACGCCCGTTGCCATCAAAATACCATACCAACGAACCTGCAAATTTCCAAAGTGAAATGCGATTGGATTCAAAGCTAATAAATTCAATTATTTTTCTCCTTTCACTTCATCAGCTTGTGTGTTCTGATTTATCAAATTTGCGAGTTGTTTTTGAAAAGTTATACTTGCATCAAAACCCATTTGTTTTGCTCTAAAGTTTAAAGCAGCAATTTCAATGATAATTTCTAAGTTACGTCCCACTTTTACAGGTATTGTTACTTGCGGAACTTCTACATTACAGATTTCACGTTTATCTTGGTCAAATCCAAGACGATCATAGTTTGCCTTGGGATCCCAATTTTCAAGTTTAATCACCAGTTTAATTTCAGTATGATCTTTAACTGCCCCAACTCCAAACATATCCTTGATATCAATAATTCCGATACCGCGAATTTCCATTAAATGATTCAAAATTTTAGGTGCTTCACCAACAATCGTATCGTGATCACGTTGGTAAACATCTACACGATCATCAGCAATTAATCTATGACCTCTTTGAATTAGAGCTAAGGCTGTTTCACTTTTACCAACACCACTAGCACCAGTGATCAAAACCCCCATACCATTAATTTCAACTAATACTCCATGAATACTAGTCCTTTCTGCTAAATGTTCCCGCAAGTATTGGGTTAAAACACTTAAAATATAAGTTGTTGACTCAGGTGTGGTTAAAATTGGAATTTGCTTTTTAACAGCTGCTTCGCTCAATTCTCGGGGAACTGGTAAGCTCCGTGATATCAAAAAGCAAGGCGTTTCAGATGTCGCCATTTTATTAAAAACTTCTAGTCTACTTTCATGATCAAGCATATTTGCATAAGAAATTTCAGTTCTCCCAAGTAGCTGAATACGATTGCTAGGATAAAAATCAAAATAACCAGTTAATTCAAGCCCTGGACGATATATATCTGATACTGTAACCGCCCGATTTTTGATTAATTCCTTACCTTGATAGACATGCAACACATTTGTATCTTCAAAAAGCTTTGAAAGCTCTACTTTTCCAGGCATTTTTCCCGCCTCTTTCTTTACTTATCATCTACATCATGAGTATGAACATTTCTTGCTTGTTTACGATGTTTTTCCTTATTGGGCTGCTCATCATCAAATTCATTTTTAAAATTATCAAACTGAATATTAATAAATTTATTCAGTTTTTTCTTAGCTAAGTAAAAATATAGCCAACCTAATAAGGCAATAATAATCACAAATGGGGCAATCCAAAATAACATTTTTAAGATTGCAAATAATATAATTCCCACTACCAAAACGACCAGTAACAATATTAAAAATTCAATTAAACCCATAACTATCACCTATTCTGGATTTTCTAAACTCAATTTCCATTGTAAATAAGTATAAATTAAATCGTCTAATTTACCATCCATTACGCCATTAACATCACTAGTTTCAAAACTAGTTCGATGATCTTTGACCATACTATATGGATGAAAAACATATGATCTAATTTGCGAGCCCCATGCAATCTCTTGTTGAGTTCCCTTTAATTTTTGCTTTTCTTTCCGCTTTTTCTCTTCTTCTAGTTGAAATAATTTTGCTCTCAAAGCATTCATCGCAGTTTCTTTATTTTGAAATTGTGAACGCTGTGCTTGTGAAGTAGTCACAATACCTGTTGGCAAGTGTGTAATTCTTACAGCACTTGAAGTTTTATTAATGTGCTGTCCACCAGCACCACTAGATCTAAACACATCAATTCTTAAATCAGCTGGATTAATATCCACTTCAATACTATCGTCAATTTCTGGAATTACTTCAACACTTGCAAATGAAGTATGCCTTCTCTTAGCCGCATCAAAAGGTGAGATTCTAACTAAACGATGAACACCCATCTCTCCTTTTAAAAAGCCATAGGCATTATTTCCCTTAATCAGAATACTTACACTTTTTACTCCGGCTTCATCTCCTGGCTCATAATCATCAATTTCAAAAGTGAAACCGTGTGCCTCACTAAAGCGTTGATACATTCTCATGAGCATCTGAGCCCAATCCATCGCTTCAGTACCTCCTGCACCAGGATGAATTTCCATCAAAGCATTATTAGAATCGTATTTACCTGCTAATAACAGATTCAATTCATATTGATGAAAGCTCTCTTTTAGTTTACTTAAATTAGCTTCAACTTCATTTTGTAGATCAGTATCGCTTTCCACTTTTAATAACTCCAAAGCAGTTTCTTCATCAGAAAACGCTTCTGACAGTTCAGTAAAATGGTCTCTTTTTTCTTTTAGTTTATTAGTCTGACCGATTAATGCTTGGGCCGTTTCCTGATTATTCCAAAAATCAGGTTCAGCCATTTTTTCTTCATTGATTGCAATACTTTCGTTTAAAGCATCAAAGTCAAAGAGACCTCCTAAAGTGCGCTAACTTAACTCTTAATTCATCTAACACAGCTGAAATTTCACTTATTTCCATATTTTTCTCCTTTTAGCAAAAAAGAGGAAGCTTTCGCCTTCCTCTTAATTATCAACTATCTAGCAATGTTTTGTCTAATTTGAGCCTTCATGAATAATCTAGTAGCATCAAATTCAATGTTTGAAATCATTTCTTCAAACATACGGTAACCAGATTCTTGATATTCAACTAATGGGTTAAGTTGTCCATAACCACGCAAGCCAATTGATTGGCGCAATTGATCCATTGCATCGATATGATCAGTCCAGCGATCATCTACAACACGTAAGATAACAACTTTTTCAAATTCAAGCATTTGACTTGGATCTGATAAAGTGTCTGCCTTATCCTTATAATTTTCTTCTGCTAATTCATATAACTTCTTCTTAAGTTCATCAGCAGTTTGGATATCTTTAAGATTGATTTCGTCTGCAACTTCTTCGTTGGTCAAACTTGAAACGATGAAATCACGAAGAGAATCATTTCTCCAATCTTTCTTTTCACCTTGTGTATACAAATCTACTTGATGGTCAATTGTTCGTTTAACCATTCCCATTAATACAGGTTTAAGAGTCTTGGTCTCTTCAATCACTTGCATTCTTTCGCCATAAATAATTTCACGTTGAATTCTCATAACATCATCGTATTGCAAAGTTTGCTTACGAGTGTCGTAGTTGTTACCTTCAACACGCTTTTGAGCAGATTCAACTTGGCGAGTTATCATTCTTGATTCAATAACCTTATCTTCGTCATTGTCAGAAATTCGGTCTAAGAATACCTTAACACGGTCACCACCAAAACGTTTCATTAAATCATCTTCAAGTGAAAGATAAAAACGTGAGTAACCTGGATCACCTTGACGGCCTGAACGTCCACGAAGCTGATTATCAATTCTTCTTGACTCATGTCTCTCAGTACCAATAACTGCTAAACCGCCTAATTCCTTAACGCCAGGTCCAAGCTTAATATCAGTACCACGACCAGCCATGTTAGTTGCAATTGTAACTGCTCCTCTTTGACCAGCCTTCATAATAATTTCCGCTTCTTTAGCGTGATTCTTTGCGTTCAAAACTGCATGTGGAATATTAGCTTCATCAAGCAAGTGACTCAAACGTTCAGAACTTTCAATTGCAACAGTACCAACCAATACCGGTTGTCCCTTAGCGTGTCGCTTCTTAATTTCTTCTACTACTGCATGGAATTTTGAGTCAAGAGTAGGATAAAGAATATCCGGCATATCTTTTCTTTGAATTGGACGGTTAGTTGGAATCGTGATAACTTGCATGTTGTAAATTTCACGGAATTCTTCTTCTTCAGTCTTAGCAGTACCTGTCATCCCTGATAACTTCTTGTACATTCTAAAGAAGTTTTGGTAAGTAATTGTTGCTTGGGTCTTAGATTCTTCTTGAATCTTAACGCCTTCTTTGGCTTCAATTGCTTGGTGCAAGCCATCTGAATAACGACGGCCTTTCATTACACGGCCAGTAAATGAGTCAACAATTAAAACTTCGCCATCTTGCACAACATAGTCAATATCTTTAAGCATAATGTAGTTTGCACGCAATGCTTGATCAATGTGGTGAACTAAGACTTGGTTTTCGACATCGTACAAGTTCTTAAGACCAAAGTGCTTACATGCTTTAGCAATTCCTTGGCGAGTCAACGAAATTGTCTTAGTTGGCCAGTCAATCTTGTAGTCGCCATAATCTTTGTCATCTTCAACATCGTCATCACTTTTATCTTCAGTTAAAGTCTTAACAAAGCGATCTGCTCGAATGTATTCACCGTTCGCTTGTGCAGCTTCACCAGAAATAATTAATGGAGTTCTGGCTTCATCAATTAAGATTGAGTCTACTTCGTCGATGATAGCGTAATTAAGTGGTCGTTGTACCATTTGTTCTTTGTAAACCACCATGTTATCACGCAAGTAATCGAAACCTAATTCAGCATTAGTTGAATAAGTAACGTCACAATCATATGCTGCACGCTTTTGGTCTGGTGTCATTGAATTTAAGTTCAAGCCTACTGTTAAACCTAACCAGCGGTACAACTGTCCCATTTCTTCTTCGTCACGACTAGAAAGGTATTCGTTAACAGTTACAACGTGAACGCCATCACCAGTTAAAGCATTCAAATACACTGGCATAGTAGCTGTTAAAGTTTTACCTTCACCAGTCATCATTTCGGAAATGTTACCAAAGTGAAGTGAAATACCACCTATGATTTGAACTCTAAATGGAAAAAGCCCCAAAACTCTCTTAGCACCTTCACGACAAGTGGCAAAGGCTTCAGGAAGCAAATCATCTAAAGTTTCTCCCTTTTTCAAACGTTCTCTAAATTCGGTTGTCTTAGCTTGAAGTTCTTCATCAGAAAGCTTGCTATATTCATCTGCATAACCTTCTACTTTGTCAGCTAATTTTTCAAATTTTTTAAGTTCTCTTTTGTCGCTATTGTATAGCTTCTTTAAAATATTTACCATTAAATCGGTCCCTAAATCTAATTTAAAGTCTAAAAATACATATGATATTTTACCATGTTTACCTTGAAAAGAAAAATCTTTCCAATCAAAAACTCCCCAAGGATTTTGTCCTTGAGGAGCAGATGTTTTAATAGTTTATTCGTTTGTTTCAATCAAGCCATAACGTCCATCATTTCTCTTATATACGATGCTAGTACCATTCGTTTCTGCATCTTGAAATACAAAGAAATCATGTTCAAGCATATCCATTTGCAATACTGCTTCTTCAGGATCCATTGGCTTCAAGCTTACTCGCTTATTACGAACAATATCAAATTCTTTTTCAGGCTTCTTTTCTTCGGTTGGAGTTTCAATGAAGAAGTCCTTTATCCCCTTTTCACGACCCTTCCGGTTAACCCGGGTCTTGTATTTTCTGATTTGTCTTTCCAACTTTTCAGAAACAAAGTCGATACTCCGATACATATCATCTGAAGTTTCTTCGGCTCTCAAAACAAGATATGGAAGAGGAATAGTAACTTCAACCTTGGCATTATGATTTTTATAAATCTTTAAGTTAACGTGGGCAATTACGTCTGAATTGAGTTCAAAATATTTTTCAAGCTTTTCTAGGCGCTTTTCAACATAACTTCTCAAAGCATCTGTAACTTCAATATTTTCACCACGAACATTATACTTTAACATAAAAGATTCTCCTTTCTCCACCGAAGTGGATTTTCTTTACACTGTTATTATACCAAAAATGTAAGCACTTGCAAAATCTATCTGCTAATTGTAAAACTTTCAATTTTTACATTTGGATACGCCGTAAAAATTGCATTTCTCGCATGATAAAGTGTTCTACCAGTAGTATAAATATCATCCAACAATAATATTTTACTACCGGTTTTTATTGTAGCGCTGGTTTTGATGTAAAAGGTTTGCGGTGTTTGTAATCTTTCTTGTCGATTTTTTTCGCCTTGGCTTTTTTGCCCATCCACCTTGCTCAAAAATGGACTTAATGGCACTAAGCCATCAAAAACTTCACTAATCGTATCATATCCTCTTTTTTTAATATGACTCTGTGTAGTAGGAATTGGAATATAATAATCTGCATCAAAATTCTTTAATGCTGGACTTGCCAAATACTTCAAAACTTCTTTCATTTGATAATCTCCATAGCGTTTATATGCTACTGACAAATCATGAAAGGCTTGATTATAGTAACAAACCGCTGTATTTTTCAAAAGGATTTTTTCAGCTTTTTGCCAAGCTCGACAATCTCGACATAGTCCATTTTCAACCCTGGGACTTTGGCAGTTACTACATCCCCCAACTACATAACTAAACTTACCTTGACAAGAATGACATAGCTTTTGATTTAAGTCATTAAAAAGTGAAAATATTTTTCTAAAATCCATCTCTGGCAAAAATTTACTATCACACATTAAGCATCTCATCGATTCATCCTCTTTATTTCCTTGATTGCTTCCTTGATATTCTTGGTGTAGCGATGATAACAATAAAGTACTAATCCTGTTGGGTCTTCTTTACTTCTCCCAACTCTCCCTGCTATCTGAACTAAGGAGGCACGAGTATAAATTGGATCATCAGCTGCAACAATAATCACCCAAACATGTGGGAATGTAACTCCTCGTTCTAAAATTGTCGTTGTTACCAATATTTGAGTTTTCTTTGCTCTAAAATTTGCCACTTTATCTATCCGATCTTTATCGGCAGCATGAACCCCTTCAATTGAACAAGTTGTTAATTCTGGAATTTTCTTTAATAAAGCTAAATATATTGGAATTTCAGAGATTTTGGGTACAAACAAAAGTAGCGGATGACCACTTTGGACGACTCGAAGTATTTCTGTTTTTAGTCTATGATTTATGCGCTGTTTACTAATATAAGGACCAATAAAAAGTTTTTCCTTAGGAACTGGTAATTTACCACCATGAAATCGACGCTTTAATAAAGAAAGGCCAATTTTCTTTTGCTTCACTGCTTTAAGTAAATCATCTGGTGGAGTCGCCGTTAAATACAAAATCATCCCTTGCCCTAGTTCTTTAACTGCATTTTTTGCTCCATAATGTAGCATCGGATCCGGAGCATATGGAAATGAATCAACCTCATCAATAATCAACAAATCAAATGTCCGATAAAATTTTAAAAGCTGATGGGTAGTACAAATAACTAATTGATCATTTTTCACATCATTGTATTCTCTTCCATGATATTTTCCAATAACAGTATTTGCAAATGCCGAATTAATTCTAGGATATAATTCATTGACGACATCTATTCTGGGCGTAGCAATTGCTGCTCTTAATCCTTGACTTAGACACTTTTCCAGAACTTTAAATAGCATTTCCGTCTTTCCAGCCCCGGTAACAGCGTGAACTAAATGATTTCTTCTTTGATCAAATGCTTCTAATATTTCTTGAGAAACTCTAGCTTGGTCTGAAGTTAATTTCCCTTTCCAAGTTAAAACTGGCTCTTTTACTGTATAGTTACCTTGACCTTTTAGTCGGAATAAATATTCACCTTCAATACATCTTCCTAATCCAATACAGCGCCGACAATAAAAACGTTTATCCGCTAACTTATCTGTAACTTTTTGACCACATCTTTGGCAGTGGTCATCTTTAATTGTTTCAACTTTGATACAATCTTCAAATATGCTAGAATTTGCTTGATTACTAATCCATTGTCTTCCGGATAAAGGAGTTAAATCTTCCATTTTTTCACCCTCCTTTATTAATTACACGAAAGGATGAGTTTTTTGTCTGAAAAAGAAAATTATTTAACTATTAAAGAAAGTGGTAGCAACGAGTTAACCATTAAAAAAAGTCGTTTTATCACAACAATGGCTAGGGTAACCAACAAAGAAGAAGCTGAAACTTTTGTCAATCAAATATCAAAAAAATATCATGATGCCACACATAATACCTATGCTTATACGATTGGCTTAAATGATGACCAAGTTAAAGCAAGTGACAACGGTGAACCACAAGGAACAGCAGGCGTTGTAGAATTAAGAGCACTACAATTAATGAAGTTAAAAAATGTAGCTGTGGTTGTAACACGATATTTTGGTGGTATCAAGTTAGGGGCCGGGGGCTTAATCCGAGCATATTCCAACTCTGTAACTGAAGCTGCCCAAGCAATTGGCGTTATCAAACGGGTATATCAAGAAGAAATCTACTTTTCTATTCCATATAATCGCCTTGACGAAGTAAATCATTTTTTAGATGAAAATGAGATTTTTGTAGCCCATCGTGAATTTACAACGGATGTAAAATTTACAATTTTTATTGAAGAATCAGATTTAGCCAAATTTGAAAATGAATTAACAGAATTACTTAATGGACAAGTCAATTTTAATAATGGAACCGGAAGATACAACGAAATTCCAGTTAAAGAGATAAATTATCATGAACAAAATTAAAAGTCGCATCGTTTGATGCGACTTTTTACTTATTTTTAGACTTTTTCTTTAATTGTTCTGGTTTTTCCTTACCAAGGTGCCAAACTTGAACTTCAGGTTCATCTTGGCGCGATACATTAATTAAGCCTTGTATCAAATTCAATAGAGGATGATACTTATCTCCAAGTAATCCCACAGATTCAACAAAGAATTCTAAAGCAATCATCAATCCAATTATTAATGGCCAAATTCCCCATGAAGGCGATAATAAGAATAAGAGTGAAATAAAAGAGAAAACTAGAGAAATACCATAGATAGACAAAACTGTTTGCCGATGGCTAAGCCCCATTCTCATTAATTGGTGATGCAAATGGTGCTTATCTGCTTGCGAAATCGGCTTATGATTAAGTTTACGTCTAATCATAGCATAAACAGTATCAGTAATTGGAACCCCTAAAATGATAATCGGTACAATCAATGAAATAAAGGTAACATTTTTTAAGCCTTTCAGTGAGAGAATAGCAATCATAAAGCCGATATACAAAGCTCCAGTATCACCTAAAAAGATTTTAGCAGGATGGAAATTATAAGGTAAAAATCCTAATAATGCTGCTCCCAAAATAAAACAGGCAATTGGGATATATAGGTCCTTGGTATGCAAAAAGAAATACCCTACCACTCCCATAGTTGAAAGTGAAATCAATGAAACACCATCGGCTAACCCATCTAGACCATCAATTAAGTTAACTGCATTAGTCAAAGCCAAAATCCAAAAAATTGTAATTGGTAAACTTAACCAGCCCAATTGAATATGCGGATGGTGCATGAATGGCAAGATTATTTCTTTCATCTTAATTCCAGCCAAGAAATAAATCACTAATGAACCAGCAAGTTGACCAGCAAGCTTTTGGATTGGCTTAAGTTCTAAAATATCATCAACCATCCCGGTCAAGATAATCACGCTTGAGGCAAGTAAAATTGAAAAGGCTTCATGTGTTGGAAACTGTTCTCTTAATAAAACAAATACTCCAATGTTGAAAGTAACGAAAATACCTAATCCACCAATCGTTGGCATTGGTCTTTTATTAACACGGCGAGCATTTGGATTATCGACAGCACCTAAAACAAAAGCTAATCGTCTAATAAATGGAGTTATTAAAGCCGAAATAATCACAAGAAAAAATAATTTAACAATTATTGCAAACATAAAAAATCAACTTTCCAATATTTCTAGCGTTAATTATACAAGTTATTAAGGACTTTAACAAACTAAAATAAAAAGGGCCCTGTATTGGGCCCTTTTATCTTATTTAGCAATTGCCACCGCACGTTTCTCACGTATTACGGTTACTTTGATATTACCTGGATATTCCATTTCTTTTTCAATTTGGTTGCGGATATCCCGAGCTAAAATTGTAGTTCTATCATCTGAAATTTGATCAGGTTTCACCATAACTCTAATTTCACGCCCCGCTTGAATAGCGAAGGCTTGTTCAACCCCTTGATAACCAGTTGCGATTGACTCAAGTTGAGTTAATCTTCTGATATAATTTTCAAGGCTTTCGCTTCGTGCACCAGGTCTTGCAGATGAAATTGTATCAGCTGCAACAACCAATTCTGCAATGAACGACAATTTAGGCACGTCGCCATGATGAGCCGCAATTGCATTTACAACAATGTCGGACTCATGATACTTACGCGCTAATTCAACACCGATTTCCACGTGAGAACCTTCGATATCATGATCGATGGCTTTACCAATATCGTGTAATAATCCTGCGCGAACCGCTAATCTTTCATCTAAACCAAGTTCAGCTGCCATTGTCCCTGTTAGCTTCCCTACTTCAATAGAGTGAGCTAAAACGTTTTGACCATAAGAAGTCCGATATTTTAATCTTCCCAATACTTTAACAAGTTCAGGATGCATCTTATGAATTCCTAACTCAATTAAAGCACCTTCACCTGCTTCATAAATATCATCATTAACTTCCTTGCGGGCCTTATCAACCATCTCTTCAATTCGAGCTGGATGAATTCTACCATCCTTAATTAGACGTTCCATAGCTCTTTTAGCAATTTCACGTCTAATTGGGTCAAAACCACTTAAAGTAACGACTTTTGGAGTATCATCAATAATTAAATCAACCCCAGTTAGAGCTTCAAATGAACGAATATTACGGCCTTCGCGACCAATAATTCTTCCCTTCATTTCCTCATTAGGAAGTTCCACAACTGATACTGTTGTTTCAGCAACAGTATCAGCAGCACTACTTTGAATTGCATCTACCAAAATTTGTCTTGCAAAGCGATCCGCCTTAGCTTGAGCTTGTTCGTTACTATTACGAATTAGCTCTGCTCGCTCACTATCAAGTTCATTTGATAGCTTATCCAAAATAATTTGCTTTGCTTGATCTTTGCTGAGTTCAGACACTTGATATAGTTTTTCTTTTCTCATTTCAAGCAATTCATCGGCATCTTCGTGCTTCTTTTGTAGGTCAATTTCTTGCTGCTTAAGTTGGTCTTGTAGTTGTGTGAGCTGAGCCTCTTTTTGACTCAAATTCTCACTTTTTTCTTGAATTGTATCTTCTTTTTGTTGTAAACGTGCATCTCTATGGGTCAAATCAAGTCTTTGCTGACTAAGCTCATTTTCAGCTTTTTCACGGTAAGCTCGAATTTCTTCTTGAGCTTCCAAGATCTTAGCTTTTTTATTAGTTTCAGCTTCTTGCTTGACTGTATTTGCAGTCTGCTTAGCCATTTCTACTTCAGCTTTAACTGCAGTTAATTTATTATGTGCATTCTCCAAGATGTGCTTGGCATCATTACGTGCATTTTCAGCTTGTTTTTCCCAATGCTTTTTACGAATTAAATATCCGATTACATATCCAATCAAAAGTGAAACAATAGCGACTGCTGCAGGAATTAAATAATCATTCATCATAATCACTATCGTCCTTTTCGAATTATACACACCATATTAATGATAAATTTAACATCTTGAGAAGTCAACTAGAACAAAAAAGACCTAGATTAAAAACCTAGATCTAAATCAATTTCTTTAGGATTTTGAGCTTTTACTGGCCTTATCAATGTCTTGCTCTTTTTCTTGTGCTTCCTTAATTTTTTCAGGATCTTCTTTATCTTCTAAAGATTTAGCATCAATTTCATATGCTTCACGAACCTTAGTCATGAGTTCAGAATATGCTTCTGGGTGTTCTTCAAGATAAGCTTTAGCATTTTCACGGCCTTGGCCAATCTTTTCACCATTATATGAATACCATGAACCTGCTTTATCAACCAAGTCCTTATCAACCGCCATATCAAGCAATTCGCCAGATTGAGAAATGCCTTTCCCATACATAATATCGACTTCGGCCACTTTAAATGGTGGTGCAACCTTATTCTTTACCACTTTAATTTTTACACGATTTCCGACAACGTCGCTAGATTGCTTAATCTGTTCAGCACGTCTAACTTCAAGTCGAATAGTTGAATAAAACTTTAATGCACGTCCACCTGGTGTGGTTTCAGGATTACCAAACATGACCCCAACTTTTTCACGAATTTGATTAATAAAAATAGCGATTGTTTTTGTCTTATTGATATTTCCTGAAAGTTTTCTCAAGGCTTGACTCATTAATCTGGCCTGTAAACCAACGTGTGAGTCCCCCATTTCACCTTCAATTTCAGCTCTAGGAACTAAAGCTGCAACAGAGTCAACAACTAAAATATCAATAGCACCACTAGTAATCAAAGTATCAGCAATTTGAAGTCCTTCTTCACCTGTATTAGGTTGTGACAAAATTAAGGAATCAATATCAACACCAAGTGCTTGCGCATAGGCAGGGTCCATTGCATTTTCAGCATCAATATAAGCTGCTGTACCACCACGTTTTTGAACTTCAGCAACAGCATGAAGTGCGACAGTAGTTTTACCAGATGATTCAGGCCCATATACTTCAACAATTCGTCCGCGAGGATATCCCCCTACGCCAAGAGCTGCATCAAGTGCTAAGGATCCTGTAGGTACAGTTGAAATCTGGGTGTCAACTTTCTCACCCATTCTCATAACAGCACCCTTACCAAAGTTCTTTTCAATTTTCTTTAATGCTGCATCTAAAGCAGCTTGCTTTTCATCTTTAGCCAAAGTTTTTCCTCCTTAAGCCGTTTACCTTATAATTATACTTTCTTTTCATTCAAAAAAGCAAGAAAAATTCGAACAGATGTTTTAAAAATCACCTTTCAATTATAATATACGTAATTTTTTTAGATTTTAACTTTAAAAATAAAAAAATCCACATTTAATGTGGATTTTTTACTAAAGTTCACCCTTAAAAACATCTCTTGATTGGTAGAAATAGTCCCATCCAGAATAAATGGTGAAAATTAAGCAGAGGTAAAGTAACACAGTACCGATATAATAGATGTCACCCAATAACAAAAAGATTATTGATAACATTTGAGTCGCGGTTTTAATTTTACCTGGCATCTTGGCAGCGAGAACTTCACCATCCATTTCAACCAATAATAATCTCAAGCCAGTAACCGCTAATTCACGGCATACGATAATTGCAATAACCCAGCTTGGAGCTAAATTCATACTTACCATGAATATAAAAGCAGTCATAACGAGCATTTTATCAGCTAAAGGATCAGCGAATTTACCAAAGTTAGTAACTAAGCCTCGAGCTCTAGCGATATGTCCATCTAAATAGTCTGTATATGATGCAACAGCAAAAATAACTGCTGCCAAAATATGACTAAAAGTAATATTGGTTTCAAGGACTTGCAATTGTCCTGCTGGGAAATTAAAAATCAATACCAGCATAAAAACTGGAATTAAGATAATTCTAAAAACTGTAAGACGATTTGGTAAATTCATTCTTCTTAACGTTGGCCCCCATTATTTTGACCGTTAGCAGTACCACCTTGGTTAGCATTGCCAGTATTATTATTTTGAGTAGTAGTTTGGCCAGTATTTGATTGACCTGAGTTGGTAGTTTGATTAGTAGTAGTTTGACTTGATTGAACAGTTGATTGGTTAGTTTGATTATTTGTAACCTGACTTTGAGTTTGACTACTGTTTTGGCTGTAATTATTGTAGTTTGAACTAGTATTATTTTGAGAACTTGAAGCGCTCGCACTACCTAACGTTAAACGCAAGCTCAAGCTTGAACCACCGGCAGTATAAGGAACTTTCTTACCACCAATTGTAACTTTAGTACCAGTATCGCTAGATAAGTAAACAACAACTGATTCAGTACCTTTTGGAATAGTGATTGTATGCTTACCTGATTCTGAAATACTACCACTCCATTCAGTACTTCCATCAATAGTAACGTATGAAGTAATACTATTGTCACCAGCATAAATGACTAACTTTCGGTCGCTCTTTAAACCGGTAACGCGATATGAGCCATAACCCAATCTGTTAATTTTAACGGTACTCTTTTCATGCTTACTTTCTTTCTTAGTTGAAGAAGATGATGATTCAGATTGAGATGAAACTGTTACTCCTGAATCAACATTGTTATCAGCTTGATTTGAACTACCACTAAATAAAGAAGTTACAAGCATGTATACAACAACGATAGCAATGACAACACCTGCCCCCAAAACAATCTTGGGCATGTAGTTTTGAAGCATCCCCTTCTTGCTGTTAGTTGTCTTCTTGACTTCTTCGGTTTTGTTGTCAATTGAATTTTCAACGTATTCTTCACTCTTAGTTTCAGGAACTTCATGGTGATATTCAGCTAATAACTCTTTACCATCTAATCCTACAACTTGAGCATATTGACGAATGAAAGCTCGAACATAAAAGTCACCAGGTAATTTATCAAAATCACTATTTTCAATTGCAGTTAAATATCTGCTTTGAATTTTGGTTGTTTTTTCAACATCGGCAATAGACAAGCCCATTGCTTCTCTAGCACTGCGTAGTTTTTCTCCGATATCTGACATAATAACCCCTTATATCTAAAAAATTAACAAATTGAGTATACCATAAAATTTGACTATACAAGCCATCCACCTGAAATATAAATTGTTTGTCCAGTTAAATAGTCACTTTCCGGGCGCAATAAATTAGCAACCCAGTAGCTTATATCATCTCCTTTTGCCAATCGACCAGCTGGAATTTCTTCCTTGACTTCATTTAGTGTTTCCTCAGAAAAAATTGAATTCATTGCTGTATCAACTGCTCCAGGCGCCAAACAATTTACAGTTAAGTGACTTGATGCAACTTCACGAGCATAGCTTTGACAAAATCTTGATAAAGCAGCCTTACTTGCACTATAGGCAGATTCAAGTGGACTACCTTGTCCACCATAGACAGAGCCTAAATAAATTAATCTAGAATGATCATACCTTAGTAAAATCGGCTCAAGTAACTTAGTTAGCTTCAAAGGTGTGAGTAAATTTACCTTCATTTCCTGGTCAAAATTATCTAGCTCTTGCTCACCAAAAAAGCCAAAATGCGTTATTCCTTGTGCAAAAATTGCCGCATTTATCGGTAATAGACTGAAACAAAAAGATTCCAAGTCTTGATTACTAACTAAAAAATCCAACTTAATAGTTAAGAAATCTTGCATAGGATATTGCTTGGTTAGTTTCTCTGCAAGCAAATCTGCTTTCTCTTGGTTATGGCTGTAATGAATATAAAGTGACCAGCCATTAGCTGCCAATTCACCACAAATTGACTGCCCTATTCCGCCAGTAGCTCCAAAAACTATTGCTCTTTTCACTTATATCATCCTTGCATCATTATCAGCAATTATATAACACATCTTGCTCTTATCAATAACTTCATCAACAAAATTAGCATAATCGTTAAACTTCACTTGACCTGCCTGGCGCACAAAATCTAAATAATCTTCACCCTTTAGTGAAAAAGCTAAGAACTGATTTGCCAGTGCTTCGAGTGAGTCATAACTGCGAATTTCATTCCCTAATCCGCTTTTTAACAATAAGTCAAATTGAGCTTTAGCTTGATTGAGTGATTTTATTGGCTTTTTCAATAATTTTGTTATATCAGAAACTACTTTTTGATAATTAGCACTAAATCCTGAAATTATAGCAAAATTTCCATAACCAGTTGTTGTTATTTCTACTGATAATGGATTATTTAAATCACCATTGTTTATAGCTTCTTGCATGTAGCTACTCAATTCACCTATTTTTGATTCTATCATTATATTTAGCAAAAACTCTGCTATCTCGCCCTGATATAACATTTTCTTAAAATCTGGTAATAATAACCCTAAACTAAATCCACTAGTGGCCAAATCTAATGATAGTTTACGATTGGATAACTTCCCCACTTCAATCTTAGGCTTATTTTTGGAATACTTTTTTGGAGAAAGCATTTTTGAATATTCTTTTGTAAGATGTTCAATTTGCTTAATGGCATAATCACTAAAATCTCCAACCGCAATAAATTCCATATTACCTGAAGTATAAAAATTTTGATAACTTTCTTTCAAACTATCTGCAGAAATACTAGCAATATCTTTCTTATTGCCAACAATATCAATTCCTAAATTGTTATTAAATAATTCACTCATTAGAGCATTATTTAAATTAACCAATGGCTGATTTAAATACATTGCGGCTTCTTCTTGAATAATAGCGCGCTCTTTTTCAATTGAGTTCAGGCTAAAATATGGCTGACTAACAACTTGAAACAACAAATCAATAATTCTTTTAGTATTCTTATTGCCACGAGCATAGAAGACCGTACGATCAAAAGTAGTATAGGCGTTATTAAAGGCTTGAATTTTAGTAAACTCTTTACCGATATTGCCTGTATCCTTATTGAACAATTGATGCTCTAAAAAATGAGCTGTCCCAGGTATCTGCGGGTCAGCCGAGCCAAAATTTACCCCAATTGCAAAAAAATGTTCTTTAAAACCAGGTCTTAAAACTATTTGGGTAGTAAAGCCATTCTTAAAAACTTTTTTTATTGTTTGAATTTTTCTCATTTTAAATAATAACTTTCAGTTAATGTCATCTTTTTAGCTAATTTTGATAAATCAGCTTTTTTGATACTCTTTATGCAGATTTCATTATCAACAATGTATTGTGGGAGCAATAAGTCTTGCATTTTTTTAGTAACTCGAAAAAATGGACTATCTTGCCCATTTTCAATTAAAGTTAAATAATTTTGCTTTACACTTTTTAGCAAATCTCCATCAACATTGCCTAATTGTAAGTTCTGAATTTCATCTTTGATTATTTCAATTCCAGCTGACATTTTTTCGTGATTCAAGCCTGCTGAAACTAATAAAAGAGAATTGTTAACATATGCATCTGCTCGAACATAATATGCAGCACCTAACTTTTCTCTGACTTTAGCAAATAAAATTGAGTTATCAAGACCACCCAAATATATTGCCAAAATTTTAGCAATCTTTCTTTCACGTGCATTTAATTCCGAATCAAAGCCAAAACCTAAGTTAACAATTGCTTGAGACAAGTTCTTTTCTTCAGTTTTGACAACTGGATCAGGCAAACTAGCGATAACCAAATCATTAGCACTAAAATCACGTTTTAAGCTGTATTCAGACAATTTGTCAATCAATAATTGACTTAAAGCATCTGAATTAACACCTATTCCAAAAATGGCTGCCGGTGATTTTTTTAGACTTTCAAAAAAGCGTCTAAGACTTTCAACATCCGCCGCTAAGATTTCGCTGATAGGTCCCATAAAACCATAGGTATAATCGCGTTCTTGATGATACCATTTCTTAAAAAATTGTTCAGTGGCATAATTCTCTGGATCACTCATTGCAAGTTGATAATCTTCTGCTAATTGCCTCTGACTATATGAAATAGCATCAGCACTAAAATTAGGTTTCAGAACCAACTCACAAAACAAATCAACAATCGCTTGATAATTATATTCTGCATCGAGTAATTCAAGCGGTTCAAGATAATTTAACGTATAGCGAATTAGTAACTGACATCCATAAATCTCAGTATTAAAATTTATCCGTACATTATAGTTTTGCTCTAAAACGGTGTTCAAAGCTGTAATATTAGGGTACTTTTCACTTGAATTCGACTGTAGATTCGTCAACAAGTTTGCAAAAGCTAAGTTATGAGCAGTCAAAGGTAGCTTGAAATAAAGTGAAATTATTCCCGTTGCAAAATTTTTATTTTCATCAATAAAGATACTTGCATTCTGTAACTTATTGCTTAGCATTATTGCCCTCCGCACTTGTAATCAATACTTGTCTAGGTTTTGAACCTTCTGATGGGCCAACGACACCTCGAGCCTCCATTTGGTCTATTATTCTAGCCGCCCGATTATAACCAATTCTAAAACGACGCTGTAACATCGATACACTAGCTGATTGTTGCTTAACTACTAGTTCAACAGCTTGACCATATAATTCATCTTCTTCATCGGCTGCAGGATTACCAGAATCTGATTCTGCGCCTTTTTGCGGAATCATGTCTTCATTGTATTGAGCTTGTTGTTGTTGCTTCACAAATTCAACCACACGTTCAACTTCTTCAACTGAAATATATGCTCCTTGAACACGTTCAGGCTTAGCTGCTCCAATTGGCAAGTAAAGCATATCGCCTCGTCCCAAAAGCTTTTCAGCACCTACTTGATCTAAAATTGTACGTGAGTCAACTCCACTAGATACTGCAAATGAAATTCTAGAAGGTACATTAGCCTTAATCAAGCCAGTAATAACATCAACACTTGGTCTTTGTGTAGCCAAAATCATATGAATACCAGCCGCTCTTGCCATTTGTCCTAAACGGACAATTGCATCTTCCACATCATGACCACCAACCATCATAAGGTCACTCAATTCATCAACCACAACTAAAATAAATGGCAACTTATTCATTACTGGTTTAGTCTTATCAGCGTTATTTTGTTCAACTTTTTCGTTATATTCAGTAATATTGCGAACCCCACCAGCAGCAAATAACTTATAACGTCGTTCCATTTCTTTTACTGTTTTATGCAACGCGTTCGCAGCCAATTTAGCATCCGTTACGACTGGAATTAAAAGATGCGGAACACCTGCATAAACAGATAATTCCACCATCTTGGGATCAATCAAAACCAATTTAACGTCATCTGGATAACTCTTCATTAAAATACTCGTTAACATTGTGTTAATAGCGACTGACTTACCAGAACCAGTTGAACCTGCAATTAACAAGTGAGGCATCTTAGTTAAATTAGTAGAAACAATTGCACCAGTTACATCTTTTCCTAGTGGAACATCCAATGGATTAGCCTTTGACTTTTCATCTTGGTGTAGCATAACATCCTTAAATGAAACAGAACTAGTAGTTTTATTAGGGACTTCAATTCCGACTAAAGGCTTTCCAGGAATTGGAGCTTCAATTCTAATGTCTTTAGCAGCCAAGGCTAACGCAAGGTCATCACTTAGATTTACAATTTTAGAAACCTTGACCCCAATTGCAGGTTGAACCTCATATCGGGTTATTGTTGGACCCAAAATTGCTTTTTTAACAACAACTTCTACCCCGAAACTCTTAAAGGTCGACTCCAAAATCTGAGTGTTTTTTCTAATTAAGTCTTGATCACCAGATTGATCTACCTTTTTTATTGGAGCAAGCAGATTCAGAGAGGGTTTAGTATAGTCTTTATGATTAGTATCGGGTTGAGAACTCGATTCTTTTTCTAATTCTGCTTTAGCATGCTCTTGCAGCATCTTTTGGTCTTCTGCTTCAAAGGCATGTGATTTAGGTAATTCATCCGTATAATCTTCTGTATCTGCTGGGGCTTGCTCTTTGACTTGATTTTTTTTGTTATCAGGAAAATCAAAAATTACATCATCATTTTCCTTAGTCTCTGTTTTTTTATTCGTATCAAAAACATCAGTGTCAGGGAAGGTATCATCAGTATTAGCTAAAGGATCTTGCAATTTTTCCCGATTGTCAGACTTTTTTTGCAAATATGCATCTTTAGCTTCGCCATACTTGTCGATGATTTTAGCTCCAGCATCTTTGTTTTTCTCGATAACCTTTTGACTTACAGATTGGAAGCCATGTAAGACTTGTAAAAACTTAACATCAAAAAACATTAAAAAACCAACTATTATCCCAATAATAGCCAGCAAAGTAACCCCTAATTTACCAAATAGTGAATACATTGGAGTATAAACTAAAGTTCCTAGCATACCACCGCCAACATTGGTAGTAATATTAGCCCGTCCAAATTCACTTTCAATAGCTTTAATAAAAACATTAAAAAAGCCGTTATAAACAAATTCATGATCAAAATATTGACTTGCTAGTTCTACTATTAAACTTAAATATGCTAAAACAAGACCAAAATTGCGTTTAAAACCTAAGCGAGGGGGCTTAGAATAAATCAGCATCACAAAACCAAAGATAAAGAATAAGCCAGCCATAATTAAATAGCTGTCACCTACAAACAGGCGTAAGATATTTGCTAATTGTTTACCAATTAAGCCTAACTTGGCAAAAGTAAACATCGCATAAACGACGAGAACGATGCCAAAAACAGCCCATCTCAGCTCACGTTGTGAAACTGACGTTTTACTGGCTTTCTTTCTCCTTCTTGGCATGTTTCTTTCTCCTTTATTTCAGTTTAAAAATTAGCTTCAAAATTCAAATTAACAGGTTGATCAAGCGCAACTTGTGTTATTTGATACGTTAAGGTTTCAATATATTCAACTAAAGGACGTGATAAAAGCTTATAATCCGCCTTATCCAAATCTTGGCCATCACCAAAATAATCCTTCAAAAACACCACTTGGGTAATCAAACCTGAAACTGTAAATTCACCAGGTTCAGGACTAACTTCAAACGGTACAGCAATTTCAAAGTAACTACCACCCTTAGTTTCAACCGGCTGGTTTTGCTCGTCACGTTTTTCAACCTGTCTCAATGCAATATTTACTTCTGACTTTGTTTCAGGCTTTTCATTCATATCATAATGAAAATTACGAACTAAAATATCAGTTTCTTTTGTAAAATCAACCATCTTATTCATCTCCTAAATTTCTTTCATATCGTTCGTGACGATTATAATCATCTTTCAATTTATCATTTTCATAGTGGTGACTAGTTTCAAGTCCTGGGAATTCTTGTTGTCTTAAAGCTTCCATTAACACCATCGCCACAGAATTAGATAAATTATAAGCTCTAATATGGTCAGACATTGGAATTCTTAAATTCCGGTCATAATACTCTCGCATAAATGTTTCTGGTAAACCAGTTGTTTCTTTACCAAAGACAAAGTAATAATTTTTATTATCATCAGTATATTGAATATCAGTATATGACTTTGATGAAAATTTAGAAATTAAATACATTTCATCATTAGGACCTAAAGTATCTAAGAAGGCTTTCAAATCATCATGCTTGCGAATATCAACTTTATCCCAATAATCTAGTCCAGCTCGCTTCATCTTTTTATTATCAAGTTGGAAACCTAAAGGTTCAATTAAATCTAAGACAGTATTTGTTCCAGCACAAGTTCTCGCAATATTACCAGTATTAGCTGGCATAAGAGGTTCAAATAAAACAACGTGATTAGTCATGGTTATCTATATCTCCTTTATTTAATTCTATTTTCGAATTGTTTTGGGTCTCAAATAAATCCTCATCATTATAAAAACGTGATACTTCACGGAAGTAGTTAAACGAACGTGTCACAATAATTTTAATCACAGCATAAATTGGAATTCCAAAAATTACGCCCGGTAATCCCCAAACAGCACTTGCCCCAATCAATAACAAAATTGTTGTTATTGGATGCATCTTCATTCGATTACCAACAACAAAAGGACTAATAAATCTTGTTTCAATCGTTTGTTCAATTACAAATACAATCAAAACATTTATCAACATCCCCCATGAAGTAATCGCTGCAATTATTAAAACTGGAATCAAGGCGATAAAAGTTCCGAAATATGGTATAAGCAACATAAAGGCAGCAAAAACTGCTAAAGCAGTTCCATATGGTAACCCAATTAAGTTATAACCAATAGCGTAGATGATTCCAACCCAAAAGGCAACTACAATTTGTCCTCTAACATAAGAGCCAACTGCCTCATTAATATCATGTAACATGCTAGAAAATCCATCTTGCCATCTTCTAGGAGCGAACTGAGTTAAGTAAGCATTTAGTTTATGACCATCTTTAAGCATATAAAATAAAACAAATGGTGCGGTTAACAAGGTCATAAATACAACACCAAAGACGCTAACAGCAGAAGAAATATTGCTAATTGCTAAATTAGCCGTATCTTGCCATGATTTAAAGACATTTTTCTCAATATTATTGATTGCTGCAAATAAGTTACTCTTAATTCCTTTAAAATGACTATCATGCAATAAATCTTGAGTAATATTATTAATACTTTTCCAAATTTTGGGCCAATTTCTGACTAAAGAATCAACTTGACTTTGAATCAACGGAATTAGTGAATTAATCATCCAAATTAAAAGTCCAAGGACAAGCAAAAATAAAAGTAAAATTGTAACTATTCTCGGAACTTTAAGTTTTTCTTGAAAAAAATCTACAACCGGGTTCATAAGATAATATTGAACTGTTGCCAAAATTATCGGTGGCAATACTGCAAATAAAAATATCCAAGCAGGTTGCAATACAAAAGAAATTTCATTAAATAACCAAATTATCAAAAAGAAAAGTAATATATTTAAAAGTGAAACCGTAAAACGATTATTCAAAAACCAATCTCTAAATAGGTTCATTCCTTTATTTTTCTTTTTTTCCATAAAAATAAACCCCTTTTTTCGTCTAAGAAAATTCTACCATAAAAAAGACCCGCTTATCTTTTAAATAAGCGAGTCACATAATTATTTACGATGGTAGAATAGCCATTTTCTTGCTTCTTCAATAAGAACAAGTGGAATTGGTATTACTAAAAGAATCAACCAATCACTCCAAGAAAGACTAGTTGTATTGAATACTTCTTGAATTCCCGGAGTTACAGTTAAAGCAAAGAATAAGACAATTTCGAACAGAATACCAGTCCAAATATGTTGATTTTGGAAAAGTCCTTTTTTAAAGACTGTAACCTTTTCAGTTCGGCAGTTAATAACATTAGCTATTTGAGCAAAGACAATCGCACCCAAAGTCATAGTTGTAGCTGCTACATAGAAATTGTTACCACTTGCTAAATGATTAATTGTATAACCTGAACGTAAGTTTACGAAATAATATGCCGCTACAGAAATTAATGCTTCAAGCAAACCATACCATAAAAAGCTCTTAAACAAAACCCGTTTATTAAGTAAGTGCTCTTTTCTGCTAATAGGAGCTTGCTTCATTACATCGGGATCACTAGGTTCAGCTCCCAATGCCAAAGCTGGCAACATATCAGTTCCAAGATCAATTGTTAAAATTTGCATAACAGTTAATGGTAACGGAATTGTACCGCCAGATAATAAGAATAAAACTGATGGAATTGCTTCAGGCACATTTGAAGACAAAATATATGTCAAAAACTTACGAATATTTGAATAAACAGTTCTTCCTTCTTCAATCGCTGCTACAATTGAAGCAAAGTTATCATCTGTCAAAATCATGTTAGCCGCATCTTTGGCAACGTCAGTTCCACTGAGCCCCATTGCTATACCAATATCAGCACGCTTAAGGGCAGGAGCATCATTTACTCCATCGCCAGTTGATGCAACAACTTCACCATTTTCTTGGAAAGTTTTGACAATCTTGTATTTTTGCTCAGGTGCAACACGAGCAAAAATAACTTCATCCTTAATAGCTTCTCTTAATTCGCTATCACTCATTTCATCAAGTTCACGCCCATCGATTACACGCGCCTTATCGCTGGTAATTCCAATTTTAACAGCAACAGTTTTTGCAGTGAGCTTTGAATCCCCTGTCACCATTACAACACGAATTTTGGCATCATGACAATGCTTAATTGCATCATAAATCTCTGGACGTGGTGGATCACTCATTGTCACTAACCCACTAAAGATTAACTCGCTTTCTGCATCTTTTAGGGTCATGGAGTTAATTGATTGATTATTATCAACAAGCTTAAATGCAAGCCCCATGCTCCGCAATCCTTGTGCAGCATAATCATGATTAAGTTGATCCATCTTTTGACGATCACTTGCAGTCAAAGGTCGAATCGCACCATTAACTTGAATCTGAGTACAATCTTTAATTAAGTCAGAATACGATCCCTTAACTAATACAATAGCACGTTCATCATTTAATTGATTGATGGTAGACATCTTTTTACGTTCAGAATCAAAAGTAAACTCACGTAAACGTGGCATCTTCAAAACTTCTTTATGGATATCATAACCAGCTTTTTGCGCCATGATAACAAGAGCTGCCTCGGTTGGTGTCCCCATAATTTTGTTTTTACCATCTTTATTTTCGATTGCGGTGTCATTATCTAAAGAAGCAATTTGCACAAGCCGCTTCAAATCAGGATGTTCATCATAGAACAACTGCTTGCCATTTAATTCAACTTGACCATTATTAACATAGCCGTCTCCAGAAACTGTAAATTCATCATTTAAAGTTCTGATATAGTGGATAGTCATTTGGTTTTGAGTTAAAGTACCAGTCTTATCTGAACAAATAACTGTGGTTTCACCTAAAGTTTCAACAGAATTAAGTTCTTTAACCAAAGCATGCTTCTTAGCCATCCGCTTAACCCCTTGAGCCAATGACAAAGTTACAGTTGGTAATAAACCTTCTGGAATAAAGGCAACAACCATTCCTAAACTGAAGATAAAGGCCTTAGCAAAAGGATACTTAACAAAAAATAGTGCACAAATAAAGAATGCTAACCCAATTGAAAAAGCAATAATTGAAATTTGTTTAGTCAAACGATTAAGTTCACGACTAAGTGGTGACTCAACTTTTTCTTGACTTTGAGTTAAATTGGCAATTTGACCTAATTCAGTATCCATCCCGGTGCTAAAACAAATAGCTGTAGCATTACCTGACACTGCAGTTGTTCCTGAATAAACTAAATTACTTTCAGCATATTTACCTTCACCAGGTTCAAAGCTATTTTTCTTGCTTTCAGGTACAGATTCCCCATTTAAAGCAGATTGGTCAACTTGCAAACTAGTTGATTTAATTATTCTTGCATCGGCTGGTACTTTACTACCTGCTTGTAAAGAAAATACATCACCTGGGACAATATTTTTAGCTTCAATTTGTTGCTTTTTACCATCTCGGTATACTTGAACATAACTTTCAAGCATCTTATTTAAAGCGTCCGTCGCTCTTTGAGCTTGTCGTTCCTGCCAAAAACTGAAAGTACCATTAATGATATTAACTAGCCAAATTGCAATACCTAATTCTAAAGTTCCTGAAACAATTGCAATAAAACCCGAAATCCATAATAAAATTGCCATCAAGGTGGTAAAGTTTTTAATAAATGTTTGCCACTGGCCTTGCTTCGGTGGGCGCTTAATTTCATTAAGGCCGTATTTTCGTAATCTTTCTTTGGCTTGTTCTGAACTTAATCCTGAAGCAGTAGATTTTAATGTGTGATAAACATCTTCAATTTCACTTTCAGCATAAAGTTCACGAATCTTTTTTTCGTCCACTTTATATTCCTCTTTCAAACTTTAAAGTTAAAATGTACTAACTTATTTTAACGCAAAAAAATTAACAAGCAATGATATACTAGGATAAAGTTAGAAGATTTCTAGGAGGGAAAGCGTAATGCAAGTTTTTATCGGAGGCTACACCAAAACTAGCTCCCAAGGAATATATCAAGCGAGCCTAAATAATGGAAAAGTTAGCGAATTCAACTTATGCCTACCAGAGAGTGGTCCTACCTATTTAAAAAAAGACGGTAATTATTTAATTTCTATCAGTAAAAAAGAAAATAAAGGTGGTATTGACCTTTTTGACTTAAGCAATAAAAAACTTAGATCATCTTTTTATTCTGATGGAGCTAGTCCAGCATATATTGGTATTAATCGCAAAGAAAAGCTCATTTTTACTGCTAATTATCACACCGCTTACCTTTCCGTCTTTTCATATCAAGATGGGAAGTTAAAGCTACTAGATCAAGTTAAACATCAAAATGACAATTTAGGCCCTAGACCTGAACAAGTTGATGGTGCCCATCCACATTTCTTTGACCAAACACCCAAAGGTAACTTAGTTAGTTGTGATTTAGGAAATGATAGTGTGGATTTCTACAGCTTTAAAAACAACTCACTAAAACACCAAGCTCAATACAAAAATGAACCTGGATTTGGTAGTAGGCATTTAGTTTTTACTAAAGATGGTAAACACTTCTTTGTAGCTGGAGAATTATCAAGTAAAATCAATCTTGTTGCATTTGACGAAGAAAATTGGCAGTTTAAAAATTTAGCTACTTATTCAACAATTCCAGCTGAATTTCATGAACATAATGGTGTTGCCGCAATCAGAATCTCAGATGATAATAAGTTTTTATACGTTTCAAATCGAGGCCATAATTCAATTACTGTATTCAAAATTGGCAAAGATTTTCAGTTAAAATTACTCCAAAGAATCTCAACATTTGGTGAATTTCCGCGTGATTTTAACTGGGATATGAGCCAAAAATGGGTGATTGCTGCTAATCAAAATTCAAATAATGCTACATTATATGAACGTAGCAGTGAATTAGGTACACTTGCATTAGTTCAAAAAGATATTAGTGTTCCAGAAGGAACTTGTGTTGTTTTTAGTGAGGATTAATATATGGTCATTATAAATATAATTAAAGCAATTATTTTAGGAATTATTGAAGGAATCACTGAATTTCTTCCTATTTCTTCTACTGGTCACCTCTATTTAGCTGACTATCTAGTTAAGTTAAACGAACCTAAATATTTTATTGATATGTTTATGGTTGTAATTCAACTTGGAGCGATTTTAAGCATTATCGTAATTTACTTTAGTAAACTTAATCCATTTTCATTAAAGAAGACTGCCCTCCAAAGAAAAAACACCTGGATTCTTTGGTTTAAAGTAGTAGTCGCTGTCATCCCAGCAATGATTGTTGGTTTACCTTTAAATAGCTGGTTAGAAGAAAACATGACAAATTGGCAAGTTATTAGCGCCACATTGATTATTTATGGTATTTTATTTATCATTTTGGAAAATTACTATAAAAATCGCCAAGCTAAATTTACTGATTTAAATAAAATTAGTTTTCAAATGGCCTTTTTAATTGGATGCTTTCAAGTACTTTCACTTATCCCAGGTACTTCTCGTTCAGGTGCAACAATTTTAGGTGCAATGTTAATTGGCGCTAGTCGTTATGTATCTGCCGAATTTTCATTTTTCTTAGCCATCCCTACTATGTTTGGGGCTTCACTTTTAAAAATAGTGAAATATATCAAAGCAGGACATACTTTTGCTGGTGATCAATTAATGGTCCTCTTAGTCGGAATGGTTGTCTCATTTGTAGTAGCTTATATTGCTGTAAAATTCTTATTGCGCTTTATTCAAACACACGACTTCAAGTCATTTGGTTGGTACCGAATTGTATTAGGTATTATAGTTATTTTAGCTGGAGTATTAAATTTCATTCATTAATGAGGTGTAATATATGCTTGAGTTATTACTATTACTTTTGGTAATTTATCTTTTATATAAACTTAGTATCGGATTAATTTATATCTTTAGTTTTTTTATCGCCATAGCATTTATTTTCTTTTTAGTTTCTTGGCTTTTGCTACCTGCATTAATTGTTGGAATTACTGGACTAGCACTAGTAGGTATCAAAAATATATTTAATAACTAAAGAAAAGCCGTAATTCATTAAAGCTGAATTACGGTCTTTTTGTATATTGGATTTTTATTGAGGAATATTAAAACTACACTTTTAGTAACAACTTATAAATATGGATTGAGTTTAAGAAATAAATAATAAGTTCATTGTTATTTGGGGAATATATATGAGGTTTTATAATTTGGGAGAATAATTGTTGTACTAAAATAGTGTAAGCTTTAAAATTAATTGGATTTTTTTCAGGAGTTTAAAAATTTGTCTTTACTATAGCCTTACCACCTTCCAAAAGTTACCAAGTTGAGGTAACCTACTAAATATTTTTTACTATCAAATTTTTGCTTCATTAGTTGCCTCCTTGCTTTTGATTTGATTATATAGTACAGCCGGTATTTGAAGAATTTGTGAAGAAGTAAATAATAAACTGCGAAATATTATGAATTTTTATAAATAAAAATAGAGTAAGTTTATAACTCACTCCATAAGTTCTGCATATCTATCGGTTCAGCAATTTGAATTTCTTGGATTTTATTTGTAAAGGGATCAGGAAAGCTAAGATAATAACAATTTAAAGCTTGTCTTGAAAAATCATCCTTTGCACCATATAATTCATCACCGTATAAAGGATGACCTAAATAAGACATATGAACTCTAATTTGATGCGTTCGCCCAGTTAGTAATTGGAGCTCAACTAAACTTGCGCCGTTTTTTTGCTCTAAAACCCGATACTTTGTCGCTGCATATTGTCCATCAACTTTAACAGCTCTTTTTACAGAACTACCTACTTTACCAATTGGGGCTTCAATTAGTCCTGTTAAGGTCTCAAAATTGCCATGGACGATTGCATGATATTTTTTGATAAAGACATCTTTTTTTAGTTCACTAAATTTTCCATGTGCTAAAGCATTACTTCCGATTAGAACTAACCCACTTGTATCACGATCTAATCTAGTAACAACGTGTGGCTTAAGAAATTTTTGTTCAGAACTTGGTCTTTTACTAAAATAACCTAACACTCGATTTACTAAAGCACTATCATCTTCATAACGCGAAGGAATTGATAATACACCAGCTTCTTTATTTATGACTAAATAATTCTCAGTCTCAAAACAAATATCAATCGGAGCATTAGAAGGCTTTAAATACTTATTAAGCTTTTCTTCCCCCATTGCAAAATAAACAAAATCGCCATTTTTTAAGATAAAGTTTGTATACCGTCTTTTTTTATTAACTAAAATCATGCCACCATTATGTTTGGCATTTAAAATCGCCTGTTTTGAAAAATGCTTACTTCCTAAAAAGGAACCCAATCTCTTGGGGTCCTTTTTTGTAACTTTAAATTTAAAAACTTTCATCATCAACCTGCCCAATAAAGCTATCTTTCACTCTTGACCAGAAATGGTGGTGTCCAAACTTATCAAACTTAATCTCTTGCTTACTAATACGGTAAATTACCTTCTGAACATGATCTACAGGGACTCTTTTTCCATCTACAATCAAAATCAAATTATGTTGATCGGCTGGCTCAATTGTAATCCATTCATCTGGCGCTATCACAACAGGAGATCCTATTGTTCTAAAAACTCGATTATTAATTGAGGCTACCTCAGTTAATTGTAAGGCCTTTAACCGAGGATGAATTACCGCTCCTCCTAACGACTTGCTATAAGCTGTCGATCCAGTTGGAGTAGACACACATAATCCATCACCACGAAAAGTTTCAAATAGCTCATCTTTAATCGCTACTTTTGCCACTAAAGTCTTAGAAATTCGCTTGATACTAGCTTCATTTAAAGCTAAAAAATGTCTTGGTTCATTATCAGTAATAACAATTAGCTCAAGTAAAGGATATGAACTGGTCAAAGGTTTTTCTTGGGTAAGAGCCTGAACCATTTTTTTCAAGTCAAAATTACGCCAATCAGTATAAAATCCCAGGTGCCCAGTATGGACACCAATAAATCGAACTCGATCTAGCTGGGCTTGATACTTATGAAAAGCTGAAATCATTGTACCATCACCACCAACTGAAATTACCACTTCAGGGTTTGTTCCATCAATTTCAATTCCCTGATCAAGTAATAATTTTTCTAATTGCTGTGCAACTAGTTGAGATTGTTTTCGAGGATTTTTAACAATTGCTACCTTCATACTTACTTGTTACCCTTACTTTGATTGAAAACTCGCTGTGCTTCTTGAACTTCTTTACGGATTTGATTCATTTCCTCATCTAGCTGATATGCTGCTTCAGCTGTTGATTTAAGCCGCTTTTGTACATCTTCTGGATATTTACCTTGATATTTATAGCTAAGCGTATGCTCAACTGTTGCCCAAAAATTCATTGCTAGCGTCCGAATTTGAATCTCGGCTAACAATTTTTTCTCCCCTTCAGGCAAATAAACAGTATATTCAATCACCATATGATATGACCGATAACCTGAAGGCTTGGCTGCATGAATATAATCTCTTTCTTCTAAAACCTGCATATCATTGCGTTCATGAATCAAGTCAACTACTCGATAAATATCATCTACAAATTGACACATAATTCTAATTCCAGCAATATCTTGCATGTCTGTTTCAATTAATTCTGGTGAAATCACTCTTCGAGTCATCTTTTCTCTAATTGACTCAATCGTTTTCACTCTACCAACAACGAACTCAATTGGTGAATGCTCACCCTTAGTTAAAAAGCCCTGTCTTAAATTGCGAAACTTGGTCTTTAATTCACGAACACATTCGTTGTATGGCCAAAGAAAAACATCCCAATTTTCCATTCGCCTGCTCCTTTAATTATTTTATTCAAACACAATCATTCTAACATATTAAGGTATAATAAGAGAGTATGGAGGTTAAAAATGAGTAAAAATCTTGAACTTGAATCAAAGACTTTAATTACACCTACTATTTATCAGAATATAGTTACTACCTTTGCTAAAGAAAATGAATTTTGGCAAAGCAATTATTATTTTGATGATACTAACAGTACTCTAAAAGCAGCTAAAATAAGTTTACGAATTCGACTTTATGATGATCACGCAGAACAGACAATGAAAATCCCTACGCCTAAAAAAAGTAACTTTCATAGTTCTGTTGAATTAACCGATGCTTTAACTTTAAGTGAGGCAGAATCCTTTTTAAAAAAAGTACAAACAGGGGATAATGCTAATTTCAACGGAAGTATCGGTCAATATTTAAAACAACACTTTCCAGATATCAACTTAAGATTATTTACATATTCCAAGACAAAACGTTGTCTCTTAAATGGACCTCAAAATTGTGAATTAACTTTAGATGAAACTCATTACCCTGATGGTTATTTTGACTTTGAACTTGAAATTGAAAATGATGATGCAGCTCTCATTCAAGCTGTATTACAGAAACTGAAACATGATTTTAATTTTGAAAAAATTCCTGAAAAAAAACATGAAAGCAAGATTGCTCGTGCAAGTAAACATAAAATTTAAAGCAAAAATCTAGCACTTACCTATATTCTTGTTTAAAATATAACTGAACAATAATTCGGAGGTTTAGATAACCATGTTTGAAGTTTTTATGTTTGTGAATCCAATTGGCACTTGTTGCTACCAAACTGAACAAACAATTATGAAAACTATGAAGGAAGCAAAAATAGCTACTCGCTATCAATTAATCCCTCTTGCAAATATGCATACGATTCAAAGTGATTTAATTCGAAAGCATCTTTGCCCATCAAATTTAACTATATTTAATCATGCTTCTGAAGCCACTTTTACTGCTCTTAAAACTTATCATGCAATTAAGATGGCATATGGCAATAAAAAAGCTCGTGCATTTTGTTTAAGACTCCAACATGCTATTAATGAACTAAATCAGCCATATTCATTAACTTTGGTTTTGAATTTATTTGCAGAATTAAAACTTGACGCAAGTAAAGTTCAAGCAGCAGAAGCATCACCATATTTGAAAGAATCGATTGCTGCAGATGAGAAATTAGCCCAAAAATGGCATATTAGAGATACACCTACAACTGTTATCTTCAATGATGAAGATGAAACTAGTGGACTTATCATTGAAGGTTTATTACCCTATGATGAATTAGTTCAAATTATTAATGGTGAAAATGATTTCACTTCTTTATCAGCTTCAATGATTGAACTTCATCCTAACAAACTTCGTTTACTTTAAAGCATTTACCTCAGGTAAATGCTTTTTTCTTTAAATATTGTTCTAAATTTGTAACTTCATTTATATTCCTTAAGTTTAAAAAAATCTCATCAGGTAATTGTTCAATACTAAGTTTATTTAAATAGAGTTCTTGGCCTAAGCGTAAGCCCAAATTCGTTTTTTGCTGAAGTTGCTTAGCTAAATATTGTCGTTCAATCAAAGGATTTAACTGATATTTAAATTTTTCACCTTCAAATTTCCAAAGTTGAACTAAGCCCAAATCATCTAAAGGAAAGATTTGAGTCAAGAAAAAGACTTTATTAGAAATCGGGGCTAACATTATTTGATATTTTAAACGCAAAATAGCTTTCCAAGGATCAATCTCAATTAAATACGTTCCCCACTTTTCATTTCTCCGAAAAAAAATTACTTGAGTCTTCTTTAGCTTTTCTTTTAAATAATGTCTTTTACCTACTATCCATAAATCTAATATTCCTAATTTCTGATAAAGTTGATGACGATGGGTAAATTCCTGTTCATTTAATGGTGCACATTGAATTTCAATCGCCAATTTAGAACTTGCTAATATATCTGCCCTTAATTCATTTTCAGATAGTGATACTTCAGTTTTGGCCTTAAAACCAGCAGCTGTTAAAGCTGTTTTCATTAATAGTTTACTTTGAAGATGCTCTTCCTTTTCACCAGCTTGATGTGCAGAACGATAATGCTTAAAAAACGCATTCTTATTTTCAGAAATAATCAAAACCACTTTTTTATTACACTTGGGGCAACGATATAAATCATAATTTAATCGTTTAACTTGTTTTTGAACTAATATTGCTTCCTCAACAGCAGATACTAGTTTTTTATTTAATAATGCTGCATACATTTTTAACACCTCAGTGTTATATACGCAAAAAAGGCCAGATTTTATCTGACCTTTTTAAATTTATTTGAAATAGTAGCTAATTTTTCCTAATGCATCCTGTTGTATCAAACATCTACCACTAAATTTTAAATTTTCAGGCTTAATATCGTTATTTTCACAACCATATTCTAAGAAAATTGCCCAAAGTTGACTTCTTATAGCTTCTCTGTCCGGAGTTTCGGGAGCTAAATCTGTAACAAGCAACATGAATTGATTATTAAATTGATATAATGTCGAACCGAGTTGATGATTACTTGGTAACATATCAGCTAAATCGGCAATTAAATCAATATCATTAAAGATAAAAATACATTGACTTTTTACTTCTGGATTAACTTGGGCTTCTGCTTCATTATTATCTTTTAAATTAGAAAGTACTTCATTATTTAAAAAATCACCTAAATCTGCGCCACCTTTAGACTTAGCTACAAGTAAATCCAGTCCATTTTTATTTGGAATAACCTGAAATGCCACTGGTTGACTATCTACAAACTCACGACTGGTATCCGCTTCCTCTAAAACAGAGTACAGAAAGTCTTGAATCTTGCTCTTATTGCCAAGTAAATCCAGCATTCCAATACCGCGCTCTTTTAATTCCGCTGTTGTTAGACGAATTCGTAAAGTATTTTCATTAATGCGATTTACTTCCAAATTAGGCACCTCACTTTCTTCTATATCTATTGTAACCTAAATCAATTATAAAAGAAAAACGTCAGCCTAACTAGACTGACGTCATATTCAAATTATAAATCTGCCATTTTTTGAGCTTTTACCAATTCCAAACGGCGAACCTTTCTTGGTAAGAAGCGACGAATTTCATCATCATTATATCCAACTTGTAAACGACGATTATCCATAATAATTGGTCTTCTTAATAAACTTGGATTATTCTGAACTAAATCTAGTAACTGATCAATTGATAACTCGTCTAAATCAACATGCAATTCTTGAAATGCGCGTGAACGTGTTGAAATTATTTCTTCAGTACCATTTTCAGTTAGTCGAAGAATATTTACTATTTCTTCTTTGCTAAGTGGATCTGAAAAGATATTTCTTTCTTTAAAAGGAATATTATGTTTTTTTAGCCACGCTCTTGCCTTACGACATGAAGTACAGCTTGATGAAACATATAAATTAATCATATTATTCACGCTCCTTAAATAACAGCATTAATTACCTGTAATTTTATTATACACCATAAAAAAACTTTTTAAAAGCTAATTTTTTACTAATTCTTTTAATCATTATCTTTTAACTATTCTCATTTTATTATTTAAATTTGAATATTCTATGAAGTTCTAGTATAAAAAAAGAATTTACCCTAATTGGTAAATTCTTTTTCGATTAATCGAGATTAAGCTTACTCATTAATTCTTGAACTAACTTTTCATTATCTTCGTTAGTTTTTGATTCATTAATTGCCTTGTCTACTAAGCCTTCTAAGTCCTTAGTATCAAGCTTCTTCATTTGACTTCTAATACGTAAGATTGAAGTAGCACTCATTGAGTATTCATCAAGACCCATTGCTAAAAGTAGTGGGAACATTACTGAATCACCAGCTGCTTCACCACACATACCACACCAAATTCCGTTATCATGAGCAGCATCAATAGTGTGCTTAATCAAACGAAGTAGTGAAGGGTTGTAAGGTTGGTATAAGTATGAAACATGTTCATTACCACGGTCAGCCGCAAAGGTGTATTGAATCAAGTCGTTGGTACCAATTGAGAAGAAGTCAACTTCCTTAGCGAATTGGTCCGCTAAAATAGCTGCTGCTGGAACTTCAATCATCATCCCAACTTGAATGTCATCACCAATCTTAACACCCTTAGCAACTAATTTTTCTTTTTCTTCGTTGAAGATAGCCTTAGCCTTGTGAAGTTCAGCTAAAGTACCGATCATTGGGAACATGATACCCAAACGACCATAAGCTGAAGCTCTAAGTAAGGCTCTTAATTGAGTACGGAAGATTTGATCTTCCTTCAAAGAAATTCTAATTGCACGGTAACCTAAGAATGGATTCATTTCTTCTGGTAATGGTAAGTAAGGTAAGTGCTTATCCCCACCAATATCCATGGTACGAATTACCACTTGCTTACCCTTCATACCTTCAATGACCTTCTTGTATGCTTCAAATTGATCATCTTCAGATGGTAATTCACTAGAATTCATATATAAGAATTCAGTTCTGTATAAACCAACTGCTTCTGCACCATTTTCAAGCACACCAGCCATATCATCAGGGGTACCAATATTAGCAGCAATGGTAAAATGTTTGCCATCCTTAGTTTGAGAAGGAGCATCCTTTAATTTCTTCCATTCTGCTTTTTGCTTTAAGAAAGCTTCACCTTTTTGCTTGTAATCAGCAACTTCGCTATCTGAAGGTTCAACTACAGCCAAGCCATCTAATCCATCTACAACTACCATTTGACCATCTTTAACATCACTAGTAATTGTATCAGTACCTACAACGGCTGGCAATTCAAGTGAACGTGCCATAATTGCTGAGTGAGCTGTTCTACCACCAATATCAGTAATAAAGCCCTTAACGTAGTCTTTATTTAATTGAGCGGTATCACTTGGGGTCAAGTCATGAGCAATGATGATAACTTCATGATCAATTGCTGCAGGATTTGGTAAATTCTTCCCTAATAAGTGTGCCATCATTCTCTTTGAAACATCACGAACATCAGCAGCACGTTCTTGCATATATGCATTGTCAGTCATGCCTTCAAAGATTGTGATAAATTTTTGACTAGTTTCATCAAGTGCAAATTCGGCGTTAACTTTTGAATCCTTAATTTCTTGTTCGATTGCCCCAATAAATTCAGGGTCATTCAAGATCATTAAGTGAGCTTCAAAAACTTGAGCTTCATCTTCACCCAAATTTTCTTTAGCGATATCGCGAACGCTCTCAACATCCTTAATTGAAGTATTTACAGCCTTTTGGAACCGAGCCACTTCTTGATCTACATCAGTAACTGAAGTTTTAGAAAACGAAAGGTCAGGTTCAACCAAACGATACGCAGGCGCAACTGCAATACCATCACTGGCTGCAATACCCTTTAGTGTTTTCGTCATTATTCAGCTAAACCTTCCTTTTTCATTGTGTCAGCAATAGCTGCAATTGCGTCAGCAGCATCATCACCGTCGGCAGTAATTGCTACATCTGCATCCTTACCAACACCAAGTGACATTACACCCATGATTGACTTAAGGTTTACTGATTTACCATTGTATTCTAAGCTAATATCTGAGCTAAATTTTGAAGCAGCTTGAACTAATAAAGTTGCAGGACGTGCGTGAATACCAGTTTCGGCAATAATGTGAAATTCGCGTTTTTCCATAATAAAAGTCTCCTTAATTTGTAATAATAAAATACCCGTACGTTAAATAGAGTAACATGTTTCAGAAGCTAAAACAACCGCCAATGTAAATGTTTTCAGCGTTATATCTTTTCATTTTTTAAATGATAAATTATTGCCCCGCCACGTAGAGCCCTGCCAGTAATATTTTGTCTTTTGGCATAAGTGCGTAAAACTTTCTGAAATTCGAAAGCATTTTCAGCCTCTACTCGATATTCTTTGATTTCTCCATTAATTAGTTGATCTAAAATCTTACTTATTTCTTCCATAATTTTTCCCTTCAATTACAAATAAAATTCCCAAGCAACCGCTATAAACCTATTTTCCCGTTTTTTTAAATGAAATCAAGTTTTAGCACTTGACCCTTTTGAGTGCTAAAACTATAATTTAGGTAAATGAATAGAAAGGCGGAAACTCAATGTTATGTCAAAATTGTCATGAGCGTCCTGCCTCCATTCACCTTTATACCAAGGTCAATGGACAAAGTCGCGAAATTGCCTTATGTGGGCAATGTTATCAAAAATTAAGATCAGAACAAGGAAATAACGCTATGAACAACGATGAAAATAATGAATTCTTTGGAAATTTTGATGATTTATTTAAAGCTTTCAATGAAAGTCAAAGAGATAACTTTCAAAATCCTAACATGCAAGCCCAACGTGGTGGCAGAAACAATGGTAATAACTCCATCTTAGACCAATATGGTACCGATTTAACTGATTTAGCTAAAAAGGGCAAAATTGATCCAGTAATTGGACGAGATAAAGAAATTGCTCGTGTAATTGAAATCTTGAATCGAAGAACTAAAAATAATCCTGTTTTAATTGGTGAAGCTGGTGTTGGTAAAACGGCAGTTGTTGAAGGGTTAGCTCAAGAAATAGTTGATGGCAGTGTTCCAGCTAAACTTCAAAACAAGCGGATTGTTTCGCTTAACATTGTCTCAATGGTTCAAGGTACTGGCGTTCGTGGTCAATTTGAGCAAAGAATGCAACGCCTGATTAAAGAATTACAAAGCAACCCAGATTTAATTTTATTTATTGACGAAATTCACCAAATTGTTGGTGCCGGTAACGCCGAAGGCGGTATGGATGCGGGGAACATTATCAAGCCTGCCCTTGCTCGTGGTGACTTCCAATTAGTTGGTGCTACTACAATTAAAGAATACCGTGAAATTGAAAAAGACTCTGCCCTTGCTCGCCGCTTCCAACCAGTTGAAGTTAAAGAACCAAGTGTAGATGAAACTATTCGAATTTTGCATGGTATTCAAAAACGTTATGAAGACTATCACCATGTTCATTACACTGATAGTGCAATTGAAAGTGCAGTTAAACTCTCATCACGCTATATCCAAGACCGTTATCTTCCTGATAAAGCGATTGACTTACTCGATGAAGCCGGTTCAAGAATGAACCTCACTATTCCTTATGTTGACAAAGAAAAAATTAAGGAACGAATTGATGCAGCACAAGAATTAAAGCAAGAAGCCTTAAAAAATGAAGACTATGAAAAAGCTGCTTACTACCGTGACCAAATTGAAAAGTATGACAAGATGAAAGATCAAAAAGTTGATCCAGACAAATCTCCTGTCATTACCGATAAGATTATGAATAAGATTGTCGAAGAAAAGACTGGCATCCCGGTTGGTGATATTCAAAAGCAAGAAGAAAACCAATTGCAAAACTTGGCTAGTGACTTAAAAGCAAGCGTTATTGGTCAAGATAAGGCTGTTGAACAAGTTGCTCGTGCAATTCGTCGTAATCGGATTGGTTTTAATAAATCCGGTCGTCCAATTGGATCATTCTTATTTGTTGGGCCAACTGGTGTAGGTAAAACTGAACTTGCTAAGCAAGTGGCTTTGAAGATGTTTGGTTCAACTGACGCCATGATTCGTTTCGACATGTCAGAATACATGGAACAATATTCAGTTTCTAAGTTAATTGGTTCAGCACCAGGATATGTCGGTTACGAAGAAGCTGGTCAATTGACCGAACGCGTTCGTCACAACCCATATAGCTTGATTTTACTTGACGAAATTGAAAAAGCTCACCCTGATGTCTTAAACCTCTTCTTGCAAATCTTAGATGATGGGCGTTTAACTGATTCACAAGGTCGAACTGTTTCATTCAAGGATACAATCATTATTATGACTTCTAATGCTGGTCAAGGTATTAAGAATGCCAGTGTTGGATTTACTGCTGAAGCAAATCCAAGTAAAGAATCAACTCGTTCATCTATGAGTCAATTCTTTAAACCAGAATTTTTAAACCGTTTAGATGATGTCATCGAATTTAATCCACTCTCTAAAGAAGACCTTCTCAAGATTGTTGACTTAATGATTGCTAAAACCAATAGCATGATTAGTGATCAAGGCTTGCATATTGATGTTACTGATGCAGCTAAAGAAAAATTAGTAAAAGAAGGTTATGAACCTAGTCTCGGTGCAAGACCTCTACGTCGGACAATTCAAGAAGAGATTGAAGACAAAGTTGCCGACTTTAAGCTTGATCATCCAGATGTAAAGAGTTTTGTTGCTGATTCAGTTAACGATGAGATTACTATTTCAGCTAAAGAAGATGAATAAAAAAAGCACCTTCGGGTGCTTTTTTTGTGAACGAATATCTGAATTTAAGGTATACTGGAAATAGAAAGATTTAGAAAGACGCTGGTGAAAAATATGCATTTAATTGACGTTACAAATACTTATTCCGATTTGGTTCAAAATCAGCTTAATTCAACTAATGCTCAATATGTAAAAGTATATTCACTTGGTAATTCCTCAGTCGTTTATACTGAAACTGATGTCGATATTGAAATTGTTATTGAAAATCATAATCGTAAAATCAAGGATGAAGAAGTTGATTTCTTGGTTCGTCGATTAATTCATGATGATCGTAGTTACAACGTTACCGTCGACAGTAGTAAGAAAGTTATTGCTATCACTTGTAAAAAATAATTAAGCAAAAAAAACAAGCTATGAATTTCATAGCTTGTTTTTTATTACAACTTTTCAGTTAATTTTACATCTGGATACTTATCATGGAACCAGCGCATTGCAAATTCATTTTCAAATAAGAACAATGGCTTGTCATATCGATCCTTAACTAAGAGGTTTCTTGATGATGACATCTTTGGATCAAGTTGCTCTGGATCAATCCAGCGTGCAACCCTCTTACCAAGTGAAGTCATTTCTACTTCTGAATTATATTCATTTTGCATTCTAAACTTAAAGACTTCAAATTGAAGTTGACCAACTGCACCTAAAATATATTCATCAGTGTTGAAGTTACGATATAACTGAACCGCACCTTCTTGAACTAATTGATTCATCCCCTTGTGGAATGACTTTTGCTTCATAACATTCTTAGCTGTTACGCGCATAAATAATTCTGGCGTAAATTCTGGAAGTGGTTCATAAACAATCTTACGTTTGCCAGCATAGATACTATCTCCGATTTGGAAATTACCAGTATCATATAACCCAACGATATCACCAGCAACAGCCTTAGATACTTGAACACGCTCACTGGACATGAATTCAGTCGCATTGTTTAAACGAACTGCCTTGCCAGTTCTTGCTAAAGTTACATCAAGGCCCTTTTCAAATTCACCACTACCAATTCTGACAAAGGCAATCCGGTCACGGTGGTTAGGATTCATATTAGCTTGAATCTTAAAGATAAAACCTGAAAATTCATCATCATCTGGTTTAAGTTCTTCATCATCATTAACCTTGTGGCTACTTGGAGCTGGAGCTAAATCAACAAAGCTCTTCAAGAAAGTTTCAACCCCAAAGTTAGTCAAGGCTGAACCAAAGAAGACTGGAGTTTGCTCACCAGCTAATACTTTATCTTCATCGAAAGTATTCCCAGCTTCTTTAATTAATTCAATTTCATCTAAGGCTGAAAGGTACAAACTATCTTGACTTAATTCTTCACTTTCAGGTAATTTACCATCACTATCTAGGTCGATAAAGCGGTCATCACCATCTTTACGATAAAGCTCTACCCGGTTATTTTGAATATCGTATAACCCCTTTAAGCTCTTGCCAGAACCAATTGGCCAATTCATCGCAACGCCTTCGATACCTAAGATATCTTCTAGCTCAGCTACTAAATCTAAGCCATCGCGACCATCACGGTCAAGCTTGTTCATAAAGGTAAAGATAGGAATTCCACGTTTACGGACGACTTTGAAAAGCTTCTTAGTTTGTGGTTCGATACCCTTGGCTGAGTCAATTACCATGACCGCAGCGTCAACTGCCATTAATGTCCGGTAGGTATCTTCTGAAAAGTCTTGGTGCCCGGGTGTATCAAGGATGTTAATTCTCTTACCTTCATATTCAAACTGCATTACCGAACTAGTAACAGAAATACCACGCTTTTTTTCAATTTCCATCCAGTCACTAGTTGCAAAGTGGCCTGACTTACGCGCCTTAACTGTACCAGCACTTCTAATAACCCCACCAAACAAAAGCATTTGTTCTGTAATTGTTGTTTTACCAGCATCGGGGTGGGAAATAATTGCAAAGGTCCGACGCTTATTAACTTGATCTAATAACTTTTCTGCCATTAATCCTCTATTTCTTCTTTCTTTTTATCTGGAATTGTTAAAAGTAAGGTAAGAATTCTTGATCCTTTCATCCTTCTAGTCGTTAAAACCATACCATTATCAAGACGCACACTTAACTTTTCGCCTTTAGCAGGTATCATCCCTAATTTAGTGATGACATACCCCGCAACGGTATCAACATCTTCCATTTCTAAATCAGTATCAAATTCTTCATTAAAATCATCTAGTGGCATCTTACCATAGATAACATACTTATTTTCGGAAAGTTGGGTAAACAAGACTTCTGCTGTGTCAACTTCGTCATCAATATCACCAACAATTTCTTCGATTAAGTCTTCAATGGTTGCTAAGCCGACCACGCCACCATATTCATCTGTCAAAATGGCGATTTGCTGTTGTCGTTTTTGCATTTCTACTAACAAATCACTTAATTCAATAGTTTCTGGTGCGAATAATGGCTTATACATTACATCTTGGTAATTCAAATTTTCAAAGCCAACTTTATGAGCTTTTCTTAAAACAGACCGAATATGAATTACCCCTACAATCTTATCCTTGTCTTGGTCATAAACCGGAATTCTAGAGTAAGGTTCATGTAAAATACTATCTAAATTATCTTGAAAGCTATCATTAATATCAACCATAAATGCATCTGGGCGTGGCACCATTACTTCACGAGCCATCTTCCCTTGGAAGTTTAATAATCCTGAAAACATTGAATATTCAGTATCATTAATTTCTGTTTTTTGATGCAAATCTTCTATTTCTTTGCCCAGTTTTTCTAAAGTACTATCTTCTTTTTCATGAGCAAAATGTTTCTTTAAATTTTCGAAGAAGCCAGTCGCCGCCGGGTCACTACTCATCTTCTTATTTCTCACTTTCTTTACAAAAATTATAGTTTCTCATTAATTAAATTATTATACCATAGCTTACAAATTTTTATGATAAAATACAGTTAAGAAACGAGGTAATTTAAGCAATGAAAAAACGCAATATCTTTTTGGTCTTTATCTTCTTATTACTTATTCCTTATATTTGTTCCTTAACTTTAATTGGTATTGGCTATAATGGTTTAGTGCTCCATTCTGATAGTCTTTGGCGTAGCTTAGTTGGAGCCTTTACCGGAAGTTTAGTTATGTTTGGGATTAAGGCAACAATTCAAAGACCATTAGACTTAATGGCCAAAGAATTAGATGAAGGTCTATTTGAACAATTTTTGCGCTTTTTTAGTATTCGTAGACGCCCTGTATTTTTGATAGCTAACGTTATTTTAGACTTTATTCTTTGCTACATTTCTACTGTTGCTACTAGAAAAGTCCTAACTTTATCCCAAATCGTCAATACTTCAATTGGCATAGTTTTAATCGTAATGTTTATTTCAACTTGCATTGGGGCCTATCTAGAATACGATAATTTATCAATTGACCCCAGACAAAAATAAAAAAGCAGCTTAATAGCTACTTTTCAACTGACTCAAGATACAATATTTGAGTCAGTTTTTTTGTATTTAAATCAACCATTTGAAGTACATAAGGAGTTTGGCTATCACCTAAATTTTCATATACTTTAATTCCACTAGCAGTAACTTTCTTTAAAAAAGTAGGAATAGCTGCATTCAAAGGCATAGATAAATTAGCAATCGTACCTTCACTTATCTCACTAGCTACCTTAGCTTGTGGTAAATCAAATTTTAATAAGCCATGACGATCACTTATCATTTTATCGGTAATAGCTCCGTACCAGTACATAAAACTATCTGGATTAAAGACTACTAAGTTAGCTCGATTTGCTTCTAAATCATTTTCTTTTAAAAATGCTAAAAATTCATCGTCTTGTTCCATTGTCATGTTTTGAACTGAATATGAACGATTTTCGTCAATTAGACTTGCAGGAAATGGTCGTCCATAAAAATATCTTTTTTCAAATTCTCTTGTTTCCATAATACACCTCATTAATATTCATCTAATTCAGATAAGTTAACAATCTCACCAGCAAGAAATTCATCAATTGCTGTACTACTAAAGCCATGAGTATAAAGATAATTTTTTATCTTATACTTTCTTTGAGTCTCATCCAAATTTTTAAAGCGTTTGTACGCCTTAATTCCTTGGCGTTTAATTGCATCTAACTCATAATCATTATCTTCTACTAAATCTAACTTAGCAAAAATATTTTCAGCCAGATTATGATCAAAGCCATGACTCATTAACTTAGTTAAACTTTTACGCTTTAATTCTTTAAAGGCAAGCTTTCCTTGTTGATGCTTCATTGACTTAATTAACCTAATTCCAGCTTCAATAAAATCTTCATCATCAAATTCATTCAAAGCATCTTCAATTTTATTATCACTTACACCCTTTTTTCGCAACTTATTGGCTAAGCTCTTAGGTCCATCTTTTCCAACATGTAGATTATTTTTAATAAACAAAACACAATAATTCGAATCATCTAAATAACCTAAGTCTTCAAACTCACTAACAGCATTATTGATAGCTTCATCTGTTAAATCTTTTTCTTTTAAATAGACTACCACTTCATAAACTGTTCGTGGCTGATAACTTAAAAATTTAGCAGCTAAGTCACTAGCCTTGCTATCTAAATCAAATTGTTTAATTTCTTCGATTTCTTCAGCAGTCAGCTCAGTATCCTTAAAAAGGCGAAAATTGGCTAATGTCTTTTCGCTAGCTGAAAAAGCGTATTTTCCATCTAAAAAGATATTATATCTACCAGGTCGCTTTTGTGCTGAGACTTTCGTGATTTTTGCCATAATTTTATCCTCTCTAGTATAATATGCTATCCAAAGTCTTTTTTGCTTGCAAGGGGCTTTTTTTGCCCGTATTATAAATAATGATTAAAAGATTTTTGTAGAAAGAACAGGTACGCAAATGGCCGAAAAGAAGACATTTAAAAAGGATTTAATTATCACCATAAAGCGTTTGGGAATTAATGGTGAGGGAATAGGTTACTACAAGAAAAAGATTATCTTTATTCCTGGAGCATTACCTGGTGAAGTTGTTGTTGCTAAAATAATCAAGACTCATCCAGGATATATTGAAGCTGAATTAGTTCGCATTAAAGAAAAGAGCTCTAATCGTGTGGCCTTTCCTGAAAAAGTTGATCCTGAAATCGGTGGTTTAGAGCTAGCACATCTAAATTATGATCAGCAGCTTGAATTTAAAAAAGATATCGTCTTAGAATCACTTAGAAAATATCATCCACGTGGTTACCAAAAGTACAAAGTGAAAAATACAATTCCTGCCAAGAATATTTGGCACTATCGTGCCAAGGCACAATATCAACTTGAATTTTTCAAAGGTAAAACCAAGTTAGGAATGTATGCTCCAAACTCTCGGCGCCTAATTGATTTACCTGAAATGCCTACCCAATCTAAAAATACACAAAAAACTGAGCGTTTAATCAAAAAGTTAATTGATAAATATCATCTTCCTGTTGCAAGTTGGCGCAAACACTTCGATGGCATTAAAACTGTAGTAGTTCGTGAAGCAGCTTCAACCGGTGAAATGCAAGTTACTTTTATCACTGTTGGTAAGAAAATCAATGGTTTAAAGAAATTAGCTTTAGAAGTTATGAAATTAGACAAAGTAGTTTCTGTTTATCAAAATGAAACTGATTGGAACAATCCACAAGTTTGGGGTAATAAGACTATTAAGTTAGCCGGAAAGAACCAAATTGTAGAACATATCTTAGAAAAGAAATTTGCCCTTTCTCCACGTGCATTCTTCCAGTTAAATCCTGAACAAACTGAAATTCTTTATTCAGAAGCAATTAAACTTCTTAACTTAACTCCTGATCAGGTCCTAATTGATGCATACAGTGGCGTTGGAACAATCGGAATTATCGCCAGTGATTATGTCAAACAAGTTATTGGAATTGAGAGTATTCCTGAAGCAGTTGAAGATGCAATGCATAATGTTAAATTAAATCACGTACGCAATGCGGAATACTTACAAGGTAGCGTTGAAAAAATCTTACCCCAGTTGAAGAATAGTGGCGTACCAATTGATGCATTAATTGTTGACCCACCAAGAACCGGTTTAGCTAAATCATTGATTAAAACAATAATGCAAGTAAGACCAGAAAGTTTTGTTTATATTTCATGTAACCCTTCTACTGTTGCTCAAGACTTAGTCATGCTGAGTGAAGTTTATGATGTTCGTGTAATTGAAAATATCGATATGCTTCCACAAACTGCTCGTTGCGAAGCAATTGCTAAATTAGTTTTACGAAAAGATATCTAATTATATAAAAATAAGGCCATGTTAGGCCTTATTTTTTTGCATTAAAAAACAGGCTACCCTTGCTTTCCTAGTAAGTAGCCTGTTTATCAAATGGACGAGGCAGGATTAATTCCTCTAGTCACAATCATCAAATCTTGGCGACGCGACCTTAAAATAACATCACTTGTTCGAGTTTATTGCGTCAAACGCAATCAAAAAATAATAATCAAATGGAAAATACACGCGTAGCCAATCGAAAAATTAGCTAACACCTCTATTCAGAGAATCTTCATTTAACTAACAATACAATTCTGGAGATAAAAACCTAATTTTGTTACTTTCTACCTCTTCCACGCTTCTAATATACCATTTTATGTAAACGCTTGCAACAATTATTTATTAGAATATTGTCTAATATTTTCTTGAGTTCCTGCAAAGTACCAACCACTAGCATCAGAGCTTACTTCTTCATTAGCCCCTAAATCTTTCAAACTATCATTAAATATCTTTTCATATTCGTCAACTGCTAGCTTTTGACGATTTTCAAGCATTTCTTCGTGCTTTTCAGGAGCTAATTGTTTTTCATAACCATCTACCAATCGGCCAGTGAAAAATTCAGCCATCGCACCTGAACCATATGAAAATAAGCCAATTAAACTGCCAGCTTTTGGTTGATCCACTTCAAGTAAACTAAGAAGTGACATGTAAAGTGAGGCAGTATAAATATTACCAACTTCTTTACCATATGTTGCTCCTGCCACAAACTTATCAAGTAAGCGAGCAGTTGTTTCTGGAGCTTGACCTTCGATAGCCAATTTAAGGGCTTTTTGTCCCATTTTAGTGAATGGTAAGTGGAAAAGTAAGGCTTCAAAATCACTGGTTTTTAAATTTTGCTTTTGGATATAATCTTCAAAACAGTGCTTAAAGAAATCAAGATAAACATTAGTTGAATATTTGCCATCAACTAAAGCACATTTGAAGTTGTTGGGACGCCAAAAGTCATCAATATCATCTGAGTACATACTAGTTTCACTGTCAATTTCCATAATGCTTGGATCTTTTTTAATGAGCAAACTAATACTACCGGCACCTTGTGTAACTTCTCCAGGAGTTGCCACACCGTAGCGAGCAATATCACTACCAATAACGATGGCTGTTTTATCTTCATGAGCTTTGACATAGTCAATTGCCGTCATAATTGCAGCAGTAAGACCAAAGCAAGCTTCCTTTAATTCAAAAGTTCTAATGTTTTTAGGTAAATTCAAGGCCTTTTTAACAAATAATGAAGCAGACTTTGATTGATCTACACTTGATTCAGTACCAAATACTAGTAAGCCCAACTTATCAAGTTCAATCTTATCAATATATTCACTAGTTGCATTGATTGCCATTGAAACAGCATCTTGGCTTTTATCAGCAACTGCCATCTTATTTTGACCGATACCAATTAAAAATTTCCCAGAATCAACATCGCGGGCCTTAGCTAAATCCACCATATCTACAAATTTATTTGGTGTATAAAAACCAATTTTATCAATACCGACTTTCATACTTAATTATTTTCCTCTCTAATTTCTTGTAAAAACTTTTTTGCGTCAGTTTCACTATAACGTTTTTGCTTTTGCATTAGTTCTTTTACTGAATTTTTTTCTTCATCAGTTGCTGTTAGATTCTTTAAGACATTACGGATTTGTAAACTCATGTGTCCCTTTTGAATCCCCACAGTTGAAATAGCAAGTAAAGCAGCTAAGTTGTTAGCTAACCCAACTGCTGCAATAATTTCCGCTAGTTCACTAGCAGTTACCTGTCCCAAAATCCGATAAGCAACTTGGACGTCACTTCGCGATTTAATTGAGCCGCCAACAACACCAATTGCAAGTGGCAATTTTATTTCACCAACTAGCTTATTATCTTCAATTCGCCAGTTACTTAAACTTTGATAACTACCTGATAAACTTGCGGCTTGATGACAAGCTGCTTCTACAGCGCGGAAATCATTACCTGTTGCCAGCAAAATCGCATCCACACCATTCATAATCCCTTTATTATTAGTAACAGCGCGATATGGATCTTCTTGACCAATTTTACTAAGTAAAACAATTTTTTGAGCTATTTTTTTACCAATTTTTTCATCTTTAGTTTTAGTTAAACTGGCAAAAGCCAAAGAGACTTTAGCGTAAGTATATTGACTAGGATAGTTAGATAAAATTGCATATAGTTTTTCAATTGTAAAATCTTGACTGATTTTTTGTCCCAAAAACTCCAAAATTGCATTAGTCCGATTAGCTCCCATGCTTTCTGCAGGATCAACTAACACCCGTAAAAACAATAAATCTGCTTTTACTTCAGCGATAATTTGTCTAACGCCACCACCATGCTTAACTAGTGATGCAAATTCCTCGTTAACTAATTTTAGATAATCCGGCTTTTTAGCTTCAAATTCAGCTAATGAAAATTCTGCTGCTTCAAAAACTAATTGTCCCCAAATACCTGTCCGCTCACTTTTAGCGCTAACTCCACCATTTTGGTTAAAGATATTTAAGCCATGGTTAGCTGCAGCAACAACTGATGACTCTTCAGTTGCCACTGGAACTTGAAAGCTTTGTCCATTAACAATTGCGGTTTGCAAAACTGATAATGGTAAAGTTAGTTTGCCAATTACATTTTCACTAAGCAAATCTAATTCACTTAATAAATCGTCATCAACATGATTCAGCTTAATTCCATTTTGAAGCAGCATTTTTCGCCGCTCACTTATTGGCAACTGATAAAATTTCATTTTTTATTTCACCCGTTCAATCTCAAAGGCAATTGCTAGCCCGCCTCCAATACAAAGGCTGGCAATTCCTCTTTCTTTATTTTCACTAATTAAAGAATGAGCTAAAGTACCTAAAATTCTCGCACCACTTGCTCCTAATGGATGTCCCAATGCTAAGGCTCCACCATGAATATTAACCTTACTATGGTCCAAGTGCAATTCTTTTTCAACAGCTAGACTAGTTGCAGCAAAAGCTTCATTAATTTCAAACAAGTCAATATCAGCTAGAGTTTGCCCATTTTCCTGCAATAATTTCTCAATAACTACTTTAGGACCAAAGCCCATAATTTGTGGATCAAGCCCCACTTCGGCATAGGCGGTTAACTTGGCAAGTGGCTTTAAGTTCAATTCTTTAACCTTATCTTCAGTAGCTAAAATTAACATACTTGCCCCATCTGATAAAGGTGATGAGTTACCAGCTGTAGCAACACCACCTTCTTTAAAGACCGTCTTCAAACTAGCTAACTTTTCAACATTTGAATCTGGCCGTACATTTTCATCATGATCTAATTCTGCCAAAGGAGTAATTTCTTGATTAAAGAAGCCAGCAGCCTGTGCGCGAGCTGCTTTTTGATGTGAATCCACACTAAATTCATCTGCTTCAGCGCGACTTATCCCATATTTAACAGCGACATTTTCACAAGTATTTCCCATTAACTTGTTGCTAAATGAATCAGTTAGACCATCATTGAGCATACTATCAACAAAATTAGGATTATCTTTTTCGGATTTTTTAGCTAGAAGTGGCGCATTAGTCATACTCTCACTACCACCAACTGCGACAAGATCTAAATCGCCAATAAGCATTTGAGCTTGGGCTAAACGAACAGCCTTAAGTGAAGATCCACATACTTCATTAATTGTTGTAGCAACACTTTCTTCTCTCATCCCGCTATTAATAGCAACTTGACGAGCCATATTCTGTCCAAGTCCTGCACTTAAAACATTTCCCATAAATAAGGCATCTAAGTCACTAGAACGCAAATTAGCAGCCTTCAAGGCGTCTTTAAGGGCATAAGTCCCTAACTCTACGGCATTAAAAGCTGCTAACTGACCACGATAACGACCAAAAGGTGTTCTCTTTGCGGCGATAATATAAATGTCTTGCATCAAATTTCCTCTCATTTCTCCAAAATCTGATGCTAATTTTACTATTTGATGTACTTATTTAAAAATGCTTTGATTCTAGCTTTATATTCATGGGGATGAGTTGCAAATGATTTAGCATGGCTAGCACCTGGCACTACCCAGAGCTGTTTTGGTCCACGACTAGCACGATAATTCTTATAAACCATTTCAGTTGGTACAAAAGTATCTTTTGCCCCATGGATAAACAGCATCGGCTTTGTATTATGCTTAAGCATCTTAATGCTATCAGCATCTCCTAAGAAATAACCAGCTCTCAAACGAGTTATTCCACTCAAAATTTCAACCAAAGGGAAGCGTGGAAAAGTTGGCATCGAATAAATTGCTTGAGCTTCATGCTCAATTTCATTCTTAGCATTAGTATACCCACAATCTTCAATAAAAGCCTTAACCTGACTAGGTAGTTTCAAGCCACTAGTCATCATCGTTGTAGCACCACCCATTGAAACTCCAAAAATCACAATCTCTTGTTTAGGATTATCTTTGAGCAATTTCTGAATCCATTTTTTTATATCATCTTTTTCCATCCAGCCATACCCAACATAATTCCCCTGACTTTGACCATGTCCACGTGCATCTGGAAGCAAGACATTGTAGCCCAAAGAATGAAATAAAGCGGCATATTCACCCATTCCATCTTTATTATTCATATAACCATGCAAAATAATAACAGTCTTTTTGGAATTATTATTTTTGATATAATTGGCATCAAGACGTAATTTATTGTCACTACTCATCATGTATAGATGTTTTTTAGTAGCCTTTTTATACCAAAGTTTTTCTTGATACAAGGAATCAGACTTAGTAAGTGGTTTACTACTACTTAAAAATGTTTTGTGTCCCGGAACTACTGCTACATTATAAAAATACATCCCTGCCCCAGCAAAAGCAAAAATGATGAAGGTGATAATTCCACCTAACCATAAAACAAGACGGTTATGCTTTTTATTTTTTTGCATTATTATTCTCCATTCCTATCTGAATCGAACTGTTAAACAGTATATCATAAAAAGAATGGATAGAAATCAAAAAGTAAAATTAGCTTTCAAGAGAAATATTATCAAAAAAGCTGTTAAAACTTACACAAATTTAGTTAACTAAAGGGAAAATTAAGATATGAGACTAATTGATTTTTTACTACTTATCAAAGATTTAAATCAAAATAGTAATTTAGTGTTTTTGAAAGCTGATAAAGCTTACCCTATTAGCAAAATCGAAATTACTAGTGAAGCATGTGTATTAATTCCCGGTAAAGAAGCAATGCAAAAACAAAAATTTTATTTTTTAACAAAAAAAGTTAAAAATCGACAGCTCTTAGTTAAAATTCAACTCGATCACAAACAAGAGCTAATTTTTGGAATTCAAATTGGAAAACCAAATAAAGTGCTTATCAAGTAAAAAGGCCAACCACAAAATGGTTGACCTTTATTAAATTAATTATTTATTTTTCTTATCTACTGGCTTTTCAAGCGTCTTGGCTAAATCAAGAATATATTGACGCAAAGCATCCTTAGTTTCAGGGTGGGTTAAACCATATTCAATTGAAGTTTCAAGATACCCTTCTTTGTTACCAACATCATGACGTTCACCATTAAATACATGAGCAAACACTCTTTGCGTTTTATTCATAGTATCAATTGCATCAGTCAGTTGGATTTCGCCACCTGCACCTGGACGTTGTTTAGCTAAAATATCGAAAATTTCAGGTGTTAATAAATAACGACCAATGATTGCTAAGTTACTTGGAGCTTTATCAATTGCTGGCTTTTCAACAAATGATTTAACATTGTACAAACCTGAAGCAATTTCGCCAGAAGGCTCAATAATACCATATTTTGAAACTTCTTCATGTGGTACTCGCTTAACTGCAATAGTTGAAGCATGAGTCTCATTATAACGATTAATTAATTGCTTAGTTAATGGCACTTTGTCATTCATTAAGTCATCACCAAGCAAAACCACAAATGGTTCGCCTGCCACAAAGCTTCTAGCACGATAAATTGCATCCCCTAAGCCAGCTGGGTGTGGTTGCCGAGTGTAATATAAATTTACCCCCAAGTTGGTGATACTTTGGGTTAATTCCAAAAGTTGTTCTTTATGCTTTTCTTCAAGATCTGCTTCAAGTTCAGGATTGGAGTCAAAATGATCTTCAATTGCTCGCTTACTCTTACCTGTAACAATTAAAATATCTTCAATTCCAGAATTCTTAGCTTCCTCAACAATAAATTGAATTGTTGGCTTGTCAACAATTGGAAGCATTTCTTTAGGCATTGCCTTAGTTGCAGGTAAAAAACGTGTACCTAAGCCTGCTGCGGGTATAACTGCTTTTCTAACTTTCATATATTCACACTTTCTTATTTATCATTATATACTCAGTATAACAAAATAATGCGCTTTCATCTAACGGATTTCTGGTATTCCATATTCTAATTCGTCGATAGTTGCATTAATGCAAACCCCAAACAAGAATAACAGTGAACTTAAATTCAACCATAACATAAAAATAATGAATGTACCAACTATCCCGTAATTTTCAAATGAAATTTTAAAGTGACTTAAATACAACCCAAATAAGTATGAAAGAATTGCCCAACCAATAAGAGTTGTAAAAACTCCTGGCCAAACTGCCCGTTTATGCTTTTTTACATTGGGGAGTGCAAAATTAAAATAGGCAATTACAATTAACATCGTTATTAGTAAAACTAACCACTTATAAGCAAAAATACTTTCAAATCCCAAATAAGATATTCCCCAAAATCTTTTGAGACTTTCAATTAATTCCTGACCAAAAGTTAAAGCGAAAGTCAATATTACTAGTAAAACTATCATTAATCCAGTTATCAAAATAACTGCTATCCGTTCAAGCATTTTTCGCCCTAAAGAAAAATGGAGTTCTTCCTGTCTAACACCATAGATTCGATTCATATTAATCCTCATGGCATTTGTCAAAGAAGAAAAAGACCATAATGCAATCAAAATACCAAATGAAATATACCCTGTCGATTGTTTTTGCAAAACACTTTTTACAATCGGAATCATAAATTCACTTATTTTAGTTGGTAAAACATAAACCAAATACTCTTCAATTAATTCCGTCTTCAAATGAAATAACGGCAAAATATTCCCAACGATAATTAAAATCGGAAACATACTAAACAGTAAGTAATAGGCGATTATGATTGAACTTTGATTAATCTCACCATGAGACATTCTTTTAGAAAGCACTTTAAAAAAATGTCTCAAATCAAAATTCTTAATCATCTACTTCATCATCAAAATGTGGAATATATTTTTCTAAACCATCATATGGTTTTTGCAAAGTCAAAATCTTTGGACCATCTTTGGTAATTGCAAAAGTATGTTCAAATTGAGCAGCCTTTGAGCCATCTGGAGTTACATAGTAAACCCAATCGTCATTAGGATCGTCAACAGTTTTTTGCATAATTCGCCAGTCACCACCTGCTTCAAGCATTGGTTCAACAGTGATAGTCATACCTTCCTTTAAGCGTAAACCATGACCAGCTTTGCCCCAGTGTGGTACTTCTGGGTCTTCGTGAATAGTTGGTTGAATTCCGTGACCAATTAATTCACGAACATCACCAAAGCCATTTTCATCTTCAACATAATGTTGAATTACGGCACCGATATCACCAATCCGATTACCAACTTGAGCTTGGTCAATTCCCATGTACATTGCTTTTTTAGTTACATCAAGTAGCTTTTGATCTTCTTCAGAAATTGCACCAACAGGATAAGTGGTACATGAGTCAGTTTCATAACCATTTAAATTACAAGTAACATCAACGCTGACTAAATCTCCTTCTTGGAGAATTAAATCTTTACGTGGAATGGCGTGAGCAATTTCATCGTTAACAGAGATACAAGTGCCATATTTATAACCTTCAAATCCTTGTTCTGATAAGCGTCCTCCGCGTTTTTTCATGAATGCTTGACAAAACTCTTCAATTTCCCAAGTAGAAATTCCAGGTTTAATAACATCTCTTAGTCCTTCAAACATTGAAGCTAAAAGACGACCTGATTTTTGCATACCAATAAGTTCACGCTTTGATTTTAAAGTGATCAATGTAAATTCTCCTTAATTTATAGTTTCTTCTCTATTATAGCGTTAAACCACAAATTAAAAAACAATTCTTAAATTATTCCATTATTAGTTACCAACTAGTTGATAATATGCTAAACTGAAGCAGATAATTATACAAAACAAGAAAAGGAAATTGCTATGCAAGTAAAAATTGTCTACGCCAGTATGACTGGTAATGATGAAGATATGGCTGAAATTCTAGAAGAAGATTTACAAGACGCTGGCTTTGATGTAGATTCAAGTGATGTTTCTTTCACTGATGCCAGTGATTATCTAAACTGCGATCTTTGTGTTTTTGTAACCTACACATACGGTGAAGGTAAGATGACCGATGAAATTGCAGATTTTTATGAACAATTAAAAACTCTAGATTTAACTGGTAAAAAGTTCTTCGTCATGGGTAGTGGCGATAAAACATATAAAGAACATTACTGTGAAAATGTCTTTGACTTTGAAAAGGCCTTTTTAGCAGTTGGAGCTGAGGAAACTGTTAAACCTTTAACTGTTGAAAATGCACCTGATGATGACGATGTTGATCGAATTGATGCTGTTGCCGAACAATTAGCCGATATTCTCAATGGCTAAAAAGACTAATTTACCAACGGAAAAAGCTCACCTTCGTAACTTAGGCAAAAAGTTAGTTAAAAGACATCGAAACTTATATGTTTATATGATTTTTGGCTTTATTGCAGCCTTAATTAATACAATTGTTTTCGTTGTTTTACATACTGATTTTAAAGTTGTCCTAGTTTTTGCTAATACATTAGCATTTATCATTTCTAACTTAGCCTCTTTCTTCTTTAATCATTTTGCAGTGTTTACTCATCATGTCGATCAAAGTAAGTCCATTTGGCATAAGTTAGTAGCTTTTTTCACTTTTAGAATAATTAGTATCATTCCTGATACTTTAATTATGATAGTAGGTCTCAGCTTACTTCATTTAAACTCAGTATGTGTTAAATTAGTTGACCAGCTTTTAGTTGGAATCTTTAACTATTTAACTACAAAGGCCATTTTTCAAAAAAATGACCATCTTATTAGAGAGCGTATTCGGCAATACGTGATTGAGTCAAAGCAAAGAAAAAAGGACCATTAACGGTCCTTTTTTTGTTGCGATAGACTAACTTATAAACTTTTATGAATCATTTTAATATGAGGCGTTGATTCAAAAATGAAAGGCGCTCCAATAGTCTTAAAGCCCACTTTTTTGTAAAAATCTTGTACCTGTTCTTGAGATTCAATTTCAATTTCTCTTCCTGGGAAGTTCTCTTTTATAGTATGCATAATTTCCTTTAATAACTTCATCCCATATCCATGCCCACGAACCACTTCACTAGTAACCACTCTTCCAAAAGAAACATATTTTCCATCCAAAAAGACCCGAGCATAAGCTACTATTTTATCATTTTCAATTGCAAAAACATGTAAAGCAGAGAGATCAGTTTTATCAATTTCATGATAAATTCGTTTTTGTTCAACAACAAACGTAGAAATGCGTAAGTCCAATATTTGCCAAATTTCTTCAGGTGTTAATTCATTCCATTTCTTAACGTACCACATAGCTATTTTCCCTCACTTCCAAATAATAATCGATTTGCATGTTTGATACTCTCAAAAAACTCTATTTGTTGACTATCTGGTAAATTTTCAATTAAGTTATTTATTTGATCATTCGAACGGATATCAATTGATTTATATGCTTCAAGCCCCTTATCAGTTAGAACCAATTTAATTGAACGCCGATCTTGTGAATCGGGGATTTTTTCAATTAACTTTTTCTTTTCTAATTGACTAATTATTCGACTAGTATAGCCTTTGTCAATCTTTAATTTATTTACAATTTGAATTGGTGTTATCTCAGCTTCTTCAGCAATTTCCTCAAGAATTCTTCCTTCGGGCCAAGATAAATCCGTTTTAAAAATCTTCTTATTAAGTACTCCAAGGGCAATTACATATTGCCGATTAAATTTTCGAATTATATTGATTTCTTTATTGTTAAGCATTGATTATCACCTGCAAATAGTTGCTTTTATCAACTTATTTTATAATAAAATAGTTGCTTTTATCAACTTATTTTCCAAAAAAATAAAGCCTAATTCCAAAAAATATCGGAATTAAGCCTTAAAATACATATTGCTAGAAATTAGAGTCTAGTTTTATTCAAATTCAGCTGGACGCTTAGTATTTTCTTTATCAAAGTAATAAGCAATTGCATCCATGATTCTGTCACTTGCATGACCATCACCATATGGATTCTTGGCATTGGCCATTTCTTCATAAGCAGCCTTATCTTCTAAAAGTTTAACCATTTCAGTTTTTACTTTATCAACTTCAGTACCTACGAGTTTCAAAGTCCCTGCTTCAACACCTTCAGGTCTTTCAGTAGTATCTCGTAAAACTAGAACTGGCTTACCAAGTGAAGGGGCTTCTTCTTGCACACCACCTGAATCAGTCATAATGAAGTAACTTCTTTGAGCTAAATTATGGAAATCAACGACATCTAATGGATCAATCAAGTGAATTCTAGAATCGCCACCTAGCACTTCCTTAGCTACCGCTTGGACACGTGGTGACAAGTGGACTGGGTAAATAATTTCAACATCATCGTGACTATCCACCACTTGTTTCATCACTTTAAATACTCGGCGCATTGGTTCACCTTGGTTCTCACGGCGGTGCATTGTTACCAAAATCACACGATTACCTGGCTTAATTTCATCTAAAACATCATGATGGTAATCTTTTTGAACCGTTTCATGTAAAGCATCAATTGCAGTATTACCAGTAATAAAAATATTATCTGCTGGATGACTTTCTTTAAGTAAATTTTGCTTACTTAAACTAGTTGGAGCAAAGTATAAGTCACTTAAAACATCAGTTAATTGACGATTCATTTCTTCAGGGAATGGAGAATACTTATTCCAAGTTCTAAGTCCAGCTTCAACGTGGCCTAAGGTTGTTTGTTCATAAAATGTAGCTAAACTAGCAGCAAATGAAGTAGTAGTATCGCCATGAACTAAAACAATATCAGGCTTTTCTTTTTTTATTGTATCAGTAAGCATTGTCATAACCTTAGTTGTAATATCAGCTAAGGTTTGATTCTTGTGCATAATATTAAAGTCATAGTCTGGCTTAATCTTAAAAATGTCTAATACTTGATCAAGCATTTCTCTATGTTGGGCAGTAACAACAGTCACTTCTTCAAAGCGCGCATCTGACTTTAATTTCAAAACAAGCGGAGCCATCTTAATTGCTTCTGGTCTTGTTCCAAAAACAGTCATTACTTTAATTTGCTTCATAAAATTACCTCCATCGCGTTACTACCTATGATACGCTATTAATAAGTTATTGAAAAGAAGGGAATTAAATGGATTTAGGTTTCTTTTACTTACTAATTTGTGGCTTTGCGATTGCAATAGGCGCTTTTTGTCTAGTATTTGGAATTGCAAGTAAAAAAAGCTATCAGAAATATTTTTTAATTTTTGTAGGTTTGATATTTTGGATAATCGTCGTCATTTTATTTGTGAAAATGCGTACATTATTAATTTAGTCGCGTATAATAATTTGCAATTTAAATAATATTTGAGTAACAGTCAATGAATTTTATCAAAATTAGTGATAAAATTAAGAACAATGAGTTATATTTATCCATAATTCATAATTAACTATGAAAATAAAAAATAATATTAGAGGAACTTATAATATGCATAAATTAGTACGAGACAAAATACCTGAATTTGCAACTAACGCTAAGTTTAGAAGTCTTAAACAAGAGGAAATTCTTTCTGCTCTCCAAAATAAAATTGTAGAAGAAGCTAATGAAGTAAAAAATGCTACAAGTGAAGAAAATTTACTCGAAGAATTAGCGGACGTTTATACTGTTTTCCATGCAATTTTAGACTTCAAAGGAATTAGTAAAGAGCAATTATTAAAGGCGGTTAATGATAAGAAAAAGTTAAAAGGAGATTTTTCTAAATTTTTGCTGATGGAGAAAAATTAAAAACTAGATAAAAAAGGTTGATATCCTACGTATAAGCGTAGATATCAACCTTTTTTTATGACCACGGCCAGAATCGAACTGGCGACCTACTGTTTAGGAGACAGTGGCTCTATCCTACTGAGCTACGTGGCCATCAACACTAATTACTTTACCATATTAGTTAGTGTTTTTCATTAGTATTGATAATTAAAAAATGAGCGATGCTCGCTCTCATCCCTAACCCTATCTGCCGCAAAAACGAAAGGCGTCCAAATTAACAAGCTCACAACCATATTAATAATAATTAAGATAATTACTCGCCAATCATAAGCTGTTGCTAAATAGGCATTCAGTATCGGAGGAATTACACTAGGGACTGTGGCTTGGATTGGGTTAATCCAATGCATCGCACTAGCAAAATAGGCAATTGAAACATTTACCATCGGAGCTAAAATAAACGGAATTACATAAATAGGATTGAGTACGATTGGTAAACTCCAAATTATTGGTTCATTCACGTTGAAAAATCCAGGACCAATAGCTATTTTTGCTAGTGTACGATAATCACTTCGTTTTGAAAATAGCAAAATAGCAAAAATTAATAATAACGTTGCCCCACTACCTCCTAAAAAGGCAAAAACATCAAATGAATTTCTTGTCCAAATATAATGAGGTAGTTTTCCAGCTTTTGCTAAACTGATATTTGAATTTTGAGCAGTTAACCAAATAGAATCTAGGACGGGGGCTAAAACACTCAAACCATTTATTCCAAAAAAGTAGAAAGCGTGAATTAAAAAGGTGATTAATAAAACCATACCAAAACCTTGGCCCATTTTCATCAATGGAGCTTGGATTGAATTAAGTAACCAATTTCCAAAATAAGTTCCGGTAATTGTTTGAAAAAGATAATTCACTGTACCAACAATACTTAAACTCAGCAAAACAGGAATAAGTGATACAAAGGCAGCTTCTTCAGCATGAGGAATTTGGTTTGAAAACCGTAAAGTCAAGTGTCCCTTATAAAATAAGACGTACAGCGCTGCGCCTAACCCGCCAAAAATTAAGCCAGTAAAAAGGCCAGTTGAAGATAATTGACTAGTATTAAAAACATGATGCAAAACAACTTGTTCATTGCCAATCTTTACTTTAACCAAATTTGCAATGCTCATACAAAAACTACCCAGAGCCACGATTGCTCCTGCTAACCTATTCACTTCAAAGTTTTTGGCTATTTGGTATCCCCAAGCTAAAACAAAGAAAAAAGAAAAGAGCTTAAAAGTACCTAAATAAACTAAATTAGAAATTTGCACAATTGGCCCTAATGCATAAGCTAACGCTTTTAGTCCTAACATCGTCTTAGCAGCCGAAATTAGTCCAGGAATTAATACTGCTAATGACCCAATAACAGAAATTGGAATAATACTGATAAAAGCATCCCTAAGTGCGACTAGCCAACGCCAATTTGCCAGTCTAGTTGCAAGTGGAAAAACATAACGACTCAAAAAATCAATAAATTTTCGCACTATTTTTTCTCTTTTCTAGGATGATATCCTTTATTCTTTTGCTTCTTTCTTCTCTTCTTGTGATGCTTTTTAACTGGCTTTTCTAAATCAGCTTGAACTTTTTTGCGGATATTCTTCTTAGGCTTTTCTGTCACTAATTTGAAGCCAGCAAAATAAACCTGTTTGAGTTCTATTCCTTGCAAAACTTTTCGCAAATCACGCAAATCATGATCATCACCTAAAGTAACGACAGTACCTTCCATTCCCATTCTGCCTGTTCTACCAGCGCGGTGAAGATAAGTATTCAAATCTTCAGGTAATTCATAATTGACCACGAAACTTAACTTAGGTATATCTAACCCACGCGCTGCCAAATCAGTTGCTAATAACAACTTAGTCTTGCCACTAGCCAAATCATTAATTGCCTTTTGACGCCGATTTTTTGGTTGATTATTTGACAATAAATCAAAAGGAGTTTTTGAGTGAGAAAAAATTCTAGCAAATCTTTCTAGATTTTCATTGGAATCAAAAAATAAAACTCCCTTAAAATTGTCGACTTTAGCCAAGCGTTGTAAGAATTGAATCTTATATTGATTGGCCACTTTTAAGAAATAGTGCTTAATCGTACTCTTTTGGTCTGCCCTCACATCAACCAAATAAAACTTGGCTAAAAATAAGTCTTCTGCCTTTTTGGTGATATCACTTTCGGTAGCACCAAATAAAACAACTTGACTATCTGAAGGTAGGTTTTGACCTAATCTTGACAAAAGTTCAAGCTTAGTAAATTCTAAAATATCATCTGCTTCATCAATCACCAAGTGTTTAATTTGCTTTACTTTGATTTTATTATCTGAAAACAAATCAAAAAAGCGTCCGGGTGTAACTACTAAGACTTCTGGCTTTTTCTTTTTTAGTTGTTCAATTTGACGAGAGCGATTACCACTACCTACTAAAGCCAAAACGTCTAAATCCATCGCCTTAACATATGGCCGAATCGCATTCCGCGTTTGAATAGCAAGTTCAGTTGTTGGTTCAAAGATTACTAAACTGCTTGCCTCACCAGCTTCGGTCACTTCAATTAATGGCAATGAATATGCTAAAGTTTTTCCTGTTCCTGTTTTGGCAAAGCCAATAACATTATGCCCGCTCTTAAGTAAGTCATAACTCCTTTCTTGAATTAAAGTTGGCTTTACTTTGCCTTCTTTTGCTAATACTGCTTGAATCTGTTTGTTATACATTATTGTGTCAACTCTCCATAAAGTTGCTTATACTGGCCCATGGTGCCGTTATAAGCATACATCGTTACATTATCTTCCATATTTTTGGTATTTTTTACATGTCCATGATTTGTATATTGCCAAAAAGCATATAAATTTTTATTAGGTACGTGTTGCTCATCATTTAAAAAACGAGTTTCACTAGGGAAATACATTTGATACTTTTTCGGCACTAACACCATCACCATCTTATTTGTTGTTAAAAATCTTGTGGCCATTTGTCCCATTTGACGATAAAACCTACTATTTTTTCTTACACCTTGTGCAGGCTTCAATAGAATTGGTAAAGAGCCACTGTTAGCGCCAACCTTCTTTTGAAAGAAATTCCATTGACTAGCAACAGTAGATTGATCACTAAAGTATATTACTGTCCCAAAGGCCATGCGAGTTCCTTGGATTTGATCACGATACAAATTATAATCTTCATCAAAATATGATTTTCCTTGAGTAGCACGTAAGTATACAAAGGATAAACCATTACTTTCTAATTGATGTAAATCTACATAATCTTTACTCTGATCAAGTTCTGCACCAATTACACTCAAATTAGCATTAGCTGGCAAAGTTGTTTGGCGCGGGAAAGATTTATAAGCAAAAAATAGACCTGCTACTACAACTATAAAAGCTACAATCAATAAGAAAAAGGTCGAACGATGGCGAAAATGAAACACGATTTTTACCTCCTGAAACCATTTTAACCAATAATCTTCGCTATACCAAGAGCTGATTATTAGGTATAATCTTTAAAGACAATGAAAGGAATAAAAATGAAAAAACAAATAACATTTTCACAAGCTCTAGCAACCTTGGTGGGAAGCGTCATTGGATCTGGAGTTTTTTTCAAAATAAGTACAATTTCAAAGCAGTCTCTATCACCTAGTATCAGTTTATGGGTTTGGATTATTGCGGGGATTTTATCTCTTGCTTCAGCTTTGACAATTGCTGAGGTAGCTGCAGAATTACCCGTAGATGGATCAATCGAATATTTAAATCACACTTATGGCAATCTCTGGGGATTTTTATTCGGCTGGGCTCAAATAATCGTTTATTTTCCTGCTGAAATTTCTGCCAACTCTGCAATCTTTGGTGTTCAAGCTACTAATTTATTTGGCTTAAAGTATTCTTGGCAACTAGTAATTAGCTTGATGATTGTCTCATTTGCCTTTTTTATCAATTTATTTGGAAACAATTTTTCTGGGAAATTACAACAAGTCCTAACAATTGTCAAACTAATTCCATTACTCTTAATTGTTGCTTTCGGTTTATTTGCACCTCAGCAAAATTTTGATTTTACTAACTTTGTCATCAGTAATAAGGTTAGTTTAACTACAGCATTAAGTGGTGGAGTTTTAGCTGCTTTATTTGCCTTTGATGGCTGGATTACAGTTACTAACTTAGCTGGGGAAATGAAAAATGTCCAAAAAGATATGGCAAGAGCCCTAGTTTGGGGAATTGCAATTGTAACCACAGTTTATGTCTTAGTTAACTTAGTCTTTTTGAAAACCCTCCCATTTAGCCAAATTATTGGAAATCAAAATACTGCCTTAGATACTAGTAAAATTTTATTTGGCGGTCTTGGTGGTCGTTTAATTACTATCGGAATTTTAATTTCTTGTTATGGTGCAATTAACGGCTTCATGATTACTGGTATGAGAGCTCCCTTTATTTTATCTAAGCAAAATCTCTTACCATTTTCTGACAAATTTAGCTATACAACTAAAAAGACTGAGGTACCGGTATTTAGTGCCTTAATCATTTGGTTACTAAGTGCCTTAATGATTAGCCTAGGTAGCTTTGATGTTTTAACTGATATTTTGGTATTTGTAATGTGGTTCTTCACAATTTTACTTACTTTATGTCAACCAATTTTACGTATTAAAGAGCCTAACTTAAACCGCCCATTTAAGGTTCCATTTTACCCTGTTACACCAATTGTCGCCCTGCTTGGCGGTATTTTTATCATTATTATGACAGTTATCAATAAGTTCTGGTTAAGTATGGTAGGTATTGGTTTAACAGCCTTAGGCTTACCAATTTATCTTTATAAGCTTAAACAAAATAACAAATAAAATCATAGTAAAAAGGTCAAGTATTTCTAACTTTGAAATATTTGACCTTTATTTTGCCTAAATATAAGCATTCTTCTGTAATTCATAAAGTTCACGATAAGAATCATTGTTTTTTAGCAAGTTTTGATGCTTGTCAAAGCCAGCTAAATAACCATCCTTCAAATACAAAACCTTGTCAGCGAACTTAACTGCAGATAATCTATGTGTGACAAAGAAAATAGTCTTAGCTTGATTCTCATGTAAAAATCTTTCATAAATTTCAGCTTCACTTTTCGCATCTAAAGCAGCTGTTGGTTCATCAAGAAATTCAATCTGGCCATTTGCATATAAGTCTCTTGCTAAGGCAACTTTTTGCCATTGTCCACCAGACAAATCTGTCCCACCATCAAAATCTTTGGCTAATATTGTATCCTGATTAATATGTTTCTTAGCGATAAATTCACTTAACCCTGCTGCATTTAGTGCTTGAGTAATTCTTTCATCCTGTTCTTGATGACCAGTTACAATATTTTCTTTCAAACTTAATTTGAATTTTGAAAAATCTTGAAAGGTTGCTGACAAATTCTTTTGTAATTCAAAAATATTAATATTTTTGATATTGTCATCATTGATTTTTATTTCACCAGCACTTGGATCATAAAATCTCATCAATAGCTTGACTAAAGTAGTTTTGCCGGAACCATTTTCGCCAACAATAGCTATTTTTTCACCTTTTTTAACAGAAAAATTCAAATTATGTAGAACTTCATCTTTTGAAAAAGGATAAGTAAAGGCTAAATTCTTAATAGTAAGTTCTTGAAAATCAGCTGGAAAGGAATCATCACCACTTTCAAAGCCATCAGAATATTTCAAAAAGTTAAAATACTTTTCAATCCAAAGTAATGAATCATACAGTAAGCTACTATCTTCAACTACCCTCGCCATGCTAGTCGAGATATAAGCAATTACCGAAACAAACATTAATAAAACGCCGACTTTTAAGTTACCGGTACTAACATTTAATGCAAACCAGTAAAAACCTATGCCGAACACAGCAACAGATAGTCCAATAAACAAACTGCTGATTAACAACTGCTTTTTACGAATTGCATTTACATCTCGTTTAGTTTCTTCAAAAAGCTTGGTATACTTAGCAATTATTTTAGGGAAGAAGTTGAACAGGCGCACTTCTTTAGCATCTTGCCGATCAAGTAATAGACTGCTGTAATAGTGTAAATATCTGGCATTCTTACTTCTTTCAACCATCGTCTCAAATGCTTCTTGCTGAATTCGATAATAAGAGATGCTTTGCGGTATCATTACCAACAGCATTGCAATCGCAATAATCCAGTTATAACGTGCTAAATATGCCAACATAAACAATAGAGTTAAGCTGTTTTGTAAAACTGAAACTCCAAAGACAATTAAGTTAACTGGACGCCAGCTTGCGTCATCGCGAAGCATTTGTAAATCGTCAAAATATTTACTGTCATCAAAAATACTAAGTGAATGCAAATCCCGTGATTTTTTCATCAAGCTTAAGTTAATAAATCCTGTTAGTTTATCAGTTAAGAGGCCTTGAAGCATCGTTCCTAGCGACGGCAAAAACTGTTGCAGAGCACTTGCAACAATCCAGATAAGGATCATTGTTAAAAAGGGATTATGAGCTGTTACTTCATCAATCACATTTTGACCAGCTGCAACAGCAATTAAGGGAATTATTGCTTGAAGTGGTGCAAGTACGAAGACTAAACAAGCAACAAGTGGTGCTGCTTTAAAGAAGAGCTTATAGGTTTGAACTAATTCAAGTAGATATTGTTTGAACTTTTTAAAACTTGACATAAAGCGACCTCCTTCTTCTATAACAGAATTCAACTAACTAACAATTTCATTATACTATTTTTTGTAATCGCTTCCATTATTGTGCATTAAAAAAGGCAATACTTAATCGATTGCCCTTCTCTACTATTTATTTGCGTATGCTTGAATTACTTCAGGCTTGACAATACCGATAAATGGAATATTGCGGTACATTCCATAGAAATCTAAGCCATAACCAACAACGAATTGATTTCCAACTTCTGAGCCATAAAAATCAACTGTGACATCATCAACTCTTCTTGATGGCTTATTTAAAAGAGCCGCACACTTAACACTTCTTGCCCCTAATTCCATAAAGTGATCTTTCATAAACTTCAAAGTGTGACCAGTATCAACAATATCTTCAATAATTAAGACATCTTTACCCTTCACATCAGTAGAAACATCTTTAACTAGCTTAACCTTACCTGAAGATTCTGTGCCATTGCCATAACTTGAAACATCAATAAAGTCCATCTTACATTTAACATCCATTTGACGACTTAAATCAGTCATAAAATAGATTGCCCCTGTTAATGCACCAACCAAAACTGGTTCTTTTCCAGCATATTCTTCAGTTAATTGCTTACCTAACCGAGTACACATTTCGTGAATGTCTGCTTCACTAAATAAAGTATTTTCTAAAATATCTTGAATATTGTCTTGATTTGCCATTTTCTATTCCTTTATTGTTTTGATTATCACTTCATAGTCTTCTTGTAGTCAATCATAACAAAAAGCAAGTAAAAAAGCACTATTAAAAGTGCTTTTGCTTACCTTATTTAGACTTATTAGACTTTGAAGTAACTTTTTCAACGATAAACCATCTCATAAAGCCTTGTTCAATTTCACTAACTTCAAACTTATAGCCTTCCAATTCAACTGAATCGCCTTGCTTCAAGTCTGGATAGTGTTCCATCATATAACCACCAATAGTGATAATATCGCTATCTTGAAAGGCTTTAATTTTTTCATGATAGAATCTTTCAAAGTCATATAAGGTAGTTTTACCTGATACTCTAACCTTACCGTCTTTGTCTTTGATGATGTATTCATCAGCAACATCATCAATTTCGTCTTTAATTGAACCGAAAAGCTCTTCATAAATATCTTTATCAGTTACAATTCCGCTCGTACCACCATATTCATCAACTACTAAGACAATTGGCGTGTGCTTTTGAATCATTAATTGCAAGATATCTTGAATTGGCATCGATTCAGGTACCGTAATAATGGCTCTAATAATTCTTGTTAGCTGTTGTTCTGCATTGTCGCGACTTTGTTGGATAATGTCATAAGCATAAACATAACCCACAATATCGTCTTTATCATTATCTCTAACAACTGGGAAACGACTAAATCCTTCATCTAAATACATCTTTAAAGCTGTCGCTACAGTATCAGTTGCATCTAAGACTGTTAAACGAGTCCGGTCCGTCATAATATCTTTGGCTACTTTATCGTTTAATTCGAAGGCCCTTTCCATATATTTCAAGTCTTCTTTGTCAAGCGCACCACCAGTAACTGCCATTCGAGAAAGCTTAATAATTTCAGATTGTGAATAAATTTCATTTTCTTCATCTGCTTCTTTAAAGCCCATTAGTTTTAGAACGCAATTTGAGCTAGCGTTTAGTATCCAAACAAATGGATAAACTAATAAATGAAACAGCCGCAATGGCGTTACCACCAGCATTAACATCTTAACTGGCATATCAATTGCAATGTTTTTAGGTACAATTTCAGTAAACACCACTTCTAAATATGTTAAGAGCAAAACGCCTAATACTGCACCAATTGATTTAGCTAAAGTTTGACTTATCGGTGTTTTCAATAACCCATTAGTAATAAGGACTGATAAAGTATCAGTTGAAAACCAACCAAGAACAACACCAACTAAAGTTGTCCCTACTTGAGTTGTTGATAAAAACTCATTTAAGTTGTGAACCATATGAAGTGCATGCTTAAGCTTTTTTAAATTACCTTGCTTTTTAGCAATCATATCTTCAAGTTGGCTTGGTCTAGTTTGAACTAACGCAAACTCAGACATAACAAAAAAAGTTGCAAAGCCGAAAATGATTAACGTAGCTACTAAATTAACTACTATCTGACTTGTATCCAAAGTTTATCTCACCTTTTTAATCGTTTTTCACATCTATTCTAGCATTATTCTGCCAATTACTTAATTAATTTATAAATTTTATCAAATTGTACTCGTTTCGGAATAAAATGACTTGCATTGACTTCTGCAGATTTATCACTATATCCCAAACCAATTGCCATACCAATGGCCTCATCATCATTGATTCCAGTATATTTTCTAATTAAGTCTGGGTATGCAACTAATGAATGAGCTGGCATTGTTGAAATCCCATGATTAATTGCCAAAAGCATAATACTTTGGGCAAAAATCCCCAAATCAAATACAGACCATAAAGGGGACTTCTTAGGAATCGTCAAATAAATGACATATGGTGCATCAAACATATTTTTATTTGCATCATTAAATAATTCAGTTCGATTATGCAAAAAATAGGTTACAAAAGCACCCATGTTAGACATGTTTTGACTAGCAAAAGTTGACCAATCAATTGAAAGCATTGCTGAAAAATCTTCATTGGCTGGGATTTTTTTCTCAACCCTAGTCTTATTTTCTTTTCTCAATTTACTTAAAGCATCCCCAGTAATTACATATGCTTTCCAAGGCTGAGAATTTAGCAAAGAAGGAGATTGTTGAGCCTTTTTAATAATCTCAGCTATCAGTTGTTCATCAATCTTTTTACTTGAAAATTTACGCGTTGCACGCTCTTTTTCAAAAACATCAGCAAAATCCATAAGCGCTTACCTCATAATCTTTCTACATATTCCCATTATAAATAAAAAATTATTTTTTTACTATTAAAAGCTATAAATAAAAGCATCTGCACGAAGCAGATGCTTTTATTTATATTTTACTTAAGCCCTTTCCATTCCCATTCAGTAACTTCAGGAATATCTTTACCATTATCACGAATGTAAGTGTGGTGCTTAGACAATAACTTGTCCATTTCATCAACAAAGCCTGCAGCTGGCAAGTCAAGGTGTTCTACTGCATCTTTAGCTAAGTGGAAGCGGTCAATTTCATTCAAGACCCGCATATCAAATGGAGTAGTAATATCACCATTTTCTTCATAGCCGTGAATTGAAACATTATGATTGTGACGGTCAAACCAAATTGATTCCATCATTGGCTTAAAGCCATGCCATGCAAAGATAACTGGCTTATTCTTAGTAAATAAGCGATCAAATTCTTCATCTGACAAACCATTAGGGTTCTTACGTTGACTTTGCAACTTCATTACGTCCAAGACATTAATATAACGAATCTTAAGGTCTGGGAAGTTCTTATGCAATAAGTCAATTGCAGCTAAAGTTTCCAAGGTAGGTTCAGTACCAGTTGAGGCAAAGACAACATCTGGTTCTGCGTGACCATCAGTTGATGCCCAGTCAATGTAGCTAAGACCATTTTCAACTAATCTTTGAGCTTCTTCTTTACTGAACCATTGTGGACGAGGTTGCTTTGAAGTAACCAAAACATTGATACATTCACGATCAGCAAAAGCCTTATTACTTACTGCAAGTAATGAGTTGGTATCTGCAGGTAAATATTCATGAATCAAGTCAGGACGATTCTTTTCAAAGAGGTGAGTTAACAAACCTGGATCTTGGTGAGTGTAACCATTGTGGTCTTGTTGGAATACAGTTGAGGTATCAACGATGTTAAGAGCTGGATAGTCATGTCTCCAGTATTGTTCCTTAGCCTTTCTTAACCACTTCATGTGTTGGGTAAGCATTGAATCAACTACTCGGCCAAATGCTTCATAAGTTGCAAAGAAGCCGTGACGACCAGTTAAGACGTAGCCTTCAAGCCAACCTTCTGCTTGGTGTTCTGATAATTGAGAATCAATCATTCTACCTGAACGAGCTAAGTCTTCATCATTTGGTTCTTTAATATCTTCCATCCATTGACGCTTTTGACCATCCAAAATAGTAAATAAGCGGTTAGACTTAGATTCATCAGGACCAAAACCGCGGAAGTTAGTTGGGTTTAAGTTAGCAATTTCATTTAAGTACTTAGACCATTCAGCCATATCTTGCTTTTCAACACTACCTGGCTTATCAAAGTCAATTGCATAATTTCTCCAATCTGGTAAGTGAAGACGCTTAGGATTAATGCCACCATTAGTAACTGGATTCATTGCCATTCTTTGGTCACCTTGAACAGTGTTTTCAAGCACAATATCCTTTGGTGAACCATCTTCATTAAATAATTCTTCTGGCTTGTAGCTCTTCATCCAGTCAATAAGCATATCCTTGTGTTCCATATGCTTTTGATCTACTGGGATTGGGATTTGGTGAGCTCTAAATGAATTCTCGATTGGGTTACCATCTAGGTCAAACTTAGGACCAGTCCATCCTTTTGGTGCGCGCAAAACCATCATTGGCCATTGTGGCATTGAATCGTCACCAGTTTCACGAGCATGCTTTTGAATAGCTAAAATATCTTCAACAGCCTTATCCATTGTCTTAGCCATCAATTCATGTGCATCCATATGACTTAAGCCATGAACATTTACAAAGTATGGCTTCCAGCCCATACCTTCAAAGTATTTAGTTAAATCAGCATCGCTCATTCTTGAAACAATTGTTGGATTAGAAATCTTGAAACCATTAATTTGAAGAATTGGTAAAACGGCACCATCGTGAATTGGGTTGATAAATTTATCACTAAACCAACTTGCTGCAAGCGGACCGGTTTCACTTTCACCATCACCAATTTCAACAGCTGCAATTACATCAGGATTATCTAAAATTGCACCTACACCATGTGAAAGTGAGTAACCAAGCTCTCCACCTTCATGAATTGATCCTGGAGTTTCAGGAGCAGCATGTGAAGCTACACCACCTGGGAATGAGAAACGCTTGAACAAACGAGTCATTCCTGCTTCGTCTTGAGTAATTTCAGGATATCTTTCGGTATATGAGCCATCAAGATATGAGTTAGAAACCATTACTTGACCACCGTGACCTGAACCTTCAATGTAAAACATGTTTAAGTTGTATTTCTTAATTACACGGTTTAAATGAGCATAAATAAAGTTTTGTGGGACAATTGTACCCCAGTGACCAATTGGCTTAGGTTTAACATCTTCAGCCTTTAATTCTGTCTTTAATAATGGGTTCTTCATTAAAAACAATTGACCAACTGATAAATAATTTGCTGCACGCCAGTAAGCGTCAACACTCTTTAAATAATCTTGTGAATCGTAATTTACAGCCATTTTTATTCTCCTTTTACGGAATTTCTTTGCTAAATTTATTACACCTATATAATAACCAATATCAAATAAAAGTTCAACTATTTTTAAAATTGGAACGGTCCAATTTAAAATGAAAAAGAAAAAATAAGCTCAGCTGAGCTTATTGATTTAAATTAACAAAACTATTGTATCTCATATACTTATAATGAATACGCATATTGGAGACTTCAAAAGGAGTTCCATCGTCCAAAAAGAAAATACCTTCCATCACTCCGACAGGTTCAACAGGTTTTAGTTGCAATATCTCTTGATCCACTTTATTTGAAGGTTCAACTTCGATATTTAAAAATGATCTACTTACTATTTTGTTTTGTGTATCTTCAAGATAATTGAAGAGTGAATCTTTCAAAATATCCGGCGTCAGTTCAGGCACAATTTTGATTGGAACATATCCTGTTTCAATTAGAAATGGCTGTGCTTCAATTAATCGTAAACGTTTGAATTGATAAACAAAATCATTTTCTTTAAGGAAAAGATCTTGAGCTAATTCAGGACTAGCTTTAACAACTTGAAAATCAAGAAGTTTAATTTTTTGTTCTTTACCAGGAACTTTAAAACTATCAGTCAAGCCCAAATTAGATCCTTCATAGCGAAATAAGGCCTGATTTTTTAAATATAATGGATTAATAAAGGTTCCACTACCTCGTTTTTTAAAAATTATCCCTTGTTGCGCTAACAATTCTAATGCTCGTTTCATCGAAGAACGTGATACCTGATAGTGACTAGCTAAACTACGTTCATCAGGCAGTTTCATATTTTCATATTTTTCAGCAATAATATTTTGCTTAATGTCGCGCATTACTGCTCGATAAACAAAGTCTGCCATCTTAATCCTTCTTTACTCTAATTTGCTTTCTTAATTGCTTCAACAAACCATTTTACAAATTGCTTGCGATCAATTGCAACACCGATTTCAGCATTTATTGGTTTTTCAAAGAAATTATCAAAATCCATCACACTGGCTCCATAAGTATATGATTCATTAGTATCAATAGCTACAAAAGCCCTTTTAAAAGTATACATTTTTGGATTTAACAACATTCCTACTGCTAAAGCATCATAAATTTCAAGACCATCAGTAAAATTGCCATCATGTAAATTATCCAAAATACTATAAAGCATTTCACCCGTTCTGCCTAGAGCCTTTATTTCATTCATAGTATCTTGCTTAACAAAGGCTTGATGTCCTAATTCTAATGGTGCAACTCTAATTTTCACACCACTATTAAAGACAATTTTTGCTGCTTCGGGATCACCAGATACATTATATTCATCATAAGGGCCATAATTACCGCGACCAATTGCACCACCCATTATGACTAACTCTTCGATATTTTTCAAATCTTCAGGATATTGTCTAAAGTAAAGGGCAAAATCAGTTGCAGGTCCAATCTGCATTAAAGTAACTTTTTCCTGACTTTTAGCAACTACTTCATGAATTTTAGTGGCAGCAAGTCCTGGCATCAGCAAACTTTGATCTGGTTCAGGAAAATCATAGCCATCCATCCCACTTTTTCCATGAACATCACTTGCATCAATAGCTGGCTTAATTAGGGGTCTTTTCGCACCTGAAACAATTGGAACACGTTTCTTTAAAAAAGTTTCTAGCTTTAAGCAATTAGCCAATGTCTTATCTAAACTAACATTTCCCCAAGTAGCAGAGATTAATTTCACATCTAGTTCTGCAGCAAATAAAGAAATAGTTATTGCTACTGCATCATCAATTCCAGGATCAGTACTAATAATTAATGGTCTCTTCATCATTAAGTTTCTCCTTTTATACAAACTTTTCAATCAAATATAAAAAGCGGAGAGATAGCTCTTCGCTTAAAAAATTATCGTTTTATTTCTTCAATTCCATCACTTTTAGCAACAATTACTTCATCACAAATATTTAAGAACAACCCATGCTCAACAACACCAACTGTATGATCTAGATAATCAGCTAATCCCTCTGGCACCGGAATTGGACTAATATCTAAATCCAAAATATAGTTGCCATAGTGTGTTTTCAGTCTCTTTCCATCTACCATTCTAAATTCTGGATTCAAGCCTTGAGATTCAAAGCGACGTTTTACTTGCATTGCAGATATTGGTAAAACTTCTACCGGTAGCTTAAATCCAGATAAATGGTGAACTAACTTACTTTCATCAACAATCCAAATGTTCTTTTTAGAATTTACAGCCACATTTTTTTCAAGGGTTAATGCAGCACCGCCACCCTTAATTCCATCTAAATTGTCGTCAACTCGATCAGCACCATCAACTGTTAAATCAACTTGATCTACATCACAGAGTTCATCAACTTTAAAGCTTAAATCCTCTAATTGTTTTTTGGAGCGACTTGAAGTGGTCACAATTTGCTTAAGTTTTAAGCCTTCGTTTCTTCTTTGACCTAACCAATCAATAAAAAACTTAACAGTTGAACCAGTTCCAACTCCTAAAACAATACCATTTTCAACTTTATCAGCCGCAATCTTAGCTGCTGCTTTTTTTAATTCATCTTGTTCTGTTTTATCCATTATTTTTCCCCATAGCCTCTTTAACTTCATTAAAAGTTGGGATAGATGGTTGAGCCCCTAAACGACTAACTGCTATTGAAGAGGCACGAGATGCAAAAATTGCAGCTTCTTCAATATTTGAAAAATCAGTTTCAAGCTGACTAGCTAAAAAGCCTAAAAAAGTATCACCCGCACCAGTTGTATCCACGGCCTCCACTTTAAAAGCAGGTACCATTTTTTCAACCTTTTTGGTTGAAAGATAACTTCCTTTGGCACCATTAGTTATTACAACATTTTCAATACCTAAACCATGAAGCTTATCACTTGCTTCTTTTAAGCTAGTTTCATCACTAATTTCAATTCCAGTAATTACACCAGCTTCAGTTTCATTAGGAGTTATCAAATCTGTTAATTTTAACAACTCGTTCGGAATATTTTCAATTGCTGGCGCAGGATTTAAAATCGTAACCACAGCATGCTTTTTAGCAAGCTTAAAAGCTTCGATTGCAACATCAAGTGGTGTTTCAAATTGAGTAATCACAGCATCACTTTCACTGATTAAATCTTCCGCTGCATCAATATCTTCAATACTTAATTCATAATTAGCACCATGATCAATAATAATATTATTCTGTCCCGCTTCATTCAAGTTAATATAAGCATGTCCGGTATTTTTACCAGAAGTAGTTTGAACATAAGTAGTATCAACACCATACGATTTTAATTGGCTTAAAATAAAACGTCCATCGCTATCTTCGCCAACACGATTAATGAAGTTAGTATCACTACCACCTTTTGCTGCAGCAATCGCCTGATTTGCTCCCTTGCCACCACCAGCGGAAGTAATATCTAAAGCGTTAATTGTTTCTCCTGGTTTAGGGAAATCTTTAACATGTAAAGTGGTATCAACATTACTTGAACCAACAACTACAATCTTTTTCATTTTTATTTTTCCTTTCGCAAAAGCGTCTTATTCAATGTTTAGTTTAACCTAATTCCACTAGTAATAAAACCTTTTAATCGAGCTGCTTCCCATTCAAGGGTTTCTTCATCATCAACTTGCGATAATTTATAGCCCACAAAGTATGGTGGTGCATAAAAACGTGGAATTACCTTACAACAAGTTCCAGTACCATGATCAATTGGATAGAAAAACAAATTATATGAATCCACCCCATGAGACAAAACACTTCGTACATACTGCGTTGCCTTTTGAATCAAATCAGCCCACACATCCAAATCTTGATTATGCCACGTCACCACATTAACCTCTTGATATCCTTGCACTGGATGTGCTGATAAGTTCATTTCAACGTCACCACATTTTCCGACTTCAAAGCCGGTAAAATTATTAGGCTGAATATTCTTATAGCCGTCCATCTTATACAGCCCCACAATTTGCATGTGTGGGTGTTGCAATGATCCATCTGACTTAGGGCCAAAGTTTTTATACCATAAAACACTTTTATACTTACTTGAATGGTACATTTCTTTAAAACATTTCAAGCCAAATTTCATAAGTTCCCTATTTTCCTCACGGGTATAAGTGGAAATATCACCCTGATGGTCACTAGATTCAATCAAAATCGTCTGCATCGTATCACGCAAAGTTGGATACTTGTTATGAAGCCAAATCTTATCTCCATCAGTTTCATAAATATCAGTTAAAGAACTTGGATTACAAAAAGGGCAAGGATTTTGCGTATTACTTTGTCGATTGGCATAGTCATAATCATACGGCTTTCTTTTACCAACATTATACATATATACCAAAGGCTCATCATTCATGGCAATACCCCCAATTCAAATCAATCTTTTCTTTCTATTTTATCTTAAATTAGGGAATTTAATAGGTCAATTGACAACATTATTTAATTATCGTTCGAAAAAATAACCACTTATGCTAAAATACAAATGTATTTGTTAGTTTTTTTACAAATATAGAAGAATGTCGTTTGATTTGATGGGGGAGGATCCCAAAAGAATGAATTTTAAGCATAAATTTGCCTTAGCTGTATTAGCTAGCACTTTATTATTAACAACCGCTTGTTCCAATAACAAGTCCGCATCAACTAGCAATGCAGTTGCTACTAAAGTTAGCAAAAAGACCACTATTACTTTTTGGTACTCTTTAACTGGTAAATCTAAGGCAACTTTAGAAAAGTTAACCAAGGATTTTGAAAAGAAAAATCCGAATATTACTGTTAAATTGCAAAGTCAAGGTGGAAACTTAGGTGATTTACAATCAAAACTAGTTTCCAGTTTACAATCACCTAAGAACTTACCCACTATTAGTCAAGCCTATCCTGGCTGGTTATATAGTGCCGCAAAGAACAAATTATTAGTTGATTTAAAGCCATATATAACAAATAAGAAAATTGGTTGGTCATCATATCAAAATTCTGATATTAAGTCAGCTCTTTGGGATGGCGCCAAAATTAACACCACTCAATATGGTGTCCCTTTTAATAAATCAGTAGAAGTTCTCTTTTATAACAAGACTTTACTTGATAAATATCATGTCCAAGTTCCAACAACTATGGCTGAATTAAAGAAAGCAAGTGAAGAAATCTACCAAAAGAGCAATCACAAAGTTAAAGGTGTCGGTTTTGACTCTTTAAATAACTACTATATGTTAGCTATGAAAGATAAAGGTATCGATTTTAACTCTAAGATTAAATTTGATAGCAAGGAATCAAAAGCGGTAATTAATTACTATGCCGAAGGTGTTAAAGCAGGCTACTTTATGACTGCTGGCACTGAAAAATACATGTCAACTCCATTTAATGCTGGAAAAGTAGCTATGTTTATTGGTTCAACTGCAAATGAAGCTTACGTAAAGCCTGGTTTAGCCAAAGGAAATGAATATGGAATTGCTGCTCGTCCAAGCAACTATAACGTTCAACAAGGTACCGATATCTACATGTTTAGTCATGCAAGCAAGCTTCAAAGAACTGCAGCATTTTTATACTTGAAGTATTTAACCAGCAAGTCTGTTCAAAGAATCTGGGCTGATTCAACAGGTTATATGCCTGTAAATTCTAGCGTTTTAACTTCGGCTAGCTATGAAGCTTCAACTCAAAGCAAAGTACCGAAGATTTTGGCTAAGACTTCAAAGAAACTATACTATCTTCCAGTTCTGAAGAATTCTGAATCTGCTTATGACCAGGTAAACGCAAATATGCAAACTATCTTAGCAAGTGCCGAAAAAGGTAAATCATGGACTAATGATATTAAGACAGCCCAAAGTAAATTCGCTAACGCTTGGAAACAATAAGATTTATTAGTTTACATATACAAAAAGAAGGTTGGAAATCCAACCTTCTTTTTTACTAACTATAAAAATTAAGCATTCTTCAAAACAATCTTTTCAACACTTGAAGCTACGTCTTCACAAGCATCGTGACAACGTTCCAAGCAGTTAAATACATCACGCCAAACTAAAACTTGTAAAGCATCTTTTTCATGCACATGTAAGTTACGCATATTATCAATAAACATCACGTCAGCTTTTCCTTCCATCGTGTTGATATTGACAATGTGTTCTTTAAATTCGGCATTCTTTTTGAATTTGGGCAGGTCCTTAATTAATTCCACAACTTCATTTGTGTTTTGAATCAATAATTCACAAATTGGCAAAATTTCTGGTCGAATTGTTTGAATGTTATCGCAGTATAAACGCATAAGTACATCTTCAATTCGGTCAACCATATTATCAATGTTATGAGCCAATTCCATAATATCTTCACGCTCAATTGGTGTCACAAAAGCCTTGATTAAAACTTCTGTCATTTCATGTTTTTCATGATCAGCATTATGTTCTATTTCATGCATCTTATCTGTCAAATTTGATACTCGATCAGGTGTATAATCATTAACAACTTCATTAAGCAATTGACTAGCTTCATATGCAAAATTGGCACACTTCAAAAATGTATCAAAATAATATTGATCTGATTTTCTACTCATTTTTCAATCCTTTTAAAATACTAATAAAAATAACTTCGCCATCAAAAACGCAATTAAGCCACAACCTGGAAAAGTAAAAATCCAAGTTAAGACCATATCTTTAACTACATTTAGATTAATAGAGCTCAGCCTTTTAACCGCTCCAACTCCCATAATTGAACTAGTCTTAGCATGGGTAGTTGATATTGGAATCCCATAAAGAGTTGATATCAGGATACTAATTGCTCCAGCTAAGTCAGATGAAAAGCCTTGAAATGGTTCTAGCTTTACCATGTCCATTCCAACAGATTTGATAATCTTCTCTCCGCCAACACTTGTACCAACTCCCATTGTAATTGAACAAAGCATCATTAGCCAAACTGGAATTGCTATACTTGCAGCACTAGCATGTCCATTAACAAATGCCATTCCTAATAACAAAACTCCGATAAACTTTTGCCCATCTTGAGCTCCATGCATAAAACTCATTGCAGCTGCGCCAGCAATTTGTGCACCTGAGAAGAAGCGATTAGTCTTTCTACGATCCATGTTTTGGCAGATTAAAATAACCCCTTTACAAATAATCCAGCCCAAAGCAAAGCCTAATACCAAACTTAAAACCATCCCATACAAGACTTTAATCCATTCATTCCAATTTATCCCCTTGAAACTACCTTGGATTGCAATTGCTGCTCCTGTTAAACCAGCAATCAATGAATGACTTTCACTAGTAGGAATTCCAAAAATAGAAGCACCTACACTATAGACAACTATTGAAAAAAGCGCTGCCGCTAAAGCAATCATTGAAGCATGTGCATCCCCACCAAAGTCCACCATATTAGAAATTGTTTCCGCCACGCTTGCATTCAGCTGAGTCATTATTAAAACGCCAAAGAAATTAAAAATAGCACTCATAATAATCGCTGGTTTAGCAGCCATGCCGCGAGTTGTTACAGTTGTTGCGATGGCATTAGGTGCATCTGTCCAGCCATTAACAAAAATAACTCCTAAGGTCAAAACAACTGTAGTCAACATTGCTGGATTGGCTAAACTTTGCAAAAAGCCACTTAAACTTATATCCATTCTTCTCTACCTCAAAAAATACTTCTCTACCTTTTTACACAAAAGCGCTTACTTAGTCAAGCAGAAAAAAAGGCCTTTTAGGCCTCTTTTCCCAACTTTTTTCTTAACCGTTGTGCAAATAGCGATAAAGCAAAGCAAACAACAAAATACATTGCAGCAATTATTAAATACATTGGAATCATATAAGTCGTATTTTGACTATAAATAATTTGAGCATGATATAAAAGCTCTGGCAAAATGATAATTGTTGCTAGCGAAGTGTCCTTAACCAGAGAAACAAATTGCGATAATAACGCTGGCATCATCATGTGCATTGCTTGTGGCATAATGACATGACGCATCGCTTGTAAGTAAGTCATTCCATTACTTCTAGCCCCTTCCATTTGTCCTTCAGGGACTGCTTTTATACCACCTCGCACAATCTCCGCCAACATTGCTGACTCAAAAATCACTAATGCACTAATTGCTGCCCAAAATGGTGTTGCATGTATGCCTAATTCAGGGAAGCCAAAATATGTAAAGAAAATAATTAATAGCAATGGTAGATTCCTAATAATATCAATAATAAGTCCAACTATTGCTGAGATATATTTAATCTTCATATATCTAATTGTCCCTAAAATTAAGCCTATAATGTAACTTAACACAATAGAAATAATCGATACCTCAACTGTTACCAGCAATCCTTCAAGCAAAAAACGCAAGTTTGTGGGAGAGTATGCATTAATAAACGTAGACATTCTTTCATCCCTCCTAAGCAATTTTCTTTTCTAAATATCTCATATAATAGCTTAATGGCAATGTTAAAACTAAATAGAAACATCCCACAACTAAATATGTATTGACGGTTTGAAAACTTGAAAATGCAATTACATCGCCTTGATACATCAGATCAAAACCAGCTACGAATGCTAAGACACTCGAGTTTTTTATCAAGTTAATAAATTGATTGCCTAATGAAGGAATAGCTACTTTAAAAGCCTGTGGCAAAATAACAAAACGCATAGCTTGCATATAAGTCATACCATTACTTCTTGCCCCCTCCATCTGACCTTCTCCAACAGAACTTATACCAGCTCTAATACATTCTGCAATGAATGCAGAAGTATATAAAGATAAACCGATACAACCTGCAGTAAAGCCGGATATCTTAAAAAGATATTGCGGAACAATCAAATAAAAAATCATAGTAATAACTAATAATGGGATATTTCTAAAAAGCTCAATATAAGTATGGGCTACTACTTGAGCAATTTTGTTAGGTACTACTTCCATAATTGCAAAAACAGTTCCTAAGATTAACGAAGCACATAAACTAATTATGCTAATCATAATTGTTATGCCAAATCCAGAAAGCAGGTTTGACCAATTATTCTGCAAAATTTCAATCATCTACTTGCCTCCTTAATGCTGAAACCTGGTATACCACTGAACCATTTTTTAAGCAGTTTTTGATAAGTTCCATCAGCCTTCAATTCTACTAAAGCTTGATTGATCTTTTTACGGAGTTTAGTATCACCTTTTCTAACTGCAACACCATATGGCTCACTAGTAAATGTTCCTCCAACTATCTTAAAGCCCGGATTTTCTGCCGCAATCCCGGCTAAAATACCATTATCAGAAGTTAAAGCTTGGCCCTGGCCAGCTTTTAAAGCACTGAAAGCTTGTCCATAATCATCATATTCAGAAACACTTGCCTTAGGTGCAAATTTTCTAATATTTGCAACAGCGGTTGTTCCTTTTACTGCAAGAACCGTAATTCCATTTTTATTCAAATCATAAACGTTTCTTATTTTACTATTTTTGGGTACTAAGATTGCTTGCCCTGCATTAAAGTAGGGTGTTGAGAAATCAACAATCTTTTTTCTTTCCTCAGTAATTGTCATTGTTGATAAAAGTGCATCAACACTTCCATTGCGTAATAAAGGGATTTTAGTTTTAGCTGTTGTTTGAACTAAATTTACTTTGACATTTTTGCTCAACATTTTCTTTGATAATTCTTTAGCCAAGTCAATTTCAAATCCTTCTAACTGACTAGTTTTGATGTTCATGATTCCAAATAAACGAGTATCAGCTTTTACACCCCAGGTGATAGTTTTAGAAGCTTTTATTTTTTCATAAGTATCAGAACTTTTACTTTTGTTTTGGCAAGCTGATAATGTTAAAAGAACTAGCAAAGATAATGAAGCAAAAATCCATCTATAAAAATTCTTCATTTTATTCTCCTAATGGCTAATAACTTTGCTCAAAAACTCTCTTGCTCTTTCAGTTTTAGGATGAGCAAAAAATTCTCTTGGATTGTGCGAATCCTCTAATATCGCTCCCTTATCAAAAAAGAGTAAGCGGCTTCCCACCTCACGAGCAAAGCCCATTTCATGGGTTACTACTACCATTGTAATACCAGCTTGAGCAATATATTTCATGACATCTAATACATCCTGAATCATTTCAGGATCAAGTGCACTAGTTGGTTCATCAAATAAAATTACTTTAGGTTTCATTGCCAGCGACCGCGCAATGGCCACACGCTGCTTTTGTCCACCAGAAAGTTGTTTTGGAAGTAAGTTAGCCTTTTCTTCTAGGCCTACTCTCTTCAGAAGTTTCATCGCAATTTCTTTATTTTCTGCTTCTGGTCGTTTCAAAACAATCCGTGGAGCTAACATAATATTTTCTAAAACAGTATGGTTTTCATATAAATTGAAATGTTGAAATACCATACCTACGTTTTTCCTAATTTTATTAATATCAGTTTTTTTATCGGCTAAATCATACCCTGTTACAATTAACTGGCCACTATTAATCTTTTCTAATCCATTCATTGTCCTAATCAATGTAGACTTTCCTGAACCAGATGGGCCAATGATTGAGACGATTTCTCCTTCATCAATTTCTAGGTTGATATTTTTTAAGGCATGATATTTACCATAGTATTTATCAACGTTTTTGAATTCAATAACTGCTCCCATTATACTTATTTTTCCTTTCACAGAGATATAGCTACATATGATATTTTACCTTTTTTCATTAAACATTAAAAAAGTTAGCACTTATACATGCTAACTTAATTCAATATTTGTCTTAGCTTAATCTAAGACCATCTAATCTGTATATAACTTATAATAAAAAAACTTTTGCTTAAGAAGTTCCTTATGATTACCTTCTTCAAGAACTTTACCATCTTTAAGAACTACTATTTTATCAACGTTAATAATTGTCTTAAGTCGATGAACTATTACAAAACTAGTTCGATTCTTAATCACTTCATCCATTGCTACTTGAATTTTTTCTTCAGTAACCGTGTCAACATTTGAAGTAGCTTCATCTAAGATAAGAAAATCTGGATTAGTTAACAAAGTTCTTGCAATTGAAATTAATTGCTTTTGTCCTGTTGAAAATACATCACCATTTTCACTAATCTCTGTTTCATAGCCCTTGGGTAAACTTAAAATATAATCATGAATTTGAGCTCTTTTAGCTGCAACTTGCACTTCAGCTAAAGTCGCATTTTACCTGAACCTGTAGGACCAACTATAGCAACACTCTTTCCTTTGGGAACTGTGATATTGATTCCATGTAAAATCTCTTTATCTTTGTCATACCCAAAATGAACATCTTCTAAGACTAAGCCTTGATTCAAAGTAGAAAGTTGTTTTCCATCACTCCCACGCTTTTCTTCTTTTTCTTGCTCAACTTTTGCTAATCTTTTCGCTCCTGTTATAGCCAATTCAATTAAGTTATATAATGAAGAAAGCTGAGTAAGCGGTTGAAAATAGGTATAAGAATACTCAATGAACATGACTATTAACCCTAAACCAGTCGCCATTGATACTTGCTTTGTTAGAATTAGGTATGTCCCTCCAACAATTACAATTGCAAAATTTAAAGTTGCCAATCCATAGTTAAATAACATTCTTTGACTCGTCGATCTCCTTTGACATCTCTAAAAGCCAAATAATTCTTCTCTTGTAACAGCTTGATACCCTTGTTAATTGACTGTTTTGGAATACCTGATTGCTCAACTAATTCTTTTTGACTCAGGTGTTTATGATAAAACAGTTCATACAAAATCACACTCAAATATGTTGGTAATCCATTAGTCATATCCCAGGCTTGATAAGCTCGGCCTGAATTTATAATGGCCATATTCATTTTTTCAATTAGTTCTGCGTATTTCAATTTAGTCCTCCCATATACTATTTCTAAAATATAGTACATGTAAGGACTAAAGCCAAACATTTTAGCTGAACATAGAAATTCCCTCTAGACCCCTACCAATCTAAGGGTTATACTAGTTAGAGTTATTACAAGGAGAAGATTATGACTGAATTAAAACGCCCAATTGTAATTGGGATTGCTGGTGGGTCTGGATCAGGTAAAACCACCATTGCCCATGAAGTAGCCCGTTTAATTAATGATGATGATCATATTATTACAATAACTCAGGATTCATATTATAAAGACAATACTGGCATCCCAATGAGTGAACGTAAAAAGATCAATTATGATCATCCTGATGCTTTTGATATGCCACTTTTAGTTGCTCAAATTAATCAACTAATGCATAAAAAAGCTGTAGAAATGCCAGTATATGACTTTACAGAACACACTCGTAGTAGCCAAACAATTCATGTAGAGCCAGCAGATATTATTATTTTAGAAGGAATTTTAGTTTTAGCAGATGAAGATTTACGTAATTTAATGGATATTAAGGTTTACGTTGATACTGATGATGATATTCGTTTTATCCGTCGATTAGAACGTGATTTAAAAGAACGTGGTCGTTCACTAGATTCAGTTATTGATCAATATCTAGCTACTGTTAAGCCAATGTATCACCAATTTATTGAGCCAACTAAACGTTACGCTGATATTATTGTCCCTGAAGGTGGAGAAAATAATGTTGCAATTGATATGTTAACTACCAAGATGCGTTCGGTTCTAGCAAATGATTAACAAGTAAAAAGGCATTAAGGAAAAAAATTCCTTAATGCCCTTATTTTTTAACGCACATTTTTCATCATGTTGCTATAAGTATCATCTTCAATAATAAATCTTGGTCGCTTCTTCACATCGTTAAAGACTTTACCAACATAAGTCCCAATAACACTTAAGGTAATCATTTGAATACCACCAACTAGCCAAAGTGAATTAATCAATGAGCTGTAGTTACTTAAATGATGGGTAACTCCTAATAACATCATCGCGCCACCGCCATATAGCATCATCAAAATACCTAAATATAAGATTATCTTAATTGGAGCTATAGTAAAAGAAGTAATCCCGTTAATGGCAAGTCCCAGCATTTTCTTTAATGGATAGTGACTTTCTCCTGCAAAACGTTCTTTTCGCTTGTAGTAAACCTTGGTAGTATTAAACCCTAATTCAGGGACAATCCCACGTAAGAATAAGTTTTCTTCATGATATTCTAGTAAAGCTTCAACTGCCCTTTTACTCATCAAACGATAGTCAGCATGGTTAGGAATAAGATTAACTCCCATCTTAGTCATTAACCAGTAATAAACTTCCGCAGTTGTTCGCTTAAATCCAGTATCTGTATCGCGATTATTTCGAACGCCGTAAACAATATCAAAGCCTTGATAATAGTTATCAACCATTTCGTATATCTTTTCGATATCATCTTGTAAATCTGCATCAATGGTAATCATCATATCAGAATACCAAACCGCCCGACTTAAGCCCGCCATCACAGCATTTTGGTGACCAAAGTTTCTTGAAAGTCTAATGCCCGTAAAGACCTTATCCTGGCTTTGTAATTGTTCAATAATTTCCCAGGTTTTATCTTTACTACCATCATTCACGAACAAGATTTTACTATTTGCACTAATCTTATTTTGATCAACTAAATCTAAAATGATATTTTTGAGCAATCTAGATGTTTCATGTAATACTTCTTGCTCATCGTAACATGGAACGACGATTGTTAATACTTTATTTGCCATCTTAAATCACTCCTTCTTAATTAACAGATAACTTGTATAATGTTCCATTTGAGTTACCAGGTCCTGCGCCCATTGAGTGAGAACTAGTTGAATTATTATTGTACTTACCGGTACTTACTTTGGTGCCGTACTTCTTCACCCATTTAACGATTGCATTATTGTTGCCGTTATCATTAGTCAAGTAGAAATATTTCACTTTTCCAGCTTTAACTAATTGCTTAAACTTCTTCAAACTAATTGCATTGTCGGTACCGTTATATCCACCTATAGTCATTACTGCCTTGCCTGTCTTAATAATATATGGTGCTGCAGTATTTGAATCCATTGTTGCGAACAAGTATGTAGCGTTACCGTTATGCTTTTCAAGGTAGGAAATCAACTTGTTATTTACACTACCTGAACCAAATGAATCATTTACATTCGTTGAAGACAATAAGCTTGGACCTGTAGTTGGTACAGCTGCACTTTCTCCAGATAAAGTTGGGGTTAGTGACCAAAAGCCTGGAGCAAAAAGCAAAGTTACTAAAATTGCAGATAAGCTAGCTTTCTTATTAAACTTCTTATTAGCTGATAAAACGATATAAGCTGCAACTGCTAACCCTGCAATAATTAATAAGTAAGTTGCCCATGGATAATATTCATTCACATACCATGCTTGCAAACCTGCAGTAGCTATAACCGCAAAGGCCATGAGATAAGTGTTTACCTTTGAAGCAAATTTAGCTTCTTTTTCAACTGTAGTTGCATCAACACTTGATTCTTTTTCTACTGCTGAATCAAGTTCTGCTAATTCTTCCTGCTTTTTCTTCTTGGTTTTATTTTCAACGAATGATGCAATTCCGATTGCTGCAAGAGCGGCAGTTGGTGGAGCAATCATAATCATATAGTATGGGTGGAAGAATTGAGCCATACTGAAGAATCCATAAACCGGAACTAACCAGCCAAGCCAGTATAACAAGTGAGTTTGACGCTTATTAAATTTGAACCACTTTCTCTTCTTGCGCCATTCATTGAAGTAAGCAATTACAAAACCAATTAGTGACAGTGGCAGTAGCCATGAGACTTGTTGACCAAGCGCTGTTTGGAAAATTCTAAATGGTCCGGCATTACCAACGTTAAAGATACCACCGCCGGCTCCTTGGCCACCACCTTTACCGCCAGGGCCACCTTGGCCCATCTTGCCTGGTTTTTTGCCACCCATCTTGCCACTTGGTTTCTTCATTTTCATTGAATTAGTAGCTTGGTTTGTCTTAGTTGAGTTTGTTGGTGCTTGGTTTTGTCCTGGTCTTTGCTTACCTGCGCCAGGGCCACCTTGGCCCATTTGACCACTTGGTTTTTTCATTGAGCCAGATGGCTTAGTACCACTTGGCTTTTTCATATTGCCGTTTTTACTTTGACTAGGTTTATTACCGCCTGGCATATTACCTGCTTTTCCCTTATTTTTACTGTTCATCCCTGGAAAAGCACCGCCAGTCCCAGTACTTTGACCTAATAATCTTTCTGTACCGTTATAACCAAAAGCTAAATCTAAGACTGAATTTTTAGTAGAACTACCAATATATGGTCGACTACTTTTACTTGTTGAATCAACTGCAAGTGGCCATGCCAATGTAAACACTGCTAAACTTGCTGTCGCTGCAATTGTCCATAAACTCTTTTTCTTCCAATTTTGCTTACTAGCAATGAAATAAAAGAAATACATTGCAGGTAAAACCATAAATGCTTGCAACATTTTAATATTGAAAGCAACCCCAATTAAAGCAAATGATCCTAAAACAAGTAATGGCTTGTGCTTTTTAATTGCCTTATGTAATACATATCCTGCCAGTAACAAGAAAAATACCAAAGTTGCATCCATATTATTGGTTCTTGAATTGGCTACGACAATTGGAGTTAAAGTCATAAACAAAGCACCTAAGTTAGCTGCTAAGCGCCCGAAGTATGGTTTAATCAGTTTATACATTAAGAAGACAGAACCAATTCCGAAGAGTACAGATGATAAGACTATACTCCAAGAATGGAAGCCAAATATCTTAACGCAAATTACCATAAACCATAGTGCAACAGGAGGCTTATCCACGGTAATAAAGTTTGCTGGATCAAAGCTACCATACCAAAAAGCCTTCCAACTTTTTGACATTGATACTATTGCAGCCGTATAAAATTGATTTGCATAGCCTGCTTTCCAAATATTCCAACCATAGAGGAAGGCCGCTAAAATTAAAATCGCGACCAACCAATAGTCTAGTTTTTTTATTTTCTCTCGCATTTTCTGCTTCATTGGTATGCCTCCTCTATTCTTAAAGCAAATATTTTATTTAGCTTATGAACCAAGTTTATTCTAGTATTATGACCAAATTGTGACTTTTTTGTAATAAAATAAGAGAGATTGATTACACAGAGGTGATTTTTTATGAAAGCTGATAACATTTGGAAGAAGAACTTATTTATTTTATCCATTGCCGTTTTTATAGCTGGAATTGCATTTTCTGAAATAATGCCATTTTTACCATTATATATATCAAGTCTAGGGCAGTTTTCTCATCAAGCTCTAAATTTTTGGTCGGGCTTTATTTATTCAGGAATGTTTATTATTTCAGCAATTACTTCACCTTGGTGGGGAAAACTAGCTGATAGAAAAGGCCGAAAGCTAATGATTCTCAGAGCATCTCTGGGAATGGCTATAGCTATTGGTGCTATGGGCCTTGTTACAAATGTTTACCAACTATTTGCGTTGCGTTGTTTACAAGGGCTATTTGCTGGCTTTGTATCAAATTCCAATGCCCTAATTGCTACGCAAACTCCTAAAGAAAAAGCTGGGCAAGCTATGGGAACTATGGCTTCTTCAGTTACCGCCGGCACCCTACTTGGCCCACTCATCGGTGGATTCTTAGCATCAGTCTTTAGTTATCGAATCACTTTCTTTATTACTGGCTTTTTATTATTTATAACCTTTATCATGTCACTTTTCTGGGTCCAGGAAGATAATTTTGTTGTTAAAAATACTCAAGATATTGGTAAAACACAAGATGTAATTAAACAATTTAAATCCCCCACTTTAATATTTGGGCTATTACTTACAACAATGATTATTCAAGCCGCAAACAATTCAATTAATCCTATAGTCTCACTTTTCGTTAAACAATTAGTACATAGTAGTGGCAATACCATTTTTCTCTCTGGTATTATTGCTGCTTTACCGGGAATTGCTACTTTTGCAGTTGCGTCAAAATTTGGTGCAATTGGTGATAAAATTGGAACTCACAAAATTATTATCGCTGGCTTTATTGCAGCAAGTATTTTCTTTTTTGCTACCGCTTTTGTTCAAAATACATTTGAACTGGGGATTTTACGATTTTTAGTTGGCTTTTCTGACGCCTGTCTTTTTCCACAAGTTCAAACAATGCTGACCAAAAATAGTCCAGCTGATGTTACTGGTAGAGTTTTTTCTTGGAATCAATCAGCAATGTATATCGGCAATATTGCTGGGCCATTAATTGGAACAACTATTTCTGGCTTATCCAACTATAGTATGGTATTTATAAGCACAGCTATAATTGTTTTATTCAACCTATTTTTATTTAAAATAAATGTACTTAATCATCTAAAAGATACCAGAAACTAGTCTTTTAGCTTTTTTCGTTTACACTAAGTTAAGCATCTGCTATAATTTTAAAAAGTTTTTAAAATATCACTCAAAAGGAGGAGCGATTTTTTGAAGGAATTATTTAAACGACTTTCATTAAAAGAAGATCCATCAGTATATGAAGACAAAGATTCACATTTAAAACGAACACTTGGCGTTAAAGAATTTTTAGCCTTAGGTGTTGGTACTATCGTCTCAGCTTCAATTTTTACTCTACCTGGTGTTGTAGCTGCTAAATATGCTGGGCCAGCTGTGACTATTTCATTTTTATTAGCTGCTTTAGTTGCCGGCTTAGTCGCTTTTGCCTACGCTGAAATGTCTGCAGCAATGCCTTTTGCTGGTAGTGCCTATTCTTGGATTAATGTTATCTTTGGCGAATTTTGGGGCTGGATTGCTGGTTGGGCACTACTAGCTGAATATTTTATAGCCGTTGCCTTTGTTGCTAGTGGCTTGTCATCTAATCTTCAAGGATTGCTTTCTCCAATGGGATTTTCTTTACCTAAGCAACTTCAAGCTGCTTTAGGAACAAATGGTGGCCTATTTGATTTCTTTGCGTGTGGGGTAATTTTACTAATTGCCATCTTACTTTCGCGAGGGGTTAAAGAAGCTGCTCGGGTTCAAAATATCTTAGTTGTATTAAAAGTATTAGCAATCCTCATCTTTATAGCCGTTGGTATTACTGCAATAAATTCCAAAAATTATACTCCATTTATTCCTGCCACCAAAATTAACAGTGATGGTACTATCTTTGGCGGTTGGATTGGTATTTACGAAGGTGTTTCAACTATTTTCTTATCATATGTTGGATTTGATTCAATTGCAGCCAACTCTGCTGAAGCTAAAAATCCACAAAAAACAATGCCTCGCGGAATTATGGGCTCATTGTTAATTGCCGTAATTTTATTCGTCGGTGTTGGTTTAGTACTTGTCGGTATGTTTCCATATTCAGCATATGCCAATAACGCCGAACCTGTTGGTTGGGCGTTACGCCATGCTGGTCACCCTGTTATTGCTGTAATTGTTCAATCTATTGCGGTTGTCGGTATGTTTACTGCCCTTATTGGTATGATGCTTGCTGGATCTAGACTTGTATATTCTTTTGGTCGTGATGGTATGCTTCCAAAATGGTTAGGTCAGCTTAATAAAGATAAGCTGCCAAATCATGCGTTAGTCTTTTTAACACTTGTATGTGTTGTTTTAGGAGCATTATTACCATTTAGTTTCCTAGCTCAAATGGTATCTGCTGGAACATTAATTGCTTTCATGTTCGTAACTTTAGGTATCTATAAGCTGCGTAAGCGTGAAGGTAAAGATATCAATGATCCTAGCTTTAAAATGCCACTTTATCCAGTATTACCAGCTTTAGCCTTTATCGCATCATTAATCGTATTTTTAGGCTTAGATACTGCAGCCAAGCTTACTGCTGGTGGATGGTTCATTTTAGCATTAATTATTTACTTTAGTTACGGTATTAGTCATTCTGCCCTTGCAAAAAGTAAAAACAATAAATAATATTAGCAAGTAAAAAGGCTATAGCTTCATGAAGCTATAGCCTTTTTACTTAGATTAAATCAATTTTATTTTTGCTTTTTCTCAGCTCTAGCATAGATTGCATAAGCTAAACTACCAAAGAAAATTGGGCCAATAATAGTCCAAAAGCCTGTTACAAAATCACCTTGCAAGAATGGTTGTACACAAGTAAAGATAATTCCGAATAAGACTACTAAGAAACTAATTATAACAACAAGATTGGTAAACTTAGGATTCTTGAAAACTTCAAATGGTAAGTTTTGATGCTTTTTCTTGAATACTGGAAAAGCAGCTATCAAGAAAAGATATGGAAAGCTAGTTGCAACGTTAGACATATCAGTCAAGATTGTGTAAAAGGTCTTCGCTTCACCTCCACCAAAGGCAATCAAAAACAATAAAACACAAACCAACGCAGCTTGCATCCACATAGCATGAGCTGGAACACCAACTTTGTTTAATCTAGTCATCTTTTCTGACCACAAGTGCTTTGAACCTAAAATAAATGACTTGATTGGTGAATAAATCAAAATAAAGAATGAACCTACATAAGCCAAGAACATCCCTAAACCTACAAACCTAATAAAAATACTTTGAAGTAATAAACTTGTAGCTGTTCCTAAACCTAACGTTTGTCCTAAATAGTATCCAAGATGTCCCATCATGACATAAGTAATATTTCCAAGATTAACACTATTAGAGTTTAATACTTTATTCCAATTAACACTAATTCCCCAAAGTAAAATCATGATAGAATAGCCAGCTGCAATAAGTAATGAAGAAATTAACATTCCCTTTGGAAAGGTTTTTTCAGGCTCTTTTACTGATTCAATAATTCCGCCTAATGCTTCCATTCCCGCATATGCAAAAACTGCATATACGACAAATGAAATGGTGGCAACCGGTGTTTGAAATTCTGGATTTGGTGATACTAGTAAAGACTTAGCAGTTAATGCTTGAGAAATATGACCATGTCCGGCAATCAATGTAATAATACTGCCAATAATAAAGACAAAAATCATACTTGTAACAAAATATCCACCAATTGATGATACCTTAGAAATAACTTCAGCACCGTGACTTGCTGCAAAAGTCACAAAAATCATCCACAAAATTGCCAAAATTCCGATTACTTGAGTAGCATTAAACGGGCCAAATGCCCAAGTCTGGGTCATGTCTTTTCCAAAAATCAAAGCAGAAAATGGAATGAACACTTTAGATGAAATGGTTAAAAGCCAGATAATCCAGCTTGATAACCAAATAAAAGTGCCAATAAAAGCCCATTTTTCACCAATAGCATCTTTTAACCAAGCATACATTCCTCCACGATCATCTTTAAACGCAGCACCATATTCTGCAATCATCATTGCAACTGGCAAGAAAAAGAGAATTGCGGCTAAAATAAACCATGGAATACTTGCATATCCCATTTGTAAAAACGCTACCGGCATATTGGCAAAACCAAAAATACTTGAAAATATCATCATAATTAGACTAAATAGCCCAATTTTTTTCTGTTTATCATTCATAAAATAACAAATTTCCTTCTACATTTTTTACTTAAAGTATCTTTTTTATTTTATCACGTTGCTGATTACTCGTATATATGAAAAAAGAGAATGAAAATTCATTCTCCTTTACTTAGTCATTTTCTTCTTTTAATCCTTTTTCAACTAATTCTGGATCAGTCTTACCAGGATTTAACTCAACTAGCTTACCACTTGCAATGTAAATTACCCATTCTGCCAAATTTACAATATGATCTCCTGCTCTCTCAAGTGTTCTAATTACACTGACATATTGTTCATATGATGGGATTGATTCACCATTAGCCATCATTTTTTCTAAAAGACGTTTTTGTTCTCTGACATAAATAATATCGACTTTCAAATCTTGGTTAGCTACTTCATAGGCTGCTTTTTCATCAGTGTAAACATATGCATCTAGAACTTTTTCTAGCATTTCGCGGACAATTGCACTCATTTCTTCAATTGCCTGTTCAATTTCAGGAGAGTGGTGATTTCCCTTTAATTGAACTGTAGCACGACCAATATGAACCGCATAATCGCCTAAACGTTCAACATCATTACTTGCTTTTAAAATAGAAATAATGGTTCTAAAGTCATTAGCCAAAGGCTGTTGCAATGCAATTAACTTAAGAGCTCGTTTTTCTAAGCTAATTTCTTCATCATTGATTGCTAAGTCACCATTGATTACTTTATTAGCCAAAACTGAATCATGTTCTAAAAAAGCCTTAGTAGCTTGATAAAGCTGTTCATTAGTATCTAATCCCATTTCAACGAAGCGACTCTTTAACTTTTTTAATTCTGAATCAAACATTACACCCATTGTTCAAATATCCTCCTTTAACCAAACTTACCGCTCAAGTAATCACTTGTTTGCTGCTTTTGTGGATTAATAAAGATTTCACTTGTTTTATTAAATTCCACCAATTTTCCTTGGTGCATAAATGCTGTCCAGTCAGATGAACGACTAGCTTGTTGCATGTTATGAGTAACAATAATAATTGTATAGTCCTTTCTTAATTCAAGCATTGTTTGCTCAATTTGACTAGTAGAAATTGGATCTAATGCACTAGTAGGTTCATCCATCAAAATAATTTCAGGCTTGGTTGCTAAAGTTCTAGCAATACATAATCTTTGTTGTTGTCCTCCAGATAAAGAATTTCCATTGCTATGCAAAGAATCCTTTACTTCATCCCATAAGGCGGCTTGCTTTAAACTTTCTTCAACTCTTTGATCTAAAACCTCTTTTCGCTTTTCTCCTGCAAGACGCAAACCATAAACTACATTATCATAAATTGACATTGGAAAAGGAGTCGGCTGCTGAAAGACCATTCCAATTTGCCGGCGAAGACGATAAACATTGATTTGGGGATCGTTAATATTAATATCTTCAAATATAATTTCACCAGTTACGGTAGCTAAATCGTCATTCATTCGGTTAATTGAACGCAATAAAGTTGATTTACCAGAACCACTTGCCCCAATTAAAGCAGAAATTTGATTTTTGGGGAATTTCATAAAAACATTTTTTACAACTTGTTTGTCACCATATGCAACGCCTACATTTTTCAATTCTAAAGCAATCTTTTCCATTGATTTTTCCTTTACTACTTACCTAACTTTTTACTAATGTATGCACTAAACAATCTTGCGCAAATATTAAAAACCAAAATAGTTAAAATTAGAACTGCTACTGCCCCACTACTAATCGCTTGTGCATTTGGAACTAATCCTTCTGTATTTAATTTCCAGATATTTACAGCCAAAGTTTCTGCTGGTCGCATTAAATTTAAGAAACTTGTTGGGTCAAACGGATTCCAATTACTATAACTAACTGCAATTGAACTCTGTCCGGAAGTAAAAATTAATGCTGCTGCCTCACCAAAAATTCTCCCTGAAGCTAAAATTACTCCTGTTAAAATACTTGGAAAAGCAGCTGGAATCACAATATCTTTAGTGACTCTCCATTTAGTCATCCCTAATCCTAAACCTGCTTGTCTTTGTAAGTAGGGAATTTGTCTTAAAGCTTGTTCTGCATTTGTAGTCAAAAGTGGAATATTCAATATTGTTAGTGCTAAAGCACCAGCTAAAATTGAAAAGCCCATTTTAAAATTAACTACAAAAATCAAATATCCAAAAAGTCCAATTACCACACTTGGCAAGGATGATAAAACTTCAATAGCTAACCGCAATGCTCTTGTAAAAACATTATCTTTAGCATATTCACTTAAATAAATAGCAGCCCCAAGTGAAAGAGGGATTGAAATAATTAAAGTAATAACTACTAAATAAAATGAATTAAATAATTGATCTCTAATTCCGCCATTGGTACTAAAAGAATCACTTGCACTTGTTAAAAAATGCCAAGATAGTTGAGGTAATCCTTCTACTATCAAATAAAGCAAGAATAAGATAACAAGTATTCCCGCAAAAATTGCACCACTACTAATTAAAATAGTGGCTAAACGGTCGCGTTTTTCTGCATTCATTGCTTATCCTCTCTTTTTATTAATCAATTTAATTAAAATATTGAATACTAATGACATAACTAATAAAACGAATGCCAAACTCCATAAAGCATCATTAGCACTTGTTCCCATAATCGTATTACCCATTCCAGTTGTTAAAACACTAGTTAAAGTAGCTGCTGGACTCATTAAGTTTTGTGGCATTAAAGCAGCGTTACCAATTACCATTTGAACAGCTAATGCTTCTCCAAAAGCTCTAGTCATTCCGAAAACTATTGCTGTTAAAAGACCACCTTTTGCTGATGGGATTACAACCATATGTAATGTTTGCCATCTAGTTGCCCCTAAACCATAACTTGCAGTTCGGAAAGTTTTAGGAGTAGCACGTAAACTGTCAACCATCATTGAAACCATCGTTGGTAAAATCATCATAAACAAAACTACTACGGCAGCTAAAATTCCAAATCCTGATCCACCAAAAAGACTTCTTAAAACAGGAGTAACTAAAATTAATCCAGCAAAACCATAGACAACTGATGGTACTCCAACTAGTAATTCAATTATTGGTTGTAAAATTTTACCAAACCATTTTGGAAAAATTTCATTAATTGCTAAAGCGATAATTAAAGCAAAAGGAGCTGCAATTAAACCAGCAAGTAATGTTACTACAAACGAAGTTACAATCATTGGTAAAGCACCAAAACTATTGTGACTGGGTTCCCAATTACTACTTGTTAAAAATTGCCAAACATTAGCATGATCTTTAAAAAATAAAGCTAATCCCTTTCCAGTTAAGAAAAAGATAATACTAATAACTACTAGCCCAATTAAGGCAATAGAACCATATGATATTGTCTTTCCCCATTTTTCTTCATAACTTTCTTTTGATGGAGATAATAAAAGATGCTTTTTATTTTGCTTCATCACGTTACTTCTTTCTAACTACGCCATTAATATCGCGAACTACTTTCATATCATAAATACTTATGTAATGTGCTCGCTTAACCAACGTATTTTGCACTTCTTTTGACTGAATATATTCAATAAATTTAACTGCTGCTGCACTTGCATTCTTTTGTGTATACATATGCTCATAAGACCATAATTTATATTTATTAGTTTCAACATTTTTACTACTTGCATCAATGCCATCAATAGTTAAGGTCTTTATAGAATTATCAATATATGAAGTTGCGACATACGAAATTGCACCAGGAGTTGCTTTAACAATCTGCTTAACTGATCCATTTGAGTCTTGCTCTTGAGCCTTTAAAGGTTCTTTACCTTTTAAAATCAATTCTTGAAATGCTGCTCTAGTACCTGAACCACTTGCTCGATTAATAATCGTAATTTCTAAATTAGGTCCACCTACTTGCTTCCAGTTAGTAATTTTCCCTAGAAAAATATCACGTAATTGATTAGTGGTTAAGTTCTTAATATTCAATTTCTTGTTTACAATTGGAACTATGGCAGAAATAGCTACAATGTGGTCTGTTAATTTCTTAGCATTAATACCTTTTTTACTTTCAGCATATACATCAGAAGATCCGATTTCGACAGTTCCGTTTTGAACTTGCGATAAGCCCGTACCTGAACCGCCACCTTGAACAATTAAATTAATTACAGGATTCTTTTTCAAAAAGCCTGCCGCAGCACTTTCACTAAGTGGCTGCAAAGCAGTAGAGCCTACATTGGTTACTTTACTCGTTTGTTTAACTCCATGTGATTCATAATCCCACCAGCAAAAGGCTATTAGGGCAATGAACACGAGGCCAAAGATTGATTTTTTATTCATCTTCTCCACCTGTTTTCTTGTTATTTTTCTAACTCTTGTGGTACAAATAATAACAAAGGAATGTAAATGTAAAGTTTTTCTTATGTAAAGGCTTTGTAAATTTTTGAGGGAAAAATGACAAATAGATTCTTAATTTTATCTCAAAACCCGGATTTAACTACTAAAATAGAACAACTAATAAAAAAGAAAAGAGAGAATTATCGACACTTAACTACACCGACATCATTAGTTGTTGCATTAAATGACGAAAACTATTCTGGAATCTTTTGGGATATTACCAAATCCAACTTAGACACAACACTTGCAACATTATTATTAATTCGTAATCAGGTCGCTGGCCCCATTATTATTTTTACAAATAGCCATTCTGATCGAACGCTAGATAAGCTTTATAAGGCAAAAGTCGACTTTGTAGCCGGTTTAGAAATTAACGAGAAATTGTTATTAAGAATTTTTGAGCAGCGATTATGGAGCTATTCTTACAAAATTCACACTCAAGAAAAGAAATTAACTAATAGAGCAGATGAAGAAATAATTGAAACTGGAAGCATAAAAATTAATATTGGAAAATATTCGGTTTTTAAAGATAACGAACCTGTTGTATTAACCCCAAAAGAATTTCAATTACTTGCTTATTTAGCCCAAAATAAAGGTAATGTTATCAGCCGTGAACAATTACTGCAGAAGATTTGGGGCTATGATTTACTAGGTTCTTCAAGAATTGTAGATATTCATATATCTCATTTACGAGATAAATTAGAAAACGATTCAACTCATCCAGAGCATATTTTAACCAAAAGAGGTTTTGGATATTGTTTTATATAAGTCGAACTTTTTAATAGCTTGTTTTTAATTTTGTAAGTCTTTAAGTTGACAAAAAGCTTTTTTCTTTGTATCCTAGTCAAGATGAATTTTTACATCCAGGCCACTCGGGCCTGCAGGTGCTATTTTTAGTCCTTGGGCCCAGGCCTTAGGACTTTTATTTTCTAAAATAGAAAGGTTTGCAAAATGGCACAAGATGTTGTTCTCGATGTAGAAGAAAAGCCTAGTTTTGGTCAATGGATTGGACTAAGCATGCAGCACATGTTTTCCATGTTTGGCTCAACTGTATTAGTTCCTATCCTAGTAGGATTAGATCCAAGTATTGCCCTATTTTCATCTGGTGTAGGTACCTTGCTTCACCTCTTGATTACGCACCATAAAATCCCCGCATATATGGGATCTAGTTTTGCCTTCATTACACCAATGATTGCATTAATGAAGACAGCTGGTTATCCTGCAATTGCACAAGGGGTTATTGCTAGTGGGCTAGTATATTTGATTGTTGCTTTAATTGTCGCTTTTGCAGGAAGTGACTGGATTGATCGAATTTTACCTCCGATTGTTGTCGGACCAATTGTAATGGTTATCGGCTTGTCACTTGCTGGAACAGCTGCAACTGATGCAACAATGAATAATAGCAAGTATGACTTACGCTATTTTGCAGTTGCAATGTTGACTTTGCTAGTTACTATTATCTTCAATATGTACTTCAAGGGTTTTTGGGGATTAATTCCAATTTTACTTGGAATTGTTAGTGGCTATATCATTGCTTGCCTATTTGGAATTGTCGATTTTTCAAAAGTAATGAGTGCAAGTTGGATTTCCATGCCTAAATTTGAAATTCCTTTTGTTTCATATTCACCTAAGATGTATTGGGGAGCCATTTTGAGTATGGCACCGATTGCCTTTGTAACAATGACTGAGCATATGGGTCACATCATGGTATTAAACGAGTTAACTGGCCGAGATTTCTTCAAAGATCCTGGTCTTAAAAAGACATTAGCCGGCGATGGCGCCGCTAGCATCGCAGCTGGTTTATTAGGTGGTCCAAGTGTAACAAGTTATGGTGAAAACATCGGCGTTATGGCCATTACCCGCGTGCACAGTGTCTATGTTTTAATGGGAGCAGCTGTTTTTGCAATTCTCTTTAGTTTTGTCGGTAAGTTAAGTGCTTTAATTGAATCAATTCCTAGTCCAGTTATTGGTGGGATTAGCTTTTTATTATTCGGAGTAATCGCTGCTAGCGGACTAAAAGTGATTGTTGAAAGAAAGATTGACTTCAATAAAAAACGTAATTTAATGATTGCATCAGTTATTTTAGTTATTGGAATTGGTAATGCCTACCTTCAATTAGGTGATTTTCAATTTTCTGGTGTAGCTGTAGCAACTATCTTGGGGATTATTTTGAACTTAGTCTTGCCTCAAGAAGCAGCAAGTGAAAAAGAATAAAGTTCATTTAGATTTTTATAATTAATTGTTTTCAAATGCCAATATCAAATAAAAAAAGTCTGCTTAACCAAAGCAGGCTTTTTTATGATAGAGTTATTATTGTTAAAATATTTTGCTGGAGGAAAAATGATGAAGCATTCACGAGTTCCGCGTATTAGCCTAGGAACACAAATTATCATTGGCCTAATTCTAGGAATCATAGTTGGAGCTGCTACTTATCATAATCAGGTAGCAATCTCCACTATGTCTGGTTTAGGAACTATCTTTTTACGCTTAATTCAGATGATTGTTATGCCAATTGTGGTTTCATGTTTAACAGTTGGAATTGCTAATATTGGTGACTTGCGCAAGTTAGGACGTATTGGTGGTAAAACCCTACTATATTTTGAAGTTTTAACTACTATTGCAATTATTTTAGGGTTAGTAGTTGCTAACATAACGCGTCCTGGTGATTTTATTAATATCCATTCACTAAAGGGTGGCGATATTTCTAAATATCTTGCTACTGCCAAAACAGCCTCTAAAACTGGTATCTGGGATACAATTTTTGCTGTGATTCCTACCAACATTTTCAAATCAATGTCTGAAGGCGATATGATGCCTGTTATCTTTTTCAGTGTTTTCTTTGGTTTAGGAATTGCAGCAATTGGCGAAAAAGGAAAAATTATCACCCAATTTTTGAATGCCGTTAGTGGCGTTATGTTTAGAGTAACCAACTGGGTTATGAAGTTTGCCCCACTTGGCGTGTTTGGCTTAATTGGTATGACCATTGCTCAAATGGGCTTGTCTGCACTACTGCCATTAGGTTACTTTATTTTAGTTGCCTATCTAACTATGATTTTCTTCTGTATTGTTATTTTGGGAATTGTTGCTTATCTCTTTAAACTTGACTACTGGAAAACAATGAAGAAGATTTGGCCAGAGATTTTGCTTGCCTTCTCTACTGCTAGTTCAGAAGCGACTTTGCCACGTCTAATGAAAAAAATGCAAGATATGGGTGTAGAAAAAGGTGTTGCCAGTTTTGTTATTCCAACAGGCTATACTTTCAACTTAGATGGTAGTGCTATTTATCAAAGTTTAGCAGCAATCTTTTTAGCTCAAGCATATGGACTTCACCTAACTTGGGAACATCAATTTACTTTATTAGTTGTGCTAATGATTACTTCTAAGGGAATGGCTGGTGTTCCAGGTGCATCATTTGTTGTTTTATTAGCCAGTGTTGCGACAATCGGAGTTCCAATTGCTGGATTGACCTTTATTGCTGGAATTGACCGCTTCGTTGATATGGGAAGAACCAGTGTAAATGTAGTTGGTAATACCTTTGCTAGCTTGGTTATTGGTGAAAGTGAAAAAGCACTTGACCGTAAAAAATACGAGCAATATTTAAACGAGTAACAAAAAACGCTATAGGAAATTTCTATAGCGTTTTACTTTAAAAATAAGGAGTTCTTATGAATCACGAATCATTTCAAGTAAAAGAATCAGAGCGAACTACCAACAGTTGGGATATGTTTGCTACTTGGATCGGAGCAAATGCAAATAACGGAACTTGGTTTGTCGGAGGCGTTTTAGCAGCTTGTGGATTTGTACTAGCCACTAAAATTCTTGTTTTATCTTCTGCACTATCATATCTCTTTTTAAGTTTAGTGGGTTATATCGGATACAAAACCGGCTTATCAACTATGACAATAGCAAGAGCTAGTTTCGGTGAACGTGGCAGTTATCTTCCTTCATTGGTAAATATTACACAATTTATCGGTTGGACAGCGGTTAACACCTTTATTGCCGCACAATCTGTCAGCTTGCTATTAAAAGACCTTTTTATGATGGATAACGAGACGCTAGGTTTAACAATCGGAATTATCGTTATGAGTATTTTACATATTTTGAGCGTTGCTAGTGGTTCAAAATCTATTCAATTAATCGAACGCATTGGTGTTGCACTAGTATTTATCTTCGTAATTTGGGAATCGATTGCTGTTTTCAAAGCCGTTTCATTAAATCAAATTATCTCTTGGAAAGTCCCTAATTCAAGCAAAATGGCCTTAGGAAGTGCTATTGATTATGTTGCCGCCTTTAATTTAGCTTGGGTTACAGCTGGCGCTGATTTTACACGTTTTACCAAGAAAAAAAGTAATTCCACAATTGCACCTTTTTGGGGAGCTCTAACTGGCGTAATTTGGTTTGCAGTAATCGGTTTAATATCAACTATTAGCATTGCAATTACTTCTGGTGTATACAATGCTAACAACTCAGATCCTTCAACAATTGCTAGCAAATTAGGCTTGGGAATTGTTGCACTATTAGTTATTATCTTAACTTCAATGACTGCTAATGCAGTTAATTTATTAGCGGCTGGCTCTGCACTTTCAAATATCTTTCCAAAAATCCGGCTAAAGTATTCACTTTGGATAGTAGTAGGTGCAGCTACCATTGTGACTTTCATTCCGATGTTTGTAGGATCATTCTTAGAAACTTTTGAGAGCTTCCTTGATTATGTAGGAATGGTCTTAGGGCCAACCGTTGCAATCATTTGTACGGATTATTACCTTATTAAGAAGAAAAATTACAATATTAACCAATTTGGCAAGAAGTTTGGAGAATATTGGTATAAATCAGGCATCAACTGGAAAGCTGTTATTGTTTTTATAGCTGGGATCATTATTTTTCTTTTAGGTAAAAACGCCCCTTTCCTATCAACTACCGTTGGAATCACATTCATCGATATAGCTATTTGTAGTTGCTTATACTGGATTCTAATGAAAAAATAAATTAACAAAGTTGCTCACTCTCAATGAGAAGGGGCAGCTTTTTTAGATATCTTTTACCATCATTAAATCACGTTGAGGAGTATCGCCCATCATAAAAATATGTTCATCTTTAGCTTTAAAACCAAAGTAATGATAAAATTTCTGAGCCTTATCGTTATGTTCCCAAACTCCCAACCAAATACGTCGAAAGTGCTTTTCTTTGGCAAGAGAAATAGCCTTTATCATCAGTTCCGAGCCTACATGTCTTCCTTGGAACTGTTTCAACACATAAATTCTCTGTATCTCAAAAGCTGAAGGCCATTTGGTTTCAGTTTGTGACATCCCCCAATTAACTTTTAAGTAGCCTGCTATTTGATTATCAACAAAAGCAAAAAACATTCTAGAAGTTGCAGTTTTTAATTCTGACTGCAACTTTTCTTGTGTATATGCACTTTTAATATAAGTGTTAACATCGTTAAGTGCTCTACATGAATCAAAAGTTTGATGAAAGCATTGCTTACTAAGATCAATTAATTGCTTAATATCATCAGTTTGAATTGGCTGAATCCTTATTTTCTGATTCATATTCATCTTCCTCTTTCAAAACAAATAAAATACTAAATCAAAAAAGCAACGACTTAAGGTATCGCTGCTTCTTCTAATCTAAACTTATTTTAAATTCTTGATTCGCTTCTCTGCTCTTGAGTAGAATATCCAAGCTACTACCCCAAAGAAAACTGGACCAAAGGCAGTCCAAAAGGCAGTTGCAGGGTCACCTTCTACAATTGGTTCAATGATTGTGAAAATAATTCCGGCCGCAATCACAACCCAAACAACCGCAGTTACAATCCAAACCCATCTTTGACTACGATAAAAGACGAATGGACGATCCAAATTCTTCTTCATCTTAAAGAAAGGAAAAGCTCCGATTAAGAATAAATATGGAGCCGCTGATGAAACATTCATCATATCCGTCAAAACTGTATAGAACGCACTTGCTGAACTCCCACCAAATGAAACAAATAAAATAATAAGTGAAACAAATGCTACTTCACACCACATAGCAAATTCTGGCATATCGTATTTATTCAAAGTAGTAAGACGTTTAGGAAGAAGACGTTGATCGCAGCCTTCAATAAATGACTTAATAGGTGAATAAAGCATTACGAAAGCTGCCCCTAATCCACCAAGAACATCACTTATAGCAGTAATCTGTGAAAATACTTTACCTAAAACCAACGCTTGAGCATGGTTTAAGCCAAAAGCATTACCAAAAACCAATCCCATATTATTAATTAAAACATACTCAACATTAGCCAAGTTTACATTCTTTTTACCTAAAATCTCACTCCAATTAGCAGTTACTCCACAAAGGAAAATAGTTAAGATGTAAAGCACTGTCATCATAATCATGGCCCAAATTAAGCCACGTGGGAAAGTCTTTTCAGGTTTATCAACATTGTCAATGACACCAGCCATAGTTTCTAGACCACCATAAGCAAACAAGGCATACACAATAAATGAAATTACTGAAAACAGACTGGTAAATGATGTGTTGGGTGATTTAACTAGACTAGTTGTAGTTAAAGGTTCAGCTAATTGTCCATGTTGCATTAATAAAATAATTAAACTAACAACAATGAAAACTACTGAAATTCCTAATGTTGCCACTCCGCAGACACTTGAAATTTTAACAATCCCATTAATTCCCTTAGCAGCAATCGCACAAACAATAACTAAGAAAATAATTTCTAAAATACCTAATGTTTGATCACTAGATAAACCAAATAAATGCCAACTTGTTGTTGTATCTCTCCCAAAAATTGCGGTTGCAACTGACACCAAGAAAAATTGGGTTGAAGAAACAAGCCAGATAACCCAAGCTGCAAGCCAAATAAATGTACCAACAAAGGCAGGCTTTTCACCAATTGAACCACGTAACCAAGAAAAAATACCACCTTTAGCTGCTTTAAATGAAGCACCATATTCGGCAAACATTAATGCTGATGGTAAGAAGAACAAGATAGCTGTAATAACATACCAAATTATACTGGCATATCCCATCTGATAAAAAGCTGTTAATGAGTTACTATAACCATAAATTGAAGAAAAAATCATCAAGATTAACCCAATTAAGGTTATCTTCTTTTTCTTTTCACTCATAAAAATCCTCGTTTCAAATATATTCTAAACTTTCATATACGACAATATTCATTTTAATACTAATCAAAATGTAAAAAAAGATAGAATATAAGAAATATCAATTTTTTATCATTTTCTATTAAAAGCTCGCTCTAATCTTTGACATATCAGCTTTACTAACACGCCATCAAAAATCAAACTACTCAACCATCCACTAAGAAACATCAAAATTTGCAAGTTAATATTATATTTATACCACCCATACAATGCATAAGTTAAAAAAAAGCCAGTTACATGAGCACCTGTTGCTCCTAATAAAACTGCAGGCCAGGAAAAGTGTTCTCGTCCCTTAGCCCTAATAAATCCAACTTCATTACCAAGTCCTTGGATAAAACCTGACAAAATTGTAATAGCTCCCCATTGTCCTCCAACTAGCATTTCACCAAAAGCTGCTAAAGTTTCTCCTAAAGTTGAACTTCCTTTGACTGGCACAAAATAAACTGCAAGCGGTGCAGCCATATACCAAAGTCCACTCATCAATGTATCAGCTAATTGAGCATACCCCGTTGGTAATAAAGCTGCTTTAGTCAAATTATAAATTAGGTTAAAACCATAAGTATAGATAACTCCCATTATTAATCCAATTAAGCTAATTAAGACAATCGCTTGTATATCCCAGGTAAATTTCTTTTTAAACATAAAAATCCTCCTTTTAACTTAGTCAAAAGGAGGGTTAATTACTTCTTTAATCCACTTCCCTAGCGCTGGCATTATCCAGTTCAGGTTCAAAGGGTCGACTTTTTGTCTCTCAGCTACTAGCTCCCCTAGTGACATAAATTAATGTTAATACTTAGATATATTCTTAGTATAACATATTATTTAAGTAAAAATCCCTTTTATGCTATCATATTGTTATTAGTCTTAATAAAAAATTTTAGAAAGGGTGTTGCATCCTCACATGGGTGAACCAAATAAACAAGACAAAAAAGAAATACAACAAAAACAGAAGAAGAACATTTTTTACAAACGTAAAAATTATAAAAAAGCACCTTTTTCTGATGTCCATGCACAACTATATTGGGCATTAGTCCTAGGACAAATTGCTTGTGCATATGCCTTAGGGATTGCTGGTAGTGCTTTTAATCATGCTAAGATAGCTTTAGGTATTAATGATACTTGGCTAGGATTATTAGGTGCTGGATCATTAATTGGATTAGCTGGTAGTTTTATTATGGGACGAATTTCCGACCGTTTTGGGCGAAAGCATCTATTAATGGCCAACATGTATATCTACACAATTTTATCCATTTTGCAATTCTTTACTAATAACTTACTCTTATTATTTATTTTAAGAGTCGGAATTGGATTAATGATTGCTATCGACTACACAGTTGGTAATTCAATTTTAGTCGAATGGTTACCTACTAAAGATGGGGCAAAGAAACAAAGTAATTTACTACTATACTGGTCATATGGATTTGGCCTTTCATTTTTAGCCAGTCAATTTATTAGCGATTGGCGCTTAATGCTTTGTTCTTCCGCAATTTTCGGTTTTATTGCAGCAATCTATCGAAGTGTCGTTCAAATCCCTCACTCTCCTTCATGGCTTGCTAGCCATGGTGAGCACCGCCAAGCACAAAAAGTTATTCAAAAGAATCTTGGTAAAAAATGGGGCCTACCCAAAAAATTATTGCGTATTAGAAAGAAATCTGATGCTTCAACAGCCGAATTATTTGGTAAAAAATATTGGAAGTCTACTTTAACTGGTACAGCCTTTTATGCAACTCAAGCATTTGCATTTTTCGGAATTAGTATTTTCTTGCCAATTCTATTGAAAAACATGCATATGAATGATGCTTTTTTATCAGGCTTACTTTATAATCTTGCAATTATTGTCGGAACTGCAATTGGTATCTGGTTATTCAATAAGATGAGCAGACGAAGCTTTTTAATTGTTACTTTTACAATTCCAATTGTTTGTCTATTTATTCTAGCTTTATTGCCACATTTGCCTTCTACATTAACTCTGCTAGTATTTACAATTTTCTCAGTTGTACTTTCAGCTTCATTGTTACTTGACTTTACTTATACTACAGAATTATTTGATCTTCGCATTAGAGCGACTGGTGTTGGTTTTGTTATCATGATGAGCCGTGTTGGTGCAGCTGCTGGTACCTTCTTATTACCTATTATTGTTAATCTTGCGGGTGCTTACGTTACTTTAATTGTATGTGCAATTATTTTATTAATTGGAACGGTTATTTGTATTTTTACTGCTCCAGAAACTCATCCTAAGTTCGCTAAGCAAAAGAACACAAACAATTAAACCAATAATATAAAAGCAAAAAATAGCCACCAATATATGGCTATTTTTTTATTAGACCAATCATGGTATTATTCTTATTGTGCGAATTTAAATTGAAAGGAAATTCTTAATGAATCAAACTAAGAATTATAAAGATGCACCTTTTTCTAAGGTGCATTCACAAATATATTGGGCAATGAATATAGGACAGATTGCCTGCGCTTATGCTCTTAACGTAGCTGGAATTGCATTTGGAAACGGTCAGCATGAGCTAGGTATCAACAACTTTATTTTAGGTCTATTAGGAGCCGCAAGTTTAATTGGATTAATAGGTAGCTTCTTCATGGGCCAATTAGCTGATAAATTTGGTAGAAGACATATGCTAATGAGCAATATGTACATTTTTACAATTTTATCTTTATTGCAGTACTTTACAACTAACGTCTGGTTTTTGTTAGTACTCAGATTATTAATTGGATTAATGATTGCCGTTGACTATACGGTTGGGAACGCTCTAATGGTTGAATGGTTACCAACTAAGGATGCTGCAGCTAAGCAAAGTCACTTATTGTTTTATTGGACATTAGGTCTTTTAATTGCCTATGTGACTGGACATTATGTCAGCGATTGGCGTTTACTTTTAGCATCAAGTGCAGTTTTTGGATTAATTGCTGCACTTAATCGTAGCTTCATTCGCTTACCAGCATCTCCATCCTGGTTAGCAAGTCATAATCAAAATGAATCTGCGACTGAATTAATCCAAGAAAGACTAGGAAAAGAATGGGGCTTACCTAAGCATTTGGTTGATCTTGAAGAAGATCCAAATATCAACTGGATGACCCTTTTTTCAAAAAACTACTGGCGTCAAACTTTAGCCGGAACCGCCTTTTATGCTACCCAATCTTTTGCTTTCTTTGGAATTAACATTTTCTTGCCAATTCTGTTAAAGAGTATGGACGTTACTGATACATACTTAGCTGGGCTCTTTTATAATATTGCCACTGTAGCTGGTCCTGCAATTGGTATTTACTTTTTCAATAAATACCGTAGAAGAAGCTTTTTAATTGTTACTTTTTCAATTTCCAGTCTTTGTCTATTTATCTTAGCCTTTGGTAAATCAATCAATTCAATTATTGAAATAACAATCTTCACACTCTTAGCAGTCATTTTAACTGCATCCGTTCTGTTAGATTTTCCATATACTTCAGAATTATTTGATATTAAAATTCGAGGTACTGGTGTTGGTTTTGTTATTGCTATGAGTAGAATTGGGGCTGCACTTGGTACCTTCTTACTACCAGTAGTAGTTAGCTCATATGGCTCATATGTAACAATGGCAATTTGTGGTATCGTATTACTTCTTGGTACTATCATTTGTTACTTTGTTGCTCCAGAAACTAACCCTAGATATATTAATAAAGATTAAAAAGAATCGCTTCAATGAAGCGATTCTTTTTTTATACTACTCTCTTACAGCCTATTCCACAGAGCGAGAGGGAAAGTGCTACTAATAGTTAAACAATAATTGAAATTATATTTATGCGTTTTGTGGTTCAATCATAAAATAAAACAGTTGACTTACTTTTTGTAAGATGATAAATTATTATTCAGTGATTGCTAACAAATAGTTAGTAGATTTACAAGGAGGATTAGCCATGAAATCATGGATTAAAAAAATTGGAATTATTGCTGGTTTGGGTATTCTAAGTGTTGGTATCGTAGCTTGTTCAAATCAAAAATCCAGCGAAGTTCTAAATAAAAGTACTTTAACTGTTGGATTGGAAGGTACCTACGCCCCTTACTCTTACCGTCAAAATGGTAAATTAACTGGTTTTGAAGTTGAATTAGCAAAAAATGTTGCTAAAAAGTTAAACTATAAAGTTAAATTTGTTCCTACTAAGTGGGACTCTTTGATTGCAGGAATTGGGGCTAAAAAATTTGATATTGCAATCAATGATATTGCGATGACTCCAGAAAGAGAAAAGGCCTATGCCTTTTCAACACCATATATTTATTCAAAATCAGCCTTGATTATGAAAAATAGTACTAGCTTAAATTCAATTAAGGATATCAAAGGTAAAAAGATTGCTGCTGCTACTGGAACTGCCAATGCTGACAATGTCAAAAAATTTGGTGGTGATAACGTATCATCAACCGATTTTTCAACTGCGATGGAATTAGTTCGTCAGAATCGCGTTGTTGCAGCACTTAACTCTAAAGAAGCATTCTTATACTTTGCTAAGAGTCAGCATGTTACCGACTTAAAATACAAAACGATTCCTACTTCACAAATTGCAAGTCAAGGTATTGGAATTATGATGGCAAAGAATAATAAGAGCTTACAAAAGAGAATTAATAAGGCTTTAGCTCAAATGCGTGCTGATGGTAGTTTGAAGAAACTTTCAATTAAATACTTCGGTGACGATATTACAAATAAGTAACAATTATCTTTGAGGTCCAGATTTTCTGGGCCTTTTTGTTTGACTTACAATTAGTAAGAGAGTAAAGTTTAATAACGAGACTTTGTTAATTATGAAAGGTTTATTATGTGGGATATAATTAAATCAACAACCCCTGAGATCTTTATTTCCGGTATCAAATACACAATTCCAATAGCTATTATTTCTTTTATTATTAGTTTGATTATTGCAGCTATAATTGCTCTTGTAAGAATCTCGACTCCAAAAGGAAGTCCAATAAAAAGATTTTTATGGCAACTTTTAAAGAGCTTCTTTATTTTTTATGTCTGGCTTTTTAGATCGACACCATTATTAGTTCAACTATTTATTGTTTTTTATGGTCTACCTAGTGTTGGTATTCAACTCGGACCATGGACTGCAGGCATTATTACTTTCTCACTAAATAGTGGAGCTTACGCGTCTGAAACTCTCAGAGCTGCAATTAGTTCTGTACCTGAGGAGCAATGGGAAGCAGCTTATTCAATTGGGTTACCATACCATAAAGTCCTAAGTCGAATAATTTTCCCTCAAGCAATTAGAATTGCAATTCCGCCACTATCGAACTCATTTATCGGCTTAGTAAAAGACACTTCCTTAGCAAGTTCAATTACCCTAGTTGAAATGTTTATGACTAGTCAGCAAATTGCATCACACAATTATCAACCCATGCTGATGTATTCAATTGTGGCTATAATCTATGCATTTTTCTGCTCCGTTTTAACTATTTTTCAATATTATTTAGAAAAGAAATTCGAGGTTAAGTAATGTTAGAACTAAGTCACATTAATAAAACTTATGAAAAACATGTCGCATTAAAAGATGTTAGTGTCTCGTTTCCAGAAAATCAAACTACAGTAATCTTGGGCCCCAGTGGCGCTGGTAAAAGCACTCTATTGCGTTCAATTAATATCTTAGATCATCCTGAAAGTGGGATAATTAATTTTGGTGATTTAACGCTAGATTATAGCAAAGAACTAACTAATAAAGAAATTCTTACACTACGTAGAAAAACAGCTATGGTTTTTCAAAGTTGGAATCTTTTCCCACATATGACAATCTTAGAGAATATAATAGAAGGACCTACCCAAGTCCTCGGCGAAAGCAAGACTGATGCAATTCAAAAAGCAAGAAAGTTATTAAAAGCTGTTGGTCTAACTGGAGTTGAAAACCGCTATCCAAATGAGTTATCAGGAGGACAACAGCAAAGAATATCAATTGCTAGAGCGCTAGCCTTACAGCCTAGTTATATTTTATTTGATGAACCAACTAGTGCTCTAGATCCAGAACTTGAAGCTCAGATATTACATTTAATGCAGAATTTAGCCAAAGAGAACTATTCCATGATTGTCGTAACACATAATATGGCTTTTGCTAAAAAAGTCGCAGATAAAGTGATTTTTTTAGAAGATGGACAGGTGCAATTTAGTGGTTCAAGTCATGAGTTCTTTGAAAAACCAACACCGAGAATTGAAGAATTTTTAAATGCAATGCAATTTTAAAAGCGTGCCTTTCGGCACGCTTTTTTATTACTACTTGCTATGATTTTCAGCAAAAATTTTTCCTGGAATCAATCCCAAAGAAACAATTAATTTTGCCATTTCATCAGGACTTTCTTTCTTGCCATTTAACAACCACTCTTGTGTAACTCCAAAAAGACCATTTGCTACAATAATTGAAACATAACGTAATTGATTTTTATCTGTAATTTGATTTGCAAATAAAATCATTACATCATGCCTCATACCTTCGCGATATAAATTCTGCATTTCGAGTGAACCTTGATATGACATTAGTCCTTTTAGCAAGGCATCTTGTTTATCTACCATCTCAAAGTATGTTCTGATGTAATTTTCATCCAAAAATTTATAATTTTTCAACTTATCATTCAACATATCAAAAAGTTGACTTTGATATTCTTCAATCAATTCAATTTTATCTTGATAATGCGTATAAAAGGTTTTTCTGGTAGTTTTAGCCTTCTTAGTTAAATCGGTTACTGTAATTTCATTAAACGCTTTTTCTTCTAAAAGTTCACCCATTGCCTTGTAAAGTCGCTTTTTTGTTCTAAGGACCCTCGAATCAACCATCATTATTTTCCTCTATTCACAAATAATGCTATTTAGATATTATACTACACTATCTTCTGGATAAATAAAAAGCGTTATATTCGCAACGCTACGCACCCAAGCAATACTTAAGCATTGCTTTAACTGCCAGTCGATTTTCATCTTGATTAGCAGAAGCAACTATGCGATTAATTCTAAACTTTCCAATTTGAGCAATTTCATTAATATTTTTTCCACGCCCAAATAAAACAGTATCTCCATCTTTATTAATGGTATAGCTCAAGCGTAACCCACTTGTTGTTTGCATTTGATAAATAGTACCTTTATTTGAAAATGGACTATTTTTAATAATATTGGGGGATAATACTTACCTTCAATTGTTTTGACTTAATTGCCACATTCCACATTTGTTGATAATCTTGATTTCTCAATTCATTTTTTCCAAAATTCAAAATTAACGCTGCAAACTGAATATAATTAAGTCTTTTCAGATTTTCGTTAGACATATTAGTCAATTTTTCTTTGTTATCAAAGGTTATTTTAGATAAGTTAGCATCTACTTGAAAAGTATTATCACTCCTTATAGGTAATGATTTTAAGGCTCTACTAGAAATTTTGACCGAATTAACATTAATATTTTGACTACCAGAATTGTTTATCTTAACTGTAATAAAAGCTGCAACAATCAGGATACCAACAATAGCCAAAGTACTGATTATCAGTGGTCTGAATGATGTGTCCCTCATTTTTTTCATTAACATACTCCTTATACTCATATATACACATAAGTATGGTTAATTATACAAATAAAATTGTAAATTATAAATATGTTTTACTTGATTGAAATCAATTTGTAAGTAAGCTGTCATCAATAAGTAGATAGGCTATCCTTTTATGCGATAAAATTTACGATTTCCTTGGGCAAAAATTGGCTTAGTAAATTCACCAGGTTTAGTATTCTTTAAAGCTGCCGTGATTTCAAAAATGCTGGCATCCATATCATCAATTCGGTGTAATAGCTCTGCCTCTAAAATTGCTGGTCTCTTTGCTGCACCATATTCAGGTAATCCATGATGTGAAATAACCAAATGGCGTAAAACCATTATCTCTTCACTCTCTTTATCAAGTCCTAATTCTTGAGCCGCTAAAACAATTTCTTCGTCTCCCAACACTAAATGGCCAATTAAATTACCAGAACTGGTATATTGCGTAGCAACTGGGCCAGTAAACTCAATTACCTTTCCTAAATCGTGTAAAATACAACCAGCAAAAAGCAGTGATTGATCAACTTGCGGATAAATTTTACTAATTGCTTCGGCCAGTCTAAGCATTGATAAACTGTGATAGCATAGCCCTCCTTGCATAGCATGATGGTTTGACTTAGCTGCTGGAAAGTCAAAGAATCGATGATGCCACTTTTTCAATAAGAATCTTACAATTCGATTGTAAGATGGATTTAGGATTTTAAAGATATATTGATTTAATTCTTCCTGCATATCAGCAACCTTTTCAGGTGCTTGTTCGACGAATTCTGATAAATCATAATTTGAATCAGAGCTAATTAAATTAATTGAAAATAACTTAATCTGAGGATGACCTTGAAATTCTTCTCTTACTCCATTAACAGCAACTAAAGTCCCAACTTGAAATTTATCAGCATCATTATTAGTTGCATCCCACAAATTAGCCCTAAGACTACCTGATTTATCGCCTAGCTCTAACATTAGATAGGATTGATTTTTCTTTGTCCGAAGCATTTGAGCGGATTTAACAACCAATACTTGATCAAATTCTTCGCCAAAATTATAATCCATTAACTTTTTTAGCATGCTATTTCCTTTCTGGATACTCTAACTTATTTCCTGGTAAATTCTGACTAAGCGTCTTTCTTGCGGTAAAAATTAAGATTTGACTATCTTTAGCCAATTTAATCAATAAGTTCTTAATTTCATTAATCCGATTATCATCAAAATTCACAAATGAATCATCAATCAAGATTGGTAGACTAATTTCATCGTGAATTTGCTGAGCGAAGGCTAATTTAAGTGCAAAATATAATTGTTCTTTAGTAGCCCTAGACAAGTACTTAATATCAATCTTTTTACTATTTTGATTAGTTACACTTATATTTTTTTCAAAGTTTATCTTCTTATATCTACCTTGAGTTAATAAATTAAAATAAGCTTGACTAGCCTGCATCATTTTGGGCAGTCTTTCTCCTGAAGCTAAATCTAAAGCACGATTAATGATTTTGGCTGCAAGTAAATTTGATAAATAATCAATACTTACAGTTTCAATCTGCGTATCTAAATCAGCTAGTGCTTGCTTCTTACTTGCTACTTCAGAAGAATTAGCAAAATTAGTCAATTTTAGCTTTGTTTCTGCCAAAGCTTGATTTAGCTGACTTAATTTTTGAGTCAAGGACAATTCTTGTTCATTTAAAAGTGTATTTTCATGATTAAATTTAGCTTCATTTGCTACGATTGCTTTTAATTCTTGCTCATCATCCTTAATTGCATCCCGATATGCTGCAAGTTGACTAGCTTTCTTTTCAGCTTCCAAATACTTTTGATATTTTTGCTGATATTGAACTAAATTCTCTACTTTGTCTGCAGCTAATGCCTGAGTTAACTCTGTACTTACTTTAGCAAGTTTGGCAATTAAGTCAGTCTTATTAGCCATCAAAGTATTTCGAGCTGCTTGCTCTTTTTCATATTTACGTATTCTTAGATCTAATTCATCTAAAGTGGTGACTATTTCGTCTAATTCAATTTCTTGCTTTAAAAAATCAGATAGATTGGCCACAAATTTTTTTAATTTTTCTTGTAATAAGCCTAACTTATTTTGATTTGCAGCTATATTTACTTTTAAGCTTTGCATAGTAGCAATTTGACTTAACGTGCTTTCAAATTCAGAACTTGTAGTAGTACCTAATTCAAATTTCGAATTAAACTTTCGTTTTACTTGTTGATAATCTTGTAACTTATTTCTAGCTTGATAATTCCAAACTCCTAATCCAATAAGTGCCAGTGCACCTAAAACTGTACCTAATGGAGCAAAAAACAATAAAACCAGTCCAACTACACCAATGAGAAGATTAAGCTCTAATTTAGGCATTTGTGGCTTCTTTTCAAACGAATTATAAGACTTTCTGATTTCATTAATTTCTTCATGAGATAATTTAGCTATTTTTTCTAGCTTAGGATAATATTCCTGTAGTTGATTAAGTTGATCATTAAGCTGATTTTGCTGATTTTGACAAACTTGAATTTCATTTTGCCAATCTAGCACTTGAGCTTTTTGCAAAACAAATTGGCTGCCTCGTTCTAGATCGAAATCTGTTTGATTCAAGCTATCAAGTTGTTGCGTAATATTTTTCAGATTAAGCTCTAAACTTTGTTTTTTCGCATCTAATTCTTGCACCAGCTGATAATTCTGAGGATTAAAATTTACATCTACCAGCTCGCGTTGCAAATCTTGCACTTTCTTGAAAGTGCTTAGTTTCTGTACCAGATTTTTTCTTTGATTTATTTTCTTTCGAACAGCTGTCATGTTCTGATTTACTTCTTCAAGTTGCGCTTTTTCATTCGCTACTTGTTTCTGACAATCACGATAAGCTTGCGCTTCATCTGATATTTTAGCTAATTCATCTTTAAGCGCGGCCTTTTTTGAGAATAATTGGTTAAGCGTTGGCTTTTTCCCCGTTTTTTTAAATAATTGATCAGCCTGTTTTTCTAGCTTATCTCGAACTTTCAGAAATTCAGTTGATTGGGCTGCGCCCAAGTAATAAATTTGCTCAACTAGATCTTGCTCTTTCAAACTTAAAATTTGTGCTAATGTATCTTGGTTAAAGATAAAGCTATCAGTATAGAAGTTGCTATCTATATTCTGGATTTTATTAAAAAATAAACTAGCATCTATTATTTCACTATTTTTCTTAACTGTTAAAATACCTTTTTTTGTCTTATCTCCCTTGGCCCACAAACGTTCAAGTTCATAAACATTTTTAGCTTCATCTTTAAAAACTAAACTTCCACCCATCGGACTAACTTGAGCTAAAGGTTGATATTCTTCAAAAAAAGCACTTTTATTAGTACGTAAATAAAAGCCAAATAAGATCTGCTTAATAAAGGCAACTGTCGTACTCTTTCCTGCTTCATTTGGCCCAAAAAAGCTAGTAATATTCTCATCTTCTGGCAAATTAAAAGTAATATTTGAAAGCTGACCAAAATGAATAATTTTAATTTGTATTAGTTTCATCAGTTATCCCCTTTAAAAATTCTGCCAACTTAACAACAGTAGCATCGTTAACTTGTGCCTCAAAAGACTCTGAATTGGATTTTAGCAATAAATTTGTATCTTTCTTAATCAAAGGTTTAATCAATTCTGAGAGCTCTTTTGAAGTAAGTAGTTCTTCTTTTGCCTTTTCAAAAGCTAGTTGATCTTTCTCTGCTAAGCTCAATTTTAATTGTGATTTCATTCGTAGATCAACAACCTGGGAATTAAAAGCTAATTGTTCACTAAAGCTTTGCCAAACATCATGATCTTGTAAAAATTCCACTTCTTCTTCAGATAGATATTGCGCATTAGATATTTCTAGATAAATAAAAGTCTGTTCATGGTTATTTTCTGCTAAAGTATCCTTAATTACTTGAACCAAATCATTTTGTGATAATGACTTAGTCAGGTTTAACTCTACTTTTTGCCATAAAATCGGAGCTGTTTGCTTAAATGTAAGCTTGGTCTTACCACTATTTTCATCAACATCAACCAGATAACATCCTTTTGCACCCAATTCATTAATGTGCCGGCCCTGAATATTACCTGGATAGACGACTAGTGGATTCTGACATAATATTTGTCGCAAGTGAATATGCCCCAAGGCAAAATAATCATAATTTAAATTACGAATTTCTTTTAATTCAAAAGGAGCATAAACATTTTGTGAAGGCTCACTACTCTTTGCACCAGCGTGCATCATTCCAATTGTATATTTATGACCTTTTGGTGGAAAGAGAGGAATAAAATTAGATTTTAAGTGGTTATGTTGATAAGAAAAGCCATTTACTTGATAACTAAATCCACTTTCAGTCTCTAAATCTAAACTTTCAACTACTTCATTAGATCCAAGTAAGTGGAAATATGGACTAGTTGAAATTGCTAAATTCTCCGGGTTAATGTAATCATGATTACCCAAAATCATCACAACTTGGATTTCAGCGTCAGTTAAGCGCGCTACTTGATTACAAAAAAAGATTTGGCTTTTCGGACTCGGCTTGATTGAATCAAAAGTATCTCCAGCAATTAAAACTAAATCTACACATTCTCTTATGGCTAAATCAACAATTGCCTTAAAACTTTGATTTGCCGCATTTTTTATTTCTTGATAGGTCTTTAAAGGCAAAAAAGATAGCCCACGAAATGGACTATCTAAATGCGCATCAGCTAAATGAATAAACTTCATTTCTATTACCCGATTGAGATTTCTTTATACAAATCAGTAATTGGTTTAGCGATTGTCTTTTGAACATCGTCTAAAAGAACATATAAACCTTGTTCAGCCTTAATGACAGCTTGAACATTTTCATCTTCACCAATTTTCTTGTTTAATTCTTGATATTTAGCTTTTTCATTTTCATCTAAATCTTGGCCAGCCTGAGTTTTAGCCATAATAGTTTTTTGAAAACTTTCCATTTCTTGGTATAGCTTTAAGCTTGTTTCATTTGCTTTTACTTGATTAATTGCTTCTGCCAACTTCTTAAATTGGTCTGTTTCTTGAAAATCTGAAGCTAATTGATTAGCTGTATCATAAATGTTAATCATAAATCCTCCTTATTAGTGGCCAAAAAGCCCTTTGATATTATTGTACCATTGATTAAGCGTCTTGCCTGCCTGATTGAGCCCATTTTGGATATTTTCCGAAGTTTGACCTAGCCAATCAGAATTAGAGCCAGTATTATTGGCCCATTGTCCAGCTGGTTTTTCAGTAAAACTTGTTCCTTTAGTATATGGCAAAATATTTTCCATTTCAGATTTATAAAGATGAGTAATTCCAGTTTCTGAAATACCTTGCATATAGTGATTTTGATCTGTTCGGTCAAATCCTACCCAGGTTGCAACAACAATGTCTGGAGTATACCCCACAATCCATTGGTCCTTGGTCCCATATGCCCAAGAAACTTCAGTTGAGCCAGTTTTACCTGCTACCTTATAACCAGTTGGTTGTGCCGCTTGCGCAGTCCCATTAGTAAAAACTCCTAAAAGCATTGAAGTCATTTCTTTACTATTATCTGAACTTATTACCCGATGCTTTCCAATATTATTATTTTGAGCAATTACTTTGCCACTAGCATCTTCAATTTTAGTAATACAATAGGTGTTATTAGGTAAATTCCCTTGGTTTGCAAATGCACTATATGCTCTTGCCATTTGCAATGGAGAAACTCCTGTTGATAAGCCCCCAAGTGCTAAAGCCAAATTTTGATCACTTTTTGCGACTTTTATGCCAAAATTCTGTAAGGCTTGAACTCCTTTATTAACCCCAATTTTGTCTAAAAGCCAAACTGCAGCCACGTTTTTACTTTGGGCAACAGCTTGATACATTGGGATTGAATTGGAATATTGATTATCGACGTTATGAGGTTCATATTTATTTTTACCGAAAGTTTGTAGTTTATCTGACAAATCCGAATCATAATGATATCCACTTGCTAAAGCCGGTGCATAGACAGCTAATGGCTTAATGGAGGAGCCTGGTTGACGCTGCATTTGAGTTGCACGATTATAGCCTCTAAAGACATGGGTCCCTCGGCCACCAACTATTGCTCTAATCGCTCCAGTTTTTGGATCAACAGCAACACTAGCACCTTGTACCTTGGTACCATCACTAGCTGAAGCAGGGAAATTGGCACTATTTTCAAAAGAATTCTGCATCCCAGCTTGATAATTAGTATTCAAAGTTGTGTAAATCTTCAAGCCTTTATTCATTACATCTTCTTCAGATAAGCCATATTTTTTTATTGCCTCATCAACAACAGTATCAAAGAAGTATGGGTATTTATAACCATCATCTTGAACATAGTTATCTCTCAATGTTAATGAACTTGCTTGATAACTTTTTGCTGAACTAGCAGAGAGTTTTTTATTTTGTACCATTAAACTAAGGACCAAATTTCTACGAGCAAGTGCATTTTGCATATGATCAATCGGATTATAAAAACTAGGATTTCTTAACATCCCAGCTAAAGTCGCAGCTTGAGATGCATCTAGTTCACTAGCTGAAATACCAAAATATTTATGACTAGCATCTTCTACTCCCCAAACTCCGTTTCCAAAATAGGCGTTATTAAGATACATAGTTAAAATATCTTTTTTAGAATAAACATGGTTAATTTCAATTGCAAAAAATAACTCTTCTAATTTTCTAGAAAAGGTTTGTTTCTGTGTTAATAGCGCATTCTTGGCTAATTGCTGGGTAAGAGTTGAACCCCCACCACTAATATCTCCCCTATGCAAAATTAATAAGATAGCAGCCCTCGCCATCCCCTTAATACTAAATCCAGGGTTATGATAGAAAGTCCGATCTTCAGTTGAAATAACAGCATTTTGCATTGCTGGTGAAATCTTATCTAATTCTACAAATGTGCCTTTTTGTGAATATAAACTACCAGCTTTTTGTCCCTGATCATCATAGATTGTAGTAGTTGTCGACAATGAAGCTTTCAGATTTGCTATATTTGAAGTTTTAACTTTAATAGTATAATAAGATGAAGTTAAAAAGATTAAACTCAATCCAATCAAGATTAACCAACGTACTAACTGAAAACGATGGTTAACCTTCTTAATAAAAAGCCAAATAGGATGTCTTTGACTTTTATCACGAGTTAATTCTGTCATGAACATACTCCTTTTTTGTTATCAAACTGATTTTAGCACAAAGTATAAATTGAAACTTGAAGATAGGAATTTTTTAAGAATATGACTAACTACCATTACAAATTTTCTGCTACATATCCTGATATTGAAGCACTAACTGTTTCTGACTTTTTGAAAAAGCTACTAATTCCCCGTAAGTGGCGACATTTTTTAAGAACCGAAAAAAATATATTAATTAATGATGCTTATCGTAATTTTAATCAAAAAATCTTCCCTGGAGATAAATATACTATTATTCTAGACAAGATAGAAAATCAGCAACATCCACTTAGTCCCAGCCATAACTTACCTCAAATCGTCTACGAAGACCAAAATCTTATCATTGTAAACAAACCGGCTGGCCAAAAAACTCATCCCAACTTATTTGAAAATGATACCGCAATGAATGACGTAACTCATTATTTGAATTACACTCCATTTATTATTCATCGCTTAGATATGCTAACTAATGGCTTACTTTTATTTGCAAAAAATCCAGCAGTTGTTCCAATTCTAAATCGGCAATTAAATACCAAAATTATGTCTAGAAGCTATTATGCTAAAGTAAAATTAGCTTCAATCCCTAATCAAGGAATAATTGATAAGCCTATCGCTCAAGATCCGAATGATCAACGAAAACGTATGATAGATAAAGATGGTTTAAGAGCAATTACTCATTACCAAGTAGTTGAACGAAATATAACTACTAAAACAATGACACTAAAATTAGACTTAGAAACTGGTAGAACTCATCAAATTAGAGTCCACCTTGCTAGTATCAAACTTCCAATTATCGGTGATCCCTTATACAATCCTAATTTTAATGGTGAACCATTAGAACTAACAGCCTATCAGATGAGTTTAATTAAGCCCTTTACTTTTGAAAAATTAAAAATTACTTTACCAAACAAAAAAGACTATCCTCACGGATAGTCTTTTTTAATAAGGGGAATAATCCTATTATTCTTCGTTTAATGAAGAACGGTCGAATGATGCATCCTTAAGTTCATCATCGATAGTCTTAGTACCCATCCAAGAAATCATTTCTTTCATCTTGGCAGTAATAGCTTCAGTACCTGGTAATAAAAGCTTACGTGGGTCATAACCCTTGTGATCCTTATCAAGGTCCTTTTCAGACATGATGTAATCACGAGTAGCTTCTTGGAATGCTAATTGGAATTCAGTGTTAATGTTAATCTTAGCAATACCAAGTTGGATAGCCTTTTCAATTTGGTCTTGAGGAATACCTGAACCACCGTGAAGTACAAGTGGAGTATCAGGAACTGCTTCAGCAATTTCCTTCAAACGGTCAAAGTTAAGACCCTTCCAGTCTGCTGGGTAAACACCGTGAATGTTACCGATACCACAAGCAAGCTTGTCAACACCTGCAGCAACGAATGCCTTAGCGTCTTCAACTGATGCTAATTCACCACCGCCTTGGTTTTCACCAATCTTACCAATTTCAGCTTCAACAGAAATACCACGTTCGTGTGCTAACTTAACGATTTCCTTAGTCTTAGCCAAGTTTTCTTCAGTTGGAAGTGCGTGACCATCAAACATAACTGATGAGTAACCAAGCTTAATACATTCTTTAGCTGATTCGAAGTCACCGTGGTCCAAGTTTAAAATAACTGGAACTGAAATATTCATTGCGTCCATTTGATCAGCTACCATATCCTTAACGAACTTGTAGCCACCCATGTACTTAGCAGCACCAGTAGAAACTTGGATTAATAATGGAGTTCTAGTTTCTTCTGCAGCACGTAATTCTGCACGAGTCCATTCCAAGTTGTTAGTGTTGTAAGCACCAACTGCGTAGTGGTGTTTACGAGCTTCTTTAAAAATTTCATTACCATTGTCAAAATAAGCCATTGATATACCTCCTAGAAATTTACACTATTATTTTAACCCATAAGTGATGCTTTTAACAAGGGGAGATTATCCTTTTATTACATTTCTTTTGGAGCGTTAACCCCTAATAAGTTCAGGCTTTGGGTTAAGACCATTGAAGTAGCTTTAACGAGAGCTAATCTTGCAGGTAATTCTTCATTTTCATCTAAAATACGTACATTAGCATAGTACTTATTAAAACTCTTAGCTAATTTCAAAGCATATTTAGCAATGATTGAAGGTTCAAATTTTTCACTTGCTTTGGCAACTGTCATTGGGAAGTCGGCTAAATCCTTAGCTACCGCAAATGCCCAATCATCACTTAAGTCTAATTCATCAATTGTCACAGTTTGGCCAGCTTTTCTCAAGATGCTTTGTGCACGAGCATTAGTATATTGAACGTATGGACCAGTTTCACCTTCAAAACGAACCACATCTTCAAGATCGAAGTCAAAACTATCAAGACGGTCATTCTTCAAGTCGTGGAAGACAACGGCACCAATACCAACTTCTTTAGCAACTTGTTCTTTGTTTGGTAAGGTAGGATTTTTAGCTTCGATTTGCTTCAACGCTAAATCAACAGCATCCTTCAATACTTGATCTAAGAAAACAACATTTCCCTTTCTGGTTGAAAGCTTTTTACCACCTTGAGTAATTAAACCAAATGGAATGTGATAAATATCATCTGACCAATCATAGCCCATCTTTTTAAGAACTTCTTTAAGTTGCTCAAAGTATGCTGATTGTTCGTTACCAACAACATATAGTGATTTAACAAAATCATAGTGCTTCTTACGGTATTCAGCAGCAGTTAAATCACGAGTAGTGTAAATACTTGTTCCGTCAGACTTCAAAATCATTGCTGGGTTTTTATCTGGGCCTAAATCAACAACTTGTGCTCCACGTGATTCAACTAATAAGTTCTTTTGGCGCAATTCATCAACAACTGCTGCCATTTTATCATTGTAAAAAGCTTCACCGTGGTAAGAATCAAATTCAACTTCAAGTTCTTTGTAAATTCTGTTGAATTCTTCCAAAGATGCACTTCTGAACCATTTCCAGAGACTAACAGCTTCTTCATCTCCTTCTTCAAGCTTTTTGAACCATGCACGGCCTTCATCTTCAAGTTCTGGCTTTTCTTCAGCTTCTTTATGGAATTTAACATAGTAATGGAACAAGCTGTTAATTGGATCTTTCTTAACATCTTCTTCATTACCCCAAAGCTTGTAAGCAGTAATTAATTTACCAAATTGAGTACCATAATCACCTAAGTGGTTAATCTTAATTGGAGTATAACCAGTCTTTGTTAAAAGCTTAGCAATTGAGTTACCAATTACAGTTGAACGAAGGTGCCCCATTGACATTGGCTTAGCAATGTTAGGACTTGACATATCAATTGTAACGTTACCAGTACCTAAAATTGAATTACCATAATTATCTTTCTTAATTAAAACTTCTTCCAAAGTTTTAGAAATTAATTCACGATGATCAATTGAAAAGTTTACATATGGTCCAACTGCTTGGATTTTTGCAAATGCTGGATCTGAAATCTTTTCAGCAATTTCTTTGGCAATTTCTGCCGGATTTTTATGTAAAGTCTTAGCTAAAATAAATGCTGGGAAAGCATAATCACCCATTTCAGCATTCTTAGGACGTTCAATTAAAGCAAAAATCTTTTCTTCAGGTAAATCAACTTGAGTTTTAATTAAGTCAACTACTTTATTTTTAAATTCCATATAAACACCTCACAAATAAAAAAGTCTCTTTCTAGCATAACTAGAAAGAGACGAGTTTCAACCCGCGGTACCACTCTATTTGATGATAATCATCCGCTTTATTTATTGACATTATTTAAACTTTAAATCAAACACGCCTTCATCACTTCCATTACCCATCTCACACCAACACATGGGCTCGCTAAAAACTTTCATGACTACTACTTTTGATTTTGCTACAGAAAATTATAGCAGGGATTTTTCATTTTCGCTAGTAACAAGAATTAATAACTCAAAGCACGTTTTTGATCACGAGCCCATTTAGTCATAAATTCACTGACTGAAATGCTTTCTTTTCTTCCAGTCCATGGATTGTTATAAAGTAAGTACCCACTATTACTATATCCAGTTAAAGCCAAGCTGTGATTAATAAAACCATTCATATTTGCAACCCAAACAACAACAACGTGTCCATGTATCAATTTATCTTTAATTGCGTCTAAATTAGCACCAGTCATAATTTGAGCCGTTCCAAGATGGCGACGAACTACAGGAGCAATTCCTGAAGGGAATACCCACCAACCACTAGTAGAATATGGACTACCAACAAAGCCTTTATTACCATCTGAACTTCTAGGTGTTTCATTGGCAACTTGAATTTTACTAATATTTACTCCAGCAGATTGAAGCATCATAGTTACAGCAGTCATTTCACAACCAGTTGGTAATTCTGGTCTTTGAGAAATAACTGGTACATCATTTTGGACATAATATATACCGCCATAATTATCGGTAATTAATTTTTGCTTTCCATTAATGATGGTTCCTATACGGTTTTGTCCACTATTATCTTTAAAGACGTAGCGATTGCCTTCTTTAACTACCTGGCCACCTTGATTAGCTATAACTAAACTAGTATAGCTTCCATCAACCCATTGATTTCCGCCGAGATTATACCATTTACTACCATTATCTTTAGTAGCTACCTTAAAGTATTTCCACGCACTATTATTAGCTAAATACTTTCCAGTTACTCCTTGGCTAGTATCCCAGCTCTTCCAGACTGCAACTCCGCCTCGACCATTATATTTAATTACCAAAGTTCCTTGATCAGAAGTTTCATTAGCAGAATTATTAGTAGTTTGTGAATTAGAAGTCGTTGAACTGTTCTTATTTATATCTTCTTCTGAGGTATAGTTACCATCAACCCATTGATTTCCGCCAAGATTATACCATTTGCTACCATCAGCTTTTGAAGCAATTTTATAACTAGCCCAACGAGTATTATTATTCAGATATTTTCCAGTTACTCCTTGATTAGTATCCCAGCTCTTCCAAACTGCAACTCCACCTCGACCACTATACTTAATAGTAACAACACTATTTTTTTCAACAATAGTTGGTTGACTTTGAGCTTGCGCTGGTTTATTTACATCAGTACTTGTACCGGTACTATTAGCAGATGTACTTACATCTTGATTTACATCTGCTAGAACTGCCTGGCTTCCCCAAACAAAAGGTGCCAATCCGAAAATGACAGCACTAGCCCACTTTGATTTTTTCATAAAATACTCTCCCAAAAATTATTCAAAAAAATTATACACTGGAATTATTGTCAAAACTAGTGAAATATAATTAATCGCCAAAGATACTGCGCCAAAGACGAACAAAAATGTTTACTTGTTCAACATTTTCTTTAACAGTTGCTGGAACTTTAGTACCATGATTGGAATTTATATTTGCTAACTTGAAGTAGTAATATCCTACACGATCACCTTTATTTAAAGGAGCAGTTAAATTATCTTTAGAAAAAGTTACCTTACCATAATCCGCTGATTTTAACCAAAGCCCTGTATCTTTTTGAACCACTAAGTTAGCAATGCGACTTTTTCCATCCTTAACCTTAATTCCCTTTAAACTAGAAAGTTGTTGGCCTTTTTTCAAAATATACAAATTATAGTTTTGATAAATGTAATTCAAAAGCTTTTTTGTCTGCGTAAAGCGACTAGGATCACTACCATCAGTATGACTGGCACCCATGACAATAGTAATAATTCTTCTTCCCTTATATTTCAAAGTACCAGCAAAACATGCTCCTGCTTGGTCAGTTGTTCCAGTTTTTAGACCATCTAATGGAAAAGCAGCATCGTATTGAGATAAACCTTTAAGCATCCAATTCCAATTTTCCATTTGAGTAGTTTTAGTCCCATCTTTGAAGGCTAACTTTGCTATTTTAGTAGTCTTCAAAACTTCAGGATACTTAGTTAATAAATGATCAACAATAATTGCCATATCATTGGCAGAAACTTCATTTTCACTATTCTTACCGGCACCTGGATAAGCGTCAGATTTCAAGCTTCCATTTGGTAAACCACAGGTAGTATAAAATTTAGCTCCCTTTATTCCCCACTTTTTAACAATTTGTCGCATGTGATTAACTGCATTTTTTTGAGTACCATATACAGCTTGCCCTAACATCATTGCTGCTCCATTAGCAGATTCGATTAAGGTTGCTTCATATAACTGCTTAACAGTATATTGGTGCTTTAATTCAAGTGGAACATTTGAATATTCAGTATTCTTGCTAAGTTTCACAATATTAGCAGTTGGAGTTAATTTTTGATTCCATGTTAATTTTCCTGACTTAATTGCATCCAAAGTTAAATATACGGTTACTAACTTAGACATTGATGCTATTGGCAATTTTTGGTTACCGTTTTTCGCATACAAAACTTGTCCATTTTTTTGGTCAATTGCAACGGCACTTTTAACATTTAAATTTAATTCATCGTTATTATAATTTGCAACTGATGCAACTACTGAATTAGTTGGTATCAGCGCTAATAATGAAACTAAACATACAATAGTTACTATAATTTTTTGAAGAAATTTATTCACTTTTTTACCTCTTATTTTGAAGATAATTCTTTCATAACTTGCGGAATCTTGGCACTAAGCTTAACTGGTCGAACCACATAATCCGTTTTAAAGATACAATCACCTGCATATGAGTGTACATAAACTGCACTTGCTGCTACTTCCATACTAGCACCAAATTGTGCACAAAAAGCTCCAACAACTCCACTTAATGTATCTCCCATGCCACCAATAGCCATACCAGGATTTCCTAAGGGATTGACCAAAATCTCACCTTGACAATTATAAACCTTAGTATGATTAGATTTTAAAACCAAAATACCATTACCAGCAGGTAATAATAAATTAAGAGCTGTGTGATTTGCAGAATCATTTTGATAAGGGATTCGGATTTGACTTAATCGCTCCCATTCTTTTTGATGTGGTGTCAAAATAATCTTTCCAGCATTTTCTGGCATCAAACTACGATCTTGTGCAATTAAGTCAATTGCACTTGCATCTAGAACCACTGTCTGCTGACTAGTCACACTTTCTCTTAAACTATGGAGTAAACCTCTAGCAACTGAATCCATCCCTAAACCTGGGCCACAAACTATTACGTCCATCTGCTTGATTAAGTCATTCATACTGCGGTTACGCCAATCAATAAACATAGCTTCAGGTATTCTGGCATGCAAAGCATCTAAATTTACTGAATGTGTTGCTGTTGCAACCAAGCCAGCGCCACTATTGACGCATGCTTCTGTTGCCATAATGATTGCACCACCATAGTTAGTACTTCCACCGATTAACAAAACTTTTCCATAATTACCCTTATGACTTTGACTTGGCCTTTGAACAATTATGCTCTGAACCAATTCCCTTGAAATTTCTACCATAAAAATCTCCTAGATTTCCCTATTATGCTTTTATTTTAGCAAAAATTTGGTATTATAAAATAGGTATTTATCAAAAGCCTCAATGGCGGAATTGGCAGACGCGCAGCGTTCAGGTCGCTGTTCTGGTAACAGAGTGCAGGTTCGACTCCTGTTTGAGGCATTTTAAGCTCTAGCAAAAGCTAGAGCTTTTTTTATTTCCCAGGTAATTTATTTTCTTGCCCGGATTAGGTGCACATTTGCAACTATCATTTGCTTGTTGCCATAAAGTCTCATTGCTATAGTCGAAATAGTAAATATAAATTATATGGAGGTCTTTTATGAGCAAAGTTCAAACTAAGAAAAAACCATTTTTCAAAAAAATTGGGTTTTGGATTCTAATTGTTATTTTAATTATTATTGGTGCATCAATCGGTGGAAAAGGTGGTAATTCTGCTAAGAATAGTAGCAACAATTCAATTTCTAGCAGTAAAAGTTCAAATCTCCTTTCATTAGCTAACTTTGATAAAATCAACTTATCTTCTACAAATGGTGATAGTAAAGCTAATGTTAGAAAACTATTTGGTAAAAAAGAAAGTTCGACTTCATCTTCAACCATTGAAAATATCAAGACTGAATTATTAACCTGGTCAAATGTTGACAATGGCGATATCGGCTCAAATATTACCATCAATTTTGACAATGATCATGCTGTTTCTAAATCAATTTCAGGATTAAAAGTAAAGCGTGAGAAAAAGATAAGTTTATCCGATTTTGAAGCTATCCAAAACGGCCAAACCAAAGATGAAATTAAGAAAAAGTTTGGTAACCCAAATGGTTATACTATTACTAATATATCCGGCCATACAAGCGAAATGTGGGATTATACATCTGATATCAAAGGTGAACTAGGTGCTAACTTCAATATCAGTTTTACTAATGATCAAGTATCAGGAAAAGCCCAATATGAAATGAAATAACAAAAAAGCTGGAAATACGTTTGAAAACGATATTTCCAGCTTTTTTTATTTTGTAATTTTCAAATAAATATTGCTATAACAATTTCTTAGCCAATATCCAGTTAGAATAACCCAACCGAGGATAGAAATGACTAGCAAGAAATAAAACCATCTTGGCGTTATAAATTTCAAAGTCGCTGTATTTTTGCCTTTTTGTTGCATTACTGTTGGAGCACCAATCTCATTTTTTACAAACTGATGCTGCTTTTTCCCATTAACTTCTAATCGGGATTGTTGATACATAACAATTGGTAATTGGACTATTGATTGTTTATTCTCACTATATTCTTCCCCCGTCTTAAATCAATTTTCCTTCTAAATGATCCATTTCATGTTGACAAATCTCAGCAGCAAAATCAGTTAAAGTTAATTCTTGTTTTTCCCACTGTTGATTTAAAAATTGAACTTTTATTTCTTTAAATCGGATTGTAGGCCGAGTACCAACAAGCGATAAACAACCTTCGCTAGTTTGATAAGGCTGCTTGCAATCAACAATTATGGGATTATACATAACAATGTTCAAAAGGCCAATATTGACAATGATAATTCTCTTAGAATAACCAATCATATTTGCTGCCATGCCAACGCAACGCTCCTTATTTGCTTGCAAGGTATCTTGTAAATCTTGGCCAATCGAAACATCAGATTTTATAGCAGGTATAGATTTTTGCTTTAGAAATTCTGGATTTTTAACAATATCTCTAATCAATTTGTAAACTCCAATCTAGTAAAAAACGTTCTCAATAGTAAAAACATTTTCTAGAAGCCCCTACCTTTTCAAGGCTAGCATGCATCTAGATGCAAAATTCTTTATATAAAATCCAATTAAAACTGTCCAAGCTATAACACTTGCCCATAAAAGTAGCAAAAACCACTTAGGGATTATAAATTTTAATGTAGCTGAGTTTCTCCCTTTATTTTGCCATACTGTTGGCACACCAATTTCATTTTGAGTAATCATAGGATGCTTATTTCCATTAACTTCGAGTCGAGATTGGCGATACATAACAATTGGTAATACAATTTTGGATTTTTGAGTTGATTTCCAAGTTAAAGTCATACTCCCATCTTTGTTGATTTTTTTATTGATCTTTTCCCTTTCCGCTAGTAAAAGTAATGAATCATATTTTAATACAACATTTCCAGCCTTTTTCTTTCCCTTGTTAGTTGGTAAGTAATCTGGCTGTATATTCTTTAACTCGTTAAAAATTCCAGCTTGAGACTCTGTTATATCCCTAACATACCCTGGTTTCTTACTTGTTTTAGTTAAAGCAGAAACAGAATTAGTCAAATATTGTCCAGAATATATATCTGAAATAAATTTATAAGTTGCAAAACTTGCTTGTAACGCTGCAAATAGCAGCAGAACGCTTGCAATATTCCATTTTTTTATTCTTGTTCCTTCAAAGTTTACCGTTGAAAAACTGTAGGCTATTCCTAATAATAAGACAGGATATGCAATTGTCACAAATCTAAAGGGAAATTGAAAGATAGAAGCAATAATAGGCCAATTGTTTTGAACCCATCCCCAATTTAAAAGATAATTAGTTGATAAAAGCAAGTAAATCAAGCCTAAACTCGTAATAATTAGATTATTCTTCTGTTTCTTCCAATTCAAAAAAGCATAAATTCCTTGACCCACAAATAAAATAACAGTACTAGGCAAAATAAATTGCCGAACCGTTTGAAATTTTGACAATCCAATAACAGCTCCATGAAGATCATATGCAAGTGGAGTTGCTATCATATTTTTAGAATAAACAACTAGCAATCCGCCCCAAACACTAGCCGTCAAAATAAAAGTCAAAATTATAGCTTTTATCAATGAAACTAAATACCACTTCTTATCTTGGGTTCTAAAAAACGAAACTATAACTATCGGTATTAATATCAAAGATATCATTATTGTTGATAATAAATGAATATTACCAATTAAGCTAATACAAGTGGCTAGAGAAATAACGTGAATTGGTCTTTCTTTATCCTCAAGCATGTTAACAACCTGCATTAATAAATATGGGATGACTACACCTGCACAGGCTGAAAAATTCATTCCTTCAGTCCATGCTGGAATCATTCCTATATTAATATAAATTAGTGATAAAATTACTGCAATTATCTTGGGAGTTTTTACTTTTACTGCAAGTTTATACATCCCTGCCGCAGCTATAAAATCAACCAATATATTAGTAATTACTTCATACTGAAACCACGATCTAACTAGTAGCAATAAAAAGGCATTACAATAAGCAAAAAGCGGGCCATAAAGAGCATTAATTATTCTTCCAGTCTGCTCAAAAGTAAAATTAGTTTGAAACCAGCTAAAACTTCCAGTCAAAATTTGCTTTTTAATATCATAGAATCTTGCTAGATGGAAATATGTATCTGATCCAATAATTGTTATATGTCCCATAATTTGCACATACAATAAGGCTAAGATTGATAGAAAAATAGCTAAATATGGCAAGCAATTATTAAAAGCTAGGCTCCCTTTTATTTTCTTCATTTAATTTCAACACCCCACTTAATTTCTTATATAATCTTACCATGAAAGCACAAAAAAGGCGGCCCTTTTTCAGGTCGCCTTTTCGGCTGGTTCAAATACCTAGTTACCATTCATAATCTTCTGGATCTGCTTTACCTAATCCGGTTGCATGATCAAGAATAATTCTTTGTTCGTAACTTGCAACGTTACGCTTAGTTGCCTTAACCATGTCAGGGTTAACGGAAACATAATCAATCCCGCTCTTAACTAGGAATTCAGTAAATTCTGGATACTCAGATGGAGCTTGACCACAAATTGAAACCGTCTTGCCATCTTTGTGAGCAGTCTTAATCAAATGACGAATTGCTCGCTTGACTGCCAAGTTTCTTTCATCAAATAAACTTGCTACAGTATCATTGTTACGATCACAGCCTAACAATAGCATCGTCAAATCATTTGAGCCAATTGAATAACCATCAATAAATTGGTTAAACTGATCCGCCAAAATAATGTTGGAAGGAATTTCGGCCATCATGAAAATCTTGAAATCAGCAGAACGCTTCAACCCGCACTCGACCATAATTTCAACCACCTTGCGAGCTTCATCAACTGTTCTACAGAATGGAATCATAACATTTAAGTTCTTTAATCCAAACTCATCTCTAACTTTCTTAACTGCTGCTAATTCCAGTTTAAAGGCTTCAATGTATTTGGGATCATAGTAACGTGATGCACCACGCCAACCTAATAGGTCTGCACTTTCATGTGGTTCATACTTATCTCCACCCTTTAAGTTGCGGTATTCACTACTCTTAAAGTCACTGAAACGCAAAACTACTGGACGTGGATTCATTGCACGAGCAACTTTACTAATGCCACTAGCTAATTCATTAACAACTCTTTCTGGATGACCAGTTTCAATTAAATAAAGTGGGTGTTGATGGATATAAGTGGTCCACAAGAATTCTTCCCGCATTAAACCAATCCCGTCTGCTGGCAAACTAGCGTATTTTTCAGCTAAATCAGGATCACCTAAGTTCATCATAACTTTAGTTGCAGTTGGTGGGAAGTATTCGGCTGAAACAACTTGACTTGTTTGTGCTGGCTTTTTAACCATATCAGCAACTACACCTTGATAAACAACTCCATTTTTAGCATCAACCGTTACTTCTTGGCCCGTCTTAAGGACAGCAGTAGCTTTAGCACCACGGCTTGCAGTACCAACAATACATGGAATTTGCATTTCCCGTGAAACGATGGCAGCGTGACAGGTCATACCACCATTATTAGTAACAATTGCACTAGCCTTCTTCATTGCAGGAACCCAGTCAGGAGAAGTCATCAGGGTTACCAAAACTTCCCCTTCCTTAAATTCATCGATATCTTCAGGATTTTCAATCACATGAACAATACCTGATTTGATACCTGGACTTGCAGGTAACCCATTGACTAAAACTTTATGATCAGTCGTTACTTTTTCTGAGGCTACCTCCTTAGTCATCTTTCCTTCTTTTTTACGTTGTGACCAAACAGTTTCAGGACGAGCTTGCACTAACCATAACTTATTGTTTCCATCTAATGACCATTCCATGTCCATATAGCAGCCATAATGCTTTTCAATTTCTTTAGCATAACTTGCTAAAGTTTCAACTTGTTCATCTGTTAAACAAGCTGATTTTGCCATGTCTTCTGATACTTTGCGCTCTTCAACTCCACCATCATGCAAACGAATAAGTTCGATATTCTTATTATTAATTGTCTTATCAACAATTTTGCCACTAGCTTTATCCACGACAAAGTTATCTGGTGTAACTGTACCTTGAACAATATATTCACCTAAGCCCCATGAGCCTTCAATCATAACTTTAGTATCATCGCCAGTAGCAACGTTAACGGTAAACATTACACCACTAGCTTTTGAAAAGGCCATCATTTGAACAGCTGCAGATAAGGCAACTTTTTCGTGTGGAAAGCCACGTTTTACACGGTAATAAGTTGCACGATCAGTAAAAGTAGATGCATAGCATTCCTTAACTTTTTGAATTACATTGTCACGTCCATGAACATTCAAATAAGTGTCTTGTTGTCCAGCAAAAGAAGCATCTGGCAAGTCTTCAGCAGTAGCACTTGAACGAACAGCAACGAAAGGTTCATTTACTTTCATTTTAAGAGCTAATTGATCATAGCTATCACCAATTTGCTTGGCCAAATCTGCCGGCATTTCAGCAGAAACAATTATCTTTCTAATTTGGCTACAAATTTTATGTAATTCATCAGAATTTTCAACATCTTTTAAATTCTTTAATAAATTGTTGATTTTATCATTAATGCCGGTTTTATTCATGAAATAACGATATGCACTTGCGGTTGTTGCAAAGCCAAAAGGAACTGGCACATTTGTACCTGAAGTTAATTCACCTAATGATGAAGATTTTCCGCCGACTAAGTCAACATCTTCACGCTTTAATTCATCAAACCATAATACATTTGCAGTTTTTCTTTGATCCATAAAAATCCTCTAAAAGAAATATCTTTCTTTTTATATATGTAACCGCTTTCTTCTTACAACTATATTTTTATCTCTTTTTGACAAATAGTCAATCAAATCAAAGAAAAAAACTCACTTAAAATACAGAAATAAAATTTCTGTCAATTTAACTCAAGCAAAAAAGCCTGCCCTAAGGCAGACTTTTAATCATTAATGATATGTAATTTTCGTTCAATACTTGCAATCTTTTGCCCTAAAATACTTCTTGCTAAGCCAGTATACAAACTAGCTAAAGCATAAAGTGAAGCTCCAACAAATACACTAATTCCGACAACTATCATCGCAGGAACTCGACGATCCAAAGGCAAAAATCTTCCTAAAACAAACACCATTACAAAAGTAACAGCAAACATCACAATTGAAAAAGTTAAAATACCTAGAAAGCGATGTAAGGTCCGTTTTAAGTTAAAGTGATATTTAACCTTCAAATGTTGTAAAGATAGAATGATAGTTAAAATAAAGCCAATATTTGTAGCCAATAACGGTCCATTAACCGTAAATGTACGAATCATTGGATATTGAACCAATAATTTTACAATTAAACCTACGATTAAATATTTTATTGCCAAGATATTTTCAGATAGTCCTTGTTGAATTGCCATTAAAACAGTGAACAACCCCAACGTAATGGCAGTAAAAGATGATACAAATAAAACATTACTACCTAATGGATCATAGCTATAAAACACAGTATAAATTGGTGTACTAATAGCAGCCATTCCAAATGACGCAGGAATCATGACAAACAAGAATAATTCCAATGTATTCTCTATCTGCTTTTGAATATCCCTTCTATCCCTTCGAGCCTTAGCCCCAGACAATAAAGGAATCGCAGTTACTGCCATCGCGGTTGAAAGCGAAACAATAATCATGATTAGCTTATTCGCATTTAAGCCAAATAAAGCATAAAGATTTTCAATCTGGTCAAATTGTAAATGAGTAAAACTGGCCATAAAACGGTGAAAAGTAAATTGATCAACTAATTGGAAGAAGTTAATCCCACAATCAATGATGATAAACGGAATCGATTGTTGAATAATTTCAAATAATAAATCATTAGTTGAAACCTCAACTGCGTTATTAGAATCTCTAACTAGTTCATCCATTTCGGCTTTCTGCCGGTAATAATAAAAGCCAAGCAAGGCAATTGCAAAAACTGCCCCAACTGCAGCAGCTAAATTTGATTGAGTAACTGCTCGCAGATAATTGCGATCTTGCAGTTTCATAATGATATAAGCAGTTAACAACATCCAAACTACACGTGCTAGTTGTTCAATAAATTGCGAAATAGCAGATGGCTTCATATCGTTAAAGCCTTGGAAATATCCACGCATAATTGAAAGTGTTGGCAAAATCAAAATTGCATAAGACAAACTTCTTAAAACCGGAATTTGTCTAGGATCCCCTCCACCCCAAAATGCGAGTTGTGGTGCAAAGAAAAACATTGCCGCTGCACTAATAATTCCAAAAATTGCCATTAACCCAAGCCCCTTATGAAAAAGTCGCTTGGAAACGCCATATTCATTCAAAGCATTATATTTAGCAATTTGTTTGGCGACTGCTCCAGGAATCCCTGCTGTAGAAACGATAATAAATAAGCTATAAATATTGTAACTTTGTGCTGTAATAGCGTTAGCTAAGTTCCCATAATGTCCCATCCACGCATACCAAGGGATAATATAAATTGCCCCTAGAATCCGCGATAGAATTGACCCAGCTGTCATCCAAGCCGAGCCTTTTAGTAGCTGAGATTGTGAATCAGACTGATTATTTCTTCTATTCTTCATATTTTTCCTTTTTAACAAAAGATATAAATTTATTTTACTAGCTTTAAGTTAAAAGCCAGCTAATTATTGTCCTTTTAGGAAAAAATTATTATTTAGCAACGATGTTAACAATCTTGTTTGGAATTACAATAACCTTCTTTACATCCTTACCTTCAAGGAATTTTTGCACATGGTGATCAGCCATAGCTGCTTTTTCAAGTTCATCTTTAGCTGCATCTTTATTAGCAGTGAACTTACCACGTAACTTACCGTTAACTTGAACCATAATTTCAACAGTTGATTCAACTAACTTGGCTGGGTCAAATTTTGGCCATTCAGCGTAAGAAATACTTTCATCATGACCAAATACTTGCCAGATTTCTTCCATCATGTGAGGAGCAACAGGTGCTAATAACTTAACAAAGCCTTCAGCATATTCCATTGGAATTGTCTTAGCCTTTTGAGCTTCATTTACAAAGACCATCATTTGTGAAATAGCAGTGTTAAAGTGCAAGTTTTCAAAGTCTTCAGTAACCTTCTTCACAGTTTGGTTATAAACCTTATCTAAACTGCCATCATTTTCTTTAACAACCTTGTCACTAACAATTGGATCTAAGTCTAAGTCATTAACAAATAAACGCCATACACGATCTAAGAACTTCTTAGTTGAAGCTGGGCCATTGTCATCCCAATCAATTGAAGCATCTAATGGACCCATAAACATTTCGTAAGTTCTAAGTGAGTCAGCACCATATTCTTCAATAACTTCATCTGGGTTAACGACGTTACCCTTAGACTTGCTCATCTTGTCGTGATCTTTCAAGATTAAACCTTGGTTGTATAACTTTTGGAATGGTTCCTTGGTTGGAACAACACCCAAGTCGTAAAGAACTTTGTGCCAGAATCTTGCGTAAAGTAAGTGACGAACGGCGTGTTCTGCACCACCAATGTACAAGTCAACTGGTAACCACTTCTTAAATAATTCATAGTCACCTAACTTTTCATTGTTGTGTGGATCGACATAACGTAAGTAGTACCATGAAGAACCAGCCCAATTAGGCATAGTGTTAGTTTCACGCTTACCTTTACGGCCATTTTCATCAACTACGTTAACCCAATCAGTTAAGTTAGCAAGTGGACTTTCTGGAGTACCACTTGGCTTGATATCTGTTGCATGTGGTAAAACAAGTGGCAATTCATCTTCAGGGACTAAAGTAGTTTCGCCATCTTCCCAGTGAATTACTGGAATTGGTTCACCCCAGTATCTTTGACGACTGAAGTCCCAGTCGCGAAGCTTGTAGTTAACCTTAGCTTCACCAAGATTATGTTCTTCAAGGTAAGCAATAATCTTCTTCTTAGCATCAGCAATGTTTAAACCATCTAAGATATCACTATTTACGTGAACACCATCATCTACAAAGGCTTCCTTATCTAAGTCGCCACCTTCAATTACCCGCTTCATTGGTAAATCATGCTTTTTAGCAAATTCGTAGTCTCTTTGATCATGAGCTGGAACTGCCATGACAGCACCAGTACCATAACTTGCTAAAACATAGTCACCAATCCAAACTGGAACTTCTTCACCATTAACAGGGTTAATTGCAAAGGCACCAGTAAAGACACCACTCTTATCTTTATTCAAATCTGTTCTTTCAAGGTCAGACTTAGACTCAACTTCCTTAATATAAGCTTCAACAGCAGCCTTTTGTTCAGGTGTGGTAATTTCCTTAACAAGTGGATTTTCTGGAGCTAAAACAGTGTAGCAAACACCATATAAGGTGTCTGGACGAGTAGTATATACTTCAAAACTCTTGTCGCTATCTTTAATCTTAAAACGAACTTGAGCACCTTCAGAACGACCAATCCAGTTTCTTTGCATTTCCTTAACTGGTTCTGGCCAATCTAAGTCATCTAAGTCTTCCAAAAGACGATCAGCATAAGCCGTCATCTTAAGCATCCATTGACGCATATTCCGGCGGTAAACAGGGTAGCCACCACGTTCAGTCTTACCATCAACGATTTCTTCGTTAGCAACAACAGTTCCTAAATCTGGTGACCAGTTAACTGGAACTTCTGCTTCATAGGCAAGTCCCATCTTGTACATTTGTTCAAAGACCCATTGAGTCCACTTGTAAAAGTTAGGATCACTAGTTCTAACTTCACGGTCCCAATCATAAGAAAAGCCCAACATGTTAAGTTGCTTTTTAAAGTTAGCAATGTTTTCATCAGTTACGACAGCTGGATCTTGACCAGTCTTTAAAGCGTATTGTTCAGTTGGCAAGCCAAATGCATCCCAACCCATTGGGTGAAGCACATTATAGCCTTGTGCACGCTTCATTCTAGAAACAATATCAGTTGCAGTATAACCTTCTGGGTGACCTACGTGAAGCCCTTTACCAGATGGGAATGGGAACATATCCAAAGCATAGTAATTCTTCTTCTTTGGATCTGTGCCAGTTTTAAAAGTATTGTGTTCTGCCCAATACTTTTGCCACTTCTTTTCAACTACTTTGTGGTTATACATATTTATCCTCCTAATAAAAAAGTCCTATGAAAAAATCATAGGACGAAAATTCGCGGTACCACCTAAGTTCCATGCACTGGCATGACACTCAATAGTATCTTAAAGCGATACTAAACTCTGGGCGAATAAAAAGGCGAGTTCAAAGCGCTACTTAAAGTCTTGCACCAACCGACTCTTCTCTAAATAAGTAACTAACTTTTACTACTCCTTACCCTTTACTGTTTTATTGACAATAATTATAATTTACCACATAAGACTAAATTATACAAAGGTGAATATCTAAATGAATGAAAATGAAAATCGTTTTACCTACCTTGTGGGGGCAACTTTAATTTTTACTTGTTTATATGTATTTTGGGTACACAGTGTTGTTAAGAGTCTAAGTTTTATTCACAGTTTTGATAACAGCTTAATTAACTTAATTACCAACAGTAATCAAACTGAACTCTTCATCCTCAAGCATTTAACTGTCCTAGCTAATACCTCGATGGTTGTAATCTATACCATCATCTTAGTTCTACTATTACTTTGGCGTAAACATTATGACTTGGCTAAATTCGCTGTTTTTGTCATGGCACTAGCTAACGGTAACAACTGGTTAATTAAACACTTAGTCATGCGTCACCGTCCTAGTGTACACCACTTAGTAAAGGCAACTGGCTACTCTTTCCCATCTGGCCACTCAGCAGGCAGCATGTCACTTTGCTTAGTACTTTTTATTGTTGTTTTAGTATTAATGAAAAAAGGCAAGCTCAAGAACTTCTTACTTATCTGCTTACCAATTATTCCATTAATCATTGGTATGAGCCGAATCTATGTCAGAGTTCATTATCCAAGTGATGTATTGGGTGGATTCATTGAAGCAATAACATTTTTCTTGTTAGGTTTATTAATTTTTCAAAGTAAGCTATTTAAAACTAATAATAAATAACCACCAAAAAAGGCTACCGGAAAAATCCGATAGCCTTTTTGCTTAGTTAATTTTAGTGATACAAGTCAAATCTACCAACTGAGAAGGTTTCTTTTAAGCCACCAGTTTCCATCAAAGACTTATCAATAATAATCTTCTTCAACGCAGATGCTAAGTAGCCCTTATAGCCAACCCCCAGTGCCTTACCTGCAGCTTGGGTTTCACCAATCGCAACCACAACACCCAAGTCATGATATTCATACTTAGCTGGACGAGCTTGTTGATTTACTCGGCTTTGAATATCTTTGGCTGCATAATTAGCCATTGAAAGGGCCATTTGTGCGGTGTTAGGCCATGGCCACTTCTTACCAGGTACCATTACACTTGATACATCCCCTAAAACGTAAATATCATCACTTTCAGGAGCAGTTAAATGATCAGTAACCATTACCCGGCCACGACGATTCTTAAACCATGACTTGTCAATCACAGGACTACCACTAAAGCCTGTCATCCAAATTCTGATTCCAGCTTTAATTTCTTTAGCTTGATCATCATCTTTCATCTTGTAAATAACTGAGTCGTTGGTTACTTCTTGGACAAATGCTGGCTTAATAATTTCAATCTTGTTCTTATCAAGTAAGCCTAAAGCGTAATCTAATAGCTTACCTTGGAACATTGGTAAAAGACGTGGTGAAGCATCAATCATCTGAATTCGAATCTCTTCTGGTTTAGCTTCAGCCATTTTGGCAAGACGGGGTCTTGCTTCAGCTAAAGCCCCAGCAAGTTCAATTGCTTGGAAGCCTGCGCCACAAATGACAATTGATAAATGCTTACTATCGCGGTCTTGCTTGTAGGCCTTCATTTCAGCATAGATGTGGTCACGAATTGCTTCTGCTTCTTTGACATTGCTCATTGGCAAGGCATTTTCTTTTACCCCACTAACTCCCATATCACTTAAGACAAAACCTAAACCTAAAACACAGTAGTCATAAGCAATAGCACCATGATTCTTTAAATCAACAGTCTTTTCATGAATGTTAACTTTTTCAACTTCATCAACAATTAAGTCTGTCATCTTAGGATTTAAGACATCAGCTAATTCATAAGACATGCGAGTATAAGGATAGGCTCCTGAAGCAACTTCATAAAGTCGCATAGTTTCGTAGTGATAAGGATTTCTATCTACTAAGGTAATGTGAACTTCATTCTTTAACTTTTTTTGTAAAGCGACAACAGTCTTCAAACCTGCGTAACCTGCGCCCAAAACTACAATATTTTTCATAGATACTCCTCTTTTCTATTAAATTAATGCTCCGATTAAATAAGTAAGTGCATAAATCAGCGAACCCATCAAGAGAATCTTAACTGCACAGATAAAAGTCTTAGTTTTTACCTGCTCAGCTAAAAAGATGTGAGTTTGCTTATAAATAATTGGCGCAATTAAAATTGTTAACATTACTGTCATTGGTGCTAGCTTAAGCCAAGGCAAAATAAGCACTACCAGTAAAGCCAAAATATTCTTAATAACAAAAAATTTCAATGCCCACTTCTTACCAATAAAGTGAATGATAGTCTTGCGGTGATTATCTTCATCTTCTTGTGCATCGCAAATATTGTTAGCCAGCATTAAATTAGATATCCACAATTCATCTGGTAAAGCTAGTAAAAATATCTTTGCTAAGGTTAACAGACTCCAATTAAAAACTTGGTAGCTATTCAAGTAGACACTTAACAAAACAATCATAAAGCCCATAGTAAAGCCTGAAGCAAGTTCTCCAAATGGCAAACTGGAAATCGGTAGTGGCCCTGATGAATAAGCGTAACCTATAAAGAAGCAAAATACTCCCATCCATAAAACAGCCAATCCTGCTTTATAAACTAACCATAGACCAATTAGCGCAGAAATTACAGTAAAAACTATAATTAAATTACGTACTAATTTCGGTGAGATATTTTCTCTACCAATGATATTAGTTTTTTGTTGGTAAACCTGACTATCTGCGTGATAATAGTCATTGTAGTTATCAAGCATATCAACCACCATGTTAAACATAAACATAGCGACAAAAAAGGCAATTGACACTAACCAATTTATAGAATGATAATAATAAATGCTATAAGAAAGACCTAAGATAAAAGGTAACACACTAGCAGATTTAGCTTTTATTTCTACTAGTTCTAAAAAAGTCGCAACTGACATCAAGCCACTTCCTCTCATTTTTGATGCCACTTATATTATTGATTTTTTATTTAAAATAGTTAAGGAATAATTTATGAATAATTCAAAACCTTGGAAAAAATATCCATTAATCGCCAGTGAATTAGCCCAAGTAAATGAGCTTCTCAAGCAAACAATGCATGCGCCGAATAAAGACTTAGAATCAGCATTGAAAGAAATGGCTGATAATGGTGGTAAATATCTTCGTCCAAGTCTGGTACTTTTAGCAGCTCATGCTGTTGGTAAACCCAATAAGCAAATTATTCAGATTGCTACTGCAATTGAAACTTTACATATGGCAACTTTAATCCACGATGATATCATTGATGATTCTGATAAAAGACGTGGTAAACCCAGTATTCAGTTTGCTTTTGGCAAAGATGTTGCTGTTTATGCTGGAGATTTACTTTTTACCAATTTCTTTGATTTGATGTTGAATGTAAATGAACCTAAATACCTGCAACTTAATGCTCATACCATGCGCCAAATTTTAAATGGAGAACTTGGGCAAATGAACCAGCGCTTTAACCTTGAGCAAACATTCGACGATTACCTAGCTGATATTAAAGGGAAAACCGCTGCCCTCTTTCGCCTAGCAGCAGAGCAAGGAGCTCACTTTGCTGGCGGAAATCTAGAGCAAACGCAAATTTTAGCTAATTTTGCGGAAAACTTAGGAATTGCCTTTCAAATCATCGATGATATCTTAGATTATCGTGGTAGCAGTCAATTAAATAAACCAATGCTTGAAGACTTACCCACAGGTGTTTATTCTCTGCCACTCTTACTTGCCTTAAAACATCCTGACTTAAAGGTACAATTATTGCCACTTTTAAATAAGAAAACTGCGATGAATGTTAAAGATATTAAGCAAATTCAAGCAATTGTTATTGACAGTGGCGCAATTAATGAAAGTAAACGACTAGCCCAAAGCTATGCCCAAAAAGGCATTGCTGAACTAACAAAATTAACGCCCAATCCTGCTGTGGAAATTTTAGAAAAAATGACAAAAGAACTTTTGCAAAGAACTTTTTAGCTGATCAAAGACCTTGGTCAGCTTTTTTTAGTTCTCTAAAGCGACTACTATTTTCCCATAATTCATTTGGACTACCTTGCATGACAATTTGGCCATGCTCAATAAACAAAACTTGGTCCATCTTGTCGATTCCCTGCAAATGGTGCGTTATCCAAATTAAAGTTTTTCCAGCTAATTGCTGATTAAAAGTGTCAATAACAGCTTGTTCAGTAACTGGATCCAAACCTACCGTTGGCTCATCTAGTAAAACAATTGGGGCATCTTGCAGTAAGATTCTAGCTAAGGCTAAACGATGACGTTCACCACCAGAAAAACGCAAACCGGCTTCATCTACTTTGGTATCTAATTGTTGTGGTAATTTTTTCACCATTTCAAGTAAGCCAACTCTAGCTAAAGCATCCCAAATTTGCTCATCACTTGCTGCTTCATTACCTAAGCGCAAGTTGTTAGCAATTGTGGTATTAAACAGATAAGGTTTTTGGTTAATCACACTAAAGTAATTAGCAATTTGATCACCAAATTTGGCAGTTGGAATGCCGTTCAAGGTAATACTTCCTTGACTAGGCACGCGGTCCCCGCGCAATAAGCTAGCAAGGGTACTTTTACCTGCTCCACTTTGGCCTAGAATTGCGACTTTTTCACCAGCTGATATCTTCAAATTAATCCCGCTTAAAACTTCTTTATCAGTCTTAGGATAAGTATAATGAACATTCTTTAAAAGTAAGTTATATGGAGCTTTAATTTGAATTTCTTCGTTATTAGTAATTTTTTCTGTTTTTAAATTGTTTAGTCGTCTTAATGATTTTTCATAGACATTGGTCTCTTGTCCTGCAGCTGGTAAGCCAGCAATTGCTTCGTTTAATGGGAAGACTGCTAATACAAAAGCTGCAATCCAGTTAGTAGCATGAGCAAATTTACCAGCACCCCAAATAATTAAGCTAACAATAACTAACAAGTAAAACATTTGAACTATAAAATTCCGTTTACGTTCAAAATTCTTTATTTGGTGTTGAACTTCAACCATTTTATCTTGATTATCAACGTGGAGTTTTAAAAATTCTTGGCTGCGTCCTGAAAGAACCCAATCACTAACTCCCATCACATTATCAGTTAAGTCGACATAGAGTCGATCACGTGCCTCTTTTTCAAAGCTTTGCCTAGTGCCATTAACAATAATTGACCAAATAGGAATAGCAAAAATCATAATGCCGAAAACAAGGAGCATCCATAAACCCATTAATGGTGTTAAAAAGCCGACTGCAACTACAATAATTGCATACAAGCCCCAGGCAACAAACATCGGAAAAATAGACCGCAAATATAGATTTTGAATGTGACTAACATCATCTGAAAGAAGCCCTAAAATATCACCTAGCTGATATTTACTATTAAACTTAGTTGCATCTACTTCTAAGGCATCATAAAGGTTCTGTCTAAACTTCGAAGTCATCTTAAAGACCCAGTTATGACTCGTCAGTCTTTCTAAATATTGCAAGGCTGGTCTACCAATTCCGAAGGCTCTAGTTAAAACAATCGGCACATAAACCAGCAAAATATTTTCCGGCTTGGTGGCAGACTTACTAATTAAAAAGCCCGCACAAAACATTAATCCTGCTGCACAAACAAAGGTTAAGATACCTAATGAAATTGCAAGGACTAATGTTTTTTTGTATCGCTTCAAAAAAGGCTTAACCCATCGGTCCTCTTTAAGCGCTTGAATAATTGGAATTTTGTTAAACATCCTTGGTCCCCCGCATTTCTTGCGTTAATTTGGTAAAATAACCTGCTTCTTTTGTTAATTCGTCAAATGTGCCTTGCTGAACCAACTTGCCATCATGCATAACCAAGATATAATCCATTTCTTTTAACCAGTGCAGACGGTGTGTAGCAAAGATGACTAATCTATTTTCCATTAGTGGCAACATTTGCTTCTTCAAATCAACCTCAGTTTCTATGTCTAAGTGAGCTGTCGGTTCATCAAATAACATTACTTTTCTAGTTTTATCTAAGAATGCGCGCGCAAGTGCAATTCTCTGTGCTTGTCCACCTGATAAGACCCGCTTACCTTGACCGATAATTGTATCAAGTCCTTCTGGCAGCTCTGCAACTAATTCATCTAAGCCCACGACATGAATCGCCCTCATAATTTCTGTGTCGCTTGCCTCGGGGGTATAAAAGGCAATATTTTCACGTAAACTAGCAGTAAAAACATAAGGATTCTGCGGAATATAAAGCATCTGCTGATGCCAAGCTGGAATATTTAAAGTTGATGCTTTTTGTCCATCAATTATTATTTTTCCTGATTTTGGTGGTAAAAAGCCACTTAGTAAGTTAATCAAAGTTGACTTACCTGAGCCACTCATCCCAATAATACCAACTTTTTCGAAGCCCTTAATTTCAACTGAAACTGGCCCTATTTCAGTTTGATTATTATAGTTAAATTCTAAGTTTTCTAACTTAAGTTCACTCTTTGAATTCCAAGGTGCAATCGCTAAATCAGCGCTAGCTTGCATTGGACGACTAATTAATTCGTTAATCCGCTTAAAGGCATTTTTCCCATTTAAGGTTGCATGATAATCACTAGCAAAATTTCTGATTGGTAAGAAATACTCAGGCGCTAAAATCAAAATTGTTAACGCTGGATATAAAGGCAATTGCCCATTTAGAAGGCCAAAACCCAAATATACTGCTACTACCGCAATTGATAAGGTAGTAAAGAAATCTAAGGCAAAAGTTGAAAGCATCGCCACTTTAAGAACTGCCATCGTTTTATGCCGAAAATCTTCGCTAACGTGAAAAATACTTTTTGAATATCTTTTACTTAAGCCTAAATATTTCAAGGTATCGATTCCACGAAGTGAATCGATAAAGTTATTGGATAGTTTTTGAAAATTACCAAATTGCTTACTTGCTCGGTCTTTAGCCGCATAACCCAAAATAATCATGAACAGCACAATCAAGGGATACATTAATAATAAGCCCAGAGCTGATTGCCAGTTAATAAAGAGCATGGCAATAAAAAGCAAGACAGGAATTATCATCATCGCTAAGACTTTGGTATAAATCAGCTTGATATAATTACGTACTTCATCAATTCCATCTAAAGCCATCGTAATTAAACTCCCAGTTCCTTGGCTTTGGACTAAAGATTGGCCAGACTTAAAGACTTTATTTAATAACTGCTGCCGCAACTTTTCGACTTCTTGACTAGAATAAGTTTCCAGCATTTTATCTTTAAACCAATCGATTAGCTGTCTGCCGATAAAGCAAACGATAAAGATTAATAGATACTGCCAGTTTAACTTCTTCCCTTGCCAAAGAATTGTTAAAACTTCACTTAACGATAAAGCTTGGCCAATAATCAAAAAAGCCTGCAGAACTTCAAGTACTGCAAGCTTTTTCAAAATTGAGCCAGCACCAGCAAGTTTAAATAGGTGTTGATCAATCATCTTAATATCCTTCTCCTACTGCAGGCATCTCGATTCTCTTGCGGAAAATCCAGTATGACCAAATTGTATAAGCAAGAACAATTGGAACGAAAATAAAGGTTGCAATTGTCATAACTGTCAAAGTGTAATTTGATGATGAAGCGGTCTTAATCATCAAATCAAAGTTACTGCTGATAGATGAAATCATTAATCTTGGGAATAATCCACAGAAAATCAAAGCTACCAATGAAATTAAAGTTAAGCCACTAAATGTGAAGGCATAACCTTGGTGATTGCTAAAGACTGAAACATGTCCAGCAACTGAGAAAGCTACAATTAGCACTAGACAAAGCAAAGTCAAAATTGGATGTACTTTGATAAAGTCAGTTTGAAATAGCAATAACAAGGCAAAAACCACTTCACCTGCGTAAAGTACCCAGTAAAGTGCCTGAGCATAGTTGCGAGCGCGATCACAGATAACGCCTTTGGTTCTCAAAACAATATAATTCAAACCATGAAGGTAAGTTAATAAAGTTAAGGCAATGCCGCCAACAACTGAGAACCAGTTAAAGTAATCAAAGAAGCTAGCACTCATATTACCTTTAGCATCAATTGGCATACCCTTAATCATTGATACAAACATTACTCCTAAGAAAAATGGAGCAATAAAACTACCTAATGCCAAAGCATTATCCCAAATCTTTTTATTTGGTTGAGAACTTTGAGCTCTAAATTCAAATGAAACACCACGAATGATTAATCCTACCAGAATCAATAATAAGATTAAGTAGTAGCCGGAAAACAGTGAGGCATACCAGTATGGGAATGATGCAAACATCGCACCACCAGCAGTAATTAACCATACTTCATTACCATCCCAAACTGGCCCAATTGTTTGAATAACTTGACTTCTTTCTTGGTCGTTATGAGCTAAGGTTTTAACTGCCATTCCGACACTATAATCAAAACCATCTAAGAAGAAGAAGCCACTAAATAGAACTCCAATTAGGATAAACCAAAGAATTTGTAAGACTGACATTTAGAAGGCCCCCTTTGCAAATGGATCAGTTGCAAAACTAGCTTGATCCTTCTTAGCCAATTCATCAGGGTCATTGTGTAAGTAGCGAATAATTAAGCTAATTAAAACAACAGCTAAACCAGTAAATAAGCAGAAGTAAACAATATTTGAGGTTAACAATGAAGCAACTGAGACATTTGGAGAAACACTTTGTTCAATTGTAAATAAACCATAAACTGTCCAAGGTGCACGGCCAAGTTCAGTAATTAACCAACCACAAGTATTAGCAATAAATGGTGTAAAGGTCATTAATGCTAATACCCATAAACACCAACGATGTTCATATAAGCTTTGCTTCTTCTTGCGAGTCATAACTAAGCCTACAATTGAAACTAAAGCCATTAATGAACCAAATCCAGCCATAAAGCGGAAGCTCCAGAATAAGGTATTAACTGGAACATAGTAATTCATCTTATGACCGGCAATATGGGTACCATAACGCTTTTCAAGTTCAGCGTTGATTTCTTCCATACCCTTAACTGAGCCTTTAGTACTGTGGTAAGAAAGAATACTCAACATATCAGGAATTTCAATCTTGCCTTTCACTTCGTGAGTCTTCGGATCAGCAACCCCCACAACAGTCCAAGGAGCTTCATCACCTGTTGTCTTATATACTGCTTCAGTTGCCGCAAATTTCATTGGTTGATCATGAACAAGGGCTTGCATTTGTACATCCCCCATGCCAATTGAACCTAACGAGAAAATTAGCATTAAGAGAAGACCTAAACGCATTGTCTTGTGATAGATTTCTTGGTTAACAGCTGATAAGTTTTTCTTCTTAAGTAATTGAAAGGCAGTTAACCCAGTAATAATTGTTGCACCAGTTAAAAGTGCACCAGTTAATACGTGACCTAATTCCAAAACTAATTGCTTATTGGTTAATAAGGCAGCAAAATCAACCATTTCAGCTCTACCATTTCTAATAGTAAAGCCAACTGGGTGTTGCATAAATGAGTTAGCAGCTAAAATCCATAGTGAAGAAGTAACTGTCCCAAAAACAATCATCCAAATAAAGAATAAGTGTAACTTTTTACCAACCTTATTCCAAGTAAACATCCATAGTCCAATGAATGTTGATTCAATGAAGAATGATAACAATGCTTCAAATGCCAGTGGAGCACCAAAAATGTCCCCCATAAATCTAGCATAATCAGACCAATTCATCCCAAACTGGAATTCTTGAATAATCCCAGTTACAACACCTACTGCAAAACTAAGTAAGAAGATGTTTCCCCAAAATCTGGTCATCTTCTTATACTCATCTTTGCCAGTATGAACATACATTGATTCCATTACAGCGACTGTAAACACCGTACCAATTGAAAATGGTACAAAGAAAAAGTGAAAAATCGTTGTCATTGCGAATTGGAATCTTGCAAGACTAACAATATTCATCCTAGACACCTCCGAAAACTATCATAAAATCATCAAGTCATAGATGATTACGCTACCATAGTTCAATTCTAGTTTACAGCTCATTTCAGGCTTATTCAAGCTATGCTATATGATTATCTTATAAAAAAATTAATACCATAATTTAACAAAAATAAATAATAAAAATCCTAACCCATAATGGATTAGGATTTCTTTATTATTTAGCTTGTTCACGATAAAGTTGATTAATCAAAATCGCCATAATGATTACTACAAAGCTAGTAAGATAAACTGCTTGTAAGCTTGAATGCAAGATAGATCTTAAAGTTGGAATAAAGTTTTGAGAGATTTCGTTTACCCTTGCTGAATTTACAACTTTGTTCATCATCCCCATGTTTAATTGTGAATGTTGCTTTAAACCCATGAAAATGACTGAGTTGAAAATAATTCCATAAACTGAAACCATCATTGTTTGACCAACATAACGCATCAGTGTGTTAAATGAAGTTGCTACCCCAACATTTTCTTTTCCAACAATTACCTGACTTCTAACTTGGGCAGCAGTAATAATCGAGCCAAAAGTACTACCATGGAAAAATGAAATTAAGCAAAAGACTTCAAATGGAGCTTTTGCAGGAATAAATATTAAACTTGCATCAGCTAGTAATAATATCAAAAGAGAAATACTAATTAGTCTTTTAGTTCCAATTTTAACCATTAAATTTCCAGCAATAAATGAGCCAACTACCCACATAATTGCACTTGGAGTAACCGCAAACCCGGCAATTGAGGCTGATAAACCTTTAATCCCTTGCATCCAGGTAGGAATGTAAAATTCAAGTCCCATAACAACTCCATTAATCAACAAGGTAATTGCGTTTTGAGCTGAAAATTCACGATGACTTAGCATACTTAAAGGCAAAATTGGATCTGTCGCCTTTTTTTCTGCTTTAATAAATAGAAATAGACTTGAAATACTGATTACTACCAAGATTAGCAAGAGAATAAGTGATATTTTTTCATTCAAGCCCTGTAAAAAGAGCATAAATGCTAACAAAAAAGTCATCAAGTAGCTAGTACCTTGTAAATCTAGTTTTCCTGCACGTTTTTGCCATTTTTCTTTGAAAAAGACTGTAATTAAAATGAACGCTAAAATTCCTAAGGGAAGATTGATATAAAATACCCAGTGCCAAGATAGATGCTGAACAATAAAGCCACCTAGTAAAGGCGCAATTACTGAGGCCAATCCCCAAAAGCTTGAATTTAGTCCTATTATTTTTGCCCTTTTTTCAATTGGATAGAGATCGGCCAAAATAGTTATTGCAACTGGCTGAATTGCACCTGAGCCAATCCCCTGAATTACTCGGTAAATGATTAGCTGAATCATATTTTGAGCAAGGCCACATAGACTAGAACCAATGACGAAAACGAAAATTCCAAAAAGAAAAATTGGTTTTCTGCCATATCGATCAGATAACTTCCCATATAGTGGAGTAGTTATAGCTGTCATCAGTAAGAAAATTGAAACAACCCAGTTCATAATTTCTAGACCATCAAGATCTGAAACTATTGTTGGCATCGCTGTTGAAACAATCGTACCTTCAACCGCAGTCATAAAGGTCGTGACAAAAATTGCGAAGGTAATCAATCCAAGAACTTTTCTGGACATATTCTTTTACTCCTAGTTCTTATGATTAGCTATATAAGCTTTAATTTCATCAACCTTATCCGTCTTTTCCCAAGGCAAATCAATATCTGTTCTACCAAAATGGCCATAAGCAGCCGTTTGACGATAAATAGGGCGTTTCAAATCTAGCATTTTAATAATTCCAGCAGGTCTTAAATCAAATACTCTTCTTACCGCTTCAACCAAAAGATCATTATCCACAAGCCCTGTGCCTTCAGTATCGATACGAACCGAAACGGGATGAGCAACACCAATAGCATAGGCAAGTTGAACTTCACATTTTTTAGCTAAACCAGCTGCTACAATATTCTTAGCGACATATCTAGCAGCATAACTTGCACTTCGGTCAACCTTAGTAGCGTCTTTGCCTGAAAAAGCACCACCACCATGACGTGCATAACCACCGTATGTATCAACGATAATCTTACGTCCTGTTAAACCAGAGTCTCCTTTTGGTCCACCGATAACAAAACGACCTGAAGGATTAATTAAATACTTGGTATTAGCATCAAGTAAATCGACTGGAATTACCTTCTTTATGACTTCTTCAATCATTGCACGCTCAATTTCAGAATTTGAAACTTCGGCATCGGTTTGTGTTGAGATAACAACAGTATCAATACGTTTAGGTTGATCGTTATCATCATATTCAACAGTTACTTGAGCTTTGCTATCTGGTCTAAGCCAAGTTAAAATGTTGTCTTTTCTTAGCTCTGCAACCCTTCTCATCAAACGGTGTGCCAGTGAAATTGGTAATGGCATTAATTCAGGCGTTTCATCAATTGCATAGCCAAACATTAAACCTTGGTCACCAGCACCAATTTGATCAAGTTCATCAGTATCAGAAGTGTTACGCGTTTCGATTGAGTGGTCAACACCTTCAGCAATATCAGATGATTGTTCATCGATATCAACCATAACAGCACAATTATTACCATCAAAACCTAAAGATGGGTCATCATAACCAATCTCAAGAATAGTCTTTCTAACTACAGCTTGTATATCAACATAAGCATTAGTTGAAATCTCACCAAAAACAAAAACCATTCCAGTTGTTACGATAGTTTCGCAGGCAACACGACCATTTGGGTCTTTACTTAAAATAGCATCTAAAACAGCGTCTGAAATTTGATCAGCAATCTTATCAGGATGTCCTTCAGAAACAGATTCTGAAGTAAATAAACGTTTTTCCATAATGTCCCCCTATAGACAAGCTATTCGGTTACAAGGCATCTTCGCTAGCGCGAATCCTATCAGGACTTGAACCGATACACGATAAAAAATAAAAATATTCCTAGGCATAAAAAAAAGCTACCAATCGGTAGCTATCTAGGAATTATGGAGGATACAGGGCTCGAACCTGTGACCTCCTGCTTGTAAGGCAGATGCTCTCCCAGCTGAGCTAATCCTCCAAATGACCCGTACGAGATTTGAACTCATGTTACCGCCGTGAAAGGGCGGTGTCTTAACCACTTGACCAACGGGCCAGATCTCATACCTGAGCACTCTTTATATATTACCAGAAACTCTTTACTAACGCAAGAACTTTTTGAAATATTTTTTTCAGGCGTGAGTCATAAAATATAGGCGGAGTGTGAGGGATTTGAACCCTCGATACGGATAATTTCCGTATACATGATTTCCAATCATGCTCCTTCAACCACTCGGACAACACTCCAAATGGTGACTCCGGTTGCCAGATTCGAACTGACGACATCTTGATTAACAGTCAAGCGCTCTACCAACTGAGCTAAACCGGAATATTAAAAAAGAGCGTGGCAGCTACCTACCCTCGCAGGCAGTTTCCCACCAACTACTCTCGGCGTGAAGAAGCTTAACTTCTGTGTTCGGCATGGGTACAGGTGTATCCTTCTTGCTATCGCCACCGCACTCTTTTTTGAGCTTTTACGCTCAAAACTGAATTTCAACCAACTAAAAACCTTGCGCTTTGGTCAAGTTCTCGACTGATTAGTACTGGTCCGCTCCATAGATCACTCTACTTCCACTCCCAG
>NZ_KE384474.1:0-1130 GCF_000425905.1 Lactobacillus psittaci DSM 15354
TCTATGGCGACGGAACAAGTGAAGATATTACGGTTCCATATAAGGTTGAATCAACCAAAGATGGTAGCGTTAAAGCAAGTCAAGATGTTAAATACACCAAAGGTGAAAGCGTCCCAGAAGATGCCAAGAGCGTATTAACTGGTGTACCAAGTGATGCCACAGTAACTTGGACTAAGAAGCCTAATACTGAAAGTGTTGGTAGTGGCAACGCAACAGTTCACGTAGTCTATGGCGACGGAACAAGTGAAGATATTACGGTTCCATATAAGGTTGAATCAAGTAAAGAATCTGACGGTACAAATATTACCAAGTCAGACACTAACATTTCATACAAGAAGGGTGATTCTGTAACAGATACCGATGCAGCTAAGACTTTAAAGAATGTACCAAGTGATGCTAAAGTAACTTGGTTAACTAAGCCAGATACCAGTGAAATCGGTAAAGGTAAGTCAGCTAAAGTTGAAGTAACCTTTGGCAATGGCGATAAGCAACAATATGATGTAACTTATGATGTTGAAGATGATACTCCGGTTGATCCATTGGCTAAAGTTGCTAAAGTAGACACGCCACTTGTATACAAGAAGGGTGATACTGTAACTGATACTGATGCAGCCAAGACTTTGAAGAATGTCCCAGAAGGTGCAAGTGTAACTTGGGCTGATGGTCACAAGCCAGATACAGCAAGTTTTGGTAAGGGTAAGTCAGCACAAGTAGTTGTTACTAAGAATGGCCAATCTAAGACCATTGACGTAACTTATGACGTTGATTCATCTAAGGACATCGAAGGTAAGAATATTACCAAGTCAGACACTAACCTTTCATACAAGAAGGGTGATTCTGTTGCAGATACCGATGCAGCTAAGACTTTGAAGAATGTACCAAGTGATGCGACAGCAGCTTGGATAACTAAGCCAGACACTAGTGAAATCGGAAAAGGTAAGTCAGCTAAAGTCGAAGTAACCTTTGGTAATGGTGACAAGCAACAATACGATGTTGTTTATGATGTGTTTGGGAAACCTAAGTCTTCTGGGGATGAAGATCAAGATCCACTTTCAGAAGTTGTACCAATTAAAGTTGCCCCAAAGTTTGAAGAAGGCAAGCCTGTAACAGATACCGATGCAGCTAAGGCT
>NZ_KE384474.1:1997-202854 GCF_000425905.1 Lactobacillus psittaci DSM 15354
GGTAGTCAAACTTCTGACACTCCAGTTCCTGCACCAGTTAAACAAAGCAAAGATGCTGATACCTACAAGCCTGAAGTTAAGCCAATCAAGGTTGTCCCAGGTCAAACTCCAAATCCTGAAGATGCTATTGGCAACAAGGATAAATTACCTGCAGGCACTACTTATACTTGGAAGGGTAACCAAGCACCTGATACTTCAGTACCTGGTACTGGTTCAAGTACAATTGTGATTACTTATCCTGATGGCTCAAAGAGCGAAGTTCAAGTTGATGTTGAAACAGCTTCAGAAACTAAGAGTAGCGAAGATAAGGCTGCAGCTAACGTAACTCCTGCTGAAACTAAGGTAAATAAGCTTAGAGCTAATAAGCATGCAAATGTTGCTAGCGCTAAAGTAAATAAGGCAAAGCGCGCTTTGGCTAGTCAAGCTAATAAGAAGTTAGCAATTAACAAGCAAAAGCACTTGCCTCAAACAGGTAATCACACTACAGCTTTACAAGCATTAGGCTTAGCTGTAATTGCTTTGACTGGTTTGGCATTTTTCGACAAAAAGAAAAAGCAAGATTAGTAAGAAAATAAAAATCGAATGATTAAGTTCATTCGATTTTTTGTTTATTTAATTGATGCTATAATTACCGTATCTTAAGTAACTACAGATAAGAAGGGCACAAGATGCGAGTTAATGTTTTACAACATACCCCAAATGAAGGACCAGGTGCAATTGCTAGTTGGTGCTATGATCGTGGACATGATATGTATGTCTACCATCCCTACCAATTTGGTAAATTGCCGAGCGCTGAAGAAACCGATATGTTGGTGATCTTGGGCGGTCCGATGAGTCCAAATGATGACTTAGACTGGATTAAGGCTGAAAGAACGCTAATAGCCAAGCTGATTGCCAGTGATACGCCAATTTTTGGTGCATGTTATGGTGCACAACAAATTGCAATGGTCTTAGGCAGTGAGGTTCATAAGGCTCCTCATAAAGAAGTCGGCTGGGCTCCAGTTTATTTAAAGAGTCATGCAATTAACAGCTTGCCAGAAAAGATGTTAGCCTTGCACTGGCATGAGGAAATGTTTGAAATTCCAGATGGAGCGCATTTGCTTTTTTCTAGTGACTTGGTGGAAAATCAAGGCTTTGTTTTTGGTAGTCACGTTCTTGGTCTACAATTTCACTTTGAACCTTTAGCTGATAATGTGCGCGAAATGGTGGTCAATGATGGTGACTACGCCTTGGACCATAATGATTTAAAGCAAACTCCAGCTGATATTTTGAAGCAAAATGTACCAGCTGAAAATAAGACTATTATGTATCAATTGCTTGATTTTATAGCAAAATAAGCGCAAAGAAATTTACGCGCGCGCGAAAAGCGGACGATTAGCTAATCGCCCGTTTTTTGATATAATTGATATGAGGTGTTGTATATGCGAGAAAGCAAAAACCTAGAATTTAAAGAACAGATTACAAATACTTTTTTAAAAACTGTTAGTGCATATGCAAATTATGGAACAGGAAAGATAATATTTGGTAGAGCCGATAATGGTGAAATTGTTGGAATTGATGATCCAGTTAATGCATGTTTAAATATTGAAAATAAAATAAACGATTCGATTAAGCCTAATCCTAATTATGATTTATCAATTGATGAGAAAAATAAATTAGTTATTCTGACTGTTAATAAGGGGACTGATGCACCTTATTTTTATAAATCTAAAGCGTATAAGAGAAATGATAGTGCAACTGTTGAAATTGATTCAGTTGAATTGTCTCGTTTAATTCTTGTAAGCAAAAATATTTCATTTGACAGTCTGATTTCTGCAAAGCAGAATTTGAAATTTGATACACTACAAGAAGCTCTAATTAGAGAGCTAGATATCAAAAAGATAACATCTGATATCTTAGTTACTTTAAATTTGAAAAAAGCAGACAGCGGTTATACTAATGCTGGTGCCTTGCTAGCAGATCAAAATGATTTTCGTGGGATTGATCTTGTTAGATTTGGTGAAAATATTAATGTTATGCTCGATAGACAGAAATATGAACATATTTCAATTCTGAAAGAATATCAATTAGCACTTGAAAAGTATCGTCAATATTATCAACGTGAAGAAATTCATGGATCAAAACGAATTATTATTGAGACAGTTCCAGAAAAGGCTTTTAGAGAGGCGATTGCTAATGCTTTAGTCCATCGAACTTGGGATGTTAATGCTCAAATTAAAGTTTCAATGTTTGATGATCGAATTGAAATTACGTCTCCAGGAGGGTTGCCTGAAGGAATAAGTAAGCAGGAATATTTGGCAGGACAGATTTCAATTTTAAGAAATCCAATTATTGCTGGAATCTTTTTCAGATTAGGTCTAATTGAACAATTTGGTACAGGAGTGCAACGGATTTTTAGTGAATATCAAAATAGTATTGTAAAACCACAATTTTTAATTTTTGATAATTCAATTACAGTTAAGCTTCCAATTTTACAAACAGAGCCAGTTGACCTGAGTGAAAATGAACAAAAGCTTTATCAACTGCTAAAAGATAAAGAGTTGAGTTCAACCGAACTAGTAAAAAGTAGTGGATTTGGTAAGACCAAAGTCTTAAAGCTGCTTAATTCTTTAATATCTGCTGGATATATTACAAAAGTTGGAAAAGGGCGCAGTACCAAATATCGAGTAGCAAAATAAGCGCAAAGAAATTTACGCGCGCGCGAAAAGCGGACGATTAGCTAATCGCCCGCTTTTTCGTCCAAATTGCGAACGAAAAAAGACTAGGAAATTCCTAGTCTTTTTACATGGATTTTTTAAAGGAGTTAACCTTATTTCTTCTGCATTTGTGCCTGCATTTGCTTTTTCTGCATTACAATCATTTGCTTCTTTAACTTAGTAACTTGGTCATTTGAGAGTACCTTCCAAGTATTTGGCACTTCAAAAGTATTTACCCGCTTTTTTAACTGGTTTTCTTTACCTAAAAAGCCAAAGAGTAGTTGATAAAACTTATTTTTGAATTGATAGCGAGTTTCCTTGGTTACAAGCTTAGCAGTAGTGTAGCCTTTTTTTACGATATTTTTAGTCTTGGTATTAGCTTGAGTATGCTTGCTTTTACCATTGTAAACATAAACTTTAGGACCTTTACTGCCGACGTGTTTATAAACTAAAAGATTTAGTTGGCCAACGTTAGCAGTTGGCTTGATTTTTTGTACTTTAGTAGTGGTTTTTTCACTCATTCCAAAATGAGCATTTTCATTGGCCATGATGCCAATTCCGCTAACTAAGGCGAGTGCTAAACCGAGGTAAGCAAAGAGGTAGTGAAATTTAGTAATTGGAATAACATTGAAAATAAAGTAAATTACTAAGCCGATAATTAATAAAAGAACAGCCATTATCTTACCTCCTTACTATTAGTGATTTCATCTTTTTTAGCGATATTGCCTTTTTGTAAAAATAGTGCAGCAAATAGTAGTAAAACTGCAAATACAATTGCAACCATGAAGGCAGCTTTGTAGCCTAATATCACAGCGTCAATAGCCTTATCTTTATATGCTAAAGGATTTTGAGTTAATAGACTCTTAGCCGGAGTATTGGAATTAGCAACATTGGTCAAGACTGAGGTTAAAATTGCAGTTCCAATTGAACCAGCCACTTGGCGGACGGTGTTGTTAACAGCAGTACCATGCGTCATTAAGTTAAGTGGCAAAGCATTCATCCCAGCTGTAGTTACTGTCATCATCATCATCGCCACTCCAAACATTCTAACTGCATAAAAGACCGTGATGTAGATAGTAGGAGTATTAGGACCGATGAATAAGAAGGCGCTTGTACCGAAGATTAACATGACTGCCCCAGTGATAACCATTTGTTTAGCACCATATTTATCAAATAAACGACCGGTGATTGGTGACATAACACCCATGGCAATTGCGCCAGGTAGCAAGATTAATCCTGATTGAAAGGCGCTTTTACCAAGGACATTTTGAATATAAAGGGGCAAAATCATTTCAGCAGCTAGCATTCCCATATAAGCCAAACTACTGATGATTGTACCTAAAGTATATTGACCAGTTTTAAAAACATTCAAATTCAAAAATGGTTCTTCAAGCTTAAATTGGCGAACTGCAAATAAGGCGACAATTGCTGCACCAATGATTAGGGATGCAACTACAGTGGTGTCATCCCAGCCCTTACTACCAACTTCAGCAAAACCGTAAAGCATAATTCCAAAACCAGCAATTGAAGTTACAACTGACCAGAAATCAAGCTTGGGGCTAGTGTTAGGCAAGACATCTTTCATTAAGAAAAAGGCAGCAATAATAACTACTAATATAATCGGAATAATCATGCCGAATAAATCACGCCAAGTGAAGTGATCAACGATATAACCTGATAAAGTTGGGCCAATTGCCGGTGCCATTCCGATAGCCAGACCCATTGTTCCCATGGCAGCTCCACGCTTTTCAGGTGGATAAATCATTAAGATGATTGACTGCATTAATGGCATTGAGACTCCAGCTCCGACAGCTTGAACCAATCTACCTGCAAGTAAAACTTGGAAGTTAGGTGACCAGTAAGCCAGCATTGTCCCTAATAAGTAAATAATTAAGGCACTAATGTACATAAACTTAGTCGATAACTTGTTAATTAGATAGGCACTGACCGGAATCATAATTCCGTTAACTAAGGTAAATCCGGTAGTTAACCATTGTACAGTGCTTGCATCAATGTTGAAAGTTTTCATCATTGATGGGTAAGCAGTGGCTAATAAAGTAGCCGTTAAAATTGTGACGAACGAACCTGTAATCAGCACGGTCATCAATAAAGCACGGTTATATTTGTTACCGTGAATATCAGTTGAAATCATTATTTAACCCCTTTCCTCTTTGTAAAAGACTTAACTTAATTGTTAAATTATCTGACAATTAAAGATTGTAAGTTGAATCAACACATTTGTCAAATAATTTTACAAATATGTCAAAATAAATTAGAATTAAGCTATAATATTTATATTAAGAGATATGAAAGATGGTGACACCATGTTTAACCCGCATACCAATTTTTTGGGAGTAATTAAAAAAGTTCAGCTCAGTATTGGTGACTTAAGCGACGCGATTGGAGTTAGCCAAAGACAGTTGCGCTATTGGGAAGAAAAAGGTTATATCAAGCCGATTGCAGATAATGAAAAAGGGGTACGAAGATACAATTTTTTGATGGTCGGTAAATGTATTATGATTAAGAGCTTTTTAGATGAGGGCTATACTTTGGCTAAGGCTTATGAAAAGACAATTAATGAAACGCAAAAACGTAAAGTCTTAAGCAAGTTTCTTTTTAATCAAAGTAATAACCTAGAAGTTACGGTAACTGATGAAGAGCACTTATATGGTGAGATTGACTTAGGGGTTAAATGTGAAGGTAAAGAACTCTATGGCATTGTCAATGCAGATGGGGTTAAATACGAATTACGGTAAGATAAAAAATAAGATCAAGATTTCCTAGATTTAGGATTTCTTGATCTTTTCTTTTGCTTATTTAAACAAAAAAGGTAGTTCTTGCGAACTACCCACAAACGTCGACGATGGATTGAGTAACCAACTCATCCTTTGCACGTCAATCTTGTTTTTTTATCACAACTACATTATAACATGATGCACGTCTAGAGATTAACCATCTCAATTGTGCTAGGAAGGAGAAATCCTTACTATGAACTTTTACTTGTTTTTTATCATTGTGGTACCTCCAAAGTACCTGAAAAAACTCTTGAAAAGATTTTTAGAAATAATTCTTAAATAATCAAGAGCACTTGTTTGAGAAAATTTTATTCTCAAAATAAGATCAAGATTTCCTGAATTTAGGATTTCTTGATCTTTTTCTTTTGCTTATTTTTTAAATAATTCTTCTAAGCTGTCACAAATGTCGTGGCTCACTTTATCAGCGTTAATATCAATTGCTACTTTAACATTTGGCTTAGCTTTACGTAAATCTTCTAAACGGCCAATTGTTCTACCGCGGCTAGGTCCTTCAGTTTCACAAGTTAAATGCATTGGCAAGAAGGTAAACCATTCTGGGTGAATTGCTGCACAAACCGCAGCTGGATCGTGAAGGCTACCACCATGTAAATATGGTGAATATTTATCATAAATGTGGATGTAGTAGTCAACAATATCAGCGTACTTTTCGCCAACTGTAGTTTGAGTTTCACGCCACTTTTGCGTATCAGCTAAACCGATTGGCGTTTTCATTGTGACATCAAGGCCAACCATAATCACAGGAGTGCCACTTTCAAATAAAATCTTAGCTGCAAGAGGGTCTTGGTTAATATTAGCTTCAGCATAAGGGCTAACATTACCGCGAACAGTCAAGGCTCCACCCATGATGACAACTTGGCCGATTTCATCTTTAAAAGCAGGATATTTTTGTAAAACTAAGGCTAAGTCAGTCATTGGACCAGTAGCGATAACGAGTAAATCCTTGCCATACTTCTTAGTTGCTTCAATGATGAAGTCAATTCCACTAGTAGTTTCAACTTGGCGAGTAGCTGCTGGGATACTTACTTGCCCAATTCCGTTTTCTCCGTGGATATCAGCGCTAACTTCCATTCGGTCGAAGTGGTCTTGGTCAATGGCGTGATTATTTCCCAAAAAGACAGGGATGTCAGTTTTACCTAACATTTGTAAAAGAGCTAAGGCATTCTTAGCTCCTTGTTCGGTGTAGACGTTACCGTAAGTGCCAACAACTCCGATTAAGTCGAGCTCATCTTTTGCAATGGTGTAGGCTAAGGCCATTGCATCATCAATTCCAGTATCAAGGGATAAAATTACTTTTTTCATGGTGAAGTCCTTTCTAAAAAACATCTATTTTAATCATACTATGTTTGGTACATTTTTGCCGTAGAAGTTGAATGTGCAAATTTATTCTTAACTTTTGATAAGTGCTACAATATATTATTGTAAGGGTTTGCATATATGGAGGCAAAGCTATGAATAAAAATAAGTATAGGAATATTTTGATTAGTACAGTTGCGACCGGAGCAGCATTTACTATCGGCTCGCAGCTTAAGACAAACAATGTATATGCAGCTACCACTGATGAAAGTACAAGTCAAAGTACTGATACAGTAGCTACTGCCCAAAAACGTGTGAGTGATGCCCAAGCTAAAGTTGCAAGTAGTCAAAAGGCACTAGACGAAGCGAATCAAGCTGTTAAGGACAAACAAGCAGCCTTAACTAGTGCTCAAGCCAGTTATAATCAAGCGCAAACAGCTACTGCAGCAGCTAAGGCAGCCTTAACTAAAGCCCAAAATGACAAGGAAAATGTGGACAGCGCTAAGGCTAAATTAACTAGCCAAATTAGCACTGATCAAGCAAATGTAACTGCAGCTAATGATAAAGTTACTAACTTAAAAGCAACAGTTAGTCAAAAACAAACTGAATTGACCAATGCAAAGCAAGCAGCTGATGAAAAGGCTACTGCTTTAGCTAGTGCACAAACAGAACTTAAAAATGCTCAAGCAGCCTTAGCTAGTGCACAAGCAGGTCAAAAAGATCTTGCAAGTAAAGAAGCAGCTTTAACTCAAGCAAAAGACAAGCAAAGTAGTGCTTTGCAAGCTTTAACAGCTGCCCAAGCTAAACAAAATAAAGCTGCGCAAGCAGTAACTGATTTACAAAAAGCAGCAGATGCAGCAAAAAGTAAACAAGTTGCTGCCCAAGCAGCATTAACAGCAGCCAAAACTACAGCTGATGAAGCAAATAGCAAGTTAAGTGCAGCTAAAGCTAAATTGGCTAAAGTAACTAGCGATTTACAAGCAGCTAAAGCAAATATTGCTGGTAAAAATTTAGCTGATTTACAAGCCGCTGCCAAGGCAGCCCAAGCAGAAGTTACAAGTGCCCAAACAGCTTTAACAGCTGCTCAAAGTGACTTAACCGCTAAAACTGCCGCCAATAAGGCAGCTCAAGCTGATTTAACTAGTAAAGAAGCTGCCCAAACAGCTGCTCAAGCAGCATTGAAAGAGGCTCAAAAAGAACTTGCGGCAGCTGAAGACAGTGCATCTGACTTTAATTTACCAACTATTAGCTTTACTGATGCTCAAAAGCAAGCTACTCAAGACTTAATTAATGTTGCATTAGCAGATTCTAATAGTGGTGATTCTAAGTATCAGGGCAAGATGGTTATGAATGAATTCTTCAATCCCGGTTATCGCAGTCCTGCCTTTAAGGCTGCCTTTGACAAGTGGGCAGATGCAATGACTACTGGCTTAGAATCATCTTGGGTGGATACGACTCAAGCAGATCAAAATGAAACTGTTGATGTGGCTAATCTAACTGACGACCAAGCTATGAGACTTAGCTATTTCTTGTCTTATCTCTATAACCAAGTTAGAGCAGGCTTAGGCATTACAAAATATGTTGGCGTCACTCAAGTATCAAAGGGTGCCGTTGAATTAGCTAAAAAAGTAGCCATCCAATCTACTGCAGATAACTGGGATAAAACTACTCATGATGGCTATGCTATCCAAAAAGCCATGGAATCAGTGGGCTTTGCCGGTGTTAATGTAATTGGCGCTCCAAAGACTCTAGGAGATACTAGCCAGCCACTTGAATCTGCCGGTTTTAATATGCCAATACCAACTACAATGGCTCAGCTTAAAGAAAATATTGTTGGAGATGTGTTTGGTATGATTTTCAACGATAAAAAATCCAATATGGGACACACCATGTCTTTGACTGGAGTTAGCGGCGTTGATAATACTAATACTGCAGCAAATCACCCAACTTATATCGGCTTTAGCTCTCAAAAGCTAGTTGGTGAAAATGCTGGCTGGGATTACCTCCACTTCGTTCAAGTAACACCATTTCTTTATATTCCAGATAATTATAATAACACCTCAGATTCTGCTAGATTAGTGACTGAAGGAGTAACTGTAGGAAAAAGCAATCCATTAGAAGATAGCTCTGCCCAAAAGACTTTGGTTGCCAAGCAAGCAGCACTTGCCGATGCTCAAATTAAGCTTAATAACGCAAATGAAGCTCTTAAAGCTGCTAAAGATACTGCAAGTGATGTAGCTAAAGCTCTTAATGCAGCCCAAAGCAGTGCAGATGCAGCTCAAAGTGACTTCACGACTAAACAAGCTACTGCTACTACGGCTAGCCAAGCAGTTAGCGATTTCCAAGCAAATAGTCAAAAAGTTAATGACTTAACTAGTCAAGCTCAAAATGCTCAAACTGAAGTCTCAGATTCACAAGCTAGTGCAACAGCTGCTCAAAGTGATCTAGATGCTAAGAAATCAGCAGCTGAAACTGCAGACCAAGATGTTGCTGCAAAACAAGCTGCTTTAACTAATGCTCAAACAGAACTTACTCAAGCAACTGCTGCAAGTGATGCTGCAAGTAAAGCTAGTCAAGCTGCCGATAGTGCAGTTAGCGCTGCCCAAGCTGCTGTTGATGCGATTAAGAATCCAGCAGCAAGTATTGAAAGTTTACAAGCTGCAGTCACTGCCGCAAATGAAAAAGTTGTTAACGCGCAAGCAGCAGTTAAAAGTGCAAATGCCGCAGTTAGCGCTGCTACTGAGTCTGTAAGTAATGCTAATACTGCTTTAACTACTGCTCAAAACGCTGCTAAGACAGCAAGTGACACTTTAGCTAATGATCAAGCCCAGCTTGCCAAGCTTGATAATATTGATCAAGTCATTGCTGATGCTCAAGCTAAGGTAAATGAAAGTGAAAAGCAAGCCCAAACCGCGCAAGCAGCAGTCGAAGCTGCTCAAAGCGACTTAACTAATGCTCAAACTGCAGCAACTACTGCTGAAAACAACAAAAAGCAGGCAGATCAAGAACTGAAAAATGCTCAAAGTGCTTTAGCTGCAGCTCAAGTAGTTGATGATACAGCTAAAAAGCAAGCTAAACATGATAAACTTGCTGGGATTTTAACTCAAATTAAAGATTATCAAACTCAAATGGCTGGTTATCTTAAGGCTGCTCAAGCAGCAAGTGCCAAGTTAAATGAAGTGTTGACCAAGTTGCAACATTTGTTAGCTGATGGTAAATCAGCAGTTAGCGCTAAAGATAGTGCAGCTTTAGCTAAGGTACAAAAAGATGCTAGTTTAGTCGACATTGATGGGGATGCTGAAGTAAGTACTATTAAGGCTGCCTTGTCTGATGCTAAAGTAGCTGCTAAGAAGGCCAATGAAGCTGCTACTAGTCTTGCTCAAAATCAAATGTTTATCATGCTAATTCAAACTGATTTGCAAAGTGAGATTGATAGTTTAACTAGTGAAATTGAAACTGACTTAGCCACAATTAATAATCAAAAGGGGCAAATTGCTGATTTAGCTAAGCAAGCTGAAAAGGGTGAAGAGCAAGCTAAGAGTATTAGTGATCAAATTAAGGCTTTGAAGATTGAAACAACGGAGCATACTGAACCAGCTAAGTCTGAACCGGCAACTCCTGAGACCCAGCCTACAACTAAGCCTGAAGTTGAAACCAAACCTGCTACGACTAAGTCAGTAGCAACTTCAACTGAAAGTGAACCAACTAGTGCTAGTCAAGCTGAAATTAGTGCTAAGAGTGATAAGGCCGAAACACTAAATACAGAAAGTCAAACTAGTGAAGTTACTAAAAACAAATATGTAAAAAATGTAAATGATAAAAATGGCTCAAATGGTCAATCAAAGATGGTAATTGAAGCAAAAGTAAGTGAAAATACAGATAAATTACCAATTATTAATAATTCGCCAAAGACTACTGTAAGTAAGGCTAAGAGTATGCGTAATCATCAACAATTACCACAAACTGGTAATAAAGTTTCACTTTTAACAGTGCTTGGAATGATTTTAACGAGCTTTGGATTTATAGTTGGATTTATGCATAAAAAGAACTAGTAAAAATAGCTTAAATAAGGGCTTCTGATAGATTTCAGAAGTCCTTTTATTATGCTCAAAAGTAAGTAAATAATATGTACATGTGAAATATTGACAAAAATATTTTCGGGGGGGGTAGAATGCACTCTGCAAACAGAAAGATACTTTGGAGGAAATATGGACAAGAAACTAAAAAAAGCCGCAGTTAGTTTAGCGACTTTGGCAGCTACTACTGTTTTAAGTGTTGCACTTAATCAAAAAACAGTAAGTGCCGATGAACTTAACCAAGCTGATGGTCAAAAAGATACCAATAATTCAACAGTTGATAATACTCAAAACATTGAAGGCAAAGTTGCTGAAGCTAAGCAAACAATTGAGAATGCTCAAACTCCAGAAGAAGCTGCAAAAGCACAAAAAGTGGTTGCGCAATCAAAAGTAGCTTTGACTACAATGAATGCCTTGAATGCAATTAAATCCATGAGTGCGTCTACTCCTGATGAAAATTTAAACGATGGTTCACTTGCTCCAGCTAACCACCCAATTAGTGCTGGGGACCCTTCAACTTATAATGCCGATGGTTTAAAGCCAGAAGCAGCTGAAGCTGTAAAAAATGCTGGTATTGATCCAAAGACTTTGACTGATGAACAAAAATTAGCCTTGAATCGAGTAGATTACAGTCACAAGGATGAAACTGGTGCAACTAAGATGACCTATAGCGATTTCCAAAAGATTGCGGAAACCTTAGTAACCAAAGACTCTCGCTATGCAATTCCATATTTTAATGCAAAAGAAATTAAGAATATGCCAGCTGCATATACTAAGGATGCTCAAACCGGTAAGATGGAGCATCTTGATGTTTGGGATTCTTGGCCAATTCAAGAAGCTAAGACTGGTTATGTGGCTAACTGGAATGGTTATCAATTAGCCGTTGCTATGATGGGGATGCCAGGCTATAACGACAATCATATTTACCTTCTTTACAACAAGTATGGTGATAACGATTTAGCTAATTGGAAGAATGCTGGACCAATTTTTGGCTATAATGCAACTGACTTATTGCAACAATGGTCAGGTTCAGCTGTTGTTAATAAAGACGGCTCTATTCAACTCTTTTACACTAAGGTAGACACTTCTCAAAGAGCTAATAATCAAAAGATTGCAAGTGCAACTCTTTACTTAACTGTTGAAAATGGTGAAGTTAAGATTAGTAAGGTTGCTAATGACCATGTAATCTTTGAGGGTGATGGCGTTAACTACCAAACTTATGACCAATGGCGTAAGACAAATACTGGTGCTGATAATGTAGCAATGAGAGATGCTCATGTTGTCGAAGATGAAGCGGGTAATCGTTACTTAATTTTTGAAGCAAGTACTGGTAAGCAAGGATACCAAGGCTTAGACCAAATTTATAATTGGGATAACTATGGTGGCGATGATGCATACAAGATTAAGTCACTCTTTAGATTATTAGCCAACCATGATATGGAATCTCGAGCTAGTTGGGCTAATGCTGCAATTGGTATTATTCGTTTAGACGATAATGAAACTAATCCACAAGTTGCTCAAGTATTTAAACCATTAGTAACAGCTAATATGGTTAGTGATGAAATTGAACGACCAGATGTTGTTAAATTAGGTGATAAGTACTACTTATTTGCTGCGACTAGACTTAACAGAGGCTCAAATGATGATGCTTGGATAGCAGCTGATAAGGCAGTTGGCGACAATGTTGCGATGATTGGTTATGTTTCAGACAGTTTAACTGGCGGTTTCAAGCCTTTGAACGAAAGTGGTGTTGTTTTAACTGCATCTGTTCCAGCTAACTGGAGAACAGCAACTTATTCATACTACGCAGTTCCAATTCAAGGCCAAAGTGATAAAGTTTTAATTACTTCATACATCACTAACCGTAACCATGTAGCAGGTGATAAGTATGAATCAACTTGGGCACCAAGTTTCTTACTTCAAATTAATCCAGATGGAACAACTAAAGTCTTAGCTAAGACCACTAACCAAGGTGACTGGATTTGGGACGAAACTAGCGAAAACGATAATATGCTTGGTGATGAAAATACTGCAGCTTTACCAGGTGAAAAGAATAAGCCTATTGATTGGGACTTAATTGGTTATGGCCACAATGGCAGCTACGGCTACAAGTATGACTACGATTTGGGTCCAGTACTATACAACGAAGATCCTAAGAATAATTATCAATATAACTTAGGACCAGTATTGTACAATGAAGATCCAAAATCAAATCAAGATTCACATTCTCAAGGTACTAAGACTCCTGAAAAGACTAACTTTAAGCCAGAAGCTAAGAAGACTGTATATCCTAAGCGTCTTAACAAGTATAACTATGCTAAGAAGCTTCCTCAAACTGGTGATTCATCACAATTGGCAGTTCTTGCTGGATTATCAGCAATGCTTGCAAGTGTAATGGTTGCGCTTGGCTTGAAGCGTAAAGAAGACTAATTAAAAAATCTAAGAATCCAAGTATATTAAGATTAAAAATATTTACAGCAAAAACGGAAATCTACATTATAGTTGTAGGTTTCCGTTTTTCGTGTTCAAATTATAAAAATGGGGCTGGGGCAAGTAAGGCATTCAGCTGGCTGATAAGACTTGCCATTCAATAATTGACTGCCGTATTTTTTCTAAGCTATAATCATTTAAGGAAAGTGATACAAATCTAATTGGTATCGTTTCCGGTTTTATGATATGTTTTACAACATTACCGTCGTAAGTTATAATTTATTTAACGAAAGCGAAAAAAGAGAGTAGCCTGCCAGCTACTCTCTCTCCAAACCTAATTGGTATCGTTTCCGGTTATGTTACTTTATTAATAATATGCAACAATTACCGTCGCTTTACCACGTTACGACGGTTTTTTGTTGCTTTCTTTTTTTATTGTTATTTTGCAGATATGTTAATACCTGAATTATAGTACTAATAATCTGCAAAAAGTCAGAAAGTGACAAAATCCAGTCCTCCCTTCTTTAGAAAGTTAATAGGAATAATGTAATACATACAAATCCCCTCCTTCCTAAAGAACCGGAAGACAACGCCTTAACATAGGTTTGCTCTTATAATTTTATTTGATTCACTAAAAGCAAACGAGCGTTTTCTTATTTTAAACTAAAGCTCAATTTCACCGGATTGTGATCCGCATAAGCGAATTGAGTATCGATGTTGTAGCTAACAGCTTGGACATTAGGCGAAACCAAGAAGCCATCAACGATGGTGGTATAGGTTACGCCTTTTTTGTATGGAATATCGCTACCGCGGCAGGTTGGCACATCATCCGCATTTTGTGCAGTAATCATTCTCATGCCACTATTTGCTAGGTCTTTTTGACTTAAGACAGCTAGCCAGTCGTGCTCTTTTTGCTCTGACTTAAAATGCGCAACATATTTGGCACCAAATGCATGGTTAAAGTCGCCACCGCAGATGACGTAGTTGCCTTTTTGAATTTCAGTTTTCATAACGTGATTGAGCAGGGCAAGTTGCTTTTTCTTAGATAAACCGCCCTTGTCATAAGCGGACATGTGGCTGTTAATTAAGACCAGCTCTTTGCCATTTTTGACAGGTAAGTGCATAACGTTGAAGCAACGGTCGGGGTCAACGAACTTTTCAATTAAGTTTGAGCTGACAAAGTATTTCCGGCGCTCGCTACTATCAATGTGGTATTTACTTAATGCCAAGATTCCACTCCGAGCAAAGCCATGGGGATTGTTCAGGGGCAAGGCAATATAAGCACTGTGGAAATTCTGGGCAAAGCTGCTACCCATATCATCGAAGGTGTTTTCCGCCATTTTAACCTGGTTAACGCCAAAAGAGCGAGTTGAATTAGTATCTATTTCTTGGAAAAAGGCAAAGTCGGGATTTTGCTTTTTGATTGTGGCAATTGCACCTTTAGTATCAGCTAGTTCACTCGCTTTTGAAACTGCGGTTCCGTATTTTCCTCGCGTTTTGGCCCCATTTTTCATTTCACCAGTATCCATGAAGAAACTGTACTTGGGATTATAAGCACCAAAGCCGACATTATAGGTGGTTAGAGTGTAAGTCTTATCTGTAGCTAGGGTTTTAGCTTGGTTATTTTTGATATGGATAACTTGGTGGTCAGGGATGCGGTAGTAATTAGCCTGCATGTAAATCGCATAGCCGAGTAAAGTGATAATAATGATTGCTAAAAGTCCTAGTAGACTTCGAATTGTATACTTAATTACTTTTTTCATAGTATTCTCCTCAATGGAGCTTATTATACCTATAAAGTTTCTTAGAAAAAAGTATTTGTGGCCATGTAATGGATATCATTACCACCTTCAGCTACATTATTGTTAAACTTAAACTAGAAAGAAATATATGGAAAGAAGGGGAAGAATATGGCTGAACAAACACATTTGGTAATTGACCAAGTTAAGAAAAGCTACCGCACTAAGGAAGTTCTTAAGGGCATTAGTTTTGATTGTAAACCTGGCCAAATTACTGGTTTAATCGGAAAGAACGGTTCTGGTAAAACTACTTTGTTTCACTCAATTTTACATTTCTTAGATTACGAAGGCAAAATCACACTCAACGGTCAGGTTTTTTCTAGTGCGGACTACAATATTGTTGGCTATTTGCCAGAAGAGCGAAGCTTGATGCCAAAACTGACAGTTTTAGAGCAAGTTCGCTATTTGGCTAGTCTTAAAGGAATGAGTAATAGCGATATTAAAGCTGCCTTGCCAGCTTGGATGGAGAAACTGCAAGTTGTTGGTAAGATGAGTGATAAGATTAAGTCTTTGTCTAAAGGAAACCAGCAGAAGATTCAAATGATTGCGACGATGATTCATCAACCTCAGATTTTGATTTTAGATGAACCATTTAGTGGACTTGATCCCGTTAATGTCGACTTGATGAAAGATATTATCTTAGACCAGGCTAAGCGTGGAGCTACGGTTATTTTTTCTGACCATAATATGGATAATGTTGAACGGCTCTGCGATAAGGTGGTTATGATTAATCATGGGCAATTGGTCTTAAATGGCACAATTCAAGAAATTAGAGATAGCTATCCAAAAGAATATCTCTATCTTAAAAAAGCTGGTTTAAACCGTGAGCAAGTGGCAAGCTTGCCAGGTTGTGAATCATTTGTGCAACGCCACGATGGAGTCTGGGCAATTAAGTTAACAGATGAAAAATATGGCCCAGAAATTTTTGACTTGTTATCACATGGAGAATATATTCAAACCTTCAGTCAAGAAGCACCAACTTTAGATCAAATATTTAAGATGGAGGCGGCAAAATGAAAAAGATTTGGTTAGTTACAAAAGAAACTTTTATTAGACAGACCAAAGGAATTACCTTTATTTTGTCAGTTCTAGCTCCAGTAATATTTATAGCAATTTTTTTTGGCGTTATCTTTATTAGCCAGAAGCTAAGTGGTAGTGATAATCAAGTTGATAATGCCATCGTTATTAGTAAAAATTATGCTCCCGTTGTCAAAGATATTAGTAACTTTGAAGTGAAATCTGAAGCTGCAGCTAAAAAAGCTTTAGCAGATGAGGACATTAAAGGATATGTCAAAGTCGATGTTTCAAAGTCTGGTCAAATCTCTGCTTCCTGGCTTGGAAAAGAAGCTATGGATAGTGAAGATAAGGCTAACTTAATGGCTAGCTTGCAAAAATTGCAACAAAGTCTTAACATCCAAGCAGCTGGTTTAACAGCGAAACAGCTGAAAACTTTAAATCAGGGTGTAAAATTTAGTGAAAAGATTAGCGAACATAATGGTTCAGCGAAAGAGGCTACTCAGGCAGATTTAACAGCTAAGCAAGCTAAGAGCATTGCTGCTAATGTCTTTATCTGGCTAACTTACTTTATTTTACTTACTTATATTTCTACGATGGCGCAAGAAATCGCCACTGAAAAAGGCTCTAAGATTATGGAAATTATCTTCTCCAGCATGCGTGGTGGGGATTACTTCGTTGGTAAAGTTTTAGGAGTTTTAGGAGTATTTTTACTTCATGTCTTGGCATATGTTGCTTTGCTAGGCGTTGCAGTTATTGCCGGGCCAAAAATTGAAATGTTTGCAAGCTTTTTCAGGAGTAATCAAGAACTAATTTCGCAAGTAATGAACAACCTTCTTAGCTGGAATTTGGTCTTATTACTACTTTCAGTGATATTATCAATTGTCATCGCAGCCTTTTGTGGTGCCTTAGCTAATAGAGTAGAAGATTTACAAAAAGTTCTTGCTCCAATCATGTATCTGGTAATTATTTCTTTGGTTGCAGCGCCAAGCTTGAGCAGAGGAGATAGCATGTTTGCTCAAGTAATTAGCTGTTTACCTTTATTTTCAGGTTTTATCTTGCCAGGCCGGATTGCAGAAGGTGTGTCTGGTACGCCAGAGTTAGTGATTGCAACGATAGTTTCAGTAGTAACTTTGGCACTAGCCATTTACTTTGTCAGAAAAGCTTATCCAAAGCTGATTTTGCAAACTGATGATGGCAGTATTATTAAGAAAATTAAGCGTTTAAGAGGATAGAAAAAGCTGGTCAAAATGACCAGCTTTTTTGCTACGGCCTACACATGCATATTGGTGGAACCGCTGTCAATAACATGGTATGCTAAGCGTGTAAGCGGTTAATTGGAGTTCATACATATGAGGTGAGAGTTATGAAATTTTAAAAAATAAAAAATAATTTTCAAGAAATCAAAAAACGTCAAAATTGGTCATTTAGGAAGACTTCTATCGGACTATGTTCAGTCTTACTTTCTACCACTTTAATTTGGGGAATTACCAATATCCAGCATAATTCTGCAGTTGTTAGAGCAGAAGAGTCTACAAGTAGTGGAGAATCACTATTTACCAGTAAGCAGAATATTCCCGGAGCCCAAATGGCAACTAGTTATGTGGGAATTAGTTCTGCCGATGGTTCAACACTTAATTTAAATGATGGAAGTGCAATTACAATTACCTATCCTAACTTAGATGGCACTTCTACCAAAACTGATTCACTTCCAATTAGTGGGCTAACTTTAAGTCCCTATGGCTCTAAGAACTTTACTTACTATATTTATAGTAAAGAAAGTCCTAGCAGAATTTTGGTGGATTTGAATTATAACATTACCCAAGGGACTAATACGGTAATTGTAGCTTCATATTCATCTAAATTAGGTAACGGGGTAAACTACAACAACTTCAAGGTTTACCAAGCTCCAGAATTAACTGAAGCAGCTAAGAAGGGGATTAGCATTAAACCTGGTGAAAGCTTACCTGATCCTTCAACCGTAATTGCCAACTATAATACAGTTAAAAAAGGAGCAATGAAAATAGAATGGCAGACCACTGATACCAAGACTCCAGGAGACAAGACTGCTCATTTGAATGTTATTTATAATGGTAGCGGTTCTTGGGGGATGCGCGGTGAAGGTGGTGCTACCTACACTAGAACTTTAGATGTCCCTCTATCTGTTTACTCAGCTAAAGAGCCTAAAGATAAAGTCCCAGTACCAAAAGCTGTTCAAGGTAAATTAACTGATGAATACAAAGAACAAATTAAGAAAAATGTTGAAGCAGTTAACCCTGGCGCAACTGTAACTGTTGATGATCAAGGTAATGCAGACGTAACTTCTGATGGCACTACTACCAAGATTCCAAGCGACAAGACTGTCAAAGATGTAGATAAATCTGCCCTTGATGCCGCAATTAAAGATGGCGACTCAACTAAGAGTAGCACCGACTACATTAACGCTGATAGTAGCAAGAAGAGTGCTTATGAACAAGCTTTAGTAGATGGTCAAAAGTTACTTGATAGTGATTCCGCAACTCAAGAAGAGATTGATGCTCAAGTAGCCAAAATTAAGGCTGCAAAAGACGCCCTTGATGGTAAGGCAACTGATAAGACAGATTTGGATGCTGCAATTAAGAAAGCAGAAGCTAAGAAAGGAGAAGACGATTATAACAACGCTTCAAATGATGCTAAGTCAAAGCTTGATTTAGCTATTCAGAAGGCAAAAGATGTTTTAAATGATGATGGTGCTACTCAAGAAGAAGTTAATAAGGCCATTAGCGAATTAAATGATGCGATTAGTGGATTAAGTGATAGCCAAGCTAAAAATATTCAAGAGCCTTCAAAAACACCGGTACCTGAAGCTTACCAAGGAAACTTAAATGATGAATATAAGGGTAAAGTAACGGATGCTGTTAAGAAGGCAAATGAAAATGCAGATTTAGTTGTTCCAGATGGTGAAGGTAATGTCAAAGTTACTTTCAAAGATGGGTCAACTGCAAGCTTAACTAAAGATCAAACGACCAAAGATGTTGATAAGAGTGCATTACAAACTGAAATTAATGGCTATGAAGCAACAAAGCAAACGCCACAATACTACAACGCAAGTTCTGAAAAGAAAAAGAACTACGATGATGCTAAAACTAATGGCGATACAATCAATGCAGATAAAACTGCTAGCCAAGACTTGGTTGATACTACCACTACTGCTATTATTAATGCCAAAAAAGCCCTTGATGGTAAGGCTACTGATAAACAAAAGTTGCAAGACCTATATGCAAGAGGTAACTCAACTAAAGAAAGCCAGGTCTACACTAATGGTTCTACTAATGGTAAATCAGCCCTTGATCAAGCTTTAACTGATGCCAAGGCAGTACTTGACAATCAAAATGCGACACAAGAACAAGTTGATACAGCAGCTAAGCAACTTCAAGATGCTCAAGATTTACTTTCAAAGAGCCAAGCATTTAATGCTAATGATCCAGAGAAAGTTTCAGTACCAAAGGCCTACTACCAAAAGAAATTAACTAGAAACTTAAAGAGTAAGGTTGAAGCTGAAATTAAAAACGCTAACCCAGATATGGTTGCTACAGTAACTGTCGATGATCCTGGGGATGCTAGTGTTGTTTTCAAAGATGGTTCCAAGAAGTTTTATGACAAAACTGTTACTACTAAAGAAGTTGATACCTCTGAATTGCAAGCTTTAATTGATGAACAGGAAACAATTCATAATTCTGGTAAGTACTTAAACGCTAGCGAAGGTACTCAATCCAATTATGACAATAAGCTTGGAGATGGGATGGATGGTCTAGCAAATCCAGCCTTAACTCAAGATCAAGCAGATACTTTAGCCAACGCTATTAAGATTGCTAAGCAAATGCTTGATGGGTATGAAACTGATAAGACGACTTTGAAGTCATTAATCGATGAGGCACCAAATTATAAGCAAACTGAACCTTACACTACTGCTTCTGATAAAGCTCGCGCTGCATATGATCAAGCTATTACTCAAGGTACTACCTTATACGGCACTAGCGGTTCTACTCAAACTGAAGTTAACAATATGGTTAAGATTATTGAAGACGCTAAGCGAGCTTTACAAGATAGTTCTGATGCTGCCGCAGCCAAGGTTAATAGCTCAGTCAAGAAGACTCCAGTTGGTGATAAAGATAACTTGAATGGCAGTGAAAAAGACAAGGTCAAAGCCGCAGTTAAAGAAGTGAACACCAGCTCTGATATTTCAGATGTGACTGTCAATGATGATGGTAGTGTTGACGTTAAATTTAGCGATGGCTCAAGGGCTAAAATTGATAGTAAATTTACCATTAAAGATACTGATAAGACCGCTTTAAAGAGTGCACTTGACGCCGAAGATTATGTCAAGACTGAACAAACCGTTAATTACAATGGTCAAGATATTAAGATTTATGAATCTGCAACCCAAGCTGCTCGTGACGAATATGACGCTGCCATCGAAGCTGGTAAAAGCGTTTATGGTAATGAAAAGGCAAGCCAAGACGAAATTGATGCCGTAACTAAGCGGATTAATGATGCGGTCAAGGGCTTGGCAAGTTCAGCAACTGATGCCCAAGTTAACTTCAACTATGGTTTCGGCCTAACTCCAGTAATTGACTTAGATAATGTATCAGAAACTGAAAAAGGGATTATTAAGTCTAAGATTGCTGAAGGAAATAAAGGTGACGATGGCCAAACTTTAGTTGATGTTGCTAATACTACAATCGATGCTCAAGGTAATGCTGAAGTGGCTATGAAAGATGGCTCAAAGGTTAAAGTTGATAAGAAGTTCACTGTTCGTGCAGTTGACAAGAGCGTTTTGCAAAAAGACATTGAGCATGCGGGTGAACTTCAAGGAAACACTGAGCAATATAATCGTGCAACTACTGCAGCTAAGACCGCCTTCCAAGCAGCATTAACTAAAGCTAATACTGCTAATGATAATCCAACTTCTCAAGAAGATGTTGATAAAGCTGCCAGTGAACTTGAACAAGCTATGAGTGACCTTATTAAGAGTATTAAGGCAGCTTCAAGTAAGGTTAAGGATCCTGCAACCAAGACCCCAGTTGGTCGCGGCCGTGATTTATATACTAAAGAAGATGACAATGAAAAGGGCAAGATTGAAGCAGCTGTCAAAGAAGCTAATTCAGATGCTACAGTCAGTGTTGATAATGAAGGTAATGCTACTGTAAGCTTGGCTGACGGTACGATTGTGGTAATCGATAAGTCTAAGACGACTAAAGACACTAACAAAGATGCTTTAAGGGATGCATTACAGACAGCAAATAATGAAAAAACAACTGGTGATACTTATAAGAATGCCTCAAAAGCTTCTCAAACAGCCTTTGATACTGCAATTACTAATGCTCAAGCAGTCTTTGATTCTGAAAAATCTAGCCAAAAAGAGATTGACGATGCTGCTAAGTCACTTCAAACTAGCTTCCAAAAGATGCTAACTGAAGTTGAAGGCGCAGCTTCTAAGCTTAATAAAGATGTAGAAAAGACCCCAGTTGGTGATAAAACTAGCGTAACTCCTGAAGAAAGCTCTAGCATTCATGATGAAGTTTTAGCTAAGAACCCAGAAACAATAGTTACTGTTAATACTGATGGTAGCGCTACGGTTCAATTTGGCGAAGACGGTCCAAAGGCGGTAATTTCAAATGATTACACCACTACTAGTGTTGATAAGAGTCAATTAAAGGCTAAATATAACGAAGCTAGTGAAATTAAAGATACTGACCAAGTCAACAATGCTTCAACGGATGCTAAGACCAAGTTTAAAGAAGCTTATAACCATGCTAAAGAAATTTTAGATAAAGCTACTGCTACTGCAGCTGAAGTAACAGATGCTAAGACTAAGTTAGATGAAGCCATGAGCAATTTGGCTAACAGTTTAGCTAGTCAAATGAAGAATCCTGAACAAGTCGCTGTGCCAAAGAGCATTCAAAGCAATATCACTGAAGAGTCTGGTTATGTAGCAAAGATTCAAACAGCTATTAAGACAGCAAATGAAGGTAAAATTGCTGAAAATGGTGTCACTGTTAACACTGATGGTAGCGCAACAGTAACCTTCACTGATGGCTCAATTGCAAAACTTACTTCAAGTCAAACTGTCAAAGACGTTGATAAATCTGCTTTAAATACTGCGGTTAATGATGCAGATAAGGTTAAAGCTACTGCTAAATACTACAACGCAGATTCTGCTTTGCAAGATGCTTATAATGAGCAAATCAAGAATGGCCAAGACATGCTTGCTCGCGATAGCGACAGTCAAGAAGAAATTGATGAGCAAGTAGATAAGATTAATAAGGCTAAAGATGCATTAAACGGAGTTGAAACTGATAAAGAACAACTTAGAACACTTTATGGAACTGTTCCAAGTGTTAAACAAGGTGACGATTATGCTAAAGCTTCAGCCAAAGCTAAGACTGACTTAGAAGCAGCAACTAATAAAGCTAAAGCCATCTTAGATAATGATTCAGCTAGTCAAAAAGATACTGATGCCGCTTATGCTGAATTAGATAAGGCAATTAAAGCTTTAGCAAATAGTCAAGCTGGTTCACTTGATCTTGCCAACATCACCCCAGTTGAAGTGCCAAAGAGTGCTCAAGCTAACTTAAGTGACGACTACAAGAGTCAAATTAAAGCTGCTGTTAAGAAAGCTGACGACAATGTCGACTTAGTTAAAGTTGATAATGAAGGTAATGCCACTGTAACCATGAAAGATGGCTCAACTATCAGCGTAGATAAGTCTAAGACCGTAACTGATGTTGATAAATCAGCTCTTCGTCCATTGGTAGAAGAAGCTGACACCATTAAAGCAAGTGCTAAATACTACAATGCCGACAGCGATTTGCAAACCGCTTACGACCAAGTAATTAATAGGGGTCAAGAAATTTTAACTAGCGATAGTGCAACTAAAGAAGATGTTGCTCAAGCAGTTAGCGATATCACGAAGGCTAAAGCAGCCTTAAATGGTGAAGAAACTAATAAAGAAGGTTTGCGGGCAACTTATGCTAATGCCACTGAATTAAAGGATGGCGATAGCTACAAGCTAGGTACTGCTGCAGCTAAAGAGGCCTTTGACAAGGCATATAGTGATGCTGATAACATTTTGAAGAAAGATAACGCAACTCAAAAAGAAGTTAACGATGCTAACGATGCCTTGCAAAAAGCTATGGCCGGCTTTGGCGATAGTGAAGCAAGTAAGATTGCAATGCCAGATAAGACAGTGGTTCCAAGTTACTATCAAGACAATTTGGAAGATTCAACTAATCCATATGCTCAAAAGATTATTGATGCTATCAAGGCTAAGAACCCAAAGGCTACTGATATTACCTTTAGCGGGGATGAAGCAGTAGTTAAGTTTGAAGATGGTTCACAAATTGGTGTGAAGAAGATTAACTTGATTAGTAATGTATCATTTGACGCTTTGAAGCCTTTAGTTGATGAAGCAAATGACGTGATGGAAAGCGTTAAATTTAAGAATGCTGATAAGCCATTACAAGATGCATACAAGACTGCTGTAAACGAGGGTAGTCAAGCTCTTGGCGATACTAAACTTGATCAAACTGAAGTTGATAACTTGGTAACTGAAATCACGAATGCCAAGACTGCATTAAACGGTGTTGAAGTAGATAAAAGTGGATTGGTAGATGCTATTACTAAGGCCGAGCAAGCTAAGACTACTGATAAATACACTTATGAAACTGATGCCAACAAGCAAGCATTTGATAAGGTTTTAGCCGATGCTAAAGCAGTAAATGCCAAGACAGATGCTAGTCAAACTGAAGTTAATACTGCTAAAGATGCTTTACTTGGTGCAATTGATAAATTGGCAGGAGAAAAGCCAGTTGAAAAAGCTGACAAGAGTGGATTGGTAGATGCTATTACTAAGGCCGAACAAGCTAAGACTACTGATAAATACACTTATGAAACCGATGCCAATAAGCAAGCATTTGATAAGATTTTAGCCGATGCTAAAGCAGTCAATACTAAGAGCGATGCTAGTCAAACTGAAGTTGACACTGCTAAAGATGCTTTACTTAGTGCAATTGATAAATTAGCAGGAGTAAAGCCAGCCCCAACCCCAGCCCCAACCCCAAGTCCAGTAGTTCCAACTACTCCATCTAAGCCAAGTGTTGATAAGAGCGGTTTATCTGACTTAGTCGATAAAGCTCCTGATACTCGCAAGGGTAACGACTACACTGGCGCAAATGAAAGTGCCCAAAAGGTATATGATGATGCAATCAAGGAAGGTCAAACAGTCCTTGATAATTCAAATGCTAGTCAAAATGATATTAATGAAGCCAAGACGGCAATTGAAACAGCTTTGACTAACTTGACTAATAATAGAAAGCCAGTTGAAGTTAAAGTTGCTCCAAAGCCAGAAGTTAAAGTAACTCCAACCAACTTGCCAAAACCAGCAAAGACAATCAAAGCACCTAAACCAGTAGCAATTCCGAATAAGAAGTTGCCACAAACTGGTGTTAAAGATGCAAGCCTTTTAGGTTTTGTTGGAATTGCAATTGCCGGATTAATTACATTATTTAGCTTTAATAAAAAGCATGAAAAATAAGCTGAATAGCTAGCAAGAATACTCAGGTGAAGTAATTCATCTGAGTATTTTTTTGGTAAAATGGACTTAATTAATTCAGGAGGTAAGTTAATGGATCGCAGTGAAAAAGTTGTCTTAACCAACATGTGCATGGTGTATGATGGTAGCAAAATTTTAGTAGAAAACCGCGTCAAAAAAGATTGGCCTGGGGTAACTTTTCCAGGAGGACATGTTGAACATGGCGAATCAATTGTGAATTCGACAGTTCGTGAAGTAAAAGAAGAAACTGGACTAGATATTAAAGATTTAAAAATTTGTGGCGTTAAACAATTTTTTGATGATGATATTCGGACAATTGTCTTTTTATTTAAAACAAATCATTTTGCTGGTAAATTACAATCTAGTCGTGAAGGCGAAGTTTTCTGGATTGAACGCAAGGATTTAGAAAATTATCAACTAGCTGATGGTTTTGCTAGCATGCTAGAAATTTTTGAAAATGACAATTTAAGCGAAAACTGTTGGTATTTAAAAGACGGTCAGTGGACTTATAAGAATGAATAAAGTTACTTATCCTGAATTCTCAGAACTAATCAACTACTATCAAACGCTTACTGGCGATGAGCTAATCATGAAGCAACAAAAACAACTGCTCAAAAGTTTGCGCTTAGCCAAAAAAGGAGATTATCAACATGCTTTAGCCGATTTACGAACTGAAGCGGAAAAGTTGTCTGAAAATTGGCTACTTCGAAAAAGTATCAAGCCTGATACAACTTTTAGTCAAAATATAAACTTATTGCGCCATAGTAGAATTAATCAAGATAGCATCAATACTTTATATGAAGTTAAAGCTGCTGGTAATAAGGCGGTCCATGAATTGGCAGCAACCAAGGCGGTTTGTCAAAAGTGTTTTTATGACTACTTTAAAGTTTTACGTGAATATGCCAAATTAACGACTAAACCAGCAAGATCATTTATATTAGAGAAAGTTTTATTAGCAATTTTGCTAGCTATTTTTATCTGGTTTTTATTGAAATGGGGCCAAGCTAGTTAATTGGGCAAAGATATTTCCCCTTTTATTATTTACGATATATTCAGATGCTAGTATAATTACATTAAGCTTTAAAGAGCTATATTGGGGAGGAAATATGTATGAATTTTAAAAAGATAGCTAGCTGCGCTGCAGTTATTGCAGGTCTTTTGGGAGTTAGTGCTGGAGTAACTCACGCTGCAGATACTACCAATCAAGGGATTCTTTCCGTTAAATATAATGGTAAAGGTGGAGTGGCTTTACTAGATTCAAATGGTCGCTACCAAAACCAATATGTTTATAATGGGTCAAGATGGCGATACTTTGCTAAAGCTACTATTAATGGCCGTGAAATGTATCGTTTAGGTACAGACCGTCAATGGATTCCTGCGGATTATAGTGATATTTCTGGTGCATCAGGGAGTAATCAAGCTCAAGCAACAGGAGCTTCACAAGCTAGTGGTGTTGTTTATGTAAATTATCAAGGCAAAGGCGGAGTTTGCTTACTTGATAGTAACGGCCACTACCAAAGTCAATATGTTTATAATGGGTCAAGTTGGCGCTATTTTGCCAAGGCAACTATTAATGGCCGTGAAATGTATCGTTTAGGTTCAGATCGTCAATGGTTGCCAGCAGATTACACTGCTGGATTCCAAAATCCAAATCCATACTACCAAGTTCAATATGAACAAATTAAGCCTTCAATTTATAGTCCTGGTTACACAATCGGCTATGGCTATGAAGGGATTAAGACTTGGTATGTAATGCGTAAGTTGGGTACTTTTAATGGTTATGCTAACTACAACTGGGCTACTGTTAACGCTGTTAAGAGATTCCAAGCTAGTCATGGATTACCTGTAACTGGTAAAGTTGACCTAAATACTTGGGTGAAATTAGGCTTTAATAAAGATGCTTGGTTTGCAATTGATAGTTACATTGCTCCACTTGGTGCAGGTAAAATGTCTTCAAGAGCTGATCACATTAATGCAATGATCAATCAAGCATATAAATACATGGGGAAGCCATACATTGTTGGTGCTTCATCTAACCCAGAATATGGTAATGACTGTTCTGGCTTAGTTTTACAAGCATTATATGCTGGTGGAATTAACCCAACTTCAATTTCTTCAACTCAACATGCATTTCCTGGTAATGAATGGAATTCACGTCGCTTATGGGCAGATTCAAGACTCAAGACTGTTCCTCTTTCACAAATTCAAAGAGGAGATTTAGTCTTCTACTACCAACCAGGTACTAGAACTATTTGGCACGTAGCACTCTATGTTGGTAATGGCCATGTTATTGAAAGCTGGCCACCAAAAGTTGGAGTTGGTGCATTAAGAGATAGAAACCGTTCAATTATTGCGGGTATTAAGCGACCATTTATTTAATAAAATATGATAAAAAGGCTCTCAATAGAGGGCCTTTTTTGCTCGAAATAATTGCTTTTATTTAGAAAAGATGGTATTCTTATCTAGTCGTATTAATCTATGGTCTGAAAGAATGACTATGGCAAAGGAGAATAGAAAACATGAAACAAGGAATTCATCCAGATTATCAACAAGTTGTTTTCATGGATTCAGCAACTGGTGCTAAGTTTTTAGCAGGTTCAACTTTAAATCCATCAGAAACAATTGAATTTGAAGGTAAGACTTATCCATTAGTACGTGTTGAAATTTCTTCAGATTCTCACCCATTCTACACTGGTAAGCAAAAGTTTGCTCAAGCAGATGGCCGAATCGAAAAATTCAACAAGAAGTACGGTCTTTCATCAAAGGAAAACAAATAATTGTATCATTGCAATTAAGCAGTCCTTACCGGACTGCTTTTTTCTTATGATACTGGGCTTAGTCCATATTATTTTTTAGTTATAGAGGTTTTTTAAGTATGAAAATGCAACTTGCGGAAATCGCTAAGGCGCTTAATACAACAATTGAAGGTCAAGATAATCCAGTCATTTGTTCTGTAACGTTTGACTCAAGAAAGATTGATGAAAATGCTTTATTTGTTCCTTTAAAAGGGGAACGTGATGGCCACGATTTTATTAATTCAGCAATTGAAAATGGGGCAGTTGCTGCTTTATGGGAAAAGGGTCATGATAATAAGCCCGAAAACTTCCCTGTAGTTGAAGTCGAAGATACGCTTCTTGCAATGCAAGCGCTAGCTAAGTATTACCTTAATAAGGTAAATCCTACTGTTGTTGGTATTACCGGTTCAAATGGTAAGACTACTACCAAGGATATGTGCGCTGCAGTTCTTGCCAAGCGTTTTAACGTGCATAAAACGCAAGCCAATTTTAATAATGAAATTGGTGTTCCAATGACAATCTTAGAAATGAAGCCAACAACTGAAATTTTAGTGCTTGAAATGGGGATGGATCGTGCGGGCCAATTGCACCATTTGAGTGAATTAGTTCGTCCAGATGTTTGTGTAATTACTATGATAGGTGAAGCACACATCGAATTCTTTGGCACTAGAGACAAAATTGCAGATGCCAAGATGGAAATTACTGATTTCTTAAAAGAAGATGGAGTCTTAATCTACAATGGCGATGAACCACTTCTAACTGAAAGAGCAGCTAAATTAGCTCAAAGTAAGACTACTTTCGGTTTTAAGAGTGATGATACTATTTATGCAACTGAATTTAGAAGTTATATGCACCATGCATCTTTTGTAACTAATTCTTCTGATCAAAAATTCTCAATCCCAATGATTGGTAAGCACAACGTTTCTAATGCATTAGCTGCCATTAGTGTGGGCCATCACTTTGGTGAAACTGATGATGAAATTGCTTCAAGTTTATCTGAATTTGTACCAACTGCTAATCGGATGCAATGGCGCAAAGGTGATGTTGGTGAAGATATTATGGATGATATCTATAACTCTAACCCAACCGCTGCTAAGGCTGTATTAACTAGTTTTGGTCAAGTTGAAGTTAAAGAAGGTGGCAGAAGAATTGCTGTTTTGGGTGATATGCTTGAATTAGGTGAAGCTAGCCCTAAACTTCATGCTTCTCTTGCTTCTAAGCTTGATCCATTAGTAATTAACGAAGTTTACTTATATGGACCTGAAATGAAGAACTTAAAAGAAGCAATCCAGGATAAATACGACGCTAAGAATTTGCATTACTATGAACAAGATCAGATGCCAAGAATGATTTCTGATTTACTATCAGATATTCACGAAAATGACATTGTGATGCTTAAAGCTTCTCATGGAATGCATTTAGACAAAGTTTTAGACAGATTACTTTAGGAGAATTTCGTGAAGTTTACAGAATTAGGCTTAAATGATGCTTTATTAAAAGCAATTAAACGTAGTGGGTTTGAAGAGGCAACACCAATTCAGGAAAAGACTATTCCTTTAGCCCTTGCAGGTAAGGATGTCATCGGCCAAGCACAAACTGGGACTGGTAAAACAGCTGCCTTTGGTTTACCCATTTTACAGAAAATTGAAAAGGGTCATGACCATATTCAAGCTTTAGTAATTGAACCAACTAGAGAATTAGCTATTCAAACCCAAGAAGAACTTTACCGCTTAGGTCGAGATGAGAGAGCGAGAGTTCAAGTGGTATATGGCGGGGCTGATATTGGCCGTCAAATTAAAGCTTTGAAGCAAACACCAGCAATTTTAGTGGGTACTCCAGGTCGAATTTTGGACCACTTAAAGCGTAAAACAGTAAAATTAGACCAAATTAAGACAGTGGTTTTGGATGAAGCTGATGAAATGCTTGATATGGGCTTCATTAAGGATATTGAAAGTATCTTAACTTACGCTAAGAATCGTGAACATACCTTACTTTTTAGTGCAACAATGCCCAAGCCTATCTTAAGTATTGGGGAAAAATTTATGCATGATCCTGAAATCGTGCAAATTAAGTCTAAAGAATTAACTGCTGACTTAATTGACCAATACTTTGTTAGAGCAAAAGAATTTGAAAAATTCGATATTATGTGTCGTTTGATTGATGTTCAAGCACCAGATTTAGCAGTGGTCTTTGGTCGAACTAAGCGCAGAGTTGATGAGTTAACTCGTGGCTTGGTTGCACGTGGCTACAATGCTGCAGGTATTCATGGTGATTTATCACAAGCCAAGCGAATGAGCGTTTTACGCCGCTTTAAGGAAGGTAAACTTGATATTTTAGTCGCAACAGACGTTGCAGCTCGTGGACTTGATATCTCAGGGGTAACACACGTTTATAACTATGATATTCCACAAGATCCTGACTCATATGTTCATCGCATCGGTAGAACTGGTCGTGCGGGCAAGAATGGTATCTCAGTTACTTTCGTGACGCCAAATGAAATTGGTTATATGAGAACCATTGAAAACTTAACCAAGAAAAAGATGTCACCACTTCGGCCACCAACAGATGACCAAGCTTTACAAGGACAACTTGCAGCTGCTCATAAGCAAATTGAAGACTTAATGCGTGGTGATTTAACTAAGTACACTGAATCAGCAAGTGAACTTTTAGATAACTATTCAGCTGTTGACTTAGTTGCGGCATTTTTGAAGAACCTTTCAAAAGATTCCGAAGAAATTAAAGTTAAGATTACCCCTGAAAAGCCATTACCATACAAGGGTAATAACCGCCGTCGTCATCACTCAAGTCGCAATTTTAAGCATGGAGATCGTAATGAACGTTATCGTCGTCGCGATAATTCTCGTCGTTCAGAACGACACCATGATTTCGTAATCAAGAAAAAGAAAAATCGTGATAAATAGTTAAAAAACTGACTTTGATACTGCATCAAGGTCAGTTTTTTGTATAATAGTAACAAAGAAGGTGGCAAAATGCTTCGAGGAATTGGGACTGATATTACCCACTTAAGTCGATTTACCAAAATGACAAATCAAGTCTCATTTGCAAAAAAAGTTTTGACAAAAAAAGAATTTGATATCTATCAAAAACTTTCTGGAAGAAGACAAGTAGAATTTTTAGCTGGCCGCTTTTCAGTTAAGGAGTCTTTTGCCAAAGCTTGGGGTACGGGCTTAGGCAAAGTTAAATTTCAAGATGTTGAAACCTTACCTGCAGCAAATGGCAGGCCCATAACTACAAGCACTTTGTATCATGGTAAAATTTTAGTAAGTATAAGTCATGATTTAGATACTTGTGTCACCTTTGTAGTATTGGAGGATTTTGATGGTACCAGCAATTCATCGGCCCGCTGAAGTGAAGGTTAATTTGCGAGCAATCAAAGATAATTTAAAAGCTGAATTAGCACATTTAAAACCAGGTCAAAAGTTATTTGCAGTTGTAAAGGCTAATGCTTATGGTCATGGAGCAGTTAAAGTGGCAAAGCTAGCTGCAAGATCTGGGGCAAGTGGCTTTTGTGTTGCAACACTTGATGAAGCAATTGAGTTACGTGATGCCAGTATTGTTGAACCAATCTTGGTATTAGGAATTACCCCAGCCAATGAAGCTCCACTTGCAGCCGCTCACAACATTTCTTTAGCTGCGCCTAGCCTTGAGTGGCTTGAATCTGCCCAAAAAGCCTTAGCGAATAAAAATCAAGTATTGAAGATTCATTTAGCAATTGACTCTGGAATGGGAAGAATCGGTTTTAGTGAAGATCATGAATTCATTGTTGCTAATAAGTTATTAAAAGATAACCCTAATTTCTTCGTTGAAGGGATGTTTGCACACTTTGCTAGTGCAGACAGTAGCGATGAAAGTTACTTTAACTACCAAGTGAAGCGATTCAATCACTTGAAAGAACTACTAACAGTTAAGCCTAAGTGGATTCACATTGCTAATACTGCTGCTAGTATCTTTGATAAGGATATTAAGTCAGATATAGTTCGCTTCGGGATTGGCTTATATGGTTTAAATCCTTCATCTAACCCAGATTCAGCAGATTTAGCTAGTCATATTGAACTAAAGCCAGCTTTAAGTGTAGAAAGTGAATTATCTTTTGTTAAGCAAATTCATGCAGGTTATGGTGTAGGATATGGTTCAGAATTTGTTGCTGATGGGGACCAATGGATTGGAACTGTTCCAGTAGGTTATGCTGATGGGATTATTCGTGCTTTATCAGGCTTTAAAGTTAAAGTTGGATCAGACTTTTGTCCGATTGTTGGGCGCATTTGTATGGACCAATTTATGGTGCTTTTGCCAGAGAAAAAGCCAGTTGGTACTAAAGTAGTTATTTATTCTGATCAAGAAGCAGATCCTAACTTTATTAAAAGGGCAGCTGATTATACTAACACGATTCACTATGAATTAGCTTGTCTTTTAAGTGATCGTTTGCCTAGAACTTATCATGAATAAACAAAAATTTTTATGTAGTAAAAAGGCCACCTAATTATTGATTAGGTGGTCTTTTAGTTAATATAAATCTTAGAAGTTGAATTGATCTGGATCTTCGTCTTTTCTAATAGTAGTTCCAGTCTTAAGATCTTCAATTTCAGCTACTACAAAGCCTTTACGTTCAAGCTTGTTAACAATAGCCTTTAAAGTGTCTTCGCTAACACCATTTGGTAAAGTGAATAAAGTCCGGCGAACATAGTCGGCAGTCCCTAGATTACCATCAAGTGTCAAAACTGAAGACAAGTTAGTGTATTTAGAAATAATCTTGGTCATCTTGATTAAGTTGCCGCGATCATTATCAGATAAAACAGTTAAGACATAGGAACTAGAATCTAAGTTCCATGCGTCACTTAACATTGAAAGCAAACGGTTGTGAGTCAAAATACCATAGAATTTGTTATCTTCATCTAAAACAGTGATGTAAGGTAAGTCTTTAATAGTAAAGAAGACTTTGAAAAATGGTGAATCAACCTTAATAGTTTTAGTTGCATTCTTAAGTAAGTGAGTAACTGGTAAAGACATATCGCCACCTTGTGACTTGTGACGGTAAATGTGCATCTTGTAGATATTACCTCTAAAAATGGTACCGCTGTCATCTAAGATTGGAACACACCGGTAACCAGAATCTTCAAGAACTTTAAGTGCTTCTTCTAAAGTAGCCTTTTCATTGACTGTAGTTAGGTAATCTTTTTTGTAAACTAAAGACTTAATCAGCATGAGGTTTCCTCCATAGTAAATATTTTAAGATAATTATATCACAACCAAATTAATTAAATAAAAATTAAAGCTTGAGATTTGCTTAAATTCTTAAATAAGCTTCCCTTTAGAAAAGCCAGCTGCTTTGTGCTAGAATAGTAAAGACAAAATTTAGAAAGTTAGGTTAATTATGAAATTAATTGCTGGATTAGGTAATCCTGGTAAAAAATACGATCGAACTAAGCACAATACTGGTTTTATGTGCTTAGATCAATTTATTAAAAATAATTCTTATAGCTTGAATCAAAATAAGTTTGAAGGGCTCTTTACTAAAGAAAAGATTGCTGGTGAAGATGTAATTTTGCTTGAACCTCAGACATATATGAATGAATCAGGACGCTCAATTGCACAAGTAGCTAACTTTTTCAAAATTGATCCAAGTGATATTTTAATTATTCAAGATGATATGGATATGCCAATTGGCAAGATTAGAATTCGTGCTAATGGTAAAAGTGGCGGCCATAACGGAATTAAATCAATTATCCGTGATTTGGGGACAGAAAAGTTTAACCGCCTAAAAATTGGTATTCGTCATCCTGAGAATACGACTGTCGTTTCATGGGTTTTAACACCATTTAATGCCGAACAACAAAAATTAATGGATACAGCCTTTACTACTAGTGAAGACATTATTGCTGATTTCATTAGTGGCAAAGATGCAGGTTATTTGATGAATAAGTATAACTAAATGAATCTAAATGAAATTATCGCCCAAGATCAAGAATTGGGCGCTTTTTTAGTCAAAACAAATAAAGTTGAGAAATCATTATTAACAGGAATTAGTGAAAGTAGCTTACCGCTTTTAGTAAATCAACTAGTTAATCAAGACAAGTCTTTAATTTTAGTCCTTGAAAATGAAAATAAGGCTGAACAAGTCTTAGATAACTTGAGTGGGATTTTGGACGAAGAGCAGGTAGCTTATTTTCCAGTTGATCCAACACTTGCTACGCAAAAGGCAACAGCTTCACCTGATGAATTAAGTCAGCGCATTAAGGCTTTGACTTTTTTGGCGTCTGGGAAAAGTGGAATTGTTATTACTTGTTTGCAGGGCTTGCAGTATGAATTAGCGCCTAAAGAGCAGTATTGTCAAACAAGTTTAAGCTTTACTAACGGTGAAGAAGTCGAATTTGAAAAATTAGCTACAACTTTATTTAATTTGGGCTACCGCAAGGAAGCACAGGTTGCTCGACCAGGAGAATTCTCACAAAGGGGGGATATTTTAGATATCTATCCTTTAGATTTTGAAAATCCAGTTCGAATAGAATTCTTTGGCGATGAAGTTGATACTGTCAAAAATTTTGATGTCAATACTCAGCGAAGCTTAACTGATTTAACAACAGTTGATATTGCCCCGGCTAGTGACCGGATTTTTACTAGTAGTGACTTAAAACGAGCTTATAATCAGCTCAAAGATGCTGGAGTAGATGAAAGTGAATTAGGTGATCTAGCTAAGGGGATTTTACCAGATAATTATAGCTTTTTAGTTGATTTCTTATTACAAAAAAAAGTTAGTCTTTTGTCTTATCTTGCTGATGATGGCTTAGTGATGTTTTATGACTGGCCGGTAATTAAAAAGCAGGGCAAAATGATTGATGATCAAAATGCGGACTTTTTAGCCGAAGAAGTTGCCAATCATCAACTAATTGCCGGTCAAAAGTTGCGACTAGACCTCAAGCAAGTCTTAAAAGATCAACATTCACGCTTATATCTTTCGCTTTTTCAAAAAGGAATGGGTAACTTACGCCTGGATCAATTACTTAATTGGACTAATCGAGTCCCTGAGCAGTTCTTTAGTCAAATGCCAATGATTAAAACCGAGCTAAATAAGTATCAAAAGCAAGGCTTAACTGTAATCTTGCAAGCTGATAATTTGCAAAGAGCCAAGCAAATGCAGTCAAATCTAGCTGATTTTGATTTGGATTTTCCACAAGTAAAACCTGATAATTTAAAAGTAGGTCAAACTCAAATTATTGTTGGGCAATTTAACCAAGGTTTTTATTTACCTAGTGTTAATTTGATGTATTTGACGGAACGGGAATTATTTAATCAAACTGTTCATAAAAAACGAAAAATTTTAAATTTAGAAAACGCCCAGCGCTTGCGCAACTATAATGATCTTAAACCTGGTGACTATGTTGTCCATATTAATCATGGGATTGGACGCTTTGAAGGCATCCAAACCTTAGAAGTCGATGGGCAAAAACGAGATTATATTACAATTACTTATCAGCATCATGATCAATTATTTGTACCAGCAGATCAGTTATCGCAGGTTCAAAAATATGTTGCATCAGAAGGTAAAAGACCACATATTAATAAGTTAGGTGGTAGTCAATGGGCAAAGACTAAGCGTTCAGTCCAAAGTAAAGTCGAAGATATTGCTGATGATTTGATTAAATTATATGCTGCTCGTGAAAGTGAAAAGGGTTTTGCCTTTTCTAAAGACAATGACTTGCAAAGAGAGTTTGAGGCTGCATTTCCATATGTACCAACACCTGATCAAGAACGCTCGAGTGAAGAAATCAAGCGTGATATGGAAAAGCCACGAGCAATGGATCGATTGTTAGTTGGGGATGTTGGCTTTGGTAAGACTGAAGTTGCGATTAGAGCAGCCTTTAAGGCGATTCAGGATGGGAAACAAGTAGCCTTTTTAGTTCCAACTACCATTTTGGCTCAGCAACACTTTGATAATATTAGCGAGCGTTTTAAGGACTTCCCAGTTAATGTTGCATTACTGTCACGTTTTCAAACAAATAAAGAAAGTAAAGAAATCTGCGAGCAGCTCGAGGAAGGTAAAATTGATTTAGTTGTTGGTACGCATCGGTTATTAAGTAAAGATGTCGTTTTTAAGGACTTGGGCTTGTTAATTATCGATGAGGAACAGCGGTTTGGCGTTAAGCATAAAGAACGACTCAAGGAATTAAAGAATAATGTTGACGTTTTAACCCTAACCGCAACGCCAATTCCGCGGACATTGCATATGTCGATGGTGGGCGTGCGTGATTTATCAGTCATGGAAACACCACCAGTTAACCGGTATCCTGTTCAAACTTATGTGACTGAACAAGTTCCAAGTGTTGTTCGACAAGCTTGTTTACGTGAAATGGAACGAGATGGCCAAATATTTTATTTACACAACCGAATTGACGATATTGATGATAAGGTGATGGAACTTGAGCAGTTGCTTCCAGAAGCTAAGATTGAGGCAATTCACGGCCGAATGACAGAAAATCAAATGTCAGATATTCTTTATCGCTTTTTAAATAAAGAATTTGATATTTTGGTAACAACGACCATCATTGAAACTGGCATTGATATGCCAAATGTTAATACCTTAATCATTGAAAATGCAGACCACTATGGTTTAAGTCAGCTTTACCAGCTGCGTGGCCGAATTGGCCGGAGTGCCAGATTAGCGTATGCTTACTTCTTATATGCCCCTAATAAGGTTTTGACCGAAGTTGGGGAAAAGCGCCTAGAAGCTATTCGTGACTTCACTGAATTAGGTAGTGGCTTTAAGATTGCAATGCGAGATCTCTCAATTCGTGGAGCTGGAAATATGCTAGGCAAAGAGCAGCATGGCTTTATTGATAGTGTTGGTTATGACCTCTACGCTCAGATGCTAGATGATGCAATTAAAGCTCGCAAAGGTAAAAAAGCTAAACCTAAGAGTAATAGCGAAATTGAGTTAGGCCTTGAAGCTTATATTCCTGATGAGTACATTAGTGACCAAGAGCAAAAGATTGAATTTTATAAAAAAATCAAGCAAGTTGCTAGTGATGAACAAATTCAAGCAATTGAAGATGAATTGCTTGATCGTTTTGGTGATTATCCTAAAGCTGTTGAAACTTTGCTCGATTTAGCAAAATTAAAATTAGTAGCAGATTGTGCTGGTATTGATAAAATTATTAAGACTAAGCAAATTATAAAAATTGAATTTAATTCAGCTGCAAGTTCCCATCTAAAAGGTCCTAACGTCTTTAAGGCATTAGAACACGTGTCATTACGTGCGAAAGTGGCAGAAGCATTTGGCCACTTGGTTGTAAGTTTGGACGCTAGTCAGGTTAACTTGCGGATTTTATTCAAGGAATTAACTACCTTTGTCGATGCAGCAGGTGAGTTAATAGAGCATTAGAAAGGAAAAGAAGATGAGATTAGATAAATTTTTAAAAGTATCACGTTTAGTAAAGCGGAGAACTGTCGCTAAAGAAATGGCTGACCAAGGTCGAATCGAAGTTAATGGTCGTGTAGTCAAATCTAGTTATGATGTTAAGCTAGATGACATTATCGTAGTCGGTTATGGTACCAGACAAATTAAAGCTAAAGTCTTAAATATCAGAGAAACTACTAAGAAAAATGAAGCGAGTGAATTATACGAGTTAATTGATTAATGACTTTTAGTCTTGAAGTTGCTATACTTAGCTTAGATTTATTAGTTTAATTAAGGAGGGATGCAAGATGCAGAATCGACCACATTTATATAATTCAATGAGTCGTCAAGAACAGCTACTTAAGGCTAAGCGCATTCGAAATCGTTATATTAAAGAAGTTCATCGGGTGCGACGTAATCGCTATTTAGCTCTGTTTCTTTTAATTGTAGTTATATTTGGAGTTCAGCTTGCAATTAATCTGTCAACTACTCATCGAATTAAGGGTCAAATTGTAGCAACTAAGGCAGCCCTCGTGAAACAAAAGAAAGTTAACAAGAAATTGACTAATCAGCGAGATAATTTAAAAGATCCTGATTATGTTGCTAAGTTAATTCGTTATCGCTTCTATTATTCAAAGAAGGGCGAAGAAATTTATAACGTTCCGGAGAATTCAAAGAATTAATGAAATATCAACTAGGACAAAGAGTTACTGGTAAGATTAATAATATTGTGGATTATGGTCTCTTTGTGAGTTTAAATGGTGTTTCTGGGCTTGTACATGAAAGTGATTTTGGTGCAAACTGGGAGCGAGAAAAAGGCCATTTTCAAATTGGACAAGAAGTTCGGGTAGTTATTACTAAGCTTGAAAAGCATAAAGTAGCTTTATCACTTAAGCGAGTCAACGATAGCGACTTGGTAGATCCAACTAACCAGTTTAGTGACTTGGCAGCTAGTGATTTTGAAACTACCCTGGCCAATTTAGTTGAACAAAGCCAGTCAGAGATTAAAAAGCTAAAAGATGACCTTTAGGTCGTCTTTTTTTGAAGAAAGATTATGAATAAACTAGATCAATTTTTAAACTTAATGCAGTTGGATTTGACTAGAGAAAAACTGGTAGTAGCAGTAAGTGGAGGTCCAGATTCGATGGCATTAGTTGATATGTTGAAAGACCAATATCAACTAGTGGTGGCCCATTTTGATCATCAATTGAGACCGCAAAGCTATTTAGAAACTAGTTTACTAACTGAATATTGCCAAAAGTACAATTTAGAATTGGTAACTGAAAAGTGGCAACATGGTCCGCTTCAAAGTGGTATTGAGGCTAAAGCGCGTACTGCAAGATATGAATTTTTAAAGCGAGTTTGTCAGCAAAAGCAAGCAAAATATTTATTAACTGCTCACCATAGTGATGACTATTTAGAAAATATTTTAATTAAACTTTTGCGCTCTGGTGATATTAATGAAATGGCATCTCTTAAGTTAAAAGGAAAAATGGGCAAGATAACAATCTTGAGGCCATTAATTTTTTATCAAAAAAGTGAATTACTAGCTTATGTTAAAGCTGGTGATTTACCATATATTGACGATGAAACCAACTTTGAAGATGATACTTTAAGAAATCGGCTGCGACATTATGTGGTACCAAAACTAAAGCAGGAAAATCCAGATTTAAGTGACCAAACGCGTCGATTTGCTATGCAAGCAGAAGTTAACAATGAATTTGCCGAAAAAATTTGTCAGCTCTTGCCACTTGAACCCTTTTTGGGACAATGGCGAATTCAAAAAAATAAGCTGGCTGATTTTTCTTCAGTAGCAATTCGACGCTATTTCGAGTTGCAAATCTATCGTCATTATCATCAGCGCTGTCATTTAAATGATGAACTGACTGCGGGAGCTTTTAGTTTAATAGCATATCAGAATTATTATTATCTAATAAATCAAGCAGAAATTAATTTTACAGCGCAAAAAAAAGTTGTTTTAGAAAGACCTTTTTCTTTTAGTGGACGCAGGTATTTGTTAAGCTTAAATAGAGAAGCTGGTAATTTAATTGCCAAATTTTCAGCCCCTAAAGAGCTGACTTTTGGATCAATCAAAGCGGAAAAACTTCTTTTAAAAAATGGACAACATGCTAAGAATAAGAAGTTTTTTGCTCAAGCACAAATTCCGGCTTTGCTTAGGAGTCAGGCATTGACTTTTTTTGCACAAGGAGTACCTGTTTGGGTAGAAAATAGTTATTGCAATCAAATAAAAAGTAAAGATTTTCTTACTTACTACCTTTTTCTACTAAATTAGCTTTAAGTAAAGTAAAATATTAGGTAGATGGCTAGAATTATGTTAGAATTTCTTACGTAATTCTAAGAAACTTCGTGGAGGTTTTCATGAAAAATAAACGGAATCGGCTTTTCACTAATGGCCTTTTCTATATCATTGTATTCCTACTACTTCTTTGGGGCATTAATTGGGCCCTTGGTGGTGGTAAAGCTGCTGGTTCAACCGAGAATATTAGTTATTCTCAATTTGTAAAGCAATTAAAAAATGGTAAAGTAAAAAGCTTTAGTGTACAGCCCGCAAATGGAGTATATAGCATTTCTGGTAGTTACAAAAAAGCTCAGAAATCATCAAGTAAGACTGCTTCTTATGACTTTTTAACAGGAAATAGTTCAAAGACGGTTTCCGGCTTCAATACCAACATGCTACAAAACAATAGTAGTGTTAAAACTGTTGAATCTTTGGCTACTAAATATGGTGCTAAGATTACGGCACAAGGTGAATCACAATCTGGATCATGGATTGCTACTTTGATCACTGTTGTCCCAACAATTTTCTTCATCGTTATGTTCTGGATGATGATGAATCAGTCTGCTGGTGGCGGTGGCCGTGGTGGTGTGCTTAACTTTGGTAAGAGCAAGGTTAAGCCAGAAGATCCAACTAAGAATAAGGTTCGTTTTTCAGATGTAGCTGGTGAAGAAGAAGAAAAGCAAGAATTAGTTGAAGTTGTCGAATTCTTACGTGATCCATCACGTTACTTAAAACTCGGTGCTAGAATTCCATCTGGGGTCTTACTTGAAGGGCCTCCAGGTACAGGTAAAACTTTACTTGCACGTGCTGTGGCTGGTGAAGCTGGTGTACCATTTTATTCAATTTCAGGTTCTGACTTTGTCGAAATGTTCGTCGGTGTCGGTGCTTCACGTGTTCGTGACTTGTTCGAAAATGCCAAGAAGACTTCACCAAGTATCATTTTTATCGATGAAATTGATGCCATTGGTCGTCGTCGTGGTAATGGTGTTGGCGGTGGTAACGATGAACGTGAACAAACCTTGAACCAACTATTAGTTGAAATGGATGGTTTTGAAGGTGATGAAGGTGTTATCGTCATGGCCGCAACTAACCGTTCAGATGTCTTAGACCCTGCTTTACTTCGTCCAGGTCGTTTTGACCGGAAAGTTTTAGTGGGTCGTCCAGATGTTAAGGGACGTGAAGCTATCTTACGTGTCCACGCTAAGAACAAGCCTTTAGCAGATGATGTTGACTTGAAAGAAGTTGCTCGTCAAACTCCAGGCTTTGTTGGTGCTGACCTTGAAAACGTCTTGAACGAAGCTGCTTTAGTTGCAGCAAGAAGAAATAAGACTGAAATTACTGCTGCTGATATTGATGAAGCTGAAGATCGTGTAATTGCTGGGCCAGCTAAGAAGGATCGGATGATTTCTGATGAAGAAAGAAAACGGGTTGCCTTCCATGAAGCCGGTCACTCAATTTGCGGTTTGGTTTTAAGCGATTCAAGAACAGTTAGAAAAGTTACAATTGTTCCACGTGGCCGTGCAGGCGGATATAACATCATGCTTCCTAAGGATGATCAATTCATTTTGACTAAGAAGCAATTGATGGAACAAATCGTCGGCTTGATGGGTGGTAGAGCTGGTGAAGAAGTCGTTATTGGTGACCGTTCAACTGGGGCATCAAATGACTTTGAACAGGCTACTGCAATTGCTCATAGCATGGTAGTTAACTATGGTATGACTGATGAACTTGGCATGGTTCAACTGGAAAAAGAAGGCCAAGTTGAATATGGCGTAAAGCCATATAGTGAAGCTACCGCTGCTAAGATTGACGAAGCAGTTAAGAAGATTTTGGATGAAGCTCATAAAAAGGCAATCGAAATTGTTAAAGATAATCGTGAAAAACATAAGTTGATTGCTGAAGCATTGCTTAAGTATGAAACTTTGAACGAAAAGCAAATTATGGCTTTATACAAGACTGGTAAGATGCCAGAAACTGACCAAGATCAATTCCCTAGTGAATCAAAGGCTTCAACTTATGAAGAAGCTAAGGCTGCTATGGAAAAGAAAGAACATGAAAAAGCTCAACCTGAAGCAAAAGCTACTGAAGTTGAAACTAAGTCTGAAGAATCAGACAAAGAATCAACTAAGGTAGATAAGGCTGATAATTCAGAAGAGCAAGATTAAAAAATAGAGCCGCAAAGGCTCTATTTTTGTGAGGAAAAGGTTATGGATTATTTAGTAAAAGCAATTGATAAAACAAAGAACTTAAGACTTTTGACAATTAGTGCCAAAGATATGATCTTTGAAATGCAAAAGCGCCAAGATACTTGGTCAGCTTCTAGTGCAGCCTTAGGTCGAACTATGCTGGGAGCAACACTGCTTGCAGCTGCTAGTTTGGTAGAAGATGAAGAACTAACAGTTCGTTTGCTCGGCAATGGCCCAGTTGGCGCCTGCGTTGTGACTGCTAAAAGTGATTTTACTAGTAAAGGTTTTGTACAAAATCCGCATATCGCTTTACCAGCTAGAAGCGATGGTCATATTGATGTTAAAAAGGCTGTTGGTCAAGGCTGGCTTCAAGTAACTAAGAAGCAAGGCGTTGGTGAGCCGTATACAGGTGAAGTACCAATTGTTTCTGGTGAAATTGCAGAAGACTTTACTTATTACCTAGCAAAAAGTGAACAAATCCCAGCCGCAGTTGGCCTTTCTGTTTTTGTAAATGCCAATAATGAGATTGGAGCAGCTGGAGGTTTTATGCTTCAAGCTCTTCCAGGTGCAAGTGATGCTTTGATTAGCGAAGTGGAAAAGCGAATTAAGGCTTTACCTCATATTTCAGAGCTTTTGTTAGATAAGACTAGTCCTGAAAAGTTAGCAGAAATGATTTTAGGACCAGACTTGAAGATTTTAGAAAAAGATCCAGTAGCCTTTAAGTGTGATTGCTCAAAAGAAAAATATGGCAAAATGTTAGCAACTTTAAAGACTAGTGATTTGAAGCAAATGTTAACTGAAGATCATGGAGCAGAATTGACTTGCCAATTTTGTAAGGAAAAGTACCACTTTTCAGCTGATGAATTAAGTGAAATTATTGCAAATAAAGAAGAAAACTAGCTTTTTAAGGCGTCTAAGTTTGAACTTGGCGCCTTTTCTGGTATGATATTAGGGTATTTAAAAAGGGAGAAGTTGTAACAGTGACAAATAGCTGGAAGATTCGAGACATTACGATTCCCAACCGCGTTGTCGTTGCACCGATGGCAGGTGTGTCTAACGCTGCATTTCGGGTTGTTTGTAAAGAATTTGGAGCTGGCCTTGTTGTTTGTGAAATGATTTCTGACCATGGGATTATTTATCGCAATAAGAAGACTCTTGATATGCTTCAAGTTGCTCCAAATGAACACCCTATGAGTATTCAAATTTTTGGTGGGACTGAAGAAACTTTACTTGAAGCTGCTCAATTCATCGATCAAAATACAGCAGCTGACATTATTGATATTAATATGGGATGTCCAGTTCCTAAAGTAACTAAGACTGATGCTGGTTCTAAGTGGTTACTTGATGCTAATAAGATTTATCAAATGGTTCATAAAGTAGTCCAAAATGTTGAAAAGCCAGTTAGTGTTAAGATGCGTTTGGGCTGGGACCGTAAGCATATTTTTGCAGTAGAAAATGCCTTAGCTGCTCAAGAAGCAGGAGCTAGCATGTTAGCTATGCATGGCCGGACTAGAAAACAAATGTATCAAGGTGAAGCAGATTGGGAGACCTTACATGAAGTAGCTAATGCCTTAACAATTCCATTTGTTGGTAATGGGGACATTACTAGTCCTGAATTAGCGAAAAAGATGATTGATGAAGTTGGAGCAACAGCAGTCATGATTGGCCGTGCTGCTTTAGGTAATCCATGGGAAATTAAAGACATGGTGCATTACCTGGAAACAGGAGAAAAGTTGCGTCCACAAACAGTTCGTGAAAAAATAGAAACTGCTAAGCATCAACTCGATGGTCTGGTAGAATTAAAAGGAGAGAAGGTTGCTGTCCCAGAATTTCGTCAGCAAGCTGCGTATTATTTGAAGGGAATTCCCCGTTCAGCCAGAACTCGTGCTAAAATAAATGAAGTATGGACTCGTCAAGAAGTGTATGATTTACTTGATGGGTTTGTGGAAGACTATGAAAAGCGTGAAGCAGCCAAGTTAGCTAGACAGCAAGCAAAGGAATCATAAGTAACGAATAACGGAGGATTTATAAATTGGCAAAAAATGAATTAAATGACCAATTAATTGTTCGTCGCCAAAAGCTTGAAGAATTACGCGAAAGCGGTCTTGAGCCATTTGGTAGAAAGTACGAAAGAACTGATTTAGCCCGCACTTTAGATGAAAAGTACAAGGGTGAAGATAAAGATGAATTAAATGCAGACATGCCACAAACCAAGATTGCTGGCCGTATGATGGCTAAGCGTGGTAAGGGTAAGGTTGGTTTTGCTGATCTTTACGACCGTACTGGTAAGATTCAAATCTACGTACGTAAAGATATTGTTGGTGAAGAAAACTACCAAATTTTCAAAAAGTCCGATTTAGGTGACTTCTTGGGAATTGAAGGGGAAGTTATGAAGACTGATACTGGTGAACTTACTGTTCGTGCTCACCACGTAAGCTTCTTATCAAAGGCTCTTCGTCCACTTCCTGACAAGTACCATGGTTTACAAAATGTTGAACAAATTTATCGTCAACGTTACCTTGACTTGATGACTAACCATGATTCATACATGCGTTTTGTTCACAGAACTAAGATTATTCAAGCCATCAGAGATTACTTGAACAGTAGAGACTTCTTGGAAGTTGAAACTCCAGTACTTCATAATATTCCAGGTGGTGCAGAAGCTCGTCCATTTATTACTCACCACAATGCTTTGGATATTGACTTATACCTTAGAATTGCCTTGGAATTACCACTTAAGCGTTTGATTGTTGGTGGTATGGAACGTGTCTACGAAATTGGTCGTGTATTCCGTAATGAAGGTGTTGACACTCGTCACAACCCTGAATTTACTGAACTTGAAACTTACTGTGCCTACTGGGACTTCCATGATGTTATGGACGAAGCAGAAGGTATTATTAAGGCTGCTGCTAAAGTAGTTACTGATGATGGTAAGGTAAATTACCAAGGTACTGAAATCGACTTAGGTAAGCCATTTAGACGTGTTCACATGGTTGACTTAATTAAGGAACAAACTGGCGTCGACTTCTGGAAGCCAATGACTCTTGATGAAGCTAAGAAGGTTGCTGAAGAACACGGAATTCATGTTGAACCATTCTGGAAGGTGGGCCACATTATCAACGCCTTCTTCGAAGAATTCGGTGAAAAGTCAATTGTTAACCCAACATTTGTATATGGTCACCCAGTTGAAATCTCACCACTTGCTAAGAAGAACGCTGATGATCCTAGATTTACTGATCGTTTCGAAATCTTCATTATGGGGATGGAATATGGTAATGCCTTCAGCGAATTGAACGACCCAATTGATCAAAGAGAACGTTTTGAAGCTCAAATGGCAGAACGTGATGCAGGTAACGATGAAGCCGATGTTATTGATGAAGACTTCGTACGTGCGCTTGAATACGGTATGCCACCTACAGGTGGGTTGGGAATTGGTATTGACCGTTTGGTAATGCTTTTGACTGATGCACCAGCTATTCGTGATGTATTGCTCTTCCCAACTATGCGTCCTGAAAGAATTCATGACGAAGAAAAAGACATTGATTTAGATAAGTAAAGATAATGAAAATGACTAGCATTGAGCTAGTCATTTTTTGTTAGGTGAGAATTTTCATCTTTTTAATTTGTAAGTTTTGTATTCCACAAACTAAGCTGCTGCTTAGTAATTTTCTTATTCTTAAAGCCGTTGATAAAAATAGTAGCTAAGCAAGAAAATTCATCATAATCTAAATTTCTATCTATATTCTTTAAGAGCTCGTCAGTTGCCTGAAATAAATCTTCAACTAACTGGGAAGAAAAGTTCTTTTGTTTAATTGCTTCACTTAAGGCATCACAACAATGCGGAAGTGCATCTATCCAGCCATATTCTGGAGTCGATGCAGTAAAGTCATGTTCTGTTTTTAAATATTTGATTAACAATATGGTTCATTAAAAAGTTTAGTTCATCTGTTTTATATGAAACTTGAGAAAAATTGAGCTTTTGCTTGAGGGCAGCTAGTGTGTTCATAGATAAATAGCTCCTATTTTTTATATATTACATTATCATAAATAACAAATTTTATAAAAAAGTGCTTGCAAAAAATTTCCGCTATGGTATATTAATAGATGTGCTAAATGACATGCGGAAGTAGTTCAGTGGTAGAACATCACCTTGCCATGGTGGGGGTCGCGGGTTCGAATCCCGTCTTCCGCTCCACGAGATGAGGATTCACATTAGTGAATCCTTTTTTGTTAGCTTCGGGAAATAGCTCAGTTTGGTAGAGCGCTACGTTCGGGACGTAGAGGTCGCAGGTTCAAATCCGGTTTTCCCGATAATTATTCAAAAAAGTCTTTGCAAATTTAGTAAGGTTTGCTATAATAAACTCTGTTATGCGGAAGTAGTTCAGTGGTAGAACATCACCTTGCCATGGTGGGGGTCGCGGGTTCGAATCCCGTCTTCCGCTCTACTAGATAAGGATTCACAATCGTGAATCCTTTTTGTTTTACTCAAAAAGTATATTAATTATTTTTTCAGACCGCCTTTGATATAATTATTAAAACAAAGGGGGTCTTTTTTTGAAAGAAAAACTTAATTTTGGTAATCTCGCTCTAAAAACTTTAATGTCAATTGTCGGGGTAACAGTTTTATCAATTGGAGCCACTTTCTTACGTGGTGGTAATGTTGGGCTTGATCCATTTACTGCAATTAACACTGGAATTTCCAATAAGCTAGGTTTAGGATTAGGGATTTTCCAGTTATCAGTTAATTTTGTAATTTTCTTACTGATTTTATGGCTTGACCGCAAAAAAATTGGAATTGGAACTTTTGTTAATATGATTATGGTAGGATTTGAAATTCAATTCTTTACTCAAATCTATAATCAACTTTTCCCTGAGAAGATTACTTTCTTGGTAATTGTGGCTGACACAGTTATTGGATTACTTCTGTTTACTTTAGGTTCATCTCTTTATATGGGGCCTAAATTAGGAGTTGCACCATATGATGCAATTGCGCCAATCTTTTCTGAAAGATTCAAATCTTCATATAAGATAACTAGAATTATCCAAGACGTATTATTTATGGCTGGTGCTTTAGCATTTGGTGGCCCAGTTGGCTTTGCGACGATTATTGTAGCCTTCTTTACTGGACCATTGATTACTTGGTGGAATGAACATATAAGTGATCCACTAGTAGCTTTTATTGATCACTTGACTCGTCCAGATACTAGAAATAAGGTTACCGTTCTTTTATCTGCAATGGGACGCAGAACCTATGAATCGGTCGCTAAGACTTATGAAGCAACTGAAATCATGCAGGCAAAGTTAGGACGCTATTCTAATTCTGACTTAAAGACTCAGCAAAAGATTGCCCGTCGTAATTTAGCCAACTCTAAGCAAACTTATGAAAACTATCTTGCTCAATATAAGATGATTGAAGAAGAATTAAATAAGAGAAAGAATCAATAGTTAATTAGGGTAGAATATTTAACCTAATGAGTAATTTGTTTTACATTAGAAATAGGAAAAAGGTACAATAGTCTAGTTAATTCTTTGAGAGGCGGCGATGATATGGAAAATTCTTATAGTCAAAGTGCTAATGAAGTTTTGAAGATTGCAAAAGAACAGGCACAACAATTTCAGCATCGAATGATTGGAACTGAACATGTCTTGTTGGCTATGGTAATTGAATCAAAAGGAAATGCTGGTAAGCTCTTGCGCCGAATGGGTGTCACTAGTTTAGCGATTCGCGAAGAAATTCAGCATTATACTGGCAGTGGCTCAGCTTCTAAAACTACTTATATGGAAATGTCGCCACGCTTAACTCTAGCTTTGAATTTTGCCCAACGAGAAGCTAGAAAAGATGGCTTTTCTGAGATTAAAACGTTGCATATTTTACTTGGCTTAGTGGCGACTCCACAAATATTGTCGGGGATGATTTTAAAGAACTTGAATATCGATTTAGATAGTTTGAGAAAAGAAATATCTTTGACTTTAAAAGATAGTGGAGCAATCGAAAAGCCAGCTAATAATAGTTTTATGGATCAAATGATGCCAAATGATAATTCAAATAACAATAAATCATTAGCAGCAGTTACAGTTGATTTAAACCAACGAGCTAGAGACGGAATGATTGATCCAGTATTTGGTCGTGACACTGAAATTAAGCGAGTAATGCAAATTTTGGCTAGACGAACTAAGAACAACACTGTTTTGGTTGGGGAACCTGGTGTTGGTAAGACCGCGATTGCTGAAGGAATTGCTTATAAGATTGTTCATCGAGATGTACCTGATATTTTACTTGATAAGCGGATTCTTTCGTTAGATATGGCTAGCTTGGTTGCTGGGACTAAGTATCGTGGTGAATTCGAAGGCAGAGTTAAGAAGCTATTACAAGAAGTTAAAGAAGCCGGTAATATTATCTTATTCTTAGATGAATTACACACTATTATTGGCGCTGGTAGTGCTGAAGGTGCGGTAGATGCATCTAACTTATTGAAACCTTCACTTGCACGTGGCGATATTCAATTGATTGGTGCGACAACTTTTGATGAATATCAAAAATATATTGAAAAAGATCAGGCTTTAGCTCGTCGTTTTCAACCGGTTAAGGTTAGTGAACCATCAAAGAAACAAACCTATGAAATTGTTGAAGGCCTTAAAGCTAAATATGAAAGTTACCACCATGTTAAATATACTGATGAAGCAATTACTGCTGCAATTGAACTTGCTGCACGCTATTTAACTAATCGCTTTTTCCCAGATAAGGCGCTTGATTTAATTGATGAAGCAGGTGCTAGTGTCAAAATTAAGAATACTGTTGGTAGCGATCCTCGCTTAAAGGAACTAGAAGCGCAATTAACTAAAATTAAGCAAGATAAAAAGACCGCAATTGAACAGCAAAACTTCTCTAAAGCTGCTAGTTTACGTGATGATGAAGAAAAGCTTCACCAAAAAGAAGCTAAATTAGTTGAAAAATTACGTGCGAAAGCTATTAAAAATGCAGTTGTGACTGAAAGCGACATTGCACAAATTGTTTCTGATTGGACTGGTGTACCAGTAACTGAAATGAAGCGTGATGACACTAAGAAATTAGTAAATCTAGAAAAGAGTTTACATAAGCGCGTAATTGGACAAGATAAGGCAGTGAGTGCAGTTGCTAAGGCTATCAAGCGTAGTCGCAGTGGAATTAAAGATGAAAAGCGACCTATTGGTTCTTTCTTATTCTTAGGGCCAACAGGTGTTGGTAAAACTGAATTAGCAAAGGCAGTGGCTAGTTCAATTTTTGGTGCTGAAAGTGACTTAATTAGAATTGATATGTCAGAATATGCTGATGTTGTTTCTGCAAGTAAGTTAATTGGTGCGGCTCCGGGTTATGTAGGCTATGAAGAAGGCGGCTTTTTAACTGAAAAAGTGCGCCGGCATCCATATTCAGTCGTCTTACTTGATGAAGTAGAAAAAGCCAATCCTGAAGTCTTTAATTTGCTTTTACAAGTACTAGATGATGGATTTTTGACTGATGCTAAGGGTCGAAAAGTTGACTTTAGAAATACGATTATTATTATGACTTCTAACTTAGGGTCTAGGTCATTAGTCAGTGATAAGACGGTCGGCTTTATGGCTAGCGATGTTGATTTACAAAAGCAAACGGCAGCTAAAGTAGCTACGGCTACTAAAGAATTCTTTAGACCAGAATTTTTGAATCGAATTGATGAACAAATTATCTTTAATCCATTAACTAAAGCTGATTTACGTAAGATTGTAATTTTACTTACTAAACGTGTAACTGAACGCTTAGCTAAGAAAGATATTACTTTGAAGTTTTCAAAGTCTGCCTTAGATTTGATTGCCCAAAAGGGATATGATCCAGAAATGGGAGCACGGCCACTACGTCGCCAAATTCAATCAATGGTTGAAGATAAGCTATCAGATATGTTGATTACAGGTGAGCTTGCTTCTGGACAAATTCTTAAAATTGGAGCTAGTAAGGGCCATTTGAAATTTAGTGTTTCAAATCAAACAAAAGCCAAATAAATCCCGAGTTTATAGGGTTTTGTAGTTGACAAAAAAGCCTGATTTTTGCTATAATTAGCCTTGATTTTCCAAAAAGGCTGATATTCAGTAGCTTGCTGATCTATTGTCCAGTAAGCTGATAAGAACAAAAACGACAAAAAGTGTTGTTTTTGTTTTTTTATGCTCAAAAATACCAGTTTTTTAATTTGTAACACAAATGTAATATTTGTTTTCTTTACGACAGAAAGGATGTTTTCCTTGGACGGACATTTAGTGAATTACGGTCAACACCGGACAAGACGTAGTTTTTCTCACATTAAAGAAGTAGTTAAATTACCTAATTTGACTGATGTACAAACCGAATCATATAAGTGGTTCTTAGATAAGGGTATTAGTGAAGTCTTTGAAGACGTAATGCCAATTAATGACTTCTCTGGTAAGTTATCTTTGGACTTTGTTGGCTACAAGCTTCAAGAAGCTAAGAGTACTATTGATGAAGCACGCCACCATGATGCAAATTATGCTGCTCCACTTAGAGTAACTTTGAAGCTTACTAATCATGAAACTGGTGAAATTAAGACGCAAGACGTCTTCTTTGGCGATTTGCCATTAATGACTAAGTCAGGTTCATTCATTATCAACGGTGCTGAAAGAGTTATCGTTTCACAACTTGTTAGATCACCTGGTGTTTACTACAATAGCGACTTTGACAAGAACTCTCGTCAAATCTTCGGTGCTACTGTAATTCCTAACCGTGGTGCTTGGCTTGAATACGAAACTGATGCTAAGAACATTTCTTATGTACGTATTGACAGAACTAGAAAGTTGCCTATTTCTGTTTTAATTCGGGCACTTGGCTTTGGCTCAGACAGTGAAATTCAAGACATGTTTGGCTTGAGTGATACTTTGCAATTCACCTTAGAAAAGGATGTTCATAATAATCCTGCAGATAGCCGTGTAGCTGAAGCATTGAAGGATATTTATGAAAGACTTCGCCCAGGTGAACCTAAGACTACTGATTCATCACGTTCACTCTTATTTGCACGTTTCTTTGACTCACGTCGTTATGACTTAGCTCCAGTTGGTCGTTACAAGATTAACAAGAAGCTTTCACTTAAGAATCGTTTACTTAACCAAACTTTGGCAGAAACTTTAGCAGATCCAGATACTGGTGAAATTATTGCCAAGAAAGGTACTGTAGTTACCCACGAAGTAATGGATACTCTTGAAAAGTACTTAGATCGTGATGACTTCAAGATGGTTACTTACACCCCATCTGAAGAAGGTGTAATGCAAGATCCAATTACTGTTCAAGAAATTAAGGTCTTCTCAAAGGTTAACCCTGAAAGAGAAGTTAAGTTAATTTCAAACGGTCACATTGCAGCTGATGTTAAGTACATTACTCCAGCTGATATTTTGGCATCAATCAATTACTTCTTTGTTTTACAAGATGAAATTGGTACTACTGATGATATTGACCACTTGGGTAATAGACGTATTCGTCGTGTTGGTGAACTTTTACAAAACCAATTCAGAATCGGTTTGGCAAGAATGGAACGTGTTGTTCGTGAAAGAATGTCAATTCAAGATCCTGATACCGTAACACCACAACAATTGATTAATATTAGACCTATTGTTGCTAGTGTTAAGGAATTCTTTGGTTCATCACAACTTTCTCAATTTATGGACCAAAACAACCCATTAGCCGAATTAACTAACAAGCGTAGAATGTCAGCTTTGGGGCCTGGTGGTTTGTCAAGAGACCGTGCTGGTTATGAAGTTCGTGACGTGCACTATACTCACTATGGTCGTTTATGTCCGATTGAAACACCAGAAGGTCCTAACATTGGTTTGATTAACTCAATGGCTACTTACGCAGTTATCAACAAGTATGGTTTCATTGAAACACCATACCGTCGTGTTTCTTGGAAGACTCACAAGGTAACTGACAAGATTGACTACTTAACTGCTGATGTGGAAGATAATTACATCATTGCTGGTGCTAACACTCCACTTAACGAAGATGGTTCATTTAAAGAAAACCTTATCTTAGCTCGTTACAAGGATGACAACCTCGAAGTTACCCCAGACAAGATTGACTACATGGACGTTATTCCTAAGCAAGTTGTTTCTGTAACTTCTGCATGTATTCCATTCCTTGAAAATGACGACTCTAACCGTGCTTTGATGGGGGCTAACCACCAAAGACAAGCGGTTCCTTTGATTAATCCACATGCTGCTTTAGTTGGTACTGGTATGGAATACCGTGCTGCTCACGATTCAGGTGACGCCTTAATTGCTGAAGCTGCCGGTGTAGTTGAATATGTTGATGCTGATCAAGTTAGAGTTCGCCGTGAAGATGGTACTTTAGACAAGTACATGCTTGAGAAATACCGTCGTTCAAATGCCAACAAGAACTACAACCAAACTCCTAACGTTAAGAAGGGTGAAAAGGTTGTTGAGGGCGAAGTAATTGCTAACGGTCCATCAATGGCTGAAGGTGAATTAGCTTTAGGTCAAAACCCATTAATCGCATTCATGACTTGGAACATGTATAACTATGAAGATGCCATCATGATTAGTGAAAGAATGGTAAAAGATGATATCTACACTTCAATTCACATTGAAGACTACGAATCAGAAGCACGTGATACCAAATTAGGACCTGAAGAAATTACTCGTGAAATTCCTAATGTTGGTGAAGACGCACTTAAAGATTTAGATGAACAAGGTATCGTTAGAATCGGTGCAGAAGTTAAAGACGGCGACATTTTAGTTGGTAAAGTTACTCCAAAGGGTGTAACTGAATTATCAGCTGAAGAAAGATTACTTCACGCCATCTTCGGTGAAAAGGCTCGTGAAGTACGTGATACTTCACTTCGCGTACCACACGGTGGTGGCGGTATTGTCCAAAACGTTGAAGTCTTTACTCGTGAAGGTGGAGATGAACTTTCACCAGGTGTTAACACTATGGTTAGAGTTTACATCTGTCAAAAGAGAAAGATTCAAGTTGGGGACAAGATGGCTGGTCGTCACGGTAACAAGGGTACTATTGCCGTTGTTGTTCCTGAAGAAGATATGCCATTCTTACCAGATGGTCGTCCAGTAGATATCTGCTTGAACCCAATGGGTGTGCCATCACGTATGAACATTGGGCAGGTGCTTGAATTACACCTTGGTATGGCTGCTCGTCAACTTGGTATTCACGTATGTACTCCTGTATTTGACGGAGCTAACGAAGATGAAGTATTCAGAACTTTACGTGAAGCTGGTATGAGTAAAGATGGTAAGACTGTCATTTATGATGGCCGTACCGGTGAACCATTCCACAACCGTGTTTCTGTTGGTATCATGAACTACTTGAAGCTTGCTCACATGGTTGATGACAAGATTCACGCACGTTCAATTGGGCCTTACTCACTTGTTACTCAACAACCACTTGGTGGTAAAGCACAATTCGGTGGACAGAGATTTGGTGAAATGGAAGTTTGGGCCCTTGAAGCTTATGGTGCAGCTTACACCTTGCAAGAAATCTTGACTTACAAGTCAGATGACGTTGTAGGACGTGTAAAGGCATACGAAGCAATTGTTAAGGGTGAAAGAATTCCTAAGCCAGGTGTTCCTGAATCATTCCGCGTTTTGGTTAAGGAATTACAATCATTGGGTCTTGATATTCGTGTGCTTGACATGGATCACAAGGAAATTGAGCTCCGTGACATGGATGAAGACTCAAATGAACACTTGAATATCGATACTCTTTCTCGTTTAGCTGAAGAACAAGAAAAGAAGAAGTTGGCCGAAGAAGCAAACAAGTCTGAAGAAGAAACTTCTGAAAAGACTGAAACTAGTCCAGTAAATGAAGCTTCTGATGATTCCGTTTCTAAGTAGTAGGGGGTTAAACTTTGATTGACGTAAATAAGTTTGAAAGTATGCAAATTGGTCTTGCTTCTCCAAACAAGATTAGATCTTGGTCATACGGTGAAGTTAAGAAACCTGAAACAATTAACTACCGTACTTTGAAGCCTGAAAAAGACGGTTTGTTTGATGAAAGAATTTTTGGCCCTTCTAAAGATTGGGCTTGTGCCTGTGGTAAGTACAAGGGTATTCGTTACCGCGGTATCGTCTGTGACCGCTGTGGTGTTGAAGTAACCTCTTCAAAGGTTAGAAGAGAACGGATGGGGCACATTGAGTTAGCGGCCCCTGTAACTCACATTTGGTACTTTAAGGGTATTCCTTCAAGAATGGGTTTAGTTTTGGATGTTTCTCCAAGAGCGCTTGAAGAAGTAATCTACTTTGCTGCCTACATCGTAATTGATGCTGGTGATACAGACTTAGAACCAAAACAACTTTTAACTGAAGCAGAATATCGTGAACAAAAAGCAAAATTCGGTAACCGTTTTGAAGCCAAGATGGGTGCTGAAGCAGTTAAGGAATTATTGCAAAAAGTTGACCTTGAAAAAGAAGTAAAGGCTTTAAAGAGTGAATTACAAACTGCTACTGGTCAAAAGAGAACTAGAGCTATTCGTCGTTTGGATATCTTAAATGCCTTTAAAGATTCAGGCAATAAGCCTGAATGGATGGTAATGGATACTGTTCCAGTTATTCCACCAGATTTACGTCCTATGGTTCAACTTGAAGGTGGTCGTTTTGCAACTTCTGACCTTAATGATTTATACCGTCGTGTAATTAACAGAAATAACCGTTTGAAGCGTTTGCTTGATTTACATGCACCAAACATCATCGTGCAAAACGAAAAGAGAATGCTTCAAGAAGCTGTTGATGCATTAATTGATAATGGTCGTCGTGGTCGCCCAGTTGTTGGTCCTGGTAACCGTCCACTTAAGTCACTTTCACACATGCTTAAGGGTAAGCAAGGTCGTTTCCGTCAAAACTTGCTTGGTAAGCGTGTTGACTACTCTGGTCGTTCAGTTATCGATGTTTCACCAAAATTGAAGTTCTACCAATGTGGTGTGCCACGTCCAATGGCTCTTGAATTATTCAAGCCATTTGTAATGCATGAACTTGTTAAGCGTGGCGTAGCAACTAACATTAGAAATGCTAAGCGTAAGATTGACCGTGAAGATGATGATATCTGGGACATTCTTGAATACGTAATTAAAGAACGCCCAGTTCTTTTGAACCGTGCACCTACCTTGCACCGTTTGGGTATTCAAGCCTTCGAACCAGTTCTAGTACCTGGTAAGTCAATTAGACTTCACCCACTTGCTTGTGAAGCCTACAATGCTGACTTCGATGGTGACCAGATGGCCATCCACGTTCCACTTTCAGATGAAGCTGTTGCTGAATCAAGACTTTTGATGCTTGCAGCTCACCACATCTTGGCACCTAAGGATGGTAAGCCAATCGTAACTCCTGGACAGGATATCGTTTTGGGTAACTATTGGTTAACTCAAGCAGAACGTGGCCGTGAAGGCGAAGGTATGATCTTCAATTCACCAGCAGAAGCAATTATGGCATATGCAAATGGTGACATTCACTTCCACACTAGAATTGGTTTAGCTGCTGATTCAATGCCTGAAAAGACTTGGCCAAAGGGTTATGAACATGGGGTCTTTGTAACTACTTATGGTAAGATGATTTTCAACCAAATCTTCCCTAAGGACTTCTTCTATGTAAATGATCCAACTCAAGAAAACTTAACTCATCCATTAGATGTTAAGTACTTCTTGAAGCCAGGTGAAGACATCCATGAAAAATTAGATAACATGGATTTAGGTACACCATTTAAGAAGGGCTTCTTGTCAGATGCTATTGCAGCCATTTACAAGGAATACAAGGTTCAAAGAACTTCTGATTTCTTGGATGACATGAAAGAACTTGGTTACACTGCATGTACTACTTCTGGTTTAACTATCGGTATGTCTGATATCCCTATGGTTAGAGACAAGGACGATATCGTAGCCAAGGCCCACAAGAAGGTTGATGTGGTTTCTAAGCAATTTAGACGTGGTTTGATTACCGAACAAGAACGTCACGATCGTGTAATCAGCATTTGGAATGCATGTAAGGATGAAGTTCAAAACGAAGTGGCTGGTATCTTCGATCCACGTAACCCTATTTCAGTCATGGCAGACTCTGGTGCCCGTGGTAACATCTCAAACTTTACCCAGCTTGCTGGTATGCGTGGTTTGATGGCCGCTCCTAACGGTGGGATGATGGAAATCCCTGTTACTTCAAACTTCCGTGAAGGTTTGACTGTTTTGGAAATGTTCATGTCAACTCACGGTGCTCGTAAAGGTATGACTGATACTGCCTTGAAGACTGCTAACTCTGGTTACCTTACTCGTCGTTTGGTTGATGTTGCTCAAGACGTTATTATTCGTGAAGCTGACTGTGGTACTGATCGTGGCATTACTGTTCATGCAATCAAGGAAGGCGACGAAATGATCGAGCCATTATTCGATCGTTTAGTTGGTCGTTACACTGCAAGAAGTGTCTTTGATCCAGAAACCCATGAAGTTCTTGCTGACAAGGGCGTTTTGATGGATGAAGACTTAGCACAAAAGATTGTTGACCGTGGCGTAACTGAAGTTACAATTCGTTCCGTATTTACTTGCAACACTCAACACGGTGTATGTCAAAAGTGTTACGGTATGAACTTGGCTACTGGTGAAGAAGTTGAAGTTGGTGAAGCAGTTGGTACTGTTGCCGCACAATCAATTGGTGAACCTGGTACTCAGCTTACTATGCGTAACTTCCACAATGGTGGTGTTGCCGGTGCTGAAGATATTACTCAAGGTCTTCCTCGTGTGCAAGAATTGTTTGAAGCACGTAACCCTAAGGGGCGTGCTACCATCTCAGAAGTTACTGGTGTAGTTACTGCAATTGAAGAAAATCCAGCAGAACATACTAGAGAAATTACTGTTGAAGGTAAAACTGATACTAGAACTTACTCAGTTCCTTATACTGCAAGTGTTGCTGTTGGCGAAGGCGATAGTGTGGTTCGTGGTGACAAGTTAACTCTTGGTTCTATCGATCCTAAGGAATTGATTAGAGTTCGTGACGCTTTAACTACTGAAAAGTACATCTTAAGCGAAATCCAAAAGGCCTACAGAATGCAAGGGGTAGAAATTGCCGACAAGCACGTCGAAGTAATGGCTCGTCAAATGCTTCAAAAGGTTCGTGTACTTGATCCAGGTGAAACTGACATCTTGCCAGGTGAATTGATGGATATCGGTGAATTTAAGGACAGAAATAAGGAAGTTATCATTTCAGGTGGTATTCCAGCAACTGCACAAAGTGTAATCTTGGGTATTACTAAGGCCGCTCTTGAAACTAACAGTTTCTTATCAGCTGCTTCATTCCAAGAAACTACACGTGTTCTTACTGATGCCTCAATCAGAAGCAAGAATGATCCACTTCTTGGTCTTAAAGAAAACGTTATTATTGGTAAAATTATTCCAGCCGGTACTGGTATGCCAGTTTACCGTTCAATGGAACCAGCAGCAGATGTTGAAAAACCTCAAGCTGTGTACTCAATTGCTGATATTGAACGTCAAATGGCAGAACAAGAAAAAGATAACAAGTAAAATTAAAAAGGGACGACTCGTTGTGAGTCGTCCCTTTTTTTCATAGTTAAATAAGCTGAACTACAATTAGACTAGCGATGACAAATGGAATGAAGGGTAAGCTAGTCTTGGAAAAATTAATTTTTCGATTTAGTCCGAAATAAACTAGTACTAGAAGAGAAGAAATTAAAAATGCAAGATTAGCATAAGTTTGACCATAAAAGCACGCGATTAAAACATAAATTAGTAAATCTCCTAAGCCCATTTTTTCGAGATAGACCAAGATACTCATTGCTGAGAACATAATTAATAAACTAATGCTGTCTAATAAAGTCAAACTCTTTAGGTTTAGAAGAAAAGTCGTAGCACTAATAATAGCAGGAACTATTAAAAGAGCAGTCAAAAATTCTTGATGATGCAAATCTAAAATAGCAATTAAAAAGAAGAAAAATAAAAAAACAAGTTCGAAATAAGAGAAAAAGTTACTATAGTCAATTTTCAAAAAGTAAAAGCCACCAGCTAATTCAAAATAAAAAAGTTCTCTTGGGATTTTTTTATGACAATAATGGCAATAACCCTTTAAAAATATAAAAGAAACCAAGGGAATTAAGTCTAGAACACGAAGGGTCTGATGACAATGATTGCACTTACTTCGTGCTGTCAGGTTAATCCCATTTTCAGCTAGTACACAAGCAAAAGAAGCAATACAAGTTCCAATAAAAAAATTAGTTATTAAATAGAAAGTTTCCAAATTAAAAATAGTCATAATCATTCACCTCATAACTAAATACACCAAAAATTGAAAAAGATTTTTGAAAATCTTGATTTATTTAAAAAACAGAGTAAAATAGCAATTGTGTATTTTTGAAATATTATCACACGGGAAAAAAGAAACTCCCGGATGTGTGAACAATTAGGAGGAAAAATTAATGCCAACCATAAATCAATTGGTTAGAAAAGGCCGTCACTCAAAGACGACTAAATCAAAATCACCAGCTTTAAACTTTGGATACAACAGCATGAAGAAGGAACAAGTATTTAATCCTGCTCCTCAAATGCGTGGTGTTGCTACTCGTGTAGGTACTATGACACCTAAGAAGCCTAACTCAGCTTTACGTAAGTACGCTCGTGTACGTTTATCAAACTTAATCGAAGTTACTGCTTACATTCCAGGTGAAGGCCACAACTTGCAAGAACACTCAGTTGTTTTAATTCGTGGTGGTCGTGTAAAGGACCTTCCTGGTGTTCGTTACCATATTGTTCGTGGTGCCCTTGATACTGCTGGTGTTGACGGCAGAAAGCAAGGTCGTTCTAAGTACGGTGCAAAGAAAGGTTAAGGAGGAGTTAAATAATGCCTAGAAAAGGACACGTAGCTAAAAGAACTGTTTTAGCAGACCCAATTTACAACTCAAAGCTTGTTACCAAGTTAGTTAACCACTTAATGGTTGATGGTAAGAAGGCAAAGGCATCTTCTATCCTTTACGATGCCTTTGAAATCGTTAAAGACAAGACTGGTAAGGAACCACTTGAAGTCTTTGAAGAAGCAATGAACAACGTTATGCCTGTTCTTGAAGTTAGAGCTCGCCGTATCGGTGGTTCAAACTACCAAATCCCTGTAGAAGTTCGTCCAGAAAGAAGAACTACTTTAGGTTTAAGATGGTTAGTATCATACGCTCGTTTACGTAATGAACACACTATGGATGAACGTTTAGCTAACGAAATTATCGATGCTTCAAACAACACTGGTTCAGCAGTTAAGAAGCGTGAAGATGTTCACCGTATGGCAGAAGCTAACCGTGCATTTGCACACTACCGCTTCTAATTTGTCGTTCTTAGTAATTTTAAGGAGTATATATTATTATGGCTAATAAGCGCGAATTTCCTTTAGAAAAGACACGTAACATTGGTATCATGGCCCACATCGATGCGGGTAAGACTACCACTACTGAACGTATCCTTTACTACACTGGTAAGATCCACAAGATTGGTGAAACCCACGAAGGTGACAGTCAAATGGACTGGATGGAAGAAGAAAAGGAACGTGGTATTACTATTACCTCTGCAGCTACTACTGCACAATGGAAAGACTACCGCGTTAACATCATCGATACTCCAGGACACGTTGACTTTACTATCGAAGTTGAACGTTCACTTCGTGTTTTAGATGGTGCCGTAACTGTTCTTGACGCACAATCTGGTGTTGAACCACAAACTGAAAACGTTTGGCGTCAAGCTGAAACTTACGGTGTTCCTCGTATTGTTTTTGTTAACAAGATGGATAAAATCGGTGCTAACTTCGACTTCAGTGTTAAGACTTTGCACGAACGTTTAAATGCAAATGCTCACGCAGTTCAAATGCCAATCGGTGCTGAAGATCAATTCGAAGGTGTTATTGACTTAATCAACATGGTTGCCGATGTTTACGACGAAGATAAGCTTGGTGCTAAGTGGGATACTGTTCCAGTTCCTGATGAATACAAGGCAGAAGCAGAAAAGCGTCGTGGCGAATTAATTGAAGCAGTTGCTGATGTTGATGATGACATCATGGAAAAATACCTCGGTGGTGAAGAAATCACTAACGAAGAATTAAAGGCTGCTATCCGTAAGGCTACTTTAGACCTTAAGTTCTTCCCAGTATTTGCTGGTTCAGCATTCAAGAACAAGGGTGTTCAAATGATGCTTGATGGTGTTGTAGATTACTTACCATCTCCACTTGATGTTAAGCCTTATGTTGCCCACGATCCTAAGACTGATGAAGAAGTTGAACTTCTTGCTGATGACAACAAGCCATTTGCAGCTTTAGCATTTAAGATTGCAACTGACCCATTTGTTGGTCGTTTAACTTTCATCCGTGTTTACACTGGTTCACTTCAATCAGGTTCTTACGTATTAAACGCTTCAAAGAACTCACGTGAACGTGTTGGTCGTTTGCTTCAAATGCACGCTAACTCACGTACTGAAATTCCTGAAGTATTCTCAGGTGATATCGCAGGTGCCATCGGTTTGAAGAACACCACTACTGGTGATTCATTAACTGATCCTGACCACCCACTTATCCTTGAAAGTCTTGAAGTTCCAGACCCAGTTATCCAAGTTTCTATTGAACCTAAGTCAAAGGCTGACCGTGACAAGCTTGATGTTGCTCTTCAAAAGCTTACTGAAGAAGACCCAACATTCAAGGCTGAAACTAACGCTGAAACTGGTCAAACTTTAATCGCTGGTATGGGTGAACTTCACTTGGATATCATGGTTGAACGTATGAAGCGTGAATTCCACGTTGAAGCAACTATTGGTGAACCTCAAGTTGCTTACCGTGAAACCTTCACTAAGCCAACTAAGGCACAAGGTAAGTTTGTTCGTCAATCTGGTGGTAAGGGTCAATACGGTGACGTATGGATTGAATTTACTCCAACTAAGGAAGGCGAAGGCTACGAATTTGAAGACGCTATTGTCGGTGGTGTAGTTCCTCGTGAATTCATTCCTTCAGTTGACGCTGGTTTGCAAGAAGCTATGAAGAACGGTGTTCTTGCTGGCTACCCATTAATTGACGTTAAGGCTAAGCTTTACGATGGTAGTTACCACGAAGTCGACTCAAGTGAAGCTGCCTTCAAGGTTGCTGCTTCTCTTGCATTGAAGAACGCTGCTCCTAAGGCCGGTGCTGTAATTCTTGAACCTATCATGAAAGTTCAAGTAATTACCCCTGAAGAATACTTAGGTGACGTAATGGGTTCAATCACTGCTCGTCGTGGTAACATGGACGGTATGGAAGATCGTTCAGGTGCTAAGGTATTGAATGCTATGGTTCCACTTTCAGAAATGTTTGGTTACGCAACTACTTTGCGTTCATCAACTCAAGGTCGTGGTACTTTCACTATGGTATTTGACCACTACTCACCAACACCTAAGTCAATTCAAGAAGAAATTATCAAGAAGCGTGGCGGAAACGCAGAATAATTTCTTGATTATATAGATAAAAACCATTGCCATTTGGCAGTGGTTTTTATTTTTTTGTTTTTAAAAATAAAAAATTTTCTCGAAAAAAAGTATATTTTTTCGCAAAAAAATTTTGCAAAACCCTTGATAAATAGGCAAATAATCGGTATACTATTCATTGTGCATTTTATAGGGCGCAGTGCGCTCTGCACAAATATTTGTTGTAGCTTTGACGCAAAAGGTTGCGGCACACCAGGCTGCATTGCCACAGTGGTGGGTCGGTAATTTTTGCCGAGCTAGTCATCTTTTAAAGAAGACGCAAGGAGGTAATTTGATGGCAAGTCAACAAATTCGTATTAGACTTAAGTCTTACGAACATGGTATTCTCGATGAATCTGCTGCTAAGATCGTCGCTACTGCAAAGAGAACTGGTGCAGAAATTTCTGGTCCAGTACCTCTTCCAACTGAAAGAACTTTATTCACTGTTCTTCGTTCACCACACAAGAACAAGGATTCACGTGAACAGTTCGAAATGCGTACACACAAGCGTTTAATTGACATTTTGAATCCAACACCTAAGACTGTTGATTCATTAATGAAATTAGACTTACCTAGCGGTGTAGACATCGAAATCAAACTTTAATTTTTATAGATTTATGGAGGTGTAATCATGACCAAAGGAATCTTAGGAAGAAAAGTCGGTATGACTCAAATCTTCACTGACAATGGTGTCCTTGTTCCCGTAACTGTTGTTGAAGCAACCCCTAACGTTGTTATGCAAGTTAAGACTGTTGAATCAGACGGTTACGAAGCAGTTCAATTAGGTTACCAAGACAAGCGTGAAGTATTGAGCAACAAACCGGAAAAAGGTCATGCTGATAAAGCAAAGACTTCACCTAAGCGCTTCATTCGGGAAATTCGCGGTGTTGAGCTTAAGGATTACGAAGTCGGCTCAGAAGTTACTGTGGATACATTTAAGGAAGGTGACGTAGTTGACGTCACTGGTACTACTAGAGGTCACGGTTACCAAGGTAACATTAAGCGTCACGGCCAATCTAGAGGACCTGAAACTCACGGTTCAAGATACCACAGAATCCCTGGTTCAATGGGTTCAATCATTAACCGTGTACCAAAGGGTAAGAAGTTACCAGGTCACATGGGTGTGAAGACTGTTACTATTCAAAACTTAGTAATTGAAAAGGTTGTTGCAGACAAGAACGTTCTTTTAATTAAGGGTAACGTTCCAGGTGCAAAGGACTCATTAATCGTTGTAAAATCTGCTATTAAGGCTGACAAGTAGGAAGGAGGACGAAAATGGCTACTTTAAAAGTTATGGATCAAAATGGTAAAGATGCTGGTGAAGTTACCTTAAATGATAAGGTCTTCGGCATTGAACCTAACGAAAACGTTGTATTTGACGCTATTATTAGACAAAGAGCTGGTATGCGCCAAGGTACTCACTCAACTAAGAATAGATCAGCTGTTCGCGGTGGTGGTAAGAAGCCTTGGAGACAAAAGGGTACTGGTCGTGCTCGTCAAGGTTCTATCAGAGCTCCACAATGGCGCGGTGGTGGTACAGTATTTGGCCCAACTCCACGTTCATACGCATACAGCTTGCCACGTAAAGTTCGTCGCTTAGCTATCAAGTCAGTTCTTTCACAAAAGATGCAAGATCAAGACTTAATTGTTTTAGATAAGTTAAACTTAGCTGCTCCAAAGACTAAGGAATTCAAGGCTGTTTTAGGTAACTTAAACGTAGACAGCAAGGTCTTAGTTGTTTCTGACGATGAAAACGTACAACTTTCAGCTAGAAACTTAGCTAAGGTTAAAGTTGTTCCAGTTAATGGCTTAAATGTTGTTGATGCAGTTAACTATGACAAGCTTATCTTGACTCAAGACGCTGTTAAGAGAATTGAGGAGGTATTGGCATAATGAATGCACATGACATCATTTTAAGACCTGTCATTACTGAAAAGTCTACTGAATTGATGGATGCAAAGAAGTACACTTTCGATGTGCTTTTAACTGCAACCAAGACTCAAGTTCGTAACGCTGTTGAAGAAATTTTTGATGTTAAGGTTAAGAGCGTTAACATTATGAATGTTCGCGGCAAAGACAAGAGAGTTGGTCGTTACACTGGTAAGACCGCTCGTCGTAGAAAAGCAATCGTTACTTTAACTAACGATTCAAATGATATTAAGATCTTCGCAGAAGAAGACAATAAATAATTAGGAGGTTAGTCAATTGGCGATTAGAAAGTACAAGCCAACCACTAATGGTCGACGCAATATGACCTCTTCAGACTTTGCAGAAATTACCAAGAAGAAGCCTGAACGGACTTTACTTGAATCACAATCACATACTGCTGGTCGTAACTCATATGGTCATATTACTGTAAGACACCGTGGTGGTGGTCACAAGCAAAAATACCGTATCATCGATTTCAAGCGTAACAAAGACGATGTAAAGGCAATTGTTAAGGCAATCGAATACGATCCAAACAGAACTGCAAACATCGCTTTACTTCACTACACTGATGGTATCAAGGCATACATCTTGGCACCTAAGGGTCTTAAAGTTGGCGATATCGTTGAATCTGGTGTAGATGCAGACATCAAGCCAGGTAACGCACTTCCACTTGCAAACATTCCTACTGGTACTTCAATTCATAATATCGAATTAAAGCCAGGTAAGGGTGGACAATTAGTAAGAAGTGCTGGTACTGAAGGTCAAGTTCTTGGTACTGATGGCCGCTACACTTTAGTAAGATTACAAAGTGGAGAAGTTCGTCGTATTCTTTCATCTTGCCGTGCTACTATCGGTGTAGTTGGTAACGAACAACACTCATTGATTCAATTAGGTAAAGCCGGCCGTAGTCGTTGGTTGGGCAAGCGTCCACAATCTCGTGGTTCTGTAATGAACCCTAACGATCACCCACATGGTGGTGGTGAAGGTAAGGCACCTGTTGGTCGTCCACAACCTATGACTCCATGGGGTAAGAAGTCTCGTGGTATTAAGACTAGAAATACCAAGAAGGCCAGCGAAAAGATGATTATTCGTCACCGTAAGGGCAACAAATAATTAGAAGGAGGGTAATGATTAATGAGCCGTAGTATTAAAAAAGGTCCATTTGCTGATGAACACTTATTAAAGAAGGTCGCAGCACAAGAGAACGCAGAAAAGAAGCAAGTTATTAAGACTTGGTCACGTCGTTCAACTATTTTCCCTTCTTTTGTTGGTTTAACAATAGCTGTTTACGATGGTAGAAAGCATGTTCCTGTATATGTTACTGAAGACATGGTAGGTCACAAGTTAGGTGAATTTGTTCCTACTAGAACTTTCCGTGGTCACAAGGACACTGCTGACAAGGCTACTAAATAGTTAAGAGGAAGGAGAATAATAAATGGCAGAACAAATCACTTCAGCTAGAGCTGAAGCAAGAACCGTTCGCATCGCTCCTAGAAAAGCGCGTTTAGTTATTGACTTAATTCGTGGTAAGAGCGTTGCAGAAGCATTGGCAATTTTGCAATTTACGCCAAGAGCTGCTTCCCCAATCGTTGAAAAAGTTTTACGTTCAGCAATTGCTAACGCAGAACACAATTACGATCTTGAAAGTGCTAACCTCTACGTATCAGAAGCTTACGTCAATGAAGGTGCAACCCTTAAGAGATTCCGCCCTCGTGCTAAAGGTATGGCTTCTCCAATTAACAAGAGAACCAGTCACGTAGTAGTTGTAGTTTCAGAAAAGAACGATTAAGGGAGGTATATCGATGGGTCAAAAGATTAACCCAATTGGTTTCCGTCTCGGTGTTAACCGCGATTGGGAAGCAAAATGGTTTGCTGACAAAGGCTACAAAGAAACTTTGAACGAAGACTTACGCATCAGAAAATTTATCGCTGATAAGTTAAAGGATGCTTCAGTTTCTACTGTAGAAATCGAACGTGCTGCAAACAGAATCAACATTTCAATCCACACTGCTAAGCCAGGTATGGTAATTGGTAAAGGTGGTACTGAAGTTGAAGCATTAAGAAAACAATTAAATGCATTAACTGAAAAACAAGTTCACATTAACATTGTTGAAATTAAGAAGCCTGATCTTGATGCTGAATTGGTTGGCGATGGTGTTGCCCGTCAATTGGAAGCTCGTATTGCTTTCAGACGTGCTACTCGTCAAGCAACTCAAAGAGCAATGCGTGCAGGTGCCAAGGGTATTAAAGTTCAAACTGCTGGACGTTTAAATGGTGCCGACATGGCTAGAAGAGAATGGCACACTGAAGGTAGTGTTCCTCTTCATACTTTGAGAGCAGATATTGACTACGCATGGGTACAAGCTTTAACTACTTATGGTCAAATCGGTGTTAAGGTTTGGATTAATCGTGGTGAAATCTTACCAGGTCGTAAGAATAGACCAGCTTCTAAGCGTGCGAAGGGAGGAAACAAGTAATGCCATTAGTACCAAAGCGTGTAAAACACCGTCGTGAATTCCGTGGTAAAATGCGTGGTGCTGCCAAGGGTGGTAAAACTGTTGCATTTGGCGAATACGGTTTGATGGCTCTTGAATCCCACTGGATCACCAACAGACAAATCGAAGCAGCTCGTGTTGCGATGACTCGTTACATGAAGCGTGGAGGTAAAGTTTGGATCAGAATCTTCCCACAAAAGTCATACACTGCTAAAGGTGTAGGTGTACGTATGGGTTCTGGTAAAGGTGCACCAGCAGGTTGGGTAGCTGTAGTAAAAAGAGAAAAGATTATGTTTGAAATCGGTGGCGTTTCAGAAGAAGTTGCTCGTGAAGCTTTGAGACTTGCTTCTACTAAGTTGCCAATCAAATGTAAGTTTGTTGCAAAGAATACGGAAGTAGGTGGCGAATCTAATGAAGGCTAAAGATATCAGATCATTAACCACTGATCAAATGTTAGAAAAGGAAAAGCAATACAAAGAAGAACTTTTTAACTTGCGTTTCCAACAAGCAACGGGTCAATTAGAAAACACTGCCCGCTTGAGTCAAGTCCGTAAGAATATCGCCAGAATTAAGACTGTTCTGAGCGAAGAAGCATTGAAGCAAAACTAATTAATGGAAGGGAGTCATTAACTTGAGCGAAACAATCGAAAGAAATCGTCGTCACGTTTATCAAGGTCGCGTGGTTTCAGACAAGATGGACAAGACCATCACTGTTGTTGTTGATACTTACAAGAACCACCCTGTATACAAGAAGCGTTTTAAGTACTCAAAGAAGTACTACGCTCACGACGTTAATAACGAAGCTAAAGTTGGCGATACTGTACGTATCATGGAAACCCGTCCATTATCACGTCAAAAACGCTATCGTTTAGTTAAAATTGTCAAGAGACGCGTTTAGTTTGCGGATATAAGTGAGGGGAGGATTACATAGTGATTCAAAACGAAAGCCGTTTAAAGGTTGCTGACAACTCTGGTGCCAGAGAACTTCTTGTTATCCGTGTTTTAGGTGGATCAAAGCGTAAGACCGGTAATATTGGTGATATTGTTGTTTGTGCTGTTAAGCAAGCAACACCAGGTGGCGTTGTCAAAAAAGGTGACGTTGTCAAGGCTGTAGTCGTAAGAACAAAATCAGGTGCACGTCGCGAAGATGGTTCATACATCAAGTTTGACGAAAATGCTGCTGTCGTAATTAATGCCGACAAGAGCCCTCGTGGAACTCGTATCTTTGGGCCCGTTGCCCGTGAACTACGTGAGCACGACTTTATGAAGATCGTCTCTCTTGCTCCTGAAGTATTATAAAATTTTTAGGGAGGTGCACTGATGTTTGTTAAAACAGGTGACAAAGTAAAGGTTATCGCCGGTAAGGAAAAAGGCAAAGAAGGTACTGTAATCAAGGTAGATCGTAAGAACAACCGTGTTGTTGTTAAGGGTCTCAACATGATTAAGAAGCACGAAAAGCCATCTCAAACTAATGCCAATGGTGGTGTTGTTGAAACTGAAGGTTCAATTCACGCATCAAACGTTATGCTTGTTGATCCTGAATCAGGCAAGCCAACTAGAATTGGTCATGAAGTTGTTGATGGTAAGAAAGTTCGTATCGCTAAAGTTAGCGGTAAGGCAATTGACAAGAAGTAGAGAGGAGGATCTTAATGGCAAATCATTTAGCTGTACAATACAAGGAAGAAATTGCACCAGCATTAGCTGAAAAGTTTAACTACAAATCATCAATGCAAATTCCTAAGGTTGACAAGATCGTTTTAAACATGGGTGTTGGTGATGCAGTATCAAACGCTAAGAACTTGGATGAAGCTGTTGAAGAATTGACTTTGATTTCAGGTCAAAAGCCTTTAATTACTAAGGCTAAGAAGTCAATCGCTAACTTCCGTTTACGTGAAGGTATGTCAATCGGTGCTAAGGTTACTCTTCGTGGTGACAGAATGTACGATTTCTTAGACAAGTTAATCAACGTTTCTCTTCCACGTGTTCGTGACTTCCGTGGTGTTTCTACCCGTTCATTTGATGGTCGTGGTAACTACACTTTAGGTATTAAGGAACAATTGATCTTCCCAGAAATCGACTTTGACAAGGTTAACCGTACTCGTGGTTTGGATGTAGTTATCGTAACTACTGCACAAACTGATGAAGAAGCACGTGAACTTTTGCAACACTTTGGATTCCCATTTGCAAAATAGTTTTGGAGGACATTAATGGCTAAAACATCATTAAAAGTTAAAAATCATCGTCCTGCTAAGTTCTCAAGTCGTGAATACACACGCTGTGAAAGATGTGGTCGTCCACACTCAGTATATCGTAAGTTCGGCTTATGCCGTATCTGCTTAAAGGACTTAGCTCACAAAGGTCAAATTCCTGGTCTTAAAAAGGCTAGTTGGTAATATAGAGTAAGGAGGAAAGCATAATGGTCATGACTGATCCGATTGCTGATTTCTTAACTAGAATCAGAAACGCTAACATGGCAAAGCATGATTCAGTTGAAATTCCAGCATCTACGATGAAAAAGTCACTTTCAGAAATCTTGAAGCAAGAAGGTTTCATCCGTGATTACGAAGTAACTGATGACAACAAACAAGGTATGATCAAGATTTTCTTGAAGTACGGTCCAAACGGTGAACGCGTTATCTCAGGCTTAAAGAGAATTTCTAAGCCAGGTTTGAGAAACTACGTTGGTGCCGAAAACTTACCTAAGGTATTAAACGGTCTTGGTATCGCCATTGTCTCAACTTCTGCTGGTGTTATTACCGATAAAGAAGCTAGAGAAAAGAATGTTGGTGGCGAAGTTCTTGCCTACGTTTGGTAATTCTGACAGAAAGGAGAACAACTAATGAGCCGTATTGGTTTTAAAGTTATTAACGTTCCTGACAGTGTCACTGTTACCAAGGAAGGTAACACCATTACTGTAAAGGGACCAAAAGGTGAATTAACTAGAGAATTTAGTTCAAAGATTAGTTTTGAACAAAAAGACGGAGAAATCACTGTTTCTCGTTCTAGTGAAAACGACAAAGCTCTTCACGGTACTTCAAGAGCAAACCTTGCTTCAATGATCGAAGGTGTTGTTGATGGTTACAAGAAGAGTTTAAAGCTTATCGGTGTTGGTTACCGTGCACAAGCTCAAGGCAACAAGCTTGTTTTGAACGTTGGTTACTCACACCCAGTAGAATTTGAAACTCCTGAAGGTATTACTGTTAAGACTCCTTCAGCAGTTGATATTGAAATCGAAGGTATTTCTAAGCAAGTTGTTGGCCAATTTGCAGCAGAAGTACGTGCAGTTCGTCCACCAGAACCTTACAAGGGCAAAGGTATTCGTTATGTTGATGAATACGTTCGTCGTAAGGAAGGTAAGACAGGTAAGTAATAGAAATTTTTGAGGTGAAATTGTGATTTCTAAACCAGATAAAAATAAATTGCGCTTAAAGCGTCACAAGCGTATTCGTGGTAAAATTTCTGGTACTGCTGAGCGCCCACGCTTGAGTATTTTCCGTTCTAACAAAAACATCTACGCTCAAATTATTGATGACGTAGCGGGTGTAACGCTAGCAAGTGCCTCAACTTTAGACAAGTCAGTATCTGCTGAAGGTACTAAGCTTGAACAAGCACAAGCTGTAGGTAAAGCAATCGCTGAAGCTGCTAAGAAGAACAACATTTCAACTGTTGTGTTTGATAGAAGTGGTTACTTATACCACGGACGTATTCAAGCCTTAGCTGATGCAGCTCGTGAAAACGGATTAGAATTCTAGGAAGGAGATTTAACTAATGGCAAACCGCAACGATTCTCGTAAAGATCGCAGACCTAAAGACGAAATTGAAGATCAATTAGTTGCTGTAAACAGAATCACCAAGGTTGTTAAGGGTGGTCGTAGAATGAGATTTGCAGCACTTGTTGTTGTCGGCGACAAGAAGGGCCATGTTGGCTTTGGTACTGGTAAAGCTCAAGAAGTTCCAGAAGCAATCCGCAAAGCTGTTGAAGCAGGTAAGAAGAATATGATTTCTGTACCAACTGTTGGTACTACCATTCCTCACGAAGTAATCGGTCACTTTGGTTCAGGTAACATTTTACTTAAGCCTGCCGAAGCTGGTTCCGGTGTTGCAGCTGGTGGTGCCGTACGTATTGTTATGGATATGGCTGGTATTGCTGATATTACTTCTAAGTCACTTGGCTCTAACACTCCAATCAACGTTGTAAGAGCAACTATCGATGGCTTGAAGAAGCTTAAGACTCGTGAAGACGTTTTAAAGCTTCGTGAATCAGCAAAGAGCTTACAAGATTAGGAGAGACTAGATGACTGATTTAAAGATTACTTTAATTAGAAGTGCTGCCCACCGTCTACCTAACCAACGTAAAGTTGTTAAGGCTCTTGGTCTTGGTAGAATTAATAGCTCTGTTGTCCTTCCAGACAACGCTGCTACTCGTGGCGCATTAATGAAAATTGCCCACTTAATTTCAGTAGAAGAAGTTAACAAGTAAGATTTAAGGAGGTGCCGAATTAATGAAGCTTCATGAATTAAAACCTGCTGAAGGTTCTCGTCGTTCAAGAAAGCGTGTTGGCCGTGGTACTTCTAGTGGTTTTGGTAAAACCTCTGGTCGTGGTCAAAAGGGTCAATTGGCACGTCAAGGTGGACATACTCGTCCCGGTTTTGAAGGTGGTCAAATGCCATTATTCAGAACTATGCCTAAGCGTGGTTTCAAGAACATTAACCGTAAAGAATACGCAATCATCAACTTGGATGATTTAAACAAGTTTGAAAATGGTAGCGAAGTAACCATCGCTGACCTTAAGGCAAATGGCTTGGTAAAGAAAGAATTATCAGGTGTTAAGTTACTTGCTAACGGTGAATTGAAAGTTAAAGTTACTGTAAAGGTAAACAAAGTTTCAAAGGCTGCCGAAGAAGCAGTTAAAGCCGCTGGTGGATCAGTTGAGGTGATTTAATGTTCTCGACCTTGAAGAACGCCTTTAAGGATAAAGAAATTAGAAATAAAATTTTCTTTACTCTCTTTATTCTGCTGTTGTACCGGATTGGTGCGAATATCGCAGTTCCAGGTGTTAACGCAAAAGCGATTAATCAAATTGCAAATACTGGATTAATTCCAATGCTTGATACTGTGAGTGGTGGTGGATTGGATAACTATTCAATCTTTTCTCTTGGTGTTTCACCATATATTACTGCTCAAATTGTTATTCAACTTCTCCAAATGGATATTGTTCCCAAATTGGTTGAATGGGGAAAGCAAGGTGAGGTAGGCCGTCGTAAAACTAATCAAGTTACCCGTTATCTTGCATTAGCAGTTGCCTTTGTTCAAAGTATTGGTATTACACTTGGTTTCAATGCCTTAACACAAATGAAATTGGTTAAGACAATGACTCCACAGACTTATATCGAAATCGGTATTATTATGACGGCCGGTACGATGCTCCTAACTTGGTTGGGTGATGAAATTACTGATAAAGGACTGGGTAATGGGGTATCTGTAATAATTTTTGCAGGTATTATTGCCAGACTGCCAAATGGTATTGCGCAAATCTTCAAAGAAGATGTTACCAACGCAAGTAGTAGTGATCGCTGGAAAGGTATTCTGTTCTTCATTGCAATTATTGTTGCAATTTTAGTAATTACAAAAGTAGTTACTTGGGTTGAACAAGCTGTTCGTCGTTTGCCAATACAATACACTCGACGTGCAGCAGTCAGTGGTTCTGAAAGTTTCTTACCACTAAAAGTAAATGTATCTGGAGTTATTCCTGTTATTTTTGCTAGTTCCTTTATTATCACTCCATCTACTATTTTGATGGCATTTCAAAATAGCCAAGGTGATCAACAATGGTACCAAGTCTTAACACAAATCTTTAGTCTTCAGACTACGCCTGGCGCAATCATTTATACATTATTGATTGTATTGTTTACATTCTTCTACGCTTTTGTCCAAGTTAATCCAGAAAAGCTATCTGAAAACTTGCAAAAGCAAGGTGCTTATATTCCAAGCGTATGGCCTGGTAAAGACACACAAGATTTTGTTTCTAAATTATTAATCAAGCTTTCCACAGTTGGTTCATTTTACCTTGGTTTGGTAGCCTTAATTCCACAATTAGCAACTAATATCTGGGGTCTTCCAAGTTCAATTGGTCTTGGTGGAACTAGTCTTTTAATTGTGATTGGTGTGGTTTTGGAATTATCAAGACAAATTAATGGATTACTAATGAAGCGTGAATACGTAGGATTTATTAGATAGGTGTAATATAGATGATTAACTTAATTCTTTTAGGATTACCAGGTGCTGGTAAAGGTACAGTTTCTGAACGTATCGTTGATAAATATAGCTTGGCGCATATCTCTACTGGAGATATGTTTAGAGAAGCTATGGCAAATAAAACCCCAGTTGGATTGGAAGCCAAAAGCTACATTGATAAAGGTAACCTTGTTCCTGATGAAGTTACCGCAAAGTTAGTAGAAGAGCGTTTGTCACAATCTGATACTAATAATGGATTTATCTTAGATGGTTTTCCACGTACAACTGCTCAAGCTGAAATGCTTGAAGATATCACTAAGCGTCTTAAGAAACCTTTGACTAACGTTATTGCTTTAGACGTTGATGAAGGTGTTTTGGTAGATAGATTATCAGCTCGCTTTATGTGTAAATCATGTGGAGCAACTTATAACAAGTTCTCTAAGAAACCTAAAGTTGAGGGTACTTGTGATCGCTGTGGTAGTCATGAATTTTATCAAAGAGAAGACGATAAGCCAGAAGTTGTAAAGAATCGTCTTCAAGTTAATGAAAAGATGAATGCACCTCTTCGTGATTTTTACCAACAAAAGGGTATACTCTCTGTTGTAAATGGCGAACAATCACCTGAAAAGGTCTTCGAAGACACTGACGCAATTCTAAGCAAGAATTAAGAGTTTTTATTTATTTGCATTCCATGCTATAATTTCCAAGTATGACTATTTGATTCCGGAGGAAAAGCTTTGGCAAAAGATGATGTCATTGAAGTAGAAGGTAAGGTAGTTGATACCTTACCTAATGCTATGTTTAAAGTTGAACTAGAAAATGGAGCTACTATTTTAGCTCATGTATCAGGTAAAATCAGAATGCACTATATTCGTATTTTACCTGGAGATAAAGTAACGGTTGAATTATCACCATATGATTTAACTAAAGGTAGAATTACGTATAGATTTATCAAGTAATAACGGAGGTAAACATGAAAGTTAGACCATCTGTTAAGCCAATGTGCGAACATTGCAAAGTTATTAAGAGAAATGGTCGTGTGATGGTTATTTGCCCTGCAAATCCAAAGCACAAGCAACGTCAAGGTTAATAAGATTTAAGATATAGGAGGTGCAATTTATGGCACGTATTGCTGGTGTTGACTTACCAAGAGATAAAAGAATCGTAGTCGCATTGACATATATTTACGGTATTGGTGAACCAACTGCTCACGAAATTTGTGCAGCTGCTGGCGTTTCTGAAGATATTCGTTCAAAGGATTTAACTCCAGAAGACCAAGAAAAGCTTCGTGCAGAAGTTGATAAGTACCGTGTTGAAGGTGATTTACGTCGTGAAATTAGTATGAACATTAAGCGTTTAGTTGATATTGGTTCATACAGAGGTGTTCGTCACCGTCGTAGCCTTCCTGTTCGTGGTCAAAATACTAAGAACAATGCACGTACTCGTAAAGGCTCAAAGAGAAGCCGTTAATTAATCTAAGTAAAGAGGAGGTTTATTAATGCCTGCAAAGAAAAACACACGTAAGCGTCGTGTGAAGAAGCATGTTGAATCTGGTGTGGCTCACATTCACTCAACATTTAACAACACTTTAGTTATGATTACTGATGTACAAGGTAACGCAGTTGCTTGGTCATCTGCTGGTGCATTAGGCTTTAAGGGTAGTCGTAAGTCTACTCCATTTGCAGCTCAAATGGCTGCAGAAGCTGCTGCAAAGTCATCAATGGATCAAGGTATGAAGCACGTAGAAGTATCTGTTAAAGGTCCTGGTGCTGGTCGTGAAGCAGCTATCCGTTCACTTCAAGCTACTGGTCTTGAAATTACTGCTATTCGTGATGTTACACCTGTACCACACAATGGTTCCAGACCACCAAAACGTCGTCGTGTCTAATATTGTCCGGTTTGATGGACATTACGTTTTGAAAGGGGCCCAGTAATGATTGAATTTGAAAAACCAAATATTACCGTTGTTGACCAAGAGGAAGCATACGGTAAGTTTGTTGTCGAACCATTAGAACGTGGATTTGGTACCACTTTAGGTAACTCATTACGTAGAGTGTTGCTTACTTCAATCCCTGGTACGGCACTTTCTTACATCCAAATTGATGGCGTTTTACACGAGTTCTCAACAGTTCCAGGCGTGCGTGAAGACGTTACCAAGATTATTCTTAACCTTAAGAAGCTTGAATTAAAGTCTGTTGCTGATGAAGAAAAAATCATTGAACTTGATGTAGAAGGCCCAGCTACTGTCACTGCTGGTGATTTAAAGGTAGACTCTGATGTTACTGTTTTAAATCCTGATCAATACATTTGTAGTATTGCTGAAGGTGGTCACTTGCACATGCAACTTGCAGTTAAAACTGGTCGTGGTTATGTTTCAGCAAGTGAAAATAAGACAGAGGACATGCCTATCGGAGTTATTCCTGTTGATTCACTCTTTTCACCGATCAAAAAGGTTAACTACCAAGTCGAAAGTACTCGTGTAGGGAAGAGAGACGACTACGATAAACTTACGCTAGAGGTTTGGACTGATGGTTCAATCACACCTAGTGACGCCCTTAGTTTTGCTGCTAAAATCTTAGTTGAACACTTTAAAGTATTTGAATTTTCTGATGCTGAAACTGATTTCGGTGGCGAAGTAATGGTTGAAAAGGAAGATAATAAGAAAGAACGCAGACTTGAAATGACTATTGAAGAGCTCGATCTTTCTTTTCGTTCTTACAACTGTTTGAAACGTGCTGGTATTAACACTCTTCAAGAATTAACTGACAAGAGTGAATCAGATATGATGCGCGTAAGAAACTTGGGACGTAAATCATTAGAAGAAGTTAAAAACAAACTTGCAGATCTTGGTCTTTCTCTTCGTGATGAAGATTAGGGATTTGTATATAAGGAGGCAAACTTATGGCATATCGTAAATTAGGTCGCGACAGTGCACATAGAAAAGCAATGCTTCGTGAAATGACTACTCAATTAATCATTAACGAACGTATCGTGACTACTGAAGCTCGTGCTAAAGAAATTCGTAAGACTGCTGAAAGAATGATTACTTTAGGTAAGCGCGGAGATCTTAGTGCAAGAAGACAAGCAGCAGCTTTCGTTCGTAACGAAATTGCTGATGTTAAAGAAGAAAATGATGCAGTTGTTGTAAAGTCAGCTTTACAAAAATTGTTTAGCGATATTGCACCTCGTTACAAGGATCGTAATGGTGGTTACACTCGTATTATGAAACTTGCTAACGCTCGTCGTGGTGACGGTGCACCAATGGTTATCTTGGAATTAGTTTAATTCCACACATTAACTTAATAGCTATTAAGAATTATTCATGGAAGTGAGAATAAGCGTCAAGATGATGGCCAATAGGCTTAGTCTAGCTTAGATGTAGAGCATCCCTCTCCATGGATGATTTTTTTTATCCTTTTTTCTGTTACAATGAGTAGGTCAGAAAGAACGAGGTGTTGACATGGAAAAGAACATTATTGAAGTTCATAACTTAACTTTTACTTATCATGATGGTGAACGTCCAGCACTTGATCATTTAAATTTTAATATTAAGGCTGGATCATGGACTGCAATTATTGGCCATAATGGTAGTGGAAAATCAACGCTTGCCAGACTTTTAAATGGATTACTCGTTCCAGATGAGGATAAAAAAGATCCTACTAGAATAACTATTGATGGAATTGAATTAAATGAAACGAATTTATGGAATATACGTGATAATATTGGTATTGTATTTCAAAATCCTGATAACCAGTTTGTTGGAAGTAGTGTCGCAGATGATGTGGCTTTTGGATTAGAGAATCGTGCAATTCCAAGGAGTGAAATGCTAAAAATTGTGCCAGATGCAATTGATAAAGTTGGAATGAGTGATTATTACGATACGGAACCGAGTCAGCTTTCAGGTGGTCAAAAACAACGTGTTGCAATTGCGGGTATTTTAGCAGTAAAACCAAAAATAATTATTTTAGATGAGTCAACATCAATGCTTGATCCAGAGGGAAAACGTGATATTTTGAATTTGGTCAAACAAGTTAAAGATGATAATGACTTAACAGTCATTTCAATTACTCACGATTTAGATGAAGCTACTTTAGCAGATGATATTTTAGTTTTAGATGATGGTAAATTAATTAAGCATGATAAACCAAAAAATATCTTTGCTAATAGTGAGTTGCTAAAAAATTCTGGACTCGATTTACCTTTTGTGTTCCAAGTTCAAAATGCACTTAGGCAACAAGGAATTCCACTAAGTCCAAATTTAGATACTGAAGAAAAGTTGGTGAAAAGTTTATGCCAATTACGTTTGAAAAAGTAAGTTATGTATACGAACCAGGGACTCCTTTTGCTAAAAAAGGACTTGATAATGTTAGTTTTACTCTTAAAGATAACAAATTTATTGCATTAATTGGACATACAGGTAGTGGGAAATCAACCTTAATGCAACATTTCAACGCTTTGTTAAAGCCAGCAAATGGTGAAATTAGAGTTGATGATTTTGTAGTTAATAATCAGACAAAAAATAGGGATTTAAAAAGACTTAGGAAAAATGTAAGTCTAGTTTTTCAATTTCCAGAAGCGCAATTATTTGAAAGTACGGTTATAAAGGACATCGAATTTGGTCCTAAGAATTTTGGCTTTGATGAAGCAGCTGCAGAGAGTTTAAGTTATAAGTGGTTAGAAAAAGTAGGGCTAGATAAAAAAATAGCCAGCAAATCCCCATTTGATTTATCTGGTGGACAGATGAGAAGAGTTGCAATTGCTGGTGTTATGGCATATGAACCAAAAGTTTTATGCTTAGATGAACCTGCGGCTGGACTTGATCCTCAAGGTAGGAAAGAAATGATGCAACTCTTCAAAGAGTATCAATTATCCGGACATACGGTTATTTTAGTTACTCATAATATGGATGATGTTGCTAATTATGCTGATGATGTTTTAGTTATGGAACATGGGCAGTTAATTAAACATGATGTTCCGGAAATTATCTTCCAAGATTCTGCTTGGCTTAAGCAGCATCATTTAGATGAGCCAAGTACCAGTTTATTTGCTCAGAATTTAGTCAAACATGGATTTACTTTTAGTAAAAATCCTTTGACAATGGAGGAGTTAATAGCAGGAATTAAAAAGAATCTGGTGATATGATGAGCAAAATAATTATAGGACGTTATATTCCAAGTGATTCCATCATTCATCGAATGGATCCACGTGGAAAAATTATTGCAACTTTTTTATTTATCTTCGTGATTTTTCTAGCTAATAATTGGCAGTCATATTTAATTGTTACTTTTTTTACTTTACTTAGTATCTATTTCACTAAATTAAAAGTAAAAATGTTTTGGGATGGAGTTAAGCCATTATTGGGACTGATTCTTTTTACTAGCTTACTTCAATTATTTTTTGCACCAAGCGGTAAAATATATTGGCAATGGTGGATTTTTTCGATTTCAACGATGGGGACAGTAAATGCAATATATATCTTCTTGCGTTTTAGCTTAATAATTTTAATCTCAACAGTAATGACACTCACCACAATGCCACTTGAAATAGCTGCAGCATTTGAATGGATAATGTCACCTTTGAAAATTTTTAAAGTTCCTGTAGCTGAAATTTCCCTCATTATGTCAATTGCATTGCGTTTTGTACCAACTCTTTTTGATCAAACAGTTAAAATTATGAATGCTCAAAGAGCACGTGGTGCTGACTTTAGCAGTGGAAATTTAATTCAAAGAATTAAGGCTATTGTACCTTTATTAGTCCCTTTATTCATTAACTCATTAGAAGTAGCAATTGACTTGGCAACAGCAATGGAATCACGGGGATATCGATCAAGTGAAGGTCGAACCCGTTATAGGACCTTAGCCTGGTCTAAGTATGATTTATATAATTTAGGCTTTTTCATGACGTTAACAATATTATTAATGGTATTTAGGAGATATTAATGGTTCGCTATAAAATGACAATGGAATATGATGGTCATCTTTTTCATGGCTTTCAAATTCAGCCACATCAGCGTACAGTTCAAGGAGTCATTGAGCAGGCTTTAGAGAAAATGACAAAAGGAAAAAGAGTGATAGTTCATGGTTCTGGAAGAACTGATGCAGGAGTCCACGCTTTAGGACAAGTTATTCACTTTGATTACCCTATACAAAAATCTTTTATTCCAGCTGATAAAATGATTTTAGCTTTAAATTCAATGATGCCGACTGATATTATTTTTAAAGAGGCAGAGATTGTTGATGAAAATTTTCATGTGCAATATTCCACTAAAGGAAAATGGTATCGATATATAGTTAGCTTAGATCACTTTGTAGATCCCTTTAAACGGTTTTATACCGGCCATTATCCTTATAAGTTAGATTTACATTTAATGCAAGAAGCAGCTCAAGATTTGCTCGGAGAACACGATTTCACTTCATTTGCGGCAAGTGGTGGTCAAATTATTGATAAGGTAAGAACAATTTATTATGTAAAAGTTTGGGAAAAGCCAGAAGAGCATGAAATTGTTTTTGACTTTATCGGAAATGGTTTTTTATATAATATGGTCAGAATTATGGTTGGAGCTTTATTAGAAATTGGAAATGAAAGACGACCTGTTCATGATTTACGCCGGGTAATTTCTGCTAAAGACCGACAAGAAGTAAGAAATACTGCTCCAGCAAGTGGTCTCTATCTCTATCATGTTTTTTATGAAGAAGTACCTGAGAAATATCGATTAGACAAGAAAAAAGATTGACATTATGCCTCAAAGCAAGTATCATAAACTACGTATGTTTGTCCACGATAGGCCCCGGAAACTTATTGTTTGTCAAACTGCAAAAAAACGGAGGAATTTAAATTGCGTACTACACCATTAGCAAAAACTAGTGAAATTGAACGTAAGTGGTATGTTATCGATGCAACTGATATCGCATTAGGTCGTTTATCAACTGTTGTAGCCACTATTTTAAGAGGTAAGAACAAGCCTCAATATACACCAAATGTTGATACTGGTGACAATGTTATCATTATCAACGCAGCTAAATTAAAGTTGACTGGTAAGAAGGCTACTGATAAGATTTACTACCACCACTCAGATTTCCGCGGTGGTTTAAAAGCTGTTTCAGCTGGCGAATTGTTAGCTAAGAACCCTGTAAGATTAGTTGAATTATCAGTTAAGGGTATGCTTCCAAAGAACACTCTTGGTCACCAAGAATTCTTAAAGATGCACGTATATGCAGGTGCTGATCACAAGCACGAAGCACAAAAGCCCGAAGTATTAGAAATCAACAAATAATCAAGGAGGTTAAACAATGGCACAACAAGCTGCATACGCTGGAACTGGTCGCCGTAAGAATTCTGTTGCGCGCGTTCGTTTAGTACCAGGTAACGGTCAAATTACTGTTAACAAGAAAGATGTTACTGAATACATTCCTTTCCCTAACTTGGTTAAGGATATGAAGCAACCTTTAACATTAACTGAAACTGAAGGTCAATACGACGTTCTTGTTAATGTTAACGGTGGTGGTTTCTCAGGTCAAGCTGGTGCAATCCGTCATGGTATTGCTCGTGCTCTTCTTGAAGTTGACCCAGATTTCCGTGGTCCTTTGAAGAAGGCTGGTCTCTTGACTCGTGACCCAAGAATGAAGGAAAGAAAGAAGCCAGGTTTGAAGAAAGCCAGAAAAGCTTCACAATTCTCAAAGCGTTAATCTTATTATCAAGATTACTGCTACCAAAAGCATCCCATATGGGATGCTTTTTTGTTTTAGGTTTACGCCTTATCAGCAAGATATTTTGTATATTAGATTAATTAATATATTGATAAAATTACATGTAAGGAGCTTTTTAGCGCGTTATAAGAAAGGAAATTTTAGAAAATCTAGCTCTATGATAATGTAGTAAAAAAGTCCGTGAGATTAATTCTCACGGACTTTTTTATATATTTTCTTTGGTTAATCTTTTAAGTCTTAATACTAGTGCTAATGAGCAGAAACCAAAGATTGCTGAAATAAATACGATATTTCCAATATTAAACCATCCTGTTCCTATTGCGATTGAGGAAACAAATGAACCAACTGCAATACCAAGGTTTGAAAATACTGGGTTGAATGTTGATGACAAATCAAGAGCACCTGGGAACTCAGCATTTGCTAAATCAAGGAAGAGCACAGTTACATTAGCCCCATAACTAACGTTAACGATGCAGACAACCGCAATCAAGATAAATGCAATAATTCCAAATGCTAATGGGAAGTTATTGGGACTAGTTAAATTAATTAATAAACCAATTAAGACTAATGCCACTGGCATGATAAGGTATAAAAATGGAATATCTTGCATATTTCCGCGGTCTGCGTAGTATCCACCGAGTTTATTACCAAGGATTGATACAAAACCAAGAATAAATAAAAGAATACTTAGAACTGAATCTGTAAAGTGAAGGTACTTAGTAATAATTTCAGTGATATATGTATAAAAACTATATTGTGCACCAGTAACGCAAATAATAAATAAGGCGTTAGTTACAGTAATAGGGTGAATAATATACTTCTTACGATCATTAGCAATTTTAGCTGCTTCTTCCGGAGTACCAGCATGACTTTGTGGGGTATCTCTTGGTGCATAAACGAAAAGCAAGGCAAAAATAATAACGGTCAATATAGTGACCATCCAGAAGCTATCCCGCCAAGAAAATACCTGAGCAATGGTATTACCAATAGGTACACCAGCAACATTAGCAATACTAAAGCCTGCGAATACCCAAGAAATTAATCCCGCTTTCTTTTCTGGTGGAGCGATAAAACTAGCCATCACAACGGTGATAGAAATAATAGAGCCGGCTGTTGCACCTGCAAAAATTCTGGATAGAAGTAATTGGAAAAAGTTAGGTGCAATAGCAGTCCAGGTATTAGCAATTAGGAAAATTACTAATAATCCGAATAAAACATTATGTCGTTTAAAACGTGCACTTAATAATGAAATGAATGGGGTACAGAATGAATAAACCAATGCAAATAAGGTAACTAGGATTCCTAAAGTTGCAAGAGGAGTTCCCATATCACTATGGATATCTTTCAGCACTCCAACAATCATATATTCATTACAGCCAAGCATAAAAGCAACTAAAACGAACAAGATTGATTGAATCTTATATTTCAATGTACTATCTCCTTTAATTGTATTGTTGAAAACAACATATACTAGTTTACCGGGAAATAGTAATTAAATCAAAGAGGTTTCAAAATATTATATGAAGTTGGCGTAAAAATTGTGCAAAAAAAAGAAGTGGATAAAATCCACTTCTTAACTAAATACTTTTTTGCTTTAATTGTAGTATAGTCGTAATTAATGCAAAAGCAGCAAAGATAGCTGATACAAAAACAACATGTCCTAAAGTCAAATATGGAATAGCAAGTGATGAGGCTAAAGAGCCAATGGCGATTCCCACATTTGAAAATACAGGCGTTAATGATGAAGCTAAGTCTAAAGCATCAGGATAATGGTTATTGGCAATATCAAGCAGATATACAGTAACACTTGAACCAAATGAATTACTTACAATAACCATTAATGCTACAAGAATAAATGAAAGTAGTTTAATGTGCATGGTTAATCCAACAATAATTAAAGCTGGTGTCATGAAAAGATACAAGTAAGGCATGTTTTTCATATTACCATGATCAGCAAAGAAACCACCTAGTTTAGTACCGATAATTGCTACAACCCCTAAAATGAAAAGCAATGTTGATACGGATGCAGGACTAAATTTCATATATTTAGTAAGCAACTTAGTAATATATGTGTAATAACTAAATTGTGCTGCACATGCGAAAACAATAAATAAACAAGTTAAAATAACTCTGATATCTCTAATAAAGTCTTGCTTATCAGTATTATGAATAGATTCAGTATTCTTGTTAGTGTTTTTTGCAGTGATTTGTGGTGTGTTTCTAGGTGCCAAGGAAATTAAAAGTAGTAAGACAACTACACTCAAAATAGTAATCAAGGCAAAGCTATAACGCCAAGAAAAGAGTTCAGCAATCTTATTTCCAACAGGAACACCAAGCAAGTTGGCAATACCAGCACCAGAATATACCCAAGAAATTAAGCCAGCTCTTTTTTCAGGTGGAGCAATAAAGTTGGTCATGATAATTGTAATTGAAATAATCGAACCAGCAGTTGCACCAGCTAAAATTCTGGAAATAATAAGTACGTAAAAGTTAGGTGCTAGAGCAGTTAAGGTGTTAGCAGTAATAAATACACTTAAAAGTCCAAATAGCACTAAATGACGTTTAACGTGTGCAAAAACAATAGATATAATTGGCGTACATATAGAATAAACGAAAGCAAAGACAGTAACTAAAATACCTAAAAGTGAAATTTGGATTTTTAAATCTGCGCTAATATTTTCTAAAACCGCCACTACCATGTATTCGTTGCAACCGAGCATAAAAGCTACTAGAACGAACATGATTGACTGTAATTTATATTTCAATGCTCTATCTCCTTTGTATTGCGTAGCAAAGTATACTAACCAAGTTTACCCGCTTAAGTCCTGAAAATAAAGCGTAATATCTAAAAAAATATCTGGAAAAAATGTAAAAAGCTATCAATAAATTGATAGCCTTTGGCGGTAATCTTTTTAATCAGATATTTTATTCATATTTTCTCAAATTAAGTTCATATGCTACGCGTTCTGGATCAATTGGTTCATTGTCTACTTCAATCATTCCACGATATACAAATCCATTTTTTTCAGCAATCCTTTGGACGATTTTATTAACAGGAGCAGTATCAATGCGGTAGTTTTCAATCCCTTTAACCCTCATTGCCGAAATTAAGTTACTTATCATAAGACCTGATAAGTTTTGCCCACGATATTCACTGCTGATTGCTAAGCGGTGAATTGTTGCATAAGGGTCATTATTATTTTCCCAAGAACCATGGCTAATTTCTGCGTAAGTAGGTTCTTCACCGATAATAATAGCTGCGTAGCCTGCAGTTTGCCCATCTACTTTTAAAATCCAAGCATCTTCGTTGGTAATATCTTGTTTAATAACTGCTTCATCGGGGTAGCCGTTTTGCCACTGATTACTACCGGAGTCTTTTAAAAACTTCTTGGATGAATTGATTATCTTCATAATATCATCTAAGTCTGATAACTTTGCTGGTTCGATAAATACTAAACTCAAAATAATACCTCCTAATTGATAAATGTTAATACTATCTAATCATATTTATAACTAGAATCATAATAATATGCAAAAAAACAGCCTTGTAAGGCTGTTTTTAGTGAATAAGATATTTGATTGTCATAGCAAGAACAAAGGCAATAAAGGCGAAAATTGCTGAAATAAATACAATTTGAGCAATAGAAATAAAGTTGATTGCTTGAGCAGCTACTAATGATCCAACTGCAATTCCCACGTTAGAAAAAACGGGATTAAGTGATGAAGCTAAATCTAAAGCTTGTGGGTATGAGTGACTTGCGATATCTAATAGAAATACAGTAACACTTGAACCATATGAGCAGTTAACGATACATATAAGTGCAATTAAAATAAAGGCAAAAATTCGTAATTGCATGGTAAAGCCTGTTACAACTAAAGCAATCGCCATGAATAAATATAACCAAGGAATATCTTTCATATTGCCCCGTCCAGCGATATAGCCACCAATTTTATTTCCGATAATAGAAACAAAACCTAAAATAAAAAGTAATGGTGACAAAAGCTCAGTTTTAAATCCCATTGATTCTGTAAGTATCTTGGTAATATAGGTATAGTAACTAAATTGAGCTGCACAAACAAAAACAATAAAGAGACAAGTTAAGATGGTACGCCTATCTTTAATGAAAGCTGCACCGCCTTCTTGGGGATGTTTATCGGTCTTAGTTTTGGCTTTTGCTTGTGGAGTATTACGAGGAGCGAAAAAGAATAAAGCAATGTAAATTATAATGGTTAAAATAGTAACCATCCAAAAGCTGTTTCGCCATGAACCTAGCTCAGCGATTTTATTACCGATTGGAACTCCAGCAACATTGGCAATACTAAAGCCTGCAAAAACCCAAGAAATTAAACTAGCCCTTTTAGCAGGTGGAGCGATAAAACTAGCCATGATAATCGTTATTGAAATAATTGCTCCAGCAGTTGAACCTGATAAAATTCTAGAAAGTAAAAGTGAAATAAAATCTGGAGCTAAGGCTGTCCAGGTATTTGCTAATAAAAAAATTGCTAAAAGTACGAATAAAACATTATGACGTTTAAAGCGGGTACAAAGAATTGAAATAATAGGAGTGCAAATTGAGTAAACTAGTGCAAAAAGTGTTACTAGAAGTCCCAATAATGATAACGGTACTCCTAAATCTTGATAGATACTAGGTAAAACTCCAACTATCATATATTCGTTGCAACCGAGCATAAAAGCTACTAGTACGAATAAAATCGCTTGAATTCGATATTTCATCATAAATAGTCCTCTCTAGTATTAAGGTTAAGAAAAGATATTATTCTCATTTTAATGATGGGACAAATAAATGTAAATGTAAAAAAGCTGGCAAAGCCAGCTTTCAATACTAAATATTTTCTTTTAAGTAGTTGTAAAGCATTCCTTTTTCAAGTTCAGCAGTTTCAACACCTAAAGCATTTGCAAGAGCATATGAAAAAGCCCAAGCGGTGGCAGGACCACGGCTAGTAATTACTTTTTGCTTCTTATCAGTAACGACAATATCTTCATGAAATCTTCCGGTTGGGCAATCAGCTGTGATTTCATCTTCAAACCCGGGATAACAAGTAAAATCAGTATCAGCTAAAAGACCATATTTTCCTAAAGCCATTGGTGCTGCACACATCGCAGCAATCCATTTGCCAGCTTGGTGACGCTTTTGCATTATTTCAGCTAACTTTTGACTTGCTGCTAAATTCTTGGCTCCAATTAGTCCGCCAGGGAAGGAGACTAAATCATAATCAAGTAAACTATCATCAACAACCTTGTCACAGGTCAATTTAATCTGGTGATCACCTAAGACTTCTTTGCTTGCTAAACCAACCATATCAGCTTGCAAACCTAATCGACGTAAAACATCAACTTGACTTAAACCTTCAACTTCTTCGCAACCATCTGCAAAAATTACAGCAACTTTTTTCATAACTTAATCCTTTCTTTGATAAAATTATCTATAGTTTATTGTACGCAGTTTATAGCCAAATTTTAACCAGAAAGATTGAAAAGAATGGATTGATAAAAAATGCATGAAGTTTTAATATTTACCTTTTTAATATTTGCTGGAATTATCGCAGGAATTGTCTCAGTGGTATCAAGTATGGCTTCACTTGTTTCGTATCCAGCCTTACTTTTAAGTGGAGTTGCACCAATTTATGCTAATATTACTAATACTGCAGCCCTAATTTTTACTGGACTAGGAGCAGCTGTTTCATCAGTAAAAGAGCTGAAAAAAAGTTGGAAAAAGTATTTAGCGTATATTGTTTTGATTTTAATTGGTGCTTTAATTGGTAGTTTTTTAGTTGTAATCTTTCCTAGTAAAATATTCGAAAAATTAGTTCCATTCTTTGTTTTGTTTAGTGCTTTCTTGTTTTTAGTTAGCGGTAAAAAAGCAACCTTTAGTAAAAAGATAAGTGGGAAAATGGGCATTCTTATTAGCCAGATGGGGATGTTAATTGCAGGTATCTATACCGGTTATTTTGGCGCAGCTTCAGGAGTCTTAATGCTCATAGTTTTAATGGCTGTTTCAAATGATGACTTTGTTACTGTTAATGCTGTCAAAAATATTATCGGATCACTTGGTAATTTAGTGGCCTTGCTAGTTTTTTTGTTTAACAAAAGTGTTTTTTGGGATAAAGCAATTCCACTAGCAATTGGATTGGCAATTGGTGGATATCTAGGTCAGATTATTATTCGATACTTACCTTTAAAACAAGTAAGGATTATTACATTTACTTTTGCAATTATATTGGCAATTTACTTAGGTTATCAAGCTTATCTATAACTTGCCAATTTTCATGATAAAATAGAATTAACGTAAAGGAGGATTTAAATGACAACTGAAGTATATTTAATTAGACATGGTGAAACAATGTTCAATCAGTTGAACAAGGTGCAAGGTTGGGCCGATTCCCCTTTAACAATTAAAGGTATCAATGATTTAAAGAAGACAGCAGAAGCTTTATCTCAAATTCATTTTGATAATATGTATTCTTCTGATTTAAAACGGGCAATTGATACGGTTCATTTAATGAAAGATGCAAATGAAGTTTCTGAAATTGGTAAAATCAAAAAGTTACCAGAATTTCGGGAAGTCTTTTTTGGCTCATTTGAAGGGGATGATATTGATCAAACCTGGGAATGTATTAGCCAAAAAGCAGGTATCGGCAAAGAAAAAGATGTGCAAAAAATTATCAATCAGCTCGGATTATATAAATTTAGAGAAGCAACTAAAGCTGCAGATCCAAGACATTTAGCTGAGAATTATGATGAACTTAATACCAGAATGATTCGAGCAATCAAAAAGTTGCAAGAAGAGACTATTAATGAAAATCGTGTTTTACTAGTGTCACATGGCGATTTTATCAAGACTTTAGCCATTAAGTATTGGAAAAATAGTGATGGAATTCATGATATAGCATTTCCGGATAATGGAAGTATTACCCGGGGAATATTGAATGATAATGGAAAATTTGAAATTGTTGATTACAATATTAAAGCAGAAGACTTTTAGGAGTAATCATGAAACACAACAAGATCACTAGTAAATATCTTTTTGTAACTTTACTAAATATTGTTATTACAATTTCGGAATTCTTAGGTGGAATTCTTTCAGGCTCGCTAGCCTTATTATCAGATGCAGTCCATAATTTGAGTGATGTTGCAGCTATCATTATTTCATTTGTAGCACACTTAATTGGGCAACGAGATCGAGACAAGCACAAAACTTTTGGCTATCAAAGAGCAGAAACTTTGGCAGCATTTACTAATGGTGTAGTTCTCCTAGTTGTTAGTTTTCTTTTGATGCTAGAAGCTTTTGAAAGATTCACTAACCCTCAACCTGTTAAGGGACGCTTAATGTTGATTATTGCCTTGATTGGGTTATTAGCTAATGGAGTTTCGATGTTAGTAATGAGCAGTGGGGCTAAACATAATTTGAATGTAAGAGCTACTTTTTTGCATATGATGTCAGATGCATTGTCGAGTATCGCAGTAGTAATTGGAGCCGTAATTATCTATTTTTGGAAAAGTAATTTAGTTGATCCACTAATGACATTGCTAGTTTCAATTTTTATCATGTTTGAGGCTTATAAAATTACAAAAAAAGCAGCCAATATTTTGATGGAGTCAAACCCCAATGTTGATTTAGAAGAAATTAAAAAAATTGTTCTTTCATTTCCAGAGGTAACTAATCTGCACCATTTACATGTGTGGCGCTATAGTGATGATTTCATCATGATGGATGCCCATGTCAATGTGACAGAAAAAATGAGTGTAATTCAGCTTGAACAATTATATTCGAAAATTGGGCAGGAGTTAAAAACTAAACTGGGGATTAACCATGTTACTTTACAGGCAGAATGCCAACGTGGAATTAAAGAAAAGATGATTGTTTTAAATAAGGATGATTAAGGATGCAAAACAAATTTTTTTTAGCGGCCATACTATTAATTATGGGGATTTATGATATGGCTTTTTACTATAATCGAAGACATCAACCAACTAATAAGCGTGGACTTAAGGCATATTTGATTTTTGGAGCGATTTTATTTGTTGGTGGAATTTTAGCCTTATTTTAGATGGGAACTTGATAATGGTAAAACTTGTTTTAGTTAGACATGGTGAAAGTATTGCAAATGCAGAAAATATTTTTACTGGCTGGAATGATATTGGATTGAGTAAAAGAGGAATTGAAGAAGCAAAGCGTGCAGGTGAATTAATCAAGCAAGTAGAAAATTTTAATCCCACTCATATCCATACTTCTTTGCTATCTCGAGCAATTGAAACGGCAAATATCATTAGTGAGATTAATGATATTTTGTATTTGCCAATCACCAAAACTTGGCGCTTAAATGAGAGACACTATGGTGCGCTAAGAGGCATTAATAAAGATAAGGCACGAGAGATTTTTGGTAATAATCAAATAAAAAAATGGCGACGTGGTTTTGATGAAGTGCCCCCATTAGCGAAAGATAGTTTAAATGATCGTCGATATGATTCAATTGATCCTAATATTTTACCCAAGGCTGAAAGCCTGCATCAAACGCAAAAACGCCTAATGCCATATTACTATGGGCAAGTTGCTAGCCACTTGTTATTAGGACAAGATCAATTAATTGTGGCTCATGGTTCAAGTTTGCGTGCCTTAATTAAAAAGTTGGAACAGATTGATAATAAAGAAATTTTGAATCTAGAAGTACCTAATGCTGAGCCAATTGTCTATACCATGGATTCAGATTTAAAAATTGTAGACAAGAAAATTTTAAGCTAATTGAGTTTATCATCATAAAAACGCACAATTTATGGTAGAATCGTAATGAGTGTTTATATTTTTAATCAAATTAGATGGAGAATAAGCAATGCGCAAAATTTTCTTATTAAGAGGTGCTCCAGGTTCAGGAAAATCCTCATTCATTGCCCGCCATCACTTACAGCCGTATGCAATTAGTCGTGATTCAATTCGCTTGCTTTTAGCGGATTTGACTGTTTACTATGAAAAAGAAGCTGACTACTTGCATCAAGTGATTCCGCGGCATGTTAATGTTCGAACTGAACAGTTAGTTGATAATCTAGTCGAACACAAAATGTCTTATGGTGAAACGGTAATTGTTGATGGGACTCATATTGCCCCAAGTGCAATTGAACATTTTAAGCCATTAGTTGATAAATATCGCTATGAGTTATTTGTAGTAGATTTAATGCAAAATAATACTTTGGAGAATCTACTTAAGCGTAATCAAACTCGAATGCATTATGATTGGGTAAAACCTGAAGTTGTTACCCAAATGTATAAAACTTATAAGGCTCATCCTGAAGTACCTGATTGGGCTAAAATGATTACACCAAATCAAATGGAGCGGGCCCTTTCACAACGAGAAAGTAATTTAGATCATTTTGAACATGTGATTGCAGTTCCAGATGGGGTTGATGAAGCAGATTTTCCACATGTGCATATTTCTAATTTTTACTTTTCATTTAATGATAAGTTTACGGAAAAATATGGAACTTACCGTAATGTTGTCACAATTGGTAAAACTCGGGAAGAGGTTGTTGAAGACTTTAAGCTCCCATTCTTTGTCTTTAAGTTCCACCACAAGCATTTTTTGATTTCAGCATATCCAGTAAGAAATGAAATGCTGGATCCAATTAGAAAAGTCAAAGGTGTTTGGACATATTCAACAGGACTTTTCAATTTAGCTGATTTTGTCAAAGAATTTCCTGAAAATAAGCAACAACATGTTCACCAATTTAATTTGAGCAAGCTTGATAATACGCGCTTGTTACATATTTGGTAATAAAAAAGACTTCACAAGTAGTGAAGTCTTTTTTATTAGTATTAATTTTAATTAAAAGTCCATTGCTAAAGCACCCATTGGGTCCCATGGTAACAATTGAATTGGGTCTTTGCTACCTTCTTCGAAGGTCTTCTTAAGTTCATCTGATAAGAACTTTTTGTTGATAACAGCTTGGTAAACAAAGGCATTAAACCAAGCATCACTCATAACGAAGTAGCCTTTAAATCCAGCCTTTTCACCCCATGAGTTTTCAATCTTCCACTTGGTTGGCTTTCCATCAACTAAATCAACACCAGTAATAACCATGGCGTGATCCATTAAACTTTCACCGGTATCAAGTTTTTCAGCCTTAGTCATTGAGAAGTCAACATCGAATAATTCATCACGGCGATAAATATTGGTATCAAGTAAACCTGCTTTACGTTCAGAATCCTTAACAACATTTGAGCCAAACCATACCACTTCTCCAGCTTCAAGTTGTTTAATGATTAAAGTCTTCATTTCATCAATTGGCAAGTTAAGGTGACGAACTTGGCGACCACCAACAACGTTACCTAAGTATTCAACTGAAAACACCTTGTGGAAAGGTTTATCACTAGTTGGAGCATTGATAGTTGAAATGTAATCACTTAAGTTCCAGCCAACGTATTTCTTGAAGAAGTCTTGTGGAGTAAGATCACGATCAATATGGTAATTCTTGTCATCATCGCGATATTCAAAATCAAACTTCTTAGGTGGAACGCCTAAAGCGATTGCTAAAACGCGGAAGACTTCATTAAGCATTTCAGTTTTAGCAGCTTCAATTTCGGATTCATTCTTACCAGCGTTAACAAGTTCTCTAAGCTTTAAACCGTCTTTCCTAAGTAAAGTATTTAAAGTGTCATTTAAGGCAGCTGAACTAGTTGCACTGAAAGTTTCAGGATAAACTGACTTAGGAACAATACCATATTTAGCAATTAAACCGCAGAGCATATCCCATTGACCACCATCTTGTTGTGGGGTAGCAAATAAGAAGGATACTTTACGATCGCCTAAATCTTTATCAGCAGTAGCAATTACATTTTCAAAGAACCAATTAGACTTCTCAAACTTATCCCAGAAGTTAGTATAGTTTTGAGATAATTCAAAGCCCTTAATCTTGAAATTCTTTTGTAAAGGGTGACGCATAGTGTTTAAAGCACTAAACATCCAGCAACGACCTGAAGCCTTTTGATCAGCAACTGTTCCAGTATCAATTTCTACTGAAAAAGTTGGATTTAAATCAATCTTACTTTGAGTATCTTGACTAGCTTTAAAAATCCCATTTGTTTGGGCAGCACGAGCAGCAATGCGAGCATCCTTACGACTGGCAAAGTCTGCCTTAAAGTTATCAATTGTAGCTTGTGAAATTTCTTTAGTCATAATTTCCCTCCTAAAAAAGCAACGATATATTTATTTTATCTTAGAAAAAAGTTATAGTCTATTCATTTGTTTGTTTTTTATACCAAATTTTAGCAAGCTTGGTCTCATTTTCTTGAAAGTAGGCTAGGATAGTAGGTCCTAGTGGCATAATCATTAGTTTATGCTCTTTAGCCCAACTGATTGCAGTTTCAATTAGTTTATCAGTATTGGGATTTTTGATTTCGGGATTAACGAAAACATGATCAATTGCCATTACTTTGTCATTTTTTATTAAATGATAATGAAGACGGTAATTAGGCGCACCAATTTGAGAGTCTTCATAAAAGTTATGTGCTAGTTTATCGTGGACAAACATTTTTATCCTTCTTTCAAAAAAAGTAAAAATTTGATTTCTTTACGTATTATATTATAGTAAGCATCTATAATATAATAAACAACTAACTCACAAAGGAGTAACGAATGAAAACTAGAGGGTTCGAAATTTGTACTAAGTATGAAAATCAGGGAATTAAGTTACCTCAGCGCCAAACTTTAGCTAGTGCTGGATACGATTTGGAAGCAGCTGAAGATGTGGTAATTCCAAGCATTTGGTGTTTAAACTTTGTCAGAATATTTCGCTTAATCCGTAATGGTCACGAATTAAATGAACAAGATTTTGAATTTGCCGAAAAATGTTTAAAGCCAACTATGATTCATACTGGAATTAAGGCTTATATGCCAGAAGATGAAATGTTAATTATTGCTAATCGCTCTTCTAATACTGTTAAACGTTTTTTGAATTTGCCAAATGGAATTGGGGTAGTTGATAGTGACTACTACAATAATCCAAATAATGAGGGCGAATTAATGGTACAAGTGCTTAATTATGGCGTTCGACCTTTGCATATTCACAAGGGAGATCGGATTGCCCAAGGAATTTTTATGAAATATCTCAAAACTGATAATGATCAACCAGTTAAGCGTGAACGTATTGGTGGTTTCGGCTCAACGATGTTGAAAGGTGAAAATTAATGGCGAAAACACAGACTCGTTATAAGTGTCAATCTTGTGGCTATATCTCAGCTTCATATTTAGGCAGATGTCCTAATTGTGGTGCTTGGAATCAATTTGAAAAGGAAGTTCAAGAAGTTAAAAAAGCTTCAACTAAGCAAACCGCTAGTCGTTTGATTTCAGCGACTGGCTTAAATCAGGCGGTTAATTTAAGCAAAGTTAAGGCGGAAAAAGAAAGTCGTATTCCAACTAAATTTACTGAATTAAATCGTGTTTTAGGTGGTGGTATTGTTCCAGGTTCATTAGTCTTAATTGGTGGTGATCCTGGTATTGGAAAATCCACTTTAATGCTTCAAATTATGGCAACTCTAGCTGATGATCATAAAGTTCTATATGTTTCAGGGGAAGAGTCAGCTAGCCAGATTAAACTTAGAGCAGATCGACTTGGAGTTGGTAATAGCGGGATGTATTTGTATCCTGAAACAAATATGAACAATATCCGTGACCAAATCGATGATTTAAAGCCTGATTTTGTCGTAATTGACTCAATTCAAACAATGAATGAACCTAGTCTTGATTCAATGGTGGGTTCAGCTTCACAAGTCCGTGAAGTTACGAGTGAATTAATGCATATCGCTAAAATTGATCAAATTACTATTTTTGTTATTGGACATGTGACTAAAGAAGGCGCGATTGCTGGGCCTAAGATTTTAGAACACATGGTTGATACCGTGCTCTATTTTGAAGGTGATGAACATCATGCTTATCGGATTTTACATTCAGTTAAGAACCGTTTTGGTGCAGCCAACGAAATTGGGATGTTTGAGATGGAAAATACTGGTTTAAAAGAAGTTACAAATCCATCTTCCATCTTTTTAGATGAGCGTTTACCTAATTCAACTGGTTCTTGTGTAGCAGTTTCGCTTGAAGGAACTAGGCCAATTTTAGCGGAAGTGCAGGCTTTGGTTGCACCAACTGCTTTTGGTTATGCTAAAAGGACTACTAGTGGAATTGATTATAACAAGGCAGCTTTGCTTTTAGCTGTCTTAGAAAAGCGTGGCAATTTAATGCTTCAAAATCAAGACGCTTATATTACTACAACAGGCGGAATTAAATTAACTGAGCCAGCAATTGATTTAGCTGTTGTGATGGCAGTTAGCTCTAGTTATAAGAATGCAGAAATCCCATCAGAAGATTGCTTTATTGGTGAAGTTGGTTTAACTGGTGAGGTTAGACGGGTTAATAAAATCGAATCCAGAATTGCAGAAGCAGAAAAAGTCGGATTTAAACGGATTTTTATCCCTAAATTTAATATGCAAAAAAAGTTTGCTAGCCTTGGTATTGAGGTAATTCCAGTAGCTACAGTTGCACAGGCATTAAAACTTGTTTTTGGATAGGGTTTGAACTTTTCCTATAATATGCGTAAAATGAAGAAGTTAACTACTAATTTTTAGTGAAAGAGGCATGTATTTTGGCTAAACAAAAAATTCGGGTTAGATATGCACCAAGCCCAACAGGACACTTACATATTGGTAATGCAAGAACTGCTTTATTCAACTACTTGTTTGCACGTCACAACAAGGGTACTTTCATTTTAAGAATTGAAGATACTGACACTGCAAGAAACGTTGAAGGTGGTTCTAAATCACAAATGGAAAACCTTCACTGGTTAGGTATTGACTGGGATGAAGGTCCTGATAAGGGTGGGGACTTCGGCCCATACCGTCAATCAGAAAGAAAAGAAATTTACAACAAGTACATTCAACAATTACTTGACGAAGGTAAGGCATACTACTCATACATGACTGAAGAAGAGCTTGAAGCTCAGCGTGAAGAGCAAAAAGCTATGGGTATTGCACCTCACTACGTATACGAATATCAAGATATGACAGCTGACGAAATTAAGGAAGCTCAAGCAAAGGCTGAAGCAAAAGGCCTTAAGCCAGTTGTTAGAATTCACATTCCTAAGGGTAGAACTTATGAATGGGATGACATCGTTAAGGGTCACATTAGCTTTGAAAGTGATACTATCGGTGGTGATTTCGTCATCCAAAAGCGTGACGGAATGCCTACTTACAACTTTGCCGTTGTAATTGATGACCACTTGATGGAAATGACTCACGTTTTACGTGGGGATGACCACATTGCTAATACTCCTAAGCAATTAGTTGTTTATGAAGCATTTGGCTGGGAACCACCTAAGTTTGGTCACATGACTTTGATTATCAACGCAGCAACTGGTAAGAAGCTTTCTAAGCGTGATGAATCAGTTTTGCAATTTATTGAACAATACCGTGACCTTGGTTACTTACCAGAAGCAATGTTTAACTTCATTACTTTACTTGGTTGGTCACCAGTTGGTGAAAGTGAAATCTTCTCACAAAGACAATTAATTAAGGACTTTGATCCTAAGCGTTTATCAAAGTCACCTGCTGCCTTTGATGAAAAGAAACTTGAATGGGTAAACAACCAATATGTTAAGACTGCTAATAGAGATGAATTGCTTGATTTAGCACTTAACAACTTGCAAGAAGCAGGCTTAGTGGATAAAGACATTACTCCAGAAAAGATGGAATGGGTACGTCAATTGGTTAACATTTACTCAGTTCAAATGTCTTACACTAAGCAAATTGTTGATTTCTCACATATCTTCTTTGAAGATAAGCAAGCTTTGACCGAAGAAGAAGTTGAAGAAATCAAGAATGATGAAGGTCGCGTTGTAATTGAAGAATTCAGAAAGCAACTTGACCTTGTACCACGCTATACTGCTGTTCAAGTTATGAATGCAATTCAAGCTACTAGAAAAGTTACTGGCGTTAAGGGTAGAAAGCTCTTTATGCCAATTAGAATTGCTGCTACTGGTTCAATGGTTGGCCCTGGTATTGGTGAAGCTATTGAATTGATGGGTAAGGATAAGGTTGAACACAATATTGATTTGACTTTATCTGAAATGACTAAGCAAGGTTTATAATGAAAAAATCGCGTTGAAAGACGCGATTTTTTTGTGGATAAAGTGTGATGACAGCTAATAAATTTCTAGTTTGATATACTTAAGTTAGATAGAAGAATAGTAGAAATGAGGATAGAATAATAAAAAAAGAACGCACAACCATTTTGTTTATTTGCATGGTTATACTTAATGCCTTAACCATATCCTATTTAGCAGATACCACATTATTTCAAATTTTATGTAATATAGCTCTTTGTGTCCCAAGTACACTTGGGATGTATAGGATAGCTAATTTTAAAACACATGTTATTAGATTGTCTTGGTGGAATGTTTTAATTTGTATTCCATATGTTCTTTTATTGGTCGATTACTTAATTTGGAGTGGCTGGGTAACAATTATTGCTAATATTTTGATAGTTGTTTTTTCTACACTAGGTATATATACTAGTTTAAATGTAAAAATTAAAAATCTAACTAACTAGATTAAAGAGGTTGTTTGATAAATAATCAAATGCCTCTTTTTTCTATCATCTGGTAGAATAGGACCTAGTAAGAAAGTTTTGGAAAGGCTAAGCAATGGACTTTAAAGATAAATATGCTTTTACCAAGGATGAAAATATCAGATTTGCTAGAAGTAATTTTGCAGAATTAATTCATACAGATGCCCGTTTTGAAGGCGTTAATACAACGTTACCCCAGACTAAGACGATATTAGCAGGGATGGGAGTTAGTGGCGTTAGTATTGATGATATTAATGTTATCATTGACTTAAAACGTGGTTGGAATTTTATTACTAGTAGTAAAGATGTCCTAACTTTAGAATATGAACAAAAAATCAATCAAATTGTTGCAGCTAGAGATTCTTTAGATCCGGGAAATTTTCGAGAGGGGCAGGGTTCTGTTTACTTAGGTCAAGGTGAGTCATTTACGCCACCTGATGTTGATATTAAACAAGAACGTGATTTTTTACTTTCCACCTTATCTGCTCAAATAAGTACTACTGATAAGGCATTGACTATTTTATATCACAATATGAGAAACCAAATCTTTTGGGATGGTAATAAAAGAACAGCTATGTTAACAGCTAATAAAATTATGATTGATGGTGGAGCTGGCTTAATCAATGTTCCTTTAAGTAAGTGGGAAACTTGGAATGAATTGATTAGTGCTTACTATAAGAGTGGTGATATGACAGAAATTAAACTATGGACATATCAAAACGGGATAAAAGGCTTAGATGCTAGAAAAAGTAACTAGGTTAAAGAGGCCATTTGATAAATAATCAAATGCCTCTTTTTTTCTATCATCTGGTAGAATAGTAACAAGAGAAGTTCAAAAGGGAAGGTAAACAAATGAAAATTTATAATACTTTGACCCGCCAAAAAGAAGAATTTAAACCGCTTGTTCCAGGCAAAGTTAGCATGTATGTCTGTGGACCAACTGTGTATAACTACATCCATATTGGAAATGCCCGTTCAAGTATTGCCTTTGATACAATTCGGCGCTACTTAGAATATAAGGGCTTTGACGTAAAATACGTTTCTAATTTTACTGATGTTGACGACAAGATGATTAATGAAGCGCGTGCTGAAGGAATTACGGTCCCAGAATTAGCTAAGCGTTATATTAATGCCTTTATGGAAGATACTACTGCGTTAAATATTGAACCAGCTACCCTTCACCCTAGAGCAACGGAAGAAATCAAAGATATTATTGCTTTTATAAAGACTTTGATTGATAAGGGCTTTGCTTATGAAGTTGATGGTGATGTGTATTACCGCGCTAAAAAATTTACTGGTTATGGTAAATTAAGTGATCAAGATATTGCTAGTCTTGAAGAAGGTGCAAGTCAGCACGTTAATGAAGCAGAATTTGCTAAAAAAGAAGATCCAATTGACTTCGCCTTGTGGAAAAAGCAAAAACAAAATGATGAAATTGCTTGGGATTCTCCTTGGGGTAAGGGTCGACCCGGTTGGCATATCGAATGTAGCGTGATGTCTACAAAGTACTTAGGTGATACGATTGATATTCATGGCGGTGGCCAAGACTTGGAATTTCCTCACCATGAAAATGAAATCGCCCAAAGTGAAGCTAAAACTGGTAAGAAGTTTGTGAATTACTGGATGCATAATGGCTTTGTGACTGTGGGTAAAGATGAACAAAAGATGTCGAAGTCACTCCATAATTTTGTGACTGTACATGACATTTTGAAAAAAATTGATCCACAAGTATTACGCTTTTTCATGGCAAGTGTGCAATATCGTAAGCCAATTAACTATTCTGAAGAGAATCTAGCGCAAGCAGAAAATGTTTTAGACAGAATAAAGAATACTGTTTTGACAATTAAGAGCCGGTTAAATGATTCAAATCAAAAAGCAGATAGTCAATTCGCTGAAAAGGTTGAAGATACTCGTTTAGCCTTTAAAGAAGCAATGGATGATGACTTTAATGTGCAAAATGCTTTAGCTGCAGTTTATGACGGAATGACTTTTGCTAATAAAAATGCTAGTCAAGACCTAGCTGATCTAGCTAGCTTAAAGCAATTCTTAGCTGATTTAACTGATTTTATGAGTGTTTTTGGAATAGATGTGGATAAATTAACTGCTGAAAAATCAGGTGACGATGATGCTGAAATTGATGCACTAGTTAAAAAACGTGATGAAGCTCGTAAAAATAAAGACTTTGCCACTAGTGATGCAATTCGAGATCAATTGCTAGCGATGGGCATTATTTTGCAAGATACCAAACAAGGAACGAGATGGAGACGTGAATAAAATTAAGCAATTAACTGAAAAAGAAATAAATCCAGATACCTTAAATGGACAAACTTTGGCTTATTTGGGGGATGCTGTTTATGAAATTTATATTCGGCGGCATTTGATTAAAGGCGGCGTTGTGCGACCACAAGTCTTGCAAAGAGATGCGACTCACTACGTTTCTGCCAAAGCGCAAGCTAGCTTGATTACCAAGATGCAAGAAGATAATCTATTAACAGCTGAGGAATTTGCTACTTTTAAGAGGGGACGTAACGCTAAAAGTTATACCCATGCTAAAAATACCAAGTTAGCAACTTATAAGCTATCCACAGGCTTTGAAGCAGTATTTGGCTATTTAGAGTTGCTCAATCAACAAGAGCGAATCAGTGAATTAGCTAATTGGTGTATTCAACAAGTAGAAGCAGGAGGAATTGACAAGTATGACTTCAGTTAAAGGTGATTTTGTTTTTGGTAGACATGCTGGAATTGATTTCTTAAAAAATGAAGATGCTGGTAAAATTAACAAAATCTTTTTACAAAATGGAGTACAACAGGACTTTGCTAATCAAGTTTATGGCTTAGCTAAGAAAAAGCACTTAGTTGTGCAAGAAGCACCAAAAAACAAGCTAGATAAGTTAGTTGATTTTGGTAATCACCAAGGACTAGTTTTAGCTATTTCAAGTTTTGAATATGCAGACCTAGACCAAAGCTTAGAAAAATTAGCTACTAAAGAAAATCCATTTATTTTGATGCTGGATTCAATTGAAGATCCTCATAACTTAGGATCAATTTTGAGAACTTGCGATGCTACTGGAGTCGATTTAGTTATTATTCCTAAGCGCCGAGCTAGTGGCTTAACTAGTGTAGTTGCTAAAACTTCAACTGGAGCCATTGATCACGTTCCAGTTTGCCGGGTAAATAACTTGGTCCAAACAGTGAAACAATTGAAAAAAGCTGGCTATTGGGTATTTGGTACAGCAATGTCAGGCCAAGATTACCGTACATGGGATGCTAAAGGGAAAAGCGTCTTAGTTATTGGTAATGAAGGAAAAGGAATTAGTCCACTGCTTTTAAAACAAATGGATCAAACATTAACGATTCCGATGATTGGACACGTTCAATCACTAAATGCCAGTGTGGCAACGGGTGTGCTTCTTTATCAAATGCTTAACACAACTCATCCGCTTGTAAAATAAAAAGATAACATAAAAATATACATTCTTTCATCAGACATTAGTTCGCTTTAGTTTGTTTAAGATAATTCAGTAAACTGTGCCTTGTTATTAGGAGGTACAGTATGACTGAAGAAAAATTAATCGAACAAATTAATGCTGGAAATGAAGTGGCTTTAAAAGAAATTTTTCAAAAATATCTGCCTCTAGTTCATTCAATTGGTGGTCATTATTACTTTAAAGATCTGGACACCAAAGATTGGGAACAAGAGGCTTTTATTCTATGTGTAGAATCAGCGAAGCTTTATCAAGCCGAAAAAGGACGTAGCTTTGGAAACTTCTTTAAAATGCGTTTACAAAATCATGCTAAAAATCTATTACGATATGAATTTGCAAAATGTCGTGCCAAATATTTAACTTACTCTTATGAAAATCTGCAGGAATTGGGCCTTATTTCTGAGCCCAGCTTTAATCAGCCAATTATTCCAAGTAATCTTGAATTTCAACAATTTATCCAAAGATTATCATATTTAGAACTAATTGGTCTAATGAGTTTATTGGGAATTTATGATTTAGAAGAATCTAGTAAAAAACTAAATATTGAACTAAAAATACTAAAAAGAGCCCAAGCAAGGGTAAAAAGAAAAATGAAGAGCTATTTTTTAACTGATTCTGCAAAAAAGTAGTAAAATAAGAATTGTAGAAATTAATTAGGAGGTATTTTAAGATGACAGAAGATGTTTTAAAGACAAGATTGTTGGACCGTCACATGAAAGAAGTTTTCGACTGGAGCGACTCAAACATTCCTGTAAGAGACGCAATTTGGAACTACTTCATGGAAAAGAATGGTAAAAATACCCTTAAGACTGAGGAAGATATGCTTCCTTTCTTGAAAGACTCCGACGATAAAATTGAAGCCTTCGTCAACGAAAATCTTAAGAAATAAGACCAACTAAATAATTCTACGACCGGTGGATACGCATGTTTATCCACCAAAAAGACTACTGAGCGTTGCTTGGTAGTTTTTTGTTTTAAAACAATTAATTGCGAAAAACTAAAAATTTTGCTAGTATAATTACAGTTTGGAAGGTGAGATTATGGCAGTAAAAAAAGCAGCTTTAGCTTGCACAGTTTGTGGTTCGCGAAACTACTCAATTGCTGCAAGTAAGACTCGCACAGTTAGATTTGAAATTAAAAAGTTTTGTAAACACTGTAAAAAAATGACCTTACATAAGGAAACGAGGTAACTTAATGTTTAAGTTCTTTAAAGGCGTTGGCCATGAGATGAAGTTAGTTCATTGGCCAAGTGCAAAACAGAATCGGCGCGACACAGCTGTTGTTATTGTAACTTCAGTGCTTTTTGCCCTATTTTTAGGTGCACTTGATTGGGTATTTAGCTACTTAACTTCAACTTTTATGTAATAGCTTAATGCCAAAGATTATGGTATAATGACTCTGTTAGTGAAAGACCTCTAGACTAGGGGTTTTTTTGTTTGTCTAAAATTTAAGGAGAAAATCACATGGTAGAAACTTCAAAGAAGAAATGGTATGTGCTTCACACTTACGCGGGATACGAAGACAAGGTTAAGAGCGACTTGCTTTCACGTGCGCAATCAATGGGGATGCAAGACTTTATTTTTAGAGTTGTAACTCCTGAAGAAAGTAAAGTAGAAACTGTTCGTGGTAAGAAGCAAGAAGTTGAAGAAAAAATCTTCCCAGGTTACGTTTTAGTTGAAATGGTAATGACTGATGAAAGTTGGTTCATCGTTAGAAACACTCCTAACGTAACTGGTTTCGTTGGTAGTCACGGTGGTGGTTCAAAGCCTTCACCATTACTAGATGAAGAAATTGACCGGATTTTGAAGTCACAAGGTGAAAAGCGCAAGCCTGATTTAGACTTTGAAATTGGCGAAACTGTAACGATTACAGAAGGTGCCTTCGATGGCATGGTTGGTAAGATCACTGACATTCAAGAAGACAAGGAAAAGATTTTTGTTTCTGTTGATATGTTTGGCCGTGAAACGACAGCTGAACTTGAATATGATCAAGTAAAGAAATTCGACGGCAACAACTAAAAAGCTCTTGTCAAGAAAGATAGATGATGGTAAGATACTAGAGTATCTTTATTATTGTGGGAGGAAGACTAGGTAAGTCTTCCATTTTAACCGCATCACGGAATCAAGGAGGTTTTGACCGTGGCAAAGAAAGTTATTAATGTTGTTAAATTGCAAATTCCAGCTGGTGCAGCAACACCTGCTCCCCCAGTTGGTCCTGCATTGGGTCAAGCCGGCATTAACATTGTTGGTTTTACTAAGGACTTCAATGCAAGAACTGCAGACCAAAAGGGTATGATTATCCCTGTAGTTATTACTGTATATGAAGATCGTTCATTCGAATTCATTACTAAGACTCCACCTGCAGCTGTTTTATTAAAGAAGGCAGCTAAGGTTGAAAAGGGTTCTGGCGAACCTAACACTAAGAAGGTTGCTAAGGTAACCAAGGCTCAAGTTAAGGAAATCGCTGAAACCAAGATGCAAGACCTAAACGCAGCTGATGTTGAAGCAGCAATGCGCATGGTTGAAGGTACTGCTAGAAGCATGGGCTTCGAGGTAGAAGACTAAGGCTTACTAGGAACGTCGGATCGTTAATTAAAGTTAACGAATCAAGTGGGAGAGCTAAGAGGGCTCGTTTGACCACATTTGCAAGGAGGAATTTCGCATGCCAAAGCATGGTAAACAATATTTAGAAGCTGCTAAGAAAGTAGAAAAGAACAAGTTTTACTCAGTAGCTGAAGCAATGAAGCTTGTTAAGGAAACTTCATACGCAAAGTTTGATGCAACTGTTGAAGTTGCTTACAACCTTTCAGTTGACCCTAAGCAAGCAGACCAACAAATTCGTGGTGCCTTAGTTTTACCTAACGGTACTGGTAAGACCCAAAAGGTTATCGTTTTCGCTGAAGGTCCTCAAGCTGAACAAGCTAAGGAAGCTGGCGCAGACGAAGTTGGTTCTGACGAATTAGTTGAAAAAGTTCAAAACGGTTACTTAGACTTTGATGTTGTTATTGCAACACCAATGATGATGGCTAAGGTAGGTCGTCTTGGTCGTGTCTTAGGTCCTAAGGGCTTAATGCCAAACCCTAAGACTGGTACTGTTACTATGGACGTTAAGAAGGCCGTAGAAAACGTTAAGGCTGGTCAAGTAGAATACCGTGTTGATAAGCAAGGTTTAATCCACGCACCAATCGGTAAGGTATCATTCGAAGAAGACAAGTTAGTTGAAAACTTCGATGCTTTAAGAGACGTAATTTTACGTGCTCGTCCAGCAAGTGCTAAGGGTCAATACGTTAAGAGCGTAGCCGTTAGTGCAACTTTTGGTCCTGGTATCCACCTCGACCCATTAAACTTGAAATAATAAAGTTTAAAAACAAACAAAAAGGAATCGCAGATGCGATTCCTTTTTTTCATGCCTTAATTTTTTGGAAAAATAATTGCTAGGGTAAACCAATTATCTTTTTCTTGAACTCTAAGGGTACCATTATACTTCTTGGTCACGTAAGAAATACTCTTTAATCCATAGCCGTGAGGGTTGCGCCGATCTTTTTTGGTTGTTTGAGGCAAGCCATCATCAAATTTATTAGTGTTTTCAGTGTAATTTTCAAGTTGGTAAATGATGAAATTAGCTTGATCAAAAATTTTAAGCTTAATAATACGGCGCTCTGGGTCTTTTACTTGTTCACAAGCTTCAATTGCATTATCGAGCGAATTACCAATTAAACTGCACAAGTCCATGGTTTCGATATGATTTAGTAATTTGCCGTTAGCGATGACAGTGAAGTTGATATTTTTGTTGATGCAATAGGCATTTTTCCTGGTTAAAATGACATCAATTATTGGATTGCCAGTTTTAACATCAGCCTTGAATTGTTTAATATCATTTCTCAATGAATCGATATATTCTTGGCGTCGCTTATCGCTACTTTCAAGGGCAATGATATCTAATTGATGCTTTAGATCGTGAAAACGGCGGTTCACAGTCTCACTACTTTCCTTGTAGGCTTGGTATTGTTCATATTGGGAATTGAACATATTATTAATTTGAATTAAATCGTTTTTAAGGGTTAGTTCATAGCGTTGATTTTCAATTAAACTGAAAACCATAATCCCGCACAGGTCGATGAAGGTACGCATCATATAGATGGTAGGATTATTCCCCAGAGAAAAATAGGTGTTTTTCAATACAAAGCCAATATTTGAAGCCGCAAAAATCATAGCCGCAATTAGGACTGCATGTAAGGCGTCACTGCGCGTTAAGTTCTTGGCAAGCGTCTTAACTTTAGTCTTATTGGCTAATTTGTAGTCCAGCAAGTAATAAAGCAAAAAGCCAACGGCACAAAAAATTGTTTTTACCCACAAATTACGGTTTAGCTTGAGGTATAAGTCCCAGTAACAGCAAATCTGCCACAATAAAGAGGCTAAAAACTCAGCTAGAATAAAGGCTTTGCAGGTTAAATAAGTAGTAGTGGCGATGTTTTTAAGGCTTAACTGCCAAGTGCAAAGAAGCATCCAGCTGAAATTTATTAACATGCCAAACAGCCAACCTTCAATTGGAAAGGTTCCTGCCCAAACTTGTAATAGTACCTGCCCAACCCCAGAAAGCACAATAATAGTACCGTTTTTGAAATTTAATTGGGGCTTGAATAAAAGCAAGGCAATATACAAAAAGCTAGACCATTCCGCCAGGGCTGTGATTATTCTGGGGATATTAGGGAAAATCAGACTTGGCATCTTTAAACCCCCATTCCCAGATAAGCAGTCAAAGCCTGCATAAAGGCCTTTTTTCTGGGCCGGCTGATAGTTAGGTTATATGGCCCAACTTGGACCATGCTAGCTTTAACCCCATCGACATGCTTTAAGTTGACGATGTAGCAATTATTGCAACGGAAGAAACCTTTGTCGCTTAGAAGTTTTTCCATGTTTTTCATTGATTCGAACATATCAATGATTGTTTCTTTACCATCATATAGGTGTAAGTGAAGATAATGAGCTTCACTTTCAACATAATAAAGGCGGTTTAAAATGATTTTTTTCAGTCCATCAGTTGAATTAACTGTAATTGAAGTTTCCCGCAACTTAATTAGTTCCCGCACCTTCTTAAAGTGCTCGGCCAAACTAAAGTATGACAAGGGCTTGAGTAAAAAGTCGCTGGCATTGACCTGGTAGCCGTCGATGGCGTATTGGACATAATTGGTTAAAAAGACAATAATTACATTTGCATCTTTAGCGCGAATCTTTTTGGCGGCGGTCATTCCATCCATATGAGGCATCTGCACATCAAAGTAGATTAAGTCGACCCCTTCTGGGTAGTTGGTAACAATATCAAGCCCATCTTGGAAGGTAATGATATCAAAGATTTCATCGCTACTTGTTTCTATTTTTTTCAAATATTTGAGTAACTTATCTTTGTCAGTTTGATTATCTTCAACAATTGCAATTTTCAAGCTACTTCCTCCTTACTTATCTAACAGTTAATTATACCTAGCTTGACAATGATTGAAAGCGCTGCAAGCAAATAATGTAAAAACTGGTGCAAAATATGCACCCAATAATAAAAAGCGCTTACATGGATAGTAGACTAACTGTAGATGAAAGAACGGGGGATTTAAAATGCTTAAAAATCAAGCAATTATTGATAAATTAACCCTTAAAGAAAAAGCTAGTCTCGTTTCAGGAAAAAACGAATGGGAGACTTATAGCGCTAATGGAAAGGTGCCGACAATTTTCATGTCGGATGGCCCTTTAGGCTTGCGGAAGCAAAGCGGCGCAGGTGACCACTTAGGCTTAAATGCCAGTGAAAAAGCCACTTGTTTTCCAGCTTCTGCAACCTTAGCCAATAGCTGGAATCCTAACTTAACAAAAAAAGTTGGCCAAGCTTTGGCACGTGAGGCTCAAAGGCTGCACGTGAACCAAGTGTTAGGACCAGCTTTAAATATTAAGCGCAATCCTCGTGGTGGACGTAGCTTTGAATATTATAGTGAAGATCCTTATTTGGCCGGAAAAATGGCTGCAGGGATGATTCAAGGGATTGAAAGTGGTGGCGTTGCTGCTACACCAAAGCACTTTGCCGTTAATAGCCAAGAAACTCGCCGGATGGCAAGTGATTCTGTGGTGGATGAACGCACGCTTCATGAATTGTATTTGACCAATTTTGAAATTGCAGTCAAAGAAGGTAAGCCATCTGCCATTATGAGTTCATATAATGAAATTAATGGAACCTATGCCAATGAAAATGAAGGTTTGTTAACTAAGAGCTTGCGACACGATTGGGGCTTTGATGGCTATGTGGTAACTGATTGGGGTGGCGATAATGACCACGTTAAAGGCCTGCAAGCAGGTAATAACTTGGTGATGCCAGGTTTGTCTTGGCAAGGCGCACAAGAAATTGTCGCTGCAGTTGAAGCTGGCAAGCTGAAAGAAAGTGTTTTGGACCAGCGAGTTGACGAATTAATTAGCGTTATCTTGAAGTTGAAACACAGTGAAAAGACGATTAGTGACTTTTCTTGGGATGAACAACATAAGATTGCGCAAAAGGCAGCTCGGGAGTCAATTGTCCTTTTGAAAAATAATGGTATCTTGCCATTAAAAGCTAATACCAAGGTTGCTTTAATTGGAGACTTTGCCAAGACTCCTCGCTATCAAGGGGCAGGATCGTCATTGATTAATGCTCAAAATGTGGAAAACATGTTAACGACTAGCAAGAATTATCCACTGAATTTAGTTGGTTTTGCACAAGGCTATGAACGGAGTGGTCAAGAAAATCAAGCTTTACTTGATGAAGCCAAAAAGCTGGCTAAAACGGCTGATGTTATCGTGGTTAACATGGGGCTTGATGAAGGCAGTGAATCTGAAGGCTTAGACCGGCCAAACTTGTCCTTACCAGCAAACCAATTACATTTAGTTAATGAATTGAGCAAACTGGGGAAAGAATTAGTTGTAGTGCTTTCTGGCGGTAGCGTGATTGAATTGCCATTTGTGGATAAGGTAAGTGCTTTAGTTCATGGCTATTTAGGTGGTGAAGCTGGTGCAAGTGCCGTTTGGGATGTCTTAACTGGTAAGTATAATCCAAGCGGTCGCTTAAGTGAGACTTATCCCCTTAAAGAAAGCGATATTCTATTTAATCAAGACTTCCCAGAAAAAAAGCGGCATGCATATTATCGTGAAGGGCCATTTGTTGGTTATCGCTATTTTGACAGTGTTAATCAAGAAGTCCTCTTCCCATTCGGCTTTGGCTTGAGTTATACCAAGTTTGACTTAAGCAATTTTATGATTGATGAAAAAGGTGTCAGCTTCAAGGTTAAAAATATCGGTTTGCGTTCAGGTAAAGAAACCGTCCAAATGTACGTTGGCAAAAAAGATTCCAACTTAATTCGCCCAGCTAAGGAGTTAAAGGGTTGGATTCAAGTTGAGCTAAGAGCTGGTGAAAGTAAGGCTTGCCGGATTAAATTTGATGACAAGACCTTCCGCTTTTGGGATGTAGCTGATAAGTCTTGGCAAGTTGAAGCAGGTAAGTATCAAGTATACCTGGGTGAAAATGTGGAAAACATTGCTCAGACCTTAACCATTAGCCGTGAGGGAATTACCTTGCCTGAAATTACTAATGCTAGCTTAGTTAAGTATGAGCGACTTCAACTTGATCAAACCGACCTTACCGACTTTAGTCAGCTCTTAGGCCACAAAGTACCAGAAAATACCGTTAAAGAGCTCCTTGACTATAATGATCCACTAAGTGACATGCATCATGCCAAAAGTGGATTAGCCAGAATAGCCGCAAATTATTTGAAGAAGAAGATTAACCAAAGCATTGTGGCAGGTAAGCCAGATTTGAATTTCTTATTTAATTACAATATGCCATTCAGAGCCATGCCGAAGATGACACATGGCATGGTAAGTAAAGCGATGGCTGAAGATATTTTAACCATAGTAAATGGCCACTTCTTCAAGGGATGCGGACGTTTGATCGGTGATTACTTCAAAAATCGCAAGCTGACCAAGGCTAATTCTTGGTATCAAGAAGGTGAATAAAATGGAAAAAGAACAAACTGGCTTTATCGGAGCTATCAAAAAATGGAAGGCGCAACACCCTGATTTATATCAGTTTATTGCCTTTAACATTTTAAGTAACTGTGCCACTATCACTAACTTTGTAGTTTTATGGCTCAGCACCATGATTTTCTTTAAAAACATTACTACGCCATTTAAGTGGTGGATTTTTAACTACCAGGACCCATCCACTGGTGGATTAGGCGGATTTTATGCCTTTTTACTAGCATATGTCTGTGCACAGATTGTGAATTATCTAGTGCAAAAGAATTTGGTCTTTAAGGCCACATTCGGACCTAAAAAGTTGTTTTGGTATATTGTGACAGTTGTTTTTGCCGGAATCGTTTCTATCTGGTTACCACCATATGTAATCAAAGTTTTAAGTCCAATCATTCATGGTTTTAGTGCAACTGTTGCGAATATTTTGAACATTGTGATGCAAGTTATTATTAACTGGCCAATGCTTAAGTTCGTTGTTATGAAAGACTAGATTTGGAGGAGAATCTCAAGTGGGATTCTCCTTTCTTTATTGTCTAAAAACAGAAAAACACGTTATAATAATTAAAACTAACATTTATTTTGGAAATGAAGAGATTAGATCCTTGGAAAAAATACTAAGTATTATCGTACCTTGTTACAACTCACAAGATTATTTAGAAAAATGCGTAAAATCACTGGTCGCAATTAAATCAGATGTGGAAATTCTGTTAATTGATGATGGTTCAAAGGATAGCACCCCACAGATGATTGACCAGTTTGCAAAGCAGTATCCAGACTTAATTATTCCAATTCACCAAAAAAATGCCGGCCATGGTGGCGCGTTGAACACTGGTTTTGACCATGCTAGCGGTGACTATATTAAAGTTGTTGATAGCGATGACTGGGTTGATTTAACTGCATATCATAAGATTGTTGATTTTTTAAAGGGACTTAAAGCTAAGAAGCAAACGGTTGATTTGTTAATTAGTAACTATGTTTATGATAAAGTTGGCGCTAAGCACAAGAAAGTGATTCATTTTCCGCATTTGCCTAAAAAGAAATTTTTCGGATGGGATGATGTGAAGCTTTATCTTGGACAATATTTGATGATGCACTCACTAATCTATCGCCGAGAAGTTATTACTCAGCGAGCACATTTACGCTTACCTGAACATGTATCTTACGATGATAACCTTTACGTCTTTGAACCGCTACAATTTGTGCGTAAAATGTATTATCTTGATGTTGACTTTTATCATTACTTTATTGGTAGAGAAGACCAATCAGTTAATGAAAGTGTGATGCTTAAAAAGATTGATCAACAGTTGCTCATCAACAAGCGGATGATTAAGTTCTATTCTGAGCATATTGATTCCGAAACTTCGCTTGGTAAGTACATGAAGTTTTATTTGGAGATAATTACAGCAATATCTTCTATTATCTTGATTCGTGGCGAACAAGCAGAATACCTCGATAAAAAAGATGAGTTGTGGAACTACCTTAAGATTAAAAGTCCTAAAGTTTACAAGTCCTTACGTAAACGTCCGCTAGGTTTATGTATGCACTTACCAGGTAAGGTTGGACGTAAGGCGGCCAGTGGATTATATGGAATTGCGAGATTGATTTATGGCTTTAATTAAAGCGATTAAACGAAATAGCATTTTGCTATTTCTTTTTTTATGCAGAAAATGATTGAAAAAGCACAGGTTTTGTTGTAAGCGATTACAGAAAGCGGATGCAAGGTAAAATAAAATTGTTAAGAAAATCGTTAGGTAAAGAGGTTATGACGATGAAAAATAAAAAATTAAGAAGTATGCTAATCTCTGTTGGTACTATTATTGCTTTAGTACTAGCTGTTTGGGGAATTGGCACAGTCGTAATAAACAACTTGAAAGCTCAAGGCGTTGTTACTGATCAAGATATTCAAAGTACTTTGCAAGTGGGGATGGGAAACATTCTTCCAATTGCAATCGTATTAGGATTAATTATTGTATTAATCATAGTATTTTGGAATCGGAGTAATAAATTCAACTTCTGGTTAAAGTGGGAATCATTTATTGTATTTCTAATTACCGTAGTTGTTTCAATTAACACTTTGCTTTTTGGCCCACTTCAAGGCTTAATGAATGCTAATAATTCTGGCATGGCAATTAAGCAGGTAAAAAAGAGCTTAGTTGCTAAGTCAGACAATCTTTCAAAACAAATCGTTAATGAAGGTTCGGTCTTACTTAAAAACGAAAATGATTACTTGCCAATCAAAGCCCAAAAGTTAAATGTCTTTGGATGGGCTTCAATTTCACCTATTTATGGTGGTACAGGATCTGGACAGAGTAATAATCAAGGAGCAATTGATATTTATAAAAGTTTGAATAGTGCTGGCTTTAGAACTAATAATGAATTGAAAAACTTTTATACTAAATATCAAAAGACAAGACCAGTTGGCGGAATGAATGATACTGATTGGTCTTTGCCTGAACCTAAAATTTCATCATATTCAAAGACAATGATGAAAAAGGCTGAAAAATATTCTGATACTGCATTAGTAGTGATTACTCGTCCAGGTGGTGAAGGGACAGACTTACCAACTGATCCTAGTCATATTAAAGCTCCACAAAAGTATAATGGCCATAAAGACGATTGGAAAGGTGGTAAGAACTATCTAGAACTTACTACTACTGAACGTGGTATGCTTGATGTGGTTAACAAGAAGTTCAAGAATGTTGTTGTGTTAATTAACTCATCTAACGCAATGGAACTAGGCTTCTTAAAAGAATACAGTCATATTAAGGCTGCACTTTGGATGGCAGGTACTGGAACGAAAGGCTTTAGCGCCTTGGGTAAAATCTTAAAAGGTGAAGTTAACCCATCAGGTAGAACTTCAGATACTTATGTCTATGACTTAAAGAAGACACCTACTTACAACAATTGGGGCGCATTTGAATACACTGATAAATCTGCTGCCTTTAACCACTATGTGGAAAACATTTATGTTGGTTACAAGTATTGGGAAACTAAGTATACTAACGATAATTCTGGCTATGAAAAAGCTGTTCAATTCCCATTTGGCTACGGCTTGTCTTACACCAAGTTTGAACAAAAGATGAGCAACTTAAGCAAGGGTAAGAATGGTAACTTTAGCTTTGACGTTACTGTAAAGAACACCGGTAAGCGTGCAGGTAAGGATGTTGTTGAAGCTTACTTCACTGCTCCATACACTAATGGCGGAATTGAAAAATCAGCAACTAATTTGCTTGATTTTGCTAAAACTAAGAACTTAAAGCCAGGTCAAAGTCAAAAGCTTCACTTTAGCTTTAACCAAGCACAAATGGCTTCATATGATAGCTCAAATGGTGGTGCATACGTTCTTGATCCTGGTCAATACCAAATTCAAATCAAGAAGAATGCTCACGATGTAATTGATAGTCAAAACTTATCAATTGGTAATAAGATAACTTATAATGCAAATAACAAGCGTCCTGGGGATGTTGTTGCTGCAAGTAACCACTTCCAATACGCTCAAGATGATGGTAGTCACTTTACTTACTTAAGTAGAAAAGATAACTTCGCTAACTACAATGAAGCTACTAAAGCTCCAGGTAAGATTAGTCTTCCAGCATCATTGCAAAAATCAGCAACTATTACCACTAGTTACAAAGAACCAAGGGCAACGGGGAAGATGCCTACACAAGGACAAAATACTGGCCTGACCTTATCTGACCTTAGAGGTAAGCGCTATAACGATCCTAAGTGGGAGAAGCTCTTGAATCAAATGACCATTGACGATATGAATAATCTAATTGCGTATGGTGGTTATCAAACCTTCCCAATTAAGTCTATTGGTAAAGTTGGTACTTTAGACTTTGATGGTCCTGCAGGTTTTTCAAGTTTCTTTGCTAAGAACTTAAACACTACTGGATTCCCATCAGCAACAATGATTGCTTCAACTTGGAACAAAGATCTCGCTAAAAAGCGTGGCGAATTAGTTGGTAAGCAAGGTAATCAAGCAGGTATCACCGGTTGGTACGGCCCAGCAATGAATATTCACAGAAGCGCCTTTGGTGGACGTAACTTTGAATACTACTCAGAAGACCCAACTCTAGCTGCTAATATGGCTGCTAACGAAATTAAAGGTGCACAAAAGTATGGCGTATACGCTTATATGAAGCACTTCGCTATGAATAACGCTGAAACTAATCGGAATTACATGAGTATGAAGACTAAATCAATGTCTTCAGACATGGAATGGAATACTGAACAAGCAATTCGTGAAATTTATCTCCGTCCATTTGAAGCAGCAGTTAAGACTGGTGGTACGCGGGCAGTTATGTCAGCCTTCACTATGATTGGTAACCGCTGGAGCGGTGCTAATGATGCCTTGTTAAACAAGACCTTAAGAAATGAATGGGGCTTCAAAGGTTTTGTTGAGACTGACTATTATGTACCAGGAACTATGGATGCAACGCAATCAATCTTAAACGGTGGTAACTTAATGCTTTCAACTAATGGTGTTGGTGCTAAAGTTAAATACACTAATAACCCAACTGTTGTTAGAGCTATGAGAAAGGCTTCAAAGGGTATCCTTTACTCAGTAGTTAACTCAAATGCTTATGCAAGTGCTAACTACAAGAAGGGGCAAAGTGTAATGTGGCCATATCAAAAACAACTTGTTAACATCACAATTGGTGCTGCAGTTGTAATCGCTGCCTTACAAGTATTAGCAATTTATTTATACAGAAGAAAATACATGGTAAAATAAAAATATGTAAATTCTAAAAGCATCTCGCGCTAAACGGGGTGCTTTTTCTTAGAAAGATTTGGAGATAAAAATGAAGCAATATTTAGTTTTCGATATCGGTGGTACTAACTTAAAGTATGCCATGCTTGATGCAGCCGGTAATATCGTAGAAAAGAATAAAAAGCCAACTGTTAAGACCGGCTTGCAAGAATTTTTGAACGAAATGTATGAAATCGCTGATTCATACGCAGGCAAGTTCAAGGGGATTGCAATTTCTTGTCCTGGTAAAATTGATGTGGATAACAAGATTATTCACTTTGGTGGTAGTTTGCCATTTTTAGATGGTGTAAATGTCCAAAAGTTATTCGGTGACAAGTACCAAGTTCCGGTTAGTGTTGAAAATGATGGTAAGGCTGCTGCACTTGCTGAAATGTGGCTTGGTGCCTTGAAGGATGTTGTTAGTGGTGAAATGCTAACTTTAGGTTCTGAAGTTGGTGGTGGGATTGTTGTTGGTGGACAATTGATTCACGGTGCTCACTTCCAAGCTGGTGAACTTAGCTTTATGCGTTATGACATGAATTGTGATGACTGGAGCGGTTTTACTGGTCAAAAGGGTTCTGCAGTTAACATGATTAAGCGTGTGAATGAAGCTTTAGGTAATAGTGACTTAGAAGATGGTCAAAAGGCCTTTGAAGCAATTAATGCTGGGGATAAAACTGCAATGGCAATCTTTACTGACTACTGTCGTGACGTTGCAAATATTATCTTGTCAGTTCAAGCCGTAGTTGATGGCGCTAAGGTAGTTATTGCTGGTGGGATTAGTGCCCAAGAAATTGTGATTAAGACAATTAATGAACAATATGATTTCTTAGCTAAGAAGTTCTACCGTGTTGGTAATGAATTGACCAAGCCTGAAATCGTGCGTGCACAGTTTGAAAACGATGCCAACATTTTTGGTGCACTTTACGCTTTGCTTCTTGATGTTAACGGTCAAAGTGACGAAGCAAAATAATGATAAATAAAGCTTGACATTTACCTTGGAAGTTGGTAGATTAGATAGAGTAAATTCTACCTAAGACTCGGGTGACGAATAGACGTCTCAAAATCCCGCCGAGGCCAGAAGATAATGTTGAGTTCAAAGCTCCATGTCTCTTGGCATGGAGCTTTTTTAGGCCTTATAGAATTTATATAAATCTCATGGAGGTGAATCACTTGAGTAAAGCTGCTATTGCTGCAAAAGAAAAGTTGGTTGATGCTTTTGCTGAAGAACTTAAGGCTGCTAAGGCTATCTTGGTAATTGACTACTTAGGTCTTACTGTTGATGAAGTTACTAACATGCGTAAGGAACTTCGTGATAACGATGTTAAGATGAAGGTTATCAAGAACACTTACTTAAGACGTGCTGCTAAGAAGGCTGGTATCGAAGGTTTAGAAGATACTTTCGTAGGTCCTACTGCTGTTATCTACACTGATAACGCTGATGACGTTACTGAACCAGCTAGAATCGTTTCTAAATACGAAGACGACTTTGATGTAATTAACATCAAGGGTGGTATGCTTGAAGGTAAGCTTACTTCTAAGGAAGAAATCAAGCAACTCGCTTCTATTCCAGGTCGCGAAGGATTGCTTTCAATGCTTGTTTCTGTATTGCAAGCTCCTGTGCGTGACTTCGCTTACGCCGTTAAGGCTGTTGCTGAATCTAAGGACGAAGACTAAGATTCAGATTTGTAATTATTGTAAATTGTATTTAATTTCTAATATCTAAATTTCGGAGGATACTTAAATGGCTTTAGATACTGAAAAGATTATTGAAGAATTAAAGGGTGCTACTATCCTTGAATTAAACGACTTAGTAAAAGCTATCGAAGAAGAATTTGACGTTACTGCTGCTGCACCAGTTGCTGCTGCAGGTGCTGCTGCAGGTGCTGCTGCTAAGACTGAATTCGATGTTGAATTGACTGAAGCAGGTCAAGAAAAGGTTAAGGTTATCAAGGCAGTTCGTGAAATCACTGGTCTTGGCCTTAAGGATTCTAAGGACCTTGTTGATGGCGCACCTAAGGTTATCAAGGAAGGCGTTTCAGAAGACGAAGCTAACGACATCAAGGCTAAGCTTGAAGAAGTTGGCGCAACTGTTACTGTTAAGTAATTTCGCCTTTATATTAAAGGAAGACAATCTACTTTATGTGGATTGTCTTTTTTTTGCTTATTTTTGTTATAATCTTACTAGAAGCGAGGAAAGATATGGCAGAACAATATTTTACTGAAAATCCCAATGTTGAACATGACTTGAAAATAGTTGACTATCACTTAGATGGTATTGATTTGAAATTAACGACTGATGCTGGCGTCTTTTCGAAGAATCGAGTAGATTATGGCAGTGGCGTTTTGATTCGAAATATGTTGGCAGAAAATCCTGTGGCTGGTGATATTTTAGATGTTGGTTGTGGCTACGGTCCAATTGGCCTTTTTGCTGCGAAAAAGTGGCAGCAGCGTCAAGTGGACATGGTTGATGTTAATGAACGGGCAATGGATTTGGCTAGAAAAAATGCTGAAGTTAATGGTGTAAGTAACGTTAACATTTTTGCTTCCAATGTGTATGAAAATGTTAAAGGTAGTTATGCTATGATTTTGACGAACCCACCAATTAGAGCTGGTAAGAGCGTGGTAAGCGAGATTTTGGCTAAGAGTGCTGATCATTTGCTTGCTGGTGGTGAGTTACTAGTTGTGATTCAGAAAAAGCAAGGAGCTCCTAGTGCTAAGAAGTTGATGGAAGCTACTTTTGGTAATTGTGAAATCCTTGAAAGAGATAAGGGATACTACATTTTAAAGAGTGTAAAATAAAAAAGCCGCAGAAGCGGCTTTTAGTTTACTTATACATGATTAAGGTATGGAATCCTTCCATATCTCCTAAGAGGCCTAGATTTTTTAAGGAATCAAATTTGATATCGACAATTTCATAACCGTCATCTTGTAAGTGATTGATGATAGTTCCAACCTGTTCGGTGTATTTGGTTTCAACACCAAAGTTTAGGTTGTTTAAAAACTTGCTAAAGCTGTTAATCATTACGATGTGAACTTTGCCATCTTGTGCAACTAGTTGCGGCTTAACTTCTTTTTCGTAGAGATTAGCACCACTTTGTTTACGTGAGTTTGATAAAAATCCCATTACTGCCACCTCATAATCGAAATTTATAATATATAAGCAATAATAGCTTATGAATGATTTTTTGACAATGGAATTTAGAAAGGACTAACTATGTTTTCGAGTGAAGAAAAAAAGCATTACATGACACTTGCTTTTGATGAGGCTAAAAAGGCCGAAGAACAAGACGAAGTGCCAATTGGTGCAATTGTGGTTGATCCCGATGGTAAGGTGATTGGGCGCGGTTATAACCGGCGCGAGCTTGATAATATCGCTACCCACCATGCCGAAATTTTGGCCATTAATGAAGCTTGTCAAAATTTGAATTCTTGGCGCCTAATTGACTGCAGCTTGTTTGTTACTTTAGAGCCTTGTGCAATGTGCGCCGGTGCAATTATCAATGCCCGGCTAAAAGCAGTTTACTATGGCGCACCTGATCATAAGGCTGGAGCTAGTGGCAGTGTGGTTGACTTGTTTAAAGTTGAGAAGTTTAATCACCATCCTCAGGTTGTCCCTGGACTTTTTAGAGAACAAGCTGGTCAAATGCTAACTAACTTTTTTAGGGCGATTCGGGCCAAGCAAAAGGCAAAAAAAGCCCAAGAAAAAGCAGATGATGCTAGCCAAAATGACGAAAATAAGTTATCATAGTTTACGGGCAATGTTTGACTTTTGAACCGTGTCAGGACCGGAAGGTAGCAGCACTAAGATTGTTCAGGCATGTGCCTTTTATTAGATAATTAACAAGCTCCTAGCAGCACTAGCTAGGAGTTTTTTTACTAAAGGAGTAAAAGATGGCTTATCAAGCGCTATACCGTAAGTGGCGGCCACGGACTTTTGCAAGTGTCGTCGGTCAAGAAGCTATTACCGATACTCTAAAAAATGCAATTATTCGGAAGACTGTTTCCCACGCATTCTTGTTTGCAGGGCCAAGAGGGACTGGTAAGACTTCTTGTGCAAAGATTTTTGCCAAGGCCTTGAATTGTACTAATTTGCAAGATGGTGAACCCTGCAATGAATGTGAGAATTGTAAGAGTGCAGATTTAGGCTCGATGCCTGATATCATCGAAATTGATGCCGCTTCTAACAACGGGGTTGATGAGATTCGGGAGATTCGAGATAAGGTAAAGTACGCCCCAACTCAAGGTAAATATAAAGTATATATTATTGACGAAGTTCATATGCTTTCAATCGGAGCCTTCAATGCCTTACTGAAAACATTAGAAGAGCCGCCTGAGCATGTGGTTTTCATTTTAGCAACAACTGAACTGCAAAAGGTTCCAGCAACAATTATTTCCAGAACTCAGCGTTATAACTTTAAGCGGATTACGCAGGCTGACTTAATTAAGCGGATGGAATATATCCTGGATCAAGAGCAGATTCCATATGAAGAAAAGGCCCTTGAAGTTATTGCTCAAGTAGCTGATGGTGGGATGCGGGATTCGCTCAGTATTTTGGACCAGCTCCTCAGTTTTGAAAAGGGGAAGGTTGAGTATCAAGATGCCCTTGATATTACCGGATTTGCTGCTAGAGAGCAGACTGAACAGCTTTTATTAGATTTATTAACTAAGAAAACGCAAGCTGCTTTAGAGTTAAGTCGCAACTTACTGAAAGCTGGAGCAACAGCTAAAAATATTTTGTCAGAGTTGATAGATTTAACTACTCAGACAGTATTAGTTTTGAAAGCTGGACAAAAGAGTAAGTTTTTAACGGCAGACTTTACAGTGCAAGTTAAAGATGTAGATGAAAAGAGCTTCTTCCAGCTGATTACGGCAGCTAATGAAGCTTTGAATGACTTACGCTATACCAATCAAGAACAAATTGCTTTAGACGTTTTTATTGTTAAGACTAGTCAAGAGCCAAGTACTGCAGCAGTAACTAATAGTGAAACTGCTAATGGCAATGTTTCTCAATTAGAAATAAAAATTAAGAATTTGACTGAACAATTAGCTAATTTAAGTCAAAAAGTCAATAACTTACGTCCTGGAATTAGTTCACAACAAGTCTTTCAAATTGATGATGCACCTAAAGTTAAGAAAGCTAAACAGTCAGAAAAGCCTGCACCTAAACCAGTTAAGAAGAAAAGAGTTAATAATGAACTCAATAAAAAGGCTGTCTATGCAGTTTTAGAAAAGGCGACTAGGAAAGACTTAGAAGCAATTCGGGATGTTTGGCCAGATTTACAATCTGTTTTAGGAGTCTCACAAAGGGCATTGCTTGATGTACTTGAACCAGTTGCTGCAAGTAGTGATAAGGTAGTAATGAAGTGTAAGTATGCCTTATGGTTTGAAAAGACCAGCTCAGATACTGATTTAATGCAATTATTAACCAGTAATCTCTCCAAGTTCTTAAAGCATGATTTAGAAATTGTGTTAGTACCCGATAATGACTGGCTCAGTGTGAGAAAAGAATTCTTAAGTAAGCATAAAGATGAAATCTTACGTCGGCAAAAAGAAAATAAGGCTGAAATCGAATTAGACGATAGCGATAAAGAAGATGAAGCTGCAAAAAAAGTTGTTGATAAGGCCAAAGAATTCTTCGGAGAGGATATAATAAACATTAAAGACTAATAAATAATCAAAGTGAGGTAATAATTATGGGAAAAAGACCTAGTTTTGGTGGCATGGGTGGAATGAACATGCAACAAATGATGAAGCAAGCTAAGAAGTTGCAAGCTCAAATGCAAGAAGAACAAGCAAATATCACAGCTCAAGACTTTGTAGGTAAGTCTGCAGATGATATTGTAATTGCCACTTTTTCTGGCGATAGAAAGTTAAAGGATATTCAAATTAAGCCTGAAGCTATCGATCCGGATGACCCAGATATGTTGCAAGATTTAATCATTGATGCGGTAAACAAGGCTTTAGCGGAAATTGACCAAGCTACTCAGGCAGGTTTAGGTAAGTACACCAAGGGGTTATTTTAATGCAATATCCATTACCAATTGCGCGTTTAATTGAAAGCTACATGAAATTGCCCGGAATTGGTGAAAAAACAGCAACTCGCATAGCCTTTTACACTCTCGATATGCCTGAAGATGATGTGGAGCAATTTGCTCAATCACTTAAAGATGTAAAGACTTTGCTTCATGAATGTTCAATTTGTGGCAATATCACTGAAACTGATCCATGTGCGATTTGTCGCGATAGTAACCGTGATCAAAGCGTCGTCATGGTAGTGGAACAACCCAAGGATGTTATGGCTTTTGAAGAAATGGGCGAATACGATGGACTTTATCACGTTTTGCATGGTGTACTATCACCAATGGAAGGTAAAGGGCCAGAAGACATCAATATCAAGACTTTAATTACTCGTTTACAAAAAAATGATGAGATTAAAGAAGTGATTATTGCCCTGAATTCAACACCGGAAGGTGAATCAACTGCGATGTACATTGCTAAATTACTCAAACCTGCTGGAATTAAGGTGACTCGTTTAGCAAGTGGTTTGGCAGTTGGAACTGACATTGAATATGCCAATTCAATTACTCTAAAAAGAGCAGTTCAAGGGAGAATAAACCTATAATGTTCAACAGAAAAGAAAAAATTAAACAACTAGGTGATGAGCAATTAATGGCAACTATTTCTAAGTTGCAAAGACAACTTTTGAATGAACAAGAACTTGATCCAACTACGCTTGATTATTCTGAAGATAATATAATTGCTGATAAAATTTTGAAGGCTAAGTACAGCTTTTTATATAATGAAGCTCGCCGTCGAAATACTAAATCTAGTGTAACTAACAATGCAATCACACAATAATTAGGTCCAATTTTGGACCTTTTTTTGTATTTTAGACTGTTAATCGGCTTTTCTTTCAAGTAAAATCAATAATTGGAGGTTTACTCAATGAAGTCAGGATATTTTATTACTTTTGAAGGACCAGATGGTGCTGGAAAAACCACAGTTATTAACAAGTTAGTCGATTTACTTAATTTAGGGGACGAAGTTTTATTAACGCGTGAACCAGGTGGTTCAAAGATTGCCGAAAAAATTCGTGAGATTATTTTAGATCCTAAAAATGAAGAAATGGATGACAAGACCGAAGCCTTGCTCTATGCAGCAGCTCGGGCCCAACACTTAGAAGAAGTGATTAATCCAGCTTTAAAGGCTGGAAAGTTAGTCATTAGTGACCGTTATTTAGATTCTTCTTTGGCCTACCAAGGAATGGGCAGAGGTTTAGGAATAGATGCGGTTTATCAAATTAATCAGTTCGCAACTGATGGCTTATTACCTGATTTAACGATTTTGCTTGATTTAAAGCCCGAAGAAGGATTAAAGAGAATTGGCAAATACCGTTCTGAAGATCGGCTTGAATTAGCTGGCTTAGAATTTCATCAAAAGGTTTATACTGGTTATCAAGAAGTTGCTAAGAAATATCCTGAGCGAGTAAAGATGGTTGATGCAAGTCAGTCAGTCGATCAGGTAGTAGCTGATTGCTTGCAACTTATTAAAGAAAAATTACCTAACTTAGTAAAAGGAGAGTAAAAATGAAATTAGTTTATGCAATTGTCCAAAATAAAGATGCTAATCTCCTAGCTAAAAAATTTTCTGAAAATGGAATTAGAGCAACTAAACTAGCATCAACTGGTGGCTTTTTAAGTGAAGGTAATACTACTTTTATTATCGGAATTGCTGATGAAAAAGTAGCAGATGTAATGAAGGTTATCAAAGAAAATTGTCACCAAAGAGAAGAATTTGTCAGTCCAGTTGTTAATTCACATGCTGGTGAATTAACTCAACCAGTTCAAATTAAAGTTGGCGGTGCGATTGTCTTTGTTACCCCAGTTGATGAATTTCGTAGGTTTTAAATGATTGATTTAAAGAATGCAGCGACTAAACCCTGTCAGCTGTTGAAGTCAGCGGTTAATAAAAAGCAATTGGCACATGCATATTTGTTTTCGTCTAAGTTAACACAGCAAGCCCTAGCGACTGCATATTGGTTGGCATGCTTAGTTAACTGTACAGGCGATAATAAGCCAGATGGGACTTGTCGCAATTGCCAAAGAATTCTCTCAGGCAATCATCCAGATGTTTTCTTGGTGCAGCCAGAAGGCCGTAAAAGCCTCTCAATTGAGCAAATAAGACCTTTAAAAGAAGAATTAGCTAAAAGTCCGGTTGAAGGAACCCGGCGCTTTTTCATTGTTGAATCAGCCCAGTTATTAACTATGCCCGCAGCTAATGCCTTACTAAATTTGCTTGAAGAGCCAGTAGCACCAGTAACGACGATTTTGCTAACCAATAATCCAGAGCAAATTTTGCCTACTGTACGTTCAAGAGTTCAAACGATTGAATTTGTTCAAGCTGATACTGATAGTAAGACTAGTGAATTACTTGAATATGGTCTTAGTGAAGCTGAGATAGAAAATTTGGGTGATACAAGTAAGCTTGATCAAAGTATTAAGTATTTCTATCAAGAGCTAATTGCTGGTGATAAATTGGCTTTTGTAAGTGCACATAAGCTTACAAATCAACTTAAAACTAGCGAACAAGAACAATATGTTTGGTTCTGCTTAAAAAAGTGGTGCCAAAAAGACTTAGTTCAAAATCAAGCCAGTGGTCGCTTATTATCCAAATTGGTAGAATGTGATAAAATGCAGGCAAGCAACGTTAGCTTTTTAAATCGATTAGATTATTTAGTTTTAGGATAGTAGGTGAAATAAGGTGGACCCATATACAAAATTGCGACAAATGCGTCAAACACTTGAAGCAATGTCAAAAATGGTCGGAGGATTAGAGGATGATATCCTCAATGCCCTCAAGGAAAATACCGAATTAAAAGTTGAAAACCAACTTTTGCGTGAAAAACTTGATAAAGTAACTGCGAAAAAGACTGATAAAGAAGTTATCAAGAGTCAAAATGGGTTAGAGTCATTACGAAAGATTTATGATTCTGGATATCATATTTGTAATATGTATTATGGTACCCACCGTGATCCAGGAGCAGATTGCATGTTTTGCCTAGATATATTGGATAATTTTGAAAATAGGGGTAAAATATAGTCATGCAAATACAAAGTAGTTTTGCAAATGATGGGGGAAAGCTATATTTGGTTCCAACCCCAATCGGTAATTTAGAAGATATTACACTTCGCGCTAAGCGAATCTTGACTGAGGCAGATTATATTGCTGCAGAAGATACTAGAACTAGTGGAATTATGCTAGATAAGATTGGTATTCATAATAAGATGATTTCTTTTCATAAGTATAATTCTAAGCAGCGAGCACCAGAATTAATTGAAATGATGAAAAATGGCACTGTTATTGCTGAAATTAGTGATGCAGGGATGCCGGTGATTTCTGATCCAGGTTATATTTTGGTTCAAGCCTGTATTGAACATGATATTCCAGTTGTTCCTTTGCCAGGACCATCAGCTTTTGCGACCGCTTTAATTGCTTCTGGCTTTGATGCACAGCCATTTACTTATTATGGCTTTTTACCAAGAAAAGCTAGTGAGCAAAAACCTTTCTTTGAGCAGATGGAAAAAGCACGTGCAACTTCTATTTTTTATGAAGCACCGCACCGCTTGGTTAAGACTTTGACAACTTTAAGTGAGGTCTTGAAGCCTGACCGTGAAATTGTTTGTGCTCGTGAATTAACTAAGATTCACGAAGAATTTGCTCGAGGCAGTATTAGTGAAGTCTTGGATCACTTTAAGACAACTGAACCACGAGGAGAATTTGTAGTACTTGTTTCACCTAATACTGAAGAAGTAGCTGTTTCACTGGCTGATTTAGTTAAGCTAGTTGATGAGTTAGTTGCTAGTGGTAAGAGTAAAAAGGATGCAATTAAAGAGGTTGCTAAAGAAAATGGCGTCTCTAAGAATGATTTATATGATTTTTATCATCAAGGATAAGGTATGGAATATCAAGAAAAGTATCAAATTCAATATGCCGATTGTGATGAGACAGGCACAATTAAATTACAAAATTTAGTTGATGCCTTTATGCATGTTTCAAATCGTCAATTGGAGCATACTAAGGCTAGTTCAAAGGCAATGAATTCTGCCAACTTAGGCTGGGTAGTGACTCAGTATCAAATGGATATTCAGCGTCTTCCACAAGTTGGTGAAGTAGTCACACTTGTTACTAAGCCTACTGGTTATAATCGCTTCTTTGAATATCGTGATTTTTATTTGCGATTTAATGGCCAAGAATTAGTCAAGATTCAAAGTCAATGGGTCATCTTAGATTTGGAAAAGCGTAAGATTGTTCCACCAGATAGTGAGCTAATGGCTAGCTTTGAATCACCGTTACTAGCACATAATCCGCGCTTACCTAGAATAAAAGTGCGTGATAGCTATGATAAAAAGCGAAGCTATCACGTGCGCTATGATGATTTAGATTTAAATCACCATATGACAAATTCCCATTATTTTTCTTGGATGCTAGACATGCTAGAGCGTGAATATTTGAATCAACATGAATTAACCAAGGTTGATATTAAGTTTAGTCATGAAGTTTTGTATGGGCAAGACGTACGTTCAGAGTGTGAACTTGACGGTGATACTAGTTATCATCTAATTTCTCAAAATGGGCAATCATCGGCAATTGCTGAATTTGGATGGAGAAAGCGACAGGATGAAGAACAATAAACTTTCTTTAAAAAAATTAGTAATCATAGCCATAATTGTGGCAGTTAAGCTTTGCTTATCCTCAGTTGCAATTGGTCCGGCCTACTTTAAACTAGGCTTTGCTTTTTTAGGTAGTGTTGCCTTAGGGTATCTAGTTGGCCCCTGGTGGGGTGCAGTTGGTGGCTTTTCAAGTGGGTTGGTTCATTTTATTGTTTTTGGTGATAAGGCTAATTTCTTATTTGCAAGCTTGCTGTCTGCAAGCTTGACTCCACTTATTTATGGTTTATTTTTATATAAATATCCACTTAAGTTTTGGCGAGTGGTCGTAGCTCAACTTGCCGTTAGTGTCTTAATAAATATTGGCTTAACTAACTTCCTTTATGCTTGGCAAAATGGCCTGTCTATCGAAGTTGCTTTTATTCAGCGTTTACCCAAAGAGATGTTACTTCCTTGGGGACAGATGCTTTTGAGTTATTTATTATTATGTTATTTAGTTAGAATTAAATCTAAGGTTATAAATTTTAATTCTTAATGCTGGAGGTAAGTACCTTTGAAGAAATACTTTTTTAAATTAAACTTGAGTCAGTTAGTCTTTCTGGGATTAGTTATAGCCATAAAAATTATTTTAGGGCGCTTTTCCGTTGGACCAGAACTTGTTAAAGTAGGCTTAGGCTTTATTGGTAGTGTTGCTTTAGGCTACTTTTTTGGACCCATTTGGGGTGCAGTAGGTGGCGGAGTTAGTGACTTAGTTTCATCAGCTTTATTTGGTAATCAAGGTGGCTTTTTTATCGGCTTTACTTTGACAGCAATGTTAGGGCCAATGATTTATGGCTTCTTTTTCTATGAGCAACCTAGGAAAATTTGGCGAATTGTTGTTGCTACAGTGACTGTAACTTTTTTGGTTAACATATTGTTAAACACAATTTGGTTACACCTCCTTTATAAGGTCAATTTCCAAGTGGCCTTTAATGCCAGAATCTTAAAGAATTTAATTGTGCCTTGGTTACAAATGATTATCATTTATTTTGTGCTTGATGGTTTGAGCCGAGTAAAAACACGTATGAATAAGTTAGAAAAGAGTAGAATGTAATGAAAATTTTGTCTGTTTCAACGGCAACTAATTTCTTAACAGTTAGCGTTAGTGAAGACGAACAAATTTTAGCAGAATTAGAAGAACAAGATCAGAGAAATCATAGTGAGCATCTTGATCCTATGATTGATCAAATTTTAAAACAAACTAAAATTCCCTTACAAGAAATCGACCGTTTTGCAGTTGCAATCGGACCAGGTTCTTATACTGGTTTAAGAATTGGAATTACCACAATGAAGATGTTTGCTAGCATCTTAAATAAAGAAGTGGTACCAATTTCAACTTTGGCTGCCTTAAGCCAAAATAATGAAGATAAGACGGCTTTAACTTTAGCAGCACTCGATGCTAGAAATGACAACTATTTTGCTGGGGCTTATTTAGCTAAGGAAAATTTAATTGCAGATGGGCACTACCATTTTGATAAGTTATTTGCCAAGTTAAAGGAAGTAGTTCACCAAAAACAAATAAAAAAGCTTGTGGTTTTGGGGAGCAGTTTGGCTAAACATCAAAGTGAAATAGAACAATTACCATGTGAGGTTGAGTTTGGAACTGATACAGCTAATCAAATTCATGCTCACCAAATAGCGTTACTTGCATTAGATGCTATAACTGTAGCACCTGATCAATTAGTTCCAACTTATTTACGCCGAACTCAAGCGGAGATGGACTGGCATGAAAAAACAGGAAAGCCTTTTGAGCCGGATAGCAACTATGTTGAAGAAGTTTAGTCATTTTTTTGAAAAACCGGCCGAAGTCGATTTGAGTTTTAACCCTTATGTTACTCAAATTTCAGGTCATACTTTACAAGTAATGCAAGCTAGTGATAGTAATATTAGTGACTTGCTCAAGCTAGAAGAGAAAGTTTATTCTGGTAGAACACCTTGGAGCTCTTTTTCATTTGCAAGTGAACTTAGAAAATGGCATAACTCAGTCTATTTGGTAATTTATGAAGGAAGCCAGCTAGTTGGTTTCGTGGGCGGAAGATTTATTCCATGCGAAGGCCATATTACTAATATTGCAGTTGACCCTGCTTATCAAAATCAAGGCATTGGAACTTATTTAATGAAATTGATGATTGATATGGCTCGACGTAATGGTGCTAACCAGGTGACCTTAGAAGTACGAGTAGACAATGAAAAAGCCCAAATGCTTTATCGTAATTTAGGATTTGTTGATGGCTTTGTCAGAGTAGGATATTATCGAGAAGATCATGTAGATGGCTTAGAAATGATCTTATATTTGAAGGGAAAGAAGAAGTAAAGTGACAGAAAAAAAGGATATTCGCATTTTAGCTTATGAAAGTTCTTGCGATGAAACTTCAACTAGTGTCATTAAGAACGGCTGTGAAATTGAAAGTTTAATCGTTGCAACTCAGATTAAGTCGCATCAAAGATTTGGTGGTGTAGTTCCAGAAGTTGCTTCTAGACACCATATTGAAGTTATTAGCCAAATTACTAAAGAAGCGCTTAGTGAGGCTAAGGTAACTTGGAATGATATTGATGCTATTGCAGTTACATATGGACCAGGCCTAGTTGGAGCTTTGTTAATTGGAGTAAGTGCGGCTAAGGCAGCAAGTATGGCGACAGGAATTCCATTAATCGGAGTTGACCATATCATGGGGCATATTATGGCAGCACAACTTGAAGATAAAATTGAATATCCAGCTTTAGCTTTGCAGGTATCAGGTGGACATACTGAGCTTGTTTTAATGCATGATCCAATTCATTTTGAAATTATTGGTGATACACGTGATGATGCAGCTGGAGAAGCATATGATAAGATTGGCCGAGTTTTGGGAGTAAATTACCCTGCAGGTAAGACGATTGATAACTGGGCTCACCAAGGTAAAGATACTTTTAATTTCCCACGGGCAATGCTTGAAGATGATGATTATGATTTCTCATTTTCTGGACTTAAGAGTGCTTTTATTAATACTTGTCATCATGCTGATCAAATTGGGGAAAAACTTGATAAATATGACTTAGCTGCAAGTTTTCAAGCGGCTGTAGTTGATGTCTTAAGTCATAAAACAATTCGAGCAATTAAAGAATTTAAGCCTAAGACTTTTGTTTTAGGTGGGGGAGTTGCTGCTAACAAAGGCTTACGTGAACGCTTAGAAATGGAGATTGCTAAGTTAAAAGATAAGCCAAAAGTAATTATTCCTCCAATGAAGTTATGTGGCGATAATGCGGCAATGATAGGAGCTGCTGCATATAATTTATACCAGGCAGGTAAGTTTAGTAGCTTAGACTTAAATGCAGATCCATCACTTGAACTTCCTTATGCAGATTCAGTTCTAAATTGATGAAATTTAAAATTATTACTTATAAAGGTATGCAAAAAGAGCAGTCAATTATTTGACTGCTCTTTTATTATCCTAACTAAAATTATTAATCAAAGTTAACTTCTTTGTCGTTAACTTTAACGCTGTATTCAAGACTTGCTAAATCAAGGTTCAAAACAGCTTTTCTAGTCTTAGCCTTGTTTTCACGAATGATTTGGATTTGGCTTTCGCTAGGAGTAGTGATATCGATGCTACCTTCTAAGTCAAAGGCTTCTTCTTCGTTTCTGAATCGTAATAAGTTAAGTAATTTAGCAACTACTGGACGCTTAACTTCTTCAGCTACTTCATCAACTTCGTAGTAGTGACGGTTAATGTTTCTACCTTCCTTAGTTTCTTCAAGTAACTTCAAGTCGTTTTGACCAGCAAGTAAACCAACGTAGTAAACTTGTGGGATACCAGGTGCAAAGACTTGAACAAGACGTGAAATGAAGTACTTCTTGTCATCGTCACCTAAAGCTGAGTAGTAAGTAGTGTTGATTTGGTAAATGTCAAGGTTGTGGTATTCAGCTGAAGAGTACTTACGCTTAACATTAGCACCCACCTTGTATAATTCGTTAGTGGTCATGTCAATTTCGTCATCAGCTAAAATGTCCTTGGCATCAACAACACCCAAACCATCGTGAGTATCCAAAGTAGTGAATTGCTTCATTGGGCTCTTACGTAACCAATCAGCAAGACGCTTAGATTTACCATTGTAAAGTGAGTAAAGTAATACCATAGGTAAAGCAAAGTCATAAACAAAGTATCCGTGTTCACTAACCTTGAATGGGTACTTGTAGTGTTCGTGAATTTCTGGAAGAAGTTGAGCATCAGTACCCTTTAAGTCATCATTAGCTTCTTTTAATAAGTCCCAAATTTCTGGTTCAACGAAGAAGTCATTACTATCAAGCTTCTTAACTGCGTATGCAAATGCATCTAATCTGATTAAACTTGCACCGTGGTTTGCCAAGTTAACTAAGTTATCCTTAACGAACTTCTTAGTAGTTTCAGTTCTAATATCTAAGTCAAGTTGGTCTTCACCAAAAGTGTTCCAGATATTAGTCTTAGTGCCATCAGCAAATTCAATAGTTTGGTATGGTGCACGGTCCTTACGCTTGTAGATTAAGTCTACATCTGCTTGAGTAGGACGATTTTCTGGCCAAAACTTATCCCAGTTAAGGTAAAGGTCCTTGTACTTACTCTTATCCTTGTTTTTAACAAAGTCCTTGTAGTATTCAGAGTGCTTTGATAAGTGGTTAATCATGAAGTCAAACATAGTGTAGTACTTGCTTGATAATGCTTCAATATCGCTCCAGTCACCGAACTTTTCATCGACTTTGTCGTAAGTCATTGGTGAAAAGCCACGGTCTCCAGCTGATGGGAAAAATGGCAAGATGTGTAAACCACCAATAGCACCCTTTAAATAATTTTCCAAAACATAGTTTAGGTCTTTGAGGTTGTGACCCATACTATCAGGGTAGGTAATTAACATTACTTTGTTTTGTAATTTCATAACTATTTACTCCTTGTTATAGCGCTTTCAGTTGATTTTATATTGAAATTGTATAAAATAGTTGTATCATATGTAACTATTTACACAAATTTACATAAAATACAATCTCATATTTTATTATAACGAAAACAAGGTGATAAAGTGAATGCTAATATTAATGATGTAGCTAAAAAAGCTGGAGTTTCAATTGCGACAGTTTCACGCTATGTAAATCAAAATGGTTATGTTGCTAATGCAACTGCAGAGAAGATTGAAGCCGCAATTAATGAATTAAATTATAAGCCTAAAAACGGCCATAGGAACACTAATACTTCCAGATCAATTGGCATAATTTTTCCTTCGATTCGCAATCCCTTATTTTCAGAATTATTTACACATATTGAAAAATCACTTGCAGAAAAAGGATACAGCAGTACTTTATTTTTAGATAATAATGAATCACATAGTATTGATGACTATGTTGATTTAATTGCTCAAGGGAAGATTAAAGCAATTATTAATAGCTCTCCTCTTAAGACTAAAAAAATAACTTATCAAGGCGTTCCAATTGTTTCATTTGATCGTAATCTTGGACCTAGTATCCCAATGATTTCATGCAATAACTTAGACGGTGGCTTCAAGATCGCTAAGGAAGTTCTTGCGAGAAAAGCTAAGAAAATTTTGATTCTATCTGGGAATAAGCAAGACTATTTTCCAATCACTGACCGGATAAAGGGAATGGTTAAGGTTTTTAATTACTATAATCTAGATATAAAAACAGCCTATACTGATTTTGAAAGCTCTGAAATTGTTCGCAAAGTGCAAATTGATAAATTAATAAAAGATAAAGAATATGATGCAATTTGTACTACAGATGATATCACGGCATTATTGGTTCGAGAACAAGCTAGTCTGATTGACTACAGCCCAATTATTACCGGCTTTGATGGATCAACCTTTATTAACCACTTATTCCCTAATTTAATTACGATTCGGCAACCACTAGAAGAAATTGCGGGCTTATTGGTAGAAATCTGTCTAAGTCAAAGTGAGAATTACAAAGAAAACATCGAAAAAAGATACATTTTGCCTGTTGAGCTAATTAGATAAAGTAAATTTATTTAAGCCTTGGATTATAATCCAAGGCTTTTTGTTTTGCTTTATTTTTTATAAGGTGATAAAAGTAATTTTTAGTAAACATCAACCGTTTTTATCCTTATTTTGGTAAACGTTTCAAATTCAATATTTACAACACTTATACCCTAAATAAGCACTACTACCGCATCGGTGTAAGTGTTTACAAAAAATGAATATAAAGGTACTATGTAACCGTTAACAAAAGACAAATTTAAAGAAAAGAGTAGTAATATGATCACATTTGATGAACAACAAAAAGTTTTTAACCTCTCAAATTCATCTATTTCTTATCTCTTCTCAATTGAAGAAGGCGGATTACTAAGTCACCTATACTATGGCCCTACGATTAGAGGCTATCATGGTGAACGCTTCTACCCAAGAGTTGATCGTGGGTTCTCTGGTAATTTACCTAATTCAATGGACCGCACTTATTCAAAAGATGATTTGCTCCAAGAATACTCTGGTAACAATACTGGCGATTTTAGACTACCTGCCGTTGTAATTAAAACTAAAAACGGCGCAAGAATGACTGATTTTCGTTATCACTCATACAAAATTATTGATGGCAAGCCCAAGCTTGATGGTCTGCCACAAAGTTATGTAGAAAGTGATCAAGAGGCTCAAACATTGGAAGTAACTTTACGTGATGATGTTATCAAGGCTGATTTAGTTTTAACTTATACAATTTATCGTGATCGCCCAGTTATCACTAGAAATGCTCGTGTGATTAACCGTAGCGATGATGCTTTCTACGTTGAAAAGTTAGCTTCCATGCAACTTGACTTAACTAAGCAAGACTACGATTTAGTTTACTTACCAGGCCAATATGGGGTTGAACGTCAAACAAGACGTAAGTCAATTGATCAAGGAATTTTTGAAATGTCTAGTCGGCGCGGTGCAAGTTCTCACCATATGAATCCATTTGCTGCAATTGTTGATAAGAACACCGATGAATTCCACGGCAATGTTATGGCAACCTTACTTGTATATTCTGGCAACTTTAAGATTAGTTTGGAAAGTGACCAAATTGATCAAATCCGTTTGCTTGCTGGAATTAACGATGACAATTTTAGCTGGAAATTAAATCCAGGTGAAAGCTTCCAAACTCCTGAAGCTATTAACGTTTACTCAACTAAGGGACTTAATGGTATGACTAAAGTTTTCCACCATTTATTGCGCGAACGAGTAGCACGTGGAAAATGGCGGGATCGTCAGCGTCCAATCATTATCAATAACTGGGAAGCTACTGAAATGAACTTTGATGCTGCTAAGCTTGAGCAAATTGTTGAAGAAGCTAAGCCGCTAGGCATTGAAATGTTTGTCTTAGATGACGGCTGGTTTGGTCACAGAAATGATGACAATTCGAGTCTTGGTGACTGGTATGTCAATACCAAGAAAATTGACTTACATAAAGTAGCTAACCAAACTCACGACGCTGGTATGAAATTTGGTCTATGGTTTGAACCAGAAATGATTTCTAAAGATTCAGACTTATATAAGGCTCATCCAGATTACGTTTTGCATGAACCTGGACGTGGAATGACTTTAGCTAGAAACCAATTGGTACTTGATTTTAGCCGTCCAGAAGTTGTTGACAATATCTTTAATCAAATTTGCAAGATTCTAGATGATGTAGATATTGATTACATCAAGTGGGATTGCAACCGGAACTTAACTGAAGTTTATTCAGCTGCTTATCCAGCAAATCAAGAAGGTGAAATTGCTCACCGTCATATCTTGGGTGTCTACAGTTTAATGGAAAGATTAATTGAAAGATATCCAGATATCTTATTTGAAAGTTGTTCTGGTGGTGGTGGTCGTGATGATGCAGGACTACTTTACTACATGCCACAATGCTGGCCATCAGATAATACAGATGCTAATGAACGCTTAAGAATTCAAGAAGGCACTAGTTTAGTTTATCCAATGTCTTCAGTTACTGGTCACGTTTCTGCAGTGCCAAATGGTCATACAGCCCGCATTACTAGTTTCAAGATGCGTGGCGATGTTGCAATGAGTTCAACATTTGGTTATGAATTAGATCCAGGTGCATTAACTGATGCAGAAAAAGCACAAGTAAAAGAGCAAGTTGCCTTTTATAAGAAGCATCGACAATTAGTCCAATTTGGTAACTTCTACCGCTTGCAGAGTGCTTTTACTGGCAACCATGTTGCTTGGGAATTCGTTAGCCCAGACAAGAGCGAAGCCTTACTCTTTATGTATCGTAAGCTAAGTTCAGTTCGCTATGAAATTGTTAATACCAAGATGTATGCCCTTGATCCTGATAAGAATTATCAAGATAGTGTAACTGGTAAAGTTTATGGTGGGGACGAATTGATGAATGTTGGATTATTTAGAGATCCAACCCATAAAGGTGATTTTATTAGTGAAGTTCATTACTTCAAAGAAGTTAAATAATTGAAATAATAAATATTTTGGAGATAAAAACATTATGCAAAAGTGGAAAAATACCATTGCCTACGGATTAGGGGCATTTGGACATGACTCATTTTACGGAATTTTAAATACTTATTTATTAATGTTTATCACTAGTATTATGTTTTCTGGTGGAGATAAACATTACACTACTCATATGGTAGCCATTACAACAATGATTATCATGGTGGTTAGAATTATCGAATTAGTGCTTGATCCATTTATTGGTTCAATGATTGATAAAACTAATTCCAAATGGGGAAAGTATCGCCCTTGGATTTTAGGAACTGGTTTGATTTTGGGATTAGGCAGTCCATTCTTGTTTACTACTATGAATGGTTTATCTACCAAGAATGGAAACTTGTTCTTAATTTTATTCACTATTATGTTCTTTGTTTTGTATATTGTATATGCATTTAAGGACATTTCTTTCTGGGGATTATTACCAGCAATGTCATTATCATCAGATGATCGTGGTTTTACAGCTACCGGTGCGAGAATTGGCTCAACTATTGGTGGTAACATTATTACTGTTTTGTATGCAGTTTTGTTAACTTACTTCTCAGGTTCAAGTAACTTTAATGAACATGGTTGGTTCATGTTTGCATTAGTAATTGGTTTAACACAATTTGTTGGTGCAGCCTTCACTGCCTTTGGTACTAAGGAAAAGGCTTCTATTGTTACTGATCAAAACCAAAAAGAAATTACTATTGGCCAAATTTTTAAAACTATTGGTACTAACGACCAATTAGGCTGGATGTCACTTTCATACATTATTTATGGTCTAGGTACCTCAATTACCAACAGTTTTATGCTTTATTACTTCCGTTATGTACTTGATGCACAAGATAAGTGGCAATATGTTGGTTGGTTAGGTATTTTTAGTGGATTTGTTTCAATCATCTCATATCCATTCTTAGCTAAATTCTTTGGTCGTCGTAAGATTATGGTTGGTTCAATGCTTACTATGGTCTTGTCATATATCATCTTCTCACTTACTCAAAACGTTGCTATGACTTTAGTAGCACAACTTTTCTACACTTTAGCTGGTCCGCTTGTATTTATGGTATTATTATTAACTATTGCCGACTGTGTAGAATATGGTCAATTAAAGACTGGTCACAGATCAGAAGCTGCCACTAGTGCGGTTCGTCCAATGCTTGATAAGTTCAATGGTGCCGTAACTACTGGTTTAACAGGTGTGATTGCCGGTATTGTTGGGATGACAGGTAATGTAGCAGCATCAAGTATTACTGCTCATGATGTATTCTTATTTAAGACCTTTGCCTTTTACATTCCATTATTAACTACAATCATTGGGATGATTATCTTTGCTACTAAGGTTAAGCTAGATGAAAAGATGCACGCTGATATTGTTAATAAGTTAGCTAAAGATATTAAAGCAGAAGAAAATAAGTAATCAGTAATTCATAAATGGAAAAAGAATCTAGGCAACTAGATTCTTTTTTTGATTATTTTTTAGTTTTTGCACTACTTTCTCTTTCAATAAATTTAGATGGTAGTAACAAATGATAGGGAATAGTTCGATGATTAACGAAGCGGTCATGCAATAGCCGGATAGCTGCTTGCCCCATTTCAAAACTTGGAGCACTGATTGAGCTAAGTGAAGGTACTAGATATGATGCGACTTCAGAGTTGTTATAACTAACGACTTCAATATCTGCTGGAATTTGTTTTTGGCTAAGGTGAATAGCGCGATATGCGCCAACAGCTAAGACGTCACTAGCTATAATCACAACTTTAGGAGGATTTTCAATACTGAGCAGTTGCTTCATCGCACTAAAACCTTCTTCTAAGGTCCAGTTAGTCAAAACCTCTTTAATTGGTAAATTATGTAACTTCATCCAGGTTTCGTAAGCTTGAGTTCTGGGATCTAGGTTACTTTTTCTAGATAAGTGAGTTTGGTTCATTTCGTTGATGTATCCGCCAATAAAACCGATATTAGTTTCATTTCTTTCTTGAAGTAAATTCAAAATTCGATTAGTAAAATCAGAGTAAGTGTTGCGAATTAAATCGAATTTGTCAAAGTGGCGATATTCATCGATAATCACAATATTAGAATTATAAAGTGAAACGCGTTTAATGAAACTAGCAGTAAAGGTTCCAATAATGATTACGCCGTCAAAGTTTTTAACATTTGAAAAAATAAAATCAGGTTTTGGAAAATGGATAAAACTACTAATTTCATAATGATTAGCTAGAGCTTCTTCTTGTAAGCCACGATTAATATTTGAAAAATATAAGTCACGATTAAGTTGCTCAATACTTAAAGCACATAAGACAATAATTTTTCGTTTTTTATTGTTGATATTAATTAAAAGGCGGTTAGGTCGTGGGTCATAATGTAATTTATTTGCTACAGCTAATACTTTTTGTCTAGTTGAATCTTTAATTGAAAATGTTTTATCTTGACTTAAAACTCGCGAAACAGTTGCTGGAGAAACCCCAGCTTTTCTGGCAATTTCTCTTATACTAGTCATAAATTTCACCTCTGTCAGTAAATATTAAGTAAACGTTTCAATTATTTATTATAAAGGATTCATAGTGCTTTTTCTATGAAAATGTAACCGCTATAATGTTTACAAATTCATAGCTCTAGTTTACTATGAAACCGTTAACAGTAATTGGAAGCGCATTTATAGAATAAATTTGGGTGTAAATTATTGCAAATTTATTTTTGGTGAGAGGAGAATTGCGATGAAAAAATGGCTAAAACCGTTTGCTGTTGGAATGGTTGCACTAGCTTCATTATGCTTAACTGGTTGTAAGCAAAAAGAGGCTGCAAGCAATCAGAAAGTTACAATTGAATTTTTTAATCAAAAACGGGAAATGCAACCAACTTTGAAAAAAATAATTAAAAAATTCGAAAAAGAGCATCCAAATATTCGAGTGAAAGAAACCGATGTCCCTTCAGCTGGCGATGTTTTGAAGGTTAGAATGCTCTCGGGGGATGCACCGGATGTAATTAATATTTATCCACAAAACCTTGACTATCAAACCTGGGCTAAGGCTGGTTATTTTGTTGATATGACGCATAAGTCTTACATTAAGAATATCGTTAATAATTATGCCGAAAAGTTTGCGATTAATGGAAAGATTTATAATGCTCCATTAAGTGCTAATTTATATGGCTTTTTCTATAATGCAACTGAATTCAAGAAGTTAGGCTTAAAGATACCAAAAACTTGGGCTGAAATGAAAGCCTTAGTTAAAGAAATAAAGGCTAAAGGAAAGACTCCATTTGCCTTAGCAGGAACTGAGCCATGGACTTTAAACGGCTATCATAACTTAGCTTTAGCAACAGTAACAGGTGGCTTTAACCAAGCTGAAAACTTGGTTAGATATTCTCCTGTCAACTCAATTTCTTTGAAAAATAAATATATTCAATCTGATATTAAGCGACTCGACTTATTACGTGGAACTGCTCAAAAGAATTGGCAAGGGGCTAGCTATAACGACGCGGTTACTGCCTTTACTAGTGGTAAGGCCTTGATTATGCCTCAAGGATCTTGGGCATTACCTGTAATTACTTCACAAAATCCTAAGTTTAAAGTTAGAACTTTTGCTTTTCCAGGGAATAAGGTAGGGCAAGAAATGACTGTTGGTTCAGGTGACATGGCCTTGTCAATATCATCAAGATCTAAACATAAAAAAGCAGCTGATGAGTTCTTAAAGTTTATGTGTAGTCCTGAAGCAATGCAAATTTACTATGACAAAGATGGCTCTCCATGTACGATTAAAGGTGTTAAGCAAAAGGGTAAGAATTCAGAGTTAGGTGGCTTAAGCCAGTATGCCTTTACTAAGAAGCATATGGTATGGCTAGGTCAAAAATGGACAACTGAAAATGACTTCTTCAACTTAACTGGAAATTACTTACTAACAGGTGATAAGAAGCAATTAATTAGCGACTTTAATACCACCTTTAACCCAATGAAGGCTACTAATTAATTTGGATAGGAGGGTCAAAAATGACATTAAAAAAATTTGCTGCTAAGTATTGGGGTTGGACCTTTCTAATTGTCCCAATTATTTTGCAAGTTATCTTTTTTTACTTTCCAATGGTTCAAGGCGCCTTTTATAGTTTGACTGATTGGAATGGCTTTACTTATAACTTCAACTTTGTAGGCTTAAACAACTATAAGATTCTTTTTATGGATGCTAAGTTTATGAAAGCAATTGGTTTTACCTTATTATTAACGGTATGTTTAATTGCTGGTGAAATTACATTCGGGATTTTAATTGCTCGAGCATTGAATGCAAAAATTAAGGGACGTTTATTCTGGCGGGCATGGTTCTTCTTCCCAGCAGTTTTATCAGGTTTAACTGTTTCTTTGATTTTTAAACAGGTCTTTAACTATGGTTTGCCTGCAATTGGAAATTGGTTACATTTACAATTCTTAACTGATTCAATTTTAGGTAGCCAAGTTGGTGCGATTATTGCTGTCATCTTCGTTATGCTTTGGCAAGGAATCGCGATGCCAGTCATCATTTTCTTAGCTGGGTTGCAAAGTATTCCCGATGAAATTAAAGAAGCAGCTGAAATTGATGGAGCTAACAATACGCAAATCTTTTGGAAAATTGAATTACCATATCTTCTTCCAAGTATTTCGATGGTCTTTATTATGGCGCTAAAGGCAGGATTTACCGCCTTTGATCAAATCTTTGCTTTAACTAGCGGTGGACCAACAGACTCTACTACTTCAATTGGCTTGTTGATTTATAACTACGCCTTTAAGAATAATCAATATGGTTATGCCAATGCGATTGCTTTAGTACTATTTGTGGTAATAGCTTTAATTTCAATTCTACAAGTTAAGTTATCTAGCAAGTATGAAGTGAACTAGAGGGAGGATTAATCATGCAAAGTAAACGTGAACCTGGAAATTTCTGGAAATATGTCTTACTAATTTCCGGTGGGATATTAATTTTAGTACCGATTTTATATTCATTTTTGAGTTCGTTTAAGACTACTAAACAAATCATGGCTAACTTCTTTGCCTTCCCTAATCCATGGACCTGGGCTAACTATCAAAGATTATTTGCTGATGGAATTGGTGGCTATTTCTGGAATTCAATTGTAATTAGTGTTGGTTCTGTAATTGCTGTGATGCTCTTTGTGCCAATGGCTGCATATTCAATTGCAAGAAATATGAGCAAAAAGCGGGCCTTTAACATTATGTACTCACTTTTAATTTTAGGAATCTTTGTTCCATTCCAAGTAATTATGATTCCAATCACTGTTTTAATGAATCGGATTGGCCTAGCAAATATGTGGGGCTTAATTATTTTGTACTTAACTTATGCAATTCCGCAAACGCTCTTCTTATATGTTGGTTACATTAAGTTAAGCATTCCTGAAAGTTTAGATGAAGCAGCTGAAATTGATGGTGCAAGTAGATGGACAACTTACTTTAAGATTGCCTTTCCATTAATGAAGCCAATGCACGCCACGACTTTAATTGTGAATGCGATGTGGTTTTGGAATGACTTTATGTTACCATTACTAATTTTGAATAAAGACAACCACATGTGGACCTTACCACTATTTCAATACAATTATACTGGACAATACTTCAATGATTACGGTCCAAGCTTTGCTTCATATGTAGTCGGAATTATTACGATTACAATCGTATATTTGATTTTCCAAAAGAATATTATTGCTGGTATGAGCAATGGGGCAGTTAAGTAAAAGAATAGATGGAGATAAAAAATGGTTAAAGTAGATTTAGATCACGTATATAAAAAATATGATAATGCAAGTGATTATTCAGTAACTGACTTCAATTTGCACATCAATGATCATGAATTTATTGTGTTTGTTGGGCCTTCTGGTTGTGGTAAATCAACCACTTTGAGAATGATTGCTGGACTTGAAGAAATTTCAAAAGGGACGCTAAAAATTGGCGGTAAGGTCATGAATGATGTTGCTCCAAAAGATCGCCAAATTGCGATGGTTTTTCAAAATTATGCCTTGTATCCACATATGAGTGTTTATGACAATATGGCTTTTGGCTTAAAGTTGCGGCATTATTCAAAAGAAGATATCGACAAAAAAGTTAAAAATGCTGCAGAAGTCTTAGGACTAGCACATTTGCTTGATCGAAAGCCAGCAGCTTTATCAGGTGGTCAACGTCAGCGTGTAGCACTGGGGCGGGCCATCGTGCGGGATGCACCAATCTTTTTGATGGATGAACCTTTAAGTAACTTAGATGCTAAACTTAGAGTATCAATGAGAGCAGAAATTGCTAAGCTGCACCAAGATTTGAAGACAACAACAATTTATGTTACTCACGACCAAACTGAAGCAATGACTTTAGCTGATAGAATTGTAGTTTTGAAAGATGGTAAAATTCAACAAGTTGGCAGTCCCTTAGAAGTCTACAATAAGCCAGCTAATGTCTTTGTTGCCGGTTTCATTGGGTCACCAGCGATGAACTTCTTCCATGTCATTTTGAAAGATGGCAAGATTGTTGATAAAGATAACCAAGACTTTGCTATTCCAGTCCCAGAAGGTAAGTTAAAGGTACTTAAAGAAAAAGGCTATGACAACAAAGAAATTATCTTTGGTATTCGTCCTGAAGATGTCCATACTGAAGAAGTCTTCTTAGAAGCCTTTCCAGAAACTGTTGTCACAGCAACTGTAACTGTATCTGAATTATTAGGTGCTGAAACTCAGCTCTATACTAAAGTTGGTACAAGTGAATTAGTTTCTCGCGTTGACGCTCGTGACTTTACCAAGCCCGGTAGCAAGATTAAGATGGGCTTTGAAATGAATAAGGCTCACTTCTTTGATGCAGAAACTGAATTGACAATTGACTAAAGCAAAATGAGATAGCGAAGATAGATTTATCTATACTACCAAAAAAGACGCCACCAGGCGCCTTTTTGTTTATGCAAAATTATCTAAATCATTTACTGCTTGTTCCCAATCATTAGTTGCCTGTTCAAGCTCAGCTTGAACTTTTGATAAGTCCTCTTGCAGGGGCCCTAACTTATCAAAGTTAGAAGCAATTTCTGGATTTGCCATTTCAGTTTGAATATCATTTTCTTTTTGTTCTAATTCGTCAATTTTTGCTTCTAAATCATCAACTTTTCTTTGAAGTTTACGTTTTTGGGAATCAAGCTTCTTTTGTTCTTGGTAAGAAAGCTTGTTTTCGCTAACTTTAGGACTTGCTTCAGTTTCAACAGTAGTGACTTGGTTGACTGGCTTGTTCTTTTCTGCGAGGTAATATTCATAGTTACCTTCGTATATTTTTGCTTGGCCAGCTCTAACAGAAATAATCTTATTAGCAAGTTGATTAATGAAGTAACGGTCGTGAGATACAAATAAAAGTGTCCCATCGAACTTACTTAAAGCTTGTTCTAGCACTTCTTTGGCTTCAATATCTAAGTGGTTGGTAGGTTCGTCCATGATTAAGAAATTATCATGTTCTAAGGCTAAAACTGTTAAAGTTAGCCGAGCCCTTTGACCACCTGATAATTGACCAACAACCTTATCGATGTCTTTAGCAGTAAAAAGAAAACTAGCTAAAATTGAACGGACATCTTTTTCAGGCATTGACTTGTGACGGTCCCAGATGGTGTCAATCACAGTCTTCTTATAGTCGAGCCCTTGGAGTTCTTGGTCGTAATATCCAATATCTAAACTAGCCCCGTACTTAATTGAACCAGACTTAATTGCGAGTTTTTTCATAATGGTCTTAAGTAAAGTAGACTTACCAATCCCATTAGGTCCAATAATTGCCACACGGTCGCCTTTGTTAACTTGGAAGGAAATATCTTTGACCATGGTCTTGTCAGGATAACCAATAGTTAAGTCTTGGGCAATCAAGACTTCTTTACCAGAAGGGCGGTCAGCCTTAAAGTTAATCTTGACCTTGCCACTATGCTTAGGTGGGTCAATTCGCTCTAGTTTTTCTAATTGCTTACGCCGACTTTGAGCCCGCTTAGTGGTAGAAGCACGAACCAAGTTCTTTTGAATAAAGTCTTCGGCAGCTTTAATTTCTTCTTGTTGCTTTTCATAAGCGGCTTCTTGTTGAGCATCACGTAATTCACGCTCTGCTAAGTAGTGAGTATAGTCTCCTTTAAAGACGGTCAATTTGCCATACCGCATTTCAAAGATTTGATTGGCCAAATGGTCTAAGAAATATTGGTCGTGAGAGACGGTTAAGATGGCACCAGTATAGTTTTTCAAAAAGCCTTCGAGCCAATCTAAAGTATCTAAGTCAAGATAGTTAGTAGGTTCGTCAAGCAAAAGTAGGTCTGGCTTTTTAAGTAGCAATTTAACAAAACTAAGTCTAGTCTTTTCACCACCAGATAAAGAGCCAATTTGTTTATCCCAAGTAGCACTTGGAAAGTTAAAACCATTCAGCACACTTTTAATATCAGCTTGGTAAGTGTAGCCGCCATTTTGTTCAAAATCAAATTGCATTTGATCATAGCGTTTAAGTAAGTCGCTATCTTCAGGATGGTCTGCAATTTGAGCTTGCATTCTGGTTAAGTTCTCACCTTGAGCAATTAACGGCTTAAAGACTGTTAACATTTCCTCCCAGATGCTTTTACTTTCATCAAGGGCGTTTTCCTGGGCGATGTAGCCAACATCGATGTCTTTATTAACAGTAAATTCACCCTTAGTTGATTCTTCTTCACCCGTCATAATCTTAAGTAAAGTGGTCTTGCCGACACCATTAGGTCCGACTAGGCCGATACGGGCATTATTTTCAATTGAAAAGTTAATATCTTTAAATAATGTAGTTGCCCCGAATTGTTTTTCGAGGTCATGTCCTTGTGCAATAATCATATAAATTCACCTGTGAAATATTTTACCATAGCTGCTAGAATCTAAGTAGCACTTGGAATCAGCTTTTTTAATTTGTGAAAATTACTTGCAATATAAACACATTTATAGGTATGATATTCATGAAATAATTTTCACATTCTTTTATGGATGTAGAAAAGGAGCACAGTAAGCATGGATAAGATTAAAATTCCTAAAGCAACCGCAAGAAGATTGCCACTTTATTATCGGTATTTGATTTTATTAAATGAAGAAGGCAAGGATAAAGTATCATCAACTGAATTATCTGAAGCGGTTCAAGTAGATAGTGCTTCTATTCGGCGTGATTTTTCATACTTTGGTGCGCTAGGTAAACGTGGCTATGGTTATGATGTTAAGAGCTTACTTACTTTCTTTAAAAAGATTTTGAACCAAGATACTTTGACTAATGTCGCCTTAATTGGTGTTGGTAACTTGGGACATGCTTTACTTAACTACAACTTTAAGCGAAGCAATAATATTAGAATCTCTTGTGCCTTTGATATTAATCCAGAATTAACTGGTCGTATTCTTAGCGGAGTACCGGTTTATGATATGAAGGATATGGTAGAACAGATTCGCGAACAACAGATTTCAATCGCAATTTTGACTGTGCCACAAGGTAATGCCCAAAAGACTGCTAATGAAATTGTCCAAGCTGGTGTTAAAGGAATTATGAACTTTACTCCGGTTAGAATTTCTGCTCCAGCTGGTGTGCGGATTCAAAATGTCGATTTGGCAACAGAACTACAAACTTTAGTCTACTTTCTTGAAGCTGATAAGAAGTTAGATGATTAAGCAACTAAGCAATTAGTTGCTTTTTTGTTGCGTAAAAATAAAATTAGCACTCAAATGAAAAAAGTGCTATTTTTTGCTTGCATCGAGAAGAAAAACATATTATTATAAGCATTGTAAGTTAGCACTTAGAAATTAAGAGTGCTAAAAATAAAGACAAGAATTAAATATAGGAGGGACTAAACGTGTTACAACCTATTGGTGATCGCGTGATCGTAAAAGTTAAAAAAGAAGAAGAAGAAACTGTTGGCGGTATCGTCCTTGCTTCAAATGCTAAACAAAAGCCAACTGAAGGTGAAGTGGTTGCTGTTGGTAATGGCTTAGTTACTAGCGAAGGTAAGGTTTTGCCAATGACTGTTAAGGAAGGCGACCGCGTAGTATACGACAAGTACTCTGGCACTAATGTTAAGTACGATGGTGAAGAATACTTGGTCCTTCATGAAAAAGACATTTTAGCAATCGTAAAATAATTTGACTATTAACTAAAAATTCAAACTAAAACGAAAAGGAGTTAGGCGTTATGGCAAAAGATATTAAATTTGATGAAAAAGCAAGACGCTCACTTTTAAAGGGTGTTGATAAGTTAGCTGACACTGTTAAGACTACATTAGGACCTAAGGGTCGCAACGTTGTTCTTGAAAAGAGCTACGGTGCACCAGAAATTACTAATGACGGTGTAACTATTGCGAAGGCAATTGAACTTAAGGACCACTTCGAAAACATGGGTGCTAAGCTTGTTAGCGAAGTTGCTCAAAAGACTAACGATATTGCTGGTGACGGTACTACTACTGCTACTGTTTTAACTCAAGCTATCGTTAACGAAGGTATGAAGAACGTAACTGCTGGTGCTAACCCAGTTGGTATTCGTCGCGGGATTGAAAAGGCAACTAAGGCTGCTGTTGATGAATTACACAAGATTAGCCACAAGGTTTCTGGTCGTGATGAAATTGCCCAAGTAGCTAGCGTATCAAGTGCTTCAGAAGAAGTAGGTAACTTGATTGCTGACGCTATGGAAAAGGTTGGTCACGATGGTGTTATCTCAATTGAAGAATCAAAGGGTGTTAACACTGAACTTTCAGTAGTTGAAGGGATGCAATTTGACCGTGGTTACCTTTCACAATACATGGTAACTGACAACGACAAGATGGAAGCAGACCTTGATAACCCATACATCTTGATTACTGATAAGAAGATTTCTAACATTCAAGATATCTTGCCATTACTTCAAGAAATCGTACAACAAGGTAAGTCATTACTTATCATTGCTGATGATGTTGAAGGTGAAGCTTTACCAACTCTTGTTTTGAACAAGATTCGTGGTACTTTCAACGTTGTTGCTGTTAAGGCTCCTGGCTTTGGTGACCGTCGTAAGGCTCAATTACAAGATATTGCTGCTTTAACTGGTGGTACTGTAATTACCGAAGACTTAGGCTTAGAACTTAAGGACACTAAGATTGATCAATTAGGTCAAGCTGGTAAGGTAACTGTAACTAAGGACTCAACTACTATTGTTGAAGGTGCTGGTACTAAGGAAGCTATTGCTGAAAGAGTTGACTCAATTAGAAAAGAAATTGAAAACTCAACTAGTGACTTTGACAAAGAAAAGTTACAAGAACGTCTTGCTAAACTTGCTGGTGGTGTTGCCGTAATCAAGGTTGGTGCTGCTACTGAAACTGAATTGAAGGAACGTAAGTACAGAATCGAAGATGCCTTGAACTCAACTCGTGCCGCAGTTGAAGAAGGTTACGTTGCTGGTGGTGGTACTGCCTTAGTAGACGTTAAGAAGGCTATCACTAAGCTTACTAGCGACAATGAAGATGAACAAACTGGTATTAACATCGTTTTACGTGCACTTAGCGCACCAGTTCGTCAAATCGCTGAAAATGCTGGTAAAGATGGCTCAGTTATCTTAGACCACTTAATGAGTGCTGATCCAGAAGTTGGTTACAACGCTGCAACTGACAAGTGGGAAAACATGGTTAAGGCCGGAATTATCGACCCAACCAAGGTAACTCGTTCAGCTTTGCAAAATGCTGCATCAATCGCTGCATTACTCTTAACTACTGAAGCTGTAGTTGCTGAAATTCCAGAAGAAAAGCCAGCTGCACCTGCTAACCCAGCTGCAGGTATGGGCGGCATGATGTAAAAATCTAGCTTATAATTTTAAAGCTCTAGGACATAGAAGTTCTAGGGCTTTTTATTTTGCAGAAAATTTTGGCATTTATTTTCGTATTTATAAATATAAGGAAAAATATAGGAGGAAAATGAATGCTAGAAGAGCAAAAGTACTATGGCTTTACAAATGATGAGATTTTTGGCAGTATTATGCAAAATAAGCGCTTTTGTAAGGCGATTATTCAGGCAGCGCTACCAGATGTGAATGTGGTGTCGATAGAAAGTGTTGATGCGCAAAAAGAATTGGGTACTAAGAGTGATAAGCGAAGTAAGTCTATCAGGCTCGATATTGCAGTCAAAGACAAGGTAGGGAATTTGTATGACGTCGAGATGCAGGTAAACAACAATCACGATATTGGGCCACGGATGCGATATTATCAGTCGTCGATGGATAGGGATACTTTAGATAGAGGCGAACCGTACACTTCATTATCACGTACTTATTTAATTTTCTTGTGTGCCTTTGATCCGTTTGGCAGGGGCAAGCTACGGTATAGTTTTCACTTGTATGACGATGAAGATAAGAGTATTCAGCTAAAAAACAATGCTGAGAATATCATCATTAATTCAAAGGGTAGCGGAAATGGCGACACCGATTTGTTAAATCTCCAAAAGTTGATGAACGATGATAAAATAGAAGCAACAGGAGTTTTTAAAGAAATTCAGACAAAAATTCAAGAGTATAATGATGATCCAAAAAGGAGAAATCTTATGAGAACAGCAGAATTACGAATGAAGGAAGAAATTGCTGTAGCAACTAGACAAGAAGCACGTAGAAAAGATCAGAATACGGTAATAGCTTTCGTAACATTCTTTAAACGTACGCAACCTAAAATAAGTGAAGCAGAAGTATATTCAGCAATCAAAGATTCGGTTGGTCCAGACTTCAGCCTCAGTGATGGTGAAATTCGAGAAATAATCCATCAGAATTTGAAGTAAGCTACAAGGAGAAATCTTATGAGAACAGCAAAGAAATAAAGCTTGCTGAAAAATATTCTCCAAAATAAGAAACTGGTAAGTTAGCCCATGCTGATTTACCAGCTTTTTGTATACAATTATCAGGTGAAAAAGATATCGTGATGATATACTTAACTTAAATACCGGGAGGGATAGCTATGGAAATTGGGGAAGCATTGAAAATTACACGGAAGAAGTTGAATCTCAGCCAAAGTGAAATGGCGGGAGATATTTTGACTAAGTCTTATTATTCTAAGATAGAGCGTGGGATTCATGAAATTAATGCGCGAGATTTAATTGATATCCTCAATTTGCATGGCATTAGAATTCAGGACTTCTTTGAGGAATTTAATTTTGAAAAAAACACCTTCGGAAAAAGTAACTTTGATAATTTACACAGGTTAGTGGGAAATGCTTATTATCAAAAAGATACTGATGGGCTTTTGAAAGTTATTGATGCAATAGATAAATTCCCAAATAGTCAAAATAATCGGCTGGCTAGGGGGCTTCGAGTCGAAGCAAAACTACTTTATCAAGGATTAAAATATGGTCCAGAAAAGATTGATGACGAAACAATCAGAGAAGTTAAACAGCTGATGTTTAATTCAGATAATTGGGATGAGTTGAGTTTGACTCTGTTGTCAGTTTCGCTTTCGTTTTTTAAGAATGATGAATTAAGCGCAATTATCAAAGCAATAGTAACTAGAAATAAGCCAGATAAGTTAACTTCTAGAAATCGAGAAATAGTATCTTCAATTCTGATTAACTATTTAGCTTATTCATATAATAGAAAAATCACTAAAGGAGCGGCACTTTCTCTGACATTTTCCTGGTTAAGCGAGCTGGATTCATCACCTAAAAATTGTTTGACTAAAATTTATGCTAACTATTTTCAAATGTTACTGTCTGGCAATAAAGAAAAAGCTAATCAAATTCGCCAATTTTTGAATGATAATGGCATGGAAGACTTAACACGCTATTTAGCAAGATAAAAAGTGTCAATTTCGACACTTTTTTATTTTGTTTGAATTACATGATATTATTAATTAAAAATAAGAAAACAAAAACGGAGGGAGAGCCATGATCTACCAAAACTATTCAAAGTTCAAGTTCTTTTGGCTTAACTTTTTTGGCTTAATCTATAGTACCGAAAATATTATTATGGCCTACATGGTCGGTAGCTTAACCAATATGGCTACTAAGAAAGAATTCTCAGCATTGCCTCAGCTATTCATTCAGCTAGTGGTCATCTTAACGGTAGTCTTGATTTCTAATTTAATTTTTAATTATTTGAAGGCTGACGCGATTAAAACTACTAATATTAAGCTTAGGACTAGCGTGCTTAAGGGGATGCTTACTAGTAAACATGAAGATAGTGCGAACTTGGGCTTTTTGACCAATGACTTCAAGCTCCTTGAGACTAATCGCTATGAAGCCGAGATTCAAATCTTGTTCTATTCATATACAGTCGTGCTGGCTCTAGGTTATTCGCTCTACCTCAACTGGATGCTGACACTGGTCTTCTTAGTTGGTGCTAGTCTGCCAGCAGTTGTGTCAAACATCTTCCAAAAGCAAATTCAAACTAGCTCCGTTGCTTGGACTAAGGCCAACGACAAGTACGTTAACCAGACTAAGCACTTGTTAGCTGGGACTGAAGTTTTCAGTTTATTCAATAAAAGAAATGCAGCAGTTGCGCAAAATCGAGTCACTGTTGACAATCTTGAAGATAAGCTTGCCAAGATGAACCTAGCAAAAGATAATACCAATGCTTTCTTGAACATTATTGCAATTGGCGGCACCTTTCTTGTACCGTTTGCAATTGGGGTGGTGCTGGTCATTCAAGGCCAAACAACTCTTGGCGCTTTATTTGCGATTATTCAATTATCGAACTCCTTCGTTAACCCAATCTTACAAATTTTGAGTGAACGGAATAACTTAACAACCACCAAGGATATCGTTGAAAAAATTAAGCAGTTGTCAGCTCAAGGTCAAAAGGTTGAAAAAGCTGCAATTTCTGACTTTAGTAGCTTAGCAGTTAAAGATATTAACTTGAGCCGGCAAGGTAATAAGTTGGCAAACGGGATTAGCTTTACTTTGAATAAAGGTGAAAAGCTTGCCGTCATTGGACCATCAGGTTCAGGAAAGTCGACGCTGCTCCAATTCTTGTTATATGGTGACTTCGGGAGCGCAGATGAAATTAAGCTTGATAACTCGAGTGTGAAAGCTGGCAGCTTCAGCAACTTATTCAGTTACGCTAGTCAAAAGGCTATCATCTTTCCTGAAAGTCTCTGGTTCAATCTGACCTTAGGTGCTGAGCTAGCTGAAAGTGAAGTAAGAGCAGTGTGCGAGCAACTTGACTTAGGTGACTTGGTTCGGGAGAAGGGCTTTGACTATCAGTTAGGTGATAATGCCGATCAGCTCTCAGGTGGGCAACTATCAAGAATTGGCCTTGCGCGGGCGATTTTAGCTAAGCGACCAGTTTTACTATTAGATGAAATTAACGCTTCACTTGATAAGAAGACCGCAGCTGATGTTGAAAATTACTTGCTTAATTCAGACTTGACCTTCATTGAAATTAACCACCACTATGATAGTGAAAGCTTGGCTAAGTATGACCAAGTAGTGGACTTTAGTAAATATATGTAGGAAAAATTTAGAAAGAAAAACGGCCTCAGTCATAGGAACACCTATGTGAGGTCGTTTTTTTGCATAATTATTGGGTTAAACCTTGAGTGTTGTTGACGCGATTGACGTAAGTCTTAACTTGGGCATCTGAGTAGTGTTCAGCAACATAAACAATGATTTGCTTAACGTTAGCTTGACCTAAAATCTTGTATTCAGGCTCAAGCGGATTTTGGCCAACTGACTTGAAAAGTTGAATAGTGTCGCCACTGACAAAGTAACCATAAGAAGCATCTGTTTGTTCAGCAGTAATTGAAAACTTGGATTTTGATTTATCTTTATCGTCAGGGCCACCAGCGACATTGAGGTAGTTAGTCTTGTTACTAGTGGTTAAAATCTGGTTGTAAAAGCTATTTGGCAACTTGCCTGCAGCATATAGTAAGACGAAAGCACCAAATTGATCTGCGTTGATATTTTGTGGATCAAAGGCCTGATGACCACTAACTGTTTGGCTGAGGTTACCGACCTTGTATTTTGCTAAAGCAGCAGTTGCTGGGTCAGTCTTTTTGGCAGCTTTCGAAGTGCTTGAGCTAGCTTTTTGGGTAGACTTGGTTGAAGAATTGGTAGACTTCTTTTCAACCTTGCTAGAACTAATGGTGCTAGATTGATGGGTAACGATGGCTTTTGTAGAGTGAAAAACATACAAAAGTATGCCTACTACAATACCAACAATTAGCCACACTTTTTTATTTTTAGTATTCATATATTCCCTCCATGTGGTTTGAAACTATGATTTTATTATAGCGGAAAAATGCGTGCAGGCAATGTGCAGGGATGGTGGAGAAGTGCGTAGTTGTTGGATATAATTATAGGTATCTAAGCACAAGGAAGCGTAAATATTGGATCAAAATAAAGTTACTGTAGCTGAATTTCTTAATAGTCAAAAAGTTTATCCGACAGGATACTACATTTTAGATACTGCCGGAGAAAAGACTAATCATTTTGCTGATGCGGATAAAGATTACATTGAATATTCATATAATGTTGGTCGATATAATAAGTTAAAAGTAGGCTCTGTCTTTTTATATCGCAGAACAACTTCTACCACTAAAGAAGGAAAATTCAAGTTTGATGGTGGTGGAATAATTTCAGCGATCAGTGAACCAGATAATGAAAAGAATGTAGTTGCTAAAATTACAAATGCCTTTATTTTTGATCATCCAATTATGCAAGGAGATCCTGGATTAGAGCAGATGACGTGGGAAAGCAAGAAGAAAAAAGTGCCCGGAAAATGGAGCCATTTTTGGAATCAGTATGGGATGCAGGAGATTAGTGAAAGAGATTTTCAAAATCTAACTGCAAATCATTTGGTAAAACCACTTGTAAAGGCTTTCTCACCTAAGGCTACATTTTCAGCTGAAACTATTTCTTCAATGATGACACTTACAATTTATCAGATGAATCAGGAGCACCAATTTGTCTGTCATACTGAAAAAATAGCTAATGATCTTAGTTTTGCCAAAAATGAAATTGTAGCTGGTCAACTTGGAAAAGAATTGGTCTATCGCTGGTTATGTAAAAAAGCAGTAGAGACTGGAAGTAAACGACCAGAAATTATAGATGGTAAATCTGCCGGCGATATCAGGTATTTTGATAGGGATGGTAAAAGAAAAATTGTGGTAGTTAAGACGACAATTGCTAGTTATGTGGACAAGTTTTCTTTGAATTCTGTGGAATTGAAATTATTAGCACGAAAACCAGAAGATTTTGAAGTCTTTAGAGTATTTAACTTGGATAGAAATCATTTAGCTTATGCTGATATAGCAATATATCAGAACTTATGTGATAATAAGAATTTTGTTCAGGTGCCAACTAGAGTCAGAGTTGAATTGAATCGAGAAAAGAAGTAGAGAGTTTTAAAGTTATAAAAGGAGGAAAAATATTGAAACGACTGATTGTACTAGGAAATGGTTTTGATATTCATTGCGGATTAAAAAGTTCTTATTCTGATTTTTTCTTGGATAGATTTAAAACATTATTTGGTAAAGGTAAAGAGAATATAAAATCTATTGAAGAATTAGATGATATTTTGTCTAAAAAAAGGGACCAAATATTATTTGTTATCTCAAATGTAAAAAGTAGTCTGAATTTTAATCCACAAGAAAATCATGACAGCGATTATTTTAAACATTATAAAGATAAATATATTTCAAAAGATAGTGATATCACAAGATGGGATTTATTCTTTTTATTTGCTCAAGCTTGTGTAGGTAAGGAAGTAACATCTTATGAATGGCAGGATGTAGAATCAATTATCTTTGAAGTGGTATCAATGGCTTTAAATGAGAAGTATAGTCCTAAGGTATCTTATAAAGATGAAATTACGATTGGCACGCGTTCATTAAGTGGTAGAAAATTATTTAAAGAAATTATTTATTACCTTTCGTATGTAGGGAAAAACACTTCTGAAGAAGTAGCTGCAGAGTTGTTAAGTGAATTAAAAAAATTCGAAGACGTTTTTAGCAAATTTATTTCTAGTCAAATTAATTTAGATTGTGCAGATGACGGATATGTTAAGAATGCGATTGACTTATATGAAAATATTTCTAAGTGCAATAAACGCAATAAAAATGCGTCAGGAGAACGAGTAGATGTATTAAGCTTTAACTACTCATTGGATGAGGAGTTCAAAAATACTTTAGATAGTAAAATAGATGATATGAGATTGAAATCTTGGTCTAATATACATGGAATTGCTCATCATGAAAAGACCCCATATTATCCTGCTCCTGTTTTTGGAATTGATAACCATGATATTGTGTCTCAAGTTGAAGGAAATGACTTTCGAATATCCTTTACTAAAGAGTATAGGGTAATAGAAAATGGAATCAACGAAGTAAGAGCTTCGAACGGATACACAAATACAGATGTGATTTCAATTTATGGGCATTCTTTAGGTGAAGCCGATTATTCGTACTTTGAAGCATTATTTGATGAAAATGATCTTTATTTCTCTAACTGTAAATTGGAATATTATTATTACTCTGGTAAAAGTGAAGCAGAGAAGTTGATAAATCGGCAGATGGCTATTAAAAGTTTGTATAAATTACTTATGAATTATGGAAAAACTTTGAGTGATACACATGGTGCTAATATTGTTACTAAGTTAAATTTAGAAAATAGACTTAGTTTAATTCCAAGTAAATAGCTTCAAGGTGAGTGGGGCGTTTCTTGAAAAGAGAATCATATTGATAATTTAACAAGTTATCAGTCACAAAAAAGTATATTTTAAAATATTGAGATCAAGATTTTCTTATTATGGATATCTTGATCTTTTTATTTGTGATTGTACAAGTAAGATCTGCTATTGCTATAATGATCTTATATTTTGGTGTTTTATAGGAGAAGATAAATGATCAAGGATAATGAAAATTACAATGAGAATGTAAAAGCCAATACTGCATTCTTGAATGAATTAAAAGAAAAATTGCCAGAATTTTTCGGGGGGGGTACGGACCACTTCGACTACGAAAAGTTCAAGCAAGCATTAAAAGAGCATAATGTTGAAGAATTAAAAGATGGATATCAACTCAACTTTATCGGTAAGGACTATGCGCGTCGACAAGCTGGAGAACTGCCAACTAGTGTAATTGTTCCAGATGAAGAACAAAATAATGGTGAGGGGAAAGATAGTAAGAATCTGTTCTTTACAGGAGATAACTTAGAAGTCTTACGTCATTTGCAAGCAAATTATACAGGAAAAATTGACATAATTTATATTGATCCTCCGTATAATACAGGAGGAGATGGCTTTACATATCCAGATGATTTTGAATATTCAGATAGTCAATTGAAAGAAATGTTTGGTTTAGATGAAGATGAAGTTGAACGAATGAAAAGTATTCAAGGAAGTTCAAGTCATTCAGCATGGTTGACATTTATGTATCCTAGAATCTTCTTAGCTAGACATTTATTATCAAATAAAGGGTGTTTCTTTATGAGTATAGATGATAATGAATTATCTAATGCAAAATTAATGATGGATGAAATATTCGGTGAAAAACAATATATCTGCATAGCTCCTAGAAAGACAGGCGCCGGCGCCGCGGCCACTAGATCGGATTCTGAATTACGTAAATTAAATGACTATGTTTTAATTTATTCCAAAAACATTGTTAAATTTAGAAAGAAAGTTGTAGGAGTAAAAGAATATCCACTTTCTGATAAATATGGAGAATATAGGTTGGGACAATTTCAGGCTTCAGGTTCTGATGCAACAAGAATGGCAAGGCCTAATATGTACTATCCTATATATTTAACTAAAGATGGACGCCTTACCATAAGATTTAAGGAAGATGTAATAAAAACTATTTTCCCAAGCCAAGTTAATGGATTAGACGGTAGATGGATGTGGAAACCAGAAAAATTTGAAAAAGATAATGAAAAATTTATTGAGTATGATGGGAGAAATCTAAAAAGGAAAATTTATAAAAATCCTTTAGAAGATCAAACAAAATATCAAGTTGAGAAAGCTTGGTTAGAAAAATATCCAAATAAAAATGGTACAGTTCATTTGGCCGATTTGTTAAAAAAGAAGGGGTTGTTTAGTAATCCAAAACCTGTGGAATTAATTGAATTTCTTTTGAACTTGGTTGATGTAAAATCACCATTAATTTTAGATTTTTTTGCTGGCTCATCAACCACAGCAGAAGCTACATTGAGATTGAATATTGAAGATGGCGAAAATCGCAAATTTATTATGGTACAGTTACCTCAAAAGACTTATAGTTTTAAAAAAAATGGAGAAGAGGTACCAGCTAAAGGGACAGAAGCGGCATATAAAGCAGGCTTCCGCTCAATCGATGAAATTTCTCGTGAACGTATTCGTCGAGCAGCAGCTAAGATTAAAGAAGAAAATGAACTAACCTTATCTAAAGATTTTGATGGAAGCTTCAAGCATTATTATGTTGTAAAGCCACAGCAAAAGACGTTAGATGAGATTAATGACTTTGATCCTAATAATACGGACTTGTTTAACAACATGTTGGACAATTTCTCTAGCAAAAATCTTGATGTTCAAGGAAATGCTAAGGGTGAAGATACAGTTATAACAACTTGGTTAGCTAAAGATGGATATCAATTCGATGCACCTATTAATAAAATAGATCTTGCTGGTTATCAAGGAACAATTGTTGATGAAACTCGCTTATATTTAATTGCACCAAATTGGACTAGTAAAAACACACAAGATCTTCTTAATAAACTTGGTACCAATCAATTAACAATTCAAACAGTTGTGATTTTTGGATATTCATTCAATATTGCAGAGCTAAAAGAGTTAGAAACGGGTTTGAAACAACTCGATTCTAATATAAACTTAGTAAAGAGATATTAAGACTAAGTTTATAGAGGAGATTAGTATGATTAAGGATAATGAGCAATATAATCAAGAAGTAACTCCAACTTCTGCTTTTGAAAAAGAATTAAGAGAAAAGCTACCTGAATTTTTCGGGGGGGGGTACAGCCGGCTTTGATTACGAGAAGTTCAAGTCTGCACTCAGAAGCAACGGTGTTAAAGAATTAAAAGATGGGTATCAGCTCAACTTTATTGGTAAAGATTATGCACGTCGACAAGCTGGGGAATTGCCAACTAGTGTAATTGTTCCAGATGAAAAACAAAACAATGGTGAAGGTAAAGACAGTAAGAATCTGTTCTTTACAGGAGATAACTTAGAAGTTTTACGCCACTTGCAAGCAAACTACACTGGTAAAATTGACGTGATTTATATTGATCCTCCATATAATACAGGGAATGGAGACTTTGTTTATCCAGATAACTTTGATTATACAGATAGTCAACTTAAAGAAATGTTTGGACTAGATGCCGATGAAGTTGAACGAATGAAAAGTATTCAAGGGAGTTCAAGTCATTCAGCATGGTTGACTTTTATGTATCCGAGATTAGTTTTAGCTAAGAAACTTTTAGCAAGTGTAGGTGTTGTTCTTGTATCGATTGACGACAATGAGCAATCAAATCTTTATCAGTTACTTTCAGATATTTTTGGTGAAAGCGAAATTGATACAATGATCTGGAATAAGGAATCTGAAGGAAGTAGTGGTAGCTTAAAAGCTGTAAATCGATTTAAAGGCTCACACGAATATGTATTAATAGCTTATAAATTTAAAGCTGAAACTAAATTTAATCAGATACATGAAGCACTTAAAGGAAGAGAAAAAGAATTAGTTACTGCTAATTTAGCAGTAAATCAAAGTGTGGAAAATAAAAACCATCCTAATTTCTTTACTATAACTAATCCTTCAGGAGATAGTTTTACTAGACAATGGAAATGGAATAAAGAAAAAATTGATGCCCTAATTAATGAAAATTTGATTTATTGGGGAAGTGATGGACATAAACAGCCACGCTTAATAATTCCATTAGATGAAAGACGTACTATATATTTAAATTCCATTTTAAATTATGGAAGTACAACTCAAGGAAGAGTTGATTTTGAAGCCCTTTTTGGTAATGCTTTATTTTCCTACCCTAAACCGGTAGTTTTATTAAAGAAGTTGCTAGAAGCTGTTACTTCAAAAGAATCGATTATCCTCGACTTCTTTGCCGGCTCCTCAACGACAGCCGATGCTGTAATGCAACTTAACGCAGAAGATGGCGGAAATCGTAAGTTCATCATGGTGCAGTTACCAGAAAAGACCTACACTACAAACAAAGATGGCAAAGAAGTTCCAACTAAGGGTGGTAAAGCTGCTTATGATGCGGGCTTCCGTTCAATTGACGAAATTTCCCGTGAACGTATTCGCCGTGCAGCTGTCAAAATTAAAGAAGAAAAAGGATCAGATTTACCTGAAAACTTTGATGGAAGTTTTAAACACTACCGTGTTGTGAAGCCAAATACCCAAACTCTAAAAGAAATCGATGACTTTGATCCAAATGCAATTGACTTGTTTAACAATATGTTAGATAACTTCTCTAGTGAAAAATTAAATCTCCCTGGAAATACTACAGGAGAAGAAACTGTTCTTACTACTTGGCTTGCAGCTGATGGTTATAGCTTTGATGCTGATATAAAAGAACTGAAGATAAATGATTATATTGCTCATATTGTAGAAAATAACCGTCTTTACTTAATTAAAGATGGCTGGACTGCAGAAAATACTAAGACCTTAATCAATTTACTAGGCACTAATCAATTAGCAATTCAATCTATCGTATTATTTGGCTATTCATTCAATATTGCTGAATTACGTGAACTTGAAAATGCGCTTAAACAATTGGATGCAAATGTAAACTTAATCAAGAGGTATTAGAATGAGAATAAAACTTGAAACATTGCCTCATCAAACTCGGGCATTAGAGGCAATTAATAAGAAATTCCCAGGAATTGATAAGTATAGTGATGATCCTGATGCTAACTATATTTATGCAAATCCTTTAATTAAAGGTAGATATCAAGAAAAGAATAATATTGATATAAAAATGGAAACAGGTACTGGTAAAACTTATGTTTATACCAGAATGATGTATGAACTACATAAACAACATGGCTTATTTAAGTTCATTATAGTTGTACCTTCTCCAAGTATTAAGGAAGGTACTCGTAGCTTTATTACTAGTGATTATGCTAAGCAACACTTTTCTGAATTTTATGAAAATACAAGTGTTCAACTTAACGTAATTAATAAGGGGGACTTTAATAGTCGCTCAGGTAGAAAAAATTTCCCTGCTCAATTATCTGAATTTGTAGAAGCAACTAGACAAAATGTTAATCAGATTCAAGTGCTTTTAATTAATGCAGGGATGCTTAATTCTAAGAACATGAAGTCATCTGATTATGACCAAACTTTGCTTGGTGGTGAAACTTGTCCTTTAAAGGCAATTGCGGCTACAAGACCAGTAGTTATAATTGATGAACCTCACCGCTTTCCTAGAGATAAGAAGTTCTACAAAATGATTGAAGAACTCAAGCCACAATGGATTGTTAGATTTGGGGCTACTTTCCCAGAAATTACTGAAGGTAGGGGAAAGAATAAAGTAGTTAAACGGGATTACTATCGTGGTGAACCTCAATTTGATTTGAATGCGATTGATAGTTTCAATCAGGGATTAGTTAAAGGAATTGATATTGACTATCCAGATCTTTCAAAAGAAGAAGCAAGTAATCTTTATAAAGTTAAATCTGCTAAACCACGTGAGTTAACTCTGACTAAGGATGGAAAAGAATATACCATTAAAAATGGTGAAAATTTAGCAGATATTGATCCTGAATTTGCTGGTTCTATTACCTATGAAGGTAGTTCTGATCACTTGCTGTCAAATGGTTTAGCTCTTGAAAAAGATATGAAGTTAATCCCAGGGATATATTCAACTTCTTATCAGGATCAAATTATTACAGAAGCAATTGATAAGCACTTTAAGGCTGAGAAAGCTAACTTTTTAAGACCAAATAATGCACCAAAGATAAAGACACTTTCATTATTCTTTATTGATAGTATCTACAGTTTTAGAGGATCAAAAGATGGCAATGGTAAAGGCTGGTTAGCTGAACATTTTGAAAAGATCTTAACTAAAAAGTTGAAGGATGAAATCGAAGAAGCAGAATTTGCAATTTCTGATCGTGAAAAAGAGTATGCCTCATTTTTGAAAGCAACTTTAAAGAGCCTAAATTCAGATAATCAAGATGTATATGCTGGTTATTTTAGTGAAGATAATGCTAATAGTGATGAAGAGATCCAAAAGCAAGTAGATGATATTCTTAAGAACAAAGAGAAGCTTTTAAGTTTTAAGGATAAAAATGGTAATTGGATTACCAGAAGATTCTTATTCTCTAAATGGACTTTGCGTGAAGGTTGGGATAATCCTAATGTATTCGTAATTGCTAAGTTACGTTCTTCAGGTTCAGAAAATAGTAAGATTCAAGAAGTAGGTCGTGGTTTGCGTTTACCAGTTGATGAAAATGGTCACCGACTTCCACAAGAAGAATGGCAAAGTCGTTTATCTTTCTTAATCAGTTTTGATGAAGAAGAATTCGCCAGTAAATTAGTTGGAGAAATTAACAGCGACGTACGAATTAAAATCGATAAGACTAAACTTACTGATGATATGGTGGATTTAGCAGTTAAGGAAATACAAAAAGATAATCCTGACTATTCTAAGAAAGATTTACTTAACAAACTTGGTAAGCTAGGAGTAATTGACTTCGATCATAATTTTGAAGATAGAGTAACAGTTGATAATGAAGAAATGTCAGGTTATGACGCATTTATGAAACTCTATCCTGCTGTTGAACACAAGACTCATATTGTTGAAGGTACAGTAAGAGATATGAAAGCAGCTAAAATCGATCCAACTAGAATTAAGCTTCGCAAGAGTAATTGGGATATGTTAAAAGATCTTTGGCAACAATTAGCTCGTAGACAAATGATCGTTTACAGCGATGGTATGAATGAGCAAGCCGCTTCAATTGCTAAAGAAGTGTTCAGAAATGATGATAATTTTGTAATTCATTCACGTGAAATCATTCACCAAGAAATTAGATCTGGACAAGATAAAACTAAAGTCGAAATTCGTGATACTCGCCAAGATTATAATTCTGGATATTACACTCTAGCTTATGGTAAATTCCTTAAGCAATTAGCAGTAAGTACTAACTTATCAGTTAATTTGATAAATAACTTGATGATTGATGCTATGGCGCGTTTTAATAATCAAAAGAAATATATCAATGAAAAAACTTTAGCCAACTTAATTAGAGACTTTAACAAGCGATTCAATGAAGTGTTAAAGGAAAACTATCATTATCAAAAGTTAGACTTTTACAGTAATACGTCTATTTACAATTCTCAAAAGCAAGAATTTGTTGATACTGTTCCAGCGACTGCCTTAGGAATTTATTCTGATAATGCGGTTGAAGATGATAAATATTTGTACGATCGTCCACCTCTTCGCTTTGATAGTACTGATCCAGAATTGAAAATTTTAAAGCGTACATATGATGATAAGATCATTGCTTTTGGTAAATTACCTAAGAGTGCAATTAAGATCCCAAGATATGACAAGGGAACTACTACCCCTGACTTTATTTTTGTAATTGAACGAGAAGATGGTCAGAATTCTTATCTTGTAGTAGAAACTAAAGCTGAAAATATGCGTAAAGATGATGAAGTGATTACGTCAATTCAAAAGAATTACTTTGATCAATTAAAGAATAGTAATGTCTACTATAAGATGGCTACAAGTGAAGATGACTTTAGAAATAAACTTCAAGAAGTGGAAGATAGTGAGGAGATTAATTAATGACATCACTGATGCAATTAGTTGAAAGTGGTCAAATTGAAAAAACAGGTGCTAAGCCTAAACTGCCAGTTAAGATAGATGGAATAAATGAAGAAAATTTATATGTATATCGAATTCCGCTAGATTTACTATTTTATAATGATAAAAATGGCCGTATTGCGACAGGGATGCAAAGGCTCGCAATGACTATGGATCCTGTTTCTGATAGAATTGATCCTTCATATAACGATCAAATTGCTGAACTGATTGAAGCTGATAATAAAGCAGCTTTAAAGCAAACCCAAGCATCTATCAAAAAGAATGGTCAAAAGTTATTTGGTTATGTTCTAGATGATGGCCGGATTATTGATGGTAATCGTCGTTTTACAGCACTTAGAAATTTGCAGAAAGAAACTGGCAAGACCTATTATTATGAAGCGGTTATTTTGCCATTTACTTTTGATGCACAAACTGATCGAATTAAGATTAAAAAGCTTGAAATTGCTATTCAAATGGGAATTGAAGAGCGGCAATCTTATAATCCAGTTGACTTAGCACTTGATGTTTATAACACAACTTCTGGTGAAAATAAGATGATGTCAATTGAGGATTATGCTTCTGATGCCAATATGAAAATTAAAGAAGCAAAACAAATCCTTGATGCTGCTATTTATATGCGCAAGTTCTTGGAATTTATAGGTGCAGATCAAAATAACTTCTCAATTATCAAAGATTCTAAGACGTATTCTCTTTTTGTTGAAATGGCTAGAAAACTTGAGAGTGGCAAAATCTTTGGTGATGACTTAGATAGTGAAGTCGAAAAAAATGAAACTATTAGAACTTATTTTGCCTTGATTCTTTATGAAATCAAAGTTGGAGCTACGAGCAATCAAAGTACTCTAGCTTATAAAATGAGAGATTATGTCAAAAAAATTGTTGATTCAGATAAAAATGAAGACTTTAATGACGACATGAGTGATCATGTTGATGACATTGAAGATACTTTAAACGATCAAACAATTAATAATTTGACTGATCTTTCAAATGCAATGAAAGAAGTAAATGATCAATTTGATCAAGTTGGTGAAAAGTTCGATCGGCAATTAAGAGAATCTAACAAGCAAGAAACCGCAGAAGCATTGGTTTCAGATGTTTCAGATGCTGTTTCATTATTGAAAGAACTTGAGCAAAATGGTGGATTGAAGACTAATCTTACTTATAGTCAATTTGATCGTGATCAAATTCAAAAATTGCAGTATAGTATGCGTGATTTAGCAATTTTAGCCAAGAAGTTGTTTGAAAAATATGGTGAAGAATTAGATGAATCCTAAAGTTATCGAAACTGAAACTGGTCAATTTCAATTAGTGGATGATGAAGCTCAAACTTTACAAACAAGAGCTGCACAAAGAGTAATTAAGACATTCGCTCCTTATTTTGAAGATGAAGACGCAATGGTTTTTAAAGCAGAATTAAATTATGTTCAGATGTTAACCTTGATTGATAAACTAAACAAAAAACTCGCCAAGAAAAATCTCCCCTTAGTTGAAACAAGTCAAGATTTCAATGACTTTGTTGATCAGCGTAAATATGCTATTAAAGAGCAACGTGATGCTGGAATTATGATCAAAGACGGCAATCCAAGATGGCAAAAAGAATTCGAAGAGTTTAAGCGAATAGTTGCTAATGAAGTAAGTCGTCCATTAAAGCCAGAACAAGAAAAGGCTAGTTTTTTCTTAAGTGTTATGAAAAGAGCTGCTAATTTTTCTGTTCCTGGTGCGGGCAAGACGGCTATGACCTATGGTGCATTTGCATATCTTTCAAGTCCAGAGAAAAATGAAGTAGACAAAATGCTAGTTGTTTGCCCTTTGAACGCCTTTTATGCTTGGCAAAGTGAATTTAAAGAAGTATTTGGTGATAAGAGACAGCTCAAGGTATTAAACTTCAGAGCCAGTCAATTTGATAACAATTCTGGTGCAATCGAGTTTGCATGGCCAAATATTAATTTGGCAATTATTAATTATGAATCACTTGCCAAAAATAAAGATTTGATCAATCGTTTAGTCGATGAAAAAACTATGTTAGTTTTTGACGAAGTCCATAGAATTAAAGGTGTTCATGGTCAAAGAGCAAAAGCTGCTCTAAACTTGAGCAAGAAGCCATATTATCGTTATGTTTTAACAGGTACACCAATTCCGAATGGTTATCAAGATATATTTAATTTCTTGCATATTATGTATCCAGATGAATATTCATCGTTTTTTGCTTGGAGTTTGAATGATTTAAGTCATATTGATGCCGAATCGGTAAATGAAAAATTAGCTCCATTTTTTTGGCGAACAAATAAAGAGGATCTCGAAGTTCCAAAGCCTGATCCAGATATAATTTATAAAAATGTACCAAGTGAAGATCAAGTGGCACTTGCTGAATCAATTTATGAGCATGAAAATGGAGCTTTGGCTCTTTATATTCGTTTGTTACAGGCATCAACCAATCCAAGCTTATTGAGATATAACATCAATTACCAAGATCTTGGATTAACCGAAGGTGAGTCTAAAGAATGGGATGAAAGTAAGACTAAGATTGAACGACAAAATATCAGTAACGCTGACAATTATCGGAAATTTAAGCTTGAAAAAATGAGCTCTCCGAAATTTGAGAGAGGGATCAAGTTAGTAAAAGAGCTAACATCCCAAGGTAAAAAGGTATTAATCTGGGGGATGTTTGTTGGTACGATGGAAAAGATTACTGATACTTTAAATAAAGCGGGTATCAAATCTATTTTAATTTATGGTGGAACTCCTAAGGAAATGCGGGATGGATTAATTGAGCAATTTAGACATGGTGATGTTCAGGTATTAGTATCTAATCCAAATACTTTAGGAGAATCCATTTCATTGCACCAAACCGTTCACGATGCAATTTATTTTGAATATAATTTCAACTTAACATTTATGTTGCAGTCACGTGATAGAATTAATCGTTTGGGACTTCCAGCAGATCAATATACTAGATATCATTATTTGATGACTGAAGGAGATACTGCTCATGCAAGTTTTATTGATGAAAAAGTGTATGAGCGATTAAAAGAAAAAGAACAAGTCATGATTGATGCGATAGATGGTAAGATGCTTGTTCCTGAATATACTGATGATTATCTCGAAGAAGTTAAGAAGATTGTTATGGATAGATAAATTTAAAATAAAAGGCCAGTTTTTACTGGTCTTTTATTTGAGGTTACGCCCCAAAATGGATTTATGTTATTCCTAGAACTTAAGGTGGTGCTATTAAATGTTTTTATCTGTTTTAAAACTTATTAATGATGTATTTTCTGTTGATTTTATGAACACGCTAGTTAGCATAATTGGAACTTTGTCCATTCCTATAATAATTAGCGCTTGGACTTCATGGGGAATAGATAGTAAAGAAGAATCTAGTTGGATAAGTTTACAAAAAAATAAAATAATGGCCCAGCCCAAACAAATCGTTGCTTTAACCGCTGCTTTTATAATTTCAATTTTCTTTTGTGGATTAATTGGACAAGCAATTGAACAATTCAAGAAAGAAATGATTTCATTATATAAAATAAGGATATTTTTTATTTTAGTGTTTTGCATTAGCTGTATCTGGACGTTTAGATTTCTTTATCTATCTACCTTCCTATTCAAAACTGATATAAGGCCTGATAAGCGTTATGATAAAAAGGGAGTGTATTTGTTAACAAATACAAAAGTTAAGCCGGATAAACAGTTAGAATATTGGATTGTTTTCTTGAAATATGCATCATTAACTAATAGAACAGTTGATAGCGATAATATCTATATTGATAATTTTTATAATATGCTAATTATTGCAAGTAAAAGATTTGCAGAATTGGATGAATATTGGTTTAACTCGTTTGTCTTTCAAATAAGGGCATATTTCGATAAATTACAGTTGAATAAAGGAACAAAGGATTCGCAGATAAATGAAAAGTATCTGTACCTTTGCTTTAAAGAAGAACTAAGGAATCGTACTGCATTAAGTGGTTGGTTTAATTTGCTGAAAATGCAAAAAGATTATATTACGTCATTAAAAACGTCAACAACTATGGATTCATTCTATTTTATGAGAGTGATATCAAAATTAAATAATGAATTGTCAGAGAGTAAGAATAATGAGGGAAAGTTAAAGATACTTTATCGATATTATGTGACCGCACAATTAAATGCTAAAAGTAATTTAGGCTCTGTTGAAGAGTTGAAAATAACATCTAGTGGTTTGAAATCAGATAATAGAAATCTATACTTGCTTTTAGACCTCTTTTTCAAAGAGCTTCAAAATCTTGATGTAATTTCGAATGATAGCGCAATATATAATTTATTCCCAGATTCTAATGCGGTTGTTGTTTTAAAATTGTATCTATTAATGATGAACTTCTTACTTCTACCTGGGGTGACAAGTGATGAAAATCAACATTTGGGAGAACAGTTATTAAGTGCGCCGGATAAATATAAAATAATTTCAACCACTCCTGTAATGGTTGAAGAAAGTAGACTTAAACAGGAGCAGGAAAGAAGAGATATCGAGAGTTTTAAGATTTATGCTTTTTATTTTATTAAAATCGGGTATTATAACCGAATTGTGAAGAGATGTAATTCCTTAATTGAATTATTAAATGATGATCGTTGGGATAATAAATACAGCAATAGAAAATTATATTTATATTTAACCCAAAAGTTTTTAGAAATTTTGAAACAATGTCATCAGGAATCTAAAAGAGAAAATCAAAATAATTAAATTTACACTAATAAAGTGCTCTTGCTAAAATATAGTTACGGATCATGCTTGGTAGCCTACGAGGCGCTGAGCTCTTTACATAAGGAGAATGAAATATTATGAAGTGGCAAAATTTTGAACCTTTATTTCAATATCTTGGTACTTTAGGTTTTTCCTATCTATTAGTAGATTTGTACTATTGGTATAAAGACCATAAAAATAAATAACCATAATCTAGACTTTTCAAACGTCGAGTTTTTCTCGGCGTTTTTCTTTTTGCTATAATAGAAACAGTAATTTCTTTTTTAAGGGGAACAGGTAACTAATGGCTGACACAACTCCAATGATGCAACAATACTATGATATTAAGGCGCAATATCCTGATGCCTTTTTGTTCTACCGCGTTGGTGACTTCTATGAACTGTTTGAAGATGATGCGGTAAAAGGCGCGCAAATCTTAGAATTGACCCTGACCCACCGCTCTAATAAGAGTGAGAATCCGATTCCTATGGCTGGTGTGCCTCACCAAGCAGTGGATTCTTATGTGAATACTTTGGTCGAGAAGGGGTATAAGGTAGCGCTTTGTGAACAACTTGAAGACCCTAAGCAGGCTAAGGGAATGGTTAAGCGTGGAATTATCCAGTTAGTCACTCCCGGAACTATGATGAACGAAGGGCATAATGGTAGCGATAGTAACTATTTGACTTCGGTCTTTTCAACTAAGACTGGTTTTGGGCTAGCTTATTCTGATTTATCCACTGGTGAAATTTACACAACTCACCTTAAGAGTTTTAATGATGTCTTGAATGAGTTATTGTCCTTGCGTACTAAGGAAGTTGTCTATGAAGGAGCCTTGACTGCTAAGGAAAAGGATATCTTAAAAAAGAGCAATATCACTATTTCTCAACCAGTAAAAGCTGAAAAAGAACATGCCGAAGTGTCTTATGCGGTGCAAAAGTTGACTAATCCTGGGGAAAAGAATGCAACTAAGCAGTTAGTTGTGTATTTGTTGTCAACCCAAAAAAGGAGCCTGGCGCACCTTCAAATTGCTCAAAGTTATGAAGTATCACAATATTTGCAAATGTCACATGTGGTGCAAAATAACTTGGAATTAGTTGCTAGTGCTAAGACCGGTAAGAAGATGGGGTCGCTATTTTGGGTGCTAGATAAGACTAATACTGCAATGGGAAGTCGCTTGCTTAAGCAGTGGTTGGCACGGCCACTTTTGAGTAAGGAGGCAATTGTGGCTCGGCAAGATATGGTTCAGGCCTTACTTGATAACTACTTTAGCCGGGAAAATATTAAGGATGCTCTAAAGGGTGTCTATGACTTAGAGCGCTTGATTGGCCGAATTGCCTTCGGGAGTGCAAATGCGCGTGAACTCTTGCAGTTAAGTAACTCACTTGAAGCAATTCCAGTGATTAAGCAGGCTTTGTTTGAAGCAGGCGATGAGACTTTAGCTAAGTTTGCGGATGATATTTTAGACTTGTCTGAAGTAGCCAAGAAGATTCGCAAGACGATTGTTGACGACCCGCCAGTTTTAACTACTGATGGTGGCATTATTCGTGCAGGCGTTGACGAGCAACTTGACCGCTATAAAGATGCGATGAATAACGGTAAGAATTGGGTGGCACAACTTCAAGCTAAAGAGCGTGAAGTTACCGGAATTGAAAACTTGAAGGTGGGCTACAATAAGGTCTTCGGCTACTTTATTCAAGTGTCTAAGGGTAACGTTGCTAAGGTGCCAGAAGGGCGTTATATTCGTAAACAAACTTTAACTAGTTCAGAGCGTTATATCACTCCTGAACTAAAAGAGCATGAAAACTTAATTCTTGAAGCAGAAAATAAGTCAACTGACCTTGAATATCAAATCTTTACCCAGTTAAGAGAATATATCAAGACCTTTATCCCTAAGTTGCAAGCCTTAGCAAATACTGTGGCTAGCTTGGATGTCTTTGCCGGCCTAGCAACAGTAGCTGAAAGCAATAATTACTGCCGGCCAAGTTTTGATACTGACCACCAAGCAATTAAGGTTGTAGCTGGTCGGCACCCAGTAGTTGAAAAGGTCTTAGTTGATGGTGAATATATCCCTAACGATGTTCGCATGGATGAAGCTACTAGTGTCTTCTTGATTACTGGACCTAACATGTCTGGTAAGAGTACTTACATGCGGCAGATGGCGCTGATTGCTATCATGGCTCAGATTGGTTCATTTGTCCCAGCTCAAGAAGCTAAATTGCCAATCTTTGATCAGATTTTTACCAGAATTGGGGCAGCTGATGACCTAATTAGTGGGCAGTCAACCTTCATGGTAGAAATGAGCGAAGCTAATGATGCTTTGCAACATGCCACTAAGCGCTCACTCGTCTTATTTGATGAAATTGGCCGCGGAACTGCGACTTACGATGGGATGGCGTTAGCTGGGGCAATTGTTAAGTACTTGCATGACAAGATTGGCGCTAAGACCTTATTTGCAACCCACTACCATGAATTAACTGATATGGATAAGACACTGGACCATTTGAAGAATATCCACGTGGGTGCCACTGAAGAAAATGGCAAGTTGATTTTCTTACATAAGATTTTGCCAGGCCCAGCTGATCAATCATACGGTATTCACGTTGCCCAACTTGCGGGTTTGCCAACGCGGGTCTTAACTGAAGCTAGCAAGATGCTTAAGCGACTAGAAGCTCAAGGAGCTAGTGCGGTTGAGCCAGCAAGTTTGCAACTGGATTTGTTTAGTCCAAGTCAAGCAGATGAAGCAAGTGAAGCTGCTGAGACTAGCAGTTTAACTAAGGCCCAAGAGCAAGTCTTAGATGAATTAAACAGTCTATATTTAGCTGACAAGACACCACTAGAAATCATGCAACTAGTCAATAATTGGCAACAAGATTTGAAGGATGAAAATTAATGGCTAAAATTCATGAACTATCAGAAAATTTAACCAACCAGATTGCTGCTGGTGAGGTAATTGAACGGCCTGCAAGTGTGGTCAAAGAATTAGTTGAAAACGCAATTGATGCCGGCAGTAGTCAAATTGAAGTTGAATTTTTTGATGCGGGTTTAAAGAAAATTGTGGTCTCTGACAATGGTAGCGGGATTGCAGCTGATGAGCTTGACTTAGCCTTTAAGCGGCATGCAACTAGCAAAATTGCCACTGAACGTGACTTGTTTAAGATTGCGACCCTGGGTTTTCGCGGGGAAGCCTTAGCTTCGATTGTGGCAGTTTCACACACTGAGGTTGTTACTAGTAGTGACGGTATCAGTGCCGTGAAGGCTGAATTTGCCGGTGGGCAAAAATTAAGTAGTGAGACTAGCGCTGGTACTAAGGGGACCAAGATTAGCGTTAGTGACCTCTTTTACAACACGCCAGCGCGCTTGAAATACCTTAAGAGTCCGCGAACTGAAACGATGAAGATTGTGGATATTGTTAACCGGATTGCATTAGGGCACAGCGATATCAGTTTCACCTTAAAAAATGAAGGTAAGATTTTACTCAAGACTGTTGGCAATGGCAATTTACGCCAAGATTTAGCCAATATTTATGGTCGCTTCATTGCCCAAGACATGTTAGAAGTTAAGCAGGCTGATCCTGATTTTACCTTAACTGGATTAATTTCTAAGCCAGAGACAACTCGGTCTAGTCGCAACTTTATTTCGATTTTACTTAATGGCCGCTATATTAAAAACTTTCAGCTAAACAAGGCCATCTTAGCCGGCTACGGTAGTAAAATTGCAACCGGACGGTATCCAATTGTGGTTTTAGAAATTAAACTTGATCCGCTATTAGTTGATGTCAACGTCCACCCAACTAAAGAGCAGGTCCGCCTGTCAAAAGAAAAAGAACTCAGCCGTTTGATTACAACAGCAATTAGTTCAACTTTAACTAGTGAGCAGACCAGTCTTTCGGGCCTAGATAATTTAACCAAGAAGCCAGATTTACAAGCTCAATTAGCCTTTAACTTAGGCAAAAATGTCGTTGACACCAGTCGCTCTTACCAAAAAGAGACGCCAGCTCCGAAGATTGCTGAAAGTAGCAGTCAATATGTTAACTTAAATGAGGTGCGCGAAGACAGCCGGTACGTTTTGACCGCTAGTTGGGACCAAAATGTTGCTGCGCAAGCTAAGCTAACGCCATTTGGCCAGGATCAGGCCAAGCAAGATGTGATTAGTGCAGGGGATGAAGCACTAGCGCACTCCTTGCCAAACTTGACCTATTTTGGGCATAATAGTAGCTATATTTTTGCTGGTAGTGAAGGCGACTTATATTTAGTTGACCAATTAGCTGCTCAGCGTAGTGTGCTCTTTAATGAAGTGCTAACTGAAATGGAGGCGCAAGACAAGTACTCACAGACCTTGCTGACGCCACTAGTTTTAGACTTTGGTAGTAGCGACTTTTTGAAGCTGAAGGATCAAGCTGATACTTTAGCTAAGCTTGGCATCAAGCTCGAAGTCTTTGGCCAAAATAGTTTTATCCTGGCAGCATATCCCCTTTGGATGCAAGTCCAAAATGAAAATACCTTGCGGACCATTTTGGATGAATTTTTAAATAGCAAGGATTTAGCTGATTTGAAATTTAACTTGGCTAAAGCCGAAGTGAAGCGGCGAACCAGAAAAGCGCCGAAGTTAGCAGCAGCAGCTTGCCAGGACTTATTAGAGCAATTAGGTCAACTGGCCGACCCATTTCATGATCCATTTGGTCAGGTTACGCTAGTTAAGTTCACCCAGACAGAATTAAATCGAATGTTTAAAAAAGGCGAATAAGAATGTACGAATATTTAGAAGGAACAATTACGATTATTACCCCTAGTTACCTAGCGTTAGATGTTGGCGGTCAAGGCTTCAAGGTGTATAGTGCCAAGCCTTATAGCTACAGCCAGGGGCAACACGTGCGCTTGTATGTTGAACAAGTTGTGCGTGATAATGACATTAGCTTGTATGGTTTTAGTTCAAGCGAGGAAAAGGACTTATTCTTACGCTTGTTGAGTGTTTCAGGAATTGGCCCTAAGAGTGCGATGGCGATTATGGCGGCAGAAAATTCTGATTCACTAGCCCAAGCAATTGAAAATGGTGAAGTTAACTACTTGACTAAGTTTCCTGGTGTCGGCAAGAAGACTGCTAGCCAGATTGTGCTTGATTTAAAAGGTAAGCTTGGCAGCTTTGTCCAGCAGGATCTCTTTACTCAAGATACTTCTCAAGCCCTTAGTGATGCCTTGATGGCACTAGCTGCATTAGGCTACACGCAAAAAGAGATTGCCAAGATTAAGCCTAAGCTTGAAAAACAAAATTGCAGTGAAGCTGACGAATATGTCAAAGAGGGCTTGAAGTTATTACTTAAGAAATAAACGATAGCATTATTACAGGAAAGGTGGGAATTATGGATTCAGAGCGAATTGTTGAAGCAGACGAAACAAGTAGCGACAGCAGTGAACTTTCTTTGAGACCGCAAACCTTTAGCCAGTATATCGGCCAAAAGCGGGTAAAAGAAGAGATGGAAGTTTACATTCAAGCTGCCAAAAAACGTGATGAGGCGCTTGACCACGTCTTGCTTTATGGACCACCAGGTCTAGGGAAGACGACTATGGCCTTTGTCATTGCCAATGAACTTGGAGTCAACATCAAAAATACTTCAGGACCCGCAATTGAGCGGGCTGGCGACCTAGTGGCCCTACTATCTGACCTTGAGCCGGGGGATGTTTTATTTATTGATGAAATTCACCGCTTGGCTAAGCCAATTGAAGAAATTCTTTATTCAGCCATGGAAGACTTTTATGTCGATATTGTGGTCGGCGAAGGCTCAAGCAGTCATGCAGTACATGTCCCACTTCCACCTTTTACCTTGATTGGAGCCACAACGCGGGCCGGGGACTTATCAGCTCCTTTGCGTGATCGCTTCGGGATTGTAGCTCATATGCAGTACTACACAATTAGTGACTTAGAAAAGATTATTGCCCGCTCTAGCCAAGTTTTTGGTACCGAAATTGGTAAAACTGCCGCCCATGAACTTGCCCGCAGAAGTCGGGGGACGCCGCGAATTGCCAACCGTTTACTCAAGCGGGTGCGTGATTTTGCCCAAGTTAAGGGTGAAGTAAAAATTTCCTTTGCGACGACCAGCGATGCCTTAGATAAGTTGCAAGTCGATAATGCAGGTTTAGATTTAACTGACCGGAAGATTTTACAAACAATTATTGAAGCTTATAATGGTGGCCCGGTTGGTATTCGCACTTTAGCTGCTAATATCGGGGAAGATATTGATACGCTAGAAGCGGTTTATGAGCCATACCTCTTGCAGCACAAGTTCATTACGATGACTCCACGGGGCAGAATGGCGACGAAGAAGGCCTACTTACAACTAGGAATAGTCTATCCAGAACAATAACTAGCAAATGTAATAAAGTTTAGTATAATATTATTAGTTAATATAATGAGGTGAAAGATTTGAGTAATTTAATTTTTGCCGGTGCAGCTGCCGGTTTTGGTGGAGCTTACGGCTCAATTTTGATGTTCGTTGTTTTAATTGCTTTCATGTACTTTTTCATGATTCGCCCACAAAAGAAGCAAAATGACGCACGGATGAAGATGATTAACCAACTTAAGAAGGGCGATAAGGTTATTTTAGTTGATGGCTTACATGCCAAGATTGACTCAATCAACGATGAAAAGAAAACTATTGTGGTTGATGCTGATGGTATCTACTTAACTTTTAGCCGGATTGCAGTTCGTGAAGTAATCCCTGCTGAAACTGAAACTAAGCCTGAAACTACTGAAAAGTCAGCAGATTCAGAAAAGTCAGAAACTAAAGAAGACAAGTAAAAAAGCGCCGAAAGGCGTTTTTTCTATGCCAGCAAAGATTATGTTGTAAAATATGATTGATAGTGAATGATTTTGATTAAAGGAGCTTTTTTATGAAAAATGTCCCAGTTGTAATAGTTATTTTTGGGGGGAGTGGTGATTTGGCTCACCGCAAGCTTTATCCTGCCCTTTATAACTTATTTGAACAAGGCCTACTAGCAGAAAATTTTGCAGTTATTGGGACGGCCCGCAGACCATGGAGTCATGACTATTTGCGTGAGCAAGTAATTGACAGTGTCAAAGAAACAGGCGCAAAGACAAATTTAGACCGCTTAACAGATTTTGCTAGTCACTTTTACTACCAATCTCATGATGTAACTAATGTTGAACACTATACTGCAGTTAAGGATTTAGCAACAGAACTTGATCAAAAGTATCAAGCTCAAGGAAATAGAATCTTTTACATGGCAATGGCGCCACGCTTTTTTGGTACGATTGCAACCCACATTAATGATCAAAAACTTACCGGTTCTGGTTTCAACCGAATCGTAGTGGAAAAGCCATTTGGCCATTCATTAGACTCAGCTAAGGTGTTAAATGACGAAATCAAGGCCTCATTTGATGAGTCAGAAATTTATCGAATTGACCACTATTTGGGCAAAGAAATGATTCAAAACATTTTGCCAATGCGCTTATCTAATCCTTTGATTAAGAATATTTGGTCAAGTAAATACATCAAAAACGTACAAGTAACCTTAGCAGAGAACCTCGGTGTTGAAGCTCGCGGTGCTTATTATGAAACTTCAGGTGCCTTGCGTGATATGGTGCAAAACCACATCTTCCAAATTATTACCTTACTTGCCATGGGCGAGCCGGCTTCTTTATCTAGTAGCGATATCCACGCTAAAAAGCAAGAACTAGTCGATAGTATGCTAATTCCTGATAGTGAGTTTGTTACTCGCCACTTTGTTCGTGGACAATATGATCGCACTGATGATACTTTTAGTTACTTGCAAGAACCTAATGTTGCCCCTGACTCTAAGACTGAAACTTATGTAGCTGGTGAAGTTAAGTTCAAGGCTGGTGCCTTGAAGGATGTACCGATTTACTTTAGAACCGGGAAGAAGATGCGCGAAAAGAAGAGCCGAATTGATATCGTCTTGCGCCATATGAATAACTTGTATGGCCAAGCGCACTCTAACAACATCACCATTATTATTGATCCAAGAAGTGAAATCTATATCACAATTAATGGTAAAAAGATTGTCGGTAGTGGTATTCGCCGTGAGAACTTAACTTATCGCTTTGATGATTATGAAAATGCCCAAGTAGCTGATGGCTACGAACGCTTATTAAGAGATGTTGTTTGCGGTGACCAAACTAACTTCACCCACTGGAGTGAATTAGCCAAATTCTGGGAATTTATTGATGCAGTTGAACTTGCTTGGAGCAAAGAAAATGAAGCTGGCAAGGCAGTAATTGCCCAATATCCTCAAGGAAAGCTTGGCCCAGTTGAAGCGGATGAAATTTTTGAAACTCCAACTGAGCGCTGGATTTATGAATAATGCAATTGCTGCCAAAAAATGATTATCACCGTAAAATTATTCATTTAGATATGGATGCGTTTTATGCTTCTGTTGAGATGCGTGATAATCCTGCTCTAAAGACCAAGGCCTTGGTTATTGGCCATGATCCCCGGCAAAATGGTGGGCATGGAGTAGTTGCTACGGCGAATTATTTAGCTCGTCAGTACGGCGTCCATAGTGCAATGCCGGCAAGTCGTGCTTTAAGGTTAGTTCCAAAAGATTTATTAGCTTTTGTTAAACCAAATTTTGACAAGTATCGCCAAGTTTCTCAGCAAGTTCATGAAATTATGCATGAAGTTACAGACCAAGTTGAAAGTGTAGCACTAGATGAAGCTTATATGGATGTAACTAAAAATAAGCTGGGCGACTATAGCGCAGTTGAACTGGGGAGTTACATGCAAGACAAAATCTATCAAGAGCTTCACTTAACAGCTAGTTTTGGCGTAAGTTTTAATAAGTTTTTGGCCAAGATGGGGTCGGAATATGCAAAGCCTTTTGGTAGAACGATTATCTTGCCGGAAACTAGTTTGGCTTTTTTAGCTCGCCAGCCAGTTGACCATTTCCCAGGAGTCGGAAAAAAGACCAGCCAGATTCTACATGAAGCTGGAATTGAGACGGGACTTGATTTACAGAAATTGCCGGTTGATTATTTTACTAAGAATTTTGGAAAATTCGGTTATGCAATTTATTTACACGCCCATGCCATTGACTTTAGTCCGGTTAAAGCCCAAAGACAGCGTAAGTCAATTGGAAAAGAGACTACTTTTATTCCGTTTGTTTTTAATCGAAATGAACTGTGGCAGCAACTTAAAAATTTTGCCCAACTGATTTGTCAAAAGTTGCAAAGTCAAAACTTAACTTGTAAGGTAGTGACCTTAAAGTATCGTAGTCCAGACTTTGTCACTTTGACTAAACGCATTACTCTAGCTAAAAGAACAAATGATAGTAAAATCGTCTATCAAACAGCAGTTGAACTCTTAGAGTTAGTGCCCTATGATAACGGCGTAAGATTATTAGGCTTGAGCGTGAGTGAACTAGAACATGCAAATTTTGAAGAAATCAGTCTTGGTTTATTTCCAACTGATTGGTAAAATTAATATTTAAAAAGTAAATTTGAAACTGTTACTAAGGAGACAATGATGGCTAATACAACTTTTGATGAAATTTATAAGAAGATTAAAGAATATGACACAATTATCTTGCACCGTCATATCAGTCCAGATCCTGATGCAATTGGTTCACAAGCTGGACTTGGCCGTTCAATTAAGTTAGCCTTCCCTGAAAAGCGAGTTTTATATGCTGGGGTTGACTGGGGCGATTTAACTTGGATTAACACTGGTAGTGAAATTAAAGATGAAGATTACAAGGGTGCTTTAGTTATTACTACTGATACTGCTAATACGCCAAGAGTAAGTGACCAACGTTTTAACATGGGTGACTTTTTGATTAAAATTGACCACCACCCAAACATTGATCCATACGGCGATTTATACTACGTAGATGATCAAAAGCCAGCTGCTAGTGAAATCATTGCCGACTTCTTATTGGCTGAAAAGATGCCAATTACAGCTGAAGTTGCATATCCAATTTATGCCGGCATTGTTGGGGACACTGGTCGTTTTATGTACCCAGAAACTAGCACCCACACCTTTGAAATTGCAGCTATGCTTGCTAAGACTGGTATCAACATCAATGAAATTGCCAGAAATATTAGCGATGTTACTTTCAAACAAGCCAAGCTCCAAAGTAGCGTTTTAGACTACATGACTGTTGATGAAAGTGGCGCAGCTTATGCTGTTTTAACGCAAAAGACCTTGAAAGATCTTGGTGTGACAACTGAAGAAGCCTCAGTAACTGTTTCAACTCCAGGTAGAATTAAAGATATCATTGCTTGGAGCGTAATTGTTGAATTAGAAGATGGTACTTACCGAGTACATTATCGTTCAAAGGGCCCTGTAATTAATCACTTAGCTGAAAAGCACAATGGTGGTGGCCATGCTTTAGCAAGTGGTGCTAAGGCTAAAGATAAGGCTGAAATTGCCGAAATCTTTGCCGAATTAGTAGATGTAACTAAGAAATATAATGGTGAACATGAATAATATTTTTGAAGATTCAAGAATTAATCCAAATATTCAAGCTGGTTTAAAGGCAATTAAGTTTGTAAAGCCAACTAAAGTCCAAAGTGAAGTTATTCCTGCCTTTTTCTCTGGAAAGAACTTGTTAGTGCAAGCAGCAACCGGTAGTGGAAAGACTCACGCATATTTAATTCCAGCTTTAAATCAGATTGACTTTGATCGTGATGTAACACAAGTAGTTATTACCGCGCCAAGTCGTGAACTAGCTCAGCAGCTTTATAAGGTTGCAAGGCAATTGCGTGACGCAAGTAACTTACCAATTTCAATTAGTTTACTAAGTGGTGGTAGTGATCGCGAACGTCAAATTGAAAAGGCTGAAAGTAAGGCTCCACAACTAATTGTTGCAACTCCTGGACGTTTACTTGATTTTAGTGAAAAGCGCATTTTAAACCTAAGCGAAGTTAAGATTTTTGTTATCGATGAAGCTGATATGAGTTTAGATTTAGGCTTTTTGGGTGACATTGATAAAGTTGCTGCTAAAATGCCTAAAGATGTTCAATTTGCAGCCTTTTCAGCAACTATTCCAGTTAAATTGGATAACTTTTTGCGTAAGTATATGCAAAAGCCTGAAAGAATCATTATTGAAAATCCTGCAGTAATTGCACCAACGATTCAAAATGACTTGCTAGATATCGGCTCAAAAGACCGCAAGAACTTACTCTACAAGTTGTTAACGATGGGACAACCATATTTGGCTTTAGTTTTTGCTAATACTAAGACTAAAGTTGATGAAATTGCTAGCTACTTACAAGATCAAGGCTTACGAGTAGCTAAGATTCATGGCGGAATTACTGAGCGTGAACGTAAGCGGACTTTACGTTTGGTGCGACAAGGCGATTTTCAATATGTGGTTGCTACCGACTTAGCTGCTCGCGGAATCGATATTGATGGCGTTAGCTTGGTAATTAATTATGAATTACCGAAAGATTTAGAATTCGTAATTCACAGAATTGGTAGAACTGGTCGGAATGGTTTAGCTGGTCATGCAATTACTTTGATTCGCGAAGAAGAAATGAATCAAGTGGCTAACTTGGAACATATTGGCGTTAAGTTTAACTTTGTTGAATTAAAAAATGGTGAATTGGTTGCTAGAACCCACTATCGTCGTCGCGAAAGTAGAAATGCAAGTACTCACGCATTAGATGGCCGTTTACGTGGTTTAGTTAAAAAAGTTAAAGTTAAGAAAAAACCAGGCTATAAAAAGAAAATTAGAAACGCAATTGCAGAAGATGCGCGTCAAAAACGTAAGCTAGAAAAGCGACACGAAGCTAGAGTAGAAAAACGGCGTCGCAAGCGCAAACGCGTTGACAAATAGCCTTGAAGTAGTAAAATAATTTTCAGCTAAAGATATATTCTCTACATCCCTTATTTTTAGAGAGAGCTAGTTGGTGGGAAGGCTTAATAAGGCGTAGAGAATGCTCCTTTACGATAATTTGAATTTAATATTTAAAGTGGTAACAAAAACACTGTTGCAAGCAAGGTGGTACCGCGCGAAGGCGTCCTTGAGTTAGTTTTGCAATAGTGTTTTTTAATTTAAGGAGATAGAAATGAAGAAACTTACAAGTTCAGAGTTTCGGCAAATGTACCTTGATTTCTTTAAAGAACATGGTCACATGGTTTTGCCATCACAATCATTAATCCCACAAGATGATCCAACTTTACTTTGGATTAACTCTGGGGTTGCAACTATGAAGAAGTATTTCGATGGTTCAGTTGTTCCTAAGAACCGTAGAATTACTAGTTCACAAAAGTCAATCAGAACTAACGATATTGAAAACGTTGGTAAGACTGCTCGTCACCAAACTTTCTTTGAAATGCTTGGTAACTTCAGTGTTGGTGACTACTTTAGAGATGAAGCTATTCCTTGGGCTTGGGAATTCTTAACTAGTCCTAAGTGGCTTGGTTTAGACAAGGATAAGCTTTACTGTACTGTTTACCCTAAAGACGTTGATTCTCAAAGAGTTTGGGAAAAGGCAGGGATGCCAAAAGACCACATTATCAAGTTAGAAGACAACTTTTGGGATATCGGTGAAGGTCCATGTGGTCCTGATACTGAAATTTTCTACGATCGTGGTCAAGAAAATAACGACGTAGCTGAAGATGATCCAGAAAACTTCCCAGGTGGTGAAAACGCACGTTACCTTGAAATTTGGAACATTGTGTTTTCACAATACAACCACTTACCAAATGGTGAATATGTTGATCAACCACACAAGAACATCGATACTGGGATGGGTCTTGAACGGGTACTTTCAATCTTGCAAGATGCCCCAACTAACTTTGAAACTGACTTATTCATGCCAATGATTCATGAAACTGAAAAGATGAGTGCTGGCAAGAAATACGCAACCAACAAAGAAGATGACATTGCCTTTAAGATTATTGCGGACCACGTACGTGCAGTTTCATTTGCAATTGGCGATGGTGCACTTCCATCAAACTCAGGCCGTGGATACGTTTTACGTCGTTTAATCAGACGTGCTGACTTAAATGGTAAGCGTTTGGGTATTAACGGAGCCTTCCTTTACAAGTTAGTACCAGTTGTTGGTAAAGTGATGGAAAGTCACTACCCAGAAGTCTTGAAGCAAGCTCCATTCATTCAAAAAGTAATTAAGAATGAAGAAGATCGCTTCGGTGCTACTCTTGAATCAGGTTTAACTTTACTTGATGACTTAATCGAAAAGGCTAGCGCAAGTGACGACAAGACCATTTCTGGTAAGGATGCCTTCAAGTTATTTGATACTTACGGTTTCCCATATGAATTAACTTTTGAAGCTGCTCAAGACAAGGGCTTGAAGGTTGATAAAGCTGGCTTTGATAAGGAAATGGCAGCTCAAAAAGAACGTGCTAGAAAAGCTCGTGGTGACTTACAATCAATGGGTCGTCAAGATGAAACCTTGATGAACATTAAGGACAAGTCAGAATTTGAATACGGCGTTTACGAAGAAAAGCATGCTAAGTTAATTGACATTGTGGTTAACGACAAGTTAGTTGATAAGGCAGATGGCGAAACCGCAATTTTAATCTTTGATAAGACTCCATTTTACGCAGAACGTGGTGGTCAAGTAGCCGACCATGGTGATATTTATGACCAAAATGGTGACTTAGTAGCCAAGGTTACTGATGTACAACACGCACCAAATGACCAAAACATGCACTTTGTTGACCTTATTTTACCAATGGAAAAGGGTAAAGAATATGTTTTGAAGATTGATGCTCACCGCCGTGAAGGCTTGCGTCACTCACACACTGCAACTCACTTAATTCACGCTGCACTTCGTGAAGTCTTAGGTGAACATACGCACCAAGCAGGTTCTTTAGTTGATCCTGACTTCTTACGTTTCGACTTTACTGCTATTGACCCAATGACCCCACGTGAAATTGAAACTGTTGAACGTTTAGTTAACCAAAAGATTTGGGAAAACATTGACGTAAAGACTACGATTACTGATCCAGAAACCGGTAAGAAGATGGGTGCATTAGCCCTCTTTAACGGTAAGTACGGTGACAAAGTTCGCGTTGTTCAAGTTAACGACTTCTCAATTGAATTCTGTGGTGGGACTCACTGTTCAAATACTGCTCAAATTGGTATCTTCAAGATTATTTCAGAACAAGCAATTGGTGCCGGTATGCGTAGAATTGAAGCTGTAACTAGTGAAAAGGCCTACGAATATCTTGCAAATCGTGATGCTTTACTTGAAGAAATCAAGCAAGAAGTTAAGGCTACTAAGGCTGATGACATTAAGGGCAAGATTAGCTCAATGGAAGAAGACTTACGTAACAGCCAAAAGAAGGTTGCTGAACTTGAATTAAGCATTAATCAAGCCAAGGCTGGTGACTTGTTTGCAAATCCTGAAACTGTTGGTGATTTAACTGTTATTGCTAAAATTGCTGATGTTAACGGTATGAACGACTTACGTGAATTAGCTGATACTTGGAAGAGCGAAAATAAGAGTGATGTTTTAGTTCTTGCTTGTGCAAATGATGGTAAGGCTAACATGGTAATCAGCTTAGCTGATACTGCAATTAAGAAAGGCCTTAAGGCTGGTGACTTAATTAAGGCAGTTGCCCCAACCTTTGGTGGTGGCGGTGGTGGCCGTCCTAACATGGCTCAAGCCGGTGGTAAGAACCCTGATGGCTTAGATGATGCAATCAAACTTGCCTTGAAAGAAATTGCGGCTAAGTTAAAATAATTGTTTTACTGGGCTATTTCAAGTAAAATTGCCTTGGGAGGAATGAATTATGAGTTCGCTAGATAAAACTATGCATTTTGATTTTAATCAAAATAAAGGCAAAAATGTTTATGATACTCTTCAAGACGTATATGCTGCACTTGAGGAAAAAGGCTACAATCCTACTAATCAAATTGTAGGCTACTTACTTTCCGGCGACCCAGCATATATTCCTCGTCATAATGATGCACGTAACTTAATTTTGAAACATGAACGTGATGAAATTATCGAGGAATTAGTTAAGAGTTACTTAGGTAAGGACAAATAATGCGCTTATTAGGTCTTGATGTAGGTTCAAAGACTGTAGGAGTCGCAATAAGTGATGAACTGGGGTATACTGCCCAAAAGTTAGAAACAATTCCAATTGATGAAAGTAAATTCAACTTTGGAATGAAGCAAATCAAGAAATTAGTTCGTGAATATGAGGTCTCAGCTTTTGTTTTGGGATTACCAAAAAATATGGATGGTAGTAATGGTGCATCAGTTACTCGCAGTCAAGCCTATGGCAAGAGGTTAGCAGATAAGTTTAAGCTCCCAGTGCATTTTACTGATGAGCGATTAACTACAGTCCAAGCTGATCGAGTATTAATTGATGAAGCTGACATCCATGATCGTCACAAGCGTAAAGATGTGATTGACCAAATGGCCGCGGTACTGATTTTGCAAACTTACTTAGATTTACAAAGAAGGAAGACAGATGGCAGCAAAGATTAATCCAGGTGATGATAAAGATCGCCAAATTACTTTGATTGATGATCAAGGTAATGAAGAATTATTTGAAGTTTTATTCACTTTTCACTCAGACGATTATGATAAGTCTTATGTTTTACTTTATCCTGCAGCAATTGGCGAAGACGAAGATATTGAAGTTCAAGCTTTCAGCTATGATGCCGATGATGCTGGTGATGTAACAAGTAGTGACTTACATGAAATCGAATCTGATGAAGAATGGGCAATGGTTCAAGGTGTTTTGAATACATTCTTAGATGATGATCGTTTAAGTGGTGAATAAGACGAAAGACTGGCATGAGCCGGTCTTTTTTTCGTAGGAAAAGAAGGATTATGAATCAAAAAATATTAAAGATTTTAGAATATGGACGGATAACTGAGCAATTAGCTAATTTAGCAGTGACAGAAGCTGCTAAGGAAGTTGCTAGTAATTTAAAGCCAGCTACTGAACCTAGCGAAGTTAAGCGGCTACTAGCTCAAACTTTGGCAGTGGTTAATTTACTTAGAATTAGAGGTAACTTACCCATTACCAACTTTAAGCCACTCACTGAAAGCCTTAAGCGGCTTAAATTAAAAGCTAGTTTAAATGGGGAAGAATTGGCCAATATCTTATTAATTTTTAGTCTGGCGCATGAAATGAATAAATTTGCAGAAGATAGTCAAGAAAATGACCTTGATTTAACTGCAATTAGTGAATTATTGGCTAAGCTTGAAGTTCCTGAAGACTTATATCGTAAGTTAAAGCAAGCTGTTGATTTTGATGGGATTTTACTTGATACAGCTTCAAGTGAACTCGAAAGAATTAGACATGATTTACGTGCCAATGAAGCAGAAATTAAGGCTAAAATGGCTAGTTTGTCTAAGGCTTCAAGTAAATACTTGTCAGATAACTTGGTGACAATCAGAGATGATCGTTACGTTTTGCCAGTTAAGCAAGAATTTAAGGGAAAATTAGGTGGCGTTGTTCACGACCAATCTGCCAGTGGTCAAACTTTATTTGTTGAACCTGAAGCAGTTTTAAGCTTGAATAACCGCCAGCAAAGTTTATTAGCTCAAGAGCGTAAAGAAATTCGCCGAATTTTACGCGAATTATCCTTAGCTGCAGGATTAGAAATTGAAAAAATTCAAAATTGTAGCCAAAGTTTGACTATCCTTGACTTTATTCAGGCTAAAGCTAAACTTGCTAAGCAGATGAAAGCAACTGAACCCAAGTTAAATTTAGAGCACCAAGTTAACTTGAAGAAGGCGCGTCACCCATTAATTGATCCAGAAAAAGTTGTAGCAAATGACATTAGTTTAGGGATTGACTTTGATACCATGTTAATCACTGGTCCCAACACTGGTGGTAAGACCATTACTTTGAAGACAATTGGCCTTTTGCAATTAATGGCACAATCAGGCTTATTCATTCCAGCTCAAGAAGATAGTCAAGTGGGGATTTTTGATGAAATTTTCGCTGATATTGGGGATGAACAATCAATTGAGCAGTCGCTATCGACTTTTTCTTCTCACATGAATGACATTATTCAGATTATGCGCGATGTGAACCAAAATACTTTGGTTTTGATCGATGAGATTGGGGCAGGGACTGACCCAGAAGAAGGTGCTAGCTTAGCTATTAGTATTTTGGACTATCTAAGAGATAAAAGAGCCAAAATTATGGTTACAACGCACTATCCCGAATTAAAGCTTTACGGCTATAACCGAGAACGTACTACCAATGCCTCAATGGAATTCGATGTTAAAAAGCTTACGCCAACTTATGTTTTACAAGTTGGGATTCCTGGTTACAGTAATGCCTTTGCTATTACTCGCCGTTTGGGGATGGACGAAAAGGTAGTTAAGCGGGCTGAAAGTTTAACTAAAGATAGCGATTCAGAGTTAAATCGCATGATTGCCCGCTTAAATGAACAAACCAAAGAAGTAGCCACCAAGAAAAAGCAGTTACTTAAAAATCTTGATCAAGCCCAAGCTTTAGTTAAAAAATTGCAAGATGGTCTTGATATTTACGAACAAAGAGTACAAAAGCAAGTTGATTTTGCAAATGAACGGGCTAATGAAGTTATTGCCAAAAAGCGTAAAAAGGCCGAGGCAATTATTGCTGAGCTTGAAAAGCAAAAGTCTGCGGGCGCACATGTCGCTGAGAATAAATTAATTGATGCTAAGGGCCAATTTAATAAGCTAAGCAAAGAAGCCAATAACTTAGCTCACAATAAGGTCTTAAAGCGGGAAAAGAAGCGACATCAAGTTGCTGTCGGTGACCGCGTGAAAGTTTTATCTTATGGACAAGTTGGTACAGTTACTAAAAAACTTTCTGAGCATGATTATGAAGTACAAATGGGTATCATGAAAGTGAAAATTAGTGATACTGACATTGAAAAAGAAACTAGTAAGGCGCCAAAGAAAAAGCAAACTGTGGTTAAGACAACTAGAAAACTTAACCGCGCCAGTGCAAGCAGCCAACTAGACCTACGGGGCCAGCGCTATGAAGAAGCAATGATTAATCTTGATCGCTATATTGATGCATCACTGTTAGCTGGATTAGGCAGTGTGGTTATTGTTCATGGAATTGGTACCGGAGCAATTAGACAGGGTGTTTGGCAATATTTGAAGTCAAGTCGTCATGTAAAGAGCTTTAACTATGCACCTGCTAATGAAGGTGGTAATGGTGCCACAATTGTTGAATTAAAATAAAACTTAAGTGAGCAATTTACTTGCAAAAAGTAAGTAGCTAACTTAGAATTTAAATATCAAGAAATGAATTAAAATAAATTATATGAAATGAGGTATAAAGATGGTTGAAGCTTTAACTGAAAAGAACTTTGAAGAAGAGACCAAAGATGGCGTTGTTTTAACTGATTTTTGGGCAACTTGGTGTGGACCTTGTCGGATGCAATCACCAGTAATTGATGAACTTGCCGAAGAAAGACAAGACGTTAAGTTCACTAAAGTGGATGTTGATGAAAATCAATCAATTGCTAAGAATCTAGGTATTATGGCAATTCCAACTTTAATCATTAAGAAAAATGGTGAAATTGTTGACAGAATTACCGGTTACACTCCCAAAGAAAAGTTAGATGAAATTTTAGATCAATATGTTGACTAACAAAAAAGGCTGCAAATTTGCAGCCTTTTAAAATTGAGCAATAATTTGAACTTTTTGCTCTTTAGTTAGAATTGTAACGCTAGCTTCGCATGGGCGATCATTAGCTTTTTCTAGTGTTTCAGCAATAATTCCAGCTTCTAATTCAAAATCTGTTGATTTTGAATCTAATCGATCAGTTACGCTTTGACCAGTAAGTTCAAAAGTTTGACTAGCTCTTTTTTCTTTTACTAAGGTAAGAGCTCCAAACTCTGACATTTCGAAGAATTCGGTTAAATCACTGACATCACTTAAGGCGTAATGCCGTGCGATTTGTTTACCAGCCCAGTAAAGAATTTCTTTAGTATCTTCACCTAAAATCTTGGGTAGTAAGAAATCGCGGTAAAGCTGATTGATAAAATATGAGTGTTCGTTATTTGCTTGCATATAATTCCATCCCTTTGCATTCTATTCCATTTTACATTAGACTTAACAAGCGGTCTAGCAATAATTTAATGAATATTTGTGATAAAAATAATGAGCTTAAGTAATAACAAAGCAAATATTGCTTGAATTCAAAAAAAAGAGTTAAATAAGTTAAGACTAGTGCAAGAAATAAGGAGATAAAAAATGGATAATCGTCCTATTGGATTATTAGACTCAGGTATTGGTGGTCTAACAGTCTTAAAAAAAGTAATTGCCAAACTTCCAAATGAATCGACTGTGTTTATTGGAGATCAAGCACATATGCCATATGGCGATCGAAATCGCGAAGAAGTGGTTGAGCTAACTAGAAATAGTGTTAAGTTTTTACTTTCCAAAAATGTTAAAGTGATTATTTTTGCATGTAATACTGCCACTGCTGCAGCAATGGATATCATTCAAAAGGAGATTGAACCGCAGATCATTGGTGTGATTCAATCAGGTAGCCTTGCAGCAGCAAGGGTAAGCAAAAGTAAAAAAGTTGCAGTAATTGGAACTAAAGTTACCATTGCTTCGCATGCTTATAAAAACGAAATTCAATTTAGAGATTCTGAAATAGCTGTAACTGAACTTGCAACACCTCATTTAGCTCCGTTAGTTGAAAAGCAAGCTAGTTTTGAGGAAAATTTAAAAGAAGTAAAAAATAGTCTTTTGCCCCTAAAAAATCATAAATTTGATACAATGGTCTTAGGATGTACACACTATCCAATTATTCGCGATGAGATTAGAGCGGCAGTAGGTGAAGCGGTTACGCTAGTTGATCCTGCAGATCAAGTGGCCCAATATACTGAGAACGTTTTAAAGCGTGATAAGTTGCAGGCAACTGGACCAGCGAAGCATGAGTATTACACAACGGGCAATGCGGCTAACTTTACTGTAGTGGCTGAAAAATGGCTAAATGATCAGACAGTGTGTGCTGAACATGTTGAAACAGGAGATTAAATTATGGAAAAGGTAATTCTTTTTGCAACCAATAATCAAAATAAAGTCAAAGAATTAAAGGCAGCTTTTGAAAAGGCTGGTCTCGATTATGAAATTAAGACTGATGCTGATTTTGCTGATATGCCACATATTAGTGAAAATGGTACTACTTTTGCTGAAAATGCAACTATTAAAGCCCACACTATGGCTGAATTTGCTAAGATGCCAACCGTTAGTGATGACTCTGGCTTAGTAGTTGATAAGTTAAATGGCGCACCTGGTGTTCATTCAGCTCGCTATGGTGGTGAAGCTCACAATGATGCTAGAAATAATGCCAAGTTATTGGCTTCTTTAGGTGGTATTCCACAAGAAGAAAGAAAGGCAAAATTTGTTTCAACTTTTGTTGTTTCAATGCCTGGTCACTTTGACAAAGATTTAGTTATTACCGGTGAATGTGATGGTGAAGTTTTAGCTATTCCTCGTGGTCGTGATGGTTTTGGCTATGATCCATTATTCTACGTTCCAGAAAAGAAGAAAACATTTGCTGAAATGACTACTGATGAAAAGAACGAAGTATCTCACCGTGGTCGCGCATTAAAGCAATTAATGGAAAAACTACCTAGCTGGTTAGAACAATTTTAAGGAGTAGCTTATGCCATTTGTCCATATTGAGTTAATTAAGGGACGTTCAGATAAGCAACTTGAACAAATGATGAAAGATGTTACTGAAGCCGTTCATAAAAATACAGGTGCTCCTAAAGAGCATATTCATGTGATTATTAATGAATTAGGCCATCACACTTACGGAAATAATGGTGAGTGGAAGGCATAAAAAAAGCTGGTTAAAACCAGCTTTTTTATTTTACTATCTATCTATTATTTTTTACTTGTTTCAATATTTGACTGACCAAATTCGACGCCTGCAGCCTGAAAGGCTGAGATATAGCCTGAAAAGTATGTATTCTTAATCTCAATTGAATTACCACTAACTACTTGTAAATGGACTTGGTAAGTTAAATTAGGCCCAGATTGGCTAATAATGCCATATAAAGCAGGTGGAGTTGAAAGATACTTTTCTAAGTGACTAAGTTTAGTGTTAGTTTCTTTAATTAAGGCTTCAACTTTATCTAAATCATTTGAAGCACTAATTTCTAAATTAATATCAACGCCGAAACCACCATGAGAAATATTGGTCACATTTAAAATATTACGGTTGGGAATATAAATTAGTGATCCATCTGTTTGTTTAATGCAAGTGGTTCTAATTCCTAAGCGGACAACGCTACCAGTTTCTGTCCCAATTTTGACCCAATCACCGACGTTATATTGCTCTTCACTCAAAATAAAAAATCCGTTAACTAGGTCGCTCACAAAGCCTTGGGCTCCCATCCCTAAAGCAAGAGAAAAGATTCCGGCACTGGCAAGTAGCGTGCCAACGGGAACACCTAAGATACTTAAAACACCAAAGAGATAGAAGAAGAGCGTTGTATATTGAAAAACATTAGTTGATAAGTTAGCGATTGTTTGACTTCGCTTGTTAAGCTTAACTCGACCTTTGAGAAAATATTTGGCAATAATTCTTTTCCCAAAGCGGGTAATCAGGATAAAAATTAAGGTTGTAATGACTAATTGCCAAATGATTCCTAAAAAATTATTTAGGATGTTTGACCAATTAATTGAAACTTCGGGCATTTTTAATGTTTTAATATAAGACATCATGTTCACCTTTTCATGTTATGATAGTTATAGCATAACATGAAAATTCAATAAATTGTCAGATAAGTAAATTCATGCTAGACTTTTTTTAGATAAATATGTGGAGGAATATTATGACTATTTCAATTGGGGAACTTGCAGCAGTTATTGCCGCAGTCGCTTTCTTACTTTTTGTATTGTTTACAATTCCAGTCTTAGTTAAAGCAACTAAAACCTTAAAAAAGGTAGAACATACTATGGACTTAACTAACGATGCAGTTGCTAAATTAAGTAATGATGTTGATGACTTACTTAAACAAACAACTGATTTAGTTGATAAGTCAAACGTCTTACTTGATGATGTTAACCAAAAAATGAAGACTGTTGATCCTGTTGTTCAAGCAGCAGCTGATTTAGGTGAAAGTGTTTCTGACTTAAATGAAGCTTCCAGAAATTTAGCTAGTCGCGCAGGTGAATTGAATTTCAAAAAAACAGGTCTAGTTACCACAATTTTGACTAGTGTGCTTGCTAGACGGAGAAGACGTCGCGGATTAGATTAAAGGAGAAAAATCATGAAGAAATTAGGCTCATTTTTATTAGGTACAATTGTTGGTGCAACTGCAGGGTTAGTTGCAGCAAGTTATTTGTTAGATGACGAAACTGTTGAAGATTTAAAGAAAAAGGTTACCGATAAAGTAAATAATGTTACTGAAAAGGTAGCTGACAATGATACTTTACAAGACTTGAAAAAAAGATATGACAACAGCACGGAAATCGTTAAGAATCAACTTTCAGCTTTTCCCAATCCAGTTGAAGATGATTCAGAATTAAAGGATTTTGATGATATTGTTATTGATTCAACTAAGACTAGTCTTGGTAGTGATGAAAAAAATGATCAAAAGACTTTAAGCGAATTAGACCATGCTGAATAGGCATAAAAGTTAAGATAAGAAAAAGGTGACTTTTTAGAGTCACCTTTTTTGTGTGTTAATTTTTAAATTGAATTATTTTTCTCTTAAAGGGATGTATTTAAGAGCTTTGTCAGTTTTAGTAAATGATTCAAAGCCATTCTTGGTTACTACACCACAGTCTTCAATTCGAACGCCACCAACACCTGGAATGTAAATACCGGGTTCAATTGAGAAGCACATACCTTCTTGGATTACTAAATCATTGCCTTCCATAATTGATGGAAATTCATGGACGTTCTTACCGATACCATGACCAAGACGATGGATAAAGTATTCACCATAGCCGGCCTTAGTAATAATATCACGAGCTACTGCATCTAATTCAGCAGCAGTAATACCAGGCTTAGCTGCTTCAATAGCAGCTTGTTGAGCTTCACGGTCAATTTCATAAATTTCTTTTTGCTTATCAGTTGGAGTACCATAAGCTACAGTTCTTGAAGCATCAGATGCATAACCTTTGTGCATGGTACCTAAGTCAAACAAGACAAGTTCATTAGGCTTAACTGTGTTCATTGTTGGACCAAGGTGTGGATTAGAGGCGTTTTCACCAGCTTGAACGATGGTTTCGAAACTTTGGTGCATTACCCCTTTTTGTAACTTAAGTTGATAGTCAATTTGACCAGCAATATAACGTTCAGTTACGCCAGTTGCAATATTGTCAAAACCAACTTGGAAGGCAAAATCAGCTTCAGCTCCAGCGGCTTTTAATTTTTCAATTTCTGCACTAGTCTTGTATAAACGTAAGTGATCAATAAAATCTGACAAATTATGGTCAAAGTTACTGTTGGCAAAAGCGGTTTGTAAGAATTTGTATCTTTCAACTGGTAAGTTATTTTGTTCAATTGCCCAATTTTGGTAATTCTTGGTACGTTTTTCTACATAGCTTTTAATAATTTGCCATGGATTTTCATGGTCTAAGTAACCATACACGTCGCCATTCCATTCAGAATGCTTGGCTTCTTCAACATTTAAAGCAGGGCAGAAGATAAATGGTTCTGCATCTCTAAATGCCAAAAGAGCAAAGATTCTTTCTTCTGGTTCCATTTCATAGCCAGTAAAATAGGCGATGGTAATTGGGTTAGAAATATAGGCGGCGTCAAGCTGATTTTCAGCTAACCAGTTTTGTAACTTATCTAGATTCATAAAAACACTCCTTTTTGACTAGAATAGGTTAAATTAATTATAACAAAAAAATACCATAAAAAAATATTATTGAAAACGCTTGCAATAAGAATATTTTTATGGTATTCTAATTAGATGAATAGTTTGAAAGAGGAGCGAATTATGCAAAAACAAGATGTAACAATCTATGATGTCGCTCGAGAAGCTAAAGTTTCAATGGCTACAGTTTCGCGAGTTGTTAATGGTAATAACAACGTTCGCAAGGAAACACGTGAACGAGTATTAAAGGTCATCAAAGAACTCAATTATCAACCAAATGCAGTTGCTCAAGGACTTGCATCTAAGAGAACCACTACTGTTGGGTTAATCGTGCCTGATTTGACTAATTTGTATTTTGCTGAATTGTCAAAAGGTATTGATGACATTGCAACTTTATATAAGTATAACATTATTTTATCTAGTGTGGAAAATAAACTGCTAAAGGAAAATGAAGTTATTCAAAACTTACTTAATAAACAAGTGGATGGCGTAATTTACATGGCAGACCGTTTATCAGATGATGCTGCTGAAGCTTTTGACCGTACTAAGACTCCTGTAGTGTTGGCTGGAACAATTGATGGCCGTGATCGGTTTGCATCTGTAAATATTGATTATCAAAAATCAGACACTGAAGCTTTACAACTTCTTTTAGAAAAGGGCGCTAAGAAATTAGCCTTAGTCCTTGGTGATAAGGATGCAGCAATCAATAAGGAAAACAGAATTTTGGCTTACAAGAATTTTGTTAAGCAACATGGCTTGACTGAACACATCTTTGATTCTGTTTATACTTATGAAGATGGTTATGAATTATATCAAAAAATTGCTAGTTATGGGATTGATGGTGTATTAGTAACCAAGAATTTACCTACAGCTGGTTTGTTAAATGCTTGCTTAGATGACGGTAAGAAGGTTCCAGACGATTTACAACTTATTACTTCTTCTGAAACTGATATTTCACAAGTTGTTCGTCCTGGCTTAACTAATATCAAGCAACCTTTGTATGATATTGGTGCGGTTGCTATGAGATTATTAACTAAGTTAATGTCTGATGAACCTTTAGATGAAAAGCATATCGTTTTACCTTATGAATTAATTGAAAAAGGTTCAACCAAGTAAATTTATCAAGAAAAATAAAAAGCTGATTCTGACAAAACAGAATCAGCTTTTTGTTTAAATGTTATTTTAGTCAGCGTCTTTAGTTAATTCGTAAATTGCTTCAGCGTAAATGCTAATTGAATTAATTAAATCGTCGACTTTCATATATTCATTTGCTTGGTGCATAACCATTGGTGCATCTTCTGGTTGAGCACCGAAGGCAACACCATGTTCAAATAAACGACCATAAGTACCGCCACCGATAACAACTTCGTGACCTGGAAGACCAGTTTGCTTTTCAAAAACATTAAGTAAGGTCTTAACAAGTGGATCATCACCTGGTACATAGTGAGGTTCTTCAAAGCCATTAAATGATGCTTCTAAGATATCACCATATTTTTCAGTAACTTGCTTAACCATCTTGTCTGGGTCGGTTCCTTGTGGGTAACGAATGTTGTCACGAAGTTCAGCTTTTTCGCCTTTCTTAAAGTCAAACATACTTGGAGCACTTGATAAATCGCTCATTAAGTCGTCATGGTGAGCAATACCTAATTTTTCACCCTTGAAGTCTTCATGTTCAACGCTACTTAAGAAGTGAACGTAGTTCTTAGCAGTACCAGCTAAGTCAAGACTATCTAAGAAGACTGCTAGGAAAGTAGCTGCGTTACGTCCAACTTGAGGAGCAGAAGCATGAGCACCTTGACCAACTAATTCTAAGTTAGCAGTATTACCTTCAATTTCGAATTTGCCTTCTAAGTTGTTATCAGCTAAGAATTTTTCAAAGCTGGCCTTAATGTCAGCTAAGTTATCAGCCTTGATACTTGCAAAAGCCTTTTGTGGAGTTACGTTTTCTGCAATTCCTGCCTTGAAAGTAAGAAGGTCAACACTGCCAGTACCTGCAGCTTCTTTAAAGTTCATAACTAAAGTGTAGATACCTTGTTCACCATTGATAATTGGAAATTCGGCATCTGGTGAGAAGACTTGGTCTGGAGTTGGTTCATGCTTTAAGTAGTAATCGATTCCTACCCAGTTAGTTTCTTCATTAGTACCTAAAACAAAGTCAATCTTCTTCTTAGGCTTGAAACCAGCTTCCTTCAAAATAAGCATGCCATAGTATGCAGCTAAAGCTGGCCCCTTGTCATCAGCACTACCACGGCCAATAATCTTACCATCTTGAATTAGCATCTTAAATGGATCAGTTACCCAGCCGTCCCCAGCAGGAACCACGTCCATGTGGCCAATAACACCTAAGCGTTTTTGACCTTCACCATAATTAACACGTCCAGCGTAATTGTTAAAGTTTTGAACATCAAAACCATCTCTTTCAGCAAAGGAAAGAAATTTCTTCATGGCCTTAACTGGACCAGGACCTACAGGGTATTCTTCACTTGCATTTGCTAAGTCTTCAGAAGAATCAATTGCGATTAATTCACCTAAATCTTTTAAAATGTCATCTTTTTTAGCGAGCGCTAATTTTTTGTAATCTAATTCCATTAAAAAAGACTCCTTTCTAAATTCTTTTGTTCGCATTTTGCGTTTATACTATAAATTTTAGCATAGAAAAAAGACGCCTCATAATAAAAGCGTCTTGAAAGTTTAGGAAAAGTTTTTCATTGGAAAATAGTTTTGAAGCTTAACTGTCTTTAAAACCTTAAATGGTAGTAGCTGGATATTAGTAAATGAATGATCACTTGTTTGATATTCATGAAAAGCAAAGGAGTTTAATGGTAAATCGGTAAAGAGGACATTTTTGCTTTCAATCCAGCCTAATTTAGTTTTTAGCCAAAGATTGTCACTTGTGCCAGTATAAGCCAATACTTGATATTTCTTACCAGCGATTAATTTTTGGCTTAAAGCTGAAGTGTGATCACTATTTTGATAGATTTGCCCAGATTTATGAGGAGCCAAAGTAATTCGACTATTTAAAAATGGCTTCAGCTTATCATAGTTTAGGGAAAAACTAAGATTTTCTGCACTAATAAAACTATGCTCACCTAGTTGATAGTATAACTTTTGGCTAGTTTGAATACTTGCTATTACATGGACAGTTTCTAGAAAGTGTAGTTTGCTTTTGTTATTCACAGGTTCGTATGGATTCATTTGGGTAGTTTGGCTACTTTTATTTAAATAAGTTGCATCCTTATCAATCTTAATTTTTTTTGCTCCCTCTTTTGCAACCTTATATTTATAACCAGTTGCAGGGAAGTTAGTTACTACACCATCAATGTTATTATTAATTAGCCAGTTCCAAAGTTTAGGTGATTCATCCATTTCTGCCCAAACGAAGATTTTTTTGTCACTTCCATGGAGCCAACTAACTAAATTAGGATATTTTTCAATTAAATCCGAAGAGACATTCACAGCATTGACATATTGCAAAGTATCAAAATTGATTCGTTTTAAAGAACCAACAATGAAAATTCTAGGAACGGATGGTAATAATTGACTTAGGTAATATAAACTCTTAGCTGAAAAAGAATGAATCATAACGCGTTTTTCCATATGGTGTCTTTTGATACATTCAGCTAGTTTCTTCTCTAATTTGTTAGACTTGTCAACGCTATGATCAACTTTGGTTTCTAAAACAAATTTGGTATTTGGCTTATCCTTATAATAATCAAATAACTGATCTAAGCTAAGAACATGTTCACCGTTGCGATATTTATACTGACTTAAGGTTTGAAAGGTATTTTGTGATACAATTACAGATGAACCGACAACGCGAGAGAGATCATCATCATGAGAGACAATGAGGACGTTGTCTTTGGATAAATGCAAATCAAGTTCAACGTAATCTGCACCAGATTCAAAAGCTGAATTATCACTTTGAATGGTTTCTTCAGGGTACTTTGAAGGATCTCCCCGGTGCCCCACAACTAAAAAACCACTGTTGATTACGAAAATAATAAGTAGGCCAAGGTAAAAAGGCCATTTTTTAAACTTCATAGATACACCTCTATCGCAATTAATCATAGCATGGATGTGTCTTTTTTTTCTATGATAATTAAGGATTTTTAAGGAGAACTGTAATGAGTCAATCTTACCAAACATTTGACATGATTGAAGAAGTAACGCGTAATGATGGTAGTAGCTATTATGAAATTACTAATGTTGAGCAAAATGGCATTGCGGAATTAGCTTGTGACCGTGGAATGATTAAAGAAGTTCGAATTTTACAGTTGAATATTGCCCGAACTCAAGCTTTAAAGACATATGAGGAATACATCAATAAGACTTATACCTTTCCAACTTTAACTAATTTAAAAGAGTGGACTGAATGGGATAAGCCAAAGGGCAAAATTAGGGATGCATATGATTTAATCTTGAAGTCAAATAGAATCGGATAATGAGGCCAGCCATGGAAAAAATTAGAATTTTACATACAAACGACTTACATTCTCACTTTGAGACTTTCCCAAAAATCCGCCGTTTTTTAGCTAGCCAAAGAGCAAAAGCTGATGTTGATCAAGTTTTTACTTTTGATGCTGGTGATTTTATGGATCGATCACATCCTTTGTCAGATGCTAGTAATGGCCAAGCTAATATTAAATTGATGAATCAGTTTAATTATGATGCTGTAACTATTGGTAATAATGAGGGAATTTCTAACCCTCACCAAGTAGTGGAGCATCTGTTTGATCATGCTAATTTTCCTGTTGCCTTGGCTAATTTATGTGAAGAAGATGACTCAATGCCTAAGTGGTGCCATCGAAGTCTCATTTTTACCACTGAGAAGGGGACTAGGGTTGGTGTTATTGGACTAACTGCACCATACCCAATGACTTATGGCCCTAATAACTGGCATGTAAAGATGTTATTTGATGCTATTCCCCAAGCTTTAAAAGAGCTAAAGGGGAAGTATGATATCTTAATTGGGATAACTCATATTGGTTTGAAGCTTGATAAGTGGGTGGCTGAACATTATCCTGAATTTGATATCATTGTTGGTGGACATTCTCACACTTTACTTGAACATGGTTTAGAAGTTAATGATTGTTTAATTACCCAAACTGGTAAATGGGGACGCAATGTTGGTGAAATTATTTTAAAGCTTGATGATAATCATCAGATTATTGCTAAATCTGCTTGTGTTCATCCAACTAAGTTAATGTCAGAAGTAAGTGGTGATGAAGCAGAGATTAGTGGTTATTTTGAAAAGGGAAAAGAATTATTAGCAGCAGAAAAAATTGCTAAATTACCAGCTGAGTTTGAAAATAATAAGTTAAAAGCGATTGAAGTTTCTTTAGATGCAATTGCTGATTTTGCAGGAACTGATTTGGCAATGCTAAGTAGTGGTTTATTTTTGACTCCTTTTAAGTCGGGAGTAATTTCAAGATTTGACTTACAAAACGCTTTGCCACATCCAATGCACGTAGTACGCTCGACTTTGAAGGGGCGTGACTTATGGCGCCTAGTTATGGAAATTGAAAAGAATCGTCATTTTTTAGAGCATTACAACTTAGTTGGAATGAGTTTTCGGGGCAAGATCTTTGGCTCTGTTTACTATAAAGGGATTACGGTAGATTTATCTCAAAGAAAAATTCTAGTTAAAGGCAAAGAGCTTAATCCTGAAGCATATTACGATATAGCAACTTTGGATCACTATATCTTAATTCCATTTTTCCCAACTTTAGCGATTGTTGGTGAAAATGAATTCTTATTCCCTAAGTTTTTAAGTTGGGTTATTGGTGATTATTTAGCTAAGAAATATCCCCTATAATAGAGGTGAAAAGGTTGGAAAATGAACAAGCAAGTTCAATTCATCACGCCTTAGCCGAAGTTACTCGCTTAGGTGATGATGTATATATTAACAATCGTCATTACAAACTTTTAAAAGAGGTTAATGGTGAAATTGATTTAGATCTGTTGCGGCAAAAGTATGATCCTTATTTGGATCAATATGATTTTTTAGTTGGGGATGTTTCTAGTGAACATCTGCGATTAAAGGGCTTTTTTAATGATTGGGTACGTACTTCAATTGATAAAAAGATTGCAACGGTGGTTGACTATTTAACTGAATATTGTAATCCTGGTAGTAGTTATTTTATTTTGGAATTGGCTGAAGATAATAGTGAAAATGAACGCATTGAATCTTACCGTCATAAAAATAACAAGCGCAAGCAAAATAACTATCGTAGCAATAAAAAAGAAAATTATAAATACCGAGAAAGGAAAGTTAAGAAGACTAAGTTTCGTCCGAAAAAGAATTATGCTCAAACCAAAAAGGGCGGTCGTCATGTCTTCGTAATTAAAAAACGTAGAGATAAATAATGAAGCAATACCGAATGTTTTTAATCGACCTTGATGGCACTATTTACCGCGGGAAGGAAACTATTGAATCAGGTGTTAATTTTGTAAGACGCTTGCAAGCAAAAGGATTAGATTACTTATTTTTAACTAACAATACCACTCGCACACCTGAAATGGTCGTTAATAAGTTAAAAGGGCATGGAGTAGTAACTGATGTTAACCATATTTATACTCCATGTATGGCAACAAGTTCTTATATTTTAGAACGTAAAAAAACAGCAAAAGTCTATATTATTGGTCAAATAGGCCTTTTTAATGAATTGCTATCTCATCCTGAAATTAGTTATGATGATCAAAAGCCAGATTTTGTTGTGGTTGGTATGGATACTGATTTGACTTATCATAAAATTAGAACAGCAGTTAGACATATTAGAAATGGTGCGACTTTTATTGGAACTAACAGTGATTTAAATTTACCTAGTGGGGATGAACTTCTACCTGGAAATGGTTCAGTTTGCAAGATGATAGAAGTAGCATCAGGAGTTGCTCCTGTATATATTGGTAAGCCATCAAACATAATCGTGGATAAGGTTTTACAAAAGTTTAACCGGGAAAAGTCAGATTGTTTAATTGTTGGTGATAATTATCTAACTGATATCGCAGCAGGTTTTAATAGTGGAGTTGATACCTTGTTGACTTTAACAGGTGTTCATAGCAAAGCTGATATTGCTGAAAAAAAGCAACCTAGCTTTGTAGTTAATAATCTTAATGAATTTGAATTATGAGTAAAAGAAAGAAAAAAGTAGTTTTAGATTTTTGGCAGTTATCACTAGTTCAAGCGTTTTTTCATTTTTTACTAGCGATTGCAAGTGCGGTTAGTTTAACTTTAGTTTTTAGCTGGCCATTACTTGGCCTATTTAGCTGGATTCAAAAGAGTTATCAGACGGTTAACTTGAGTTTAAGTCAGGTAATGCATAATTATAGTCAGTTATTGTGGTTTTTATTGTGGCCAGGACAAACAGTTTTAAAGATGGATAATTTTCCAAGCAGTAATAATGCGATTGAACACTTTACGGAGTGTAAGTATTTGTTTGAACTTGCTGTAATTGTCTTTATCATCGGCTGGATAATTTTATGGTTAAAAAAATCCAAGTTTGATAATTTGTCAAAAACTTGGACCTTAATTTTTATGTTATTGCCTATTGTAGTTGTACCATTCGCTCTTGCAAATTTTGATAGCTTTTTTATCAGTTTTCATCATTTGATTTTTCATAATAATAATTGGCTTTTTAATCCGCTAACTGATCCAATAATTAACATTTTAACAGAAGGCTTTTTTGCTGCTTGTTTTGCTATTTTTGGATTGAGTTATGAATTGTATTTTGCCAGATTTTTGTTGAGGAAGTAGTTTTACTTCCTCTTTATTTTTGCACTCTTTTGCTTTCCTCAAGTAAACCATTAAAAAAGTGTTGTAAAGAGATTTCAACTTTAGCACATTTTTCTGATTCAAGAGCTTCTATTTCATTATGAATGTTTTTATATTCAAATAAGTTGTTGGCATAATCAAGCAAGATGTCATTTTCCGGATAATCAATACACATTGTTGCTAAGTTCGTAATTCCAACTTTTAGGGTGCGACGAATTCTTTGAAAAATCACCTTTTTGGCATGATTATCTAAATTCAAATCTCGTTCAAAATTGATAAGTGAGAATTCAATATCTTGGTCGCACATTAAATTGATAATTTTTCTAATATCTGCAATTCCAGGTTCTGAAGCAATCCCTAAAAAGCGCAAAACCTCATCGATATGGTCGGTTTGTTCTCGATGCATTGCTTGGGGACGTGCAAAGGGACCACTTGAAATACTAGATAAGCGGTAAATTTCATTTAAACGGTTAATTAAGTTGGCATAACTTGCAAGTAAATGAAGCATTTGTCTAGCTTCAACAGCTTTTACTGGAGTATTAATAATTACTTCAATTCCATGACTATAAATTTGATGTTTTTCTTGACTGGTTAGATTGTGACCTGTCATGACAAAATGAGGTTTACTACCAACTTTTCTTAATTTTTGAATTAATTCAATTCCTTGATGACGTTGATTGATTTCATAAGCAACAATCATAATATCAACATGAAGCTGGATAACCTCTTCATAGGCACGATTAGCATCATCAGAAATGCCAATTACATTTGAATCGAAATCAGCTTCGATTACTTCTTTGAGTTTTGAACAATTTTCGGTGTTTGAGTCAACAATGTAATAATTCATCTTTAGTTCCTTTTTGAAGTACAGTGAAGTTAGAAAAGTTAATTTAACTTACGTAAAAGTATTTTGAATAAATTTCTACTTTTCCGCTTTTGACTATGTAAGCGCTTATAACGCGCTTATAATTATTCTAACATAAAAAAATTGAAAAAAAGTTATTGATTAATTCTGAATTTTATTGTTTTAAATTGAAATTATTCACTATTATGAAAGCGTAAACATTAAAGCAATAAATCACAGGAGGAATTAAAAGATGGCTTTTAATTTAAGAAATCGTAGTTTTTTAACTTTAGCAGATTTTAACACACGCGAAATGGAATACTTACTTAACTTATCCGAAGATTTGAAGAAAGCTAAGTATGCTGGAACTGAACAACCACGTTTAAAGGGCAAGAACATTGCTTTAATCTTTGAAAAGGCTTCAACTCGTACTCGTTGTGCTTTTGAAATTGGTGCTAAAGACCAAGGGGCTCATGTAACTTATTTAGGTCCTTCAGGTTCTCACATTGGTTACAAGGAATCAGTTAAAGATACTGCTCGCGTTTTAGGTGGAATGTTTGATGGTATTGAATACCGTGGATTTTCACAACGTTCAGCTGAAACTTTAGCTAAGTATTCAGGTGTTCCTGTTTGGAACGGTTTAACAGATGAAGATCACCCAACACAAGTTTTGGCTGACTTCTTAACTGCTAAGGAAGTTTTGAAGAAAGAATATCGCGACATTAAATTTGCTTTTGTTGGCGATGGCCAAGACAATGTATCAAACGCTTTAATGCTTGGTAGTGCTGTAATGGGAATGGAATACCACGTAGTAACTCCTAAGGAATTGAACCCAGATCCAGAAGTTTTAGCAAAGGCTAACAAGATTGCTGAAAAGACTGGTGCTAAGATTGTTGTCTCAAACGATATCAAAGAAGGCGTTAAGGGTATGGATGTTATCTATACTGACGTCTGGGTATCAATGGGTGAACCAGACGAAGAATGGGAAAGAAGAATTAAGCTCCTTACCCCTTACCGTGTAACCAAAGAAGTTATGGCTGCTACTGAAAATCCTAATGCAATCTTTGAACACTGCTTACCAGCATTCCACGATACTGAAACTGAAGTTGGTAAGAAGATTCAAAAGAAGTTTGGCTTGAAAGAAATGGAAGTTTCTGATGAAGTCTTTGAAAGTCCACAATCAGTAGTCTTCCGCGAAGCAGAAAACCGGATGCACACAATCAAGGCTGTTATGGTTGCAACCTTAGGTGACTAGGGAGGAAAGTCGAATGAAAGTTGTTGTAGCTTTAGGTGGTAATGCCTTAGGTAAAACACCAGAAGAACAATTGAAGTTAGTTAAGCAAACTGCAAAATCACTTGCTGGTTTAATTAAGGCCGGTCACCAAGTTGTAATTAGTCACGGTAATGGTCCACAAGTTGGTCAAATTAACTTAGGCTTAAGCTATGCCGCTGAACATGGCCAAGGCGCAAGCTTCCCATTCCCAGAATGTGGTGCTTTAAGTCAAGGTTACATTGGTTATCACTTACAACAAAGTTTGAAGAATGCACTTCCAGACAAGGATGTTGCCACTGTAATTACTCAAATTTTAGTTAATGAAAAAGACAGCGCCTTTCAAAATCCAACTAAGCCAATTGGTAGCTTTTACTCTAAAGAAGATGCTGAAAAGATAGCTAAAGAAAAGGGTGTAACCTTCAAAGAAGATGCAGGTCGTGGCTATCGTCAAGTCATTGCTTCACCACTTCCTGAAAAAATTATTGAACTAAACTCTATTAAATCTTTGATTGAAAGTGGAACTATCGTTATCGCAGGTGGTGGTGGCGGTGTACCAGTAATCAAGACCAGTGATGGCTTGAAGGGTGTACCTGCTGTAATTGATAAGGACCGTTCAAGTGCCTTACTTGCCGACAACTTATCTTGCGACACTTTAATTATTTTGACTGCTGTTGATTATGTTTACACTAACTTTGGTAAGGACAATCAAAAAGCTTTGACTTCATTGTCAGTTGCTGAAGCTGAAAAAGATTTAGCTGATAATCAATTTGCAGCCGGAAGTATGAAGCCCAAGGTTGAAGCTTGCTTAAGCTTTGTTAAGAATCACCCTGAAAGAAAGGCGATTATTACGTCACTTAGTGGCTTAGATGATGCTTTAGCCGGAAAGTTAGGAACTGTAATCCATAACTAAATTTTAAAAGCCAAGGAATTAAGTATTAACATAGAAAAATATTATTTTAAAGGAGGTTTTATTTATGACAAGTCCAATTCATGTAACTAGTGAAATTGGTAAATTGAAGACAGTAATGCTTCACCGACCAGGTCGTGAAATTGAAAATATCACCCCTGACTATATGGAAAGATTGTTGTTCGATGATATCCCATATTTGCCAATTGCCCAAGAAGAGCATGACTATTTTGCACAAACATTACGTGATCAAGGAATTGAAGTATTGTACTTTGAAAAGTTAGCTGCAGAAGCTTTGGCAGATGAAAATGTCCGTCATGAGTTTTTAGATCGCATGATTGCCGAATCTGGCTATATTGCAGGTGCAACTAAAGAAGCTTTAATGGAATACTTGAGCAGTATGAATGTTCAAGATATGGTTAATAAAATTATTGAAGGGGTAAGAATTGAAGATGTTGATATTAAGAATCCTGATCTTCAATCCGTTTCCGAAGACACAGATTGGCCATTCTTGATGGATCCAATGCCAAATGCTTACTTCACTCGTGACCCTCAAGCTTCAATTGGTAATGGGATTTCAATTAACCGCATGACATTTAAAGCTCGTCAAAGAGAATCCTTAATTACTGAATATATTATCAAGCACCATCCACGTTTTGCTGGTAAGGTTCCAGTATGGCGTGATCGTAACCATGCAACCCACATTGAAGGTGGGGACGAATTAGTCTTAAGTAGTCACGTTTTGGCAATTGGGATTAGCCAAAGAACTACTGCTGACGCCATTCAAGATATTGCTAAGAACTTATTTAAAGATTCTAATTACGATACCATTATTGCAATTCACATTCCACATAACCATGCAATGATGCACCTAGATACTGTCTTTACCATGATTAATTATGATCAATTTACTGTTCACCCAGCAATTTTGGATGAAGATGGTAAAGTGGATAACTGGGTACTTCATCCAGGTAAAGATGGTGACATTACTATTGAACACCATACTAATATTAAAGAAGTTTTGAAAAAGGCTTTGAATAAACCAGAAATTGACTTAATCGCAACTGGTAATGGTGACAAGATTGTCGCTCCACGTGAACAATGGAATGATGGTTCAAATACGTTAGCTATTGCTCCTGGTGAAGTTGTAACTTATAACAGAAACTATGTTTCAAATGATTTGTTACGTAAACATGGCATTTTAGTTCACGAAGTTCGTTCAAGTGAATTGTCACGCGGTCGTGGTGGCCCACGTTGTATGTCTTGTCCAATCGTACGTGAAGATATTGATTAAAGAAGTAGCGAAGTTGGCTAAAAGGCAGCTTCGCTATTTTGCATGAGGTGTAATTATGGAAAAAGAAAAAGGGATTAGTCGTACTGAGTTAATTGCATTGATTGTTAGCTCATGTATTGGAACTGGAATCTTTGGCATTACCAGTGATGTTTCTAAAGCTGCGGCTCCGGGCCCTGCTTTACTTGCTTGGCTATTTGTCGGGTTAGGAATTTTAGCTTTAGTTTTATGTTTAAACAATTTGTCACAAAAGCGTCCAGATCTTGAGGCTGGTATTTTCAGTTATGCAGGTGCTGGTTTTGGAACATTAGGTGAATTTATTTCTGGCTGGTCATACTGGCTTTCGGCATGGCTAGGCAATATTGCCTTTGCTACTATGTTAATGAGTGCGATTGGTACGTTTATTCCATTATTTTCTGGTGGTCAAAATGTTCCTTCAATTTTGGGAGCAATCATCTTTTGCTGGTTTTTAACTATCTTAGTCAATCACGGTGTAGAAAGTGCTTCATTTATTAACTTTATTGGTACTATTTTTAAAATTGTACCTTTAATCCTGTTTGTCATTTTGATGGTTATCTTTTTTAAAGGCGGGATGTTCACAGCAGATTTCTGGGGGCAAGTTGCTGATAACGTGTCAAAAGGCACTGTAACCGGCTCAATTGGTGAACAAATAAAGGGCTCATTGATGACCATGATTTGGGTATTCATTGGTGTTGAAGGTGCCAGTGTTATGGCTCACAGAGCTAAGACGCGTAAAGAAGCCGAACAAGCTTCAATTATTGGTTTTATTTTATTAGTTCTAATTTATGTTTTGATTTCCATTTTACCTTATGGTACTTTAACTCGTGCTCAACTTGCTAGTGCAGGTCAACCTGCTTTGGGTTATGTGCTTAAGAATGTTGTTGGTGAGTGGGGTGCCACTATTATTAATTTAGGTTTAATTGTTTCAACAATTATTTCTTGGTTGTCCTGGACGATGTTACCAGCTGAAACTACCATGTTAGCTGCTGAAGATAAGGCAATGCCTAAACTATGGGGAAAAGTAAATGCTAAGGGAGCTCCGACTGCCTCACTTTACATTACCGCCATTTTGCAAACAATCTTCTTGTTCTCACTATTATTTACTAAAGAAGCTTATGAATTTGCATATTCACTTTGTACTGCTGCTATCTTATTTTCATACTTATTAGTTGGTTTGTACCAAATGAAGCTTAGTGCTCAAAGAAATGAATGGGGCCAATTTGGAATTGGTGTACTTGCAGCAGGCTTCCAACTTGCATGTATGTTTTTAGCTGGCTGGCAAGAAGTTTTACTAGTTTCAATTAGTTTTATTCCTGGCTTTATTATTTATTATCAAGCATGTGTTGAAAATAAACGTAGAATTTCAGGTGCTGAAAAATTAACAATGGGGATAATCTTATTACTAAGTTTAATAACAATTTGGCTTATCATTAAGGGCGTAATTGTTATCAGTTAATTATTGTGGATAAACATAAAAAAGAAGAGAAAGCTTTTTAAGGCTTTCTCTTCTTTTGATTTTGACTTTAAAAATTATAATTCTTTTTTCTGTACAAGTTTTCGTTTTAAAGCAATAAATGCTACAGGAACTACAGAAACTAAAATAATGCCAAGTACAATTAATGAAAAATGTGTTTTAACAATTGGTAAGTTACCGAAGAAGTAACCAATGACACTGAATAAACCTGTCCATAAAATACCACCTAAAATATTATAGGTAATAAAGTGCCCATAATGCATCTTACTTGCACCAGAAATGAATGGGACAAAAGTACGGATAAAGGGAATGAATCGTCCTAAAACAATTGTGATATTTCCGTGATGCTCAAAATAATTTTCGGCGGCGAGGCGATGCTGTTCATTGATTAATTTATTAAACCAAGAATGTTTTTCACCAGTTCTAGTTGACCAAGCGCCGATTTCATAGTTAACACTATCACCAATAATCGCGGCTAAAACTACAGCAAGGTAAACCAATAAAATATTTAAACCATATTTTGAATTAGCTGCCATAGCACTTGCAGCGAAGATTAGCGAATCTCCAGGTAAAAAAGGAAAAACAACTAATCCAGTTTCAATAAATACAATTGCAAATAGAATTAAATAAGTAGAATTGCCAAAATTATTCACAATTGTAACTAAGTGGTCATCGATGTGTAAAATAAAAGAGATTAAATTCATGAGGTTGGCCTCCTAGCGATAAATACTATTGTCGTCTTCAAATTTAGTTTGTGTATGAGCCAAGCGACTAGCTGCTGCGGCAGCAATTGCTCCAACTAAATCATCTAAAAATACATTGATTTTACCGGTTGAATGATCATTTAGCTTGGCCAAAATTCCAGGCTTTAATTTATCAATATAGCCATAGTTGGTAAAACCAATTGAACCATAAAGGTTAGTGATTGAAAAAGTTAATATTTCGTCACATCCATATAAGCTTTCATCACGTTCCATAATAGACTGTAAAGGCTGCGAGAGTTTCTTTTCTTCAGCTAAGCGATCAAGTTCAATTCCAGTGAAAATCGAATTTTGAACTTCCCGTTTTTGTAAGACCTTTTCAATACTTTCTCTCATTGCCTCATGAGTTAAAGGGCTAATGTAATCTTTTTGAAGAAAATATACTAATTCTTCAATATCATCAAGTGTTACGCCACGTTGCTTTAGTAAGCTGATAACTTGGTCATAAAAATTTTCTTGATTTGTTGTCATTGTTAAATCCTAAATACTAGTTGAGTGAATAGTTATCTTTTTTTCTGGGAATAGGCTTTGCATAATATTTGAGATAGCTAGTTGTGCTTCTCCAAAACCGATTCCAATAACTGGTACACGTCCAGCGTAAGTAACGCAATCACCAACTGCAAATATCCTTTCTTTCGAAGTTTGCATTTTTCTATCTACCTCAATTAAACCATCGCTGGTTTGGATACCCCATTTTTTAACAAACCTATTATTAGCTCTAAAACCATATGCTACTAATAGATTATCAAATTCAGCTTGATCAATCAGCTCAGTACCCACTTTTTTTAGAGATAATTCAAACTTTCCATTTTTATCAGATACAGAATGTGGTAAGTATGGAGTTAAAAGTTGGATTTTTGGATTAGTCTTAACTTTTTCTACGTTAGATTCAAGTCCGCGAAATTCATTTCGCCGATGAATTAAAGTGACATTGGCAACTTTGCTAAGTTCAATGGCTAAATCTAAGGCAGAATCACCCCCGCCCAAGACTGCAACATTTTTACCAGCAAAAGTAGCTGGATTTTTAATAAAGTAGTTAACTTTACTTTGTAGTGTTTCTGGCACAGGAAGAGGGAAAGCTTTAGGCTTAAACGCACCAGCACCAGTCGCAATAATAATTCCTCGACTTTGAAGCAAATCATCAATAATGTAGTAAGAATCTTTTTCTGTAATAGTTTCTACTTTATGATTCAAAAATAAAGAGCAATCATCACTTAAGTTATTAATTAATCGATTAGTTAAATCATAAGCAGCAATTTCGTTGAATACAGGGATGTCTTGAATAATTTTACTAGGATAAAGCGCAGCGGGCTGACCACCTGCCTCAGCTAAAGCGTCGAAAATAGCAACATTTAAGCCATGTAAATGTGCAAAATAGGCAGCAAATAATCCTACAGGTCCAGCACCGATAATTGTTAAGTCATACTTTTTAATAGTAATCCCTCCAAATCATTTTTTCTCAAGGGTACCATTAAATGGATATTTTTGCACTGATAATATATAGAAGATTTTAAGGTGTAGAAAAAACAAAACAAAAAAGTTTAAAAAAAGACTTGCAAAAGAGATTGAATCTCTGTATTATATTTAAATGTCGCGAGCGAGAGAAGCGAGCGACAAAAAAATAAAATCAAAAAAGTTCTTGACAGCTAGTTAAGAAGTTGGTAATATATTAAATTGTCGCGAGTCAATCAGGCGAGTGACGAAAGATATTTATCAAAAAAGTTCTTGACAAGAGATTTAAGGACATGATAAAATAACTGAGGCTCATAGCGAGCCAGAGTTAGTACTTTGAAAACTGAACAAAGTTTCGCTAAAGTGTGCGGGTGTAACAACCCAAACAAAAGCGAAGTCAATTCGCAAGCAATAAATTTGAGATAACAAATCAAAAAATCTGATTGAGCTAAGAGCTCATTTTAATTCAAAATGAGAGTTTGATCCTGGCTCAGGACGAACGCTGGCGGCGTGCCTAAT
>NZ_AUEI01000007.1 GCF_000425905.1 Lactobacillus psittaci DSM 15354
CAGTACTAATCAGTCGAGAACTTGACCAAAGCGCAAGGTTTTTAGTTGGTTGAAATTCAGTTTTGAGCGTAAAAGCTCAAAAAAGAGTGCGGTGGCGATAGCAAGAAGGATACACCTGTACCCATGCCGAACACAGAAGTTAAGCTTCTTCACGCCGAGAGTAGTTGGTGGGAAACTGCCTGCGAGGGTAGGTAGCTGCCACGCTCTTTTTTAATATTCCGGTTTAGCTCAGTTGGTAGAGCGCTTGACTGTTAATCAAGATGTCGTCAGTTCGAATCTGGCAACCGGAGCAAACGAAAGACAGACCCTACGGCCTGTCTTTTTTTGTATTTCTGTTTTTGTTATCTATTTGGAAATTTAAAATAACTAGTTATGCAGTTAGGGAGTCACCAACCAAAATTAAAAACATAAAATAGCTATCAGCTTTATAGAGTGAAATATTTGTAGGAATTTTTAATACCTTCATATAAGTTAACCTAATGTCTTGGTAACAAAACTTTATGTAAAAAAAAGAAAGCTTTCGCTTTCTTTTTTATTAATATACAGCACCTTCGTAAAAACTGAAGCGTGGCTTGTTGAAATCAAAATCTTTTAATTCGCTAATTTTAATTACATTATCAGCGACGCCCCAACTCATAAGGTTAATTGGCTTACCGTAATCTTCATCTGGAACTACTAGCAAAATATATTTTCCTTGGCCCATTGCGTATCCAAGTTCCATTCCTAAACCAACATCTTCTTCCTCAGGAAGGTAAACGCCAAGCATAATATCACTAGTTTTAATTCCGATTAAATCATTTGTATATGTTGCGCTAGCCCATTCTTTATCTCTTAAGTATTCAGGATGTTCATCAACTCGAATACCTTTGTACTGATTTTGAAGTGGTACATAACTGTGATCTAAATCGACTGTTGGATTAGCTTTTAGTGCATCCATTGCGGCATCATATGCTTTTGTTTGCTTTTCGTTAAACCAACCTGCGCCAAAATATAAAGTTCTTGTACGAGTCATAATTTTATCCTTTCTTTTTCTCTTTTTAACAATATCATGGAAACAATTATAAAAAAAGACTTGAAAATTTGGATAAATAAAGAGGCAAAGAATATGGCCTCTTTATGCTAGATAAATTTGGCGTAAATCCATAATATCAGCAGAAGATAGTTTCATCTCGCTACGTAAATAATTATTAATTGATTCGAAATCTTCATTAATACGTTTAATTGTAAAGTCGAAATATTCAGGATGTACAGTTTGTATATCTCTAATTGACTGTAAAATATTTTCGCTTTTACCTTTTGCTTTTTCTTGATTTAAAAGATTTTCAACGAAATCTTGAGTTGTGATGTTTGTTAATAAATAATCTTCACGAATTTTAGATAATGGAACTCCTAAGCTGGCGAGTAAGAGTATTGCTCCGAATCCTGTCCTATCTTTCCCGGCAGTACAGTGAAATAAGACAACTTCATTATCATTTTTGTTTGAAAGTAGTAATTCAAAGAAGCGACGATAAGCTTCTTTGGCCGTCTGACTGTGAATCATATCATCATATGCAAGTAACATATGATCAAAACCAAAGTTAGGATCTTTTTCAGATTCAGTCTCTAAGGCATCAATGCTTTTAGAAGAATTGGTTAAATCATCACTAAAAACAGGTGTAAATTCATAGCTTGCTCCTTCTGGAACGCGATCAGGCTCATTGTCTTGTTCGCGTTTAGTACGGAAGTCAATGTCATATTTAACACCGTAATTGGTAAGATATTTTAAATCTTCATTAGTTAGATTAGCTAAATTGCCAGTTCTTAATAGTTTATGATACTTGATCTTTTTGCCAGAAATAGTTTCATAACCGCCTAGTTCGCGGAAATTTCTACCACCAACAATATCAATAAGCTGATTAGTAAATTCTATTCCCAAAGTTATTCCTCGACTTTCTTTGATATTATTGGTATACAATTTTACCAACAATTTTATTAATCCTCAAGCCTATAAAAGCGCTTTAAATATGATAAAATAGACTTATAGGAAAAGTCTAGGAGATGTGCATTATGAGTAATGACTACAAAAATATACTAGTACCAGTTGATGGATCTGAATCAGCAGAACGTGCTTTTGACAAGGCTGTTAAGATTGCAATTGATAATGGTGGAAAAATTGATGTTCTTAATGTAATTGATACTCGTCAGTTTATTGGTGAAATGCAAGATACATTAATTAGTGGTGATACTATTTATCAAATGACCCAAGATGCTGAAGAGTATCTTGCTAATCTTAAAAAGTGGGCAAAAGAAAAGTTTGATTTTGACAAAGTAGATTATCATATTCGGTATGGTAGTCCTAAGAGAATCATTTCTGTTGATTTCATAAAGGACCATCATAATGATTTAATTATCATGGGTGCAACTGGTTTAAATGCAGTTGAAAGAATGTTAATGGGATCAGTTACAGAATATGTAAATCAACATGCAATGGCTGATGTCTTAATTGTTAAGACTGATTTAGATAACAAATAAAAACCGAACATTAATTTTGAGCGGCCAATTAAGTTGACCGCTTTTTATTTCAATTGATACCTACCAATTCCATAAAAATAGGAATACATAAATTGTGTCAAAATACTTGGATTTTTTTGTTATTTCTGTTATCATTCTAATAACGAACATTATTATTGTGATGAGGGGGGATTATGATGAGATTTGCAGTTTCTACTAAAATTGTAGCTGTGGCAAAGAGCATCGTATTCCCTTTCGATGCTCTTGTTCGCGTTTCTAGTAATGATTACAAGTATAGGGCTTAATATTAACGCTTTTTTGTTGATATTGAGTCTTTTTTTGTGTCGTTGTTCATTATTTTTGTGGAGGATATTATGAGAAAGTTTAAAAAGGCACTTGCCTTCGCTTTTGCGTTAATTGTTGCTGTAGTTGCCACTGCATGTGGCTCTAAATCTGCATCAACTTCTAAAAATGGTTATACCCCTAAGTCTTTGACTGTTCAATTTGTGCCAAGCCAAGCAGCTGATAAGCTTGAAGCACGTGCCAAGCCACTTGAAAAGATGCTTTCAAAGAAATTGGGTATTCCTGTTAAGATTTCTATGTCAACAGACTACAATACTGTTGTTGAAGCAATGAAATCAAAGAAAATTGATGTTGGTTTCTTACCACCTGATGGTTATGTTTTAGCCCACAAGCAAAAAGCAGCTGATGTTTTACTTCAAGCTGAACGTTACGGTATTAAGCAACCTGGTGGTGTGCAAACTAAGCAATTAGTTAAGTTTTATCGCGCAGAAATCCTCGTTAAGAAGGGCTCAAAGATTAAATCTTGGAAAGATTTAAAGGGCAAGAGTATTTCAGTTCAAAATCCAACTTCTTCAGCAGGTTACATTTTCCCTATGGCTGAACTTAAGAAGAAGGGCCTTGATTTAACTAAGAAAGGCAATGCTAAGTTAGTTACTGTAACTGGTCATGACCAAGCTGTTTTGAATGTTTTAAACGGTGATACTGATGCTGCATTTGTATTTGAAGATGCACGTAACACTGTTAAAAAAGATAATCCTAAGATTATGAGTCAAGTTGTACCTCTTTACTTTACTAAGAATATTCCAAATGATACTATCTCAGTTCGTTCTGACATGAATAAGTCATTTAGAAAGAAATTAGCAAAAGCATTTATCGCAATTGGTAAGTCTAAAGATGGTAAGAAGTTAATCGAAAGTATCTACAGCCATGAAGGCTATGACTACACTAGTGATAAAGACTTTAATATTGTTCGCGAATATGACAAGATTGTTGGCGAAAACAATTAATAAAACAAACTAATAATAAGGAGTTAATAGATCCATGGCAGACAAGCCAATGATTGAATTAAAGAACGTAACCAAGGTTTATGATAATGGAACTGTTGGTTTAAAGAATATTAACTTAACTATCAACAAAGGTGACTTTGTAGTGGTAGTCGGTTTATCAGGTGCAGGTAAGTCAACTTTATTGCGTGCGATTAATAGATTACATGATGTTAGTGAAGGTGACATTTTGATTGATGGTGAATCAATCACTAATGCACGAGGCAAGAATTTACGATTAATCCGTCGTAATATTGGTATGATTTTCCAAAGCTTTAACTTAGTAAAGCGTTCAAGCGTATTACGTAATGTTTTAACTGGCCGTGTAGCTTACTACCCATCATGGAAGTCAACTTTCAACTTATTTAGCAAAGAAGATAAGCAAAAAGCATATGAGGCTTTACAAAGAGTTGATATGGCTAATAAAGTTTATGCTAGAGCTGATGAATTATCTGGTGGGCAACAACAAAGAGTTGCGATTGCTAGAGTTTTAGCTCAAAATCCAAAAATTATTTTAGCTGACGAACCAACTGCTTCCCTTGACCCTAAGACTAGTCGCAGAGTTATGCAAGACTTGAAAATGCTTAATGAAGAATTAGGTATGACAGTTATTGCTAATTTGCACTCTGTCGAATTGGCACGTGAATTTGGTAAGCGAGTAATTGGTGTTCGTGCTGGTGAAGTAGTTTACGATGGTCTTATGGAAGAAACTTCACAAGAAGTCTTTGATAATATATACAGTGGTAAGACCAAGGAGGAAATCAATGCCTAATCTTGATCCCAAATTAGTGGAACTTCCAAAAAAGAAATTCCATTACCTAAATTTGGTCTGGTTGGTAGTGATGGTTGGTGGATTATTCTTATCTATCAATGAGACTAATACTAGTTTATCTGCTTTTTTTGCAAACTTTGGTCAATTCGCAGAAATCTTCGAACAAATGGCTAAGCCAGATTGGAGCTATGCTGCAACTGCAATTCCTTATTTAATTGAAACTATTAAGATGGCAATCTTAGGTACTGTTATCGGTTCTGCAATTGCCTTTGTATATTCATTATTAATTGCTCGGAATATTATTAAAAATCGGGTTGTTACTGGGGTATTACGCTTTATCATGAATATCATCAGAACTTTACCTGACTTGTTACTTGGTGCAATCTTTGTTGCTGTTGTTGGTATTGGCCCTGTTGCAGGTATTTTAGCTTTAACAGTTTTCACTTTTGGTGTGGTTGTTAAGTTATTTTATGAAGCAATTGAAACCATTGATGAAGGTCCAAGTGAAGCAGTTATTGCATGTGGTGGTAACAAGCTTAATATGATTTCGTTTGCGGTTTTACCACAAATTTTGCCATACTTTGTTAGCTATACCTTGTATGCATTTGAAATTAACGTCCGTGCCTCAACTGTATTAGGTTATATTGGTGCTGGTGGTATTGGTTTGTACTTGAAGCAAACACTTGATATTTTTGACTATGCAAAGACTGGTATGATCATTATTGCAATTTTTGTTGTGGTATTAATCATTGACTACGTATCATCTAAGGCAAGGGAGGCATTGATGAAATAATGGATAAGCAACATGCAAAATTACCCGCAAGAAAAGTCTCTCTTACTAGTCGTGTGATGAAATGGGCGATTACCATTGTTACGATTGGCTTGGTTATTTGGTCAATGACTGGTATTAATTTCTCTGGAATTAAGCAAACAGCAGCTCAAATTACAGGCGCTATTCTTAATGGTTTAATTCACCCTGACTGGTCATATGTTTATAACGGTAGTGGTGAAGACTTAGTTTCCCAATTATGGCAAACATTATGTATTGCCTTTTTAGGTACTTTTATTAGTGCAATTATCTCAGTTCCATTTGCTTTTTGGGCTGCAACTAGAAAAAATAAGCATTGGGCAATTTCACGTTCAGGTAAAGTGGTTTTAACTTTTATTAGATGTTTCCCTGAAATTGTTTTAGCCTTAATGTTTATTAAAGCTGTTGGTCCGGGTTCTGCAGCTGGGGTATTAGCGCTTGGTTTTCACTCAGTAGGGATGTTAGCAATGCTTTTCTCAGAAGCAATTGAAAGTTTGGATGAAGGTCCAAGTGAAGCTGTAGTTGCTACAGGTGGCTCAAGATGGAATGTAGCTATGTTTGCGACATTACCTGATTTAATGCCAGCTTTGATTTCAAACACACTTTACCGTTTTGACGTTTCTGTTCGTTCAGCTTCAATTTTAGGTATTGTTGGTGCTGGTGGTATTGGTTATCCTTTGACCATTGCTTTACAATATCGTCAATGGAATAAAGTTGGAATAATTTTGATTGGAATTGTTGTGATGGTTATTGCCATTGACTGGATTTCTGGAGCAATCAGAAAGAAATTAGTTTAAAATCTATTAACTTAAAGCAAAGAAGGGGCTATCCCCTTCTTTTTTTGTTATAATAAAGACTGTATTTTTAGGAGGACATATATGGATACCATAAAAATTATCAAGCTAGCTGACGAGTTGGCAACTAATCAAAGTCAATATTTACAAAATACTGACAAAATTGATGCAGAAGCTATCTATAAAGTAATTAATTCACTTGAAGTTTTAACCAAGCCAATCAAGGCTTACTTTGGCATGTCACAAGATGAATATTATGCAACTGAAAGTGACCATAAGTTAACTTTACTTGATATGAATGACAAATTGGATCAATTACATGACCGAATTTTGACTAACCACGTTGATGGTTATGTTGATCAAGCTGAAATTAATTTAACTTATAATCATGAAAATCCATATGAAGATGGTATGTATGATGCTGAAACAGACTATCATGTTTTGACATATAGTCTAAAGGTGATTGCTGCAACTTTGGCTGTAGCACCTACAGAACTTAAAAAAGTCATTTCTAAAGATGCTGTTCTTTCAGTAGGCCTTGCTACCTATGCCTTAACTAATCAGTAAAAAGGTAAAAGACCTGTAAAACCAGGTCTTTTTGTGTAAGGGGGATTAAATGCTTAAAATTTTCGAAAATACACTTAAGCAAGTGTTAAAAGCACATGTTAGACCAAATAAACCAGCTGTTGAATTAGACCCTATGCAAAAGTATCACAAGGTAGGTGAATACGAAGTAGGAGCAGATGACCATACACCTGGTAATGAAAAGTATATATTAACCGTTTATCAAAATGATAAGGGTATACTTTACCAAGCTTTAAGCCCCCAAAAGACAGATCGGTTAGCTGCCACCTATATTCGTCGTTTTGATGAGCGGTTAGGTCGATTTAGAGCATTTCAAAATCGAAAAAACGGCATGCGCTATCGGGTACTTGAATATCTTGATCAATTTATGAAGCAGGTTAAAGAGCAGATTCGAAGCGGAAACAATTCAATCAATATCGGTGTTTTAACTGATACTCACTATAAGGATACTGATTCAGTTGATTTTTATGGGCATAATGGTTTAATTCATGTTCGTGAATTTAGTTATCTAGAAAATTTCGGCCTATTACATTTAAAAGCTCATTTAGGAGATTGGATTGATGGGTCTGATCCAGGACTTATTAGTGAAAGTGAGTTGATTAAATTACGTAATAGTTTTAAATCAGCAAGAACTCCTTTTGCTATGATTAAGGGAAATCATGATGAAAATGATAAGTTTGATGAACATCATGATTTGAAGGCCAGCTTTCCTGAAGATGAGTTTGAAAAAATAATGTGGCCAACCATGTATAATCAAGCTGCATTACGCTATGTATCTCGTTATCATGGAGTTGCATATTTTGATAAAGATGACTTAAGGGTGATTTTTCTTAATACGTCTGATGTTCCCTATATAATTGATGAAAATGGAAAGAAAAAATATGATACCAAGTTAACCTTGGCGATTAGAGAAGACCAAGTTGAAGAACTGATTGAAATACTTGAAGGGTCATCTGGTAAAAGAATCATCATTATGAGTCACGGCAATCCAATTAATCGTAAGGGTGGGAATGCCATGAAGTATAATGGTAGATCTTTACACGAATTACTTGTAGCCTTTAATCAAAACCAAAAAGGGCGAATGCATTCACATAATGTGCCACCAGAGTTTACTTTAAGTAACGACTTTGACTTTACTAATGTTGAAAATGCTAAAGTTATTGCATACTTTTGTGGGCATCGACATGTAGAAGATCAATTTAGAATTAACGGTATACAGTATATCTTTTTCAATTGTTCCGCCTTAATGGGGCCTAATCATGTTTTAACGACTAAATACAATAAGAACTGGAATCGGCAAATCGATGATATAACTGAATTTGCTGGTTATGTAGTTAATGTGGATTTGGTAAAAGGAAAGATTCAAATCTTTGGCTATGGTGCAGCCAGTTCTAAGCGAGTTTATGATATTTAGATTTTCTAAATAAGATACAACTATTATGGCTTTTAGACTATAATAGAAAATTGATATTTAACAAAATTGTAAAATTTCAAACTAGAAAAGAGCGAAAAATTTATGTGTGGTATCGCAGCCTTTTACGATCCAGAAATTAATGACAAACAAGCAGCCATTGGTAAAATGATGGAAACTATCAAGCACCGTGGTCCAAGTTCTGACGGTATGTTTACCAATGATGTAATGGCATTAGGTTTTAGAAGACTTTCTATCATTGACCTTCGCGGAGGTTCTCAACCCATTTTTAATGAAGATAAGTCAAAGTCTATTATTTTTAATGGTGAAATCTACAACTATAAGCCAATTAGAGAAGATTTAATTAAAGCTGGACATACTTTTACAACTGAAGCTGATACTGAAGTTTTACTCCATGGTTATGAAGAATGGGGTATGGCTGGACTTTTGAAAAAAGTTCGCGGGATGTTTGCTTTTATCATTTGGGATGAAGATAAACATGCTATGTATGGTGCTCGTGACTTCTTTGGAATTAAGCCAATGTATTATGCCAACAAAGATGGTAAGTTAATTGTTGGTAGTGAGTTAAAGAGTTTCTTGGCTTTTCCTAATTTTAAAAAGGAACTTAATACTGAAGCAGTTAAGCCATATTTGATGAATCAATATAATGACTTAGATGAAACTTTCTTTAAGGGGGTATACCGCTTCCCAGCAGGACATTACTTTGAATTTAAAGATGGTAAGCTTGATATTCGTCAATATTGGGATGCAGAATATAAAGAAAATAGCTTATCATTTGAAGAAACATTAGACAAAATCAATGAAGATTTGAAAGAAACTGTTGAACTCTACCATAATGCGGATGTTCCAGTTGGTGCCTTCTTGTCTGAAGGGGTTGACTCAAGTTTTGTCACTAGTATTTTGAATCCAGAAGATGTTTTCTCAATTAGTTTTGATGATTCAACTTATGATGAAGCTTCAAAGGCTAAGGCTTTAGCAGATTTAAAGGGATGGAATTTCTATTCCGATAAGGTAAATGCTGATGAAGCAATGAGAGACTTCCCTGAAATGCAATACCACATGGATGAACCTGATGCTAACCCATCAATTATTCCATTATGGTATTTATCAAAATTAGCTAGAAAGCATGTTACTGTTGCACTTTCTGGTGAAGGTGCAGATGAATTATTTGCTGGTTACGTTAACTATGGGATGCATACCCATAATAATGTAATTAAAGTTTTTACTTCAGGCTTAAAGAAATTACCCAAGGGTGTTCAAGTTAGTCTTGCTCGTGGCATTAAGAAGATGCCAAACTTCCCAGGAAAAGTTCATATGTACACTAATTTGGCTAAGCCTAGTGAATTTTATGTTGGTCAATCAGTAATTTATGATATTGATAATCCAACTATTTTCTCAAGTGATGCAGCTAACAGTTTCTTAAAGCCAGAATATCGTAATGATTTAACTACTAACGGTCTTTACCAAAAAGACTTTAAGAAAGTAAAAGATTTAGATAATGTTAAGCAAATGCAATATATCGACTTACACCACTTCATGTTAAATGATATTTTGCAAAAGGCTGACAAGATTTCAATGGCTCACTCACTTGAACTGAGAGTACCATATCTTGACCGTAAGATTGCTGAACTTGCTAACTCAATCCCAACTAAGTATTTAGTAAATAAGCATGATACTAAGTATGCATTACGTAAGGCAAGTGAACGTGTGTTGCCTGAAGAATGGGCTAAGCGTCCAAAGCTTGGCTTTCCAACACCAATCAAGCAATGGTTACAAGAAGAACGTTTTTACAAGCAAGTTCGTGAACTCTTTACTAGTGACTTTGTTAAAGAGATTTTTGATCAAGATAAGATTGTTAACTTGCTTGATGAAAACTATAAAGGAGACGGCTCTCACCGTCGTCAAATTTGGGCAATTTATACCTTCCTTGTTTGGTATAAGTTATACTTCGTTGATTACGAAAACACAGTTAAAAAGTACCAACATGTTCAACCTGAAGTTGATGCTTTAATCAAGCAAGGAAAGTTGCTTTAAGGCAAAAAAACTTAAAAATAATATAAAGGAAGCAAATTGAATGACCACAAAATTTACACCAGTTTTACTTGGTAGTGATATTAACGTATATGGAATGGCAAGATCATTTCATGAAGCATATGGAATTAAAGTTGAAGCTTGGGCAAGTGTCCAATTAGCTGCTACTAGATATTCAAAGATTGTTGATGTCAAGACCTATCCAGGTTTTAGCGAAGACCCTGAGTTTATTAAAGTGATGCGTCAAAAAGTCGAAGAATATAAGAATCATGAAGAACCAGTGATTTTAATTGCTTGCGGCGATGGCTATGCTGAATTATTAGCTAAACACAAGGAAGAACTATCTAAGGCCTTTATCGTTCCTTATATTGATTATGACTTACTCAAGAAGCTAATCTCTAAAGAAGGCTTCTATGAGTATGCCGAAAAATATGGACTTCCATATCCTAAGACTAAGATTATTACCATGGCTGACTTCAAAGCTGAAGATTATCTAACAATTCCTTTCAATTATCCTGTTGAATTGAAACCTGAAGATCCAGTTTCTTGGCTTGATTGTCAATTCGAAGGTAGAAAAAAGACCTTTACTATCAAGTCTGAAGATGAATTGGCTGATATTGTAACTAAAATTTATACTAATGGTTACAAGGCTGACTTAATCTTACAAGACTTTATCCCTGGTGATGATTCTAATATGAGAGTATTAAATGCCTATGTTGATAAGAATCACCAAGTTAAAATGATGTGTTTAGGTCATCCATTACTTGAAGATCCAACTCCACAATCAATTGGTAATTATATGGCTATTTTACCTGAATATAACCAAGACTTATATGACTTAGTCCAAGGCTTCCTTGAAAGAATTAATTATACTGGAATGGCTAACTTTGACATTAAGTATGATAGTCGTGATGGTCAATATAAATTCTTCGAAATTAACTTGCGTCAAGGTCGCTCAAGTTTTTATGTAACTATGAATGACTGTAACTTGGCTAAGTGGTATATTGATGATTACGTTGATGATAAGTTGAAAAATCAAGATACTGTTTATGCTAATAAGTTAGCTTCAAGTCATGTTCTTTGGTTAGGAGTACCAAAGAAGATTTTTACTCACTATGCAGTAGATAATGATTCTAAGCGTGAAGCAGCCAAGCTAATTAAAGAGGGTAGATGTGGTACTACAGTCTTTTATAATCATGACAAGGGCTTTATGCGAAGCTTATTAATGCGTTATATGTTCCATAACTACGTTGGACGCTTTAAGAAGTACTTCGAAGTTAACAAGGGGCAATATTTTGAAAAGAAGAACTAGTGCAATATCTAGTTTTAAATAACAGCAACATCTACAAGATGTTGCTATTTTGTTAGAAAAATTTTTTAAAAAAAGCTTTGCTAGATACAAAAAGGCGAGTTAATAAGCTTTTGCTAACTACAATATATATTAGACTACTAAAAACGCACTACAATATATTGTGTAGACGTGCTATTATGTATCTATAATGATTCTAGGTTACGGAGAGGAAAATAAATATGCTTAAAGAAACGCCTAACTTAAAAGCAGAGCTTGAGGTATTAACTAAGCCTACAACTTTAATTAAGAGAGACAATACTAAGACTGATTTTGAAACTTATAAATTACAGTTAGTGATTCGTAATTTGCATCTTGAAGCACATGAACTTGAAATTATAAAAGAAATTATGTCTGGCTTAGATGATACAAGTGTATCTGCTCAAGAAGTTAGTGAGGCATTTGTTAATGCTTTGACTAAGTTAGGCTTTTCTGAAGCTGCTAAGGCTTATGTTGAATACCGTAAGCAAGATGAAGCTGATTGGCAAAAGCAAATTGATACTAAGGCACGTTTAAAGAGAATGATTGAAGGAGATCCTTCAATTGTTAATGAAAATGCCAACAAAGATAGTGAAATCTTTTCAACCCAACGTGATTTAACCGCTGGTACTGTTGGTAAAACTGTTGGTTTAACAATGATGCCTGAACATATTGCTAAGGCCCACTTACGTGGTGATATTCACTGGCACGACTTGGATTACACACCACTTTCACCAATGACTAACTGCTGTTTAATTGACTTTAAAGAAATGCTTACTAATGGTTTCAAAGTTGGTAATGCATTCATGACAAGTCCTAATTCAATTGGTGTCGCTACTAGTCAAGTTGCTCAAATTATTACCCAAGTTGCTTCAAGTCAATATGGTGGTTGTTCATTTGATCGAGCTGATGAAGTATTAGCACCATTTGCTCAAAAGAACTATGATCGTCACCTTGAAGAAGCTAAGGAATTTATTGATGACGAAGAAAAGGCCAAGGCTTTTGCTAAAAAGCGTACTCAAAAAGATATCTATGATGCAATGCAAAGTCTTGAATATGAAATTAACACCATGTTCTCAAGCCAAGGCCAAACTCCATTTACTACTTTAGGATTTGGTTTAGGTACTAACTGGATTGAAAAGGAAATTCAAAAGGATATCTTGAAGATTCGTTTAGCAGGTCTTGGTAAAGATAAACGGACTGCAATTTTCCCTAAGTTGGTCTTCACTTTAAAGAAGGGCCTCAACTTAAATCCAGGAGACCCTAATTATGATGTTAAGCAAATTGCTTTGGAATGTGCTACTTACCGGATGTATCCTGACGTTGTAAGTTATGATACTATCAAACGGTTAACTGGTTCATTTAAAGCTCCAATGGGTTGCCGTTCATTTTTACAAGGTTGGAAAGACGAAAATGGTAAAGAAGTTAATTCAGGTCGAATGAATTTAGGGGTTATTACCTTAAACTTACCTAGAATTGCTATCGAATCCCGTGGTGACAAAGACTTATTCTGGAAGATCTTTGAAGATAAAGTAAAAATTGTTCATGATGCTATGAACATTAAAGCTGCAAGATGTCGTGAAGCAAAACCAGAAAATGCACCGGTATTATATGAAAATGGTGCATTTGGTAAGCGTCTTAAGCCAGATGAAGATGTAAATCAATTATTTGAAAATGGTCGTTGTACTGTTTCATTTGGTTACATTGGTTTATACGAAGTGGGTACCGTCTTCTATGGTCCAAACTGGGAACACAATAAAGAAGCTCATGACTTTACTGTAGAAATTGTTAAACGGATGCATGATTGGTGTGCATACTGGGAAAAGACTGAAAAGTATCACTACCATTACTCTGTATACTCAACCCCATCAGAAAGTTTAACTGATAGATTCTGTGTACTTGATACTAAGAAGTTCGGTAAAATTAAGGACATTACTGATAAGGAATACTACACTAACAGTTTCCACTACGATGTTCGTAAGCACCCAACGCCATTTGAAAAGCTTGAATTTGAAAAGGATTACCCTCCATACGCAGCTGGTGGTTTTATTCACTACTGTGAATACCCTAACTTAAAGCAAAACCCTAAGGCTTTAGAAGCAGTATGGGACTTTGGCTATGATAAAGTAGGTTATCTTGGTACTAATACTCCAATTGACCGCTGCTTTAAGTGTGGTTTTGCAGGTGAATTTAAAGCAACTGCTAAAGGCTTTGAATGTCCTGTATGTGGTAATCATGACCCTGAAACTTGTGATTGTGTTAAGCGTACTTGTGGGTACTTGGGTAACCCACTTAAGCGTCCAATGGTTCATGGACGTCATGAAGAAATTGCGCACAGAGCTAAGCACATGAACTTAGGCATGGTTAGAGATCAAGCTCAAGAAGAGGAAAGAATGCAAAATGCCAAGTAAAGATCATAATGCTCAAGAAGGCCCTGATATTCGTCATAATTATATTAAGGTAAATGTTGGTGGTGATACTATTTTTGTTGATAGTAACCAGTACTTACCTAATATAAAAAAAGATCGTGCTGCTAGAAAATTACGCAAGCACCGACCTAAGGACCCTAAGCCTAAGGAATGGCTAGCTAGTGAACACTCTTTACAAAAGATTGCTGATTATAAACCATTTAACTTCGTTGATGGTGAAGGTGTTCGCTGTAGTTTATATGTTTCAGGTTGTTTATTTGACTGCCCGGGATGTTACAACTTAGTTGCTCAAAACTTTAATTATGGTCGTCCTTATACTCAAGAATTAGAGGACCAAATTATCAAAGATATGTCAGAAGATTATGTCCAAGGATTAACCTTGCTTGGTGGTGAGCCATTTTTAAATACGCAGGTTTGTTTAAAGATTGTTAACCGAGTTAGAAAAGAATTTGGTCATTCAAAGGATATTTGGTCTTGGTCTGGTTATACATGGGATGAACTAATGCAAGAATCAGATGATAAGTTAGAGTTATTATCTAAAATTGATATTTTAGTTGATGGCCGATTTGAAGAAGATTTAAAAGACTTAACTTTACAATTTAGAGGCTCGTCTAACCAAAGAATTATTGATGTACCAGCTTCATTTAAGGCTGGGAAAGTTGTGATTTGGAATAATTTAGTACATTAAGGATAAGCAATGGAAGAAAAGCAACTTGAGTTAGTCAATGAAATTATCCAAAAATTACAAACTGTAATTGATCCGGAATTATATGTTGATATTGTCAATTTAGGCTTAATCTATGGGATTGATTTAGATGATGATAATAATTGTATAATTACCATGACATTAACAGTAATGGGGTGTCCTTTGAGTGGTGTTTTAGATGATGCTATTCAAAAAGCTGTTATGTCAGTTACTGAAGTTAAATCATGTGAAATAAAACTTGTTTGGTCACCAGCTTGGAGTGTGGAAAGAATGTCTGATGCCGCGAAAACTCAATTAAATGTTTGGTCAAAAGATTTGTCAAGTTATGATACTTCTAAGAAAGTAATTAATTTTTCAACACCAGTAAAAAAATATGTTGATAAATATGATGGCTTTTTAGATTTATTATTAAGTTTAGGCTTTGATCATTTTAAGATTCCACATATGGTTGATACAGTTGGACGTGTGATGACTTTAAAACAGGCGTCAGAAGCAATGAAGGTTAACTTACCAGAAGTTAAATCTAAGCTAGAAAAAGCAGGTTATCATGTTCAATAGAAGAAAAGGGAATGAAACTTAGATTTCATTCCCTTTTTTATATATAGCTAATTTAAAAACTCATTTCTATTGTAGCATGGTAAGACACCTAATGTAAGCTCTTACTTTTTTGAACTTAAGTGTTAAAATGAAACTCAATGTGAAAATGATATAAGGAGGATATTATGAAGCTTTATAAAAAGTTGATGCTATTAGGGCTAAGCATGTTACTAGCTGTATGTTTAGTAGCTTGTTCAAATAAAAAGAATGATAGCTCAGATGCACAAATTCCAAGTAAGGTAACTAAGAAGACCACCATTACTTTTTGGAACGCCATGGTAGGTCCACTTCAAAATAATTTACAAGCCTTAACTAAGGAATTTGAAAAAGAAAATCCTAATATTAAAGTTAAGCTCGAATATCAAGGTAGTTATGAAGATATTAAGTCTAAAGTTCAAAACACTTTAGTTACTCCTAAAAACTTACCAACAATTGCTCAATCTTATGCTGGTTATCTTTATACTGCAGCTGATGGTAACTATTTACAAGATTTAACTCCATATATTAATAATAAAGGTGTAGGTTGGGGAAGTTTAAAGAATTCTAATATCAACACTTCACTTTTAAAAGGTGCCCAAATTAAGGGAAAGCAATATGGAATTCCTTTTAATAAGTCTGTTGAAGTTCTTTACTATAACAAGACTTTACTTGATAAATATCAGATTAAAGTTCCAACTACAATGGCTGAATTGAAAAAAGCGGCCCAAGAAATTTATGAAAAGACCAATCATCAAGTGGTAGGTGCTGGCTTTGATAATTTAAGTGCATACTATACTGATGGGATGAAAGAAGCAGGCTACAACTTTAACGATAAGATTAACTTTACTGGTAGTGCTTCTAAAAAAATAGTCAAATATTATGTAGATGGCATTAAAAAAGGTTATTTCATGACAGCTGGGTCACAAAAGTATTTATCAGTACCTTTTGCCAATGAAAAAGTCGCAATGTATGTTAGTGCTAGTGCGGGTGAAGCTTATGTTAAGAAGAGTCTTAATGGTAAGTTTGAATATGGAATAGCTAACCGTCCATCTAAATATAATATGGCTCGTGGTAGTGATATTTACATGTTTAAACAAGCAAGTAACATGCAAAAAGCTGCAGCATTCAAGTATATTAAATTTTTAACTTCAAAATCTAGTCAGCTTAAATGGGCTACTGAGACAGGCTATATTCCTGTAAATAATACCGCCTTAAATTCCAGTGAATATAAGAATAACAAGTCAATGAAGTCAGCTCCAGTTGTCAGTCAAGCAATGAAGCGTCTTTACAATTTCCCAGTTACTAAAAATTCAGAAACAACCTTCAATGATTTAAAGTCAATCTTAGAAGGAATCTTCTCACAGAGTAAGAAAGCTAACCTTAATAGTCTACTAAAGACTGGTAAGGCTAAGTTTGATAGCGATTGGAAACAATAAATTGAGCTAAAAAAAGAGAGTAAGTTAATCAACTTACTCTCTTTTGAGTAGTCGTGTCTAATCAATAACTCAATTTCATCATAGCACTTATTCGGCTTTTTGTCGCACACTTTTTTTGCTCAAAGCTAACTTTACTGCTAAACTTAGGATAATAAGTTTGGAGGAGAAATTATGAAAACGGCACATGGTGCTAGTGGGGCTAAGGAAGTAAATATACATTCGCTCTTGTTAGGAGAATTAATTACTTGGCTAGGCTCGAGTTTTATATGGCCACTTACTTCAGTTTATTTAAAAGATCAACTTCATGTTAGTTTAACTTGGGTTGGGGTAGTATTATTTTTTAACTGCATGGCAAATTTAGTCGGCTCAATGATTGCCGGAAGACTTTATGATCGTATTAATCCCTATCCTTTAATCGTAGTAGGATTAGCATGTGATGCTTTTGTTTTGTTTTTATTAGCAGTATTTCCAGGTTGGCCTGAATATTGGTTATGGTTAACTTTAGCAGGATTTTTTGCTGGCTGGGATGGGGCCTTGATTAATTCGATGGCTACGAGTATAAAAAAAGTCCCAAGTAAAAAAGTCTTCAATTTGATTTATTTCGCTCAAAATATTGGAGTAGTGACTGGAACTTTAGTAGTTGGCTATTTATATGACTTTTCTGTAATTTTTTTATTTATTTTAGCAGGGATTTTGTATACTCTTGCAACAGTTAACGCCATTATTAACTATCGACCGATTGTGCAATATCACAAAGAGGTTATAAAAAATCAAGTTAAGGCTCAGAAAGTTAAAGTTGCTTTACCTAAAGCAAATAAATTAATGAATTGGGGTTTATTCTTAACTTTAGGGATAACCTGGTTAATGTACATGAATTGGGAATCTAACTTATCAGTTTATATTGTCGGATTGGGTATACCATTTCATATGTATAGTTTGCTTTGGACTGTAAATGCTCTAATTATTGTAATTGTTCAAGCAGTCTTAACTCATTTTGAGCATATCTTTAAATCAACCTTCCAGCAGGTTTGTTTTGGAATTTTAATGTTTTCATTGTCTTTTGTGACTTTAGTTTTTGCCCGCGAGTTTTATCAATTCTTGATATCAATGATAGTTTTGACATTAGGTGAAGCAACTGCTTTCCCTGCCATTCCTTCTTATGTCAATGATTTAACTCCAATTGAAGTTAAGGGAGAGTATCAAGGATTAACGATTGTCGCTAGCTCAGCTGGACGTGCAATAGGGCCACTAATTGGTGGTTTAATTATAGACCATTTTAGATATATTCCATTTTTCATTTTTGCAGCGATAGTAATTTTCTTTTGTTTAGTTGTATTAGTACCGATGCATACTCATATCAAGCCAAAAATTAAATTATTTAAGTAAGACATCGTAAGATGTCTTTTTTAATAAATTTAATAATAGACAAATATGCTTTAATAATGATATCATGTGTTTAACATTTTAAAAGGAGGCTTTTGATGAATAAATTAGCTGTACGTGGTGGCGCAGGAGATATTACTAGTCCTAAATCTGGCGTTCGCCCTCAAGATAACTTATATTTAGCTGTTAACTCTGATTGGCTTAAGACAATTGAAATTCCAGCTGACCGTTCAAGTATGGGAAGCTTTGGTAAAATCGATGAAAATGTAGAAAAGCAATTGATGCAAGATTTTGCTAATTTTGCTGATGGTAAAAAGGCGATTCCAAATGTTTCTAACTTAGATAAGGCTGTTGCGCTATATAAAGTTGCTCGCGATTTTGATAAGCGTAATAGTGAAGGTGCCGAACCAATTAAGGCAAGACTTAAGCAATTACTTGATTTAAAAGATTTTGCTGATTTAAAAGAAAAGGCCTTAGAACTTGATAAAGAAGGTCTTCCAGTGCCTTTATTTTTCGGTGTTGAACCAGACATGAAGAATACTAAGGTTAACATTTTGAAAAATGTTGGTCCAAGCACTATTTTGCCAGATACAGTAACTTATCAAACAGAAGCTAAAGACCAATTGCTTCCAATTTATCAAAAGCAAACTATTAACTTGCTAGAGATGGCTGGCTTGAGTTCAGCTGAAGCAGAAAAATATGTTGAAAAGGCGCTTGCATACGATGCTAGAATTGCCAAGGTAGTTAAGTCTAGTGAAGAATGGGCTGATTATCCAGCAAGCTATAACCCAATGAGTTTAGCTGATTTTGCAGCTAAGTTTAAGAGCTATGATATTGTTAGTCATATTGAAGGCTTAGTTGGAATGAAACCGGACCGAGTAATTGAAGCAGATCCAGGTTACTTAGATCATGCAGAAGAATTATTTAATGAAAGTGTTTTTGAAGAAATTAAAGGCTGGATGTTAGCTCGCTTTATCAATAATGCCGCAGCAAGTTTATCAGCTGATTTCCGTCAAGCTGCTTTCCCATTTAGTCAGGCTTTATATGGCCAAGCAGAACTTTCAAGTGGTGAAAAGCAAGCTTACCGACTTGCTAATAGTCAATTTAGTGAAGTAGTTGGTATTTACTACGGTCAAACTTACTTTGGTAAAGACGCTAAGGCCGATGTTATCGACATGATTCATAAGATGATTAAAGTCTATGAAAAGCGTTTATCAGAAAATTCTTGGCTTTCAAAGGCTACTCGTGATAAGGCTATTGTTAAGTTACAAGCTTTGGAACTTAAGATTGGCTACCCAGAAAAAAGTGAGGAAGTATATAACCGATTCAAGGTTGATGAAAGTGCTAGCTTATATGAAAACTTAGCTGAAAATAGTAAGATTTCACAAGCATATGAATATGAACAACTTCCTAAGCCAGTTGATCGGAGCGTTTGGGCAATGCCTGGTAACTTAGTCAATGCATGCTATGATCCACAAAGAAATGACTTAACTTTCCCAGCTGCAATTTTACAAAAGCCATTCTACGATTTGAATCAAACTAGAAGCGAAAACTACGGTGGTATTGGAGTAGTTATAGCTCATGAAATTTCTCACGCCTTTGATAACAATGGTTCTCAGTTTGACGAGTTTGGTAACATGGTTAACTGGTGGCAAGATGAAGACTATGCTGAATTTAAGAAGCGGATTCAAGCTGAAATTAAATTGTTTGATGGAATTCAATATGGTCCAGTTAAGCTTAATGGAAAGCAAATTGTTTCAGAAAACATTGCCGATCAAGGTGGATTAACCGCTGCTGTTCATGCAGCAAAAGGCGAAGGGGATGCAAGTATGCAAGAACTCTTCGAAAACTTTGCTCGTGTATGGGCAATTAAGCAAAAAGAAGAAGCAATCAAGAGTATTACTGCTATTGATGTTCATGCTCCAGGTCCACTTCGTGCTAACGTCCAAAGTCAATGCCAAGAAGAATTTTACAAGGCTTTTGTTGTTAAGCCTGGTGATGGTATGTATCTAGAACCAGAAAAGCGGGTTGAAATCTGGTAAAAATAATGAAAAACGACTTGTATCATTTGATACAGGCCGTTTTATTATATATGGATATTTTATAATGCTAGAATGTCAATAGGAGTGCTTTCACGATAAATTTTGATAATTTTCAATAATTCTTCTGGACTTTCTTTCATTTCTCGACGAATCCACAACGTGAAGATAGTAGCAATCCCACTGAAAACCACTTCATAAGCATAAGGCTGTTTAATAGGACCTTTATTTTGATTATGGTACTTTGAGAAAATTTTTACTAATGTTTTATAGAAATCTGCAATAAATTCTGCATACAAATCACTATTTAATATTGAAAATAGTAGTTTTTGATGTTTGATTATGTAATTAATAACTTCTTTTAGGGAAGCTTCGGAAAAGAAATGTGGATTTTGAGGTTCAATTTTTAGGCAGGCAGAAATATCGGTCAAGATAGTTTCTTTAATATTTCGCCATAGGTCATTCTTATCGAGATAATTTAAATAAAAAGTCCCCCGATTAATTTGGGCTTTTTTAGTAATGCTAGAAACAGTCATCTTTTGATAACCTTCGGTTTTTAATAAGTAAATAAAAGCATCTTTAATTTTCTGTTTAGAATTTGTTCTTCGAATATTTCCCATAATTTTCTCCTTATATCAACACCTTATTAAAAAATGTACATAGAAAGCAAAGACAAAGGTGCTAGAATACTTGCATAGTAAATCAACACAATGTACAGATTAGGAGTGAATAATATGTCAATAATTGATGTAAAAAACAGTTCTAAAGAATATAAAACTGGTAATACAACAGTTCTTGCTAATAAGAATATTACTTTTTCAGTTGATAAAGGTCAACTAGTAATTATTCTCGGATCATCTGGAGCAGGAAAATCTACTTTGCTCAATATTTTGGGAGGTATGGATACCAATACTAGTGGGGATGTTATTATCAATGGCAATAACATTGCTAACTATTCTAGAAAAGAATTAACAGCTTATCGTAGAAAAGATGTTGGTTTTGTATTTCAGTTCTACAACTTGGTTCCTAATTTAACAGCTAAAGAAAATGTAGAATTAGCTGCTGAAATTGTACCTAATGCAATGGAAGCAAGTGAAGCGTTAGATGCAGTGGGGCTGGGAGATAGAATGAATAACTTCCCTGCACAATTATCAGGAGGACAACAACAACGTGTTGCTATTGCCCGGGCAATAGCAAAAAATCCAGCTATTTTACTTTGTGATGAACCAACTGGAGCGCTTGACTATCAAACTGGTAAGCATGTTTTGAAAATTTTACAAGAAATGAGTACTAAAAAAGGTTCAACAGTTGTTATTGTTACTCATAATGCCGCAATCGCACCGATTGCCAATCAAGTAATTCATGTTCATGATGGTCAAGTTAAGAAGATTGAAAAGAATGAACATCCAACAGATATTTCTGAAATTGAATGGTAATAGCTAGGAGAATTTGAATGAAGAAAAAGATTCTATGGAAAGATGCTTGGCAAGCAATAACTGGATCTTTAGGTAGATTTGTTGCAATTTTCATGTTAATGATGGTGGCCGTCTTTACCTTTATAGGGCTTAAAATGACGGGGCCAGATATGAGAAGCACAGCTGTTGATTCATTTAAGAATAATAATTTAGCTGATATAACAGTTGTTTCAAATTATGGCTTAAATAGTAAAGATAAACAAAAAATCGAAAATCAATCTGGTGTAAAGAAGATTGAATATAGTTATCTTCAAGATTCTACTGTTAATGATAGTAAAAAGAGTTTAAGGGTATATTCTGAAAGTAAGAAGATATCTAAAGTGGAACTTACTAAGGGTCATATGCCTAAAAATAACTCTGAAATTGTTATCTCCTATTTGTTGAAAGATAAGTATAAACTTGGTAAAAAGATAACTTTAGACAATCACAGTAGTTTAAAGCATAAAAAGTTTAAAGTTGTAGGTTATGTTCGCTCAAGTGAGTATTTAGATAAACACGATATGGGGCAAACCACTGTAGGTACAGGTCAATTATCTGGCTTTGCTTTTGTAAAGAAGTCTGCCTTTAAATCTGGTACAACAACTGGAATAGCTAGAATTACTTATAAAAAGACTGCTAAAATGAATCCATATTCAACTAAGTATTCTAACTATATTAATGACAAGGAAAAAGATTTAAAGAAGGAATTAGATAAGAATATTTCAGCTAAAGAAAATAAAACCAAAAATAAAATTGCTGAAATTAATGATAGTTTAACTAAGTTAAATGCAATTGTAGCGGTTAAACCTGAATATCAGAGCCAGATTAAGCAACTTGAAAGTGCTAAAGCGAAGCTTGAACATTTGAATAAACCTAGCTACACAGTTAATACTCGTGATGAATTCCCAGGTTATGAAAATTATCGTTCAAATGCGGAAAGAATTGACGTTTTATCTAATATCTTCCCAGTATTCTTATTTGCGATTTCTGCCTTAGTTTCTTTAACTACAATGACTAGATTTGTGGAAGAAGAAAGAATTAATATTGGTACTATGAAGGCGATTGGTTATAGCAATTTTGATGTAGCTAAGAAATTTATCGTTTATAGTATGCTTTCAAGTACATTGGGTGTTATTTTGGGTGCATTTGGTGGATTTAGAATCTTACCTGGCATTATCTTTGAAGCCTATGCAGCAAATTCAACTATGACTGGTTTTAGAAGCCAATTTTCTTTAGCTTGGCTAATATTGGGATTAGTTGTTGCATGGGCATGTACGACTTTAGCAGCACTTTACGCCTTAAAGAAAGATGTTAAAGACCGTCCAGCTCAATTATTACTACCTAAACCACCTAAAAAAGGCTCAAAAATTTTCCTTGAAAGAATCACACCATTATGGAGTAGATTAAGCTTTAACCATAAGGTTACCTTCAGAAACCTCTTTAGATATAAGACAAGAATGTTAATGACAATCTTTGGGGTTGCTGGTTGTACAGGATTATTAGTAATGGCTTTTGGTATTCGAGATTCACTTTCAGGAATTAGTAAGAATCAATATACCAACATTATCAAATATGACATGATTGCGGTTAAAAACTCAAATCCTAGTTCTAAACAAACCTCAGACTTATTGGATGAACTAGATTCAAATAGTGTTAAGCGCTATAAGCAGATTCACTTTACTACTTTGAATCGTAATCTTGGGGAAGACAAGACTAAGCAAACTATTAATGTGATTGTTCCTAAGGCTAATACTGACTTATCTAAGTATATTAATTTAATGAGCAGTTCTACTGGAAAGAAATTAAAATTAACTAATAACGGTGTAATTATTTCTGAAAAGTTGGCTCAATTAACCAATGCTAAGGTTGGACATTATATTAAGTTAAAAGATACTAACGATAAGTGGAAAAAATTCAAAGTTAGTGGCATTTGTGAAATGTATATGGGTCACTACATGGTAATGAATAACCAAGCTTATAAGCATTACTTTGATAAAGAATATAAGACTAATGGTTATTTGATAACTACTAAGTCAGGTAAATTACAAACAGTTTCTGAAAAACTGATGGCTACTGGCGCAATTAAAGGTATTAATCAAAATGTTAACAATAAGAAAACAATTGATAACTTGATTAATTCACTTAATAAAGTTATTTTGATTTTGATTGCGATTTCTACAATTTTGGCATTGGTTGTTATCTATAATTTAACTAATATTAATGTTGACGAAAGAATGCGTGAACTTTCAACTATTAAAGTATTGGGATTCTTTGATAAAGAAGTTACGATGTACATTTATCGGGAAACAATTATTCTTTCAATTCTAGGTATCTTAGCTGGATATTTAGTCGGTATTTGGTTACATAGCTTTATTATTACCACCTTACCACCCGTTAATGCTATGTTTGATCCTAATATGTACATATCTAACTTTATTTACTCAGCCCTCATTCCAGCAGTAATCACTACTGTCTTAGCATTTATTATGCACAAGAAGATTAAAGACGTTGATATGCTAGATGCTTTAAAGTCAGTTGAATAGATGATATAATTATTAGCGACGAGTCGATAAAGAACGCGAGATGCGTATATTTATCAGGGGACATCTGCTTTTAATAGCAAGGCACGGGAAGTGCTGATGTTTTGGAAGACCTATTGTGAACGTGGAATTCCAACTTTGCCCAGTTAAGACCACTTCTTTCCATGAGAAGTGGTCTTTTTTTCCGCTTTTTAACCTATGCAAACAAGTTTATCCGTTGTAAAATAGTTAGTGAAACATTGAATTATTAAAGGAGATATTTCATGTCAAAATTAGTTTTAATCCGTCACGGTCAAAGTGAATGGAACCTTTCAAACCAATTTACTGGTTGGGTAGATGTAAACCTTTCAGATAAAGGTGTTGAAGAAGCTAAAAAAGCTGGTCGTTTAATTAAGGAACACGGCTTGAAGTTTGATCAAGCTTACACTTCAGTATTGAAGCGTGCTATCAAGACTTTGCACTTTGCACTTGAAGAAAGTGACCAACTTTGGATTCCTGAAACTAAGACTTGGAGACTTAACGAACGTCACTACGGTGCTCTTCAAGGCTTAAACAAGAAGGCTACTGCTGAAAAGTACGGCGATGAACAAGTTCACATTTGGCGTCGTTCATACGATGTTTTGCCACCAGCAATTGATGATAACAACGAATACAGTCAAGCACATGACCGTCGTTACTCAAACTTAGACCCTAACATCGTTCCAAAGGCAGAAAACTTACATGTATGTTTAGACCGTGTAATGCCATTCTGGGAAGATCACATTGCTCCTGACTTATTAGCAGGTAAGAATGTTATTATTGCGGCTCACGGTAACTCACTTCGTGCTTTAACTAAGTACATTGAACGTATTTCTGATGAAGACATTATGGACGTTGAAATGAAGACTGGTGAACCAGTTGTTTACACTTTTGACGATAAGTTGAACGTAACTGACAAGGTTAAGTTAGACGATTAATTACATAATAGTAGCACAAAAAAGGCATCCATAATGGATGCCTTTTTCGTATCAACTTGTTCCAAAAATAAATAAAAAAGTTCGGAACTCTTTTATTATAATAATTAGTGAAATATTTATCAAGTTGGTAAAGTTTTTTACAATTTAGTTATGAAAAGCCATTTTTCGTGCGTTTAATTGTTTTTTTAGATAAAATAATTGCAATAGTAAACTATTTATAAAAAAGGAAAGAATATATGGATAATAATCACCCAAGTAATTCAAGAGTTGAACTTCATCAAGCGGATTATCGTCAAAAGCGCCGGCTATGGAGAAAATTACTCTTGCTTACGATAGTTATTGTGCTTGGAGCATTGGCTTATTTTGGTTATGTTTACTTAAGAACCAAAGGTGCAATTGATCAAACTTATGATAATAAAAATGCTGTTTCTACTAAGAGCTCAACTTTTGATGGTAAGAAGAAGTTCGCGGTTCTTTTGTTAGGAACAGATACGGGTGCTTTTGATAGAACAGAAAAAATGGGAAATACTGATACAATTATTGTAGCAGTGGTAAATCCTGCAAAGAAAAAATACACCTTGATGTCGATACCGCGCGATACCTTAGCTGAAATGGTGGGGACCAAGAAATTTACTGCTGAGAAGATTAATGCGGCATATTCTATTGGTGGGGCTAAGATGGCTATGAAGTCTGTTTCTGTCTTGATTAATGTACCAATTAAATATTATGCAGTTGTTAATATGGGTGGCTTGCGTAAGATGGTTAATGGCGTAGGTGGAGTTGTAGTTAAACCCCCTCTTAGCTTTACTTACGGAGGTTATAGTTTTAAGAAAGGTCAAAAAACTAAACTTAATGGTAGCCAGGCCCTTGCATATGCTCGAATGAGATATGATGATCCACAAGGTGACTATGGTCGACAATTACGCCAAAGACAAGTTATTATTTCAATGATTCAACATGCGGCTTCAATTAAGACTTTGGTAAATTTGGAATCAATTTTGAATTCAGTTTCTAATAATATTAGAACCAATTTATCCTTTAACAATTTAATGGCAATTTTCCAAAATTACCGCTCAAGTACTAAAAATTCTGATAGTGATTATTTACATGGTACTGGAGTTTATATTGATGAAGCTTCGTATCAAGTTATGAGCGATAAGGAATTGCAGCGTGTTTCAAATATCTTGAGAAGTGAGTTGGGCCTTGAAAAAGAGACTATCAGCAATAATGAAACTTATCAAAATAAGCGTAATGAAGAAAATGGGTTTAGTTATAGCAGTACTAGCAATCAAAATTATACTATCTACTCTTATAATAAGAGTAGCAGTGATAGTAATGACGACTCAGGAGAGGATTAATAGTGGAAAAGCTTATTGCTATAATAATTGGCTATATTTTTGGCAATTTCTTATTTGCCTTAATAGTGGGAAAATATTTTTTACATGCTGATCCAACTAAGGCTGGCTCGGGTAATCCAGGAACTGCTAATGTCGGTGCAGTTTATGGTAAGAAATGGGGCTTTTTAACTTTAGTAGGAGATGCACTTAAAAGTGTATTGTCCTTATTAATCACTTATTTACTCTTTAAAAACCAGCTTTTGTTAGCATACTGTGGTTTGGGATTAATGCTAGGGCATTGTTATCCTGTAGTTAATCATTTCAAGGGTGGTAAGGGAGTAGCAGTTGTAGGAATTACTATTTTAGCTGTTGATTTTAAGACTGCTTTGATTAGTTTGCTCTTGGCCCTAGTTTTAGTAATAGGGATGCAAAATTTAACAATTCCACCTATTTTCTTTACTTTTTGCTTTGTAGCTGTTAACTTATATAATCACCAGCTTGAAATTGCTTTAGTAATTGGATTAGCTGGAATTGTTATGATTCATAAGTTTTGGAAAGATATTATAGATTTTATTCAAGGTAGAGGAAAAAGGGTAGATATCCTATTTAGCATTAAGCGAAAATTGGGATTATTAAAGTAAAAAATTGAAACATAGAAAAAAGGCGGATGCATTACCGTGCTTTAAAAGTGGCAATGCATCTGCCTTTTTATTAATCTTATCTAGTATTTATACCTTCTTTTGATAAAATATTAGTCAGGAAGGATTTAATGATGAAAATAGAAAAGAAAAGAATTGCTTACTTAGATGTTTTACGTATTCTATCCATGTTTTTTATTGTTCTAATTCATGTATCTGGATCAATGGCATGGTATAACACGATTCCTAAATCAAGAAGTTGGCAATTTTTGAATTTATTAGATGGAATTAGTCGTTTTAGTGTGCCTATCTTTCTGATGATTTCGGGATGTATTTTCTTAAATTTGAAGCGAGAAATAACACACAGCCAACTTTTGCATAAGAATATCAAAAGAATTGCAATTGCTTTTTTTACTTGGAGTTTGGTATATGCACTCTATGAGTATTGGGCTATTCCAGGTATAGCTAAGTCAGTAGTAATTGGAATGTTTTTTGCCGGACATTATCATATGTGGTTTTTACCATGTATCGTAGGGATGTATCTCATTACCCCTTTATTGAGAATGTGGGCTAAAGATGAACGTAAGTTACGTTATTTTTTAATCTTAACGATTATCTTTGCGATTTTGATTCCGTCTGTACTAGATTTTTTCAAAGCTTTTAAGAATATTTTACCTGTGGCCATTTGGAATATAATGAAGAAAGTACAGACAACATACTTACGATCAACTTTCGAATTTCCTTTAGGTTTAACTGTATATTTTGTTTTAGGATATTACTTAGATCAATATCAGTTAGATAAAACAAAGCGGATATGTTTATATTCTGTAGCTCTTATAGTTAATATTCTAACTTCACTAGCTAGTGGTTGGTTAAGTTTTCATTTTAACAAGCCAATGGTATTTAACTATTCATATACTTCAATTAACAATTTTTTATTTGCAATCGCAATTTTTGTTTTTATCAAGCAAGTTTTAAAGAATAAATACATAAGTAATCATAATTTACTGGTCAAATGGTCCAATTTAATGTTTGCAGTTTACTTAGTCCATGTTTTGTTTGTCCATATTCTAATAGAAAGAGCCCATGTTAATATATTATGGCCTAATGGCTTAATTGGTCCAATCTTAGTTTCGATTATAATTTTTATTTTATCGAATATTGTGGCATTTATTTTAAGTAAAATACCGCTTGTTAACAAATATTGTATGTAAAAGATTAGAGTTATTCATTGACTAAAACTTATTTAGCTTATATGATATTGATAACACGAAAAAAGATAGTAGTCCCTTAATTCAGTGTTCAGAGAACTAGCGTTGTGGTGAGAGCTAGACAGGTTAAGAAGCGACGAAGTACAGTGTACGGGGCGTAATTCCTCGTTAGCAACTATAAAGGCGCGCATAGCGCAAACGTGGGTGGTACCACGGCTATCTAATGATTATTAGTCGTCCCTTGATTTAATCAAGGGACGTTTTTTATTTGATGGAGGAAATTATGGCAAAGTTTGATATCTTAGAAGACCTTAAATGGCGTGGCGCCATTAATCAACAAACTGATGAGGAAGGTTTAAAGAAGTACTTAGCTGAACATGATGATTTGGCACTTTACTGCGGTACTGACCCAACAGGAGACTCACTTCATATTGGACACTTGATTCCATTTATGATTTTGAAGAGATTCCAACTTGCTGGTTATCATCCGGTAATTATTATTGGTGGAGGTACTGGTTCAATTGGTGACCCATCAGGTAGAAAGACTGAACGTGTCCTTCAAAGCGATGAACAAGTGCACCATAATGAAGTTGCTTTAACTAACCAAATGAAAAAGTTATTTGGTACTGAAAACTTCCAAATCGTTAATAACCGTGACTGGCTTGGTAAGATGAGCTTACTTGAATTTTTACGTGATTACGGTAAATTGTTCCAAATTAATAACATGCTTGCTAAGGATGTAGTTGCTAGTCGTCTTGAAAATGGTATTAGCTTTACTGAATTTACTTACCAAATTTTACAAGGTATCGACTTCTACATCTTAAACCGTGACTATGGTGTACAAATGCAAATTGGTGGTAGTGATCAATGGGGTAACATTACCTCAGGTATCGACTTAATTCACCGTTTAGAAGGTAATGACCGTCCAGCCTTTGGTTTGACTATTCCATTGATGCTTAAGGCTGATGGTACTAAGTTTGGTAAGTCTGCTGGTGGAGCTGTTTGGCTTGATCCTGAAAAGACTAGTCCTTACGAATTTTACCAATTCTGGATTAATCAAGATGACCGTGATGTTGTTAAATACCTCAAGTACTTTACTTTCTTAAGTCATGAAGAAATTGAAGCTTTAGCTGAAAAGGTTAAGACTGAACCTTGGAAGCGTGAAGCTCAAAAGACTTTAGCCGCTGAAGTTACTAAGTTTGTTCATGGTGAAGCAGGACTTAAGGAAGCTCAAATGATTACTGATGCTTTATTCTCAGGTAATGTGAAGGAATTATCAGTTAAGCAAATTGAACAAGCACTTAAGAATGCACCAAGTGCAGAAAGTACCACTGAAAAGAAGAACTTGGTAGAATTTTTAGTAGATACTAAGATTGAATCTTCAAAGCGCCAAGCACGTGAAGATGTTCAAAATGGGGCAATCTATGTCAATGGTGACAAAATCCAAGACCTAGAATTTGAAGTTGATCCAAGTGCTTCATTTGAAGGTAAGTACGTAATTATCCGTAAGGGTAAGAGAAAATACACTTTAGTTACTATTAAGTAATAAAAAATACCTAGCCGTTGGCTAGGTATTATGCCGTTTTAGCTCAGGAGGTAGAGCACCGCCGTGGTAAGGAGGAGGTCGCCAGTTCAAATCTGGCAAACGGCTTATTGTTTTTTCTTAAAATAGATTATCTCAAACACGAAGATAATTAATCCGATAAGTGTAATTAGAAGCCCTAATTTCAGTCCTGGCATCGTATGAGTAAATTCAACATTGTGAGTGCCAGGAGATAGTTTCAGAGCCATAAAAATACCGAAGGACTTACTGATAGGAACTATTTTGCCATCAACTTTAGCTTTCCAGCCCCAAGAATATGGAATAGTAGTTACTAAACTTTGTCCTTTTTTAATTGTGACTGTGCCATCAATTTTGTTACCCCTTAAAGTAGTAAGTTGCATCTTATTTTGATTAGCTTTTTTGATTACTTTTTGCAAATTTTGTTCGTTTAAAAGATATAAATTAGGATTCATTAGCTTAAATTGAGTGATGCTAGGTTTAAAGTAAATCTTTAAAGAGACTGTGCCAGATTTTGGAACTGTAACCCCTATTGGCTGATTAGCAAATTGCATTGAAGTGAAATTTTGTCCATTGAGTGTAAGCTTATCTACACTACCATCACGATTGATTAATTTCATTAAGTTTTGATCAAGCATGATATATCCAGTTGAATTAGGTTTTGCTTGGTAAGTTGCAGTCAAGATTATGGCTTTACTGTCTTTGCGGGAAAGATAGCTATAATCAGAATCTGATTTTATGCTTGCAGTTTTAGCAGTTAACTTAGCTTTAATCGCTTTTCCAAAGTAGGTGTAGTTTGAGCCAGTGAGTGCATTAATAGCAAGTGTTTGGTTTAGTAAAGCACCATATCTACCTCTTAATATAGTATTTGTAGGTAGTTGTCCAGAAAAAGCAAGTGGAAAGACTTTAGAAGAGTATGCTGTATGATATTTATCTTGATAGATGATAGTTTTATTTTTTAAATCATTTCGTAAGCCATAATTTCCATACTGAGCGATGGAATCAGTAGGTAATGTAGAGACAAGATAAGTTTTAATACCAAATAAAGCATCAGTTACTTGGGTACCAGTATTATAGAAATAGAAGTAGTATAAGCCTTGTAATCCAAGTTGTGAATATAAAATACTTACATTTGAATTATTGTTTGAAGAAAAAACAGTAGCACCACGATAGTTGAAGGTATATGCTTCACCACGATCTTGGTCTAATACAAAACTCTTTTCCAAGCGTTCATCTTTAGCTGATGCAGGTAAAGCATTAATTAATTTTTGAGTAGATTTAGTATAGGAACTATAGTTAGCTGGTGCTGGTTTAGTAGTTGTTATTACTACAGCTCCTTTGTTTGTAGCAAAGAGATAACTAGCATTGGCAAATAATTCTAAAATAATTAGACTAGATAAGATAAGAGGTCGAATCTTTTTTAGTGAATAAAGAGTATAGGTTAGGATAACAATGATTAAAACAACCAAACTAGCAATTAACTCTTCAAAATTAAAGCTAACACCCCAGCGCTTGTAAAGGCTAATTCTACTGTAGCTACCAACAATAAATAAAAGTGCAGTCAGTGTTGAACAGATAATAACTTGCTTTTTATTAAGAGTGTTCTTTTTAAGTTGCAAGCAGGCAATATAAACGATGATAAAGTTAATTAAAAAAGCAAAACGATAAGGATATGAATTTGGGGCTTGGCCTGCATGCCAGATAAAGTAAAGTTTAGTTGTTAAAAGTCCTGAGCAAGTGAATAATAAAATTAAAAAAGTGGCAATTCGGTTTTTAAGGCTAAACTTTTTATTAAAGAAATAAAGGATAGCAAGAATTAGAGTTAAACTTCCGGTATAAATAAGTGGAATATAGACATTAAAGGCCCCCTGGAAAAATAAGTTAGCAGGAATATCTAACCATAATTGGAGATGGCTAATAGGCGAATAATATGATTGGACTGAAAGTTTATTTTCAATTAGATTCAAGAAAGTAGGGATTTCAATAAATGCTGTTAATAAAGCTGCTGTGATTGAACTAAGAGCAAAAATAAATGTTTGCTTGAAAAATAACTTCCAAGTTGAAAAGTTAAGATAAGCTTGATATAAAAAGTAACCTATTAAAAATAAGCAAACCATGTAAGCAGTATAGTAATTGGCAATAATTAGTACTGCTAGGGATGCTACATATAAAATAGAAAACTTACCATGGCAGATTTTGGTTAATCCGATAAGTACCAATGGAAGCAATGCGATAGAATCTAGCCACATGATGTTACCTGAATAACAAATAACATAACTAGATAAGGCATAACACAAGGACATAGCTACCATTAGCTCTTGTTTAATTGGATTTAACTTATTAAGCATGTAGGTAAAAGCACCTGCAGCTAGCATTACTTTAGTGACAATAATTGTATATAAAGCTAAGGTCATTTCATTTGCAGGGAAAAGTAGAGCAATAAGATTAAATGGGCTTGTTAAATAATAGCCCCAATTGCCGGCAGTATTACCACCTAGGCCATTAGAAAAGCTATAGGAAAAGTCACTAAATCCTCCAAAGACTACATGGCGAAAATATTGGAAAAATGATAAATACTGAGTCATCAAATCCCCAGAAATAATCATGCCACCAGTGAATGGGTTAGTACCACCAATCCAACTGGCAATAAAGAAGATTATACCTGCTAAAAGTGCAGAAACAATCCAAAGATGTTTTTTAAAAAAAGTTATCATGATAAATCATCCATTCATTTTAGTTACAACTAAAATTTATTATACAAGAATGCTGTCATCAAAAACAGATATGTTATGAGCTTCTGACTTTGGTGGATTATTTTTTAATGCTAGAATAACTATAACTATCTAATCAATGATTATTAAGGAGAAAACATGAAACGCGAACTAACAATGGCAGAAATTGCCAAATTTCAAAAAGATTATCATGAAAAAGCCCAAAATAATGTTGCTAAATTAGCTGTTGTAAATAATGGTTTGCTCAACGCTAGTTATAACCATGAAGGAGTAAATAAACTTAATCGTACTTTTTCAATTGAGGTTCCAACTGATAATGTAACTAACCAAAAACAATCTGGACGGTGCTGGTTGTTTGCAGCCTTAAATACTTTGCGCCATAAATTTGCTCAAACTAATAAGGTGAAGAACTTTACCTTGTCACAAAGCTATTTATTTTTCTGGGATCGAATTGAACGTGCCAATATCTTCTTTGAAAATATCATTGAAACTGCAACTCAGCCACTTGATGATCGTGTAGTTCAATCTTATATGGCAGCCCCAGATACTGATGGTGGTCAATGGGCAATGGCGGTTTCACTTATTAGAAAATATGGCTTAGTACCTAGCTATGCTCAAGCAGAAAGCTTTACTGCTAATAACACTTCAGCCTTTAATCAAGCTTTGAATATAAAATTGCGCCAAGACGCCTTAGTTTTACGGGACTTGGTAAAAAACAATAAGTTAGATGAGGCTGAAGAAAAACGTCAAGAATTCTTAAGTGAAGTTTATCAAATGGCAGTTATTGCTTTTGGTGAACCGGTACAAAAGTTTGACTTAGAATATCGTGATGATGAAGGTAAATATCATATGGATGCTAACCTCAGTCCATTAGATTTCTTCCATAACTACTTTGAAGATGATTTAGATGATTATGTAGTCTTGTTTAATGCACCTGATCATGAATTCGATAAACTTTATAGTTTGCCATTTGAAGATAATGTTGTAGGTGGCAGTCCTGTTAAGTTCTTAAATACTAAAATTGATAACTTAAAAGCAGCAGCTATTGCTCAACTTAAAGCTGGAGAGACTATTTGGTTTGGTTGCGATGTTGGCAAAGCAAGTGATCGTCAAAATGGTATTTTGAGTAGAGATTTATATTTAACTGACTTAGTTTTAGGCATTGAAACTAATCTTTCTAAGAAAGAGCGATTACTAACTAGAGCATCTGGGTCAACTCATGCCATGACTTTAGTAGGGGTAGACATAGTTGATGATAAGCCAAGACAATGGAAAGTTGAAAACTCTTGGGGTGAAAAAGTAGGTAAAAATGGTTACTTTGTCATGGATGATGCTTGGTTTGATGAATACCTGTTTAAGGTAGTCGTTAAGAAACAATATTTACCAGATAAATTAGTCAAGCTTTGGGAAGGACCAGCAACTGAAGTTAAACCTTGGGATTCAATGGCTTAATTGAATAGAGAAAAAACTAGCTTTAATTAGCTAGTTTTTTATTTACTACAAAAAGGGCAATTGTGTTACTTAGTACTTTTAAAAAGTTAGCTAGTTTCTATAATTAAAACTGTAAGCGCTTTAAGGAGAAAAGAAATATGAAAAACAAAGCTATTATGATCGGAGCAGGTCTTGCTAATATGGCAGCCGCAGTCTATTTAATTCAAGAAGGTAAATGGTCTGGAAGTAATATTACTTTTTATGCATTAGATAAACATGGGTCAAATGATGGTAGTGCAGCAAATGAAGCTAGTGAAGAATATTGGAATCAAAATCATCCAATGGAAAACACTAAGGGATTTATTGCTCGTGGCGGTAGAATGCTTAACTATCGTACTTATGTTGATTTAATGGATTTGTTGTCAAGAATTCCTTCTGCTACAGAAGCAGGTATGAGTGCAGAAGAAGATACACGAGACTTTGATAGTAAGCATAGAACTTTTGATAAAGCTCGCTTACTTGAAGGTGGCATCGGTATTGTTGATGGCCGTAAGCTGGGCTTGAATAATATGGATAGAATTTTCTTAAGTCGTTTAGTTATGATGCCAGATGATCAGGAAGAAAAGCTTGATAATGTCACAATTGCAGAATACTTTAAGGATGATCCTCATATATTCCAAACTAACTTCTGGTACATGTGGGAAACTACTTTTGCCTTTAGAGTTCAATCATCTGCTCAAGAATTACGCCGTTACATGCACCAGATGATTTATGAATTTACTCAAATTGAGCACTTAGTTGGTGTTAATCGGACGCGTTATAACCAATATGAAAGTATTATGCTTCCATTAATTAAGTACTTGCAAAAACAAGGCTGTAAATTTGTGATGAATCGGAGAGTTACAGACTTTGAATTTAAAGACACTCCAATGCAAGATGAAATTACAGTAACAGCACTTAAGATGGAAAATACTGAAACTGGTAAGGAAGAAAAAGTTGAAGTTGATAATCAAACAGCAGTCTTCTTTACGAACGGATCAATTACTGATTCAGCAACTTTAGGTGATTTCAACACTCCAGCACCTGAAAATATGGATTATGGTGCAGCGTCTTCATTATGGAAGAAGGCCTGTGAGCACTTTTACAATTTAGGTAATCCAGATAAGTTCTTTAATAATCGTAATGCTTCAGAATGGGTAAGTTTTACTTTAACCACTAAAGATCATACTTTATTAAATGAAATTACTAGAATTACCACTCAAGTTCCAGGAAATGCTCTTAACTCATTTATTTCGACTAGTCCGATTACGCCATTAGGACAAAAAGATGTAAACATGTCAATTGTAGTTCACCATCAACCTCACTTCACTGCGCAAAAGCCTAATGAAACGGTCATTTGGGGTTACTTCTTATATCCAAGACGCAAGGGTGAATTTATTGATAAGCAATATATCAAGATGACCGGTAAAGAAATGTTACAAGAGTTGATAGGGCAACTTTCTAAGGTTGATCCTGGACCACACAATATTAAAGATTTAGAAGATAAGATTTTGGCTAGCGTAATTAACTGTATTCCATGTTATATGCCATATGCTTCAGCCTTGTTTAACAACCGTGCTAAGAGTGATCGCCCAGAAATCATTCCTAAACATTCAACTAACTTGGCCTTTACTGGTGAATTTGTTGAACAGCCTTACCAAATGATTTTTACTGAAGAAAGTGCTGTTCGTTCTGGTGAAGTGGCAGCTTTTCACTTTGCAGGTGTGCCAATGAGTAAATTGGTTTCAACTCCAAGATATGATAAAGATCCAAAGACCTTGATGAAGGCAACTAAGAGAATGTTTAGTTAAAATGCATTAGTATAATGAAAAAGAGCCACTACACGTATGTAGCGACTCCTTTTTTATATTCTAAGATTTACGCTTCTTGAAAAAATAAACTTCAATAGCCAATAAAATAATTCCTATTAGTGAAATAGCGATTCCAAGTTTAAATCCAGGCATCTCATTTCGTAGTACAATCTTATAATTACCAGCTGGTAAATCAAGTGCAATAAAGCTATTTAATACTTTTTTGATTTTTACAGGCTTACCATTAGCGGTAGCGCTCCAACCTTTAGTATATGGAAAAGTAGTTATTAATGCTTGACCATCTTTAATCTTAACATTTCCTGAAACTAAGTTCCCTCTCCATATATTAATTCTCATTCGTCGAGCTTTCGCTATTTTGATAACTTGGGCTAAAGCCTTTTGATTTAAGAGGTAAAGTTTAGGATCAATAATAGATTTTTGAGTAATATTTTCCCGGAAGTAGAGTTTTAAAACAACTTTACCATTAGCAGGAACATGCACACCAATTGGTTGTAAACTTACGGGAGTGGTTCGGAATGCTTGACCATTTAAAGTGATTTTATCTACAGCGGAGAGTTTGTCATTATAATCGGCCCAAGACATTAAACTAGGATCCATTAAAATATAACCACTTGTATTTGGCTTGGCTTTATAAGAGAAGGTAACAACTGATTTTTGAGGTTTGATTTGTTTTAGAATTAATTGCTTCTTTTCATGTGATAATGTCATGTTATCACTTGTTTCTTGAGCAGAAATAGCCTTACTGAAATAAGTATAGTGGTTTTTAGTTAATGCATTTAAAATCTTTGCTTGGTTAGATAGTGGCTCATTTTCCTTGAGATTAAGATTGTTAACTCTGTAGCCGGCAAACGCTAAAGGGAAGCCTTGGGTTTGATAAGCAGTATTTTCTTTGTCTTGATACCAAATCTTGCTTCCAATTAAATCATTGCGCAAGCCATAGTTATAAAATCCCTTAAAGTCACTTGGACGGTTAGTTTTTATGAAAGTCTTTAGACCATAAAAAGCATCAGTTAATTGTGTCCCTGTAGAGTAGAAAGTGTAATAGCCTCTACTTGGTAAGCCAAGAAGACCGCCTAGAGCACTAATTTGTATGCTATTGTTAGATGTAAAGACACTTACTCCATGGTAGTTTAATAAGTAACTATCACTACGGTCATTATTGATCAAGAAAGATTTATCTAAACGCTGATTTTTAGCTGAACTAGGTAGTTTGCTAAGTAAAGCTGCTGTTTGTTCAGTATAAGGATTATATGGTGTAACATTTTTACTAATTTTAGAGTAAGAATAGTAGGTATTGGCAAAAATATCTAAAATAATAAAAAGTGCAAGCCATTTAGGTTTAATTAACTTGTGCAAATACAGATTAAAGAGAATAACAGCCAATATGAATACAACTATTGTAGCAATAACCGTATTAGTTTCTATAACCAATAATTTGCGACTAACCAACAAGTAAATCAGAATTAAAACAGCAAAACAAGCATTATAAATGTAACTATCACGCTTTTTGCTTATTTGAATAGTTGTAGCTGATATTGTTGCAAGATAAGCAATTGTGAATACGATTATAAAGGCATAGCGAAAAGGATAAAATTGAGGTGGCTGTCCTCCATGCCATAATAAATAAATTTTGGTAGAGAATAAACCAGAAAAGAGAAATAGCAAAAAGACAGCAGAAGCTATACGTTGCTTTAATGCAATTGATGAATTAAAGAAAAATGCAATTAAAAATAATGTAGCAAGTGTTCCTATGTAAACTAAAGGAATTAATAAACGATTACCTGCAAAAAGAAAATTAGCTGGTAGAACAGATAATAGTAACTTAGTTTGAATAGGAGTAACAAGTAAATGGTAGTTTAACTTATTTTCTAATAAGTTGAAAAAGGTTGGTACACTAGCAATACATGAAATTAAGCCGGCAGTAAATGATGATATTATAAATAAGCGAGCAGATTTCCAAAAGGCTTTCCAATTAGTAAATTCAAGAAATGCTTGATAGATAAAAAATGCACCCAAGAATACACATACCATGTAAGCTGTATAGTAATTTGCCACAATAGTTATTGCTAAAAAAATAACATAGAGGATTGAAAAATTCCCTTTTATAATTTTTAACAAGCCATAAACTATGAATGGTAGAAAAGCAATTGCGTCAAGCCACATCAAGTTCCCAAAGTAACTGAGAACATAAGCAGACAATGAATAAGCAACTCCTAACCCCATAGCCCAACTTTCTGGGACTTTTTTAATACTTTTGGCAAAGAAATAAAAACTACCAGAAGCAATCATTATTTTTAATAAGATAATAGTATAAATTGCTAAATTTACTTTAGCAGCCGGAAATAGTAGAACCACAAAGTTTAAAGGACTTAAAAGATAATATCCCCAATTTCCTGCCATACTACCACCTAGGCCATTGGCAAAACTATAAGAAAAATCGCTTAAATTTCCTAATAAAATATGGTGCAAATATTGAAAAAATGACAAATATTGATCTAAAATATCGCCAGAATTTAAAGTACCACCGAAGTATGGATTAGTTCCGGTAAGTAATCCCGCTAATAAGAAGATTATTGCAGAAATAGTTACAGGAATGACAAATTTAGGTATTTTTTTCATTAAATTTTCTCCCCAATTAACAAAACAATTAGACCCCTTATTATAGCTTATTCTTGGTGAAGAAAGCCAATTTCTGTATAAATTTAACATTTAGTATGTTAAAATGTATTCGTTTTATTTCTTGTTTTGGAGGATATGAAATATGAATAATTTAGTAGGTAAGGGAAAAGAAATTTGGAGTAAGCACAAAATTATTGTTAGTATTGTAGCTGTGATTTTGTTGCTTTGGGCTTATAATAGCTATCAAGAAAATTTTGGCAAGATTGATCCATTAGATGGAGTTGATCGAGTAGCATGGAGAATAGAAGATGGACAAGGCTATTGGACATATCTAAATTCCGATAAGGCAAAGATTGCTACTAAAATGAGGGTAGCTTTACTTAGAAAAATGGGTGGTCAATCTGCTATTTCAGCAATTGAAAAGAATTCTAAATGGTATTATGATGACGATGATTATAAACCAATTGTTAATGCTATAGGGCAAAAAAAGACTAATCAATTAATCGATGAATTAGATATATTAAAGAGGTCTATTAAATACGATATTCAATCTGGAAAATTGATTGTAAGTCTTGATATTCCACAGTCTGAAGCTGATAAAGACGGAATAAAACTAGAGAAACATGAGTTTAGTACAGATATTAATAAAAATTAGCTAAAAACAAAAAATCAAGAAATCCTATAAAAAAAGGAAATCTTGATTTTTTTGTTTAATCTTTATTATGCTAATGAATCCCAAGCAGGAAGTTGTTGAGCAGGGCCTTCAGCTAATTTTTGTTGTTCGCTAGTCAAATACTTTTTGTGGACAACTACTTCATAAACATATTCTTCAAACCAATCTTGACTCATAACGTAGTAGCCCTTCTTTGCAACTTTTTCGCCCCATGAATTTTCAACTTTCCATTGACGAACCTCACCGTTATCTTCGTCAACACCGACCAAAGTCATAGCGTGAGAAACTTCACCCATACCAGTTTCAAGCCGTTCTTTCTTAGTCATAGTCAGGTCAACGCCAAACAAGTCATCTAACTTGTATAAGTCAGTTGCTAAAAAGCCAGTCTTATTTTCTTTTTGTTTACCAACATCATTACCAAACCAAACTGCTTCACCGTCTTTTAATTGGGCAATTGCAGCACTAGTTAGAAATTCCATTGGAACGTTCAAAAGCTTAATAGGGTACTTGCCTTGAACATTGTCTTCAGATGGTAATGCAAAAAGCTTGTTGTATTCATGATCAGGTGCGTTAGTTAAAACAACATAATCACTCAAATCAACATCTTTGAAGTACTTGTTATAAAATTCGACAGGAGTTAAGTTCTTTTCTAAGTGATACTTCTTATCATCATCACGATATTCTAAGTCAAATTTCTTAGGCGGTTCACCAACAGCGATTGCAGTCATGCGGTAAACTTCACTTAAAAACTTTTTGCGAGCCTTTTGTGCAGCTTCTAAGTCACCAGCTTGCGCCAATTTTCTAAGAACTAAAGCATCTTTCTTTTCTTTTTGTGCTAAAGCTTCTGCTAAAGCAGCAGTGTTGTTAGTGTTGGCAGTTTCAGGCATAGCGTAAGTAGGAACAACGCCATATTTTTCAACTAATGAAATTGCCATATGCCATTGACCACCATCATGACCAGCGAAGTCAAAGTAAGCTTTAACTTCACGGTCATCCAATGGCTTGTCCGCATTTTCTAAAACATAATTATAGAAGTTATTAGCACGTTCTACTTTATCCCAGAAAAAGTTATAAGCTTGTGAAAAAGTAAAATTCTTAACTTTATATTCTTTGCCAAAATGGTGACGCAAAACATTTAAAGTGGCAAATAACCAGCAACGACCAGATTGAAGTTGATTAGTTACATTATCAGTATCTAATTCAGTTGAAAATACGTGAGTTAAACGATGTGATACAGCGTCGTTATATGATGCTTCTAATACACCGCTTCTTTTGGCGGCTCGGGCTACAACTTGGCTAGTAGGATCAGCATTAAATTCACGACTAAAGTCTTCTAATTCTTGCAAAGTTAATTCATTGGCCATAATCTTATCCTCTTCTTTTAATATTCTTTAATAAGTTAATTAATAATATATCATAAACACTTAAAAAAGTCAGAAGAAAAATCAAATTCACAAAAAAATACCTTCTTTTATTTAACAAGTATGCAAAATAAACTATAATATACTTGCACCTGAAAAAGGTGCACTGCCACATATTTTAGGAGGAATTTTGTTATGAAATTAACAAAGAAGACTTTGTTATCTGCTGCAGCTATTCTATTAGTTGCTAGCGGTTTAACTGCTTGCTCTAATAACAAGAGTGCAAGTTCGAATTCAGTAGCTACTAGTTCTAAAACAGTGAAAAAACACAAAGTGCACAAGCACAAGACTAGTGATGATACTGAAAGTTCAACTTCAAGCAGTGAAACCAGTTCAAGCAGCTCTAGTTCAGTTGCAAGCTCTGCTACAAATTCAGGTTCAAACAATACCTCTGCTACTGGTAAAGTTAGCGATAGCACTTTTAAAGCTATTGCCAATCACTGGTTGAAGGTTGCTAATAAGCCTGCAAGTTATAGCAGTCATGTGCGTGTAAGCTACTCTGGTGAAACTAGTCGAGGCAAAGAATTTTTAGTCACAACTACTGATTCAGATGGTATTGAAGCACATTATTACTTGAATAGTAATGGTTTATACTACTACGATGTACTTAACGATAAACTTGTAGAGGTTAATTAAGTTACTATTGGAGGATTTTCATCATGAAGTTTAGGAATAAGTTTCTTATTTCAGCTGCTACCTTAGTGTTAGTAGCTGGCATAGCCAGCGGATGCTCAAGTAAGACAAAGAGCAACACTCAGTCTGCTACCTCTTCTAGGGTAAGACATAAAAAGAGTGTTAAGAAGCACAAGAGGGCGAAGAAGTTAGAAACTACTGCTTCTGCTTCATCTACCAGTGAAGTGGATTCAAACAGCAGCCAAACTTCTACTTCCGCTTCCCACGTGCGGAATACATATACTACTAATTCAGCTCAAAATAATCAGGCCAGTGCTAGTCAAAATCAAAATATGAATTCTAGTGCAATTAGACAAGCTGGCCAAGATTGGAGTAAGCGCGGAGGGTATAAATCAGCTAGTCCAGATAGTTTTCTTTACTATTTTGGTAAAGATGGCAACAATACAATTATTCAGATAGCTGAAAAATCTAGTGGCCACGTTGTTGCCAATTACTATTTAACCCCATCTGGTGCTTTGTATTATGATAATATTTCTACCAATAATAGAGTAAGGGTTAATTAGATGGTTTATTTTCAAAAGATGACCCCGCAAGGGTATAAGCAAATTGAAGCTGAAATTGCTGAACTCAAAAAGGATCGTCCTCGCCGTATTAAAGCACTCCAAGAAGCGCGTAGCTTAGGAGATTTATCTGAAAACAGTGAATATACCGAAGCTAAGAAAGAGTTACGACACTTAGAAAGTCGTTTGCGTTATCTAGGTAAGCAACTTAAATATGCAGAAATTGTAGAACCTACCAATAATGGCAAGGTTGATTTGGGCAAACATGTACGACTCAAATTTGAAGATGATGAAACTAGCGATGTTTATGAGATTGTAGGTCGGCTAGAGGCTGACCTCGATCAGGGAAAGATTTCTTTTGACTCACCATTAGGAGTGGCCATCATGAAACATAGCGCTGGCGAAGTTGTCACAGTTGAGGCGCCAGCGGGTTCATATCAAGTTACAATTGAAGCAATTTTATAATTTAGAAAGACTACTTGATCAGGACAAGTAGTCTTTTTGTTTGTCTTTTTTAACTACTTGTCTTTTTACTCGAACGTGTGTACAATTTTAGTTGATGCAAACATTTGTTCAAGGAGATAATTATGTATGACTATCGGTATGAACCAAGTAGAATGATTTTTATGATTGACAATAAGTCTTTTTATGCAAGCTGTGAATGTATACGTTTAGGTCTTAATCCGATGACAACAGCCTTAGCGGTTTTATCACATCAACCTGGTAGTAAGGAAGAGTCTAGTTTAATCATGGCCGCTTCGCCGTTAGCTAAGAAGAAATATGGTCTTAACAATGTTATGCGTGCTAGACAATTACCACCTAAATCTCGGCGACCTGATTTAATTTTAGTTGAGCCACATATGAATCTTTACATTAAGAAAAGTATGGAAGTTTTGAAGATTTTTGAGAAGTATGCGGCTAGAGAGGATATTCATGTTTATTCAATTGATGAAAGCATGATTGATATGACAGAATCTTGGAAACTTTTTGGTAATGACCCGTATATGGTAGGACGCCGAATTCAAAAAGACATCAAGAATGAAATAGGCTTATATACTACTTGTGGAATTGGTGAAAATCCACTACTTGCTAAACTGGCTATGGATATTGATGCAAAAAAGCGGTGGAGTATGATTTCATTTTGGCATTATATTGATGTACCAGATACGATTTGGCAGATTAAGGATTTAGAGCAGGTATGGGGAATTAATAGAAGAATAGCAGATCGGCTAAGAAAATTGGGAATTCATGATATGAATGAGCTAGCTCATAGTGATCCTGAGCTTTTAAAAGCAGAGTTTGGAATTATGGGGGAGCAATTATTTGCAATGAGTTGGGGTGTAGATCGGAGTATTATCCGCCAGCCCTATCACCCTAAAAATAAAAGCTACGGAAATTCTCAAGTATTGATGAAAGATTATACTAAACGTTCTGAAATTGTGGTAGTTATTCGAGAGATAGCTGAACAAGTAGCTGCTAGAATCCGTTTTCGCAACTTACAAACGCAACTTGTCCATTTACAAATAGGCTTTTCTTATTTTGAAAGAGGAAAGCGCAAGGGCTTTAATGTTAGTGAAAAAGTCTCCGCTACTAATGATAATTCTGAATTAACTAAAGAAGTGATTGCCTTGTTTGATTGTTATTGGGAAGGTGAAAGCGTTCGAACAATTGGAGTAAGTTATAGTAATTTAATCAGTGCTGATGTGCAGCAGTTAAGCATGTTTATGAGTCCTGAAAGACAAGCGAAAAAGCGTAATTTTGATTACACAATTGATAAAATTAGAGCAAAATATGGATTCGTTAGTTTGGTTAAAGCTTCAAGCCTGCTACCTGGTGCAACTGCAATTCAGCGCAGTCGACTGGTAGGAGGGCATAATGGTGGGAATAGCTATGAGTAGTGATGAAGTGGTTTTTAATTTCTTTAAAAATTATCGAGATCGAGGAATGAAAAAGTGGTCCGGCTTCTTTTTGAGTGACCATATTAGTAAGATTAATCAAGCTGATAAAGAGGAAACACAATCTTATCCTGCTAAAAGTAGAATGAGCGAACATGAAATTAGCCAAATTTTACTAAAAAGTTTTAGTAATCACTTATTAGTTAGGTTACAGTTAAAGTTGGTTGATGAAGATGGAAATTATCTACCAGATATTGAAGGCTTTGTTTTGGGATGTACAGATGACAAAATATTAATCGATAATCAAATGATATCTCTAGCCGATATTAATCATATTGAAAATATAGATATAAAAAAATAAGCTTCTGGAAAACCAGAAAGCTTATTTTTAGGCTTGCTTCAATTTCTTTATGGATTTTCTGATTAAAAATGAAACAAGTAGTGATAATAAATCAATAATAATAAAGATAGATAAGGTTGTATTGTAGTTACCGCCGTGGCTAGTATAGGTGATAATGGTGGGACCAACCATACCGGCGATAGCCCACGCAGTTAAAGTATAGCCATGTAATGCACCTAGTTCTAAAGTTCCAAATACATCACCGAGGTATGCAGGAATGACTGAAAAACCTGCTCCATAACATGAAAGTAGTAAACACAAAGCAATTGAGAAGAGCCACTGCTGTCTTAACAAGAGGATAATTGCTAGACAAACAATATCGACTACAAAGATTAATGAATAAGTTAGGGGGCGACCTATGTAGTCTGATAAAGTAGCCCATACTAACCGCCCAAAGCCGTTAAAGAGCCCAATTACTCCTACTAATGCGGCTGCACTTGCGACATCCATTTTTACCATTCCTTGAGCCATGGGTGAGGCCAAGGAAACTAGACCTATTCCAGTAGTAATATTAATGAAAAACATAAACCATAAGCCATAAAAAACTGGAGTTTTGAGGGCAGCGTTGGCTTTCATCTGAACTCCGGTAGCAGATTTCGGTTTCTCTGCTTTGATAGCAGCAGGTAAGTCGCCTGCTTGTGGGCGCTTGATAAATTGAGCACTAATAAGCATAACTACCAAATAAACTAGACCCAAAATGTAAAAAGTATTGACTAAACCGATACTTTTTATACCCATTAAAATGTGGGCTACTGTACTGGTTAATAGGGCAGCAAAACCAAAGCCCATGATTGCTAACCCGGTAGCTAAACCACGCTTATCAGGGAACCATTTGATAATGGTTGAAACTGGTGTAACATAGCCAGAACCAAGTCCCACACCACCAATCACACCGTAGCAAAGATATAACAGCCAAAGCTAATGAGAACTAATTGCAAATCCAGTTGAGATGACTCCGAGCCCGAATAATAGTGCAGAAACTGTACCAGTGATAGTAGGCCCATATTTTTCGACCGCTCTACCCATGAATGCGGCTGACATCCCTAAGAAGAAAATTGCTAAGCTGAAAGCAAAGGTAACTTCCTTAATGGACCAGCCAGTTTGAGTAGCAATTGGTTTAGTGAATACGCTCCAAGCATAAACAGAACCAATCATTAGGTGTAAAACGACACCAGCTAAGGCAACGACATAGCGATTGTGTTTCAAATTTTTACCTCCATGTAACCTCTAAATATTGACTACGTTTTAACTATACCCCTAAATATTGTGGGGTCAATTTAAATTGTATAATACAATCTACAAGATGTACTATACAAAATTAATGAGTATCAACGGCTAAGGTATCATAAAAATTTTTAAATAAATAATAGAATTTGAGATAATATGAATGAGGTGAAAAATATGAAATTTGTTATTGCACCAGATTCATATAAGAATTGTTTGTCTGCTTTTGAAGTGGCTAAAGCAATTCATGCTGGAATTAATCAGATTTTTCCAAAAGCAGAGTATGAAGTAGTACCGATGGCAGATGGCGGAGAAGGAACCACCACTGCCTTGGTTGAAGCGCGAGAAGGAAAATATGAAAAAGTCTTAGTTCATAATCCATTTAACCAATTAGTCGAGGTACAATATGGTTTTATTGATAAGCAGATAGCCGTAATTGAAGTTGCGGCAGCAAGTGGCATCCAGTATAGAGATGCACAGCATAATTCGCCCCTACTAGCTTCTAGTTATGGTACTGGTGAAATAATCTTAGATGCCCTTAAAAAGGGTGCCAAAAAAATAGTGCTAGGATTAGGTGGTAGTGCGACAGTTGATGGCGCTAGTGGAATCTTACAAGCTATTGGTGCTAAGTTTCTTGATAAAAACGATTCTGAATTACAATTAGGACCAGCAAATTTAAAGGAATTAGCTAAAATCGATTTTAGTGAAGTTGATCCTAAGATTTTAAAAGTTCCAATTTTATTAGCAAGTGATGTAACCAATCCATTATTAGGTGAAGAAGGTGCAGCTAAAGTTTTTGCCCCACAAAAGGGAGCAGATGCTGTTATGGTTGAACAATTAGAAGATAATTTAAGCCAGTTTGCTAAAATTGCTTGTAACTATACTGGGAAGGATTATATTAATACACCTGGTGCAGGGGCAGCAGGTGGTATTGGTTTTGGGCTTTTAACTTTTTTGAATGCGAAAATTGAACCCGGCGTTAAGTTAATTGCTAAATTATCGCAATTAGCAGAAAAATGCCAACATGCAGATTATATATTTACTGGTGAAGGTAGAACTGATTTTCAAACTAAATTTGGTAAGACTCCATATGGAGTAGCTCAAGTTGCTAAAAAAGTGTCACCTAATGCCAAGGTAATAATTGTCTCTGGTAGTATTAGCGAAGATGCGGATGAACTGTGTCAGAATGGAATTATTGATGCTTTGTTTACAGCACCTGTTGGAGCTAAAAGCTTAGATCAAGCTATTAAGGGCGCAAAAAGTGATATAACTTATACTAGTAAAGAAATTGCCCGCTTGTTAAAAGTAAATACCTCTTTAAAAAATTAAATATAGATTAGGTAAATAATTACTAATTTTATTTGATTAATTATACAAAAACTTGCTATACTTATCTTGACCAGTGCTATGAAATGCGCTGGCTTTGCACTACATTTCTCAAATAGCCTAAGGGCTATATCTTCATGATGGAATCTTCTATTAGAGTAGGAGATTGTTATCCTCTTTCAATATCAGTAGTTTTGAGAGCTACTGGTTATCTTCAAAAACATTTTTGTTTTTTTATTCATTTTTTACAAATCTCAATTTTTAAGAAGTCCACGTTACTGTGGGCTTCTTTTTTGCAAAAAAAAGAAGGCGAGTAGCCTTCTAAAAAAGTATTTGCTTATTTAATAATAGTATTTAAGCCACAAGCGATAAATGCGCCTAAAAGTGGACCAAACATTGGTACCCAAGCATATTCCCAGTGAGCACTTGACTTGTTTGGAATTGGTAAAATAGTGTATGCAAATCTAGGAGCCCAATCACGAGCAGGGTTAATTGCGAATCCAGTTGTTTCACCAAATGATTGACCAATAACCATGATTAATAAACCAAGAATAAGTGGCTTTAGGCCAGTAGTAAAGTTACCTAAGTGACCTAAAATGAAAACAAAAATAGTAGTAGCGATAACCTCACTTAAAAAGTTGAAAAGTGGGTGACTGATTGCAGGACCAGTAGTAAAAATACCTACGTGGTTACCTTCTTCTTCAGTTTTGGTTGCTTTGAAGTGTGGGTAGTAGTGAATAGCAATGATTGCAGCCCCAACAAAAGCACCTAAGAATTGAGCAATTAAATAACTAGGAACTTGGTTCCAAGTAAAGCCATCAACATGGAAAAAGGCGAAACTCAAGGTAACTGCAGGATTTAAGTGGCCTTTTGAGCCCAAAGAGCCAGCAACGTAAACTGCAAAAGTAATTGCCAATCCCCAAGTCATAGTAATGAAGTGCCAATTTGTTCCTTTAGCAGCAGAGTGCTTTAAGTTGCTCGCAGCACCGATACCAATACCGAGTACTAATAAAATCATGGTTCCGAAGAATTCACCGATGAATCCATTCGCAATTAAGTTGTGCATAAAATATCCCCTTTAGATATAAAATAAGTAGATGAAACTGCAATATGACGGTAAACTTCAATTAAAAGTAAAGGTTTCTCATATTGCGCCGTGCATAAGTATATCAGCTTGTTATTTAAAAAGCTAGCAAAATTTTTACTGTGTCAAATAATATGCTCGCAAAATAAAAAAACGTTGATAACTCGAAATTTATAAAAGTGAGTTTATCAACGTTTTTTAGTAGATTATTTTTGAGTGTTAGACTTTTTCAAAGTTACTCTTACAGCAACAAATAATGTAATTACTTCAATAGTAGTTAATAATACTAATGCATATTTAACACCTGTTACACCTGCAAGGCTTGTTACAGTTGTTGTTAAAATAGGAGCTACTGCTAAAAGAATAGTATTAAGTAAACCAATAGTTGAACCTAAAATATTCCGATCAACAGTTGTGACTAACCATTGTGACATTTTAATTGAACCTACACTGATAGCAACTGCCATTAAAAAGTAAACAGCTAAAATAAGTTTGATATTTGCAATAAATGCGGCAACAGTTGTCATAATGCTAAGTACCAATGTAATAATAATTACATTAAAGATAGACATCTTTTTAAATAATTGTGGCCCAAATAAACTACCAATAGTTGCTCCAGCACCAACCACTACTCCAACTAAAGCAACAGTAAAACTGTAGTTATAAATAATCATAGTTGAACGGCTTGCTGCTGCAACAATTGGAATCAAAGCACCAATAGTAGTTAAAATCCCATTAACTAAAGCGATAATCAAAACAATAGTCAATAAACCGTGTTCCTTTTTAGCTTGAGTGTAGGAAGTCTTCATAGTTTCAATAAAGCCTTTATCATTAGTTTGATTAATAACTTCATTTGAAGATTTCTTATGCTTTAATCCTACACTTACATATAGAAAACCTGCTAATAAGAAAGTTACCGCATTGATAAATGCTAAGTTTGAATAAGATAAAAATAATAATAATCCTGCTCCAAGGAATTGAGCACAAGTATTTATAATTTCAGAAACTCCACTTGCAAAGCCTTCTGCTTCAGCAAAGTCTTTTTCACCTACAATATTTACAAGTAATGGAGCTGCAAGACCAGTTGAATATGAACCAATAGTATCTGAAATAAAATTAATAATAATTACCATAATTACCAAATTCCATTCAGAAATATTAGTAATAAAAAGAATACCTACCAAACTGTATAGTAAGAATCTAATTACAGCCATTAAAAATAAAGTTTTAAATTTGTTCTTGGTCTTATCAGCTAAAAATCCTCCAAAAACAGAGAAAAGCTTAGGTACAGATTCAGAGATTGCAATCAAAGATAAAGCCAATGTGTAATTATTTAACTTACTTGCGTAAGTCATTAATGCTAAATAAAATAAAATATCGCCTGTAGTGGACAAGAAACTAGCAATTGAGAATTTCTTAAATTCATTGTTTTTCAGAAAGACATTCATGATATTTTTCCTCCGTCAGCATCAATCTTTTAAGTAAATAATAAAGGCAGTATAATAAAATTATTAATATAGTCGTATTTGAATATATAAGCTGGAGGAGGAGCTGACATGACAATTGGCGACTTACTAAAAGAATATCGAATTGAGCAAGGTAAATATCAGAAAGAATTTACAAATGATGGACAAATAGTCAGTCAATCCTTTTACTCTAAAGTAGAGAAGAACATTAATAGAATTACCGCTGATAGCTTATTAGAATTACTACACTACAATAAAATTTCCTTGTGGGAATTTTTTAGTAGATTGAATCAAAGCGACGACTTCATGCACCAACAAGTTGAGAGTTTTCACAAAATAATGGTAGAAGCATATTATGCTAATGATAAAGCGAAGGTTAAACAGTTAAAACCATTAATTAAAGAAAGCTACTTATCAGATAAAGGAAAAGAAGAAGAGCTATTACTTGTTGAAGCTGTATTAGAAGTGATGAAAGATCCTACAGAGGAGCCGGATTTAGAATTAAGGAATAAAATTAAAGAAAAAATTTTTAATATTCCTAGCTTTAATCAAACTAAGATGGAATTGTTCTGTAATTTCATGTATTTTTATGACTTTGAAAGTAATAAAGTTATAGCTCAAAGGATAATTAAACAACATATTGCGACAAACGATATCAAATTACAGAAGCCACTATTAGGAATAATAGTTAATATGCTAGCTCTTTCATTTGATGCTGGAAAAGAAAAAACTGAAACTGAATTCTTTATAGAAAGTGCTAAAAAAATAAAAATGCATCCAGAATTAACATTTTATAAACTAGCATTATTATTTTTTACCAATCTAATTAGTTATCGTAAAACAGGAGAGCCAAAATACTATCAACAAAGCAGTGATATGGCGGATACAATGCTTTTAGTTGGATTAACTGGATATGGAAAAATACTACATGATTTGTTAGTTAAGTATAAATAAGACAAATGTTGACATTTAATAATTCTTGCATCAATATGATAATTGAAAGCGGTTGCTCAAGAGTGGAGGGATTATCATGCTTACTAAATTTAGACTCCGTATTGCTACAATAATAATGCTAATTATTACATTAATTAGTTTGTTTTTTTCTAATTTACGTACACTATCTTTAATTTCAGTTTTTATCACGTTATTGTTATCATACTTATATCATCTAACTGAATAATAGATAGATATTTAATAATCAAAGTTACCTAAATATAAAAATAGCATAAACTCATATTGAATTAATGACAAAGAAAACCCTGAATTGGAATATTTTTCCAATCCAGGGCTTTTTAAGTCTTATTTTTCTATTCACTAGTAAACAATTACAGGTTCATGTTGAATAACATTATCCCAAACCTTTTTGATTTCACTAGGCTTGATGTTAACACAGCCATGACTACCACCTTTTAAGTAAGCAGTCTTAGACCAATCAGTTCTCCAACTAGCATCATGCAAGCCGCAACCACTTAAAGTAAATGGCATCCAGTAACTAACCGTTGATGCATAAGAAGAACCATCATCATTTTGACCTCTCAAAGTACTTGGAGATTCTTTATATTCAATGTACCAAACACCTTTAGGAGTAGCATCACTACTTGCACCACTACTACTTTCCTTAGTACCTGTAACTACATCATTTAAGGTAACAACTACTTTACCATGACGAACAATCCATAATTTTTGCTTTTCAATTGAAACGACTACATAGTTTTCACCAAGACCGTGATTGACGGTGGTGTAGCCAGTTCCATAAGTAGTATAACCTAAACCATAAATTGCTTTAGAGCCATCAACACTAGATTCACCATTAGCAAAGGCAGTTTCAACTAAATTAACTGCACGTTTAGTGAAAATTCCCCAACCGTAGCTTTCGTTTTTTACTGTAATCTTAGAACCAGATGGTGTGGTAAATTCATAACTCTTCTTTAAAGTGGTTACTTCTTTATCCATTGCATCTAGCTTTTTGGTAAGTAAATCACTATCCTTGAAATGAAATTCTCCGCCGTAATATTCAACAGTAGTAAAAAGATCTTTAGCTGCTAGTGAGTATGTTTTACTGCCAACTTTATAATCTAGTTTTGCTTTATATAAGCTAGCTAACTTACTTTTAGCTGTTGCTAAAGTTGAATCCGCAAAATTCCAGCTTTTTGAAGAAGGCAAATCTGTATGTTGCTTCTTAAAATATTTCTTAATATCTTTACTATTGGTGACTTCGACATTGTCTAATTTCATACTTTTAATTTTGCCGTTAGTCATAGTAGCTCCGATTTTAGCTTTTTGATTTATTTTCTTAACTGCTTGATTAACGGTTAGGCCACCTACTTTAACACCGTAAATCTTAACATTTTGGTTAAAATGCTTACTAGTGTAGCGCATCGTAGTAGCCTTTTGTGTTTCAAGATGATTGTGATAAATTAAACCTCCACAAATAGAGAGGATAACAATTAATGCAAGAATTGGAATTAAAAGTCGATTCTGACTAATTTCTTTTGCATGTTTAGCTTTCAAAAAAATTCGCCACCTATATATGTGTATATTGACCTAATGGTTCGCATATATTTTAACAGAAATTAAGCAAATAATGCTAAAATTATGTTTTTTCTGGTATGATTCAAGTAGTAACCTTTTTAATTTAAAACTAAGGAGAAAAATTATGGGAAAAATTAATCGTTTTTATGATGCATTTCACCCTGACCATTATGACCTATTTATTGATGTTAATCGAGAAAATAAGCAAATTACTGGGACTTCAACTATTACTGGTGAAGCGTTAAATAGAGAAGTAAATGTTCATCAAAAGTTTATGAGCATTAGCAAGGTAACTCAAGATGGCGAAGCAGTACCTTTTGAAGTAGATGAAAAGGCAGAAGCAATTAAAATTACATTAGCTAAAGCTGGCAATACAACTATTAGTATTGATTACAGTGCACCACTTACAGATACAATGATGGGTATTTATCCTTCATACTACCAGTTAAATGGTAAAAAAGAAGAAATTATTGGTACTCAATTTGAAACTACTTTTGCTCGTCAAGCATTCCCATGTATTGACGAACCAGAAGCTAAAGCAACTTTTAGTTTAGCACTTAAATTCGATGAAAAGCCTGGCGAAATTGCTTTGGCTAACATGCCAGAAACTAAAGTGGAAAATGGCGTGCACTACTTTGAAAAGACCGTTAAGATGTCAACTTACTTAGTTGCATTTGCCTTTGGTGACTTGCAATCTAAGATGACTGAAACTAAGAGCGGAGTAAAAGTAGGTGTCTTTGCTACTAAGGCTCACAAGGCTAAAGAATTAGACTTTGCTTTAGATATTGCTAAACGTGCAATTGAATTTTATGAAGACTTCTACCAAACTCCTTATCCATTGCCACATTCATGGCAATTAGCTTTACCTGACTTTAGTGCTGGTGCGATGGAAAACTGGGGACTGGTAACTTACCGTGAAGCTTACTTGTTGCTTGATCCAGACAACACTCCACTTGACATGAAGAAGTTAGTGGCAACTGTAATTACACACGAACTTGCTCACCAATGGTTTGGTGATTTAGTAACTATGAAGTGGTGGGACAACTTATGGCTTAACGAAAGTTTTGCTAACATGATGGAATATTTATCACTTGACCACTTAGAACCAAGCTGGAATGTTTGGGAAATGTTCCAATCTTCAGAAGCACCAGCTGCTTTGACTCGGGATGCAACTGATGGCGTTCAATCAGTTTATGTTGAAGTAAAAGATCCAGCAGAAATCGATACTTTATTTGATGGTGCAATCGTTTATGCTAAGGGTTCTAGAATGTTAGTAATGGTTAGAGCTCTTTTAGGTGACAAGGCACTACAAAAGGGCCTTAAGTATTACTTTGACCACCATAAGTTTGGTAATACTACTGGGGATGACTTGTGGAATGCTTTATCAACTGCAACTGACTTAAACATTGCTGAAATTATGCACTCATGGCTTAACCAACCAGGTTATCCTGTAGTGAATGCTTTTGTTGAAGATGGCCACTTGAAGTTGACTCAAAAGCAATTCTTTGTTGGTGAAGGCGAAGACAAGGGCCGAATTTGGCAAATTCCATTGAATGCTAACTTTGATTCACCAGCCATCATGACTGAAAAAGAATTAGATTTAGGCGACTACGAAACTTTACGTAAGCAAGCTGGTCATGCATTAAGAATTAATGTTGGTAACACTACACACTGCGTTGTTAAATACGACGAAACTTTGATGAATGATATCTTAGCAGAAGTAGAAGATTTAGACTCAATTAGTAAGTTGCAATTACTACAAGATTTACGTTTACTCAGTGAAGGTCGCGAAAGTTCATACGCTGAAGTTGTTCCTTTACTTGATAAGCTTAAGGATTCTAAGTCAAACCTTGTAAATAACGCTATTTACACTACTGCTAGAAAGTTACGTCAATTTGTAACTCCAGATTCAGATGCTGAAAACTACTTGAAGCAATTCTACAACCGCTTAAGTGAAGACCAAGTTAAGCGTTTAGGTTGGGAAGTTAAAGCTGGAGAAAGCGATGAAGACAAGTTAACTCGTCCATACGTTTTAAGTGCTAGTCTTTATGGTGGTAATATTGATTCAGTTCGTGCAGCTCACAAACTTTACCAAGAACATGAAGATGATCTAGAAAGCTTAAACGCTGATGTTCGTCCATATGTTTTGATTAATGAAGTTAAGAATTGTGGTTCAAGCGAATTGACTGATAAGTTGATTAAGCTTTACCAAACTACAAGTGATGCCAGCTTCAAGAGCGACTTAACAGCTGCAATTACTTCATCTAAGAGTGAAAGTGAACTTGAAAAAGTTGTATCTTACTTTAAGAATGCTGATGTGGTTAAGCCACAAGACTTACGTGGTTGGTTTGCAAGCGTCTTGAACAACAAGCTTGGTGAACAACTCGCTTGGGACTGGATTAGAGACGAATGGGCATGGCTTGATAAGACTGTTGGTGGTGATATGGAATTTACTACTTTCATCACAGTAATTGCTAGAAACTTTAAGACCGCTAAACGTCTTGAAGAATTTAAGGCCTTCTTTGAACCTAAGCTTGATCAACCAATGTTAACTCGTGAAATCAAGATGGATACCAAGGTTATTGCAACTAGAGTTGACTTAGTTGAAGCTGAAAAAGTTAAGGTTAATGCTACTATTAAGAACTTGTTTATCTAATTTTATAGCAAAATAAAAAGGTACTACTAAGTGTGGTACCTTTTTGTATGTAAAAGTTTAATTGCTTAAAATTTAGTCTCTTTAATGTCATCTTCAGGACGATGTTTAAGAATTCTTAATACGCGCCAAGGATAAGTCATACCTTCAGGAAACGGTGACAAGTTAACAGTGATTTGATGATGTTCAAATTGGTAATTAAGTGGATTTCTTTCATCAATCCATTCAATTCGAGTAGGTTCGAGTTCAAAATTTCCAACTGTAACAGATGTAGGAAGTGGACTTTTAATGAAGACATAAATCTGATAAGGAGCATGACGATTCTGAAGTGCAAAACTGTTACCACTTGTGGTTAAGCTTGAAGCTTCACCCTCATTTAAAGCGTGGCCGAACCAGTGCATCCAGTCATTAATAATGGTTAAAGCTGTTTTTTGTTCTGGTTTGATATCACCATCGGCTTCTAAAGTTAGGTCAAAAATTGCTGCTTGATTATTTTTACGGCAGTGTACAATCTTATCGATTACATTTTCACTGGCTAATTCTTCACCACTAACTTCGACTAACTGGATTGTGTATTCGTCACAAGCTGCTTGATATGGAGCTAGATTGCTGGCATTAGAGATGCTAATAGCGCGAGCACCAACATCACGTACAGTTTTTACTAATTCAGCAGGATTAGCTTGCTCATTTACGTTGAAGTTAAAAATAATTCCAAAATCTGGATTCATATCTTGTCCTCCCAAAAGTATTCTTTAATATTTTACCGTATATTTAAAATAAATAAAAATTTAGCGCACTAAATAAAAACAGCAACTGACTAAGTTGCTGTTTTTATTGATTTGGATTATAAGTTTGGATCCATCACAAAAGCTAATGGTGATTCAGCTGATTGCTTAGTAATTAAACTAGCACATAAATCTTGATAGTTTTTGATTGCTACTTTTGCCATCTTGGCGTTAGCTTCGTCAATTAGATTTTGTTTTTCGGTTTGATTACTCAAGGTAGCTAATTTTTCATCAGTTTCGTAACGGATTTGGCAAACTTGTTTGCTTGTATCATCTTGTACACTAGTTAATTCTTTAGCATATTTACTCCATGAGCGATCAGCTAAGATACTAGCCAGTTTAAATACCCAATAAGCAGAATCAGCTGAATATGTTTCAGTTCCTTTATCCCACATTTCAGGTACTTTAGTTCCTTGAGGATAAAATGGAATATATACTCCTTGTGAAGTAACTCCCATACATAACCAATGTACCATCTTGTCCCCATTTAGTTCTAGTAAGTGGCTTTCTTGTGTAGTGGCAACACTGATAGGACGGAAAGTAGCGGTATGCTTATTTTTTTCACTTACTAAATCATAAGGCGTATTTTGATAATGATCACTTAAGACTCTTTGGGCATCTTGAATTGAGATTGGCCGGTCAGGCTTTTCCAAAAATGGCAAGTAATAGTCTTGGGGATTCTTTTGCTTGGAAGGAGTCAATAAACGTTGACCAGTCCAAACTCTTGGAGTGTTATAATGCAAGTCTGATTCATCTTGAGTTCCAAAGATATGACGCCAATTAAATGGTTTATCCTTGGGCCATAAGTTGTTGTTATAAACGAAATCTTGTAAGCCTGCAGAGTAAATGAAATTATTGGAATCATTAAAATCAATTTCTTGAATGGCCAATTGATTTGCGACAACAGCATAAGAATCATCAGGGATCCTTTGAGCAACATAATGGTGGCCACTACCAATTTCAAAATACCAAGCTTCGTTTGGATCAGCAAACAAAATTCCATCAGCTTCAGCAGCTCCATGAGTACGAATGATTTCACCTAAGCGTTCAATTCCTTCGCGAGCTGTTTTGATATATGGTAAAACGCAAGTTACCATTGCTTCTTCTAAAATTCCATTTTCAGTATCAAAAGGGTCAGCAGCTAAGACTCTAGCGTTAGCATAAGCAGATTCAGTTGCACTCATTGCAACATGAAATTCATTAATTCCATCTTCTTCAAAAACACCATATTTATCGGTCCATTCAGGTGTACTAGAGTAGGCATAACTCTTTTCTGGAAGTGGTATGCTAAATTTATTATCTTTAGAAGTAAAAACGCTATTTTGACTTTCTTTGGCTGGATTAAAGGCTAAATGCTTGGGCCAAGCAGTTTTACAGTCTTCATTTCTACCGATAATAACACTACCAGTAATTGAAGCTTTTTTACCAATTAAAATTGATGTACAGGCAGAGCGACCATGTTTAATAATCATATTTGTCACACTTTCTATTGTTTTATATTATAATTATAAAATAACAAAATATTTTTAAAAAGGGAGCGGTTTTGTTATGGAAGATAAAAGTATTACATTAACTACAGATTATGCAACTAATAGTATTAATATGAATTTTTCTGATAACTTAACCGATGGTCAAGAAATCGGTTATATTTTATCTGCCTCATTCTTGTCATACGCTATCAATCAAGGCTTATCTAAAGAAGAAATTGTAAAATTGGTTTCTGAAGGATATGATGAGTTTACTAGTGATAATAATTAAATCATTAGATACTATATTTGAGGGTAAGTATTAATGGCTAGAAAAAAGGAAATTCGACGCCAGCAGATTCTTGATGTGGCTTATAAATTAGCATTACGTGATGGTGTAAAGAGTTTAACAGCACGTAACATTGCACAAGTGGGTAAATTTTCAACCCAACCAATTTATCTGGAATTTAGTAATATGGCCGATTTAAGAAAGCAAGTTTTGCGTATTATGGCTACTAATTTACGTAAAGAAATTTCTAGTAAGGCTTATATTGGCAAGGCTTTAGTAGACTTAGATTTAGCATATGTTGAATTTGCTCAAGAAGAATATGATGCCTTTAAAGCAATGTTTACCGATGGAAAACTTGCAAGTAAGATTTTATCATCTACTTTAATGAAGCTGGGAATAGAGTGTTTTTATAAGCAATATCAAAATGTTGATGTTGATGACGAAAAAATTGAATTAGTGATTATGGCTAATTGGATTGCCGCAACTGGAATTGCATCATTAGTTGTGAATAGAGTAGCTACTTTTACTCAAGAACAGATGGTTGATGTTTTTGAAAAACAAATAGAAGAAAGTCTTGAGAATAAAGATTTAAGTTATGTTAAGCAAAATCCGATGTTTATAGTTGCTGAAGAATAGATTAACGATAGTATTGCTTTTAATGGCAGTACTATTTTTTGTCTTATAATAAGCAAAGAGTTATTAATTAAAGTTATTAATTGATTTTGTCTTGGTTTATGTGAAAAAGTTAACTATAATAAAGATATATGTTTTTGAGAAAGGTGGCCTTTTAATGAAAATTCTTGCACTTGTTGGTAGTAATGCAGAAAACTCATTTAATCGCAAATTACTATTAGCAATTAAGAAGCGCTTTACTAGACACGAAATAGAACTTGCTGAGATTAAGGATTTGCCATTATATAAAGAGAAATCAGCTACACCAGCTGCAATCAGTGAATTGGCAAATAAGATTAGCAACAGTGATTTGGTTTTAATTGGAACACCTGAACAACAACACTCAGTTACTAGCGCATTGAAGAGCTGTCTAGAATGGCTTTCTTCAAATGAACACCCGTTTAATGGGAAAAAGGTGGCAATTGTTGGTACTTCAGTGCTTGCTCAAGGTAGTGGAAGAAGTCAAACTCGTTTGAAGAGCATTTTGGCCTCACCAGGTTTTGGTTGTGAAGTATTTAATGGTGATGAATTTATGTTGGGCTTAGCTGGCCAAGCTTTTGATGAAGAAGGTAACTTAACTAATGAAAAAACTTTGGAATTCTTAGATAAGTTCTTTGGTGAAGTTGAAACTTGGTATCAGAAAGTTTCTGAATAGGAGGCAACAATGAAATTATTAGCTTTAGTTGGAACAAATGCCGATTTTTCATATAATCGTTTCTTAGCTCACTTTATCGCCAAGCGTTACCATAAACAAGCAGAAATTGAAGTAGTAGAAATCAATGACTTGCCTTTATTTGGCCGTGAATTCAGTGCTAATGAAGCAGTTGAAGTATTTAGAAATAAGATTAAACAAGCCGATGGTATAATCGTTACAACTCCAGAATACGATCATGCTATTCCAGCAGCTTTAAAGAGTGCTTTAGAATGGTTAGGATCACATTCTGGTAGTAATGTAATGAAGATGAAGCCGGTTATGGTTGTAGGTACTTCTTATGGAATGATGGGTGCAGCTCGTGCTCAAGAAGATGCAAGAGAAATTTTGCTGTCACCAGATATGACTGCTAATGTATTACCTGGTAACGAAGTTTTGATTGGCAATGCCTTTGGTAACTTTGATAAAGAAACCGGCGATTTGACCAATGAAGATTACATCAAGCAACTTGATCAAGTAATGCAGAACTTTGTTGCTTTTGTTAAGCAAAATTTGAAGTAAAAAATAAAGTCTTTATCTTTTTAAGGTGAAGACTTTTTTGTTTTGTCGCTAGCAAGTTTTACGTATAATTGACTTGAGGTGAAGCTTGTAATGAAAATAATAATTTCTCCAGCCAAGAAAATGGTTAAGACTGATAGTTTTTTGCCCCGGAGCCAGCCAGTCTTTTTAAATAAAGCCGAAGAATTAATAGCTTTTTTACGAGAAAGAGATTTTGAGCAATTAAGCGAAATTTGGCAGGCAAGTCCGGCAATTACTCGTGAAGGGCAAAGACAACTAGCTGATTTTAATAGTGCGAAAGCAACTGTTCCAGCAATTGCAACATATAGTGGAATCCAGTATCAATATATGGCAGCAGATTTGTTTACAGAGCGAGCTTTAGATTATAGTCAGCAACATTTGCGCATTCTCTCTGGCTTGTATGGTGTTTTACGCCCATTTGATGCAGTGTGTCCTTATCGCTTAGAGTTAAAAAATAAAATGATAGGATTTCGTGATTATAGCTTGTATCATTTTTGGGGGAGTTTAATTCATGACGAATTATTCAAAGATGATCAAGTTGTCATAAATCTCGCATCTAAAGAATATGCTAGGGTAGTGAAGCCATACTTGAAATCAGATGAGCGAATGATTACTATTGATTTTTTAGAAAAAAGAGCTCAAGGTTATAAAACAATTGGGACACACGCTAAGATGAGTCGTGGAGAAATGACCAGATTTATTTGTGAAAATCAAATAAAAACGCCTGAAGAACTTCAAGCGTTTAGTGATTTTTCTTATAAATTTGATGTGAGTGTCAGTGATGACAATACTTATGTCTTTAAGACTGATTTTGACTTTAAAAGAAAGTAGTAGGTCTTAAAAAATCTGTAGTTAGCCTGATAGCTTCTTTTTGACTATCTCCTGTGAAGCGATGATCAGCTTCAATTAAATGAAGAGTAGAATTTTCGTAAATATCATGATATTTTTGACTATATTTATAATCAACAACTTGGTCTGATTTGCCATGAATTAAGCAGACAGGGCCAGTGAAGTTTTTAGAAGTCTCATAAATTGGTAAGTTTTGTGCTATTCGAAGGTAAAAACCACCTAATTCTTTTCCTTTATAAGGGATGATATCTGGAATCTTTTTAGGATTATAGCTAACGCCTTGGGTTGAACCCGCTAAAGCGTCATCTTTCAAGCAAGCAGCAGGAGCTAGTAAGACTAACTTATCAATTAAATCGGGATAAAGACCTGCTAGCATTGAGGCAATAACGCCACCTTGAGAATGACCAACTAAGTAAATGTGGTTTATATGTGGATTAGTTTTAACATATGATAAGACACAATTTGCATCAGCTATTTCATTTAAAACGGTCATATCCTTGAAGGCACCATCACTTTCACCATGACCATTAAAATCAAAACGAATGCTGGAGACATTTTCATTACATAGGTTTTGTGCTAGTTGCTTTAATAAGTCAGTATTTCGATTGGCTGTAAAACCATGCATAATGATTGCTAAATCATAGCGCTCACCGAAAGGATTGAGCTGCTCACAGACGATATTTAATCCATCGCGTTTAAGTGTAAAAATCGACATAAATTCCACTCCTATCAATGCTATTTTAACGCTTTTTAGGATGTTATTTGCTAAAGAAAGGATAAAAACTATGAAATTAACCCTCATTCGTCACGGTCAAACCGATTTGAACAAAGAAAATCGTATTCAAGGTGGAGGAATTGATCAACCTTTAAATGAAACTGGAATTATGCAGGCTCAGCAAGCTGCTAAGAATTTTGATATTAGTGGATATGACTTAGTTTATGCTAGTCCATTAAAGCGAGCACGGAAGACAGCTGAAATTTTTGTTCATGATGAAAAGCCAATACATTTTGACGAGCGTTTAAAAGAAATGGACTTTGGTGAATGGGATACCCTAAGAGTAATTGACCTTTATAAAAAGTATCCTAAGGGATTCACTAGTGATGGATATATTGCAAATGGCTACTTGCGATATGCTCCAAGTGGAGAAAGTTTTGAAGACGTAGCCCAAAGGGCTAGTGAATTTGTGGACGAATTAATCGATAAGTATCCAGATAAGAATGTTTTGGTTGTTTGTCATGGTACTTTAATTAAGACCTTAGTGGCACATTATTTTGCAAATGGTAATCTTGATATTTTTAGACAAGTTGAAAATTGTGCCATTAGTAAATTTGTATTTGAAGAAAATCGCAGACAAGTACAAATGTACAATCATGTAATTGGTTAAAATCCTAAGAAGCTATATTAGCTTCTTTTTTTATGATAGAATATTGACATGGTGTCACAAAATGTTAGAATAAAGTTTGACAGGTGACATAGTGTCACTTGAAAGGAGAACTATGGTTAAGTCGACTTTTGAAAATTTAAAACAGGAAAAGAAGGCAAGGATAACTCAAGCTCTTTTAAAAGAGTTTAGTAATCATCCATTAGCAGATACGCAGGTTGCTAGAATTGTTGCTGATAGTGAAATAGCTCGTGGAGCTTTTTATAAATATTTTGATGATCTTGAAGATGCATATAAATATGTTTATAAAATGGCAATTAAAGAAATCCATGCGCCAATGTCAATGCGTGAATTTAATCCAGATTTGATTTGTCAATTGGTTTCTGATTTTGTAACTAAGTCTGAAGCTAGTCCTTATTATGACTTGATTAAGATGCATTTATCCAAAAATGAGAGTCTAGTTGCACAAAACTTACAACAAAAAGCTGTAGCAATGTCAAAATTAGGAGCAAAAGAATGGTCTGCCATGGTATTGAGCCATGAGACAATCAAGTTAGCCTTATTTGATCCTGAACACCGTAGTCTTTACCTAGATCGTTTAAGAAAGAGTATTGAATTACTAGGAAAGGGAGACTAAAAATGTTTTTGGCATTAAAGGAAATTAAGCGAGAAAAAATGCGTTATGGCTTAATTGTCCTAATGATTTTTTTAATTAGCTACTTAATTTATATGCTTACTGGATTAGCCTTTGGGTTAGCCTCTGAAAATACCCAAGCAATTACTAGTTGGCAAACTAAGCGAGTCGTTTTAAATGAAAGTAGTAATGTTAGTTTGAGCCAGTCATTGATTAGTAAGAAGGATATAGATCAACTCAAATTAACTAAAGACGAAAGCTTTGTTGGTCAAACTCCAGTTGTAGCTAAGAAAGAATCAAGATCTACACTTTCCGCTCAATTTATTGGCTTAAAGAAGAGTCAGTACATTTATCAAGATTTGACTTTGATAAGTGGACGTAAGTGGCAAAAGTCAAATGAAGTTGTTGCTGATGTTGCCTTTAAACAAAAAGGATATAAATTAGGCGATAAAGTGACTTTGAATGGCTCCAATCAAACCTACAAGATAGTTGGGTTTGCTAAAAATGCCAAGATTAATATTGCTCCAATTTTATATGGAAATTTGTCTACCTGGAGAAGCTTGAAATTATTAAGCCCTCAAGTTGCAGCTTCTGGAATTATTAGTAAGCGTAATTATCGGACTAACTTAAAGGACTTAAAGAGTTATAATTTAGCTACTTTTAAGAATAAATTGCCAGGTTATAAGGCTCAAAATATGACTTTTGAATTAATGATTGGCTTCTTATTTATAATTTCTTTGATTATTGTAGCTGTCTTTTTGTACATTTTAACCATGCAAAAGTTACCTAATTTTGCAGTTATGAGGGCACAAGGAATTGGAGGAAAAACTTTAGTTAGCTATACAATTTGGCAATCATTGATACTGGTTATTTCTGGTTGTGTAATTGCACTCTTGGTGATGCTATTAACAACAAAAGTATTACCAGCAGCAGTTCCAATTGAATTTACTGCCATAATCGCAAGTAGTGGTGTTTTAGGCATGATTGCTATGGGACTACTTGGTAGTTTGATTCCAGTAAGAAGTATTTTACGTGTTGATCCTAAAATGGCGATTGGAGGCTAAGCGATGACAGCAGTCGAATTGAAAAATGTTACCAAGATTTATGGTAAGGGCGAAGCAAAAACCATTGCCGTTAAGGATATAAACTTTGAAGCGGAAAGTGGACAGTTAGTTTTACTTGAAGGTCCTTCAGGAGCAGGTAAGAGTACACTTTTGACAATTATGGGAGCCTTGCAAAAGGCAAGTAGTGGTCAAGTTTTGATTGAAGGTCAAGAAATTAATGCTTTGTCTACTAAACAAAGTGATCAGCTTAGATTAACAACTATTGGTTTTGTCTTGCAAGAACATAATTTGGTCCCATTTTTAAAAGTTAAAGATCAATTTAAGCTAGTAGATAAAGTGAAGAAATATGGCAACTTAACAGCTAAGGAATTACAAGAATTATTGGTTCAACTAGGGATAGAGCAACTCGTAGATAAATATCCTAATGAATTATCTGGTGGTCAAATGCAAAGAGCAGCCATTGCTAGAGCTCTCTATGCCAACCCTAAAATAATTTTAGCTGATGAGCCAACCGCTTCTCTTGATAGCGAACGAGTTAAAGAAGTGGGGCGTTTATTTAAACAACTGGCCAAAGAAAAAGATAAAGCGATTATTTTAGTGACTCATGATCAACGTTTAGAACAATTTAGTGATCAAATTTATGATGTCTTAGATGGGACGATTTCAAAGCGTTAACTGATAGGAGATATCCGCTCTATAGTGGATATCTTTTTTATTTAAAATCTCAGTAAAAAAACTTGCAATTAAAATATTTATCAGGTATTCTGTTATGATTTACATCTATAAAGTTAGAAGGGATATGAAATATGAGATTTAAAAAGATTATGAGTTTATTGCTTGTTGTTGCAGTATCTGTTGTTGCAATAGCTTGTAGTAAAAATAAGGCAAATGATAATAATAAAATTCAAGTTGTAACTTCAACTAATGTCTATGCCGATATTGCTAAGAATATTGTTGGTAAATACGGTAAAGTTACAGCCATTATCAAAAATGGAGATACTGATCCTCATGATTTTGAACCGACAACTAAATCCGGTTTAGTATTAAGTCATGCTGACATTATCATCGCTAATGGTATGGGCTATGACAATTGGATGCAAAAATTAGCTAAAGCTAATGGAAAAAAAGCTGTTAGAGTTGGCGAAGATATCATGAAATATAAAAGTAATGCTAATCCCCATATTTGGTATAACTTACAAATGCCAACAAAGTATGTTAACTACTTGGTTCGTCGTTTAACCAAACTTGATAAGAAGCACGCTAAGTATTACCAAACTAATGCTGAAGAATATTTAGCAAAGATTGCCAAAATTAAACAAGTAAGTAGTCAAATCGATGGCAAAAAGTCTAAACCTGTTTTTGTTTCAGAACCTGTTTTTGATTATGCTTTAGAAGCAAGTGGTTTCAAGATTGGAAATCGTGATTTTGAAGAAGCGATTGAAAATGAAGTTGACCCAAGTGCGAAGATTATTAGTAAAATGAATCGCCAAATTAAGAATAAAGAAATTGCTTTCTTTGTTAATAATACGCAAGCTTCTAGTTCAACGGTCAATACTTTAGTTAAAAAGGCTAAATCAAATGGAATTAAGGTTATATCAGTTCGAGAAACTATGCCTAATGGCGTTACTTATTACAATTGGATGAAGCAAAACTATGACAATTTAGCTAAGGTGGCTAAATAAAAAGTAAGTAAAGGGTGTAAATTTAAAAGTAGGAACTTGTTCCTACTTTTTTGTGTGAAAACATTTTCATAGATGCTAGTTCTTTGTTAGGAATTGTGATAAAATGCAAGATGATTTTTCAAGCCTTTATAATTTTTTCTTGAAAGGAAATATAAAATGACAAAAGTAAATGCAGTCGGTAGTATTGAAGCCGGCGGAACTAAGTTTATTTTGGCAGTACAGGATCTTACAACTAAAGAAGTAATCGCAACTGACAGAATTCCTACTACAACTAAAGAAGAAACTTTACCTAAATGTCTTGAATTCTTTAAAAAGCATCCAGTTGATGCTTTAGCTATTGCTACATTTGGACCAGTAGACATTAATCCTGACTCTAAGACTTATGGTTATATTCTTGATACCCCTAAACCAGGTTGGTCTGGTGCAAACTTTAAGGGCTTTTTTGAAGAAAAATTAAATATACCTGTATTTATTACTACAGATGTCAATGGCTCTTGCTATGGTGAATATGTTGCTCGTGGCCGCGATAATACTAAGACTTACCTTTACATTACTGTAGGTACTGGTATTGGAGGGGGAATTATTCAAGAAGGCAAGTTCATTGGACGCAACTATCACCCAGAAATGGGACATATGATGGTAACCAAGGCCAAGGGGGATGATTTTGACGGCACATGTCCTTTCCATGGGGCCTGTGGCGAAGGAATGGCTGCTGGACCGAGTTTAAAGGCTAGAACTGGTATCCCTGGTGAAGACTTGCCACGTAATCACAAGGCCTTTAAGTATCTACAATATTACGTTGCCCAATTACTTTATAATGCATATATGACTACTAGACCCGATGTGATGATTGTTGGTGGTTCTGTTTTAACTGAAGATGACCTAGTTGGCGTAAGAAAATATTTTGATGATTTAAATAATAATTATGTTGCAACTCCTGAATTAAATAAGCTAATTGTTCGTCCTATTGTTGCTAATAATGGTTCTGCTACTTTGGGTGATTTTGAACTTGCTAAGTCTCTTTTAGCCGATTAAATATTTCAATCTGATTAATCTATATTTACGCATCTATTAATAGGTGCGTTTTTTGCTATAATAAATAAGAATAAGTTATAAGGAGGGTGCGAATTGAACACACCGCGATCTGTCCAAGGGAATTTAATTCGCTATGGCGTATATTTAGTTGGTTATTTGCTTGTAATTGGAGCTAAGGCTTTGGTTGCAGATACTGGAAAATTACAAACTTGGGATTTGATTTTATTTATCTGCTTAACTTTAATGACCGGACTTTTGTATATTTATCGATTTAATCGAGAACAAAGATATTTTCAAAGGAATTTTAGTTTGCCATTATTAGGAAATATGACCGTAACTAGTTTGATGACAATTGCGATTGTGTGTGCGCGACTTTTTATTTCATATTTACAGTTAAATGGAAAGTTAGGATACTATACTTTTCAAAGCATTTATGCTAAATCTGAAAGTACACCAATGTTTTGGTTCTTAATAATAGCTCAGGGAGTTGTAATTCCAGTTTTACAAGTATTTTTAGCTGAAGGATTTTTCTTTAATTACTTGTTTAGAGCAGATGATTTTTTAGTTGCAGTGATGGGGTTACTTTGTTCAGGTGCGGTTTTTACAATTTTGAATTTGCAATTCAACTTAAATTTAATTGTGGTTGATTTTGTGCTAGGCTTATTTTTAGCGTGGACTTACTTGTATACCCAAAGCTTATCAATGACCTTGTATTTAGCAGTTTTAAATGGGATTTTATTAGTAATGATGATGTAAATAAAAAGGAGATTTCAAACTGAAATCTCCTTTTTGCTTAAGCGGATAGCGTGAATCGAACCCGCATCCCCAGCTTGGGAAGCTGGTGTTTTACCATTAAACTATACCCGCAATATATGATAAGTTTATCATGAATATTTTCTTTATCCAAGAGAAAATTGCGAGATATGTTAAAATAAAGGTAACAATTTTGAAGTTTATAAAATTTGAATTTAAGGAGACAACTATGGCTAAAGAAGTACTTTTGACAGGAGATCGTCCTACAGGACGTTTACATATTGGACACTATATTGGGTCATTAAAAAATCGAGTAATATTGCAAAATGAAGGTAAATACGACCCATATATCATGATTGCTGATACTCAAGCTTTAACAGATAATGCGCGTAATCCTGAAAAGATTCGTAACAGCTTAATTGAAGTTGCACTTGATTATTTAGCAGTAGGAATTGATCCAGAGAAATCAACTATTTTTGTCCAATCGCAAATTCCAGCTTTGTTTGAATTAACTGCTTACTATTTAGACTTAGTCACTGTTGCAAGACTTGAAAGAAATCCGACTGTTAAGACTGAAATTAAGCAAAAAAACTTTAACGAAAGTATTCCAGCAGGCTTTTTGACTTATCCAGTATCACAAGCTGCAGATATTACTGCTTTCAAGGCAACAGTAATTCCTGTCGGGGATGATCAAGAACCAATGATGGAACAAACAAGAGAAATCGTTAGAACTTTCAATCGCTTATACAAGACTGATATTTTGAAAGAACCTAAGGGCTACTTCCCACCAAAGGGACAAGGTAGATTACCAGGACTTGATGGTAATGCCAAGATGAGCAAATCATTAGGTAATGCGATTTATTTAGCTGATGATGCTAAGACTTTAACTAAAAAAGTAATGTCAATGTACACTGATCCTAACCATATTCACGTAGAAGATCCAGGTCAAGTTGAAGGAAATACTGTTTTCACTTATCTTGATGTTTTTGCTAAAGATCAAGATAAAGTTGCGGACTTAAAGGCACAATACCAAAAAGGTGGTTTAGGTGACGTTAAAATCAAACGCTTCTTAAATGAGGTTTTGGAAGAAGAACTTGCTCCAATTAGAGAACGTAGAGAAAAATTCGCTCAAGATAAAGATGCCGTTTATGAAATGCTCTTAGAAGGATCAAGAAAAGCTAACAAAGTTGCTAATAAAACTTTACAAGAAGTTCGCGATGCAATTGGATTTAACTACTTCAAAGGACAAAGATAATGGCTAATCATCGTATTCCTTGGGAACAATACTTTATGATGCAGGCGCTAGTTATTAGCCAGCGCTCAACTTGTAATCGCGCTCTAGTAGGTTGCGTTTTAGTTAAAGATAAACGAATTATTGGAACTGGCTATAATGGGTCAGTAACTGGGCAAGCGCATTGTGATGATGTGGGGCATCAAATGGTTGATGGCCACTGCGTTCGTACGATTCACTCAGAGATGAATACTTTGATTCAGTGTGCTAAAAATGGCGTCTCTACTCTTAATACGGAGGTTTATGTTACCCATTTTCCTTGCTATAACTGCACTAAAGCTTTAGTACAGGCTGGAGTTAAGCGTATTAATTACTTCTTTGATTATCGTGACGATCCACTAGCACTGGACCTACTTAATAAAACGGGTGTAACTGTTAAACAAGTAAAAATTGATCCAGCATACGTTCATAATTTAGCAAGTGAGATTGATGAGTATGAAGCAAATCATTAGTCTTATTGCCTTAGTTTTGTTATTTCCTCTAATGACAGCATTTTCTAGTAAGGATGTAGATTCTAATAATCAAGCTTTGCTTAAGCAACAAAATGCTTTTTGGAAAAGTAAAAGACAAAAAATAAGTGCTAAAATCATCGCTAAAACTAGGGGTGCCAAGCCTAGTGAAATTTTGTTCTTAATCACAAGTGTGAATGGTCGTAGTCAGGTCAAGATTATATTAGGTAAAAATCTTCCTTTGAATTCAACTGAAAGTAATCAACTTTTACAAGGTAATGCTGATTTATTGACTAGTTCAAATAAGTCTACTTTTAATCGTGGAATTAATCATCTTTTTAAAAACACTTTCTTAAAAGTAGATCAAAGACTGAACTTAAAATCTCCTTATGATGCCAAAACTGATGATAGCAAGCAGCATAAGTTAAACTTAGGCTGGGCCCTTATTTTAGGATGCTGCATGATGGGGTTTTTAACTTTCATTGGGAAACTATTTAGAGTAAAAGTTTGACAAAGTGAATATATCCGCGTACCATCAATGCGTAAAGTAATTGTTTACTTGATAAAAATTCAAAATCTGTTAGGTGAGACTCCTACGTGAAAACACGCTATCGCCCAGAAACATCCAGAGATGCCAACGGGTCAAACAGACTCTGTCGAATTAAGGCGGAATCCAGATAGCTAGCTAGTGCTTACGTCACGTAGTGTTAAAACTGAACGAAGGCTTATTAAGGGTATTTTTTCGAGTCCACCTTTTTTAGGTGGGCTTTTTCTTTGCTCTTCTAGCCTAGGGAGGAGAAATATATGATTAAAGTTAAGAAGACTGTTAAGAACGCAGATAATCTTAAGATGCTAATGGAAATTGCAACTGAAGATTTAGCTAAGACTTATCAACGTTTTGGTAGTGGAGAAACTGGCTTAAGTAATAAGGATGCAGCTATGTTGCGTGAAAAGTATGGCAGAAATGAAATTGCTAAAAGTGAACATAACACTAAGGCTCATTTCTTATTTGAAGCTTTTATGACTCCCTTTACTGCAGTTTTGCTTATTTTAGCTACTTTATCGCTGTTTACTAACTATATTTTTGTTCCAGAAAGCGAAAAGGACTTAAGTACTGTGATAATTATGTTAGTCATGGTTTTAATTTCTGGATTAACTAGTTTTGTTCAAAATGTTAAAACTAATGATGCTGTTCAAAGTCTTTTGAAGATGGTTTCGGTTACTACTAATATTGTTCGTAATCAAAAATCACAAGAATTACCAACTAGCGATGTAGTACCTGGAGATATCATTAATTTAGCAGCTGGTGATATGGTACCAGCTGATATGAAATTGATTAGGACCAAGGATTTGTTTTGCAGTGCTAGTTCACTGAATGGGGAATCAAATCCAGTAGAAAAAATTGCTGGTAAAAAGCCGGTAGTAACAGCTTTAAACGATTATTTAGATTATCCTAATATTGTTTATGAAGGAACGACCGTGGTTTCTGGCTCCGCTACTGGGATTGTTTTTGCGACTGGCAACAAGACGGTCTTTGGTAAATTAGCGCGTAAAATTAGTCAAACTAAAATTAAAGAAACAGCCTTTGATGTGGGAATTAAAGAAATTTCCAAGTTATTAATTATCATGACTGCAATTATTGCTCCTTTAGTACTAATAATTAACGGCCTAACTAAAGGTAATTGGTTAGATGCTTTGATTTTCGCCATTGCCACAGCTGTTGGCTTAACACCAGAAATGTTACCTGTAATTGTGACCAGTAACTTAGTTAAAGGGTCAATTGAAATGTCTAAGCATGGAACCATTATGAAAAAGATGAATTCGATTCAAAATTTTGGTTCAGCTGATATTTTATGTACTGATAAGACTGGGACTTTAACTCAAGATAAAGTTGTCTTAGAACGACATTATAATCTAAATTTGGTGGAAAAAGATATTGTCCTAGAATATTCATACCTCAATAGTTTCTATCAAACTGGGATGAAGGATTTGATTGATAAAGCTGTGATAGATGCCGGTGAACAAGAACTTGATACAGCTAAAATTCAAGCAGATTACGAAAAAATCGATGAAATTCCCTTTGATTTCAAACGCCGAAAGATGAGTGTAGTTGTGCAAGATAAACATGGCGAACACTTATTAGTAACTAAAGGCGCAGCAGAAGAAATGTTAGAATCAAGTAGCTTCGTTCAAATTAATGGTAAAGTTTTGCCATTAACTACTGAACGAAAAGAAAAAGTCTTGGCTGATATTGATGATATGAATCAAGATGGGTTGCGGGTATTGTTACTAGCATATAAGAAAAATCCAGCTCCTGTTGGTGAATTCAGTGTAAAGGATGAAAGTGAGTTAACAATTGTTGGTTACTTAGCCTTTCTAGATCCACCAAAAGAAACCGCTAAAGAAGCCTTAGCAAACTTAAAACGCGATGGTATTAGAGTAAAAATCTTAACCGGTGATAATGCGGCTGTTACACGTGCTGTTGGTAAGCAAGTTGGTCTCGATGTAAGTAAGATTTATTCAGGTAGTGACTTAATCGGAAAAAGTGATACCGAATTACGTGAAATCGTAGATAGCTGTGATATTTTCGTTAAATTATCACCTGAATTAAAAACTAAGATTATTGAAGTTTTAAAAGCAGATGGGCATACTGTTGCTTACATGGGGGACGGTATTAATGATGCACCAGCAATGAAAGCAGCTGATGTTTCAATTTCCGTTGATACTGCTGTCGATATTGCTAAGGAAAGCGCTGATATCATCTTGCTTCATAAAGATCTGAGAATTTTAGAAAATGGGGTTAGAATTGGTAGAAAAGTCTTTGGCAATACAATGAAATATATCAAGATAACTCTCTCCTCTAATTTTGGTAATATCTTATCAATTTTAGTTGCATCAAGCTTTTTACCATTTTTACCAATGTTACCTTTACAATTATTGATTCTAGATTTACTTTATGGAACCAGCTGTTTAGCAATTCCTTTCGATAGTATGGATGATGAATATCTTTCACAACCGCGAACTTGGTCAACTAAGAAATTGCCTAAGTTTATGTTTTATTTTGGCCCAACTTCATCTGTTTTTGATATTATTACTTTCGCTTTGCTTTATTTTGTAATTTGTCCTAGCGTTGCAGGTGGCAGCTTTACTAGTTTGAATTTAACTGGCCAGGCAATTTTTATAGCAGTCTTCCATACTGGCTGGTTTATCGAATCACTTTGGACTCAAGAAATGGTAATTCATGCTCTAAGAGATAAGAAATTACCTTTAATTAAGCAACATGCTACAGCCCCAGTAATGCTTGCAACTTTTGGTGCAGCGGTAATAGGTAGTTACTTACCATATTCACGTGTTGCTACAAGCTTAAAATTTGGCCCAATGCCAGGGACATTTATTGAAATAGTAGTTGGTTTGCTAGTACTCTATATTTTATTAACAACATTAGTTAAGAGACTTTATCTCAGAAAAGAAAAATTTTTGATTTAATCTGTTACAATATAAGGGATTCTCATTTTGGGAGCAATCCCTTTTTGTATGGTGTATTATTGAATTATAAACTTGAAAGAGAGACAAATTATGGCTGACAAAAAGACTTTTTATATTACAACTCCGATTTATTATCCATCAGGCCGATTAACTATCGGTAATGCTTATACAACAATTGCAGCTGATAGTATGGCTCGTTATAAGCGTAGTCAAGGATACGACACTTTCTTTTTAACAGGAACTGATGAACACGGCTTAAAGATTGAACAAAAGGCTGAAAAAGCTGGCATTAAGCCACAAGAATATGTTGATAACATGGCTAAGCAATATAAAGAACTTTGGAAAAAGCTTGATATTTCTTATGATAAGTTCATTCGTACGACAGATGCGGACCACGTTAAGAGTGTCCAAAAGATTTTTGAAAAACTTTTAAAGCAAGGCGACATCTACTTAGGCGAATATACTGGTTGGTACAGTGTCGAAGATGAAGAATACTTTACTGAATCACAATTAAAAGAAGTATTTAAAGATGATAACGGTAAAGTTATTGGTGGAATTGCTCCATCGGGTCACAAAGTGCAACTAGTTAAAGAGCCATCTTACTTCTTCAGAATGAGCAAGTATGCTGATCGTTTACTTAAGTACTACAAGGAAAATCCAGACTTTATCTTGCCACATTCACGTGAAAAGGAAATGGTTAATAACTTCATTAAGCCTGGCCTTGAAGACTTATCTGTAACTAGAACTACTATTGACTGGGGAATTCCAGTACCAAGTGATCCAAAACACGTGGTTTATGTTTGGATTGATGCTTTATCAAACTATATTACTGCTTTAGGTTATGGCTCAGATGATGACAGCTTATTTAAGAAGTTCTGGCCAGCTGATGTACATTTAGTTGGTAAAGAAATTGTTCGTTTCCACACCATTTACTGGCCAATTATGTTGATGGCTCTTGATTTACCACTTCCTAAGCAAATTTTTGGTCACGGCTGGGTTTTAATTTACAAGGATAAGATGAGTAAGTCTAAAGGCAACGCTGTTTATCCAGAATCAATTGTTGATCGATTTGGCCTAGATGCATTACGTTACTACTTAATGAGAGCCATTCCATTTGGTAGTGATGGTAGTTTCTCACCTGAAGACTTTGTTGAAAGAGTTAACTTTGACTTAGCAAATGACTTAGGAAATCTTCTCAACAGAACTGTTTCTATGATTAACCAATACCAAGCAGGTCTTGTAACTAAACCAGCTAGTCAAGATGACTTAGGTAGTGATTTAGCTAAAGTAGCTAATGAAACAATAGTTGAATATCAAAAGCAAATGGATGCACTCCACTTCTCACAGGCTTTAGATGCAATTTGGAAATTCGTTGGTCGTGCTAACAAGTATATCGATGAAACTACTCCTTGGGTATTAAACAAGGAAGGTAAGACTGAAGAATTAGCTCGAGTAATGGCTAACTTAGCTGAAAGCTTACGTTTAATTGCAATTATGATTAGCCCTATTATGACTGAAAGTCCAGCTAAGATTTTTGCACAATTAGGCTTGAACTTTGAAGATGAAGCACAAAAAGCCTTAGAATTTGGGGCATTTTCTTGGAACGTTAAGGTTACTGAAAAGCCAACTCCAATTTTCCCAAGAAGAAAAAAGGATGAAGAAGTAGCATACATCAAAGAAGAAATGGCTAAGGCTGTAAGCAAGAAGCAAACTAGAAGTGAAAAGAAGGCAGCAGAAATGGAAGAAGAAAAGAACTATATTTCAATTGATGATTTTGACAAAGTTCAAATTAAAGTTGGACAAGTTATTAGTGTTGAAGCTGTTGAAGGTTCAAGTAAGTTGCTAAAATTCCAAATGGACTTTGGCGATGAAAAACGTCAAATCTTATCAGGAATGCACAAGTTCTACCCTGACTTTGAAGAGTTAGTTGGTAAGAAGATTTTAGCTGTAACTAACTTAAAGCCACGTAAAATGATGGGAATGGAAAGCCAAGGCATGCTTTTATCTAGTGAAAAGGGCAAGAAAGTTAAGCTTGCAATTGTTGGCGATGAACATGACTTAGGGGCATTATTAGGTTAATGGAGATTTTTGACGCACATACACATTTAAATGACACTCCTTTTAGAGGGAAAGAAGAAGTATATCTGCAAAGAGCTGCAGATTTACATGTAACTAAGATGGCTTGTGTTGGACAAGATTTAGAATACAATAAACGTGCTCTTGATTTAGCTAAAAAATTTGATAACGTTTATGCCATTGTTGGTTATTGCCCAGATGTTGCCAAAGATTATTGCCAGGAATGGGAAGACTTGCTTGTTGAGCAATTAAAAGAGCCTAAGGTAGTTGCTCTAGGTGAAATAGGCCTTGACTACTACTGGGATGAATCTCCACGTGATTTACAAAAAGAAATCTTTAGACGGCAAATTGAAATTGCTCATGATTTAAAATTACCGGTTAATATCCATACTAGGGATGCTTTTAAGGATTGCTATGAGATTTTAAAAACTAGTAATTTAGAATACGGCGCAGTTTTACATAGCTATAATGGTGGACCTAAGTGGACGAAGAAGTTTTTGACATTAGATAATGTGACTTTTTCATTTTCAGGGGTTGCTTCATTTACCAAAGCTGTGGACGTTCATGCTAGTGTGAAACTAGTGCCACTTGATCGATTAGTAATAGAAACTGATGCGCCTTACTTGACTCCTAAGCCATATCGCGGAAAGCAAAATGAACCAGCCTATGTTTATTATGTTGCTAAAGCAATTAGTGAGTTAAAAGGTGTTAGCTTAGAAGAAGTAGCTGAAGCTACTTACAAGAATACGGTGACTGCTTATGGAATTAAATAATAAGAACTTTGATGCCGTTGTAGTAGTTGAAGGTAAAGATGATACCGCACATTTGAAGCAGTTTTTTCCAGGAATTGAGACGATTGAAACAAATGGTTCAGCAGTCAGTACTGAAACTTTGGCTTTAATCAAAAAAGTTGCCCAAAAACGGGACATCATTGTGTTTACCGATCCTGATTTTAACGGAGAACGGATTCGGAAGATTGTGACTCAAGCTGTGCCAACAGCTAAGCAAGCTTTTGTAACTAGAAAAGAAGCAGAACCTGAGTTTAGTGGCAGTTTAGGTGTTGAACATGCAACACGAGCAGCGCTTGAACGGGCATTGGCTGATTTACATGAAACAACTAAAAGCAGTGATTTAACTTTTGAACAATATCGTAAGCTGGGGTTAGCTACTAGTTCAAGTTCACGCAAATTACGTGAAGACGTTGGAGTTAAGCTGGGTATCGGTTATGCAAATGGTAAGCAATTTTACAAGCGATTGGTTATGTTTGGAATTAATTTTAATGAGTTGCGGCAAACAGTAAGTGAGGTTGAAAATGGCAAATAATTTACCAATTTGTGACCCAATTAGAACCAAGGCGATAATGAATCGTTATTTGGGTTTCGCTAAGAAAAATTTGGGACAAAATTTTCTAATTAGCTTAAGTAAAATTAATGATATTTTAGATGCGGCAGACATTAAAGCTGATGATCAAGTTTTAGAAATTGGCCCAGGAATTGGATCGTTAACTGAACAAATGCTTTTACGTGGTGCAAAAGTTTTAGCTTACGAAATTGACCAAGATTTGCCAGAAATTTTGCATAATGAATTGCCTCAAAAAATAGGTGACAAGCATTTAGATGATGTATTTAAATTAGTCATGAAAGATGTTTTGAAAGCAGATTTCGCAACTGATATTGGTGATTTTTTTAATTTGACTAAGCCTGTTAAAGTGGTTGCGAACTTGCCATATTACATTACGACACCTATTATTTTTGCTTTGGCTAAAAGTGATTTAGATTTTGAAAGTTTAACTTTAATGATGCAAAAAGAAGTGGCTGATCGGTTAGCAGCAAATAGTGGAAATAAAGATTATGGCCCATTAACTATCTTTGTTCAAACTAAGTTTAGCGTTAAGTTAGCGGTCCAAGTTGATCGAACTAACTTTAATCCTAGTCCTAAGGTAGATAGTAGTGTAGTAGTCTTAAAGCCTTTAGTTGAAAAGTTTAATTTAGGTGATGAGAAACATTTTGAACATGTAATCAAAATGTGTTTCTCACAAAGACGTAAAACTTTGAACAATAACTTAAAACCGCTAGTGAAAGATAAACAAGAGCGTTCAGATTTAATTGCTAGCCTTGATTTACCTGATAAAGTGCGACCAGAACAAGTAACGATTGAACAGTTTATTACTTTAGCTAATAAGCTGAAGTAAGGGAGATTGTTGTAAAAATCACAAATTTGTGCTACTATGTTTCACATAGGAGTGTGTTTTATGCCAATCTCAATTCTATCAATCAAAAAGGAATTAGACTCACATCTAGGTGATTCTATTACAGTTGTTGCCCAAGCTGGTAGAAAGAAAGTTACCAAGCGTAAGGGCATTTTGAAAAGTACTTTTCCCGCTGTCTTCGTAGTTGACTTAGATCAACGGCAAAATAATTTTGAACGTGTTTCATATAGTTACACTGATTTATTAACCAAAAATATTGAATTACGTTTTGAATAGAGTATAATTTAAAAAGTTGTTTACGAACAATCACTAGTGTTTTTTGAAAATACTAGTGATTTTTCTTTGCGTTTACTGTATATTAATACTTAGTTAAATTGCAAACATTAAGGAGGATAATCGATGAAACGTTCAGAAAGACTTGTAGATATGACCAAATATCTTTTGGAACGTCCACATACTTTAATTTCATTACCTTTTTTTGCTGAACGCTATGGCTCAGCTAAGTCATCTATTTCTGAAGACTTGGCAATCTTAAAGCACACTCTAGCAGCAAATGAAGATGGAATTTTAGAAACAGTTGCTGGTGCTGCAGGTGGCGTTAGATACATTCCATTTTTAGGTAAAGCACATTCAAAAGAATATTTAGCAGACTTAGCTAATAGAATTGAAGATACTGAGAGAATTTTGCCAGGTGGATTTGTTTACCTATCTGATATTTTAGGTTCACCAAAAGATATGCTTAGAATTGGACAAATGGTAGCAACACACTTTGCATATAAAGACATTACTGCTGTTATGACTATTGAAACAAAAGGAATTCCACTAGCTGAAGCAGTTTCTCGCTTTTTGAACGTTCCATTTGTAACTGCTAGAAAAAAGGGAAAGGTAACAGAAGGATCAACTGTTAGTGTAAACTATCTGTCATCATCTTCTTCACGAGTAGCTAAAATGGAATTACCAACTAAGAGCTTAGCTAAAAATTCTAACGTTCTGATTATTGATGACTTTATGAAAGGTGGAGGCACTTTAACTGGGATGGAAGGCCTAGTTCGTGAATTCGATTCAAAAGTTGGCGGAATTTGTGTTTTATGTGAAACAAGTCATGCTGATAAGATGGTAGATGATTACATTTCACTTATCAAAATTGATGAAATCGATACTGAAAAGAGTGTTATTAAAACAAGTATTGGTAATTTCCTAGATAAGACTGATTTTAATCGCTTTTAAAATGGTATACTAGGACCTAGCAATAATTGCGAAAGGGATTAGAATTATGAAAAAATTTGTCGTAGTTTTAGCTGCTGGTAAAGGTACCAGAATGAAATCTAAGCTTTACAAGGTTTTACACAAAGTCTGTGGTAAAGCAATGGTTGAACATGTGGTAGATAACGCTAAGGGAATGAATCCTGAAAAAATCGTTACTATTGTAGGTACTGGTGCAGAAGATGTTAAACATTTACTGGAAGGAAAGAGTGAATTTGCCTTCCAAGAAAAACAACTAGGCACTGGTCATGCTGTGTTGACTGCTGCTCCAATTTTAGAGCAAGAAACAGGTTCAACAATGGTAGTAACAGGAGATACTCCACTTTTCACTACTGAAACTTTTGAAAATTTATTTAAATACCATCAAGAAAAAGAAAATGCAGCAACTGTTTTAACTGCTGAAGCACCTAACCCATTTGGATATGGTCGAATTATTCGTGATGAACAAGGCAACGTTTTACGAATTGTCGAACAAAAAGATGGTAAGCCAGAAGAACTAAAAGTTAAAGAAATCAATACTGGAGTATTTTGTTTTGACAATAAGAAGCTATTTGAAGCTTTAAAGAAAGTAACCAACCACAATGCTCAAGGTGAATATTACTTAACTGATGTTTTGGAAATTTTGCGTAATAGTGGTGAAAGAGTTGGTGCTTACAAGATGCCAGACTTTAGTCAAAGCTTGGGGGTAAATGACCGTATTGCCTTGGCTAAGGCAACTAAAATTATGCAAAGAAGAATTAATGAAGAACACATGCGTAACGGTGTAACCTTTATTGATCCAGATACTGCCTACATTGATAGTGATGTAAAGATTGGCAATGACACTGTAATTGAAGGTAATGTGGTAATTAAGGGTAAGACTGTTATTGGCAATGAATGTGTAATTACCAGTGGTTCAAGAATTGTTGACTCTAAGATTGGTAATAATGTAACTGTCACCTCTTCAACAATTCAAGAATCAGTTATGCATGATAATACAGACATCGGACCTAATTCACATCTTCGTCCAAATGCAGAGATTATGTCTGGAGCTCATATTGGTAACTTCGTTGAAATTAAGAAAGCCCAAATTGGAGAAAATACTAAGGTTGGCCATTTAACTTATATTGGAGATGCAACTTTAGGTAAAGATATTAATGTGGGTTGCGGAGTTATTTTCTCTAACTATGATGGAGTTAAGAAGTTCCATTCTAATGTTGGTGACCATGCTTTCATCGGTGCTGGATCAACTATTATTAATCCTATCAATGTGGCAGATCATTCATTTATTGCTGCAGATTCAACCATTACTAAAGATGTAAATCGCTATGAGATGGCTATTGCCAGAGGCCGTCAAGTTAACAAAGAAGATTATTGGCACAAACTACCTTTATCAAAAGATAAAGACTGGGAATAAAAGGAGAACAAATATGAACACCACATTGTTGGCGTTTCTTGGTTTAGCCATGATTGTCACTTTCATGGCTTTAATCATGGCTAAGAAATTAAGCGCTTTCACTAGTTTAGTGATTGTACCTATTTTATTTGGCGTGTTAGCGGGGTATGGCTTTTTTGATACCTTAACCTATGCAATGGCAGGTATTAAGTCAGTCGCTTCAACCTTTGCGATGATGACCTTTGCTATCTTGTACTTCGGAATTATGCTGTTAACAGGGCTATTTGATCCCATGGTTGATAAAGTTGTTAAATGGGTAAAAGGCGATCCTTTAAAGGTTTTAGTCGGAACCGCAATCTTATCAGCGTTTGTTTCACTAGATGGTGATGGGACGACTACTGTTATGATCGTATGTACTGCGATGATTCCAATTTTTGATCGTCTAAAAATCAAAAAGATCTATCTTGCAACCTTAATTATCTTAACCAATGGTGTGATGAATTTGATACCTTGGGGTGGTCCAACTGCTCGAGTAATGACTGTGATGCATTTAGATGCAAGTCAAATTTTGCCACCACTTTTACCAGGGATGATCCTTTCAATTATTTATACTCTTGGTGTAGCTTATTATTTAGGTAAAAAAGAACGTAAGCGTCTAGGTGTTCAAGAAAATGTTGAACATGTTGCAGAGCACTATGAATCAGAAGAAGAGGAAGAAAATCTAAAACGCCCTAACTTAATTTGGTTCAACTTGATTTTGACGATTGCTTTAGTTGGAGCATTAGTTTTAGGTAAAGCTGATAGCGCAATTTTATTTGGCTTTGGTGTAGCAATTGCCTTGGCATTTAACTATCCAAAAGGTAAAGTTCAAAGACATGTAATTAGTCTTTTAGCTCCGGAAATGATTAGTGTGGTTATTATGGTCTTGGGTGCTGGCGTTTTAATGGGTGTCTTAAATGGGCCTGCAAATGCAAAAGGTGAATATGTTTCCGGAATGTCACATGCGATTGCAGTTGTATTGACTCAAATGATACCTACTTCACTTGGAAAATATTTTGCAATTATCATTGCTATTATATCAGCACCAGGTACGTACCTTTTAAATAATGATGCCTTTTACTATGGAGTTTTACCACCACTAGCTGCTACTGCTAAAGCTTATGGCTTTAATAACTTACAAATTGGATTTGCAGCTTTGATGGGACAAGCCTTCCACTTCCTTAGTCCGTTAGTACCATTTATTTATTTACTGATGGATAAAACTAAAATTACTTTAGGTGAATATCAAAGTTGCATTTTCCGTTGGTGTATTGGAATTTTTCTTTGTTTTATGCTAATTGGACTTATTTTAGGATATTTACCAATTCTTTAATAAAAAAAGCAAGCTTTTCTTTAAGCTTGCTTTTTTCTTTGCTAAAATAAAGATGTGATAGTAGTTTTTATGGAGGATAACCATGTCTTACAAAGACGATATTAAACTTTTTTCGCTCAATTCAAATAATCCATTAGCTGAAAAAATTGCTGATAGAATTGGGGTACCACTTGCTAAGTCAAGTGTGCAACGTTTCAGTGATGGGGAAATTCAAATTAATATTGATGAATCAGTTCGTGGTAAAGATGTTTACTTAATTCAATCAACCAGTGCTCCTGTCAATGATAACTTGATGGAACTATTGATTATGATTGATGCTGTTAAGCGTGCAAGTGCTCGTGCAATCAACATTGTTTTGCCATATTATGGCTATGCACGGCAAGATCGTAAAACACGTGCTCGTGAACCAATTACTGCTAAATTAGTTGCTAATATGCTTGAAACTGCAGGTGCAACTAGAGTCTTATCACTTGACTTACACGCCCCACAAATTCAAGGATTCTTTGATATTCCAGTTGATAATTTGATGGGTGCGCCATTATTAGCTGATTACTTCTTAACTAACCATCTTGATAAGGATGCAGTTGTTGTTTCACCAGATCATGGTGGCGTTACTCGTGCTAGAAAGTTAGCAGAATTTTTAAAGGCCCCAATTGCCATTGTGGATAAACGTCGTCCTAAGGCCAATGTCGCTGAGGTTATGAACATTATCGGTGATGTTAAAGGAAAACGCGCAATTATTATTGATGATATGATTGATACTGCTGGTACTATTACTTTAGCAGCTCAAGCTTTAATTGATGCAGGTGCTACGGAAGTATATGCTAGTGCTACTCATGCTGTTCTTTCAGGTCCTGCGATTGAACGTCTTAACAATTCTAAGATTAAGAGTTTAGTTTTAACTGATTCAATTAATCAACCTGAAGAAAAGAAAATTGATAAGTTGCAATTAGTTTCAGTAGGTCCGCTTATGGGGGATGCAATTAAGTTAATTGAACAACATCAACCAATTAGCCCATTATTTAATACTCGTTACCGTAAAGAAACTCATGAATAAAATAAAAATGCTAGGAAAATATTTCCTAGCATTTTTTACTTATTCTTTTTAGGGCTGCGAAGATAACGAATTGAACCATTTTTTACATACTTTTGAAATGCTTGATAGAGTGGATCAAAGATTTGAAGTTCATCGCTATTTTTTAGCATAACCTTAGGGAAGAAGAAGCGCTCATCACCTTGGGTAGTGCCGTTTAAGGCTTTAACTAGTGGTGATAGCTGACTAAGTTCAATTAAGCTACCATCATCTTGCATAATTTCAATTTGAGAGTGGGCGTTTTTGCCACTTGGCTTGTATGCATCGTAAGGTTCATCAAAAGCGGAAGTGACTGCTGTATAGTAATTAGGATCGAATCCTGCTTCTTTAATATAGACTTTTAATTTAGATAAAAGATTCTTAGTTTCCTTGTCAATTTTGGCACTAGCAAATGGCTTACGGAAAAGATATCTAGTAGCCAGATCTGCTAAAATCTCATCACCAGAATTACGCCACATTGAGAAATTAGTTTCCATCACGCCATCATCAATTTCTAAGTAATCATCTAGGTTCCACTTTCCTGCTAAAAAGGCAGCTAAGTTTGGAGTAACAGGTAAGGTTCCTTGTTGATAAACGAATTTTGCCCGTTTGAGCAGTTGATTTAAGACTACTTCAAGTGAACGATTAATGCGGTGAAAATATACTTGTTGATACATTTGATAACGACTAACAATATAATCTTCTACGGCATGCATCCCATTATTGGTAAAGCAAATGCCATCCGCATAAGGTCGAATTACGCGTAGTAATCGTTCTAAGTCAAAACTACCATAAGTTACACCGGTAAAGTAGGCATCCCGCCTTAAATAGTCCATTCTGTCGGCATCAGCTTGACTTGAAATCAATTTGACTACTTGTGGATTAGGATAAGTTTTAGCAATTACACTAGCAACAGCTTCGGGAAAGTTGGGATCAACTTCACGTAATACTTGATTTAATTCGGAATTTGAATCTGTGATAATTTGACAACCAATTTTTTCATGATTAGTGCCAAATAGATGTTCAAAAGTGTGAGAATATGGACCATGACCAATATCGTGTAATAAGGCAGCACACTCAGCTACTAGCTGCTCTTCTGGATTCCAAAGGCCATCACCAGCTTTTTGGCTAGGGTAACGTTGTGCAAAAATATTACAAATGCGTCGAGTTAATTCATATACTCCGAGATTATGTTCAAAACGAGTATGGTGAGCTCCAGGAAAGACATAACTTGTAGGACCTAATTGTTTAATTCTACGTAAACGTTGAAATTCCTTGGTATTAATAATATCTAAAATAACTTTCTCTTCAATATGAACATAGCCATGGACTGGATCGCGAAGTTCAACCGGTTCTGCTAACTTGTTTGAGTGAAAAAACATTTTTTGCCCCTTCGTTTTAGTTAATTTTTTGACAAAAATTAGGTAAAATGGATACAGTTAAGATTATAGCAAAAAAACTGATAAGATGTTGATATAGTAAGATAGAGGACGATTTGAAAGAAGTTAAGTTAAAATTCAAGAGTACAATTAAGCAAGAAAATGATAGTGAAACTTTTGAAAAAGAGGCGATAGCAGAAGTGGAAGAACTAACTTCTGGCTTTAGAATTAAGTATTTGGAAGATCAAGAGATTCCTGTCAAAATGCTAATTAAGGACCAAAAATTAATTATTAATCGTGGCTTTATGCCAAGCAATTATTCTTTGCTAAAATTAGAACTAGGAGAAAAGAAGAATTGTAAATATGTCGTTAATAATCGGCAAATGGATTTAACTAGTGTTACAAATCGCTTACAAGTAACGAAAATTGACGAAAAAACTAAGATAGAAGTTGAATATGACCTCTTTAGTGGGCTATACTTAGTAGGTAACTATGCTGTTTCGTTGCTTTTTTCTTAAAAAATGCGTAAAATAGAAAAGATTGATTTTAGAGAGGACGTTTTACTGTGGGATTAGCTGATTTTGAAGGTAAAAAACGCGAAGAACTTTCAATGATTGAAGTTGCACGTGCAATCTTAGAAGACCACGGCAAGCGGATGGCCTTTGCAGATATCGTAAATGCAGTTCAAGAATTCTTAGGTACTAGTGATGAAGAAATTCGTGAACGCTTGCCTCAATTTTATACTGATATGAATACTGATGGTGAATTTATCTCAATGGGTGATAACGTTTGGGCACTTCGATCATGGTTCCCATACGAATCTGTTGATGAAGAAGTTAACCATCCAGAAGATGAAGATGATGAACCACGCAAGAAGCATCATAAAAAGGTTAATGCCTTTATTGCAAGTAGTGATGACGACGATATCATTGACTACGATTCAGATGATCCAGAAGATGATGATTTGGATGCTGACGAAGATGATAATGCAGATGACTTTGATGCAGCAGATGATGATGATTTCGATGATGCAGATGATGAAGAATTACCTGATGGTATTGAAGGTCAATTGTCAGAACTTGATGATGAAGATGATGACGAAGACGACGAATAATTTAACTTGACTCTTCAACTAAAAGTCTATATTATTTTATGTGGGCCCCTTATTGGGCACTTACTAATGATTATTATTAGCCCCCTTCCTTGAAGGGAGCTTTTTTGTTTTTTCTTAAATTTGATAAAGGAGACACTTGATGACTAAATATGTATTTGTAACCGGTGGTGTTGTTTCTTCATTAGGTAAGGGGATTGTCGCTTCGTCTTTAGGACGTTTATTAAAGAATCGTGGTTTAAAAGTTACCATGCAAAAATTTGACCCATATATCAACATCGATCCAGGTACGATGAATCCATATCAACACGGTGAAGTATTTGTAACAGATGATGGTACTGAAGCTGATCTAGATTTAGGTCACTATGAAAGATTTGTTGATGTACGTACTAGTAAGTATTCTAATGTAACTACTGGTAAGATTTATTCTGAAGTCTTGAAAAAGGAACGTCGTGGTGATTATCAAGGTGCGACTGTTCAAGTAATTCCACATATTACTAACATGATTAAAGAAAAAATCATGCGTGCAGGCCAAACTACTGATTCTGATGTAGTTATTTCAGAAATCGGTGGGACTGTTGGTGATATTGAATCTACTCCATTCATGGAAGCTATTCGTCAAATGAAGCGCGAAGTTGGTGCTGATAATGTGATGTACATTCATGTGACCTTAGTACCTTATCTTCATGCAGCCCATGAAATGAAGACTAAGCCAACTCAACACTCAGTTGCCACTTTAAGAAGTATTGGTATTCAACCTAATATGTTGGTATTACGTGCAGAAAAAGAAGTTGGCCAAGAACTGAAGAATAAGATTGCTAACTTCACTGATGTTCCAGTTGAAGCAATTATGGAGTCAATTGATGCACCATCATTATTTGATATTCCTTTGAATTTCCAAAAGCAAGGAATGGATCAATTGGTTTGTGATCATTTCAACTTAACTTCTCCTAAGAATGTTGCAGATATGGAAGAATGGGTTAAACTTGAAAAGCGGTCAACTAGCCTTAAATACAAGACTAAGATTACTTTGGTTGGTAAATATGTTGAACTTGAAGATGCTTATATTTCAGTTACTGAAGCCTTAAAACATGCTGGCTATCTTTACAATAGTGAAATTGAAATTGATAAGGTACAAGCAGAAGACATTACAGAAGATAATATTGCTGACTTTATGAAAGATTCTGATGGTTTAATTGTTCCTGGTGGATTCGGTTTACGTGGCCTTGAAGGAATGATTACTGCTATTAAGTATGCACGAGAAAATGATATTCCATTTCTGGGAATCTGTCTTGGTATGCAGATGGCAACAGTTGAATTTGCGCGTGATGTGTTAGGCTATAAAGATGCAAATACAACCGAAGCAGATCCTGAAACTAAGCATAATATCATTGACTTAATGGCTGATCAAGAAGGTCAAGATACAATTGGTGGTACTTTACGTTTAGGTCTTTATCCTGCACGTCTTAAGAAGGGAACTAAGACTTATAAGGCATATGATGAACAAGAAGTGATTCAAGAACGTCACCGTCACCGCTATGAATTTAACAATACTTATCGTGAAGAATTTGAAAAGCATGGTATGATCTTTAGTGGAGTTTCTCCTGATAACCATTTAGTTGAAATTGTTGAAATTCCAGATAAGAAATTCTTTATTGCGGCTCAATATCACCCAGAATTCTTGTCTCGTCCACATAGACCTGAAGGCCTCTTTAAAGCCTTTATTGGTGCAGCAAGCGGACTTAATGAAGATAAGTTTTAATTGTAAAATACCAAATTGTTAAAAAACAAGAGGTTTAGCATCTTCCTCTTGTTTTTTAATCCGTTTTCTTATAACATTTAAATGATACATTGAAAATAGAAAAGGATTGTTTTCCCCAATGAAGCAAATGATAATTCATGGTGGAAAACCACTAAAAGGTGATGTTTGGATTGGTGGAGCTAAAAACTCAACTGTTTCACTCATCCCAGCAGCTATCCTCTCAAGAACTCCAGTAACTTTAGAATGTGTTCCTAGAATTGCTGATGTCGACAATTTGATGGACTTACTCCATGAGATGGATGTTAAGTGTGATTTCAAAGAAACAACATTACACATTGACCCCACAGCTATTAAGATGAGTCCGCTCCCTGCTGGTAAGATTAAGAGTCTACGTGCATCTTACTACTTTATGGGAGCATTACTTGGGAGATTTGGCAAGGCAGTAGTTGGTTTTCCTGGTGGCGATGATATTGGACCTCGCCCAATCGATCAACATATTAAGGGTTTTGAAGCTTTAGGAGCTACTGTTAAGAATGAAAATGACCAAATTGTCATCTCCGCACCAGAAGGAGGATTAACTGGTAACGATATTGACTTGGCAATGCCTTCAGTGGGAGCAACTGTAAACATTATTATGGCTAGTGTCACAGCGCATGGTCAAACAGTGATTAAAAATGCAGCCAAGGAACCAGAAATTATCGATCTTGCTACTTTCTTAAATAATATGGGAGCAGTTATTCGTGGTGCTGGTACCGATACGATTAGAATCGATGGAGTAGAAAAGATTGCTTCTAAGATACCCCATACAATTATTCCAGATAGAATTGAAGCTGGTACGTACATTTCACTTGCAGCTTGTATTGGTGATGGGATTAGAATTCATAATATTATTGAAGAACACCTTGATTCATATCTAGCTAAGGTAGAAGAAATGGGTGTAGTTATTGATGCAGATGAAGACTCACTTTTTGTTTACCCCGCTGGTGACTTAAAGATGGTTCAAGTCAAGACTAACCCTTATCCTGGATTTGCGACAGACTTACAGCAACCGATTACACCATTACTGCTTTCTGCTAAGAGTGGAGAAGGCGTAATTATTGATAATATTTATCCTAAACGAGTTCGTCATATTCCAGAACTTCAAAAAATGGGTGCCGATATTAAAGTTGAAGATAATATTATTTTGGTTCATCCAACTAGTGAATTACATGGAGCGCGCGTTCACGCAGATGAAATTCGAGCAGGTGCATCATTAATGATTGCCGGTTTAATGGCTGATGGTGAAACTGTAATTGACAATGCGGATAATATTTTAAGAGGATATGATCGTGTTGAAGAAAAGTTACGCAAGTTAGGTGCTGATGTAACTATTCAAAATGCATAATATTTAGAAAGCTTACCCTAGGTATGGGTAAGCTTTTTATTTGGTATAGGAGTATAAAAAGATTGAACGTGTAACAAAAATAAGCCCATATTTTTATTGTATTCAAAAAGTAAAATGGTAAAGTAAGAATTGTTTATAGGAGGAGAACATGAAATATAATAAAAATAGTCTACTATTTAGGGTTTCATTATTATCGATTTCATTCTTACTTTTAATCGCTCCAGCAGTTTCAGCTGTGTTGCCATTAATGATTCCCGTGTTTAAGAATGTTAGTCGGGTAAATATTGAAAGTTTAGTTACTGTTCCAAATTTTGGAATTGTGTTTGGCTTAATTGTTAGCCCATTTTTGGTTAAATTACTTGATAAAAAGAAGACCGTTATCATCGGGCTAATTATATTTTTATTGGGTGGGACCTTCCCAATGTATGCCACTAACTTTAATCTGATTGTGATATCAAGAATTATCTTAGGCTTTGGAATTGGCTTATTTAACTCATTAGCTTTTTCTTTAATTGCTCAATTTTATGATAGCGATGAAGAAAGAGCTACTATGTTAGGCTTTCAAAATATGATTGGTGGCTTAGGATCAGCTTTTGCTTCATTTGTTTTAAGCTGGTTAATTACTATCAGTTGGCATATGGCTTTTGCTGTTTACTTATTGGCCATCCCAGTCTTAATTTTATTTGCTTTAGTCATTCCTGATGATAAAGTAGTTGAACATGTTACTAAGGAGACTGAAACTAAGTCTAAAGAAAATCAGAAACTTAATCCAAAGCTTTATGCAATTTGGCTTTGTTTCTTCTTATTCTTTATGTTTTATGTTTCAAATTCATACAAGGTGCCACAATTAGTAACTAGTGAAAGATTAGGTAACATGAGTCAATATTCTGCTATGATGGGGATTACCGTTTTATGCCGGTTGCCACTTGGCGCTGCTTTCGGGATTATTTTTAAGAAGTTACATAAACTAGTTTTACCAGTTGGTTTGTCTATGATGGTAATTAGTTTTTGGTGCTACAGTTTTGCTCAAAGCATGGCTATGATTTTTATCGGTGCTTTAATTTTGAGCTTTGCGATTCCAATGGTTATTCCATATTTCTACAACTGGATTTCTTGGACCGCATCAAAAGAAAATGTAAATATTGCAACTACTGTAGCTTTAGTTGGTATTAACTTAGCATCTACTGCGTCACCATTTGTAGTTAACTTCTTAACTCATTTAATGGGTAACACTACACCAAGAGCTGCTTTGTTGTTAGCTAGTGGCGTGTTACTGGCAATTGCGATTTATGCAGTTATCGAATTTATGCATGACAAAAAACAGGCTTAAAAATAGAAAAAAGTAAGTCTCTTGATTTTTTCAGGAGACTTTTTTGCTAAAAGAAAAAAAGAGGTAAAAAATGTTTGCACAAAAATTGCCAAAGGACTTTTTGTGGGGCGGAGCGATTTCCGCTAACCAAGCTGAAGGTGCTTGGGATGTTGCTGGTAAAGGGCCATCAGTTTGTGATTATATGCCACTAAATGAAACAGGCTTGCGAAAGCTTGAAGATAAACTTGACTCTGAAAAATTTTATCCAAGTCATGTTGGAGTCAATTTTTATCATCAGTATCAAGAAGACCTTAAATTATTTAGTGAGTTAGGTATGAAGTGCTTGAGAACTTCAATTGCTTGGAGCAGAATTTTTCCCCAAGGTGACGAAGATACACCAAATGAAGCTGGACTCAAGTTTTATGAAGACTTATTTAAAGAGTGTCATAAATATGGCATTGAGCCGGTAGTAACTTTGACTCACTTTGAAATGCCACTTCATTTAGTTAAAAAATACGGCGGCTGGCGCAACCGCAAGATGATTGACTTCTTTACTAAATATGCCGAAGTTTGTTTTATGCGCTATAAAAAGCTAGTTAAATATTGGATGCCAATTAATGAAATTAACATGCAGACGGCCTTTTCTTTCCCTTTTTTCTTGTGTGTTGATTCAGGTATTATTCCCAAAGAAGGCGAAAATTTAGAAGCGTTAATGTATCAAGCTTCCCACTATGAACTAGTAGCTAGTGCTAAAATTACCAAGTTAGGTCATGAAATTAATCCTGACTTTAAGATTGGCTGTATGTTAAACTTTGCGTCAATTTATCCAGCTAGCTCTAGTCCTAAAGATTGCTTATTAGCGCAAAAAGTTGCTACTAGACGTTATTTCTTTGGCGACGTGGCTGCAAGTGGTGAATATCCAAGTGAGCTTGAGACTTATCTTGATCGTAAAAATTACCGCACTGACATTACTGAAGAAGACCGGAAAATTTTAAAAGCTGGAGTCTGTGACTATTTAGCAGTTAGTTACTATCATTCAATGACAGTTAGTGCAAAAAATGTTGATCTAGAAGAAATTGGCGATTTATTCAAGCTAAATGTACCTAACAAGCATTTAACTGAAAAAATGGGACCCTGGCAGATGGATCCAGAAGGCTTGCGTTATGGACTTAATTGGTTGAATGAGCGTTATCATAAGCCAATTTTTATTGTGGAAAATGGACGCTGGGGCGACGTTGATCATTTAACTAGTGACGGTAAAATCCATGATTTAAAACGAATTGAATATTTCCAAAAGCATATCAGTGAAATGGAAAAGGCCGTTTTACTTGATGGTGTAGATGTCATTGGTTTTACGCCATGGGGATGCTTAGACGTCACGGGGGCAGGATCTGGTAAGATGGAACGCTTTGGTTTTATTTATGTAGATCAAGATGATTATGGTCAAGGTAGTCAAAAGCGTTTTAAAAAAGATTCATTTTATTGGTATAAAAAAGTGATTGCTTCAAATGGAGCAGATTTATGATAAAAGATTTAGCTTAAATAGGGGTATAAGTTTGAAAAAAGATACAATTAAGGTGGTCTTTATCAATTGGGGAATTGTGATGGCTAGTTTTACGATATTAGCTATCGGCTTAATGTTAATTGAAGAATTTTTGATAGAAGCCCATATTTTGCCAATTAGCTATAGCTGGCTGCTAGTACTTTTGCGATATGTATTGGCAGTTTATTTATTATGGATATTTAATCAAAAGATTGTGCAAGTTAAGCTTAATTTCAAGTTTAAGTTGAATAAAGTAAGCCTCCCTCCCTATCTGATAGCTGTAATTTATGTGGTATACAACTTGACTGGCGCTCAAATTAAACTAAAAACTAATGATCAAATTACTACTTTTTTGTTTTGCCTTGGGCCAGGGATTTTTGAAGAAATTTGGTTTAGAGGGATTATCTTTAAAAAGCTGAGAAAGATTAGCCATAATAATAAATTAGTTATGCCAATATTGCTGAGTAGTTTTTTGTTTGCGGCAGTGCATCTCTTAGTACCAGATTATTTAGATATAGGTGCTTTGACGATACAAGCTGTGACTGCCTTTGTTAACGGAATTTTATTTGCTGTTGTCTATTTAGTAAGCAATAACTTAGTATTGCCAATAGCGATGCATTTTTCAGCAAATGTTTTATCTTTTTTTGGAGCAGGAAATCCATTTTTACCTAAAGAGATTAGTGATTGGCTATTTTATCAATTGAATAATTGGCAATATGCTTTGCTAGAAGTAGTAGTTAAGTTAAGCTTAGCTTTATTGATTTGGGGATTATATTATTTTGAAAAGCGGAGAAAAAAAGAGCTCACATACTAGTGGGCTCTTTTTCATTAATCTTAATCAAGCAAGTCGTATTTCAAAGTCATTAAACCATGTCCTTCATCAACCATTTGACCAAGTAATTCTACTGTATTGCTATAAACAACTTCTGCCATTTTATCATTTGCAGCTTCAAGTTTAGTTTGTAAGTCTTTGCCAGATAAATCTTTAACTGTTGTATCAGTATCGTGTTGAATCTTGTGACAAGCTGCCAAACTCTTTTGTTCAAAGTCAGCTTCTAATTCACCGTATACGCGGTAGTTAGTATCACCTAATTGAGCTGCTAACTTGTTTATCCAGAAAATCTTGGTTAAATCAAATTTAGGAGTTGTTTGCCAGCTAATAGGGGTAGTGGTGATATTAGTATAGAATGGCACAAAAGTATTAAAGGTATTAGGACCAAAGGCTAACCATTGAACACCAGCAATTTCAGCAGGAACGTTGTTTCTAATTTGGAGGACGTGAGTTTCAAAGTTACGGTTGATACCTATTGGACGGAAAGTTTTCTTTTGTTCAGCAGTACCTTGATCGCCATAGGCATCATAAGGGGTGTCTTGGTAGTGAGAACTTTCAGCCCATTTAATATCTTCTAAGCTGATTTTACGGTTAGCATGGCAGATGAATGGTTGGTCTTGATCACTAGGCTTACCACCGAATTCAGGGTTAAAGAAGTTGTGAATATACCAAGCACGTGGGTTATTGTAGTGGGCATCTTTAATGGTTGAGGAGCCAAAAATGTGACGTAAGTTGTAACCTTCAAAGTCAGGATTTAGGTTATAATTCTCAATTAATTCCTTTAAATCACTTGAGCAGACGAAGTCAGGGTCATCAAATTTAAATTCATCAATGTTCAAACGGTTAGGAGCGATTACATAAGCATCATCAGGGATACGACGTGCTGCCCAGTGGTGACCACCGATAGTTTCAAGATACCAAACTTCATCTTTATCAGAAAAAGCCATCCCATTCATTTCATAAGTACCATATTTTTCAAGTAAGTAGCCAACCCGCTTAACGCCATCTCTAGCTGAATGGATGTATGGCAAGGTTAAAGTGACAAAGTCTTCTTCACCTAGACCGCCTTCTTCAGTAGTTAAGAGCGGATCAATTCCTTGGATTCTAGAATTAGTGGTAATAGTTTCAGTAGCAGTCATGGCTACATTTTCGGAGTTAATGCCAGCTGCAGCCCAAATTCCATTTTCACCGCTAACATCTGGAGCACTAGTGTAGCGAAGGGGATTTAAGGCTAAGTCTTCATCATCAATAACCTGCTTACTAATCACACTTTGATAGTGTTTAGGTTGCTCACTGGGATTAACAACTTTAAATCCTTCAGGGATAATAGTGCGGCCACCATCTTCACTTCTGGCAATCATGGTTGAACCATCAATTGTGGCATTTTTACCAACTAAGATTGTTGTACATTCAGTTTGTTTTTTCATAAGTTTTGCCTTCTTCTTTTAAGTTCTTCTCTATTGTAAGAAAAAAAGCGTAGAGATAAAAGAAAAGCTTGAGTTAAATACTCAAGCCATTAAAAAATGTATAGTTATTACTTTTAATTTAATCCATCTTTACCTTTAAAAACTAGATTCAAAATAGTTGCACTAAGGCTGGCAACCACGATACCGTTGCCTAAGAATAATTGAACGGTTTGTGGTAAATGTTGGAAAATTTGTGGATAAGAAGTTACACCTAAGCCTAATCCAACAGAAAGTGCAATTACTAAAATGTTGCGGTTATCACTTAAATCAACTTTTAGGAGCATCTTGATTCCTTGAACCGCAATCATAGTAAACATGACTAACATTGCACCACCTAAAACAGAGGTTGGAATGATAGTAACAATAGCGCCGATTTTAGGTAATAAGCCTAAGCTCATTAATAGGCCAGCAGCCCAAAAGATTGGACGTCTAGTTTTAATGCCAGAAAGTTGGAGTAAACCGACATTTTGTGAAAAAGTAGTATAAGGAAAAGTGTTGAAAATCCCACCGAATATTTGAGCTAATCCTTCAGCACGGTAGCCTCGTTTAAGATCATCTTCGTTAACGTCTTGCTTTAACAAATCACTTGTAGCAAAGAAAACCCCAGTTGATTCTACCATCGATACTAAGGCGATGATAATCATCGTTACACTAGATGACCATTCAAATTCAGGCTTACCAAAGTAGAAAAATTGTGGCAAGTGGAACCATGAAGCTTGTAAAACTGGTGTAAGTGAGACCATTCCTAGAAATGAAGCTAAAACAGTACCAGCAATTAATCCAATTAAAACCGCAATTGATTTTAAAAAGCCTTTAGCCAGTAATTCAATGAGAATAATTACTAAAATAGTTGCAAAAGCAGTGATTAAATACTTACTGTCACCAAAATTTTTAGCGGTGGCAGTACCACCACCCATATTTTGAAAAGCAACTGGAATTAAGGTCAAACCAATTACTGTAATTAAACTACCAGTAACTACTGGTGGAAAGAGTTTTTTTATTTTTGAAAACCAGCCGGCAATACAAAAGACAAAAATCCCAGCAACGATAATGGCACCATACATGGTATTAATTGAAAATTTTTGCCCAATTAGTTCAAGGGGAGCTACAGCTTGAATTGCACACCCTAAGACAACGGGTAAGCCGATTCCTAAATAACGATTGCGAAATAACTGTAATAAGGTTGCTAGTCCACACATGAAAATATCAATTGAAACTAGATAAGTCATTTGTGTGGTGTTGAATTTTAGAGCCGTTCCAATTAAGAGAGGCACTGCTACGGCACCTGAATACATTGCAAGTAAGTGTTGTAAACCTAAAATAGCTGCTTTTTTGTGAGATACTTCTTTCATTATTCTTCTCCTACAAAGTGAACTGCACCATTTTCGAAACTAGCGATATCAGCTAAGGCTTCAAACCGTAAGCCTTGCTTCTTAATCCATTCGCTACCTCCTTGGAAATCTTTAGCAACTACAGCTCCAACGCCTGCAATTTCACAGCCTGCTTGTTGGGCAATTGAAACCATTCCTTTGACAGCTTCGCCGTGAGCGACAAAGTCATCAAGAATTAAGATTTTGTCATTAGCAGCGAGGAATTTCTTTTCTACGCAAATTTTGTTATTAACTTTTTTAGTGTAGGAAAAGACATCAGCTACATAAACTGCATCATTTAGAGTTGATGGCTTTTTCTTACGGGCAAAGACCATTGGTACACCTAAAATATAAGCAGCCATTACACTTGGTGCAATCCCTGAAGCTTCACAAGTTAATACTTTAGTGATGCCAGCATCTTTAAATAAACGAGCGAATTCTTTACCAAGCTCCATCATCAATTCTGGATCGACTTGATGATTTAAAAATGAGTTAATTTTTAAAACGTCTCCATCAAGCACTTGACCATCACGTTTGATTCGCTCTTCTAATAATTTCACTTAGCTTTCCTCCTAAAAACAAAAAAGGCCCTTCTACCATGACTATGGAAAAAGAAGCCTTTTAAAAAGCTAAAATATCCATAGTCTGAAATTTAAGGTTTCAGGTAGAAACTGTTGCCCGTATTGCAACGATATACAGATAATAAATCTTATTAATAAAAAGTGTTGTTTGTATTCTAGCAAAGATATTTTTAAAAAGCAACTAAAAAGTGAAAAATATCAAGCTAAAAGCAAATTATATTTTAGCTACTCCAAATTAATATTTGCTTTTTAGTTGACCAAAGTCCAAAAAATTAGTATAGTCAGGGTAAATTTGTTAAGCGAAAAAGGAGAAGTAGGGTGTCTGTAAAAAATATATCTGACTTTGATAAAATCATTGTGCTAGACTTTGGTAGCCAATATAATCAACTGATTACACGCCGTTTACGTGACTTTGGTATTTACTCAGAGTTATTACCAAATGATTTATCAATTGAAAAAATTAAAGAAATGAATCCTAAGGGGATTATTTTTTCAGGTGGACCAAACAGTGTTTATGATGAAGGCAGCTTAAAAGTAAATCCTGAAATTTTTGAATTAGGGATTCCGATTTTAGGTATTTGTTATGGGATGCAGTTAATGGCTCATGATTTGGGTGGTAAGGTTGAGAAAGCTGACCACTCAGAATATGGCCGCGCAGATATTGACGTTACAGACGCTACTAAGTTATTTGAAAAACTGCCTGCAAAGCAAACTGTCTGGATGAGTCATGGTGACTTGGTAACTTGTGTTCCGGATGGTTTTGAAACTTTAGCATCTAGTCCCAACTGCCCAATTAGCGCGATGGCTAATGTTGCTAAGAAATTTTATGGTATTCAGTTCCATGCAGAAGTTCGTAATTCTGAATATGGCTTAGACATTTTGAAGAACTTTGCTTTTAACGTTTGTGGAGCTCGTGCTAACTGGACCATGGACGACTTCATTGACCTAGAAGTAGCTAAAATCCGCAAGCAAGTTGGCGATGGCAAGGTAATCTTAGGCTTGTCTGGTGGGGTAGATTCTAGCGTTACTGCCACTTTACTTCATAAGGCTATTGGCAACCAATTAACTGCAATTTTTGTTGATCATGGTTTACTTAGAAAAGATGAAGCTAAACAAGTTATGGCAGCTTTGAATCGTGATTTAGGGGTTAATATCATTAAAGTCGATGCCAAAAAACGCTTCTTAGATAAGTTAAAGGGTGTTAGTGAACCTGAACAAAAGCGCAAGATTATTGGTAAAGAATTCATCGAAGTCTTCAATGAAGAAGCCCAAAAGCTTAATGGTGTAAAATTCTTAGCTCAAGGTACGCTTTATACTGATGTAATTGAAAGTGGTACTAAAACTGCTCAAACGATTAAGTCCCACCACAATGTAGGGGGTCTTCCTAAGGACTTAGGCTTCGAGTTAGTTGAACCTTTGCGTAAGTTATTCAAGGATGAAGTGCGTGAACTTGGTGAAAAGTTAGGCATTCCACATGAACTTGTTTGGCGTCAGCCATTCCCAGGACCAGGTCTTGGTATTCGGGTAATTGGCGAAATTACCGAAGAAAAGCTTGAAATTGTCCGTGAAACTGATGCAATTTTGCGTGAAGAAATTAAAAAGGCTGGTCTTGAAGAAGAGGTTTGGCAATACTTCACAGTCTTGCCAGGAATTCGCTCAGTCGGAGTAATGGGTGACGGCAGAACATACGACTACACCATTGGTATTCGCGCAGTTAGCTCAATTGATGGGATGACCGCCGACTTTTCAAAGTTGCCATGGGAAGTTTTACAAAAGGTATCAACTAGAATGGTAGATGAAGTTGACCATGTTAACCGCGTAGTCTACGACATTACTTCTAAGCCACCTGCAACAATTGAATGGGAATAAAATATAACTCGTTAGCAAGGCTAACGAGTTTTTTATTTACTTTTGTAATGAATTAGTTTATAAAAATATAGAACTAATAAGTAGGAAGAAGAAATAATGTGAATCCAATAATTTTTGATCCGAGTATTGCACATCAAAAGCCAAGTAATCAGGATAGTTGTCCTTTTTGTAAGGTAGATGAATTAAGTAATATTTTTGACCAACAGGATGACCTTATTTGGCTTGAAAATAAGTATCAAACACTTGAAGATACATATTTAACTTTAATCATTGAGTCAAGTGAACATTTAGGTGATATTTCTAATTATAGTCAAACTTATAATCGAAAATTACTTCGTTTTGCAGTTGATAAATTTCAACAAATGAAGGCAAATAATAAGTACCAAAGTGTAGCAATGTTTAGAAATTTTGGCCCTTTATCTGGTGGTAGCTTACGACATCCACATTTACAGATTGTGGGCTTTAAGAGGCATGATATTTATGCACAGGTGGATAAGACTAATTTTGAGGGACTAATTGTGGAAAAAAGACCTGATTTTGAACTAAATCTTTCAACCAAGCCAATTATGGGTTTTAGTGAATTTAACTTAATATTGAGTGATTGGACTAAGATTGATTTATTTGCGGATAAGTTAAGAAAAGTTACGCAATATTTATTACACAAGTTTCATAATGGAAATTGTAATTCTTATAACATCTTTTTTTATGACTTAGACGATAAATTGATTTGTAAAGTGGTGCCACGCTTTATTGCATCGCCATATTATGTTGGTTATATTCAGTCACAAAGAAGTAGTACTCAGCGGTTAGAGCAGATAAGGGATGAATTTTTACAAGGTAAATATTGAAACCAATCTAGTATAAAATGTTAGAATTTACTTGTTTAGTAGGTGATAGGATTGAAACTTAAGCGAGTTATATTAATAGCTGCAATTTTTGTTTTGGCTCTTGTGGTAGCCGGGATTAGCGTTATTAATTCGTCAAGACCAACGCATTCGATAAAAAAAGTTGCAGTAAGCAAAGTTAAAAAGAAAAAAACAACCAAGTCTAAAGTAGAGATAAATTGGCAAAAAGCTTCAGAAAATAAGCCATATCCTGATGTGAAAAAATATCCTAAAATGTGGATTAAAGTTTCGAAAAAGAAACAAAGAACTTATTTGATGAATGGCAAAAAAGTTTTATACACAATGTATTGTTCAACTGGTGAAAACGGCAAAAATGCGACTCCAGCTGGAACTTTTGCAATTCAAAAGGAACGTGGAGAATTTTTCTATAATCACGAAAGCGGTGAAGGAGCGAAGTATTGGGTATCTTGGAAAGATCATGGAGTTTATCTTTTTCATTCAGTACCTACTGACGTGTATGGTAAGTTTGATGAAAAACAAGCTAAGTTTTTAGGTAAAAAGGCTAACTCGCATGGGTGCGTTCGCTTAAGTGTGCCTGACAGTCAATGGCTATATCAAAATGCCAAAGAAGGAACCAAAGTTGTAATTACCAACAAGTAATATAAGCGTAAGCAAAAAAATATACCTAGTTATATCAACATGATAAAATAACTAGTGAAGAGCGAAAACTCTTTAAAAATAAGCTAACATTCATATTTATTCACAAGTATTAATATTATTTACCTGTAAATGCCACTTAATTAAGTGGCATTTTTTGTTAGGGCTTTCTTTCATAGAAAAAAAGGACTAGGATAGTCTTATCAAAGAAAAAAGTGGGAGTTAAGGATGTTAGGTTGTTCGATTAATTTAGCTGAAGATTTAACTGCAAATACTCATAATTATCTTTTAAAAATGCGAAATGCTGGCTTTGAAGGCGTCTTTACTTCATTACAAGCACCAGAGCAGACACCGGAGCAAACTTTAAAGGGATTGAGAGAATTAACCAAATGGTGTAATGATTTGGGTTTAGGCTTAGTAGGAGATATTTCTAAAGAGGGACTAAAGCTTTTAGGAATGGATGCTGAGGCCGATAGTATTCAAAAGTTAGGATTAACAGGCGTAAGAATAGATGCTGGCTTCAATAGTGAAGAAATAGCTAAATTATCGCAGGTTATGCCAGTTGCATTAAATGCCAGCACGATTAGCGAAAGTGACATTTTGGATTTAAGAGCTGAACATGCAAATTTTGATCATCTTGAAGCATGGCATAATTATTATCCTCGACCTAATACTGGTCTAGATCGTAATTGGTTTATTCAAAAGAATACATGGTTAAAGAAGTATGGCTTCAAAGTTATGGCCTTTGTCCCAGGCGATAGTAACTTACGTGGGCCAATTTTTGCTGGACTTCCAACGCTAGAAGAGCATCGCAATAAGAGTACTTTCTATGCTGCTTTAGATTTACTAGAATTAGGAGTAGATTTAGTTTATATTGGGGACAATGATTTAAGTGCCGCTAGCTTAGAGCAATTTGTCGAATACTTAGATGGAGAAAAGTTATTATTTCATTTGCGTGAGCCAATAGCAAAGTTATCTGAGCATACCTGGCATCAGCGGGCTGATTTATCTAGAGACGTGATTCGCCTTGAAGAAGGAAGAAAGCTTAATTTATTCCAGAAGCTAGGTAAGTTAGCACCACGTAAGCGGGGCTGCATTACTAGTGATAATGAACGCTATTTACGCTATGAGGGTGAATTAGAAATTATTAAAACTGATTTACCAGCAGATACGAGAGTAGATGTAATTGGTCAAATTTTAGAGCGTGACATGGATTTGTTAGAGCTTGTTAAAGCTGGCCAAACAATCGAATTTAAATAAAGCTAAGTTTTTAAGTAAAAATATTTTGCAAGATGTAAATGCAAGTGTAAAATTACCGAGTAGAATACTACTCGGCTTTTTTATGAGGAGGAAGACTTGTGCAGCCACATATTTTACCTTTAAAAACAGTACGTAATCCACGTGATTTAGGGGGGTATATTACTAAAGATGGGTTAAAAGTTAAGACGGGTCGTTTGCTTAGAACAGGTAGAATTTGTAAACTTTCAGACCATGATACTAATTTTTTAACTCAGTATGGACTGACTAAAATTATTGATTTGCGTTCACAAAAAGAGCGACAAGCAGATCCAGATAGTCAAATTAGTCATGCTTTGCATTATGACATTTCGATTTCACCAGAAGATAATACCCAGGCAGGGAAAAGTTTTGAAGAAATGTTTGAGCTTTATAAAGATAATCAAAATGCTGCTTTCAGACATATGTGTGAAACTTATCAATTAATGATTACGCGTGAACATAGTCAACACGCTTTTCACCAAATTTTAGAATTATTAGCTAATAACGAAAGTGGAGCAACTCTTTTTCACTGCTCAGAAGGTAAGGATCGAACTGGTATGACTACCTTCTTTATTTTGTATATTTTGGGTGTAGATTTAGAAACTATTCGTCAGGATTATTTATATTCTAACTATATGCTTAATGATTATCGCGCCCGGCGTGATCAAGAAGCACGTGAAAAAGGTGAAAGCTTAATTTTCAGAGCGAATTTAAGATCACTTGGTAGTGTTGCAAATGAGTATTTAGATAGTGCTTTAATTACAATTGAAGAAAAATATGGTGAGTTAGATTCATATATTGAGAATCAGTTGAAAGTTAGTTCTGCAATGAAGCAGCGATTGAGAGATTTGTATTTAGAAAAGTAGATGAGGGGTAAAAATGATAAAAGATTTAGCTAAGCAACAAGTAGTTAAAACTCATCATGCCCTAGGAACTACAATTACCTTGCAGCTTTTTGGGACAAATCAAACTTGGATTTTGGATGAATCGATTAAGTTAATTGATCACTACGAAGATTTGTTAACAGTCAATCGAGATGAAAGTGAAGTAATGGATATTAATCATGCTGCTGGGCTTCATCCGGTACAAGTTTCAAGTGCAACTTATGGCTTAGTAAAATTAGCTGTTGAAAAAAGTTTAGAAAACTTTGGCTTTAATGCTTTAATTGGACCAGTTGTTAAGTTATGGCATATTGGCTTCAAGGGTGCACGAGTTCCAAGTGAAGCTGAAATTAAAGCTAAAATGAAACTAATTGATCCTAGAAAAGTTGTACTTGATGATGACAATCAAGCAGTTTTTTTACAAGAAAAAGGGATGGAGCTTGACTTAGGAGGAATTGCTAAGGGCTGGATTGCTGATCGAATTCGTGATCAATGGCGTAGCTTTGGCGTTAGAGCAGGAATTATTAACTTAGGTGGAAATGTTTTGTTTGTCGGAACAAGTCCTAAGAGAGCAAGCGGCAATTGGTCATTGGGAGTTCAAGACCCAATTGAAGCTCGCGGAAAAAACATTACTAGCGTGATGGTACCTGAATGTTCTGCAGTTACAAGTGGAATTTATGAGCGATACTTGTTAGTTAACGGTAAAAAGTACCACCATTTAATCGATCCGCGGACTGGATATCCAGTTGAAACCAAAATTGCTGGCGTAACTACTTTTACTAAAAATAGCGTTGATGCAGAAATTGAATGTAAACGACTATTTTTCGCTGGTAAGCCAGTTGAAAATTGGCTAAATGCTGATCGAATTGGCGCAGTATTTGTCTATCAAAATGAAGAAGTAGTTTATGAAGGTTTTGACCGAAACTAAAAAATAGAGTAGCTAAGATAAAGCTACTCTATTTTTCTATCCGGCAGTTTTTCCAATACTAAAGAGATTATTGAAGACGCCATTTGATAAAATTGGAGTTTGATAAATTACAAAGTGAATAAAGGCTGAACTATTACTTTGCTCGATAAACCAAGGAATTTGTAATGCATTGAGCATTGATAAGCAGACATAAACAAAGAAATAGGCAGCAATTAGGGATGCAAGAGCACCTAAAGTGCCATCTAGAACGGCTGAAAAACTGGCATCAGCTTTTTTGTTTGGTAGCCACTTACCAAATAATTTCTTAACACGTTTGAAGATAAAGTAAATAATAAAGAATGCCAAAAAACGTGCAAAAATCAACTCATTGCTGTTGGCTGCCATAGTGGCACTCTGTCCACTATATTGGCTATAAAGAAAGTTACCAATTGGATTTTGTAAAATTATGGCAAGTGAGAAAAAAACAGCTGACAAAATTAAATTGACGATTTTTCTAGTAAAGCCAATTTGATAGCCTTTATATGTTTGCCAGCCTAAATAAATTAGACATAATAATGTTATAAGCATATATTCTCTCCTTTTTGTTAAAACCCATTATAAGCTAGATTGGCCTAATAGGATAAAAGTAAGTAGAAATTTAAGAAATATCTATTCCAAACTTTGACGAGATAAAGGTTTTAATTCATAATTGGTAGGTAATAATAAACTGAAATATGCATTGCGAAAAGTGTTTTTTTGCGGTAAATTTATTACTGTGAAACTGTTCCACGGAGGAAAAATGAAGCCCGAAGCATTTATTAAAAAATTAGCTGACTTGGGTTATCAGTTAACTGATCAACAAGTTAAGCAATTCGACACTTATTATCATGACTTAATTAGCGTGAATGAACACGTAAATTTAACTAGAATTACTGAACTAGAAGAAGTTTATTTGAAGCACTTTTATGATAGCTTAACTGGATTTTTAGCTTATCCAGAACTATTTAAGGGCAAGATTTGCGATGTTGGTGCTGGCGCTGGTTTCCCATCAATTCCAATTAAAATTTTGGTACCAGATTTAGAAATTGCAATTGTTGATTCGCTCAATAAGCGATTGAATTTTTTAGCAGATTTGACATCTAAACTTGGATTGACTGGCGTTGAACTTATTCATGGGCGTGCTGAGGATATTGGCCAAAATCCGCTTTATCGTGAAAAGTTCGATTTGGTTACTGCTAGAGCAGTCGCTAATATGGCTACTTTGAGTGAATATTGCTTGCCACTAGTAAAAATTAATGGTCATTTTTTAGCCTTGAAAGGTCCAAAAGCCGAAGCTGAATTGAAGGAAGCTAAAAAGGCAATTACCGTTTTAGGTGGGGCAATTAATTCAAGTCAAAGTTTAACTTTACCTGAGAGTAGTGAAGAGCGAACTTTATTGCTAGTAGATAAAATTAAATCCACACCTGCTAAATACCCACGGCAAGCTGGTACACCAAGCCGTAAGCCACTTCATTAGGAAAGGAAATCATTATGGCATTCTTTTTCTCTAAAAAAAATGAAATTCCAAAAGACAAGCAAATTCAAGATTTAGAATTAAGCAAAATTATTCCTAATCGTTATCAACCTAGACATGAATTTAGTACTGCTTCAATTGAACAATTAGCTCAAACACTTGATTCTGAAGGCTTACTTCAGCCAATTGTTGTTCGCGAAAAGGGCGAGAATTTTGAAATTATCGCTGGTGAACGACGTTTTCGTGCAGCTAAAAGTTTAAATTGGAAGACAATCCCAGCTATTGTCCAAAATATGGATGATCAAAAGGCCGCAAGTTTAGCTTTAATTGAAAATTTGCAACGGGAAAACTTAAATCCAATTGATGAAGCTCATGCTTATGAAGATTTGATGGAGTTAAATGATTTAACCCAAACAGCATTAGCAAAAGATATGGGAAAGTCTCAATCTTATATTGCTAACAAGTTGCGTTTATTAAAGTTAAATCCTGAAGTTCAATCTTATTTAGTTTCTGGTAATTTAACTGCTCGTCATGGTCGGGCAATGTTAGGGCTAAGTAGTGATTTACAAACTAAAGTTTTGCATGAAATTTTGAAAAACAAACTTAGTGTCAAAGAAACTGAAGCAATTGTGGCCGATCCTGAGGCATATTTCGCTGCAAAAGAGCAACCTAAAGCTAAAGAAAAAGAGAAGAAAAAAGTAGTTCATAAAACTTCAGGAGACTTAAAAGTTCAAATTAACACTATTAAGCAAGCAATTAAACTAGCTAAAGATAGTGGAATTGAGGTAAAAGTCCATGAGGAAAACTCTGAAAAAGAGTATAAGGTAACGATTGAATTAAAGAGAAAGTAGGATTACAGTTGATGGTTGATATTATTTCAATAGCAAACCAAAAAGGTGGCGTTGGCAAAACAACCACGACCATCAATTTGGCTGCAAGTATAGCCAATAGAGGCTATCACGTCTTAATTATTGATATTGATCCACAAGGAAATGCCACAAGTGGGCTAGGGATTGAAAAATCAACAATTGATAAAGATATTTATAATGTATTAGTAGATGAAATTCCGTTAACAGAAACAATTCATCATACAGGTACTAAGAATTTGGATATTGCACCTGCTACGATTAACTTATCAGGTGCTGAAACCGAATTGATTAGTATGATGGCAAGAGAAACTCGACTAAAGTCTGCTCTTGATCAAGTAGCTAATGATTATGACTTTGCCTTTATTGATTGCCCACCTTCACTTGGACAACTTTCAATCAATGCTTTTACGGCCAGTGATTCAATTTTAATCCCAGTTCAAAGTGAATATTATGCCATGGAGGGGTTAAGTCAATTGCTTAACACCATTAGATTGGTTCAAAAACACTTTAATAAGGATTTGGCAGTTGAAGGTGTACTTTTGACAATGCTAGATGCGCGAACTAATTTAGGGGCTGAAGTAGTTAAGGAAGTTCAATCTTACTTCAGTGAAAAAGTTTATAAAACTATTATCCCTCGTTTAACTAAGTTAGCTGAAGCGCCAAGCTATGGCCAAGCTATTACAGAATATGATTCCAAATCTCGTGGAGCTAAGCTTTACGATGACCTAGCAAAAGAGGTGCTAAAAGCTCATGGTAAGAGACTCAAGAAATAACGAACCTAAGAGAAAAGGCGGTTTGGGCCGAGGAATTGAAGCTTTATTTGAAGATGCCCCCAAGCCAGAAGTAGAAGAAGTAGAAGAAATTGAAGAATTATCTTTAGCTGATATTCGTCCTAATCCTTATCAACCAAGAAAGAATTTTGATGATAAGAGTTTAAAGGAATTATCTGATTCTATTAAAGAAAATGGCGTTTTTCAACCAATCATTGTACGTAAAAGTGTAGCTGGTTACGAAATTATTGCTGGTGAAAGAAGATTTAGAGCTTCTAAATTAGCTAAGAAGAAGACTATTCCTGCAATCATTCGTGATTTTGATGAAGCACAGATGATGGAAGTTGCAGTACTTGAAAACTTGCAACGTGAAGACTTATCACCACTTGAAGAAGCTCAAGCTTATGAAATGCTACAAAAGAATTTGGGCTTGACTCAAGCTGAAGTTTCAAAGCGAATGGGTAAATCTCGCCCATATATTGCCAACTACCTTCGGTTGTTAACTTTACCGCAAAAGGCTAAACGATTATTGCAACATGGCGAGCTTTCAATGGGACAAGCGAGAACTTTGTTAGGATTAAAGGATAAAGACCAAATTGATCCTTTGGCCAAAAAAGTTGTTAAGGAAGGAATCCCAGTTAGAAAACTTGAAGCCTTAGTTAGTGCAATGAATGAAAAGGCTACAACTCAAGTTAAGCCTAAAAATAAGAAATCTGCATTTATTCGTGCTAGTGAACAAAGACTGGCTGATGTATTTGGCAGTAACGTTAACATTAGTGAAGGTAAGAAGGGTAAGGGTCATTTGTCAATTGACTTTGAATCAACTGAAGATTTGAATCGCATTTTACAAATTTTAGGGATTGATTTAGATGATTAATAAAATTGACTACCAACTGGCTGATACTGTTTTGATGAAAAAGCCACATGCCTGTCAGAAAAACAATTGGGAAATCTTGCGTTTAGGTGCAGATATTAGGCTTAAATGTATGGGGTGTGGTCATATCTTGATGATGCCACGAAATGACTTTAACAAGCGCATCAAAAAAGTTCTTACCAAAGCTAATGATCCAGTAAATGCTAAGCTGGAATATTATTTACCTAAAGATAAAATAGTTAAACCAAAGTAAAAATAAGAGAAAGAGTGAAGTAATAATGTCATTAACTGCCGGAATTGTTGGATTACCAAATGTTGGGAAATCTACTTTATTTAACGCGATTACTAAAGCTGGAGCTGAAATGGCTAATTATCCATTTGCTACCATCGAACCAAATGTAGGAATGGTCGAAGTACCAGATGCTCGTTTGGCAAGAATTGATGAATTAATCCCTGCCAAGAAAGTAGTTCACACTACTTTTGAATTTACTGATATTGCAGGTTTGGTTAAGGGTGCATCAAAGGGTGAAGGTCTTGGTAACAAGTTCCTTGAAAACATTCGTCAAACTGATGCAATCATTCACGTTGTTCGTTCATTTGATGATGACAACATTACCTCAGTTACTGGTAAGGTTGACCCTGAAGAAGATATCAACACCATTAACTTGGAATTAACCATTGCCGATTTGGATGCAGTTAACCGCAGAATGGGCAAAGTTGAAAAGTTAGTTAAAGGTAACGATAAGGACGCTAAGGCAGAACTTGCAGTACTTGAAAAGATTAAGCCAGTTCTTGAAGAAGGAAAAGCTGTAAGAAGTATTGACTTTAATGATGATGAAAAGAAGATTGTTAAGGGCTTATTCTTATTAACTTCAAAACCTGTTATTTATGTTGCTAATATTGCTGAAGAATCAATGGCTGATCCAGATAGCGATAAGTACTACCAAATCGTTAAAAAGCATGCTGAAAGTGAACATGCTGGTGCAATTGCAATTAGTGCAGCTACTGAAGAAGAAATCGCAGGACTTGATGATGATGAAAAGCAAGAATTCTTAGAAGCTGAAGGCGTAACTGAATCAGGCTTGGACCGTTTGATTAAAGCAGCTTACCACTTATTAGGACTTAGAACTTTCTTTACTGCAGGTGGTGCTGAAACTCGTGCTTGGACTTTCCGTGAAGGAATGAAGGCTCCTCAAGTTGCCGGAATTATTCACTCAGATTTTGAACGTGGCTTTATTCGAGCAGAAGTTGTTTCATATGATGATTTAGATAAGTACGAAACAATGCAAAAGGTAAAGGAAGCTGGTCGTTTACGTCTTGAAGGTAAGGACTACTTGGTTCAAGATGGTGACATTATCGAATTTAGATTTAATGTCTAAAGGAGAGCTCAATGGATACAAAAGAAAAGAATTTAAAAAATAGCGCTAAGCAGGCTGAAAATCTGCAAAAAGAAGAAAAGCTTGCTAATTTGACTTCTGAAAGTCCAGCAAAATTACGTCAAAATCTTTCGAACAAAAATAGTGATTATATTTTCAGACTTGAAAAAGCACTAATACAAGGTGGAAAGACTGAACAAGAAGCACAAACTGAAACTGACAAGTTATTAGTGGAAATTATTAGTGCGCAAAAGCAAGGGGTTCCAGCAAGTACCCTTTACCAAAAGTCACCAGTTTTAAAAGCAGACGAGATTTTACACCCAGTAGTAAAGCCTAAAGAACCTGAATTTTGGCAAAAAGCAGTAGATAATGGATTATTATATTTTGCTATCTTTGCTGGGATGGTTGCAATTATGGGCTTAAGTTCTCCTAAGACGCAAAATTCACAATTAGGAATTTTCACCTTAATAGGTATTTCAGTTGTCTTTGGCTATGTAATGACAGCACTTAATGAAGAAGTGATTCAAAGTCGTTTACGTGATAGAAAACTTGGCTGGGGCAAGATGATATTTATGCTAATTGGTACAGTTGCTTTAATTTTTGTGGTAATTAGTATCTTTACTTTGAAAGCAGTACAACCAATTAATCCTGTTTTACCAGTAGCAGTAAACTTGATTTTAGCGATTCTAGCATTTGGTGGTAGATACTTTTTTAGAAAGCATTATCACATTACTAGCTCAGTTCTTTATCCACAAGGTACTAACAACAAGTAGAATGCTAACTGTTTGACATTAATTAAAATAAAGGATATTCTGTTAGCAAAGTAAATAGTGTGTATTTGAAAAATATGTTTATTTTTCTTATTAAGCGGATATTTTAGAAAGAAGGCTTCAATGCCTTCTTTCTTTAGTTTAAAGTTAAAAAGTATACCGTAGTACATATATTTATATATAAAAAATTATATTGAAAAGAGGATTAGATATGATTAAGACATTGATGAAGTCAATTCGCCAATATCGTAAAGAGTCAATTCTTTCTCCGATATTTGTATCTGTTGAAGTTTTCATCGAAATGTTTATTCCATATATAATGTCATGGTTAATTGATGATGGCATTATGAAAGGGAATACTTCATTAATAACTAAATTAGGGCTATTTTTATTATTAATGGCTTTTATTTCATTAATGTTTGGGATTGGTGCAAGTTACTTTTCAGCTAAAGCAGCAGCGGGTTTTGCGGCAAATTTACGAAAAGATATGTTTTTCAACACCCAAAATTTCTCTTTTGAAAATATAGATAAATTTTCAAGCTCAAGTTTAGTAACTCGTTTGACAACAGATATTAATAACATTCAATTGGCATATCAGATGTTAATTAGAATTGCTGTTAGAGCACCACTTATGTTGATTGTTTCAATTGTCATGGCCTTTGTTGTCAATGCCAAACTTGCAATTCAATTTGTAATTATGGCACCAATTATGGCTATTTTATTAGCCTTAATTATTAAGAATGCCTTTCCATTCTTCCCCAAGATTTTTAAAAACTATGATAAGTTGAATCAAACTGTTCGTGAAAATGTGCGTGGGATTAGGGAAGTTAAGACTTATGTGCATGAACAAGAACAAATTGATAAATTTTCTAAATCATCAAATATGATTTATAAGCTATTTTCTGGTGCACAAAAGATTATTGCATTGAATGCCCCAGTTATGATGTTGCTATTGAATGGCTCAATGCTACTTCTTTCATGGTTTGGTGCTAAGTTAATTGTAGGTCATGAAATGCAAACTGGTCAGCTAGTGTCAATGTTTTCATATTCTAATTCAGTGCTCTTTAGTTTAATGATTTTGTCTATGATTTTTACCCAATTAACAATTTCACAAGCTAGTGGTAAGAGAATTACTGAAGTAATTAATGAACAATCTACTATCACCCAGCCAGCTAAGCATCCAGTAACTGACTTAAACAATGGTGATATTGTCTTTGATCATGCTAACTTTAAATATGAAAAAGATAGTGATGTTTTAGCCTTATCTGATATTAATTTACATATTCATTCAGGTGAGACAATTGGGATTATTGGAGAAACCGGTTCTTCAAAATCTACTTTAGTAGCGATGATTCCACGACTTTATGATGTCTCTGGTGGTGCTGTAAGAGTTGCTGGTCACAACGTTCGTTCATATGATTTAAAGACCTTGCGTGATAATGTGGCCATGGTTTTACAAAACAATGTTTTATTCTCTGGCACTATCAAAGATAACTTAAGATGGGGTAATGAAAATGCGAGTGATGAAGAAATTATTGCCGCAGCTAAGGTTGCCCATGCAGATGGGTTTATCAACGAATTTCCAGATGGCTACGATACTATGATTGAACAAGGTGGTAACAACGTCTCTGGTGGTCAAAAGCAAAGAATTACAATTGCGCGTGCCTTATTAAAGAAGCCAAAGATCTTAATTTTGGATGATTCGACTTCAGCTGTTGATACTAAAACTGAAAAAGAAATTCGCTTAGCTTTGAAGCGCGATATGCCAAATACTACTAAGATTATCATTTCGCAAAGAATTGTTTCAATTAAAGATGCTGATCGAATTATTGTGATGAATCATGGGCGAATCGAAGATATCGGCACTCACGACGAACTTATTGAACGTAACGATTTATATAGTTCACTTAACAAGTATCAATCTGAAAAAGAAAAGTAGGTGAGTAGATGAAAAAACAAAATCAAAAGCATACATTTTGGAGATTACTTAAGTATATTGTAAAAACTGGACCGGTAGCTTTTCCATTGGCAATTATTGGGATTATTGTCAGTGCCTTTAGTACAGTTTATGGTTCATTATTTATTCAACAATTAATTGATAAATATATTACGCCTTTACTTAAGCAGACTAATCCTAATTTCACTCCTTTATTTAATGCGCTTGGCTTCTTGGCCTTAGTTTACTTAATTGGGGTAGTTACAACGTATCTCTACACTTTATTGATGATGGTATTAGCACAAAAAGTGCAAAAGAGTATCAGAGATAAGATGTTTAAGCATATGCAATATCTACCAATTGCATATTTTGATCAAAATGAATATGGCGACATTATGTCTCGCTATACTAATGATATTGATACCTTGATGCAGATGATTTCACAGTCAATACCTCAATTTGTGAGTTCAACTTTGACTATTGTTTTCGTATTAGGTTCAATGTTAGTTTTAAGTTGGCAATTAACGATTTTGACTTTGATTATCTTTTTATTATCAGTTGGTATTGTTCGCTACTTAACCAAAAAATCTGGCTATTATTTTAAGTTGCAACAAGAAAAATTAGGTGCAATGAATGGTTATAATGAGGAAATGCTCAGCGGGTTAAAGGTAATTAAGGTCTTTAGTCATGAACCATACGTTAAGAACGATTTTGATAAATACAATGATGAATTGCGTCAAGCATCTGGTTTGGCCAATGTTTATGCGACAGTGCTCTTCCCAATTATGGGTAATGTTGGAAATATCTCATACGTTTTAATTGCTCTAATTGGTGGATTAGGTGCAATTAATGGCTTTTTCCCATTAACTTTAGGTGCGATTGCTTCATTCCTACAACTATCACGTTCATTCAGTATGCCAATTGCTCAAATTTCACAACAATTAAACTCAATTGTAATGGCCATGGCTGGTGCTAACCGAATTTTCAATGTGCTTGATAAAACAGCTGAAGTTGATGCAGGCACAGTTACTATTACTCATAAAGTTGGTGTCAAAAATGCTTGGAACTGGCGCAAGGCAAATAATGAATTAGTTCCAGTTAAGGGCCATATCAAGTTTGATCATGTTGATTTTGGCTATGTTCCAAATAAACAAATTCTTTATGATATTAACATTGATGCTAAACCTGGTATGAAAGTTGCCTTAGTTGGTGAAACCGGTGCTGGTAAAACTACTATTTCTAATATGATTAATCGTTTTTATGAAATAAATAGTGGTAGTATTACCTACGATGGTATCGATGTTAAAGATATCAAGAAAGATGATTTGCGTAAGTCCGTTGCAATTGTTTTGCAGGATACGCACATGTTTACTGGGACAATCATGGATAATATTCGCTTTGGTAATCCAGATGCTAGTGACGATGAAGTCTACCAAGCAGCGCGACTTGCTCATGCTGATGAATTTATTCATGAGCTTGATAATGGCTATCAAACGGTAATTGATGGCTCAGGTGGTGACTTATCACAAGGACAAATGCAGTTATTATCAATTGCGAGAGCGATGATTGCTGATCGGCCAGTGATGATTTTGGATGAAGCTACTTCAAGTATCGATACAAGAACTGAAAGAATTATCCAAAAAGGTATGGATAATTTGTTAGCTGGTAGAACTAGCTTTGTGATAGCGCACCGTTTATCTACGATTGTTAACTCTGATTTGATTTGTGTTCTTGATCACGGACATATTATCGAAAAAGGGTCTCATGAAGAATTATTAGCTAAAAAAGGTTACTATTACGAGTTATACACTGGTAAAAAGGAAATCGAATAATCTTAAGAATATGAAAAGAGCATGCAATATTGCATGCTCTTTTATTTAGATTTTGTACAATATAGTATAAGATTATTAGAACTCAAAAAGAGGGGTATAACTATGAAAATTATAGTCGTTGATGATGATAAAGAAATCGTAGAACTCTTAAGTATTTATCTCAAAAATGAAGGTTATGAACCTATTGCCGCATACAGTGGTAAGGAAGCTTTAACTAAGATTGCTACTACCCCTGATATTGGCTTGATGATTTTAGATATTATGATGCCAGGGATGACTGGAATTGAAGTTATTAAGGAATTGCGGCGTGACTCTGATATTCCAATCATTGTTGTTTCGGCTAAGACTGGTGACATGGATAAAATTCAAGGCTTAATTACTGGTGCTGATGACTATGTCGTAAAACCATTTAACCCGCTTGAAGTAATGGCACGGGTACGTTCACTTTTGCGTCGAAGTGAAAAGAAAGTTACTAGTGACAAGCCAGATATTTTAGAAATAGGACCATTAGTAATTAACAAAGATTCACATGAAGTCAAAACAATTGCTGGTGCCGATATTCAATTAACAGCTTTAGAATTTGGAATTTTATATCTTTTAGCCAGTCATCCTAATCGAGTTTTTAGCGCTGATGAAATTTTTGAAAGAGTGTGGCAACAAGAATCTGTTGTTTCAGCTAAGACGGTTATGGTTCACGTTTCTCACTTACGTGATAAAATTCAAAAAGCTACTGACGGGGAAGAAGTTATTCAAACTGTTTGGGGCGTAGGATACAAGGTAGAGGCGCAATAATGAAGAAGAAACGCGTCATTTTAACTGGACGTGAAAAAAGTGAACTTGTTGGTGAAGGAGTAGTAACGATTATTTTATTACTGCTCCTTAATTTATCAATCATAATTCTAATTAATTTAGCAATGATTAAAAATCAGAGTCTAGTTAATGGAATTTATTATCTAAAAAGCACTTTAGTATTTGCCAATGGCCAACATATTTGGTCTTGGGAAAGGATTTTTATCGTGTTTATGGGGCTTGGTGATTTGTTAGTGCTTTATTGGCGCTTAATAAGACGTTACCATCAAATGCAATTACGACATGTAATTCAAGAGCTCCATTACATCGCTGAAGGTCATTTTGATCATCGAATTTCTTTTGTCGTTAAAACAGATTTACAAAAAGTAATAGATTCTATCAACTTCTTAGTGGATAGTACTGTTAATGCTATGGATGAAGAACGACAAATTGAAAAGTCTAAAGACGATTTGATTACTAATGTTTCTCATGATATTAGAACACCACTTACTTCGATTATTGGTTATTTAGGTCTACTTAAAACTGATCATAGTTTAAATCCCAATCAAGTTAAGTATGTTGATATTGCTTACAATAAAGCAGAACAGATGAAAGCCTTAGCTAATGACTTATTTGACTATACAACTTTAAATAGTGCAAAGACAAAAATTAAATTAGTACCTCTACACTTAAATTCAATGTTAGAACAAGTAGCAGCTGGGTTTGAGTTAGAAGCTGAAGCTAAAAAAATTGATTTACAAACTAAATGTAGTCCAATTGACTTAACGATTGATGCAGATGCCGAAAAACTTGTTAGAGTTTTTAACAACTTGATTTCTAATGCCTTTAAATATGGCCATGATGCTAGCTTTATTCGAATAGCTGCTAAAAAACTGGATACCAGAAAAGTCGAGTTGCGTGTTGAAAATGATGGCGAAAAAATACCGGCAAGTAGTTTGAATAAAATCTTTGAACGTTTTTATCGAGTAGAAACATCACGGAATACTAACACTGGTGGGACTGGATTAGGACTTGCAATTGTCAAAGAAGTAGTAGATTTGCATCATGGTAGTATTCGCTGTGAGTCTGATGATCATTTAACAAGTTTTATTATTACCTTTCCAATAAAAACGCAGATGTTACCAAGTACGGGCACTGTGTTATAATTTGCATTGAAAACTATTTCGAGTGGGGTTAACTATGAGTATCTCTTTAAATACCTGTATATTAATTTTGAAAGAACATCATTTATTGAAGTCTAGTGCAGTACAAGATACTGTTCCAACCAAAATGGACTATATTTCTTATGACTCACGTGACATTCAAACTAATACCTTATTTTTCTGTAAGGGTGCTGGTTTTAGACCAACTTATTTATCAATGGCTAAAAGTAATGGAGCCATTTGTTATGTTGCTGAACAACCTTTCCCTGAGGGGAAAGGGATGCATGCACTAGTAGTACGTGATGTTACTAAGGCGATGGCTTTATTATCAGCTGCATTTTTCCGTTTCCCTCAAGATGATTTATTCTTGGTTGCATTTACTGGAACAAAAGGAAAAACTACAAGTGCATACTTCTTAAAGGGAATTTTTGATCAGATGAATGGTGGTAAGACTGCCTTGTTCTCATCTGTTAATGATGTTGTTGGACCTAAGCCTGAAGATACTTTTAAGTCTAGCTTGACAACGCCAGAATCACTTGATTTATTCCGTGATATGCGTAAAGCAGTTGATAATGGAATGACTCACTTAGTTATGGAAGTTTCAAGCCAAGCTTATAAGAAAAATCGAGTATTTGGTCTTACATATGATTTGGGCTTTTTCTTAAATATTACTCCAGATCACATTGGACCTAATGAACACCCTAATTTTGCGGATTACTTGCACTGTAAATTGCAACTTTTAGTAAATTCACGTAAGTGTATTATTAATGCAGAAACAGATCACTTCTCAGAAGTTTATGCTGCTGCAACGACTACAACTAATCCAGATAGTATTTTCTTATTTAGTCGTGAAGGTTACCAAAATCCAGAGTTGAAGGTACCAGTGGATTTCATTTTTAAGTCTGAAGAAACTGACTTAATTGAAACTAGGTTCAAGTTATTCTGTGCCAGTGATAAAGCTAAGCATTTAGCAATTAATGGTGACTATACTTTACAAATGCTGGGAGACTTTAACGAAATTAATGGTTCAGCTGCTATTATTGGCGCTGGACTTGGTGGAGCCACTCATGAACAAGCAGCTAGTGGGATTAGACATGTAACCATTCCAGGAAGAATGGAAACAGAAATGACCAAAGATCACGGTATGGTTGTAGTGGACTATGCACATAATAAGGCTAGCATGATGGCTTTAATGGGCTTTATGCGCAAAGAATTTGATAATCCAAAGATTATTGTCGTTGTTGGTGCACCTGGAGATAAAGGTGTAAGTCGTCGCCCAGGATTTAGTCAAAGCTTGTCTGCATTTGCTGATAAAGCGTTTTTAACAACTGATGATCCTGGCTTTGAAGATCCAATGGATATTGCTGAAGAAATTGATGCTGGAATTGATCATTCTAAAGTTGATGTCACAATTGAGCTTGATCGTAAAAAAGCAATTCATGAAGCAATTAAGATGTCTGGTAAGGGCGATGTTGTTTTGATTTGTGGTAAGGGTGCAGATGCCTTTCAAAAGATTAGAGGTGTCAACACGCCATATCCATCTGATATTGTAGTTGCCCGCAATGTGATTAAGGAATTAGAAAAATAATGAAACACTTTTTTACTATTATTGGTGGTATGGGCACAATTGCTACTGAAAGTTATGTGCGTTTAATTAATCACCGGGTTAAAATTACTAAAGATCAGGATTATTTAAATTATATTTTAGTTAATGATGCTGAAATACCTGATAGAACAGCTTATATTAAAGATCATAGTCAAGAGAATTTCTTTTATGCCTTAAAAGATGATGTTGAAAAACAAGCCCTCTTGAAGCCTGATTTTTTTGTAATGCCATGTAACACAGCACATTACTTTTACCGTGATCTTGCAGCTTTAACTGATGTTCCATTCTTGAATATGATGGAAATTGCTGTTCATACTTTTTTGGAAAAATTTCCAAATGAAGAAAAAATTGGCCTAATTGCAACTGAAGGCTCAATATATGATCGTTTATATGAAAAGCAAATTGAAAAAGTTGGTCGTAAAGTAGAATTTGGTGGTAGTGAAATTCAACCAATGGTGACTGATTTGATCTATCATAATATCAAGGAAAAAGGTGTTGTGAACAAAGAACTCTACCACCAAATCTTGCAAAAGATGCATGATGAATATGGTTGCAATGTAATCTTACTCGGATGTACTGAGTTATCATTAGCTCAAGAAAAAGCTCCAGATCATCCTTATAATGTTATTGATCCGCAATCAATTTTGGCAGATGTCACAATTGAATTAGCCTTGAAGATTAGAAATGGGATGGATCCTAAGGAAGCTATCGCTAAATATTTATATGATTAACAGAAAACAAGTATGATACTTAAATATCGTACTTGTTTTTTTATTTTGAAGGAAAGTGAATGAAAATGAATGTTTTTGATTGCTTTTAAATAAAAAAGCGGTTACTATATTAGGCGGGGTGAAAAAGATGCTGACTCAAGAACGCCAAACATTAATCAAAAATTATGTTGAGAAGCACGATATTTGTCGCGTTTCTGAGCTATGTGAATTGACGCAATCGTCAGAATCAACTATTCGCCGAGATTTATCTGAGATGGATCAATTAGGGTTGTTGCATCGGGTCCACGGTGGTGCACAAGCAATAAATCCTGAAAGTGATATTGCTCAACATATCCGTTTCACCATTAACGTGGAACAAAAGCGTAAAATTGCTGAATTTGCTGTTAAGAATTTTGTAAAAGCTAATTCCTACATATTTTTGGATGCAGGAACAACTATTTATGAAATGGTCCCTTTTTTAAAGGATATTCATAACTTAACGGTAGTAACTAATAGTTTAGATACAGCAGTTGAATTATTAAAATTAGACATTTCGACCAGATTGTTAGGCGGAAAGTTAAAAAAGGCAACGCATGCAATAATCGGTGAAACTGCACTTGTGCAGTTGAAGGAGTTGCATTTTAATGCAAGCTTTATCGGTGCTAATGGCTTGAATAAAAATGGCACTTTTACTACTCCTGACCCAGCAGAAGCTGCAATTAAAAAAGCTGAAATTATCCAAGCAGATTCAAGTTATATTCTGATGGATAGTTCTAAAATAGCAACTAACAACTTTGCAAGCTTTGCTGATGTCAATGAGGCGACTCTGATTATAGATTCATTATCAACTAATCAAAAAGAAAAATTGCCGCAAGGTTTAATTTATAAGGAGGCTAACGTATGATTTATACGGTAACTGTTAACCCTGCACTAGATTATGTTTTACAACTAGATAAAGTGATCACTGGGGAAGTTAACCGGACAGATGATTGTCAATTTTTAGCAGGTGGTAAAGGAATTAATGTTTCTCAAATTTTAAATCAGCTGAAGATTGAAAACACTGCATGGGGATTTGTTGGTGGCTTTACTGGTCAAGAATTAGTTCGTCAATTGAACAAAAAGCACATTGTAAGTGACTTCGTTCAAATTTCAGATACTACTCGTGTAAATGTTAAGATTCACGCGGAAAAAGAAACTGAAATCAATTCAGCTGGTCCCCAAATTACAGAACAAGAAATTACCGCTTTTAAGGCAAGATTGAGCGATTTAAATAAAGGCGATATCGTTGTTATGAGTGGTAGTTTGACTAAAGGTTTAGGCCAAGATTTCTATAAAGACTTGCTTCCAACTATTAAAGAAGCAGGTGCTGAATTTGTAGTTGACACTACTGGGCAAGCTCTACTTGATACTTTGGAATTTAAACCACTCGTAATTAAACCTAACCACCACGAATTAGCTGATTTATTTGGAGTAACTTTTGATTCAAATGAAGAAATGCTTACCTATGCTAAGAAGTTGCTTGATATGGGTGCACAAAATGTTATGATTTCAATGGCTAAAGATGGTGGTTACTTAGTAAATAAGAATGGCGTTTACCATGCACCAGGTGCTAAAGGCACTGCAATTAACTCTGTGGGCGCAGGTGACTCAATGATTGCTGGTTTCGTTGGAACTTACTTTGAAACTCAAGACCCAGTTGAAGCATTTAAGATTGGGATGGCTTGTGGTGCTGCTACTGCTTTTACTAAAGATATTGCGGTTAAGAGTCAAATTGATGCTGTCTTACCACAAATTAAAGTTTCAGAAGTTAAATAATTACTTTGAGTTTGATTGAATAAAAGAAATGAGGGATATTAATGCGGATTAAGGATATTTTAAGTCCAGAATCAATGATTATGAACTTAAAGGCGACTGATAAAGAAGCAGCTATCAATGAAATGGCTGATTTAGAAGTTGCTACTGGTATTGTTAACAACAAAGAAGAATTCGTAAAATCAATCTGGGCTCGTGAAAACGAATCTACTACTGGTATTGGCGAAGGAATTGCTATGCCTCACGCTCGTAACAAGAGCATTAACAAGGCGAGAGTATTGTTTGCTAAGAGTGAAAAAGGTATTGACTTTAATTCACTTGATGGTCAACCAGTTCACTTATTCTTTATGATTACTGCTCCAGATGGTGCAGATAATACGCACTTACAAGCATTGGCTAAGCTTTCAGGGTTACTTGTAAATCCTGATTTAATTGCCAAGTTAAAGGCAGCTACTAAGCCTGAAGAAATTATTGACATCTTTACTAAGGCTGAAGAAGCTAAAGATGCTGAAGAACAAGCTGCAGCAGAAAAGGCAGCAGCTAAGAAAGAAGCTGTCAAAGAAGATAGCGATAAGCCTTTAATCGTTGGTGTTACTGCATGTATTAATGGTATTGCCCACACTTACATGGCTGAACAAGCTTTGATTAAAGCTGGTGAAAAGCTAGGTGCTGAAGTTAGAATTGAAACTAACGGTTCTGAAGGTGTTAAGCATGAATTAACAGCTGATGAAATTAAGCGTGCTAAGGGTGTTATCATTGCTTCTGATAAGAAAGTTAAGATGGCACGCTTTGACGGCAAAGAAATGATTATGGGTCCAGTTGTTGATGGTATTAACAAACCCGAAGAATTAGTTAAGGATATCTTAGCTGGCAAGGGTGATATTTACCATGATAATGGCCAAAATACTGAAAGTGAAACTAAGCAAGGTAATGGTGGTATTTACCAACAATTAATGAATGGTATTAGTCATATGCTTCCATTCGTTATCGGTGGTGGTATCCTGATGGCCATCTCATTCTTAGTTGAACAATACCTGGGTGGATCCAAGACTGAAGCATTTATTTTCTTGAACAATGCCGGTAATATGGCATTTGCTTTCATGGTACCAGTTCTTGCAGCTTATATTGCTGAAGCAATTGGTGATGCACCAGCTCTTATGCCTGGTTTTGTTGGTGGATTTATGGCAACTGTATACAAGGGCTCATTTGGTGGAGCTTATGTTGCAAGTATCAACCATAATGCTAATTCAGCAGCTGGATTTTTAGGCGGGATTGCTGCAGGTTTCATTGCTGGTTACATTGTTGTAGGTCTTAAGAAGTTATTCAAGGGCTTACCTAAGTCTGTTGAAGGTATGAAGCCTATGCTTTTATACCCAATCTTTGGCTTGTTACTTGTAGCTTTAGTAATGTATTACATCATTAACCCAATCTTTGGTTCATTAAACTCAGCAATTACTGCATTCTTGAACCATTTGGGTACTGGTAACTTGGTATTACTCACTGCAATTTTGGCAGGTATGATGTCAATTGATATGGGTGGTCCTTTTAACAAAGCTGCATACGTCTTTGCATCAGGTGCCTTTGCTAATGACCCTAAGTCAACTACAACTGCTATTTTAATGGCTGCTGTTATGGTTGGTGGTATGGTAGCTCCATTTGCAACTGCTATTGGTACTGCTTTCTTCAAGGATAAGTATACTGATGAAGAAAGAAAAGCCGGTGTAACTAACTGGATTTTAGGCTTCTCATTTATTACTGAAGGTGCTATTCCATTTGCAGCAGCAGATGCTGGACGTGTTATTCCATCATGTGTGATTGGTTCAGCTGTTGCCGGTGCAATTGTTGGTTTCCTTCACGTTGGTGTACCAGCACCTCACGGTGGTTTCTGGGTATCACCACTTTCAACTAATATTCCAGGCTACTTCTTAGCAGTAATTATTGGTTCAATTGTTGCAGCTTTGATTATGAGCATCTGGAAGAAAAAAGTTACTGAATAGTTAAAGGTACTTACTTAAATAAAGAAATTAGACGCTATCACTTATGATAGCGTCTTTTTTTGGTAGAATAGTTATAGAAAGAAGGAGATTGGCTAATGATTAAATTGATTGCAACTGACATGGATGGAACTTGGTTAAATTCTGAAAAAACTTTTGATCAGGACTTATTTAAGCGAGATCTTAAATTGATGCAGGATCATCATATTAACTTTGTCATTGCCAGTGGCAATCAATATGAAAACTTAAAGACTCGTTTTCCTGGTTATGTATCACAATTATATTTTGTGGCAGAAAATGGGGCCTTAATAGCTAAGGGAAAGCAAATCTTAGCAATTGATGATTTAAGTCAAACTGATATTGATGTTTTATTAACTGTTGCTCAAAAGTATCACTATCCCATTGTTTGGGCTGGTTTAACTAGTGCCTACGTTTTTGAAAGCGATGGTCCTCTAATGTACAATGAAATGCAAAAGTATTATTTTAAGTTGAAAGCTGTCAAAAGCTTTAATCAGATTAATGATAGGCTATTTAAAATGAGTTTTATTGTACCAGAAGGTAACGTCTTACCAATTGTGGATGATATTCGACAAAACTTTCCTACTTTGGAAGTGGTAGCTGGATCAGAGTTTTCAATTGATATTAGTCAAAAAGGAATGAGCAAAGCTGTCGGCTTAGCAAAGTTAGGTAAAAAGTTAGGAATTTCAGCTCGAGAAATGGTAGCATTTGGCGATAGTGGAAATGATGTTGAAATGCTTAAATATGTTGGAAAAAGTTTCGTTACTGCGACTGGCCAAAGTGTAGCTAAACAAGTAGCTGATGAAATTATTGGCTCAAGTGATGAAAGTAGCGTTCAAAAAAAGATTATTGACTTATTGAGTTGATTTAGGTTACAATAAATGAATTTCTAGAATAGAAGGGAAAATGAGATGGATAATATTCTCAAAGTAGAAAAACTGAAGATGGTTTTTGATAATCAACTTGTTTTTCAAAATTTGAATTTTAATCTAAAAAAGGGATCAATGACCGCATTACTTGGCCCTAATGGTGCGGGAAAGACGACGATAATTCGTATTTTAATGGGTATGCTAAAACCTACAGCAGGTAATTTTGAATTTGCGCCTGCTGTAAAGGTGGGGTATGTCCCTCAATTTAGAAATATTGATAATGATTATCCATTGAGTATCAGAGCCTTCATTGAGTTAAATACCCCTATTTTTAAGAGTAAAGTAGTGAAAAAACAAGTTAACCATATCTTAGAAGAAACCAATTTAACAGCAATTGCTAATACTAGAATGGGAGAAGCAAGTGGAGGGCAAAAGCAACGTGCATATCTTGCTCAAGCTTTGCTCGATCAGCCAGATATTATTATTTTAGATGAAGCTACTGCGAGTTTAGATCCTGTAGCCAAAGAAGAATTGATGGCTTTGATTAAGCATTTGAATGAAAAACATGGGTTGACAGTCTTATTTACTACCCATGATATTCCTTTAGCTAAAAAATATATGGAAGACTATTTACTTTTACATGATGGTGGACTTGAATTTGGAAAGATTGCTAATTTAGATATGGAGGCATATGAATAATGTTTGCTTATGAATTTATGCGTTATGCCTTTTTAGCCTCTACCTTTATTGCAATAACCTGTGGTGTAGTTGGCGTTTACGTTGTTGCTCGTAATTTTAGCTTTTTAGCACATACTTTGAGTGAGATTGGATTTGCGGGAGCTGCTTTTGCAGTATTTATGAAAATAAATCCTTTATGGGGGATGCTATTATTTACCTTACTTGGTTCACTAGGTGTTGGTGAGCTCTCAATGAAAACAACTCAAAAAGAATCTTCTATTAGTGCAATTAGTGCTCTTTTCATTGGCCTAGGTGTTTTATTCTTAGCTTTATCTGGTTCAAATAGTCGTTATGCAACGAATATTTTATTTGGTAGCATTATTGGGGTTGACCGGGAAGGTGTTATTCAGCTGACGGCATTATCTTTAGTTGTCTTGCTTGTAATCTTTACAATTCAAAGAAATCTAAATTTTGATTCTTTTGATCATATTGGTGCTTTAGCTCGAAAGGTAAACACAAGCATAATTGGTTTGTTATTTTTAGTGGTAATGGCTATGGCGGTAAGTGTAGGGTCACAAGTTGTAGGATCACTATTAGTCTTTATTTTATTGACCTTACCTGCTTCAACAGCAAAATATTTAGGAAAAACTATCAAGTCAATGTTAATTTGGTCGGTAGCTTTAGCCCTATTAGGAGTTTGGCTGGGACTATATTTAGGATTTATGACTGATTGGCCTGTAACTTTCTTTATTGCAATTATTGAAGTTACAATTTACTTAACAGTATACTTATATAAGATTGTGAAAAAATAAACTTTATTAGGGCGCGCTTTAAGCGCTCTTTTTTAATGCTTTTCACTTGATATAAAAGCGCTTTCAAGATATTATTTGGATATAAGGTATCTTGTAATGGAGGCGTATTATGAATGCAAATATGTGGGTCAAATTTATATTAGCCTTGATTCCAATTATCTGGCTGATTATTAGTTTAGGGGTCTTAAAACTGGCAGCTATTAAGGCAACAGTTATCGGCTTATTAATTACTATTTTTTTAGCAATCTTTACTTTTAAGTTATCGCCCATAAATACATTAGCTGGTGCTATTGAAGGTGTTTTAATGGGGCTGTTTCCGATTGTTTATGTAATTATTGCGGCCTTGTTTACATACAATGTAACTAATCAATCTGGAGCAATTAAAGTTATTCAGGATTTACTTAGTTCAATTACTACTGATAAAAGAATTTTAGTTTTGATTATTGCGTGGGGGTTTGGTGGCTTTTTAGAAGCAATTGCTGGCTTTGGAACGGCTGTTGCAATTCCAGCTGGAATATTGATTGCTTTTGGGATTGAACCAATTAAGGCGAGTGTAATCTGTTTAGTTGCCAATACTACTCCAACTGCTTTTGGAGCGATTGGACTTCCTGTGATTACTTTGGCAGATGTTACACAATTAGATAAGATTACCTTATCTACAGTTATTACCTTCGAACTGTTGCCGTTGATAGTTATCATTCCTTTTATTCTAGTTTGTCTTGAAGAAGGTTCAATTAAGGCAATTAATGGGGTTTTTGCTATTACCTTAGTTTCTGGCTTGGCTTTTGCTTTGCCGCAGATTGTGGTTGCACATTTTGTGGGACCAGAATTGCCGGCAATTGTTGGGGCAATCATGAGTATTGGCTTAACTGTTTTAATGGCTAAAATTCGTAAACAAGATACAGAAGCAGGGCAAGCATCCATAGAAAAGCATAGTTTAAATGAAGTTTTAAGAGCAGTATCTCCGTTTATTTTGGTCTTTAGTTTTGTTTTACTGGTATCTCCATTATTTTCACTAATAAATAAGTTCTTAAATCAGTTTTTGATTAGCTTCCCAATTGGTAATAGTACTTTTAAATTTGCTTATTTATCATCTCCAGGTACATTAATTATTTTGGCTACATTTATTGGTGGACTTATTCAAAAAGTAAAACTTGGAGAATTAGGAAAAATTCTGGTGAATACTATTAAGGGAATTGGCAAAACTGCAATCACAATTTGTGCAATTGTAGGTTTGGCGAAGGTGATGGGATATGCAGGTATGACTAGTAGCTTGGCAGTAACTTTTGTTGCTTTAATGGGGCCGTTTTATCCACTGGTAGCACCTTTAATTGGTGCAATCGGGACTTTTGTGACAGGATCTGATACTTCCGCCAACGTTTTATTTGGAAACTTGCAATTATCAGCAGCTCAAACTTTAGGTGATAATACTATTTGGGTTTGTGGTTCTAATATGGTAGGAGCAACCGCAGGCAAAATGATTTCACCTCAATCCATTGCTGTAGCTACAGCCGCTACTGGTTTAGAAGGAAAAGAGGGAGAAATTTTAAAAGAAGCTCTAAAATGGTGTGGATTATATCTTGTACTAATTTGTTCATACCTCTACTTAATTGGATTATTTTTAGGCATGTTGCATCTCTAGCAGTTTCAAGAAGTCTATTTTCTAAGTAGGCTTCTTTTTTGTGTATTGAGCATAAGAAAGGAAAAAGCAAAAACTATATGATAACATAAAACTACTAGCTTATTTTTAGACAGGAGATGATGCAATGCAAGTGATCATTAGTTTGTTACCAATTGTTTGGTTGGTAATAACTTTAGGGGTTTTTAAGTGGCCAGTCATTAAAGCAGCAACTAGTGGCCTATTAATCACCTTTGTTTTAGCGCTGTTAGCCAGTGATTTATCCTTAAAGCTAACGACGTTAGCTACTTTAGATGGGGTAGCCATGGGATTAGTCACAATTAGTTATGTTGTTATCAGTGCCCTTTTTTCATATAATCTATCAGTTTATAGTGGTGGAATTGGAAAAATTGAAGCAGCATTAGCACATCTTTCTCAAGATTATAGAATTTTAGTTTTAATTCTATGTTGGAGTTTTGGGGCCTTTTTGGAATCTGTAGCTGGCTTTGGAATTGCAGTGGCAATTCCAGCAGGGATGTTAATTTCAATGGGAGTAAAACCACTAAAAGCAGCAAGTGTGAGTCTTTTAGCTAATACTGCGACAACTGCTTTTGGTGCTGTAGGATTACCAGTTATTACGCTGGCAGATGTAACAAAATTAAATGTTCAGACTTTAGCAACTTACGTTAGCATAGAATTATTACTCGCTTGTATCTTAGTACCATTTTTGTTGATTTACCTGCTTACAGAGTCTTGGAAACAAGTTTTTGAACTATGGCAATTTATTTTGGTTAGTGGTTTAACTTATGGAGTTGTGCAATTAATCATAGCCTACTTTATGGGAAGCGAATTACCAACTATTGTAGCGTCTTTAGTAACATTGCTTGTTCAAATATTATTAGTAAAACGAAAAGACAATTCTATTAGTAAAAAAATTAATTTAATAGAGCTTATACCAGCGGTACTACCATTTATCTTAATTTTTGTCTTAGTCTTAGTTACTTCACCGGTATTTCCAACAATAAATCAATATTTAAATATCCAATTAATATTTACAATCTATCCTAAAGTAAGCCAAACTTTTAACTTATTAACATCACCAGGTACATTAATTCTAATTGCTACAGTAATTGGCGGGCTTACTCAACGGATTTCACTACAAGAACAAGGGAGGATTTTATTTAAGACAATTCAAAGCAGCTTTAAAACGGTGATTACGATTTGTGCTATTGTGGGTTTAGCTAAGATTATGGATTATTCAGGAATGACCACTAATTTAGCAGATTTTTTAGTGACTAGCTTGGGGCCAATATATCCATTAGTAGCGCCAATAATTGGGGCTTTAGGAAGTTTTGCAACGGGATCAAATACATCTTCAAATGTCTTATTTGGAGAATTACAACTAACAAGTGCTAAAGATTTAGCTGTAAATAAGTATTGGTTAGTTGCTAGCAATATGGCAGGTTCAACGGCAGGAAGTATGCTATCTCCACAATCAATAGCTGTAGCCAGTGCTACTAGTAAACAGCTAAGGGGGAGAGAAGGAGAAATCTTAGCAACGAGCATAAAATGGGCTCTAATTTATCTTGGCTTTATTTGTTTATCACTTTTTATCTTGGGGTTAACAAGTCAAAATTTACATTTTTAATGAAAAAAGTCTAGCATCAAAATTGATGCTAGACTTTTTATAATAACTTTTCGAGTTCATTTAAGCGTTGTTCAAACAACTTAAATGCTGATTCCAAGTATGTAGTTTGCGTCATATCAACACCAGCTAGTTTTATTGTCTCAAGTGGATATTTGCTAGAACCAGATTTAAGGAAATTCAAGTAAGCTTGTTTTTGTTTATCATTGCCATGAATGATATTATTTGCTAGGGCACAAGCTGCAGCAAAGCCAGTTGCATATTGATAAACATAGAAATTATAGTAAAAGTGTGGAATTCTAGTCCATTCAAGTTTAATTTGGCTACCAGGAACAGTATTACCATAGTAACGTTGATTAATTTCTTCGTACTTGGCATTTAATAAGTCACAAGTCAAAGCTTCTCCATCTTGATCAGCTTCATGAATGAATTGCTCAAATTCAGCAAATTGAGTCTGTCTAAAGATCGTACCCTTAAACGAATCAAGGAAGAAGTTTAAGATAAAGGCACGTTTTTGGTTATCTGTTTCATGATCTAGAAGGTATTCAGTTAAAATGTTTTCATTAGTGGTTGAGGCAATTTCAGCTAAGAAAATAGGATAATCACCATAAAGATAAGGCTGATTTTTTCTTGTGAAAGCTGAGTGAACTGAGTGTCCGGTCTCGTGTACTAAAGTATAAAGTGCATCGAAGTCATTAGTCCAATTAAGCAGTTCGTAAGGTTCAGTGTCATAGCTACCACCAGAATAAGCACCAGTAGTTTTTCCTTTAGATTCAATTGGATCAATTATTCGATTGTCAAAGATATGATTTACTTCATCTAAATATTCTCCGCCTAAAACAGCAAGTGCTTCTTTTGCTTTAACTTTAGCTTGTTCAAAGGTATAACTGGAAGTAGGCTTGCCGGTAATTGGTACGTATAAATCGTACATTTGAAGCTCACTAAGTCCTAATACTTTTTTGCGTAAGGCAGTGTAACGATGTAGTAATGGTAAGTGTTGGTTAACGACTTTGATTAAATTATCATAGACATCTGTTGTAATTTCGTTTTTATCTAAACTGGCAGTACGTGCATCAGGGTAATTATGAACTACAGCATCATAATTGTGGGCTTTTACATTTCCAGCCAGTGTTTGCGCAAAAGTGTTTTGCAAGGAACCATAACTTGCGTATAAACTGTCAAATGCCATTTTTCGTACATTTCGATCTTGAGACTGGATTAGTTGATTATAAAGGCCAGCTGATAGTTGTACCATTTCGCCATTTTCATCTTGAGTGTAGCCAAAAGGTAATTCAGAATTTGACAATACATTGTAGGTAGAACTTGAAGCATTAAGTGCATCTCCGGCCGCAGCAATCAAACTTTCGCTTCTGGAATCAAGAACGTGCTTTTCGTGATGCTTTATTGAATCGATGAAATGAGCATACTCATTTAACTTGGATGCTTCTTGATAAAAGTTTTTTAAAGTACTATCTGCTAATCCTAAAATAGCAGGTTGCATAAAACTAATTGCAGCATTGTACTGATTTAGCAAACTTTCTGCTTTGGCACGATAAGATAAGTAATGTGAATTAGTTGTATCAACATCACTTGATAAACTTGCATAAGCATATAGTTTAGAGATTTGGCGGTCAAAGGAAAAGATCTTTGTCAAACCATCATAAAAGTTTGTGGCATTGGTAGTAAAATTATCAGATATTTCTGCCAACTGCGGTAATTGATTACTTAGAGTTTGATATTCTTTTTCCCAACTGGTATCATCTTTAAAAATTTTAGTTAAGTCCCAGGTAAGTTCTTGTGGGACATCTTTTCGATTAGGTAAAGCCATATTTTCCCTCCTAAAAAAGTTACTTATATCTTACCTTGTTTCTTTGCCAAATGAAAAGTAAATGGATTAGGATTAATAAATAAAGTTTAAAATATAGAAAAAAAGTACCGTAAGAACTAAAAAAGTGGCAAAATCGAATTATAAAAATTATGAGGGGAAAGTTATGGATCATTATCAGCCACATACTCGCGAGGAATATCAACGACGTAACTTAAAAAAGATGACTCGCAATCATATTTTTGCAGCTAACAAGCGGCAAGTAAAACCTGTAACTTTAAAAAGGGTTATGGCATTTGTTGCAATGCTAGTTGTGAGTATAAGTCTTGCTTATGGTGGGCATTTATACTTTGCTTTGCATAGCGCAGTTGACTCTACTTTCCAAGGCGGAGGAGCAACTAGTCAACAAATTAATCAAAAACGACCAATTTCGATTTTAATATTAGGGGTTGACCAAGGCATCGAAGGACGACATGATCGTGGAAATAGTGATACGATGATTGTTGCAACAATCAATCCTGAAAAGAAAACTTCAACTTTAACTTCTATTCCACGCGATTTACTTGCGGATATTAAGGGTGACAGCGGAAAATACTTTATGTTTAGGGTTAATTCAGCTTATCAAGTTGGAGGTAATCAAGCTGCAACTAAAACTACGTCTGCTTTATTAAATATTCCGATTGACTATTATATGGAAGTTAATATGAAGGCGCTAGAGCAAATGGTGGATGCTGTTGGTGGGGTTGATGTGAATGTCCCATTTAGCTTTACCTATAATACTAGTTTCCATAAAGGTAAGATGCACTTAAATGGTAAAGAAGCGCTCGATTATGCAAGAATGCGTCACGATGATCCACGTGGTGATTATGGGCGTCAAATGCGTCAGCGACAAATTATTATGGCAATTGTAAAAAATGCCATGAGTTTGAAGAGTCTTGCTAATGCCAAGAGCATTTTAAAGGCCTTTTCTAAGAATGTTACTACTAATCTTACTTTTAATGATATGTGGTCAATTGCTTTGAATTATCGCGATGCAGCAAGTAATATGAAGAGTGATTATATTCATGGACATGATGCTTGGATTGATGGGGCTTCTATTCAAGTGGCATCTACTAAAGAATATCAACGAATATCAGATACTATTCGGACTAACTTAGGCTTAAGCAAAGAAAAACTCAGTAATGAAGAAACTAGACAAAATCGTCTAAATAAGGATCATATTGATTGGACTAATCCTAATGCCTTTACTAATTATCAAGTTTATGACAGTGATTCTGATTAAAGAAAAAATGCTAACAGGAAAAATCCTGTTAGCATTTTTTACTTGTTAATTATTAATGATGACTTGCACTTGTATGTGCATCATCGTGGCAATGATCCATGTAGCCTTCAGTACACATACCTGGCATGAAGACTTCACTTTCTGGAATACCTTTTTCTTCAGCAAACGCTTTGGTTAAGGTTTCCATGTCCATTAAGTCGTAGTGAGGCTCAGGTTTTGTTGGATCAACGATTAAGATATTAGCCATCATACCAGCATCTTCGTGTTCAATAATGTGACAGTGATACATGAAGAGGCCTTCTTTAGGGAAGATAACCTTTAATCTAACTGTTTCTTGTGGTGCAACTTCAATTGTGTCCTTGTAAACACCAATTTCATTTGGATTTGGTGTTTGACCGTTACGTGATACGACTAAGAAGTGAGCGCCGTGAATATGGAATGGGTGAAGCATACCATGACTCTTGGAGTTAGTGTTAGTTACATCCCAGTATTCTGCATGGTTAACTTCGGCCTTCATATCAATTCTTTGCATTGAATATTGTTTACCATTAATCTTGTCGTGGTCATCCATTGTAACTTTACGAACAACAGCATCGTCAGCGACTACTGGATCTTCTGGTGTAAATAAGGTATCAGGTAAGACTGAATCATCCTTTTCAAAGTGGTGAATTCTAAATTCAATTAACTTGAAGTCATCTGTGTAAAGATTTACTACATCGCCTTCTTTGTAGTCAGAGAAGTCAACAATTACTTGCAATCTTTCACCAGGACCAACGAGTAATTTAGTCATTTTTACTGGGTGAGCTAAGAATGAGTCGTCACCAGCAATTTGAGTCATCACTAAATCGTTGTCAAAGTGTAATCTCCATTCACGACGGTTAGTACCACCTAAGAAGAGCAAACGGACTTTTTGAGTGGTTACATCAATATAAGGCTTAATTACACCGTTAATTAATGGTGTATCACCAAATACGCCCATTGGATCGTAATCAGCACGGTAATCAAATTGATTATCTTCGTGGAATACTCTGTCTTGTAAAACAATAGGGAATTCGTCTTTGCCATATGCTTTAGGAATTGGAAGTTCAGCTTCGTGGTCATCAGTAATAACAACGCCCATTGCTAATCCCATCCAAACTTGAGCTGCTGTACTTGGACATGGGTGAGCATGAAGCCAAGTTAATGCAGCAGGTTGTTCAACCGTAAATTCAATTTCTTTTTCTTCACCTGGATATACAGGTGCGTGACAACTACCGTCAATGTATGGACCGGGAACTTCCATACCGTGCCAGTGGTAAGTGGTTAATTCCTTTAAACTATTCTTTAAGGTAACATGAACATGTTGTCCAGTTTTGAGTACCATTGTTTGACCTAAAAATGGTGCATTGTAGCCCCAGGTCTTGGTTTTTGAGCCTGGTAAAAATGGAGTTTCACCTTCCATTGATTCGATAGTGAACCAAACGTCATTTCCTTCTTCTTTATCTGGCTTTAAAACAGGTGGAACTGCTAAAGGTTGTGCTTCAATACCATCTGGGATGTGCAAGTTTTTGTATCTAAAGTGATTTTTATCGAAATCAGCTTCATCATAAAAGTAGTCGGTATAAATTTTTTCTTCTGTCATGATTATGACCTTTCTTTCTTTTAACAATTGATGAATTGCTTTATGATTTTAAAATACAACTTATGTAAGCGCTTGTAAATTGATTAGCACACTTTTTTTGTTATATAATTATCCTTTGAGTTTACAGATGTAAACTTTGAAAAGTGTTATTTTATTATGGTTGCGAAAAATTGCTGAATTCGATAACCTATAGGTGAATATTTAGAAATGAAGGTTTAATTGTGAAAATAACACTAGAAGAATTAACAAAAAGAATTGAAAGTGAAGACTATATTCAAGATTTAGCTGAAATCAAATATGCGGATTTAAGCAAGGCAAGTACCAAAAAAATTATTAATAAGTTAATAAAAGAAGTATTAGCTGCATTAAAGCATAACTCACTTGCTCATGTTGAACTTGATGTAAGTGGTAGAAGATCTGCTAAATTTATTTTAGAGACTACAGTAATTAATTTACCTTTTGCTAACTATAAAAAGATAGGTAATTTCTTAGATGAAAAAGAAGATTATAATGTCAATATTTATTTAGAAGTAGTCAGTGACTATATCAATGTGTCTAAGTTTAGAATAGATTTATTTGCCTCAGCAGAAGAAACTGATGAAACGCTTTTGAGTCAACGTCTTGCTAATTTAATTGATCAAAAATATGAAGAAATTAAAAATTTCGTTAAAGTAGAAAAGAGTAGTAAAAAGTCTAAATAAAAGATAGAAGGCTACTATTTTTTGTTTAGTTGAGTATACTGGTAATAATAAGGGAGGAAATTTCTATGAACTGGAATCTTTTAGGGATTATTGTTTGGCTAATAATCCTGCTATATTTACTCTTTATCTGCTTTAACATTCGTAAACGTCACCTTAAAATGATTGTAGTAAAGCATAAGCGCTTTTTATGGTCTACTTTTCTTATAGATATTGCAGAAATTATAGTCTTTTTATTGGCAATATGTATTCAGGTGAATAATGCACTATTTGATAATCCTGCGTTAGATGATACCAGTCGCTTGAAAAGTTCAATTCGCTATAAGCCATTAGTTTTGTCTACTGGAACAGGTAAGTCTTATTATGTTACTTGTTACAATAGAGCAAATAAGCAGCTACAACAAAACTATGTTTTTTATAGTAATGGTAGAAAATATACTGTGTCGAGTTCCAATGTGGTAATTTCAGATGGAGAGAAACCTTTAAATGCGGAAGCTAAGAAGTTACCATATCAAAGTAAGAAATTACTTCAGCTAGATGAACAATATCAAAAAGCTTATATTGCTATTTATGGAGCTAAATATAAAAACACCTGGCAAAATGGGTTAGGAATGCATGTTGGCAAAACGGCTTTGAAATATTATTTAGTTAGAGTGCCTGATCCAACATTTGTTAGAAATATTCAAAGTAAATAAAAGGGACGTCGCTTAGCGACGTCCCTTTTTAAGCTTTATTAGGATGCATAATACGTGATAATAAGTATCCTAAAACAAAGGCAAATATGAAGGTAGCAGTTAAGAAATCTAAAACATTACCTGCATAAAAGGCTGAGATTATTAAAGCACCTGTTGACATTAACAAAACAGAATTTTGAAAATTACGATGAGCTTTGTCTAGTAACCATTTGAATCCACAGTATACCAAAACAACAAGATAAAGACCTGTAAATAAAATCATACCAATCCAGCCTAAAGAGTATCTTTGAGCTGAGAAATCACGTTCTAACTTAAATATATTATTTTCTCTAATATATGAGATGCCAAGCCAAGAATCTAATTTGTTGTTATTATTTTTTATAACTTGATCAAGCATACTCTTTTCTAGGAAACGATAATTTCTTCTTTGTGTAATAGGCAAATTCATAATCTTCAACCAAAAGTATGGATCGTATTTATATGAATAACTCTTTTCAACAAAGTTTTTATTTAATGCATATACCGGAGCATACTTCTGAATAAAATTAATTAAAAACTTTTTTTGTTTTGGACCATGATATTTCTTTAGCCCATTTTCAAGAATTTTATCAACGCGCTTGACTGTCTTCTTACTCTTTTTTGTAGTATGTAGAGAAACTGGACTAGAATCATAACTTACTCTTTGGATAGCAGGAGCATGAATAAACAGGAAACTAGAACCAAGACTTACTAGAATTATTGCAGTAATTGCTTTTTTGTTTAAAGTAGTATCCCTGTTTATGAAAATACTAAAAAGGTAAAAGCAAATAAAAATAAAAGTAGTTATAAATAATCCTACAGTAGCAACTTTGGTACCGAGCTCTAGCATAGCCAGTGCTTGGAGAATGTAAAGAATAAGATTTTTCCAGTTAAATTCAGTTACTAAAACATATAACATCAATGGTAATAATAAGAGCATAATAGCACTTAATGTATTAGCTTTATAAAATAAACCTTTTGATGCTAAAAAGTAATAATTATAAGGATACTTATCAAACCAATTGAAAATATTTCCCTTAATAAAGTGAACACCTGGTTCTAAAACAATTTCATATGACATCAAAGAAATTGTAAATAAATTGGTAATAACAATAGTTCCTGAAAATAATCCTACTAGCCATTTGATAACTGATTTAAACATTTGCTCGGTAATGTCTGAATGATAAGTAAGATAAACTGTTATTAATGGTAAGGCCATTCGAACTAAATAAAAGACTTCCCCTGTAAAGGAATATTGATAACCGCTAGGGTCTACACTATTGAAATTCTTAACGTGCCATAAATGAAGCACACTATAGATAATTAAAATAACAGTATAAGCTATTAACCACCATTCTTTCCCTAGACGTTGCCAATTGCTTTTTTGGCTAAAGAACATTCCAAGTAAAATGGCAATCCCAATAATTCTGACAATTGTTGGAATTGCAAAAGGTAAAATGTTTGATAATGGTGGATAATAAAACCAGTACAAGTCTAGAAATGGTTGTAAAAGGATAAAGAAATATAAATATTTTTGAAAACGAATTTTCACAATAACTCCCCTGACCTTGAAAAACAATGATTTTTATTCATATTTTATCAAAAAAACAATGATAGATTAAGGCTTTTTAATTCAAATAAAAAGGCGAGCCTCTATATCAATAATAAAGTAGATATCCCTACTTTATAAAAGTCGAAACATTCGATACAATAGACTCACCTTTTTATTTGAATTCTTCAAACTTTATTTTTTGTTTTCAAGTTTTGAAATTTTAACATCGTTGTCGTTGCTAGTTGCAGTAGCAGTCTTAGGTGATTTAACAGCTTTAAGATTTTTAAAGTTAATTACCATCTTATTGTTTAAATCGTTGACTGCAGCTGCATCTTTAGGGTCAAAAGAAGTAATTGCAAGCAAAGCAGAATTTTCATAAATTTTTTCAACACGACCTTGAAACTTGTGCTTTAATTCTTCTTCAGACTTTGCTTCAACGATTGCACCAACTTTAACATCAGATTTTTTCATATAATCACCATGTCCTCTTTTTATTTCAACAATAGTGAAATACTATTATATAAGAGGATAAATTTCAAGCGGGGAGAATCATTATTTTGCAAAAATTAATAATCATTGCGGGACCAAGCGGCGCAGGAAAGACAACTATCTCTGATTATCTTAATAAAAAACATGGAATTCAGAGGGTAATAACTCATACAACCCGTGCTCCCAGACTAGGTGAGGGTGCTGATGCTTATTATTTTGAGAGTGAAGCTAGTTTTAAAAAGTTGCATTTGTTTGAGAGTGTTAAATATGGTAGCTATCATTATGGTTCTAGTCGTGAGGGATTAGAAAAAGCATGGGAAAAGAGCTCAATTGCTTCATTAATTGTTGATACTAGCGGCGTTAAGTCATACTTAGACAAGTTACCTGTTAATCAAGTCTACTTCATTTATGTCAATGTTAGTGATTTTACCTTACTCAAGAAGCGCTTGATTGAACGAGGCGATAATCAAGAAGAGATTTTGAAGCGAATAAATAGTCCTGAATTTAAGCGAGATTTAGAATTAGATACATATTTATCTAAAAGGGCGCATGTTATCGTGAATGATGAATGGAAAAAGACAGCTCAAACGTTAGATAAAATTGTGACAAAATTACGGAAAGACTAATTTTTTTGCAAAAAAACATACTTGTAACTTTTTTTAACCAGATAGTGTTATTCTTGTAACAATTATGTAACATAACTTTTGTATTATATATCCTGTAATTAAAAGAAATAAAAATGGACTTTAAAAATTGTCTACCAAAAATTGAGATTTGTATTGAGAGGATATATTAAATTATGAATTTTAAACGTAACTTAGCAAAGATTTCAGCAGCAACTGCTTTAACTTTAGGTGGTGTTGCAACTGTAAACGCAGTTAATAATCATGCAACTGTACAAGCAGCTAGTTTCCCATCAGCAGTTACTATCAACTACGTACCAGGTTACGGTGTTAACGTTTGGAGTAGCTACAATAACCCTACTTTTACTGGCAAGAGATTAGCTCATGGTACTAGCTGGAAGGTATTTGCATCAGCAACTGATTCCAAGGGTGCTTTATGGTATAACTTAGGTGGTAACCAATGGATTCAAGCAGGTTACTGTGTTGATTCAAGCTCAGCAGCTGCAAGCTCACAATCATCTACTTCAGCTGCATCTAAAGTTATTTCATTAGCTTCAGCTCAACTTGGTAAGCCTTATGTATGGGGTGGTAATGGCCCTGCATCATTTGACTGCTCAGGTCTTGTTAACTACGTTTACTCACAAGTTGGTGTAAGCTTAGGTAGAACTACTTATGTTCAAGTAAACCACGGTACTACTGTTTCAATGAACAACTTAAAGCCTGGTGATTTATTATTCTGGGGTTCTGCAAGCGCACCTTACCACGTAGGTATTTACGTTGGCAACGGTCAATACATCCACGCTGCTAACCCAGGTCAAGGTGTTATTAAGCAAACTATTAGCCAATACTTCTACCCATCAGTAGCAAAGCGCGTTTTATAATTTCAAAGCTAAATAAGTAATAGTAAAAAATGAATAATAAAAAAAGCATCGCATTGAAGCGATGCTTTTTTATTTAGTTAATTAGTGCTTTTTTAACAAAGTAAAACCAGTACTTATTGAAGCTAGCCCAAGAACTAAAGTTGCTAAGATACTATTGCCTGTTTGTGGAAGTCGAGGCTGATCAATAGCATTAGAAGCTTTTGTCAACTTTTGTTTGGTTGAGGTAGAAAAACTTGCTAGTCCATTAGTGGATGTGGCATGCTTATAACTTAGAGCTAAGTCATTATGTTGGGCAGTATTAAGAATTTCTGCAGAAGGTAAGTCAATTCCATTTGCTTTTTCACTAAATAATTTAAAGCTATAAGTATATAAGTCACCAATTTTAATTGTATATTGGTGACCAACAATGAGATCTACACCTGTAGGAAGATAATCAATGGTAGTCTTATACCCATATGCATAATTAAAGTGGCCGAGATTTTTGACATTAGTTGCAGTTACTTTTTTTCCGGTATCGTCATCTGTAATTGTTATTTCTGGGTTTTCCTTAAAATCAAGTTGTCCAAAATAAACTGACCAAGGAGTATCTGCTTCATTAAGTAATTCTACAGGGAACAAACCTTTACTTGGATATTGGGTATCTTTCCAAATGTTTTTGACTAAATCGCTTGCAAATACTCCGTTTTGAACAACGTATCGAATACCATTTTTACCAGTTGCTGTACCAAAGCCAATTTTACTTGCCCGAGCTGATAAAATTAAATCACGGTGTCCAGTTAGTGGAGATCCGTCAATATTATTGTTATCAAGTAATAGTCGTTTTACGTCAATTCCAGAATGACTTAAGCCAGGATCATTTGAATTAAACGTTATATTACCAAAACTGGCGAGTTGAGCTTTATCCCATTGTTCATCGGTCATTCCAGCAGGTTTTTCGGTATTTAAAATTCCATGAGCATCACTAGAAACTGGATAATTGGTTTTAGCCAATGCCCAGGCAGCAAGTTGCGCATCTTGATTGGCTTGATCATTAGTTGTTTCTCTGTCTAGCCCCGCAAGTTGACGATAATAGTTAACATATCCAAGTGAGCCTTTTATGTAATCTTGATTTAAAGTTCCAGGATTGGTGTCACTAGGCTGGGTCTGATATAACTTCGATGTATTGTAGTCTTGACTATCAAGAGCCTTATATTCTTTTTGATAAGCTTCTACTTGGTTTTTTTCTGCTTGTGAGAACTCAGCAGCTCTTACTTGACCAGTACCATATAAAAATGGGAGAAGTAGAGCTGAAGCTGTTAGCATTGTTACTTTAGTTTCTGTTTTCATAATATTCTCCTCAGTACTCTTACTTTTATTATACAGCTTATTTACCAAAAATAGTGTTAAATATTTCAAAAGCGTTACAGAAATGTTACAAGAAATAAAAAACGACTTAGTCGTTAATACTCATAACGAGCAAAACGAGCTAAATCGTTTGGTGCTAACTTTACGGTTACATAAATTCCATCAGCTTTAAATTGTTCTTGGACGACATCGCCATTATCATGAAGATATGATAATTCTTTTCCAGCATTGATTGGTAAATGTAAATTAATTATTTGATAATTGTAGAAAATTTTCTTAGAGATTAGTTTAGCAAGAGCCTTAATTGAAGTTGGATCTTGAGCACTAAATAAAATATCATTCCCTTCAATTTCAGGATAAGTTTTATCAGTTAAATCAGCTTTGTTATAGGCAGTAATCATTGGAACATCGGAAACTCCAACTTCTTTTAGTACTTGTTGAGTAGTTTTGATCATTTGAATCATGTTTGAATCGCTACAATCAACAACATTAACAATTAAATCAGCATCTCTTGCTTCCTTTAAAGTCGCTTTAAAAGATTCCACTAAGTTATGTGGTAATTTTGAAATAAAACCAACAGTATCAGATAAGATGAAATCATTTTTTCCATCTAAGTTAATTCTGCGAACACTAGTATCAAGCGTTGCAAAGAGCATATTTTTAGCAAAAACTTTCTTTTCGGGATCTTCACCAAATTGTTTAAGTAGGCCATTCATAGTAGTAGATTTTCCAGCATTAGTATACCCAACCAAAGCTACTTGAGGTAATTTGCTTTGGTTACGTCTTTTAGCCTTTATCTCTTCTTGGGTAGCCACTTCTCTCAATTGCTTTTTGATAAAACTAATTTGATCACCTATTGTACGACGATTAAGTTCTAGCTTGCTTTCACCAGCACCACGGTTAACACTACCGCCACCACGTTGTTGATCTAGTGAATTTTCACTTGGATGGAGGCGAGGAAGTTCATATTGCAAACGGGCTAGCTCAACTTGTAATTTTGCCTGTCTGGTTTTAGCCCGACTAGCAAATATTTCTAAAATTAATTCAGTTCGATCAACTACTCGCAATTTGGTGATTCTTTCAATATTGCGAATTTGCATCGGTGTAAGTTCATCATTTAAAACTACAGTTTTTGCATGTAATCCATGAGCTAGATTCTTAATTTCATTTAGCTTACCCAAACCAAAGTAAGTTCCACCATATAGATTTTCTAAATTTTGCTGGCAGGAGCCCACTACTTCCATATTATTAGCAAAAGCTAAATTAGCTAATTCCGTCATATAGTATTCAAAGTTAGGCTCATGCAAGTTGACACCAGCAACGATAACTTTTTCTCTTTTGGGGTGATTGTCAATCATTTAGTCACCATCCTTATCTAATCTGCCTTTATTTTAAGGCTTGAGTGAATATTTCACAACTTTAAGGCTACAATCTTAACTGTGTTTATGTTAGATATGAGATAATTAGATTGGAGGTAGAGACTAGAACGGAGCAAAAAATGGCAAGAAGATTTCGTTATCTGGTTTTAACTATCTTAATCCCTGTAAATTTGTTTTGTGTTTTGCTTTCCTTGGGACAAATAAATATAGGGCTATGTTTAGTAATTGGTATTTGGCTTGCTCTATTAGTTAAAAAGCAATATCGTTTAGTGATATATTTTCAAATTTGGTTGAGTATTTCCTGCTTTTATTTCAAGCTTCTAACGCTAAGAACAGTAAATATAGCTACGGATTCCAAAAGTTTACTGGCATTAATAGCTTCATGCTTAATGGTGCTTTTATTTATAAGTTCCTGCAAAAACTTATATCGTTCTTATTTATCGCTACTATTAACGATAGTTTATTGCTTGGTCATGATTGAAGTACCAACTAGATTTAATCTGATTATTTATTTAGTTATAATAACTTCTTTAGCAGTGATATATTGCTTATTAGCGATTGGAAAGAAATGGTGGAATTTATTCATTTTTCCACTTAATTTATTAGTTTTAAGTTTGTTAATTGTTCCTGATTCTATCAACTTAACTATTGGCTTTTTCTTTTCATTCTTACTTTGGGTAATCTGGGATGAATTAATTTTGACTATTTTAATCACTGTAAAAAAGATTGAAGTAATCGTGAAAAAATCTAAACTGAAACATAAAATGTTTTTGATAGCATCAGTTTTAATGCTATTTACTTCTTTATTAGGAATTGTAATAACGCAAGCAAAGTGGCAACTGTACTTTTTACCTGTTATTGTTTTAGTTTTAGGGATGACTTTTTTGAAATATAGCGATGGGCAACTAGCGTATTGCTTATATGATTGTTTGTTATTTTTCTTATTAGCAAATTTAAATGAATTGAGCCAAGTTGCATGGCTGGATAACTTATTTATAATTTGCCTAATTTTGCAACAAATATCTTTGATTTCTAATGCTAAAGATTATTTGGTAGGGATGCAGTTAGTATATTTAGCTATTTGTCTTTCAGCTGTTTCATCTAGCAGTTTTAATATCTTTCAGCTATTAGTAAGCTTAATCGTAATTATAGGGATGATTTTAGGACTGAAGTATTTTTCAAAATTAGGCTTATTCCTGATACCTGTTTTTGATGTGATTTTGTTATTTACATTGCCACTTGAATCAAAATGGACCTTGAGTATCTTTTTAGCTAGAACAATTTTTGTGGTGTGGGATAGTATTTTAATAATAAGCTTAATTTATTATCGAAATAAAAAGACTCAACAAATTAGTTAGAAAAAACGACCAGCTGTTAAACTGGTCGTTTTAATTTTATTTATTTTTATTTCGTTCCCATTTTGCAATTAACGGTAGGATGATTCCTAGAATAATCATGAATGCTGGCTCTACAATGTTAAGAATTAGCATGTGCCACCATTTATCTGAGAATGCTTGTGCATCGATAGGGATGATACTGAAGGTTGCTGCAACAATAGTTAAAATGAAGCACCACCACCCAACAATTAAAGCAAAAGTTCGATTTTTGATAAAAGTGTATTCTGATTGGAATTTTTCAGGCTTCATCCGAACTTTAATGAAGGCCCAGAATAGCAAACTAGTCACATATGGTGAAATAATTCCATTTAAGTTTAGTAACTGGTTAAAAATATCATTCATAGTTGGTAGAGTTGCACTTAAAACTAAGATGACAGTACAAATAAAGGTTGTTAACCAGTAACCATTGATTGGCAATCCATTTTTATCTGTTTTAGTTAAAAAGCGTGGTAAATAGTTTTTAGCAGTATCACTTAAAAAGATTCTAGCCCCACCATCAACTAAAACAGCTAGTTGTGCCAACATGTATAGTGCTTGAGTGATAATGAAAATATATAGGAAAAGTTTTCCCATTCCGAATTCATTACCCATAGCTTGAAAGGCATAATACGAACCATTCATCTTCAAGTCACTTGGTAAGTGATGAGCATTAAAGAAAACACCTAAAGCAAATGAACCAAAGATGGTTAGAAAACCAGTCATTACTGCTAATAAATACATAGCCTTAGGAAAATCATGTTTACCATCTTTCATTTCATTGACATATGGTGCAATAAATTCTGAACCATTCATTGCAAAAATTAATAAACCCAATGACATTAAAAACTTCATGTCAAATTTAGGGATGAAGCTACCAATGTTAAATGGTTGGGTATGTACTTGACCACCTTTACCTAAATAAACCACTGTCATAATCACATAAAGGATAGTAACTACAAACATAGCGCCACCACCAAGAATGGACAAAATTTGTAGTGAGTTGGCAAAGCGGTGCTGACAGAAAATAAAGACAACAAATATTAATGCAGTCAAAAGTGCAAACATTTGGTTAGACATTTTATCCTGCATTGAATTATTCCCATTAACAAGCCAGCCAAGTGCTACGACAGTTGAATTGGCAACATCAACCAAATATGGAAGGGAAATAACCCAATATGACCAAGCAGTAATATACCCCATTTTGTCTCCACTTGTATGGCGAATCCAACTAGTTAAGCCTCCACCTTCATTAGGGAAAGTTGAACCTAAATGACCAACAATCAATTCATAGGGAATTACAAATAAAATTAATAGTAAAATCCAGTCTCCGATGACTTGTAATCCCTGATTTTGAAAATTATAGATAATATCATCGAATCCGATAACGGTAACAAAGTCCATCAAGGCAATCACAGGCCAGGAGATGGCTTTTCTTTTTTCTTCTATCATTTTTACCTCCTAAACGTTACTTATTGATTATTTCACATTTTGACTTAGTTTTAAATAGTACCTAGAAAGGCAAGATAAATTGGTTGACAAAAATGTTCTGTTATTATAGTGTAATAGATGAATAGGACAGAATGAAGGAGGAAGAAAAATGAGCTTACTCGATGTAAAAAATGTAACTAAAGTGTATGGGAAAAAAGGCCAAAAGCAATTTACTGCACTAAATGGTATTTCATTTACGGCTGAAAAAGGTGAATTCCTAGTAATTATGGGAGCATCTGGTAGTGGGAAGACTACATTGCTGAATATCTTATCAACTTTAGATAAGCCGACCCAAGGACAAGTTCTGATTAATGGTAAAGATACTAGTCGGTTATCTAAGAACGAGATGGCAGATTTTCGTGGTCAAGAAATTGGCTTTATTTTCCAAGATTTTAACTTGTTAGAAAATTTAAATGTTCGAGAAAATATTGCCTTACCTTTATTTTTAAAGAGCTTGAGTGCCAAACGAATTGATCCACTAGTAGAAAAAGTAGCAAAGAGATTAGATATTTCAGAACTCTTAGATAAGTATCCAAGTCAGTTATCTGGTGGACAAAAGCAACGTGTTGCTGCAAGTCGTGCCTTAGTGCATGAGCCAGCAATTTTACTAGCTGATGAGCCAACAGGAGCACTTGATTCTAAAAGTGCGAGAGAACTACTAACGACAATGGAATCGTTGAACCAACAAGGAGTTACAACTTTGATGGTGACACATGATCCATTTTCAGCAAGTTTTGGTAAAAGAATTATTTTTATTAAAGATGGAAAAGTTGATTCTGAGCTGACAAAAGGCGAAAAAAGTCGAGGGGTCTTTTATGAGGAATTGCTTGCAAAACTGGGAACACTTGAAAACTAGATTGGAGGAAAGCTACAATGCTTTGGAAGTTATCATTTAATGGGATAAAATCACGTTTCAAGGATTACTTGATTTTATTTTTAGGACTAGTAATTTCAAGTACTGTTTTTTACTTATTTTTGTCTTTGGCCATGAATCCAGTATTTCTGAAAAGTAATATGCCAATAACTTTAAGCATGACTCAATTTATTTTTGGATTTGGTGCGATATTATTAGGGATTATTACTTTAGCGTACGTTAATTTTGCTAACCGTTTTTTATTGAGTATGCGTAAAAAAGATTATGGTACTTATTTAATGCTAGGTGCAAAATCTAGAAAAATAGGTAATCTAATCTTTACTGAAACATTGATTACTGGTGCAATTTCAACTTTAGCCGGAATTGTTTTAGGTATTTTGGCCAGTCAAGGTGTAACTACTTTTTTGATGAAAATGGTCAAAATAAAGCTAAAATCATTTTCTCCAGTTGTACCCACTGCAATTTTATTAACGCTTGCCTTTTACTTACTAGTATTCTTTTTTGCGGCACTTTTTAATCGAATTAAGTTGGTGAGAACACCAGTAATTAAGCTCTTAAAGGAAGAACAATCTCCAGTTAACGTTAGTCATAAAAAGGTTTTAAGAGTAATTTTTGGATTATTAGGAATCGGTCTTTTAGGAATAGGATATGCCTTATTATTTAGACAAAGATTGGATGTGAAACTTGTTGTGACAGCATTGTTTACAATTAGTTTTGGTTCCTATTTCTTATTTAAAGCAAGTCTAGGATTATTGATTGATTTATTGCGTCATAACCATAGTTTGCAATATAAAAATTTACGTGCATTTACCTTAGGCCAATTAAAATTTAGACTTGAAGAATATACGCAAATTCTTTCTGTCATTTCAATTTTCTTTGCCCTAGCTTTAGGAGCAATTACAGTTGGCTTGCGTTTTGAAAGTTATAAGAGTACTTACTCTGCTACTGTTTATTATGATGCTGCAATTTTAAAGAAAACACCTAAAACAGAAGCGCTCTTAAAGCAAATAGCTGGAAAGCGTGAATTTAACTATAACTATAAAGTAGGCAAAAACTACGTTTACTTTGAAAAATCAGAATTTGAAAAGCACCCTTTAATCAATAAGGTCTATGATACCAAGAAAATATCTAGTCAAAGTGAAGCAGTAACCAATTTAAAGACGGTTAAATTAACTGCTAAAAAATCTGATGTTGAGCAAATGAATTTTTTATTACAATCGTTAATTGGAATTAGTAAAGAAATAAAATTTGTTTCGGCAAGCGATTATCAGAAAGTAGCAGGAGTAGCTAAACAATTAACTTTAATTAAGACTAAGAATATGGTGGCAAATTATGAAAAATTGCTCGAAGTTATCAAAATTCAAAATCCTTATCCAGATGAATTGCCACCGTTAACTCCAATGGCTTATCAAATGGTTACTGGCTTAGTATCAGGTTTTGAATTTATGGGATTCTTCCTGGGCTTTGCTTTCTTAGCAATGCTTGCTTCGACTTTAATGTTTAAAGTTTTAACCGGTGCTGAAAAAGATCGTATCAGATATCAAATGGTTGGAAAAATCGGCTTTAGAACTAAGCAAATTAAACGTGCAATTAGACATGAAGTAGGAGCTTTATTCTTCTTACCAGCTATTTTGGGTATTTGCCATGTCTTAGTAGGGTTACAACTATTTAAGAAGATTGTGATTAGTCCATATCAAGACTTCTGGATTCCGTTATTGATCTTTTTAGTTTTATATTCAGTTTACTATTTAGTAACAGTTAAACTTTATCAAGGAATTGTGTTTAAGAAGCTTCAGTAATGTAGTTTTATTTGATATTCTAGTTAAAGAATTCAATTAAAGGAGATAACTTATGATTAGGGATGAATATTCACTTGTTTTAATTAAGCCAGATGGTGTAAAAGCTGGTCATGTCGGTGAGATAATTACACGAATTGAAAATAGAAATTTTGAAATTTGTGCTTTAAAAGTGATTAATGCAACTGAAGACGACTTGAATAAGCATTATGTTGACAGCATTGGTAAGCCATATTTCCCTCATTTGTTAAACTATATGACTTCTGGACCGATGGTAGCGATGATTGTATCTGGAACTCATGTAATTGATGTTTTACATAAGATGGCTGGAGCAACCAATCCATCTGATGCAGAAATGGGAACTGTTCGTGGTGATTTTGGTAGAGAATGGCCAGATGATAATATTAGAAACGTAATCCATACCTCTGATTCAATTGAAAGTGCTAAAAGAGAAGCAGGTGTGTGGTTCCCTGATTTTAAATTTGAAGCATAACAAAAAGCAGTTCATTTTGAACTGCTTTTTTTCTATACTTCTAATTGATTATAACTGGTTATCTTGGTAGTCCTATCAGTCATTTCCATAATAGTAATTGATGAGTTACGTGGGCCAGTTTTAATATCAAATTTTCCTTGACCATATTTAGCGACTAAAGAGCGAATTGTAAACCCATGAGTGACAAGTAGAATATTTTCATATCCATCAAGCTCACGGATTAAATCTAAGCCCTGTTCAATTCGATTCCAATATTGAGCTGCACTTTCAGCTTCGTGATATGGATCAGCTTTATGCATTAAATCCTTAATTTCGTCTATACTATAATTTTCAAGTAAATCAGGTAAGTTCTTCAATCCAACAGGACCAGCAATCATGCGCCAAGCCATATCTGAATCCATTCCTTCAAAATAACCGTAGAATTGTTCCCTGAAGAATTTACTAGTTAAATGTTGTAAGGAATTGTGGTTAATATTTCTTTGAACGATAATATCACACGTATCATTTGCACGCTTAGTGTCACTTGAAAAGGCAATATCAAAAGGAACATTCTTAAGAGCTTCAGCCGCTTCTTGGGCGCCTTTTTCTCCTGCTTCAGTTAAAGGGGTATCACACCAGCCTTGCATCTTGTTGTAGTGATTTATGTAAGTTCTACCATGACGAACAATGTAAATTTTTTTCATAAATTTCTCCTATGCCGCATTTGATTGATTTTGATTTGAATTTTGCTTCTGATTATCTTCATTGTACAGCTTTTCCACATTGCTGACATCAGCAGGCTGAATTGTATAGTATGATCCTTCAGGATACATGACACTAACTCCTTTATTATGTTTGAGACCAATTGCATGTCCTAATTCATGTTCAGCAGTATTAACAATGCGACTATGATCATAGCCAAACCAACCATTTAAAAGATAATAACTGTTTAATTTAACTGTTGCCTTAAGTAGCTTTTTCGTAATTGGATTATAGGAAGTACTAGTTAATCCGGCTGCATTAGTAGTGTCATCGTCCATAGTTTTAATAATAATGTTGGCGTTCTTTTTATTTTGAGTCAGTGTAAATGTAAAACTGCCCGTATTATTCCAAGAATTGATAGCTTCGACACTAGCATTGTACAAAGTCTGATTATCTAAGTCGATATAAACACTTGCGCTATTTTTACTCCAGCGGTAGTCTCCCTTGCTTGCAGTATCATTGCTAGCACTGGACTGGGTGTTAGGTAAGATTGTTTGTTGCAATTTGGTTTTTAGAAAGGCAATCGAATTATTGGCAGCAGTTCTTAGATTAGAATCAGTTTGATATAAGTGAATGGTAAAAGCAAACACTACTATAGTAAGTAAAAATTTAAAAAATCTTTTTGAAAAGTTCATAGTTTTTATCCCTCAAGAAAAGAATAATCATTTTGTCACTTACTATAAAGAAAAAGTTTTAAGAAAGTTTGAATAATAGCTAAAAAAGCGAATAATTATCTTATTTTTATGGACTATGCTAAAATAGAATGCAAGATTTTAGAAGGGCGTGAAGACCTTTGTCAAATTATGAACATGAAAAACAATATGAACAAAAACATTTAGATGAAGTTTTAGACTTAATTGATAAAAAAGAACAAAAATTAAGAGGATCAATTCAATCAGCCGAGAGTGAAGCACGAAATTTAAATGCTCATTTCTTTGATGATGTTAAGCTTGATTATGATGGCTACTCAACTTCAATGGATACGGCTTTGTCAATTCATCAGCAGCAACAAATGCTAGCTGAAAGACAAAATGCCTGGCAACATTCAAATAAGCAACTTTCTACTTTGAGACGATTAAAAAAGAAACCTTATTTTGCTAGAGTTGATTTTGAAGAGACTGGTGAAAAGCCGGAAACAATCTATATTGGCTTGGGCTCTTTTGCCGACCGGGATGATCACTTTTTAATTTATGATTGGCGTGCGCCTATTTCTTCAATTTACTATGATGGTAAACTGGGAAAAGTTACTTATCATGCTCCTAATGGTGAGCAAGAAGTTGATATGACCAAAAAGCGCCAATTTATGATTGAGAATGGCAAAATTGAGAATATGTTTGATACTGATGAATCAATCGGTGATCAAATGTTACTCGAAGTCCTAGGCGAAAAATCTTCGACTCAAATGAAGTCAATTGTTACTACTATTCAAAAAGAACAAAACAGAATCATTCGTAATACTAAGGATGATTTGCTATTTGTTCAAGGTGCAGCAGGTAGTGGTAAGACTAGTGCAATTTTGCAAAGAATTGCTTATCTTTTATATCGCTATCGAGGCAATTTAACTAGTTCAAATGTGATTATGTTTAGTCCTAATCAGCTCTTTAACGACTATATTGAAAATGTTTTACCTGAGATGGGAGAACAAAATATGGTACAAATGACTTACTGGCAATTTGTCAGTCGTCGGTTACCAAATATGGAAGTTGAAAACTTATTTGAACAGTTTGAAAACTCAGAGAAAAATGATGCGATAAAAGAATTTAAAGATTCATTGACTTTCTTTAAAATGTTGACCCGTTACGCTCAAATGCTGAAACAAAAAGGGGTAATCTTCAAAGATATTTACTTTAGAGATAAGAAACAACCTTTCTTCAGTAAAGAAAAAATCAAAGAGATTTATTACTCATTTCCTGATAATTATAAGTTAGTTAACCGTATTGATGCGACCAAAGAAAGTTTAGTTAATAGCTTAAATCATATGATTACTCGGGAAAGCAAAAAGGCTTGGGTAAGTAGAATTATCGAAAGCTTGAGTCAAGAGCAGCTTAACCAATTGTATGATCGACCTGATCAAGAATTCGAATCAGGTGAAAAAGAAGAAAGATTCTTGGCTCGTAAGATTGTTATTAAAGAACTTAAAAAGGTAAATCGTAAAATCAATCATAATCAGTTTTTGAATCTACCTAAGCAATATATTAACTTTTTACGGTTAGTTGGCAGAAGTATTGACTTTACTAAATATAACTTTAGCCAAAATGAATGGGAAGAACATATTGAAGACGTTATTGCAGGATTCAAGAACCACAAGATTAAGATGACGGATGTATCAGCTTATCTTTATCTTTATGATTTATTAACTGGTAGAAGAACTAACTATGAAATGAGATATGCCTTTATTGACGAAATTCAAGATTACACACCATTTCAGTTAGCTTATTTACGTTATAACTTCCCTCGAGCAAAATTTACGATGCTAGGAGATTTAAACCAGGCTATTTTTACCAAAGATGCAAGTCATGATTTGCTTAGCCAAATTTCAAGTTTATTTGATGCTGATAAGACTTCGGTGGTTCAACTGACAAAATCATATCGGTCTACCAAGCAGATTACCGATTTTACCAAGGCAATTTTAACTCATGGAGAAAAGATTGAAGCTTTTAATCGCCAAGGACCTAAGCCTGCATTTTATCAACAAGCAGATTTTAGTACTGCTATTGAAAGTTTAGCTAAGATTATTCAAGAAAATAATCAATCTGACTTAACAAGTGCTGTAATCACTAAAGATTTAGCTAGTGCTAAAGAAGTATTTGAAGCTTTGAAGCAGTTAGGAGTTAAAACAACTTTAATTGCTAGTGCTAATCAAAGATTGGTTCCAGGAACTATCATTGTGCCATCATATTTAGCTAAGGGACTTGAATTTGATGCTGTAGTTATGTGGAATCCGGCTGCAGATGTATATGCTAATGTAGATGAAAGTCAATTAGTTTATACAATTGCTTCAAGAGCGATGTATAAACTAGACCTTATTTATTATGGAAAGTTAAGTCCATTGTTAAATGTTGATAAGACCTTATATATTGATAAATAATTCTTAAGTCATCGTCAAAGATGACTTTTTCTTTATCTTTAACTTGCTTACTTTGCTAAAATGCTAGTAAGAAGTTTCGCGAGGTAGATTTTAATGAGTATTTATGGAAAATATGCAGCTTTTTTACCTGAAATTTTAGCTGAGCTAAAGAATAAAATCCAGAATTTTAATATGAATTATCAAAAGCAAACTGGACAAAAGTTATATGAACACCTAGAAGGTAGAATTAAAACTGATAAAAGCATGCGTGAGAAGTGTCAACGCAAGAATTTACCAGAAACTGAATATAGCGCACTTGTGGAAAATCGAGATGCAATTGGGCTTAGAATTGTAACTAATTTTGTGGATGATATTTATCGCATTGTGGATTTGTTGAAAGCTGAGGCTGATTTAACAGTTGTAGCAGAAAAAGATTATATCAAAGTAGCAAAGCCCAATGGTTATCGCTCATATCACTTAATCTTGAAAAAGAAAACGGATTTTGAAGATATAAATGGTAATAGACCTGGTGAATATTTCGTCGAAATACAGCTACGAACGATTGCAATGGATACATGGGCCAGCTTAGAACATGAAATGAAATATAAGCATCATATCAAAAATCCAGAGAGAATTTCCAAAGAATTGAAACGTGTTGCTGATGAGTTGGCAAGTTGTGATTTAACCATGCAAACAATCAGACAATTAATAAAGGAAGATAATTAATGAAGATTTTACTTGCTGAAGATGAAAAACAATTAAATCATGTTTTGAGTGTTGCAATGACTAGCCAAGGTTATCAGGTTGATAGTGCATTTAACGGTCAAGAAGCAGTTGATTTGGCTAGCAAAAATGCTTATGATTTGATGATCTTTGATATTATGATGCCAGTCAAAGATGGTTTGACTGCAGTTAAAGAAATTAGAGCAAAAGGTGATAAAACCTATATCATCATGTTAACTGCTAAAAGTGAAATTGATGATAAGGTTAAAGGCTTAGATGATGGAGCAGATGATTATCTGACTAAGCCTTTTTCTTTAAAAGAGTTACTAGCACGTTTACGTTCTAAAGAGCGACGTGAAGACAAATTTGAAGTTAAAAACTTAAAGCTAGGTAACGTATTTTTAGATGTGGATACCCAGGAGCTTTCAAGTATCAATAGCGTCAGACTTTCAAGTAAGGAAACAGAATTACTCGCATATTTAATTCTCAATCAAGATAAAGAACTGTCAACTCTCGAAATTTTTAGTCATGTTTGGAAAAATACTGATGAAACTGTTGATGTGGTGTGGATATATATTTCTTATCTCAGAGAAAAACTCGCAGCAATTGGTTCAAATGTGGAAATCTTTGGGGATAAAGGAGCAAGTTTTACAGTAAAGATAAAGGAGTAAGACTATGATTGCAAAATTTCAACGTAAATTTATTGCGGTTGCCGTATTATCGTTGTCGATAATATTATTAGCCTCTTTTGGTGGCATAGTCTTAGCAATGCAATATCGAAATAACCAGGAAATTAATGAGGTATTACAAATTTTAATAAGTAATAAGGGTCAATTGCCTCAAAATCAGGCAAGAAAGCACTTGGGACCTGATCAAAATAAGGATAGCTTATTCAGGTATCGATATTTCAGTGTGTTTATTACTAATAAGGGCCAAGTTAAATTAGTTGATAATACTCATATATCCACAGTTAACAAGCAAAATCTGAAAACAAGTTCAAAGCAAATTAAACAAGTAGCCAAAAGTAACCAAGATGGACAATTAATAATTGCTGGAACTAATTTTAACTATAAGGTTAAGAAGGTAAAGTCGGGGCTGTATATTTGCTTTTTAGATACCAATGCAATTAGAGCTAATGCACGTAGACTACTTAATTTAGCCTTGCTAATAGGTTTTAGCGTTTTGATATTCTTTACTTTGATTTTAATATTGCTTTCTAAGCAAGCAATTAAGCCTGTTATTGATGCCTATAACAAACAAAGAAGATTTATTACCAATGCTGGTCATGAATTGAAAACTCCAATAGCAATTATTAGTGCAAATACTGAAATGCAAGAAATGATTGGTAAAGGTGATGAGTGGACTGAAAGTACCAAAGAGCAGACACAACGTTTAACTATGTTGATTAATCAGTTAATTAGTCTTGCAAGGATAGGTGAGCAGGAAAAGCTGATTTTAGAGCGAGTTAACTTTTCTGAAGTTAGTCAAAAGGCGGCAAAGAGTTTTAAAAGCCTTATTCAAAGAGATGGAAAAAGCTATTATTTTGAGATTGAACCTAATTTAATTGTTAATGCCGAAAAGAGAAGCTTATTGGAATTAATAAATATTTTAATTGATAATGCTAATAAATATTGTGATGTCGGCGGTAAAGTTGAAGTGCTACTAAAGAAAAAATGGAATACTAAATTTTTGAGTTACACTGCTGTTCTTGAAGTAAAAAATAGCTATCAAGAAGGAAAAAATATTAATTTGAAGCGATTTTTTGAAAGATTTTATCGTCAAGATGAAAGCCACAATAATAGTGATAAGTCAGGCTTTGGCATTGGCTTGTCAATGGCACAAGATTTGGTGCAAATTTTTGGAGGCAAATTATCAGCTAGTTATGAAAATGGCATGGTTGTTATGAGGGTAAGTTTGCGTTTGAAAAAGTAGGTGGAGTATAAAATGAAAACTTTTACTGAATTTGAAAGGAATGACTGGGCTAATTTAAATCCTGGATTGAATTTAGAAATTAGTACGGATGAATTAGCAAAAATAAATAGTCATGGTGATGTCCTACAAATTGATGATGTTAGAGAAGTTTATGAAAGCTTAGTTGAGTATATCGAGGTTTGTTTTAAACAGTATCTAGCAGAGAAACTAGCTAAAGAGGTTTTTTTGAAGAAAGATATTAGTCATCGCCCCTTTATTATCGGTATTAGTGGCTCGGTTTCAGTTGGAAAATCAACAACTTCGCGTTTGTTACGTTTGCTTTTACAAAAGGCTTATCCTGAATTAAAAATTCAACGTATGACAACAGATGGGTTCTTGTATTCAAATAGTGAACTTCAAGCTCGTCATTTAATGAGTCGCAAGGGATTTCCCGAAAGTTATAATATGAGAAGATTGAATGACTTTTTAACTGACTTAGTAAGAGGGAAAAAAGATATTGTTTATCCGCTGTATTCACAAGCAATTTCTGATATTATTCCGGATAAATTCGGGCATGTGCAAAATCCTGATATTTTAATTATCGAAGGAATTAATACCTTACAGCTACCACCTAACGGGACTGTAGTGACAAGTGATTTTTTTGATTTTTCAATTTATTTAGATGCTGATGAAGATTTAATCGAAAAATGGTTCTTGAATCGTTTTGAAGAATTAATGGATCAAAACAAAAATAATCCCGAAAATTACTATTATCATTGGGCTAATAGTCCTAGAAAAGAAGCGATTGCAGCAGCTAAAGAGGTTTGGCAAGCGATTGATCTAGTTAATTTAAGAGAGTACATTGCACCAACTAAATCAAGAGCTAATGTAATCCTACATAAAACTGTAGGTCATAAGATCGATAAGGTTTACTTAAGGGCCTTTTAACGGTTATACTAGAAATATGAATATGTTAATTTATATGTTGATGAAGGTTCTTGCATTGCCCCCGTCATTACTTAGCTAATAAATGCGATTAATATTTATATTTTTTATAAGCTAAGGAGAATTTTTATGACAACTGCAATTGAACTAAAAAAAGGTATGATTTTTGATCAAGATGGTAAATTGATGCTCGTTTTAAAGAGTAATCACCATAAGCCTGGTAAGGGTAATACTGTTATGCAAATGGATTTGCGTGATGTTCGTGCTGGTTCAGTAATCCACAAGACTATGCGTCCTAGTGAAAAGGTGGAATTAGTAGAGGTATTAAAGAAGAACGCGCAATATTTATATGAAGAAGGTACTAACTATATCTTCATGGATACTGAAACTTATGAACAATACCAAATTACTCGGGAACAATTAGGTGATGATGCTTTATATTTAATGCCCAACATTGAAGTTAAGCTTGAATTTACCGATGAAGGCGAATTAATTGCTGTTGAACTTCCAGGGACTGTTAATCTAAAAGTTAAGGATACACAACCTGGTATTAAGGGAGCTACTGCTGCAGCTGGTGGTAAGCCTGCAACGATGGAAACTGGATTGGTAGTAACTGTTCCAGATTTTATTAATAATGGTGATGAATTAGTAATCAATACTACTGATGGTACATACAAGTCACGTGCATAATAAAAACTGTTAGGATTTTTCCTAACAGTTTTTTTATGAAAATAATTCTTTTTATTTGTTAAAGGTATCTGCTTCAACTTCGCGAATAAAGTCAGCTAAATGGCGGTAGTATACATCTGGATTATCAACCATGTGGTGGTGACCACCATTTGGAGTAGTTACTAAGCGTGAGTTTGGAATTAACTTTTGCATAGTTCTTGCAGTATCAAGTGGCATAGTTTCATGTTCACCGAAGGTTAATAATGTTGGGACTTTTATGTTCTTAAGTTGATCTCTGAAGTGCCAATCTTTCAACTTACCAGTAATGACAAATTCATTGTCACCTTGGAAAGCATTGTAGACAGCTGTACCACCTAAATCCTTTAAGTGATATAGCTTAGAAGGTTGCTTACGATCAACAAAGTTGATATTTAAGATTTGGACATCATCTTGGTATCTTTGGTTATCAAAGTTACCTTCAGCTTCGCATTTATGCATAAAGTCAATTTCATCTTTAGTTAAAACTTCTTCACGTCTGCGGTTAACAGCTGCTACATATTCATCGATTTCGTCAACCATTGATGAAATAATAGCACCTTTTAAGTGATTACCATATTTAACTGCATATTCTTGAACTAATAAACCGCCCCAACTTTGACCGATAAGGTAGAAGTTATCAATGCCTAATTTTTGGCGAACTTCTTCAACCTCATCTAAAAAGTATTCATAAGTAAGATACTTCTTAGCTATTTCTGGATTAGAATAGTCAGGTTGATCTGAATATAATGAACCTAATTGATCATACATATGAACTTGAACATCTAAACCTTGCTTTTTTAATTGTTCAGCAGTATCTTCCCAATATTCATGGTTACCACCAGGGCCACCATGTAAGCAAAGTAAATGAATCTTGCCAGTACCTTGAGTATTAGTCCACAAATGGTAGCCGTTATCTAAAGTGATAATTTTAGTTCCTGTTTTCATATAAACTCCTTGCTTTCAATTAAATTTTAGTGATAGTACTAATTTTAACGCTTTTTACTAATAAATGCATTTTGCATGGTGAATGCAGAATTAGTAAAAATTAGTTACAATGTATAAGATAACAAAATGTTTGAGGAGAAATAAATGAGTCTTAAATACGCACAAAAACGTAAAGTTTTTCTTTTTATCTTTTTTGCTACGATTAAAGCTTGCAACATTTTATTTGTCGCTTACATGCTCAAATTAATGCTCAATGTTGCTTCTTCAGGTAAAAAAGATATGATGCAATTAGTTGGACTTGCTGGAATTACAGCAATTGGACAACTGGTTTTTATGTGCAGTAACTTTTTATATGAAGCTAATAAGATGGAAATTATTCGTCAGGTAAATTTACATCTTAAACGTAAAAATATCGCTTATTTAGTTGATCAAGGAGATAGTGACATTAAGCAGGGCTTAAGCTTAATGACCAATGATTTAAAGCAAATTGAAACTAATCGTGTAACTGCGCAATTAGATATGATCTTCCAAAGTATTACTTTTGTTGGTGCATTAAGTTTTGCCTTTTATAATTCATGGGAAATGACTTTAATTTTTATTGTTGCTTCTTTAGCTCCTGCAATTGTGCAAATTTTTACTAGTAAAATTATTACGCAAAAGGCGAAGGTTTGGACTAAGACAAATGCTGATTATACTCAAAGTATTTCTGATAGTTTAAATGGAGCTAGCGCAGCCAATTTATATAATGCTCGAGATAATATCTTGCAAAGAGCCTCAAAATCTGCCCTTAGAATGGAAAATGCCTTGAAGTCAATGAACCTAACGCAAGCTTGGGCACTGGAATTAATTTATTCTGCGGCAGAACTTTTTTGCTTTATTATTCCATGTACAATTGGTGGAATTTTGATGATGGAAGGTAAACTGGCAGTTGGAACTCTAGTAATGCTAGTTGACTTGGCAATGAACTTTATTACACCAGTTGTGACAATCTTTCAAGAATTTAACCAAGTTAAGTCGACTGTTCCAATGTGGGAAAAGACCAAAAAAGCTGCAAATTATAACTTAGATGATGAAGTTGAAGAGCGTGAATCATTTACTGGTTTAGAAGTTAAAAACTTAAGTTATCAAACCACTTCAGATAAAAAGACAATTTTTACTAATGTCAATTTAAAAGTAAAACCAGGTGAAAAAGTCCTTTTAATGGCTCCTAGTGGTTGGGGAAAAACTACTTTGCTTAGGTTGATGTTAGGACAGAAAAAGCCACAAGCAGGTGAAATCCTTATAAATCAAAAAGAAGTATCTGGCAATTGGGAAGCAGCGCATAATTACTATTCCTATGTTAACCAAAAACCTTTCTTATTTGATGATACTTTACGCTTTAATATTACTTTGGGAAGAACTTGCACTGAAGAAGAGTTATTAGCTGCAATTAAAGAAGCTGGCTTAAACGATTTAGTTGAAAATAAAGGACTAGATTTTTACGTTGGTGAAAATGGTAATAAGCTTTCAGGTGGTCAAATTCAAAGAGTAGAAATAGCTAGAGCACTCCTTTCAAGACGACCAATTATTTTAGCCGATGAAGCAACTAGTGCTTTAGATCCAGTAATGTCACGCGCAATTCATGAAACACTACTTAAAAATCCTAGAGTAGCGGTGATTGAAGTGGCACATAAGATTTCTGACTATGAAAAAGAAATGTTTGATCAAATTGTTAAATTTAAATAGCATGACATTTTTGTCATGCTTTTTTATTACTTAAAGTAATATATCTTTTAAAGCACTAATAATATATTTAATATATTGCTGATATAAATATAAAATATATCAAATGAAATATTGAATTAGTATAGCGTTAAAGTTATGATAAAAACGATTACATAGCAAAGAGAGCGAGGAACTACAATGGCTGAACCAAAATGGCTAAAAGATATGAATCCTGATGATTATTTAAAAGAAGACTTTGATTGCAAAGGCAAGGGGAAATATACCGTTTCTGGTATTGAAAACGATGATCCAGAATGGCTTGATAAAGCAGCAAAGAAAGTTAATGCTGCTGAAGGCGATGACTACGTTAAACTTGATTGTGGTTTAATGACAGTTAATCAATTAAACTGGATGCTTAGAAATACTTTTGGCGAATTGACTTTTGTAGATGAAAATAACCAATTCTTGTGGTACAACCGTCCTCAAGATCCAAACTACAAGATGAAGGCTAAGCGTGTTCCTGCCCAAGTTGGTGATACAATGGGACAAATTCACCCTGATATCCGTGATGTTATTCCTAATGCTAAGAAAGTTGTACATGCTCTTCGCACCAAAGAAGGCGGCCACGATGATGTATACATGCCTGTTCCAACCGGTAATTTAAAAGAATTAGTCTTACACTACTACAAGCGAGTAGAAGATGAAGAAGGTAATTACCGCGGAATTTATGAATGGGTACAAGATTTATATCCATTTGTTAAGTACTTCTGTGAAACAACTGGTCAAAAGTTAGTAGTTGATCCAGATGCAACAACTGGTGCAACTTACCGCAGAAACTCTGATCCAGATGCTAAGACTGGAGCTTCTACCAAGGCAGAAGCTGCTAAGATGGAAGAAAAGCCAAAAGTTGAAGAAAAACCAGACACAACAACTGGTGCATCTGAACATTAATATTGATAAGTCGTAATCGCAAGATTGCGGCTTTTTTTATTTATGCTTAAATAGAAAAAGGTATAACTATAATAAATATAGAAAAGAGATTGTTTTGTCTGAGTTAACTAACGATGCCACACAAAAATTAGCAGTTAATTTACCTTTAACTAGTGAACAAGAAAAATTAGTTAAGCAAATTTTGGTCTTTACTAAAAAACATATTAACGGTGATACACCAGCTATTTTTACGGTTTATGGGGATGCTGGAACAGGGAAAAGTGTTGTTTTAGCTCATCTATTTAACAAAATTCAACTTGCTGCAAGAACTGAAAAGGATAGTCCGTTATATCAAACCAAAAATTACTTTTTGGTTAATCACCCAGAAATTCTCAAAGTTTATAAAGAAATTGCTGGTAAGCAGGCTAATTTATATAAAAAAGACTTTACTAGCCCTACTTCGCTGATTAATGAATTAGATAAAAAGCAGACAAAAGTAGATGTTGTTGTTATTGATGAGGCGCATCTACTTTTATCGCATCGGGATGCGTATAATAATTTCACTTATGATAATCAACTGGTTGAAATTATTAAACGAGCAAAGGTTATAATTTTAGTCTTTGATCAATATCAGGTAATGCGCACTAAGACTTATTGGTCGACGGAGCAGTTAGAAGAAATTACGCACCAATATCCTCATGAAGATTATCATTTAACCCATCAATTCCGGATGAATGCAAGTTCAGAATTAATAAACTGGTTCAATACTTTTACTGATGAGAGTAAAGTAATTCCTTTTCCTCAGAATGCTAGAAATGGATATGATTTTCGGGTATTTGATGATGCCGAAAAAATGCGGCAAGAAATTGTTAAAAGAAATCAAGAAGTTGGTTTGGCTAGAATTTTGTCGACTACGGGTTATCCTTCTATTCTTGATGGCAAGAAACATTATATTAAAGAAGGAAAGTTTAAAATGCCTTGGGATCAGTATAACTATACTGTAAAGCCTTGGGCTGAAATTCCAGAGACGATTAATGAAGTAGGCTCATTTTATACTTGCCAAGGTTTTGATTTAAATTACACTGGTATAATTTTAAGCCCGCCATTTTATCAGGTTCCAGATACTAATCAAATTCAAATTGATACCAGTAAGTTTACAGATACCGAAGCTTTTAAAAGAAGAACGGATTTGTTTGATGACAAAGAGTTAGAGCAAGTTAAAAGACGCCTCTTTATGAATCAAATCAATGTTTTATTTAAACGTGGAATTTATGGTACTTATCTCTACGCTCATGATCCACTTTTACGTAAGACTTTATATGAGTACTATCAAAAGCTTATCGAAGACTAAGCTAGCATTTTACTAGACAAAGATGCCAACATTTGGCGTCTTTTTTTATAGGCTAAATGAGCATACAATTGTAGAAAAAGGAGGCCCTCTTATGAAAATCGACTATAACTACATAACTGACCGCTTTATTAAGTATTGTGAAATGGATACTAGATCTTATCCTGATAATGACGCAGTTCCAACTAGTCCTGGACAAGTTGAACTTTTAATGGAGTTAAAAGCAGAATTAAGTAGGCTGGGGCTTAAAGAAGTTAGTTATTCAGCTAAAGACGCTTATTTAGTTGGTAAAATTCCAGCTACAACAAAGAAAAAAGTATCAGCAATTGGCTTCGTCGCTCATGTTGATACAGCGGATTACAATAGTAAAAATATTAAAGTTAAGGTTCATCCAAATTATGCCGGAAATGACTTAGTCTTAGATAGTAATCATATTCTAAGTCCTAAAGAATTTCCAAGTCTAAAAGAAGTAATTGGACATACGATTTTCACAGCTTCAGGTGATACGTTATTGGGGGCTGATGATAAGGCTGGAATTGCAGGCTTATTAGCGATGGCTAAATATTTGCTGCAACATCCAGAAATTGAACATGGTGATTTATGGTTAGCATTTGGACCAGATGAAGAAATTGGGAAAGGAGCTAAGCGTTTTGATGTTAGCCGTTTTCCAGTTGAATTTGCTTATACTTTAGATAATGGTAATGTTGGCGATATCGCTTATGAAACTTTTAATGCTGCAGAAGCAAAAATTGAAATTACAGGGACCGTTGTTCATCCTGGAGAAGCATACGGTTTGATGGTAAATGCCGGTTTAATTGCCAATGAATTTGTGGCCGCTTTACCTCACGATTTTGTCCCTGAAAAAAGTAAAGATTATGATGGCTTTTACTTATTAACTAGTTTTAAAGGCAATGTTGATCATGCAGAAGTTAATTTGATTATTAGAAGCTTTGATACGCCCGATTTTTTGGCGAGAAAACAGTTTATTCAAGACCAAGTTGATAAATTAAATGCAAAATACGGCAATCAACGGCTATCTTTAACCATGAAAGATCAATATAAATCACCTGGTGACTTAATTAAGCAGCATCCATATGTCGTTAATTTGGTTCACCATGCTTATGCTAAGTTGAATATAAAGCCTAAGCATATTCCATTTAGAGGTGGAACTGATGGTGATTTTATTTCAGAAAAAGGTATTCCAACTCCTAATTTATTTAATGGAGGAGCTAATTTTCATGGGCCATATGAATATGCTAGTTTAGAGAATATGGCTAAATTGGCTGAAGTATTGGTTGAAATTAGCTACTTACATAGCGAATTAGACGATAAACGTGATAATACACCTTTGAGGAGATAAAAAATGGATTTTGAAAAAGCAAAAAAATTAATTAATGATGCCGATTGTATTTTAGTTACCGCTGGTAACAAATTTGCGATTGCAGATGGTTTGGATATGTTAGATGAAGCTAGTTTTAAAGTACAATACCCTGATTTAGTAGAAAAATATGATGTCCATACAATTGGGGATGCACTTGATAAGAAATTGCCATCATGGCCAGAACAATGGGCAATGTGGCGGCGTTTTATTGATGATTATTCAGTTAATTATCAGCCATCTGATGCGATGCTCCAACTAAAACAGTTATTAACTGGTAAAGACTATTTCATTGCTACTAGCTATTTTACTCATGCCTTTGAAAATGCTGGCTTTGATCATAAAAAGATTTTTAATATCTTTGGGGATTGGACAACTATGGCGTGTTCAAGTGGCGTTAACCACGGCTTAAAGAGTGACTTAGCAATTCAAGGTGTTCCTAAGTGTGAAATCTGTAATAGTGAGATGGAAATTCACATGCCACTAACTGAGCATTTCTATCCCGATACTGATGCCAATACTAGAATGCGGATTTTTATCACTAATAATGAAGATAAGAAAATGTTAGTACTTGAATTGGGTGTTGATGAAACTAGTCCACAATTACTCGATCCAATAGCCCATTTAGTAATGCAATTTGATTCATGGAAGTATATAGCAGCTGATTTGGCTAGTGATGAATTACCTGAAAAATTGCAAGAAAAGGCACTAGCTTTTAATACTAATGTAGCTAATTTTTTAAAGGAATTAAGTGAATAATGGCAAAAATTGAAAATGGTGTTTTAAGATTCAATGATGATTACCTCAATCAAAAGATGCGTCAAAAAGGTCATGAAATTCTAGATTTTTTGTCAGACTATACCATGATTGATATAGAAACTACGGGTTTATCTCCGTTTCGTGATCGGGTGACCGAATTATCTGGAATTCGAGTTAGAGCCGGAAAAATCGTTGCGCAATATAGCAACTTAGTTAAATATCCTGGAGATAACTCTGTTCCGACATTTTTAACTAAGCTAAATGGGATTGATCAAGCCTTAATTGAGAGTGAAGGAATTGATGTAGCAAAAGCAATCAGTGAATTTCGAACGTTTATCGGTGATGATGTGATTGTTGGTTACAATATCAATTTTGATTTGAATTTTGTTTATGACTTATGTCAAAAATATCATCTTTCTAAATTAAATAATAATTATGTGGACGTTTTGCGCTTTTCTCGGGTATTTTTTAAACAGGAGGCTCATAATCGTTTGATTGATTGTTTACGTCGTTTAAATATTAGTCCGAGTGAAGCACATCGTGGTTTGCAAGATTCAATCGATACTAAAAGTGTTTACGATGTATATCATGATCAATTTACCCCTAGAATGCTAAGTGAATTAAAGTTAAAGTCGTGTGATTTAGCGGAATTACCTTTTGAGTACAAATTAGGCCGTAATCCTGTAAAAAATAAAGTAATAACTTTAGCAGGACAGGCTAAAAATCAAGAGTTAGCAAATGTAATTACTACTTTAGGTGGAACAGTTACTACTTTGGGTTCAAATAGTGATTACTTAATCATTGGAGATCATGATTATTTCAAACGGCAGCTTCCGGAATTAAAACAGCTTCGTGAACTCAAGCAAGCAGGAAATAAAATTAGTCAGTGGACTTTGAGCTTTTTCTTGAGCATGCTTGATTCATGGGCAAGAAGTTAGGAGAATTTGATGGCAAAAAAGAAGCGTAAGAATCGTCAGGCCGGAATACCGGCTTTTTTGGTGTTTTTAGCACTTTTAGGGTATGGTTTATATCAAAATGCTAATTCTAACCAGACCACGAATACAAGTGCTATTAATTCAGCATCAACAGCACAAACAGAATATGGCGGTTTATCAAAAACGGATTATCAAAAATTGGCGAATTTAAACTTTCAATCAGGGCAAAAAGCTATTTATGTAGTAAATCAAAATCATTCTACTTTGATAAAAAATGCTTGGAAAGTTAATAAGGTTATCTATTCTAACCTAGACAATTTAAATCGAACTTCTAGTTCTAATACAGCTTTTATTGAACGCAGAAATGTTGCTAATCAAAGTTTGCGTGTAAGGCAATTTGTAAATCCGACAGGCTGGCATTCGAATCGAGCAAATGGTGAGCAAATATATAATAGAGGGCATTTAATTGCTTATTCTGTTAGTGCCGGAATTGATCAAAGTGGGAATTTTGAACCTAATAATCAATCAGGTGACCAAAATAATCCGAAAAATTTGTTTACTCAGTCTGCTTTTAGTAACCAAAAACTGCAGACAATTTACGAAAGTAAAGTGCGGTTGGCATTAAAGCAAAACAAAAAGGTAATTTATCAAGCTACTCCAATTTTTCGGGGAAGCGAGTTAATGGCTCGGGGAATTAATTTGCAAGCTATTTCAACAGATGGGAGTTTAGACTTTAATGTCTATATTTTCAATGTTCAACCAGGGTTTTCTTTTGACTATGCGACTGGTAGAGCAAAAGTGAATCGCGGAATGCAAGTAAATGAGTAACGCTTTATGGTTCGGATTAACATGATTTGAGATAAGATTAAAAATTAACTTAGGCATAAACTATCTCGAAATCCGAATTTTATAGTTGGTTTTAGTTGAGTTTTAGTGACTTTTACATTAGAATTTATTTAAATGAATTATTTATAGATAGTTGAGGAATTCCATGAACGAAGAACAATTTGTCCAAGTTAAACATTTAAAAATGATTTATGATAATGGCCATGAAGCTATTAAAGATGTATCTTTTAATGTTAAAAAAGGAGACTTAGTTTGTTTATTAGGACCTTCAGGTTGTGGTAAGACTACTATTTTAAATATGTTAGCTGGATTGTTAACACCGACATCAGGTGAAATATTATTTGATGGTAAAAATGTGGTCAAAGTCCAACCTAAGGATCGAGAGATTGGGTATGTTTTTCAAAATTATGCGCTCTACCCACATATGACAGTTTTGCAAAATGTTATGTTTCCATTAACTGTTGGCAAAAACAAAATAAGTAAAGAAGAAGCTAAAAAAATTGCTGAAAAGTACATGGCTTTAACTCAAATTACTGAATTAAAAGATCAAAAGCCAAGTAATTTATCTGGTGGCCAACAACAACGTGTAGCAATTGCTAGAGCTTTAGTAATGGAACCTAAGATTTTGTTAATGGATGAACCATTATCAAACTTAGATGCACGTTTACGATTAAAGATTAGAGAAGAAATCAGAACTTTGGTCAAGGAAGTAGGAATTACTACTTTATTTGTTACCCATGATCAAGAAGAAGCCCTATCAATTGGGGATAAGATTATTCTATTTAATAATGGGGTAATTCAACAAGATGATGAAGGCCAAAACTTTTACTTAGAACCTAATAATCACTTTGTTGCCAACTTTGTCGGCAATCCCGTAATTGATAACTTTGAAGTAGAAGTTAATGATGGATTAATTAAGGGTAGCGATTTTGAAATTAAAGTAGCAGATTTAGACCAAAAGCGCTTGAAGACTGAATTATCAGCTGGTAAGTATATCTTATCAGTTCGTCCTGAAAACATTATTCCAGCAGAAACTGGTGAAATTAAAGCTTTAATTACTGATGTAGAATTAATTGGACGCGAAAGAATTCTAAAGTTTGATTATGATGGCAAGCAAGCTCGTTCACTTGTTGATCTTGAGACTCCAATTAAGACTGGGGATCAAACTTGCTTGAAGATGAGACTTGATCGAATCTTCTTGTTTACAGCTGATGGAAAGCGGGTTTACTAATGAAGCAAAATCAAAAGAAAGCCTGGCTATTTTTAGCACCAACTATTTTCTTCGTAACAATTTTTAGTGTTTGGCCAATTTTAAGAGCCTTTACTATGAGTTTTCAAAAAGGCTCATTAATTAACTTAGAATGGACTGGCTTTGATAATTACCAATATATTTTTTCAGATCCAGAATTTTGGCGGGCAATTTCCAACACTTTAATTTATACGATTATTGCAGTACCAGTGAGTTTAGCAATTTCAATTATGCTTGCATGGTTTATTTTTAGTAAGGTAAAGCATTCTTCATTTTTTGAAACGACTTTTTTCATGCCTTATGTAACTAGTACGATTGCAATTGGGATTGTCTTTAGATATATCTTCAATGGTGACTATGGTCTTTTGAATTATATTTTGCGCTTATTCCATCTGCCAGCACCTAATTGGATAGATGATCCAAGTATGAGTTTAACTACTATTATCATTTTTGGTATTTGGTCATCATTAGCCTTTGATATCGTCATTTTAATGGGAGCCTTGAGAAACATTGATCCAAATTACTATACTTTGGCTGATATGTATGGTGCCAGCGAAAAGGAAAAGTTCTGGAGAATTACAATTCCGCAATTAGTGCCAACTTTAGCTTTCTTGCTAACTATGAATTTAATTGGTGCATTTAAGATTTATACTTCAGTTTACGCTTTGTTTAATGGACAAGCAGGAATTGGTAATAGTGCAACTACTGCTGTGTTCTATATCTATAATAAATTCCAGATGGTAGGGACTCCAGGTGTAGCGATGGCAGCAACTGTTGTATTATTCTTGATAATCTTACTTGCAACTTTCTTACAACGTAAAATGATGAAAAAGATTGGACGGTACTAATGAAGAAGTTACGTATAGGGAACTTAATCGCCTATATCGTCTTAGCGATCTTTGCGATTATTACTGTATTTCCATTTGTTTACATGATTTTAGGTGGATTAATGTCATATCGTGAAACAACAACAATTCCACCAACATTAATTCCAAAGAATTTTAATTTTGGCAATTATGCTAAAGTATTTGCTCAAGCACCATTTGCTCGTTACTTTTTAAACACTTTTATTACTGCTTCAGTAACAACAATTGTTAGTTTATTCAATGCCTTACTGGGTGCTTTTGCCTTAACTAACTTGAAATTTAAAGGCAAAGCAGTAGTTCAATCGCTACTTCTATCTTTATTGATGGTTCCAGGTGAAGCAATTATTTTTACTAACTACAATACAATTGCAAAGTTGGGCTTACTTAATACATATATTGGTTTAGTTTTACCATTTTTAACTTCTATCTTTTACATGTATTACCTTCAAAGCTATTTTGGCTCAATTTCAAGCACTTTATATAAAGCAGCTATGATTAACGGCGCTAGTGATTGGGATTATATCTGGAAGATTTTAGTTCCAATGAGTAAAGGTGGCTTATTTACTGTAGGACTTTTGAGTTTTATTAGTGGTTGGAATGCCTTCCTATGGCCATTATTGGTAACAAATGAAGATAATATGCGCTTGCTTAACAATGGTTTATCATCATTTGCTTCTGATTCAGGTAGTGAAACTGAATTGCAGTTAGCCGCTGCAACTTTAACTGTTTTGCCAATTTTGATTATTTACTTCATCTTTAGAAAGCAAATTATTCGTGGGGTGGTAAGAAATGATCTCAAAGGATAAAACTACAGTCACTTTTTATAATGGACTAACTACTATTGGTGGTCCAATGATTGAAGTGGCATACAATAAAAGTCATGTATTGTTTGACTTAGGGGAAGTCTATCGTCCAGAACTAGATTTGCCAGATGAAAGTTATCAAACTTTGATTAAACATCAGTTAATTGGGGATGTACCTAATTTTTATGATCCTAAATTAACCGGAAAAGAAATTGATCATGAACGCTGGGAACATGCAGCAGCATATATTTCACACTTGCATTTGGATCACAGTAAGGCACTTAACTTTTTAGCACCAGAAATTCCACTTTATGCTGGACCAATTACCGCAGCTCTTTTGCCAGTTTTGAATCGGCAGGGCGATTTTCTATTGCCAGCAGCTGGACATAGTCAAGACTATACTCGTGAAATTATTCCTGCTAAATTTAAAACTCCAATTCAGGTGGGAGATATTACTTTAGAAGTTTGGCCAAGTGATCATGATGCCTATGGCGCTACTGGTTTAATCGTTAAGACTCCTGATAAGGTAGTTGCCTTTACTGGTGATATTCGTCTTCATGGGTATCATCCAGATTGGGTGAAAGAATACCTAAAGGCTGTTTCTAAGTGTGATTTATTCATTATCGAGGGTACGGGAGTGTCTTGGCCTGAACGCATAGGACAAGAATTCTCAGGGCCTAAGAGTGAAGATGAATTAACAGCAGAATTTGTCCGCTTGCAAAATGAAAATCCGCAAAGACAAATAACTTTTAATACTTATCCTACAAATGTTGAAAGGTTACTTCGTATTATTGAGCAATCACCTCGAAAAGTGGTTTTGCATGCGAAGCGAGCAGATTTAATTAAAGAGGCACTGGATCGTGACTTTAGTTACTACTACTTGCCAGGGGAAGAGAGATTTACTTCTTTAAAGCCAGAACTTGAAGTGGATTATCAAGAATTACTTCAAGATAAAAGTAAATACCTCTGGCAAGCAGTAGCGAATTACGATGACTTGATGGAAGGCGGCTTATATATTCACTCTAATGCTGAACCATTAGGTGATTTTGATCCGGCATATCAACCTTTCATTGATGCCTTGGAAAAGCAAAGAATTGAATTTAAGACCTTGCGTTGTTCTGGCCATGCGGATGACAAGGAACTTAAAGAAATTATCGGGTTAGTCCAACCTCGCATCCTTTGCCCGGTGCATACATTGCATCCGGAGTTGGAAGAGAACCCATTTGGGGAACGGATTTTACCTAAGCGTGGAGAAACTTTTACGCTTTAGTTAAAAATCAAAAAAGTTGTTATGTTTAGTTTTTATTTATGGAGGATTTTTCCTATGAAGTTTGCTAGAAAACTAGCAGTTGCAGGTATGACTGCATTGACTGTTCTTGGTACTGTTGCATGTTCAAATGGTAATAGTTCAAGTAAATCATCATCAAGTGTCAAGATTCCAAAAGTTACTAAGAAAACTACTGTAGTATTTTGGAATGCGATGACAGGGGTTCAACAATCAACTTTACAAAGTTTGACCAAAGAATTTGAAAAGAAGAACCCTAACATTACTATTAAGCTTGAAAATCAAGGTGCATATACTGATTTACAAGCTAAGATTAATTCAACTTTACAATCACCTAATAACTTGCCAACTATTACCCAAGCATACCCAGGCTGGCTTTACAATGCTGCTAAAAACAAAATGCTTGTTGATTTAAAGCCTTACATTAATGATAAGAATGTTGGTTGGGGCAGCGCAGCAAAATCAGATATTAAGACTAGCTTACTTGAAGGAGCCCAAATTGATGGAACTCAATACGGTATTCCATTTAACAAGTCAGTTGAAACTTTAACTTACAATGCTGACTTGCTTAAGAAGTATGGTGTAAAGGTTCCTAAGACTATGGCTGAATTGAAGAAAGCAGCTAAGACTATCTATGAAAAGAGTAATCACAAGGTTGTAGGTGCTGGCTTTGATTCACTTTCAAACTACTACACTTTAGGGATGAAAGATGCTGGTATAAACTTTACTAGCAAGATAAACTTTACTGGTTCAACTTCAAAGAAAGTAATCAATTACTATGCTGATGGAGTTAAAGCTGGTTACTTCAGAACTGCTGGTAGCGAACACTACTTATCAGGTCCTTTCGCAAATGAAAAGGTTGCAATGTATGTAGGTACTAGTGCAGGCGAAGGCTTTGTTAAGAAGGGTGTTGGTACTAAATTTAAGTACGGTGTAGCAGCACGTCCATCAACTTACAATATGCAACAAGGTACTGATATTTACATGTTTAGCAAAGCAAGTGCAATGCAAAAAGCAGCAGCCTTCAAATACATTAAGTTCTTGGTATCTAAGTCAAGTCAATTAACTTGGGCTAACAAGACTGGTTATGTTCCTGTAAATACTAAGGTTGTAAATTCTGCAGCTTACAAGAATTCAGGTCTTAAGACTCCTGCAATTATTGCCGATGCAATGAAGAAGTTGTACTCTGTACCAGTTGCTAAGAATTCAAATGCTGCATACTCACAACTTAACTCAATTATGCAAACTATTTTGGCCAGCGCAGCTAAGAAGCAAAATGTAAATTCACAAATTACGGCTGGTAAGGCTAAATTTGACGCTGCTTGGAAACAATAAAAACTAATTTTCTCAAATAAAAACAAAAAAAGCTGAAATCCTTGTGGTTTCAGCTTTTTATTTTTTGCCATAGCATACAATATGTTGTATTTCAATATTGAATATACAATATATCTAGAGTATATTCTTCATTGGACTCTTTATGAGGGATAAATCTTAATTAGGGGAGTATTCTAGATGAATATTTTTAAAAAGTTAGTTTTAATTAGTTTAGCTGGAGCAACTTTAGCTTCAGTGAGTGCATGTTCAAAGCAAAGTAGTACTAAGTCACAAGCTACTTCTATTCCAAAAGTGACTAAGAAAACTACTGTTGTATTTTGGCATGGTATGAGTGGTATTCAAGGGGCAACATTAGCCAAGTTAACTCAAGAGTTTGAAAAGAAAAACCCTAACATCACTATTAAACTTGAACACCAAGGTTCATATATTAACCTCCAATCAAAGATTAATTCTACTTTACAATCACCTAACAACTTACCAACTATTACTCAAGCTTACCCAGGTTGGCTTTATAATGCTGCTAAAAATAAAATGCTTGTTGATTTAAAGCCTTACATTAATGATAAGAATGTTGGTTGGGGTAGCGAAAACACTGATATTAATACTAGCATGTTAAAGGGTGCACGGATTGATGGTACTCAATATGGGATGCCATTTAATAAATCTGTTGAAGCATTAACTTACAATGCTGACTTACTTAAAAAGTATGGTGTAAAAGTTCCTAAGACGATGGCTGAATTAAAGAAAGCGGCTAAGACTATTTATGAAAAGAGTCATCATAAGGTTGTAGGTGCTGGTTTTGATGTTATGAGTAATTACTATCTTTTAGGCTTAAAAGACCAAGGCATTAATTTCAGTAATAAAGTTAAGTTTGATAGCAAAGCATCTAAAAAAGTGATTAATTACTACGCAGAAGGAGTTAAGGAAGGTTACTTCAGAACCGCGGGTAGTGAACACTACTTATCAGGTCCACTTGCAAATGGTAAAGTTGCAATGTATGTAGGTACTAGTGCAGGTGAAGGTTTTGTAAAGAAAGCAATTGCCGGTCGTTTCCAATATGGTGTAGCAGCACGTCCATCAACTTACAACATGCAACAAGGTACTGATATTTACATGTTTAGCAAGGCAAGTGCAATGCAAAAAGCAGCAGCCTTTAAGTACATTAAGTTCTTATTATCTAAATCAAGTCAATTAACCTGGGCTAATGCAACTGGTTATGTCCCAGTAAATACTAAGGTTGTAAATGATAAAGCTTATAAGAATAATCCTAAGATGAAGACTCCTGCAATTATTGCCGATGCAATGAAGCATTTATATTCTGTTCCTGTAGCTAAAAATTCTAATGCGGCATATACTCAAGCCGGCAGTAATTTGGAAGCAATTTTGGCAGCAGCAGCTAAGAAGCAAAATTACAATAGTCTTATCAAGCAAGGACAAGCAAAACTTGACGCTGCTTGGAAGCAATAGTTATTAAGAAAGAGCAGGTTATTAATCTGCTCTTTTGTTTGTATTAAAAATAGAAATAAATGATTTTATAGCTTGATATTGTTTCATGCAGACCTGAAAAATGTTAACATAAATGAGTACTTTTAGTGAGGTGAGTATTTGTGATCAAGCGTCAAAAGTTTCCAGTTGATACAACTTACAATTGGTATGATATTAGTAATTTGAGTGAGGAAGATAGCAATGTCTTACAAGAGGAATTTAATTTTACTCCAGATATCATTTCGTATATTTCCGACCGTCATGAGCGTCCCCACTACGACTATGACCCATATACTCAAAGTCACTTGTTAGTTTATGATGTTCCTATTTGGCCTACACCAAGTATTAAGCATTTTACAGCTAATCCGGTAACTTTTTTGGTTCAAGGTAATAATTTATTTACATTTCATACAGAACTAACTAATTATGTTTTTGAAGAGTTTGATGATGAGCGGATGCGGGAAAAACTATCTCAAGCTCAAGATGTAACTGAATTATTGATGCTCTTCTTATTGTATTCTTCACAATACTTTCAAAGAGCAGTTACACAATTAAATATTGAGCGTAATGGGCTGGATAGTAAATTATCTGACAATATTGATAATAAGGATTTAGTAGAATTATCAAATATTGAAAAAGGGCTGGTCTATTTATCAAGTAGTATTCAGACAGACTTGTTAATGCTCCATAGTTTGAATAAGTCTCAACTTAATAATAAATTTACTACCCGCTCTTTAGAAAGACTGGATGATGTCTTGATTGAATCAAATCAGTCAGCTCAAATGGTTAGAATTTCTAGTCAAGTTACTAAGACTTTGTCAACTACTAGCAATAACATGATGAACAATAACTTGAATGATACGATGAAATTCTTAACTGTTTGGTCCATTTTGTTAACAATCCCAACAATAATGACGGGTTTTTATGGGATGAATGTTAGCTTACCAATTTTTGGTCATAATTTTGACTGGATTGTGATTGCAATTATTACAGTTTCAATTATGGCTTGGTTGGCATATTATATGAAAAAACATCATTTCTTCTAAGCTAAAAAAGGCTAGTATCGCAAGGATACTAGTCTTTTTTTGCTAAGTTATTTAATTAAAGGACGAGTATAGTCAGTAGCTTCATCATAAAGAACCCCGCTCGCATTACCACCATCTGAAATGATAAAGTTAGCGTCTGGATACTTGGCTAGGATATCAGCTTCAACTCGTTTACGAACAACTTCATTTTTAGTTAAAACTGAACCGGTAAATGCGATATCCATTGGCTTAGGCGTAGTAAAGCGGTCTAAACACATCAAAATATCATGGGCAAGTAAATCAGCTTGATCTTCTAATACTAAAATTGCATCACTGTCTCCTTGATTGGCTAGACTAGAAACTAATAATGCCAGTTTACCGATTTGTGGGCGATCCATTCGATAAACTAAAGCATTACAGTCTTCCATTCGATTAACATTGAAATGACGAGTAAACATTTCAGTTAGTGGACTAGTTTTTCCTTGGTCATATGTATTTAAAGCTTTCTTTAAGGCAGCAATACTGATAGCATAGCCACTTCCTTCATCACCGAGCAAATGACCGTAACCACCAACAGCAATAATATGTCCATTTTGTAACCCATTAACTACAGAGCCGGTTCCGGCAATAGTCAAGATACCGTCTTTACCTTTTAAAGCACGATAGAGTGCGATTGCTGAGTCAGTAATAGTTTTACTTGGGACGTTAAAAGTATTAGCTAACTCTTGTGAAATCTTGGCGTATTCTCCCGTAACAGAAACACCAGCAATACCAGCAAGAATTTTTTCACAATCTGGACCAAGTTCTGCTTGAATTTGGCGAATAGCATCTTTGATGTTAGCCATTGCTTCTTCATAGTCAGCATTTACGTTTCCTTGCCCAGTTTCTACTTTAGTTAATAAATTGCCATTTTGATCATAAGCTTCAGCGGTAGTATGAGTACCACCAGCATCAATCCCGATTTTATAAGTCATAGTTTTCTCCTTAATTGATAGTTATCAATATCATTATAAAAAAGCGTTTACATTTTTGCTAGTAAATTCATCAAAATAGTTTATATTTTTCTTTACTTGCTTCTTGAGGCAAAGCTTGGCAAAATAAAAAATAAGAGGGAGAGTCTTATGAAAAATAAAGTTTTTATTGGTGCGCTTTTAGCATCATTTGCAGCTTTTGTTTTATATTTAAATAATATTCAACGCAATCAGTCAGCTAAGCTTGAAATTACTCAAGCTCAAACTAAAAAGAATACTAATAAAGAAAAAGAGCCTAGTTTCAATTTGAAAGTGCCTACTAATTCCGGAGATATTCAAGTTAGCAAAGCTAGTAATAGCGATTTAGCTAAGAATATTAAGGCTACTATGGGGAATAGTGAAGACTATCAAGTTAAAGTTACTAATTTAGCTGATAATAAAAAAAGTGCATATCTTTATGCAAGTGAAAAAAGATATGAAGCTAGTGATACTTTAAAAGCATTTTTACTTGTAGCATATTATCAAGCAATTTCGAGTGGAAAAATACAACCTAATGGAATTGTTACTGTTAAGCAAGATCAGTTAGCTAGCGGAGAACAATTATTTAAAGCCAATGTTAATTATAGCTTGTCATATGTAACGCAAGTTTTGTTGAGTCAAAACAATACTACTAGTGCTAATATTTTACTTGATAAGTTAGGAAAAACTCAGATGAATCAGCTGCTTGAGCAACTGGGTTTTAAAAATACAAGTATCGAGCATAAATTCGGGGTAAGTCATGTTGGTTATACTAGTGCAGAAGATCTTGACAATCTTCTGACTAAACTTTATCAAGGAAAAATTATTAGTAATTATTCAAATCGGGTTTTAAGTCTTTTAACCACTATGAAGACTAGATCTAGTCTAGTTTCAAAAATAACAGGAGCCAATATTATTCAAATTGGTGATAGTCATAATGCGGCAGCAATCATTACTAGTGCTGGTCATAGTTATACTTTAGCTATAAGTGCAAATAAAAATGAAAAATTTGCGGAATTAGGTGCAAATGTAAATAATTGGCAAATAAATCATTAAGTCTAAGCAAAGCTTAGGCTTTTTTTATGTAACAAATCTAGGGGGAGTGTGTAAAGATATCTACTAAGGATAGTGTTATATTGTTTTCTGTCAACTGATTTTCTGGAGGTAAACATAATGAAAAAGTTTTTGAAAAACCATGTTTTTTCAATAATTGCTTGGTTATTAATTGCTTTGATTTCAGTACTTAGTTTACCTAATGTTAATCAATTAACGCGTGAACATGCTGAAATCACCTTGCCCCAAGATACACAAACGACCTTGGCAAAGACAATTAATAATCAATGGAGCAAAAAGACAAAGAATACTTATGAAGTTGCATTAGTCTTTCATAAGGCCAAGCAATTGAGCAAAGCTGATAAAGAGCGAATTTCACAAACAATTGCTGACTTAAAAGACAATAAAGCACATTATGGTATTAAGAATATTCTAGCTCCTAATGATAATATTGCCACTAAGAAGAAATTAAAGTCCAAAGATAAGACGACTTGGTTAGTACAATTGAATGTCTCCAAGAGTCATGGAACAATTTCTGCTATTAATTCAGAATTGCAAAAGGCAATAAAGACTACAGGAGTTAAAACATATGTTACTGGAGCCGATATCTTAAATGATGATTTTTCTGCTTCAATTCAAGAAGGAATTAAAAAGACTGAATTAATTTCTGTCATTTTTATCTTTGTAGTTTTAGTACTAGTTTTCAGATCTCCAATTGTCCCACTTATTTCTTTATTTACAGTTGGAGTTTCATTTATTACTAGTTTTTCAATTGTTACTAACTTAGTTAAATATAGTAATTTCCCATTTTCAAACTTTACCCAAGTCTTCATGGTAATTGTTTTATTCGGGATTGGGACTGATTACAATATTTTACTGTATGACAAATTTAAGGAAAACTTGGGAAAGGGAATGGCAACTGCAGAAGCAACTAAGAATGCTTTGCATAAAGCTGGTAAGACTATTCTATTCTCTGGTTCTTCCATTTTAATTGGATTTAGTGCTTTAGGCTTAGCTAAGTTCTCAATTTATCAATCAGCTACAGGGGTTGCTGTTGGTGTTGCAGTCTTATTATTAGTTCTGTTAACTCTCAATCCATTCTTTATGATGACTCTTTCTGCTAAGATGTTCTGGCCTGTAAAGAAGTTTGAGGGAGAAAGTGAAAGTAAGATTTGGCATTTCCTAGCTTCAAATTCTGCTAGACGACCAATTTTACATCTGATTATTACTTTCTTAATTGTTACACCTTTGATGGCACTTTATTCAAATCATTTAAACTATGATGATACTGATGAAATAAGTGATACAGTTCCATCAAAAGCTGGTTTATTAGTTGTACAAAAGCACTTTTCTAAAGGAATGGCAATGCCATCATATCTTTATATTAAGGCAGACCATACTTTAGATAACGAAAAAGATTTGAAGTTAATCGACGCATTAACCCGTCAACTGCAAGCAAGTAAAGATGTCAGCTTTGCAACAAGTGTTACAGAACCTTATGGTGAAAAAGTTGACCAACTTTATGTAAATAGTCAATTAAATACGGTAGTTGATGGTGTAAGTAAGGCACAAGCTGGTCTTGGAAAATTAAGTACCGGCTCTACTCAGGTAACTAGTGGAGTTAGTCAGTTAGCTTCTGGTTCACAAACCTTGACTAATGGTTTAAATACTTTGACTCAAAGTTTAAATAGCCAACTTAGTGGGGCCAATGTTTCTCAACTTGCACAACTTCAATCAGGTTTACCAAAAATTAATGCAGGAATTCAAGAATTGAATTCAGCCTTACAAAAATCAGGTAATACCATTGATACTCATGGTTTAACTAACAACTTATCAAGTGCAGCTCAAAATGCTAAAACGATAGGGAATAATTTGACTACCGCGGGTCAAATTTTAACAAGCTTAAAGTCAAGTTCTACTTCAAGTATTGATACTAACCAAATTATTGCTTCATATCGCCAAGTTGAAGCAAAAGCAGGATTAAGCACAGCTCAAAAGCAAGTCATGGAACAAGCCTTATCTACAATCTTGGGCCAAGTAAATTCAGAAGTTGCAGCACAAAAGACTAAGACAGCCGCAGCTTTAACTCAAGTTGCTAATAACTTGCAAGCAGCAGGCTTGGCGGATCAAAGTTTAGGTAATTCATTATCTTCAGTTGCGACTACTTTACAAGGGATGAGTTCTTTGACTAGTCAAGTTAAAACTCTTCAAGCTCAAGTAAATCAGCTTGCAACTGCTTCAAATGTAGCCTTACCAGGTGCAAGTCAAGCCTTGAACAAACTTAGTTCGGGCTTAAGTCAAGTTAATAGTGCTGTTTCATCCGCCGCTATAGGCTCAAGTCAAATTACTTCAGGTGCAAATACTCTTAAAGATAAGACCCCAGCTTTAACTAATGGAATTGATAAAGTAAATTCAGGTTTAGGTAGTGGCTCTACTTACTTAGCAGGTTTGGCAGACTCTTCAGCTTCTGATACTTTCTATATTCCAAAGAAGTATTTACAAAGTAGCTTATTTAAGAAATCAGTTTCTAACTATATGAGTCATGATAAAAAGACAACCAAAATAATCGTTGTCTTTGATTCAAATCCTAGTGCAGCTAAGGCAGCTAAGAAGTCACATCAATTAAGTCAGATGGCTAAAAAGGCTTTAGCTGGGACTGATTTAAAGAATGCAGAAGTAGTAATGGGTGGACAAAGTTCACGTATTCAAGATACTAAAGAAACAGCATCAAGTGACTTTGCGAGAACAGCAGTTATTATGTTAATCGGTATTGGTTTGGCATTGGTTGTAGTTACTCGTTCAATCTTGCAACCATTCTTCATCTTAGGTACTTTGATTGTTGCTTACTTCATGTCACTAACTGCAAATGAATGGCTAATTAATACTTTTGTTGGTAAGAGCATGTTAACTTGGAATACTCCTTTCTTTAGTTTTATCATGTTAATTGCCTTAGGTGTTGACTACAGTATTTTCTTAATGATGCGTTATCGTGAAATGGATGAAACTACTGCAGGTGAAAAGATGATTCATGCAAGTAGCATTATTGGCACAGTGGTAATTAGTGCAGCAATTATCCTAGGCGGTACTTTTGCAGCATTAATGCCATCAGGTATTCCTACATTAATCGAAGTAGCCATTAGTGTTATTATTGGCTTGGCTTTATTAGTAATTTTAATGCCAATTGTTTTAACTAGTTTAGTTAAAATTACTTATGATGGTATAAAAAAAGAAAAACATTAATTACTAAATATTTTTTACAGTAATTAAGATTTTAAAAGACCACAATTTGTGGTCTTTTATTTTAGGTAAAAATAGCGGTAAACTAGATATAAGAATAATAAGCGAGGTTACAACTATGAAACGATGTCCAGAATGTGGCCGTTTAATAAAGATTGATGCGCAAGTTTGTGATTTTTGTGGCTATAAGTATACTCAGACAGAAAGTGACATAACTGGTGAACCTAGGCAAACTAGGGCTCAATATCATGAAAAAAGTAGAAGTGATGCAGATGAGGCAGAAAGTAAAACTAGTTTAAGTTTTGCTGTTACTTGTAAGAAGATGCTAGAATGGATTCATCAAAATTCCAATATTGCTTTGGTGATTTGGTTAGTTTTAATGATTTTTACTAGTATCGTGCCTGAACTTGGCTGGACAGCATTGTTATTATTAACTGGATGGCTTTTTTATATTTGTCGAAATAGCAACCAAATAAAGCAGTATACTGCAGATAAGAATTTACAAAAAGATTTTGAAAGTTCAACTAATAAAGCAGAACAACGTGCCAAAGTTGTTCGACAAAAACATCCTAAACTTGAGGAGAGGGTAGAAAAGTTTAAGGCTAATAGTCAAAAAATAAAGAAAACACATGGTTCAATTTATCGCTGGGGAGCGCTTCTGACTTCTTTGTTAGGGCTAATATTATTTTTTGCTAAATCAGGTATGACAGGATCAATTTCTAGGGCTCTATTGCAGTATGCCAATAATCAATACGCATCTTCCCAAATGGGGTTTGCAGTTGTGATTTATTTAGTTTGGCTTTACCTGGTTTTGAATCCCATTTTCATTGCTTATCGCTTACTTAAAGGGATGAAACAGACAGCATTCATTCTAAGTTTAATTCAAACAGTATTGCTATTGGGGCTAATCTTTTATGGCAATAAAGCAGGCACAGTCTCAGTATATGGTCAACTAACTAAACAACTAATTGCAACTGCCTCAGCAGTAGGTACATTCTATTACATGTTGATTTTTACTAGTATTTTAACAACTGGCCTTTGCTTTATGAATATTTTTAGTCGTAAGAACTTGTTTTAAAAAAGAGAGTGTGCAAATACACACTCTCTTTTTTGGTACTTGATAAAAGGTAGGTGAGCTACTTACTCATATCAATGACAAGTTGTTCATTAACAAAAGCATTTAAACCTAATTCACTTAATTCTCTTCCGTAACCCGATTTTTTAACACCACCAAATGGTAATTCGGGTGCAGTAATCCATCGTGAATTTATTACTGTCATTCCAGTTTCAAGCTGTTGTGCAAGATCTTGAGCTTTTCCAATATTACAACTAATAATTGATGAACCTAAGCCAAAACTGGAATCATTGGCTAATTCAATTGCTTCATCTTCATCTTCAACACAAAAGACTTCTGCTACTGGACCAAATAATTCTTCATCATAAATTGGATTTTCCTTTTTTATATTGGTTAAGATTGTTGGTCTAAAGAAAGCAGCAGAACTATCAATTTCAGGATACTGATATTCTACTTTAGCTCCGGCATTGATAGCTACTTGTACTTGTTTTTCCAGTTTTTCTTTGGCACTTTGTGAGTTTAATGGAGCAAGTGTTGTTGACTCGTCAAGTGGATTACCAGGACGTAAGTGACTAAAAATTTCTTTTAAGTCAGTTAGGACTTCTTGATAACGATCTTTGACAACAATAATTCTTTTTGATGAAGTGCATACCTGTCCTGAATTAAAGGTTCTTGCATCTGCTAAACAGCGTTTTAAAGTTTTACTATCGGCATCGCTTAAAACAATGAAAGGATCATTGCCACCTAATTCCATTGTTGACTTCTTTAAGTTTTTACCAGCAGTCATAGCAACGCTACTGCCACCACGTTCTGATCCAGTAAGTGCTACTCCAGCTATGCGCTTATCTGAAATGATTTTATCTAAGGTTGAGTAATCAACAAATAAGTTGAGTAAGCTACCTTCATCTGCTCCAGAACGTTTAACAATCTTTTCAGCAAAAAGTGCACTACTTGGAACGTTATGAGCATGCTTCAATAGTACTGGATTACCAACGATAAAATTAGGTGCAAAAACCCGAAAAATCTGATAAAGCGGAAAGTTCCATGGTTCGCAAGCTAAAATCACACCGGTAGCTTTTTTTAAATAGTAAGCTTGTCCTAAAGCAGTTGGTAATTCAACCGGCTTTAGCATTTGAGGACCGTGTTCAGCATAATAATCACAAATATTAGCGCATAATTCCACTTCAGCTTTAGATTCAGTGATTAATTTGCCCATTTCTTGAGTCATGGTTTTAGCTAAATTATTTTTGTTCTTTCGTAAAGAATCCGCAATATTTTTTAAAGTATAACTGCGACTAGCGGGACTTTCGTGACGCCATTTTCTATATAAGGCATGGGATAAGGCAATACTTTCTTCAACTTTTTTTTGACTAGTTAAATCGTATTGAGCGATTGTCTCATTGGTATAAGGATTAATAGATTGATATTTAGACATAAAGAAACCTCGCTTTTCCTATTTATGATTCTTATTATAAAGCGTTTGCAGAGGCTGGTCTAACTTTTTACGTAAATCTCATTTTTTGATAAACTAATAAAAAAAGAAATGAGGCAATTTTATGGTAGCAACAGGTCATGTTTATTTAGGCAGTCCTTTTTATAGTGATGCTCAAAGAGCTAGAGTTAAAAAAGCTCAAGAGCTACTAGCTCAAAACGAAACTGTGGTAAGAGTTCATTTCCCATTTGATTATGAATTCGTTGATCCTGATGATCCTAATCCCAAGGCGGGGATTCCCAGCTTAAAGTGGCAACTTGCAACATATCAAAATGACTTAACAGGTTTAGTTAATGCTAGTGTGGGCGTGTTTTTATATGATATGGATCAATTAGATGATGGAAGCGCCTTTGAAATAGGGTACATGCGAGCTTTACATAAACCTGTAGTATTAGTTCCTTTTACTGAGCATCCTGAAAAAGAAAAAAAGATGAATTTGATGTTAGCTCAGGGCGTAACTACTTTAATTGATGGTAATAGTGAATTTGAGAAACTAGCTAGTTATGATTTTAATAGCTGTATGAGCGATCCTGTAACAGGATATCGAATCTTTTAAGATAAAAAACCGGAGAATTTATTAATAAAATTCTCCGGTTTTTTGTTTAAAAAGTAATCTTATAAATCTAATTCTTTTTGAGCTTTTTCAACTAAAGCGATATTTCCATTAAGACGACCAAATGCTACTGTATCTTCAAGATACGTTTTGATTTTTTTACTATTACCATTTTGTTCTTTTAGGTTTTGAGCCAAGCGATAAGTTACTCGAGCAAGATAGTATACCATATGTCGTTTGGCACAAATATTATAAGCTGCCTTTAATAAACGATCAGATTGCTTATAAAGTTGTTGTTTACCATAAAATTCTCCAGCAGTACAAAGAATAGATAATACTAAAATCGCTTGATCAGTTCGCTTAATTTTTAATGTTAAAATTGCTTCTTGGATTTGATCATAATAATGTTTAGCTTTATCAATTTCATCTTGACTTGCATATACTTCACTACATCCATTAAGAGCCAATAAACGGTAAAGACTGTCTTTGTCAAGATTGATAGAAGTCAAAATACTATTGAAATGATAAAGTGCAGTCATTGGTTCGTTATCTTTATGTAAAGCTAATTGCCCTTTTAAGTAGTTATATAAGTTTTTATCATTATCTTTTTTTAGCTGAGCTTTCTTAATCTTATTTAAGCTTGAAGATAAGGTATCATAATCAAATGATACTAATGAAAAACTAGCATCTATCAGCTTATCAGTAATACCTTCATCTTCATCCGATATCATTAAATCTGAAATAGAAATATTCATGCGTTCGCAAAGCTGATTTAAAATTTTAAAGCTAGGAACTAAGCCATTATTTTCAAATTTACTCAATGTTGATTGGGTACATATACCAGTACATAACTCTGTTTGAGATAATTTAAGAGATTTTCTAATTTGTACAAATTTCGTAATGTTTAACATACTTATTAAATCCTTTTCATTGATTGATATAAAAAATTAATAGATTCATTAAGGTAATCCAAAGCATACGCCATTGCATGCCCATGACCTGGAACTAGTGTGAGTTGGACTTCATGATTATGATTGGCCAAAAAAGTTAGATATGTATATACACCAGATATTGGTGTAAGTTCTTGAGCTGAATTAATCATTAGTAACGGGCCAAGGTTTTGATAATTATAATTGATAGGGTCTAAAAGTTTCAGCTTTTTGGAATCATATCCATCTATATAGGTTAAAGTAAAATATTTATAGAAAGAACTATTAATTTTATCTTGATCTTGATAATTAAATTCACTTGCAGCATTTAATGATGGCTTAATTTCTTGATGATGAGCAAACCAATTGACAAAATCAACCGGTGCAGACCAAGTAACTGTTGGAAAGCCATATTTTCCTGCAATCATTAAGGCCATAGTTCCCCCAGCACTGGCGCCGACTTGAACAATATTTTTTTGATCGTCATCATCAGTATATTTAGATGTTAAAAGCCAATCTACAAATTTTTTAGCATCATTATGCGCAGCAGGAAATTTTGCTGTTTGGGCAAGAGTGTAATCTGGAATTAAGGTCATAAAACCAGCATTGGCAAATTTAATACCAAGCTCTTTTGAGCCTTCTTTACTTCCTTTAATCCATCCACCCCCATGCCAAAAAATTAAAATTTTGGTTTGAGATGAAGTATTATTTGGAAAATAAATATCGACTTTTAAATCGTTATCTGAATCATATGTAATATTTTGTTTAATAACAACCATATTGAAGTCCTTTCTCTCGTTCCCGCATCTATTATAGTAATGTTTGTTCTAAATATGCTAGTAATGGGCTTAAAAAACATAAAAAAATAAAAAATATTAAAAATTCTTAGAAAATTAAGTAGAAATACAGCTAAAACTCTTTTTTTGTTAAAATAAAGGGTACTAAAAGAAAGGAATCAACTATGAAATTATCCGTGGAGAAAAGTCGAAAGTTAATAAATATTGCCACAGTTATTTCGATGATTTTAATTATTGGCTTAGTAATATATTGGTGGCACCTGGGGATTTTTACCGACCAAGTAAAAATGAAAAACTACTTGAAAGATAAACAGGTTATTGGCCCAATTTTATTTGTGTTAATTCAAATAGTACAAGTTGTTATTCCAATTATACCGGGAGGAGTTTCACTTTTAGCTGGAGTGATATTTTTTGGCCCAGTAATGGGTTTTATCTATAACTATGTTGGAATTGTAATTGGGTCCTTGATTATTTTTTATCTAGCACGGCAATATGGAAAACCTTTTTTACTTCATTTAGTTTCTGAAGAAAGTCTTGATAAATATATGAAGTGGACCAAAAATCAAAAGAAATTTAACTGGTTTTTTGCTTTATGTATAGTAGCACCAATGGCTCCAGATGATGTGTTATGTATGTTGGCAGGTTTAACACAGATGAAATTTTGGACTTTCTTTTGGATTATTATTTTAGGTAAACCTTGGACAATTGCAGCTTATAGTTTAGGACTGGTATATGGGGCAAAATGGTTAATAGGGATTTTCAAATCTTAAGTAAGAGATTATATTTGAGACATGTTTTAGCTAAAGATGCAACTTTATTATATAAATGGAGTCAAAATCCAATTTATGCTGAACGTGCTAATTTTACGTCCTATAAAGATTTGAATGCAGCTAAACGGGGAGCTGAACTTTTAGAAAGACGTAAGTATAGTTTTATTATCTGTCTTAATAATGATAAGGCAGTTGGGTTAATAGAATTATATAGTCGAGGTGTAAGTCAAAGTTTACAAAATACGAAAGAAATTGGCTTTTTACTTGATCAAGAGTATTGGCATCAAGGTCTGATGACTGAAGCTTGTAAGGCATTAATTGATTATGCTTTTACGAATCTGAATCAAACTGAAATTTGGGCAGGAGTAAAGCCAGATAATGTGGCGAGTCGCAATTTAATTGAAAGATTGGGCTTTAAATATAAATATCAAGTTGCGTATCCGTGCCTTTTGAATCAAGAACCATTAGTTGAAAATTATTATCTTTTAGTCAATCAGTAATTGAAAAATTTAAAAAGCATGTTAAAATTTAGGTAAACGCGAAATCCTAAGACAGCTTCAGAGAGTCCGCGGTTGGTGTGAGCGGATGGACGTCGTTTCCAGATTTCTTAAAGTGGGCAATTAATAGTTGCACGGTTTGCGCCGTTATCGCAAAGTAATGAGTGTGGTCTAGTTTAGGCTGAACTTGGGTGGTACCGCGAACCGTGATCCGATTCGTCCCAGTGATGGGACGGGTCGGCTTTTTTTATTTTTCGGAGGTTTTTATGTTAGATATTAAGGTTATTCGTGAACGCCTTGATTGGGCAAAAGAAAAATTGGCTACAAGAGGTATTAAGCCTGAAGAATTAGATGAAGTTGTAGCTATTGATGAAAAGCGTCGTGCTAAGTTAAGTGAAACTGAAGCATTAAAGGCAAAGCGTAACGAAGTTTCAAAAGAAATTGCTAACAAAAAGCGTAACAAAGAAAATGCTGATGACGCAATCAAAGCAATGCGTGAAGTAGGTGAACAAATTAAGAAACTTGATGAAGAAGTTGCAGAACTTACTGAAAAGCAAAACTACATCTTACTTCGTTTACCTAACTTCCCAGATGATTCTGATCCAATTGGTCCAGATGAAAGTTACAATCAAGAAGTAAGAAAATGGAATGAACCAACTAAGTTTGACTTTGAACCTAAAGCTCACTGGGATTTAGGTGATGATTTACATATTTTAGATTTTGATACTGCTGCTAAAGTTTCCGGTGCTCGTTTTGTTTACTACAAGGGTGCAGGCGCCTTACTTGAAAGAGCAGTATACAACTTCTTCTTAGATGAAAATACTAAGGAAGGTTATACTGAAGTTATTCCACCTTATCTAGTAAATGAAGATTCAATGCAAGGAACTGGTCAATTCCCTAAATTTACTGAAGATGTTTATACCATCGTAGACAACGATGATCCTGATAAGCCATTAAACTTGACTTTAATTCCTACTGCAGAAGTACCACTTGTTAACTACTTCAGAGGTGAAATTGTTGATGGTAAAAAACTTCCTATTAATGTGACTGCTTTAACTCCAGCATTTAGAAGTGAAGCAGGTAGTGCAGGTAGAGATACTCGTGGTTTAATTAGAATGCACCAATTTAACAAGGTAGAAATGGTTAAGGTATGTAAACCTGAAGAATCATGGAACGAACTTGATCGTTTGACTCATAACGCTGAACACTTACTTCAAAAATTAGGGTTACCATATCATGTTGTTGCATTATCAACTGGGGATGCAAGTTTTACTAGTGCTAAGACTTATGACCTTGAAGTTTGGATGCCAGCTCAAAACAAGTATCGTGAAATTTCAAGTTGTTCTAACTGTACTGATTTCCAAGCACGTCGTGCACAAATTAGATACCGTGATGAAGATGGTAAAGTTAAGCTTGTTCACACATTGAACGGTTCAGGTTTAGCAGTTGGTAGAACTGTTGCTGCCATTCTTGAAAACTACCAAAACGAAGATGGTAGCGTAACTGTACCAGAAGTATTGGTTCCATATATGCATGGTATGACTAAAATTACTAAAGAAGATACTTTAGGCTAATTCTGATAATTAGAGAAAGAGAGGCTATTTAGCTTCTCTTTTTTTACTCTTTTGAAAAAATGAAAAAATTTTTTAGTCAATTTGAAGCAGAAAAACTATAAAAAAAGGAACTATTATTTAGTAATAAAAGATAAAGTTCATAAAAGGAGAGAAATAAAAAAGGAGAGAAGTTGACAACGTCACCAGGTGTTCAGAAAAGAAGGAAAATAAATCGAACAAAAAGGAAAGTTTGACGAAAAGAGTGAAAGCCTGTATAGTAGTATCTGTTCTCGCGAGAGGTAAAAACTTAAAGTGAGAAAAGTTCTTGACAGCTAGTTAAGAAGTTGGTAATATATTAAATTGTCGCGAGTCAATCAGGCGAGTGACGAAAGATATTTATCAAAAAAGTTCTTGACAAGAGATTTAAGGACATGATAAAATAACTGAGGCTCATAGCGAGCCAGAGTTAGTACTTTGAAAACTGAACAAAGTTTCGCTAAAGTGTGCGGGTGTAACAACCCAAACAAAAGCGAAGTCAATTCGCAAGCAATAAATTTGAGATAACAAATCAAAAAATCTGATTGAGCTAAG
>NZ_AUEI01000008.1 GCF_000425905.1 Lactobacillus psittaci DSM 15354
GACTTTATGGCTGCTCTTAAAGCTAGAGATACTAATTCTTTGAAAGAAATAATTAATTCTAAAGCTGAGGTTGGCACTTTGATGCACAAGACTTTATTGACCTTTAAGCATAACTTACGAGCAGTCTTAAATGGTGCTAGATTCAGCTACTCTAATGGTTGTTTAGAAGGTTTCAATCGTAAGATTAAACAGATTGAGCGTACTGCTTATGGATACTCAAATTACATTAACTTACTAACAAGAATTAGATTAGAAGAAAACAAAGTTAAAGAAAAAGAACCAAGCAATTTATATATTGCTTGATTCTTTAAATCACTCTTTATCAACAGGATTTGACAAAGAGCCAAAAATTCAAAATGATATTCTTATAAGCTTCAATTACTGCTAGATATGAAGAAATTGTCGTATATTCGTTTATTTGGTGCGCCAATTCCCACTTGTCAGGACCTAAAATAAAGACCGGCAAATCTGGTCTACGTTTAACAAAAACAGATGCATCTGTTGCTCCATTAATAATTCTGAGCTTAGGCTCTCTCAAGTGTGCAAAAGCTTCAGTAGTAGCATCTAGCCCCGCCTTAATAAATGAATTATCAGGACTTGTAACTACTGGATAAAAATTATGAATTAATTCAAATTCCAAGTGAGTATCTTCATCTTGATTAAGCTTTGTAACTAAGGATTTCAATAAGTTAATTACTTCTTCATTGCTAAAGGCTTTAGTTGGTCTGATATTCCCTTCTAACTTAGCTTCAGCCGGAATAATATTAACCTGCTTTCCGCCTTCAATGACCGTGATGCTGTGCTTAATTTCACCTAAATATGGATCTTTTGGTGCGTTGTTAAATAACTCTTGTTCAGCTACATAAAATTTAACTAAGCCAGTAATTGCATTCTTTCCTTCTTCTGGTCTTGATGAGTGAACCGCTTGACCATAACTTTTTACGCGATAGTTCAAACTACCAGAATGAGCATATACAATATCGCCACCTGTTGGCTCACCAACTACTAAAGCAGCTAAATCTGCCGCATAATCCTGAGCTTCTAAGCGATTAGCACCAGGAGTTCCATATTCTTCTCCAGCCGTGGCTAAAAAGCGCACATGCCCTGTTACTTGGCCTGATTCAACCAGTTCAATCAAGGCGATAACTTCTGCTGCTAAGCCACTTTTCATATCTGCACTGCCGCGACCATAAAGCTTATCACCGTCTATCCTAGGTTCAAAGGGATTGCTCTGCCACTTAGCTTCATTTACTAAGTCAACAGTGTCCATGTGCCCAGTAAGACCTAAAATCGGCCCTGAAGCTTGCGGATTTAACTCCACAATTAGATTAGCTCTCTTATCGCCAAAGGCATCAATCATAGCTTCAATATTATGTTTAGCAAATAAAGCTTTCAAATAGGTAGCTACCTCAAGTTCATTGCCATTGACGGAGTTGATTTTAATTAAATCGGTTAAAACCTGAATTCGTTCCTCTTTATCCATAGTTTGCACCTCTTTTTAATTTTTATCTCATATTCTACAGTGTTAGAGGTAAAAATTGCAAATAATAAGGATAGTGAATCACCAATAATTTTATTGAATTAAAATTTATCAGTGCAAAATAAAAATTATCGGTGCAAAAATCGCAAATTTTGCACCGAAAACATTAATAATTATTTTTTAGACAACAAAAAAGACACCGAACGTATCGGTGCCCAACTTCATTCATTCAATGCTGACTAAAGGGTTCGAACCTTCGACCTCCTCATTACTAGTGAGGTGCTCTGCCAACTGAGCTAAGTCAGCAACTTTATGTGTTGCCTTAACACATTTATTAATTTAACCATAAACAATTGAATCGCGCAAGTGTTTTTACGAAAAAAGTTTTCTTTTTTTTTTGAAAATTTATATTAGAATTGAAGTGATGGCAAATAAGCCTAATTAACCGTATGAAAAGGGAGTTATCATGTCAGTTTTTGCATTATCAAATTTTTCAGCCCAACTGGACTGGTTAATCAGAATTATCGTTGCGGCTCTTTGTGGGGCTGTAATTGGTTATGAGCGAGCTATTCAACGTAAAAGCGCTGGTGTTAGAACTCACATTGTTGTAGCTGTGGCATCTGCTTTATTTATGATTGTTTCAAAGTATGGCTTTGCTGATTTATTAGCTACTCACGATGTGGCACTCGATCCTTCAAGAATTGCCGCTCAAATTGTTACTGGGATTTCATTCATCGGTGCAGGTACTATTTTGGTTCGCCGGGAACAAATTTCTGGTTTAACTACCGCCGCTGGTGTTTGGGCAACTTCAGCAATTGGGATGGCAATTGGTTCTGGTCTTTATCCAATTGGAGTTTTATCAACTATCTTTATTTTCTTCATTCAAATGCTCTTCCATGATGACTCAATTATCTCTCGTGTCATCATGCACGTTCGCTTTAATGTTCAGATTGTTGCTACTAATACGCCTAACATTTTAACCGAAATCAAAACTGAACTAGAAAACAATGAAGTTGAATCAATTGCTATCAAAATTTTAGATGTTAGTGATGAACAAATCATCTTCAACGTTGATGGAATTATTGATAACAAAAAAGACGAAAACAATATTATTATGAACTTACGTAGGTATCCTGATATTAAACGAATTATTTACACTCGTGGTGGTAAATAATTTCTTAAGAAGGTCAAAAATTGGGCCTTCTTTTTTTCTGTCTTTTTTTAAAATGTATTAAAATAGATTTTAACTGACTAAAGAAAGGATACACTATGGCTGGACCACTTGAATATTTACGCTGGCGTGGAGACTTAAATTATAAAGTAGCACCTTTCAATAGTGTAGATGGCGCTATTTTAGCCTGTGTCGCTTATTTGCCCTTTGATAGTTCTACTACATCTCATACACTAAAAGAAGCCTGTGAGCGGATTTTGGAGCACTATAAGGCAGAAATCGATTTAACCAAGCGAACTGAAGCTGCTTTAATCACTAAGAGTCCGCGATTCGGAAATTTAGAAATCTTAGATTGGACTTCACGCTTAGAAGAAAAGCCAACCCCACTTCAATTTGCAGCGTTAACTGTTAAATTAGATGAAAATACTATTGTTGTTTCTTTTAGAGGAACTGACAGCTCTGTTGTTGGCTGGAATGAAGATATGATTATGAATTACAGTTACCAAATTTATGGTCAAACTGTTGCCCGGGACTATTTAGAAACTATCTCTGCTAAATATCCTGATAAAAAGATTTATGTTGTCGGTCACTCTAAAGGTGGCCACTATGCCATCCACTCTTTAGCTGAAAGTAAACCTGAAGTGCAAGACCGCGTTATCTTAGCATATAGCTATGACGGCCCCGGTTATCGCTCACTTGTATCCGATAGTGATAGTTTCAAACGCGCACTGCCCAAAATGCGGACTTATGTCCCTGAAGGGTCTGTTTTTGGTATTATGCTTGATCATCCTGAAAGAACTTTAGTTATCAAAAGCGACTATCCTATGATGCACCAACATTCACCACTTAAATGGAATATAGGCCGTGATAGTTTCGTCTTAGCTGATGGCTTATCTACATCAGCTCGGGTTATCCGTCATGCTTTAATTCAATTTAATAAATCCATCCCTGCAGAAAAGCGTGGACAATTATGGTCTGCAATTTTCCTTGCATTTGAAAATATGGATATCACAGATATGAACGTCTTTACTGAGCATCGAATTAAAGGGCCTTGGACTTTAGGAAGAGTTGTCATGGGGTTAGATCCCGAAGTTCGTCATGTTGCTATTGAAATGATTAAGTTAATTTATGAAAGTGCTAAAAACAACTACTTACCATTTTCTGAAATTGATTTTAGTAATTATCCCAAGAGTAATGACTCAAGTAAGGCTGCAATCTTCTTTGACAGTTATGATTTTAAGGATTAAAAAAGTCTGTTTCACGTGAAACAGGCTTTTTATTATGTCTTTAAAATCTTAAGTATGAGCTTGGTACCCATTGCTTATCTGTACCCAAGCGGTACATCTTTCGACCGGCGATTTGCTTTTCAGCTAAAACTTTCCAGTAGCTGTTAGTCTTAATAAATTGACCAGTATAATGGCCTTCACCATCAAGTAAGGCAATCTTCCAATTAGCTGAATGATTAATGATTGGAGCAAAAGCAGTCTTATTTAGCTTAATTTCTGTTGCTTTTTGGCCAGTGTAATCTGCTGGAATCCATTGCTTATCTGTACCTAATCTAAAGAAAGTCTTACCATTAATTTGCTTTTTAGCGAAGACTTTCCAGCTAGTATTAGTTGAAATGAATTGACCAGTGTAATGTCCTTGGCCATCAAGCAAAGCAATCTTCCAATTAGGCTTATTATTGATTACAGGAACATAAACAACACCAGTAAATTCTTCTTCAGTTGCAGGGCTTTTGACACTAGTAGTGCTAGTAGCATTAGTTGTTGTTTGATTATTTGGTTTTGAATTTACTGGAGTTTGTGGCTTAGAAGGAGTTGTTGTTTCAGGCTTTGAAGCTAGCGCTGCTTCTACCACATTGTATTTATCAAAAGTCTTCAAATTACTTTTACCGTTACGCAAGCGAATATTAAATTGCCCCACTTCATCTACTCTAATAGCAAGCTTCTTGCTGGCATTACCATCAGCATCTGCTGTAACAGAAAAAGTATCTGAATAGCCAGCTTGCTTAGGGAAGTTATTGCTGTTAGTAGCGTCAACATAGCCCACTTGTGCCCCCTGGCTGTAACTTCCAACTGCTTTAGTAGTATAAACACCTACACTATAACCTGATACAGTTTCATTAGGCTTAAGACCACTGAATTTAAGTTCAATTGTAGCAGCTTTCCCCTTTTCAATCTTATCAGGTAAGGTGAAATAGTAATCAGCTTGTTTAGTAGGATTAATCTTTGAGCCGTAAGAACCTGGAGCAAAAGTACTTGAATCCCACCATTTATATCCTGCCTTTGAGCTTGACCATGGTTCTGGTTCTGGTTCAGTTGTCTTATCTGGACTTTCATTATCATTCAACTTAGTTTTTTCTGATAAGGCAATCTTAGCTTCTGAAAATGAAGTGTAGTTTTCTTGTTTTGACAACCAATCCGTCAAATTCAAAAGCAACTTGGCATCACTTTCTTCTTTAAAGCCATCATATGTTCCCTTCTTCATACCAGTTTCTTCGTTAGTATACTTAGGTGTAGCATCTTCAACGGCTGACGAATCACCAATAAATGCAGCTTTACCCTTACCATGCTTGGAAATTGCAACATATGCCCCTTCTGCAATACCACCACCATCGTAAACCCCTTGATCAACTGCATGGGCCCACTTATTAGCACTAGTTAAGCCTGATGGTAAATATACCAAACCCTTAGCAATTTGAGGATTGGTAATTGCTAAAGTACTACCTGCATGCAATGCCACACTTTTAACGCCGTTTAAAATACCAAAGGCATCTGTCATAATTTCAGACTTAAAATCAGGAATATTATCTAAAGCATTGTAACGGAATCTAACACCGAAAGTCATCGCTAGCCAGTCCCGACTTTCAACGCCTTGCATTGCTGCAGAATTTTTTTCATCTTCACTCATCCCTTTAGCAGGATTAGAAAATGCCCCTCTTCTAAAGCCATTAAACACTTCTGAAGCATCCCATCGATTCTTATTTCTATCCGCATTATAGTGATCAGCGATGTAAAAGACCGAGCCCCCCTGACTTACATAATCACTGATAGCTTGTTGCTCAGATACCTTATAAGGAATACTTGCTTCTGGTATCACAAACACATCATAATTCTTTAAATCAGCCAATGTGATTGGAGTAGTCTTTCTAAGCTCTGTTACGTAGTAACCTTCATTTGCTAAAGCGTTAGCATAATCAGAAAAACCACCATCAATAACCCAGTCAGCTGAACCAGATGTCTGAGCGTGAGTGTTATCAAACAAGATACGCTTATGCTTGTCTTTGGCTTTATTGGCTTGAATAACAGGGGCTGGATCTTGCGCTGTTTCCGCGAAGGCTAATTGGCTTGACCCAAACGATAAAGTTAATAAAGTTGCTGAGAGCAGGATAAACTTACTTGCTTTTTTCATTACATTACTCCTAAAAACGAATTATAAAACCCAATATCTTTTGTATAGTTCGATAAAAAATCAACTTAATAACAGAATATCGATTTTTATATAAACTGTCAACTTAAATTGCTAACATTAAAAAAAGGAACTAGACTCCAACGAATCTATTTCCTTACTTTTCATCATGCGCATAATCAAGATTTGAAAAACGGTTATACGGCTTGGAGAACATCAGCTTTACTGTACCTCTACTACCCGACCGGTTCTTTTCGATGATAACTTCCACTTCACCATTGTCATCATCTTCTGGTCCAGGAGCATCATTATTGTTTCCTTCTCCTTCATCATCACGGTAATAATCCTCACGATAAAGGAAGGCAACGATATCGGCATCCTGTTCAATTGATCCAGATTCACGAATATCAGATAAAACTGGTCGCTTATCTTGTCTTTGTTCAACTGAACGTGATAACTGTGATAAAGCAATTACTGGAACATGCAATTCTTTAGCTAACTTTTTTAGTTGCCGCGAAATCGCAGATACTTCTTGTTGACGTGACTCACTTCTTGGCCCTTCAATCAGCTGCAAATAATCAATAACAACTAAACCCAAGTTGCCATCTTCTTTAGCCAATCGCCGTGCTTTAGCCCTAATTTCGCTCATTTTAATTCCGGGAGTATCATCGATATAAATTGACGCATTCGATAGTGACCCCGCTGCTAAAATCAACTTTTTCCATTCTTCTTCTTCAAGTTGGCCAGTTCTAAGGTGCATAGAATTGATTAACCCTTCAGAAGCCAGCATTCTTTGTACTAACTGTTCACCACTCATTTCTAGTGAGAACATCGCAACTGTTTTATTGTCATGTAAACCAGCATACTGAGCAACGTTCAAGGCAAAGGCAGTTTTACCAACACCAGGTCTGGCAGCTAAGATAATTAACTCATCATCATGCAAACCAGTTGTCATTTTATCAAGATTGATGAAGCCAGTTGCAAGACCAGTAACATCATTTCCATCTTCGGGAATTGAGTTAATTTCATCAACTGTCGCATTTACAATATCCTTAATCTTTCGAAAGCCAGTTGAATTATTGTCTGAAGAGACATTCATAATCTCGCTTTCAGCATCGTCAAGAATATCTGTAACATCATCACTACCTTGAATGGCATTTTGAATAATCTTTTGACTGGCAGAAATTAAGCGACGTAACAAGGCCTTACGATGGACGATTTGAGCATAATAAGTGACATGGGCCGCAGTTGGCGTCGCCATGGCCAAATCTGAAATATAGCTAATCCCACCAATATCTTCAAGTTGCTTTCTTTTAGCTAATTCATCTTGGATTGTTAGCGGATCAATCGCTTCTTCACGATCTGATATTGTCAACATCGCCTCAAATAAAATTCGGTTAGCACGCTCATAAAAGTCATCTGGTGTAACTACCGCTTCTGCATCAGCTAATGACTCTGGGTCAATAAATATCGCACCTAAGACCGCTTTTTCAGCTTCAGAATCATGTGGAATTTGTGGTGAAACTACATTATCCATTTTTTACACTAACCTTATTCTTCAGTAATATGAACGCGAATTGTTGATTCAACACCCTTAAATAATTTCACCTTAACATTGGTGTAGCCTAAAGCCTTAACTGGTTCTGGCAATTCAAGCTTCCGCTTATCAATTTTCAAGCCAAATTGCTTTTCTAACCCTTCAACAATCTTCTTACCACTGATTGAGCCAAATAAACGACCATCAGTCCCTGCCTTAGACTTAAATTGAACAACAGTATTATCTGCTTCTAGTTGCTTTTTAACTTCTACTGCAGCAGCTTTTTCAGCTTCATATGCAGCTTGTTCATTAGCTTCTACTCGCTTTAAAGTATTAAGGTTACCTTTATTAGCTTCTTTGGCCAAGCCACGCTTAAACAAATAGTTTTGAGCATAACCATCAGGAACATTTTTAACTTCTCCACGCTTACCACGACCGCGAACATCTTGTGTAAAAATAACTTTCATTTGTTTTCTCCTTCTTCTATTCATTTTCTTCAATATACTCGTCAATAGCTTGGGTTAATTGAGCTTGGGCTTGTTCAATTGTAACATCCTTTAATTGCGTAGCCGCATTTGAAAGGTGGCCTCCTCCGCCCAATTTTTCCATAATGACTTGGACATTGATATCACCCATTGACCGAGCCGAAATACCAACCAGGTCCTTTTTTCTACGAGTTACCGCAAAACTAGCATCAACGTGTTCTAATGACAAAGCCATGTCAGCAGCTTGTGCCGTAACAATTGGGTCAATTATCTTATCATCTTCACCCAGCATAATGGCAATATTATCATGATACATCTTCAAGGTAGCAACTAACTTGGCCTTTTGCATAAAGCTATCTAGGTCTTCTTTAAGCAAATCACTAACTACTGCAGAATCAGCACCAATTGAGCGTAAGTAACTGGCTGCATCAAAAGTTCTAGTTCCAGTCCGCAATGAAAATTCCTTGGAGTCGACTGTAATCCCGGCTAGCATTGCCGTTGCCTCTAAGTCAGTCAGCAACTGCTCACCACGTTGTGGTTGATATTCAATCATTTCAGTTACCAATTCACAAGTTGATGAAGCATAGGGCTCAATGTAAATCAGCATTGGGTTTTCAGGGAATTCCTCACCACGTCTATGGTGGTCAATAATTACTAGCCGGTTCTTTAATTTTTCATAAAGCTTAGGGCTATAAGTAATTGAATACTTAGAGTGGTCAACCATAATTAATAGTGAATTACTGGTTGCTTGACTTAAAGCATCTTCAGGACTGATAAATAAGTCTAAGTCTCCGGCTTTCTCCATTCGAGAAACTAAGCGCCCAACATCGTAGTTGGTATGGTTGGTATCTAATACCACGCTTGCCTTGGTTCCGTGGGCTCTGGCAATCTTAGCAACACCAATCCCACCACCGATGGCATCCATATCTGGACGTTGGTGGCCCACAATAAAGATTTGATCAGCATCTTTAAAAATCTCTTGTAAAGCTTGTGATACCATCCGCGCTCTAACTCGGGTCCGCTTTTCCATTGGGTTGGATTTTCCACCAAAAAAGCGTGCCTCTTCACCAGGAACTCGCAATACCACCTGGTCTCCCCCTCGGCCTAGAGCTAAGTCTAAGTTAGATTGCGCTTGATCAGCAATTTCATTCAAGGAGTCGCTTCCATAAGCTATCCCTATTGACAGCGTCAATGGCGTATTGTTGCGACTAGTTTCTAAGCGCACCTTATCCAAGACTGAGAATTTGTCTTCTTCAATTTTCTTCAAGTCTTGAACGTGAGCTAGTAAGATAAAGTGGTCTTCATCAATCCGCTTTAAATAAGCATTGAAGCGGCTAGCATATTCACTTAATGTGTTTTGGACATATGAACTCATCAAGGTTAACTCTTGGTCATGCATCCCTTGACTTAATTCATCGTAGTTATCAATAAAGATTTGCCCAATTGCCAAGCGTTCAGCTTGGTATTTTTCTTCGATTTTGGCATATCTAGTGATATCAAGTAAATATACCACCCCCAACTTATCTTGGACTGTCATTTCAAACTTGTGCTTCCCCCATTGAACCAAGCGATTTTCATTAGTCTTTTTATCATCTAAGACTGTCTGAAAAATCTGTCCTAATTCTGGATCAACTGAGGCAATTGAGCGGCCAAGTAAATCCTGATCTTTTAGATACAGTTGCAAGTATGGGTTCACCCATTGAATATGATAGTTAGAATCATAGAGCAAGATTCCCAATGGCATCTTGATCATTGCTTCTTGCTCACTACGTTTTATTCGATATGATAAATTAGCTGCAAAATTATTCGCATTACCGGCTAAAATGTACACTCCATAGACTGTAAAAATCGCTATTAAAATAAAAATTAATAACATGGCTAATCCAAAAAATGGATTAATCATAATCCCAATTACAGTACTAAAGAGTGACAAAAAGATTACGATTACAACCGAAGCTGTTAAGCGGGAATCTTTAATAAATTCCGGTAATTCAAGTTTCTTAACAAAATCTTTCATGCAGATCCTCTCTAGCTTGAAAATAAACTACATCATTATTTATTATACCGTATATTCAAGTCCTTTTTCAGTTTCTGTGCATAAAAAAAGCATCTAGCTACTGCTAGACGCTTAGTGAAAGTCTGTTTTTAGTCTTCTGCTACGAATGGCAATAAGCCCATGATACGAGCTCTCTTAATCGCAATAGTCAACTTACGTTGGTTCTTTGCGCTAGTGCCAGTGACACGACGTGGTAAGATTTTACCTCTTTCAGAGATAAAACGTTTCAACAGATCAACATCTTTGTAATCGACATAGTCGATGTGGTTTGCGGCAATGAAGTCTACCTTACGGTGACGACGGCCGCCTCTTCTTTGTTGAGGCATGTCTCTAGATCCTTTCTATTAATTTAGAATGGAAGATCATCATCCGAAATATCAATTGTATCGCCAGAATCCGCAAATGGATCTTGTGGCGCAGTATTATTGGTATTTGGAGCACTATTATTAGTACTATTGTTATTAGCACCTAATGAACTTCCGTTAGCTTGTGGCGCATAGCCACCATTTTGTGAACGAGCTTCACGGTCTTTACGTGATTCAAGTAATGAGAAGTTATCTACTACTACTTCAGTAACGTAGACCCTTTGCCCATCCTTATTATCGTAGCTTCTGGTTTGGATTCGGCCATCAATAGCTACTAATGAACCCTTATTAGTGAAGTTGCAGAAATTCTCTGCAGCCTTTCTCCAGATTACACAGCTAATAAAATCAGCCCCGCGTTCACCTTGAGCATTTGCAAATTGACGATCAACTGCCAATGTGAAGGTAGCAACGCTAATCCCACTACCAGTAGTGCGTAAATCAGGATCACGTGTTAAACGGCCAACAAGTACAACTCTATTAATCATACCTAGGTCCTCCCTTTCCTAATTCACGAAAATAAACTACTTATCTAATTTAACGGTCATTGAACGTAAAACTTGGTTGTCGATTCTTGAAAGACGACCAAATTCGTCGACTGCGTTAGCATCTTCTGCAGTGAAAGTCATAATGTGGTAAGTACCTTCACGATACTTGTTGATTTCGTATGCAAAACGACGCTTGCCCCAGTCTTTTGATTCAACCATTGTAGCACCGTTGTCAGCGATAAGCTTATCGTACTTATCTACAACGGCCTTCTTTGCTTCGTCATCAATATCAGGCTTGATGATGTAAGTTACTTCATACTTGGTTGTCATTGACTATTGCACCTCCTTCTGGACTAAATGGTTCTTACTAAGTTAAGAACAAGGAGTAATCGAAAAAATATTACTCGCAATTCATAATTTTAGCACAGAACCAAAAAATTACCAAACTTTTTTACACGTGATCCTGATGTTTTTAGCCATCACTATAAAATACACGAAAAGTTGGTAATTTTTCTTTTTTATTTTACGATTTTAGAATTTATTTTTCTGAATCGTTAGTTTCTGCTTTCTCTTCTTGATTATCGTTATCATCATCTTCATTAGGAACTGCGGTCAAACTTGCGACACTATCGCCTTCGCCTAACTTAATTAAACGAACACCCATAGTTGCTCTACCAGTTTGTGAGACATCCTCAGTCTTAAATCTGATCATAATTCCGTCAGTGGTAATTAACATGATATCAGTTGTCCCATCAACTACAGTCATCCCGGCAAGTGGGCCATTCTTCTTACCTAACTTGGTCGTTAAAATACCTTTACCGCCACGCCCCTTAATTGGGTATTCACTAGCGCTGGTCCGCTTACCATAACCATTTTCAGAGATTACTAAGACTTCTGCACCTGGCTTAAGCACTTCACTGCCGACAACATAGTCATTTTCGCGCAAGTTAATTCCGCGAACTCCGGCAGCTGAACGTCCCATTACCCGAACGTCGCTTTCTTTGAAGCTTACTGCATAGCCTAAGTGAGTGCCGATGATAATGTTTTGCTTACCATCAGTTGTTAAAACATTACTCAATTCATCCCCATCACGTAAGGTTAAAGCAATTAAACCAGAATTTCTGATATTACTAAATTCTTCAACACTAGTCCGCTTTACAACCCCCATCTTGGTAATAAAGAATAAGTTGCCTTCTTCATGCCCTTCAGGAACATTAATCATAGCTTGAATCTTTTCGCCCTTATCTAGTTGGAGCAAGTTGATGATTGGTAAACCCTTAGCGGTTCTGCTATATTCAGGAATCTCATAAGCTTTCTTAGAATATACTTTACCCTTATTAGTAAAGAACAATAAATAATCATGCGTACTTGAGTATGTTAAGCGTTCAATAAAGTCGTCATCTTGTACTCCCATACCCTTAATTCCACGACCACCACGGTTTTGCGTTCTGAATTCACTAACTGGCATCCGCTTAATATAGCCATTATGAGTCAAAGTTAAAAGTACATTTTGCTTTTCAATTAAATCTTCGTCTTCAATTGAAACAACTTCACTAGCTGTAATTTCAGTTCTTCGGTCATCACCGAAACGCTTTTGAATCTCGAGTAATTCAGTATATATAATGCGGTCAATTCTTTCAGGTTTAGCCAAAATATCCTTGTAGTCAGCAATCTTTACTAACAAATCTTGATATTCTTGTTCAACCTTGTCTCGCTCTAAACCTGTCAAGCGAACTAAACGCATATCCAAGATAGCTTGAGCTTGCTTATCGTCTAATTCAAAGCGTGAAATCAAAGTTGCCTTAGCGATATCGCTTGATTCAGAGTTACGGATAATATTAACAATTTCATCAATATGGTCTAAGGCGATTCGCAAACCTTCTAAAATGTGGGCACGAGCTTCAGCCTTATCTAAATCAAACTTAGTTCTTCGACGAACGACATCTTCTTGGTGATCAAGATAGTATTGGAGCATTTGCTTCAAAGTTAAGAAGTGTGGTGCTCCATTAACGATTGCCACCATATTCATCCCGAAGTTAGTTTGCATTTGAGTTTCTTTGAATAAATTATTCAAAACCACACTAGCACTAGCATCACGCCGAATATCAATGGTAATTCTCATCCCATGACGGTCAGATTCATCGCGAACCCCAGTGATACCATCAATTACTTTGTCCCGTGCTAATTCAGCAATCTTTTGCACTAACATTGCCTTGTTGACCATAAATGGAATTTCGGTAACGATAATCCGTTCACGGCCACTCTTTTCTTCTTCAATGTTAGTTTTTGCTCGAACAACAACGTTGCCTTTACCACTTTCGTAAGCATGCAAGATACCACTACGACCCATAATTACCCCACCAGTTGGGAAGTCAGGTCCTGGAATCACTTTCATTAAGTCCATTGTGGTTGCATCTGGATTTTTCATCAAAAGGTGCAATCCGGAAATAACTTCAGACAAATTATGTGGTGGAATATTGGTAGTCATACCTACGGCAATCCCACTAGCACCGTTAACTAGCAAACTAGGAATTCTAGCCGGTAATACTAATGGTTCGTTTTCGGTATCATCATAGTTTCTTTGCCAGTCAATCGTATTTTTGTTAATGTCGCGAAGCATTTCTAGGGCAATTTTGCTCATTCTAGCTTCGGTATAACGCATGGCAGCTGGGCGGTCCCCATCAACGGAACCGAAGTTACCGTGACCATCAACTAACATATACCGGTAACTGAAGTCCTGAGCCATGTGGGCCATCGCTTCATAAATTGAAGAGTCACCGTGTGGGTGAAACTTACCCATAACTTCCCCGACAATTCTGGCACTCTTTTTGTAAGGCTTGTCAGGAGTAACCCCTAATTCATTCATTCCGTAAAGAATCCGGCGTTGTACCGGCTTCATCCCATCACGAACATCAGGTAATGCCCGGGCAACAATAACACTCATTGCGTAGTCAAGGAAAGAGCTACGCATGGTGTGAGTTAAATCGACATTTCTAATTCTGCGATCTTGACCTTGATTATCCATCTAGCTCCTCCTTATGCATCCAAGTTTTCAACGTATTTAGCATTCTTAGTAATAAAGTCACGCCGTGGACCAACTTCATTACCCATTAGCATTTCAAAGACGGCATCTGCATCTTCGGCATAAGCTGGGTCAACACGGTCTAGGCGACGATTTTCTGGGTCCATGGTAGTTTCCCATAATTGATCAGCTGACATTTCACCTAACCCCTTGTAACGTTGAACAGTTGGCTTAGGACTAGGTTGAAGTGAGCCCAAATAATCATGTAATTCTTCATCACTATCAAGATATTTAACAATCTTACCTTGCTTTACTTGGTAAAGTGGTGGACGAGCAATGTACACATATCCTGCCTTAATCATTGGCTTCATGTAGCGGTAGAACAAGGTTAAAAGCAAGGTTCTAATGTGAGCACCATCGACATCGGCATCAGTCATGATAATTAACTTGTGATAACGTGCCTTTTTAACATCAAAATCAGCTCCAAAACCTGTCCCTAAAGCTGTGAACAAGGTTCTAATTTCTTGGTTAGCCAAAATTCGATCCATTGAGGCCTTTTCAACGTTCAAAATCTTACCTCTGATTGGCAAAATAGCCTGAGTCAATCTTGAACGACCTTGCTTAGCAGAACCACCGGCTGAGTCCCCTTCGACAATAAACAATTCTGAAATTTCAGGATCATTACTGGTATTATCAGCTAATTTACCTGGCAAGTTAGCAATTTCAAGGCCTGACTTTTTACGAGTAACTTCACGTGCACGCTTAGCAGCAATTCTAGCCTTTTCAGCTAATTGTCCCTTTTCTACAATCTTGCGGCCTACACTTGGGTTTTCTAATAAGAACTTGCTAAAGGCCTCAGAAAAGGCCTTATCAACAGCAGCTCTAGCATCGGAGTTACCTAACTTAGTCTTAGTCTGGCCTTCAAATTGTGGGTTCGGGTGTTTAATTGAGATAACTGCTGTCATCCCTTCACGAATATCTTCACCAGACAAGTTAGTATCACTATCTTTAAAGATTTTTGCCTTGCGCGCATAGTCATTAATTACCCGCGTCAATGCTGTCTTAAAGCCGGCTTCATGCATCCCACCTTCATAGGTATGAATGTTATTGGCAAAAGTCATCAATGTTGTCTTATAGCCAGTTGTATATTGCAAGGCCACTTCAACATTAATACCATCATAGTCGCCTTCGACATAAACAGGAGTATCAAAGAGTTTTTCTTCTTTTTTATCCAAAAAGGCTACATATTCCTTGATTCCGCCTTCATAGTGGTAAACATCGGTTTCTGCAGAATCTTTGCGCTTATCAGTAAAGGTTAATTTAAGCCCCTTATTCAAGAAAGCCAATTCTTGAATCCGCTTTTTCAAAATTTTATCATCAAAAACGATTGTTTCAGTGAAGATATCAGGATCTGGATAAAAATGAACAATTGTCCCATGTTGACTTGGATCAACGGTGCCAATTTCTTTTAACTCATGCTTTACCCGGCCATGATCAAAATCAATAAAGTACTTCTTACCATCACGCATAACAGTAACTTCAACCTTAGTTGATAAGGCGTTCACTACTGAAGCACCAACCCCATGCAAACCACCAGATACCTTGTATCCGCCACCGCCGAACTTACCACCAGCGTGCAAAACTGTATAAACAGTTTCAACTGCGGGACGGCCGGTCTTCTTTTGGATATCAACCGGGATACCACGACCATCATCTTGAACAGTGACACTGCCATCTGCTTCAACTGTGACTTCAATCTTAGTCGCAAAACCTGCTAGACATTCGTCAATCCCATTGTCGATGATTTCCCATACCAAGTGGTGCAAACCTTGAGAACTAGTAGAGCCAATATACATCCCAGGTCTTTTTCTAACCGCTTCAAGTCCACCTAGGACTTGAATCTGACTGGCATTATATTTATCTGCTTCTTTTTCGTACTCTTTGACATCTTTCATCTTGTCATCTGCCATTATTTAACCTTCCCTTCACTAATAACTCCCTTGTTCAAGATAAAAATCTTTGGTGCTTTTACTATTTCCCAGGAAATTCCTGCTAAATCTGTCGTAGTGATAAACGTCTGCGTTTTTCCATGGATGTAGTTGAGTAAGGCTGACTGTCTAGTATGATCAAGTTCGCTCATCACATCATCCAAAAGTAAGACTGGATATTCACCGGTAATTTTATGAATTAGTTGAATTTCCGCTAATTTTAAACTTAAAGCAATCGTTCTTTGTTGCCCCTGAGAGGCATAAAAATGAGCATCTTGCTGATTCAGCAAGAATTGCAAATCATCGCGATGAGGACCTGAAAGGGTCGTCCCCGTTCTAATTTCACTAGCTTGATTTTTTTGAAAGCTGGCCAAAACCTGCTGATAAATTTCTTCAACCGCTGTTGCCTTAATTTCAACTGAAGGATTATATACCACCTCAAGTTGTTCTTTTCCTTGACTAATTGCCTGATAAGCTTCAGCCGCAAACTCACTTAAGTCATGTAAATATTTCAAGCGTCGCGCAATTATTTCAGCAGCTAAGCCTGCCAGCTGGTCGGATAAAACCTCTAAAAAGACCTTATCTTGACTCTTGCCCTTTGCTAGTTGCTTTAAGTAATTGTTCTTTTGTTGCAGAACTTGTTTATATTGGCTTGAAAAATATAAATATTCCGGATTAATCTGCCCAAATTCTAGGTCCATAAACCGTCTCCGAATCGTTGGCGCTCCCTTAACCAGCGCTAAGTCTTCTGGTGAAAACAAAATTGCATTTAACTGCCCGATGTAACGAGAAAGTCTAGCTTGCTGAATGCGATTAATCCAGGCCTTTTTGCCCTTTTTATTAACTAATAATTTTAAATCTGTTTCTACTTGGCTTTTGACCACGTGCCCAGCAAGGCTCGCACTTGCCTGCCCGAACCGAATCAATTCCTTATCACTACTTGTCCGGTGAGATCGGGTTAAGGCTAGAAAATAAATAGCCTCCAGTAAGTTCGTCTTACCTTGGGCATTTTGACCAATAAAAATATTTACATGCTTCGAAAAATTAGTCGCTAGCTCTTCAAAATTGCGATAATCCTTTAAAGTTAACTGTTTAAGATACATTATGCTTGCTCAAACACATACTCTTGATTTTGAATTTTCAACTTGTCGCCTGGATATAATTTCTTTCCACGCCGATTTTCTTCAACGCCATTCAGCCAAACGCTCTGTTCAGCTAAGAACCACTTCGCTTGGCCACCTGAACTGATAAAATCTTCTTCTTTCAAAAACTGGCCTAAAGTAATATGGTCACCTTTAATTTTAAAAGTTTTTATTTTCCTCACCTCAAACCTAACTAATACTCTTATATTATAAGCTTTTCAGAGGCTAAAAACAAACCTATTCCCTAATATAAGCCGATTTAAGCGGATTTTTAAGAAAACGGATAACTGTATTCAAAAGCCTTTTAACTAAAAATAGCCCCTAAAACGGGCCAGATTATGAATGCAAAGAAAAAAGCCATCGTGTGATGGCCTTTGCTCATATTTGTCTTTTTAGTAAGTTCTAACTGGTGTAATCAATTGAATAAATTCAACATCATCCTTACCAGGAACAACTGTAAATGGTCTAAGTGGTTCAGTGAAGTTGATGACCACAGTATCAGTAATTGAAGCAGTTAAGGCTGCTTTCAAGTAGTCTGGGTTGAATGAAATTTCCAGCTTATCACCAGTAAGTGATTTTACCATTGGTCTTTCTTCAACATTACCAATTTCAGGAGAATCACCTTCTAATTTGGCAATTCCACTTTCAGTATCCAAAGTCAACTTAACTACGTTGTTGCGACCAGCGTGAGTCAATAAGCTAACCCGATCAAGGGCTTGAGACAAGTCACTTTTATCGAATTCAGCTTGAGTTGAACTAGTAGTTGGCAATAAACGATCAGTATCAGGATAAGTTCCTTCAAGTAAACGTGAGTAAAAACTTACATTACCAATTACGAACAAGACTTGATTTTCACCAGGATTTACATGAACTTGCGGATCTTGTTCACCAATAATTCGAGAAAGTTCAACTAAGCTCTTTCCAGGAATAATCAAATCAGTTTCAACTTGAGGGCCATTTTCAAGGGTAATTGTTCTTTGAGACAAACGGTGAGAGTCAGTAGCAACAGCCTTAATTTTATCTGAGTTGAAAACAAAGTGGACCCCAGTTAAAATTGGACGACTTTCTTGAGTTGAAACTGCAAAGTTAGTTTCGTTAATAATTTCTCTGAAAGTTTTACCAGAAATATCAAAAGCAGTTTCTGAATCAATTTCTGGTAAACGAGGATAGTTATTAGCATCTAAGCCGTTAATAGTAAATTCACTATTTTCAGAACTAATTTGAGTTTGCATACCTTCTTTTACTTCAAAGAGTAAGTCTTTACCAGGCAATTTTTTTACGATTTCATTGAAAAAGCGTGCAGGTAAAACAATTGATCCAGTAGATTCGACGGTTAAGTCTTCACTAACAGGAATTTTGATTTCAATTGAAATATCAGTATCGCTACCTGTCAAAACCATTTCGTCATTTGATAAATCGACTTTAATCCCACTAAGAATTGGAATAGTTGCTCTTGATGAGATAGCCCGCATAACATTATTCAAATTATCAAGAAATAAGTTACGGTTAATTGTAAATTTCATTTTGACCTCCTGAAGTTCTTTTGGCGACTATATTTATTAATTATTATATTAATTTATTTTAGAAGTAGTAGTAGGGCCTGTTAATTATGTTGAAAAATAGGCTCAACCCTTAAAATAACGCATTTGTGGCGGTGGGCAAACTGTGAATAACTCTACAAGTTTTCCACATGTTATTAACTTAATGCTCTAACATTTGACGCAATTCGTAAATCGCATTTTTGATTTCACTATCAGTACGCACGTCTTTTTCGATTTTTTCATAAGCATGCATAACTGTGGTGTGATCTTTACCGCCAAATTCTTGACCAATTTTTGGCAAGCTAGCATCTGTTAACTCTCGTGCTAAGTACATTGCAATTTGACGAGGGACGACAATCTGTCTAACCCGCTTCTTGCCTTTTAATTCACTAACTGTTGTCTGGAAATAGTTAGCAACTACTTCTTGAATTTTTGGAATCTGAATTCCGCGACTCTTTTGGACTAATTTTAGATCAGTTAAGGCATCTCGAGCCAAGTTGACATTGATGTCAGCTTTTTCAATGGTAGCATGTGCTTGTACCTTAACTAAGGCCCCTTCAAGTTCTCTAATGTTTGTGGAAACTTGAGATGCAATATAGTCTAGCGTTTGATCGTCGATTCTTAAACCGTCAGATTCCGCTTTTTTCCGCAAAATTGCAATTCTAGTTTCCAAATCAGGAGGGGTAATTTCAACTTGTAAGCCCCAAGCGAACCGCGATACCAACCGTTCAGATAAATCTGGAATTTCAGTTGGCAAGCGATCACTAGTCATAACAATCTGCTTTTGATCATTATAAAGGGTCTCAAAAGTATGGAAGAATTCTTCCTGAATCCCTTCTTTTTTGGCAAAGAATTGAATATCGTCAACCAATAATAAATCAGCTGTCCGGTACTTTTCACGAAACTCATCTTGAGTTTTATTTTTGATGGAGTTGATAAAGTCATTAACGAAAGTTTCACTTTGAATGTAAACAACTTTCGCATTAGGACGTTCCTTGAGCATTTGGTGCCCAATAGCCTGCATCAAGTGGGTTTTACCTAAACCAACGCCCCCAAAAATGAAGAGCGGGTTGTAAAAACTACCTGGGCTATCAGCGACTGCAAGTGCAGCTCCTTCAGCTAACTTGTTGCCTTCACCTTGAACAAAGGTATCGAAAGTGTACTTATCATTAAGTTGCAAATCCTTAGTGATAAAGTCACTGGCAACAGGTGTACTTTTAGCAGGTACTTTTTTTGGTGGCTCGGGTGCTTTAAAACGTTCTGGACTTTCTTCTCCGTCAATTTCAAACACTGGTAAAACTTCAAAATTACCATAGGCGTAAGCCGTTTGAATTAACTTGGTAGAAAGGTTGGTTTCCCAATAACCTTTAGCAATAGGATTCTTTACTGCAATGACCAATTCACCAGTTTCCTTATTATAGGAAATAGGCTTAGTATTTTTGAACCAGGCATTATAAGCCACTTCGTTATACTCTTGGCGCATTTGTTCATTAAAGTAATCCCAAAATTTCTGTAAATCGAACACAAAAAATTCCTCACTTTAACTGTAAAAACATATTAAGTGTAGCATTACTTGCAGAAGTTTTCCACAAGTGAATAAAAAGAATTAAGAATTCACAAGCTGTGCATAAGTGACTAAAAAGATATCCACTTTTTGACTGCGAAAAACTAAAAAACAGACTTATCTACAGCAAAAGTTGTGCATAACTTTTGAAATAATACCAAAGGATTAAGTGACTTTTTGAAAACACTATCCACATGCTGTGGAAAAACTTTTTGACAAGTTGTGACTTGTGGAAAAGTGCGAGTACAAGCCTGTGATTTTCCAAAAAATGGCTAAAAAATTTTTTTATTTTTATCCACAAATCTTGCTAGCGCTCGAAAAAAATTAGCCTTTTTTGGAAATATTACTTGGTTTTTCGCTTTAAACATGCTATCCTTAATAGTAAATTGTGCTGTTAGCAATAAAAAATGGAGGTGCTAGATACAATGACAACTAAGAGAACATACCAACCTAAGAAACGTCACCGTCAACGTGTACATGGTTTCATGAAACGGATGAGCACATCTAACGGCCGTAAGGTTTTAGCAAGACGCCGTGCAAAAGGTAGAAAAGTCTTATCTGCTTAAACCACTGAATTTACCAGTGGTTTTTTTAATGTTTGGATGGAATGAAACATTTTGAAAAAATCTTATCGCGTAAAATCGGAAAAGGATTTTCAGACTGTTTTTAAAAAAGGCGATTCAGTAGCTAATCGCGCTTTTGTGGTCTACAAGTTAGTTCGGCCCGAAAACAAACATTTTCGGATTGGAATTTCTGTAGGTAAAAAAGTCGGTCATACGGCGGTAGTTAGAAATCGTCTCAAACGTTACATCCGAGCAACTGTTACAGAAGTAAGGGACCAAATTGATGCACAAGCAGATTTTTTGGTAATTACTAGACCATATGCTCGTGATTTCGGAATGACCGAAGTTAAACAGAATCTGATTCATGCTTTAACTTTAGCTAAGGTAATCGAAAATAGTTCAGAAGAAAATAAGGGGAACTAGGATGAAAGGCATTTTAAATAAGAAAAATGTCAAACGAATCCTGGCACTTTTAGCAGTAGTTGCAGTTGCAGTTGTTGTAGCTGGTTGCTCTGCTAATACTGGCCATGTATCACATACAAGTGGTAGTTGGTGGGATCGTTACGTCATTTATTACTTTTCTCAATTCCTGCTTTGGTTAGCAGACTTGCTAGGTAAGAACTATGGCTTAACCATTATTGTATTTACAATTTTGGTTCGGTTGTTAATCTTTCCGCTTTTCGCAATTTCACTCAAGAGTACGGCTAAGCAACAACAGCTTCAGCCAGAACTTGATAAGTTGCGAAAAAAGTATGCAGGTAATGATGTCGAAAGTCGACAATTATTAAACGAAGAAACACAAAAGCTCTATAAAGAAGCCGGCGTAAATCCTTATGTTGGTTGCTTGCCTATGCTTTTGCAAATTCCATTTATGTTTGCTTTGTACCAATCTATTTATGCGACTAAGCAATTACAAGCTGGAACTTTTCTTTGGATGAATTTGAGTAAGGCGGATCCTTATTATGTCATGCCAATTTTGGCTGCGGTATTTACATTCATGGCTTCATATGTAAGTCAAATGTCAATGCCGGATTCATCATCTGCCGGGATGACTAAGGCGATGACTTGGGTTACTCCAATCATTGTTGCAATCCCCGCAATTAGTTTCCCAACTGCAATTACTCTTTACTGGGTAATTTCAAGTTTATTCTCCGTTGTGCAAACTTTCATCTTGCAAAACCCATTCAAATATGCGAGGGAGCAAGAAGCAAAGAAAAATGCTGAAAGGGAACGCAAGCGTAAGATACGTAAGGCGTACAAGCGCATCGGAAGAAAGAAATAAAAGTTAATAAATCTAATTTTGATTAGATAAAGTAGTGAAAGTGCTTTATCCATCACATCGTGATGGAAATTGCGCTTTTTTTAATACAAAAAAGGAAGATAATGATGCCGACATTAACTGAGTTTGATACGATTGCTGCAATTTCAACGCCAATTGGTGAAGGTGGAATATCAATTGTTAGATTATCAGGCGAAGATGCAGTTAAGATTGCTAATAAACTATTTAAGGGAAAAGATTTAAGTAAAGTTGATAGTCACACTATCAATTATGGTCATATTGTTAATCCTGAAACTAAGCAAGTGATTGATGAAGTAATGGTTTCAGTCCTACTTGCACCCAAGACTTTCACTAAAGAAGATATGGTAGAAATCAACTGCCATGGTGGGATTGTAGTCACCAATAAAATTTTGCAATTACTTTTGAAAAATGGGGCAAGAATGGCAGAAGCGGGAGAGTTTACCAAGCGTGCTTTTGTTAATGGCCGAATTGACTTAACCCAAGCTGAGAGTGTGATGGATATTGTGCGAGCTAAGACTGACAAGGCACGACAAGTAGCGATGAATCAGCTTGAAGGTGGTTTGCTAGTTAAGATTCGGGCAATGCGCCAAGAAATTTTAGATACTTTAGCTAATGTAGAAGTAAATATCGACTATCCAGAATATGATGCCGATCAAGTTACTGCCAAACAGATGCAAGAAACTTCAAAAAGTGTAATTGCCAAAATTAATCGTTTGCTCAAAACTGCCAGTGAAGGCAAGATAATGCGTAATGGTTTAGCAACGGCAATTGTAGGCCGACCTAATGTGGGAAAGAGCTCCCTGCTTAACTATTTGACTCAAGATGATAAGGCGATAGTGACTGACGTTGCTGGGACTACACGTGATACGCTTGAAGAATATGTCTCAATTAAGGGTGTACCGTTGAAGTTAATTGATACCGCCGGAATTCACCATACTGAAGACAAGGTTGAAAAAATTGGTGTTGAACGGTCAAAAAAGGCTATCGAGCAGGCAGATTTAGTTTTATTATTGCTTAACGCGAGCGAGGAATTGACGCCTGAAGATGAAAAATTAATTGAGTACACCAAGAATAAAAAGCGTATTGTGGTTTTAAACAAGTCTGATTTGGGACTAAAACTGAAAAAAGCGGACTTAGCTGCAAAAACTGATGCAGAAATTGTAGTCACTTCAATTCTGAAAGAAGAGAACTTGGATGATCTAGAAGAAGCAATCAGGAAACTGTTCTTTAGTGGAATCCACAATTCTAATGATGAAGTACTGGTTACTAATCAAAGGCAAGCTGGCCTACTTGAAAAGGCCAAAACTCAACTAACGGATGTGATTGAAGCCGTTGATAATGATGTGCCAGTTGATATTGCGCAAATTGATTTTACCGGAGCCTGGGATACTTTAGGTGAAATAACGGGAGATAGCGCACCTGATGAGTTAATTACACAATTATTTAGTCAATTCTGTTTAGGTAAGTAGGAGAAGAAAATGCTGAAAACATATAGCTCAAATGAATATGATGTAATTGTCGTCGGAGCAGGACATGCAGGTAGTGAAGCAGCCCTTGCTAGTGCAAGAATGGGTCAAAAAACTTTATTGCTTACGATTAGTTTAGACATGGTAGCCTTCATGCCATGTAACCCATCAGTTGGTGGACCTGCCAAAGGTACAGTTGTTAGAGAAATCGATGCCTTAGGTGGTCAAATGGGTAAAAATATTGATGCCACTTATATTCAAATGCGGATGCTCAATACTGGTAAGGGTCCTGCAGTGCGTGCTTTGCGTGCGCAAGCTGATAAGGTGCAATACCATGAAACAATGAAGCAGACGATTGAAGACACACCTAATTTAACTTTGCGCCAAGCAACAGTTGATGAATTAATTGTTGAAGATGGCGTTTGTCATGGCGTTATTACTAATACTGGTGCAAAATACCTAGCTAAAAGTGTGGTTTTAACAACCGGGACTTCAGCTCGTGGCCGAATCATTATTGGGGAACTTACTTATTCTTCAGGTCCTAACAATACAATCGCAGCTATTAAACTTTCAGAAAATCTTGAAAAACTAGGCTTTAAATTGCGCCGGTTTAAGACTGGGACTCCACCAAGAGTTAATGGCAATACAATTGATTTTTCAAAGACAGAAGAAGAACCTGGGGATAGCGAACCAAGACACTTCTCATTTGAAACCAAAGATGAGGACTATCTCAAAGAACAACTTTCTTGCTGGATGACCTACACTAATGAAAGGACTCATCAGATAATTCGAGATAATCTTGATCGTGCTCCGATGTATACTGGGGTGATTGAAGGGGTAGGCCCGAGATATTGTCCATCAATTGAAACTAAGATTGTGCGTTTTGCGGATAAGCCACGGCATCAAATTTTCTTAGAGCCTGAAGGCAAAAATACGGATGAATATTACGTCGGCGATTTTTCAACTTCAATGCCAGAAGAAGTTCAACAAGATATGGTGCATTCGATTGCCGGTCTTGAAAATGCAGAAATGATGCGTCCTGGTTATGCAATTGAATATGATGTAATTGAGCCATGGCAATTAAAGCATACGCTTGAAACCAAGAATATTAAGAACTTGTTTACTGCTGGTCAAATGAATGGGACTAGTGGCTATGAAGAAGCTGGCGGTCAAGGAATTATTGCAGGGATTAATGCGGCTTTGCGTGCACAAGGTAAGCCTGGTTTTACTTTGGGTAGGGATGAAGCTTATATTGGTGTCTTAATTGATGACTTAGTTACTAAAGGAACCAATGAACCTTATCGATTGCTTACTAGTCGAGCTGAATATCGCTTGCTTTTGCGTAATGATAATGCAGACTTGCGGTTAACAGAATATGGTCATGAACTTGGATTAATTAGTGATGAACGCTACCAAAGATTTGAAGCTAAAAAAGCAGCCATTAAGGCAGCTTTGGTTAAACTTTATGATGTTAAAATTCATCCAACTGATGAAGTGCAAGCATTTCTTGAATCAATTAATCAAAGTCCATTGACTGCTGGCCTTAGAGCTAGTGCCTTCTTGCGTCGCCCAGGGGTAACAGTTGAAGCAATTGAAAAATTAACTGGTGAAGAAATCGCAAGTGATCGTTATGTACGTGAACAAGTGCAAATCGATGTTAAATATGCTGGCTATATCAAGAAGCAAGAATTGCAAGTTGAAAAGCTTCGCCGACTTGAATCAAAGAAGATTCCAGAAGGAATTGACTATAGTAAGATTGATGGCTTGGCTACTGAAGCACGGCAAAAATTTGAGAAGATTCGGCCAGAATCAATTGCTCAAGCAGAACGGATTTCAGGGGTAAATCCAGCTGATATTGCAATTTTGACGGTTTACATTCAACAAGGTAAGTATTCAAAAATTGAAAAGTAATAAATAAGAAAAATAGGGCTACGATAAAGTGGCCCTATTTTTTTACAATAAATCTTATGAATTGGTTAAATTTAAAAATAACAAGTTAAGTGCTTACAATTTAAAAAGTTGAAAAAGTGGGTACAAAAAGTAAGGATTGATAATGCTATCACAAATTTAAAGCTTGTAATATCAGTAAAAATAAAAATAAATAACGTCAGCTTGTGAAATCATTATCTTTGGAAAAGCGGTTACATTTGCGACATGATAACGATAGCAAACACTTGCAATTGTGAAAAAAAGTGTTTTAATTACAAATGTAAGTATAACATTAAGGAGATGCACAATATGGCAAAAATTAATGGCTCAGACGCTATGTTTAAAGTTTTATACGACTGGCATATTGATCACGTTTATGGTTTTCCAGGTGGTTCATTTGACTCAAGTATGAACGCTATTCACAACTGGAAAGATAGAATTAAATTTATCGAAGTTCGTCACGAAGAAGCAGGTGCTTTAGCCGCTTCAGCAGAATACAAATTAACTGGTAAAGTTGGTGTATGTTTTGGTTCAGCTGGACCAGGTGCTGCTCACTTATTCAACGGTTTGTACGATGCTAAGTTTGACAAGACTCCTATGGTAGCAATCGTTGCTAACGTTCCAGAAGGCCGTCAAGACATCGACTTCTTCCAAGCATTCGATGAAGACAAGTGGTTCTTGAACGCTAGTGTATTCTGCCGTCAACCAAAGACTGCAGCTCAAATCCCAGTAGTAATGGACGAATGTATTCGTCAAGCTTACGCAAGAAAAGGTCCTGCAGTAATGATTATTTCTAAGGACTTAGGTTGGGAAAAGATTGATGATAACTTCCGTGTAAACTACGATGCACGTGTTGAAGACAACTATGCTGCACCAACTAAGGCTTCAGTTGAAGAAGCGGTTAAACTTCTTAAAGAAGCTAAGAACCCTGTTATGTACTACGGTAATGGTGCAAAGGGATGTGGCGAAGAAATTAAGGAATTTGCTGAAAAATTCAAGACACCACTTCTTACTTCATACCTTGGTAAAGGTATTGTAGAAGATGAATTCCCTGCATACATGGGTACTATTGGCCGTATCGGGCCAAAGCCAGCTAACGAAATTCAAGGTCACACTGACTTGGTAGTTTGGGTTGGTAACAACTCACCATTCTCAGTATTATGGTTCCCAAAGGATGCTAAAGTAATCCAAATCGATGTTGATCCTGCTAAGTTTGGTAAGCGTCACAAGGTTGATGTATCAATGCTTGCAGATGCTAAGAAGTCACTTCGTGCTATTATTGATGCTGGTGAAGCACGTGATGAATCTCCATTATACAAGGCTGCTCTTGCTGACCGTCAAAATTGGGATGAATGGCTTGACAGCTTCAAGGACTCAAAGGAAAGTCCAGTTCGTCAAGAACCAATCTGGGATGTAATCAACAAAGAAGCTGCAGACAACGCAGTCTTTGCTATTGATGTTGGTAACGTAAACATGGACCACACCCGTCTTCTTAAGATGCACGGTGACCAAAAGTGGACTACTTCAGGTCTTCATGCAACTATGGGTTATGGTGCTCCAGCAGCTCTTACTGCAGCAACAGTTTACCCAGACCGTGAAGTATGGCAATTAGCTGGTGATGGTGGCTTCGCAATGATGTGTGAAGAATTGTTGACCATGGCACGCTACAACATGCACGTATTAAACGTTGTCTTCACTAACGAAACTCTTGGTTACATCCAAGCAGAACAAGAAGATGAATCTAACCAACCATTGTCAGGTGTTATCATTCCAGATAACGACTGGGCAAAGGTTGCTGAAGGTATGAACGTTAAGGGTGTAACTGTACGTACTAAGGAAGAATTTGAAGAAGCAGTTAAGGAATGGAAGAAGATGGATGGACCAATGTTAATCGACATTAAGTACACCCACGACATGCACTACTCAACTGAACTTAACACTCTTAGTGACCCAGCATTCGTTGAAAAGTACCAAGCACAACCATTGAAGCCATTCTCATACTTTGCTGAAAAGTTTGGCTTAGAAAATGATGCTGCAACTGGTGCTTCAGCTCACGAAGAAGAAGTTGAAGAAGAACCAGAAGAAGATGCAACTTCAGGTGCTTCAGCTCACTAATTTTGACAAATAAACAAAAATAAAGAAGCGAAACTTTAGGTTTCGCTTCTTTTTTGTACTTAATTATTTAATTATTGTTGTTTAATCTTAACTCCAAGAGAAATAAAAAGGGCAAGTAATAAACCGATACTACTAAAGCCGATGATGATACTTGAAGTGTTAGATTTTTTAGGCTTAGATGTAGCTTTTTGGGCCTTTTTATGGGCAGTTACAGCTTGAGAACTAGCTTGTGGCTTCTTAGTCGAAGCTGCAGGCTTTTTCTTTGGTTTGGAATTTTTAACTTTATGAACGTGGCCGTCGAGCTGAGCATTGGCCTTATTAATTGCGCTGGTAGCTTGATCAATTTGAGATTGGCTAGCGTTATTTTGACTTAAAATTTTTTGGCCGGCAGCGACAGCTTGGTTATAAGCCTGCTTGTTCTTTTCTTTAGCACCTTTATAAGGGGCGGATCTTTTGACTGTATCTTCGAAGTTAACAGCCGCAGCTAAATCTGCCTTATCTTCGCTAGTATTGCTATTTGAGTTATTTGTTTGATTTTGAGTTTCAGAATTTGAAGATTCAGCTTTGTTATTATCACTAGTTTTATCAGTTTCAGCTGAATTTGAAACAAAGGTGTTTTGAGACGTAAGGTCATGAGTAGAACCATCGATAAATTGCACCCTAGCACTACCGTCGTCATTAACAATAGCAGTTGCATTAGGGTTAGCAGTTTCAATATTCTTCTTAATCTGAGCAAGTTCATCAGCAGACAAGGCAGCTTGATTAGCTACAGTGACCTTATCAGGCATCTTAATTGAATCAGCTAGCTTAGCAGGGGGTAAGCTACCAGAACTAGTTGACTTGTCAGAGCTGTCAGAAAGAGCATCAGCCGTAACTTGGTTATTAATTGAAATGGCAAAAAGAATTGTCGCTGAAAACATAGCAGCAAGAACATGCTGTGATAGTTTTGAAGGACTTTTCTTTTTAAAAAGCATGCAAATAAGCCTCCTAATAGTTAATTATGGGTACATTATACCGGATAAATTATAAAAATGCTGACGTGATGCTTAGAGATAAGATTTTGTGAATCTGTAAATTGCAAATGAATAATATGAAAAAATATATAACTAAACAGATATATAAATGGCAGAAAATTTCAAAAAAATACATTAAATTTGTTAAACCACTTGACAATAAAATTGGGGGGGTAAAATCGAGCTTGTAGACAAAGGGGATAAGTGTCTCCTATATTTTTTAATCTTGGAGGAAAAAAGTATGAATTTTAAGAATGAAAAGCGCGTTCAACGTTTTGGAATTCGTAAGTTAACAATTGGTGCAGCATCAGTGTTGTTATCAACTGTAACTTTCATGTCAATGGGAGCAAATGGTCAAGTTAAGGCTGCAGAAACTAATGCACAACAACCTGCAACTGAAAAGGTTGCTAAAGATGCAACTCCAGCTAAGGATGAAGCTAAGTCAGAAACTTCAGCTCTTAAAGATGGTGTTACTCAAGAAGCTTACAACAACCAAAAGGCTAAAGTAGCAGACGACCAAGCACAAGTAGACAAGGCTCAAAAAGATGTAAATGATGCCCAAACTGCTATCGACAACGCTAAGAAGACTAACGAAGCAGCTGGTAAAGTTCAAGCCGCTCATGATGCTTGGAAGCAAGCTGAAAAAGATGCTGATAGCGCAGTGCACACTTATAACGCAGCTCAAAGAAAAGCTACTAGTGCAAAGTCAGCTTTAGATGACGCTAAGAGATACAAGGATAACTGGGATAAGAATGAAGCTAAGACTTATGCTAAGTTAACTAAAATGAAGGACGATGCTAACAAGACTATCGCAGAACAACAAAAGATTGTTGACGCAGAAAAAGCTGCAGCTAAGACTGATGATGCAGCATACAATGCAGCACTTGAAGGCTTTGATCAAGCTAAGATTGCTACTGATCCAGCTATGAAGGCTAAGGCAGATAAGTTAAATGCTTTATACCAAGCTTCACAAAAGCACAAACAAGCAGCAACTGATGCTCAAAACAAGATTGATGCAGCTAACAAGACTATTCGAGATGCTGACTTAATCCTTAAGAGAGGCGATTACGCAGGTCACAAGAAGGCAGCTGATAGCGTAGCTGACTTACAAGCATCATATGATGCAGCAGCTAAGGAAGCAGCTGATTTACAAGCTATTAGAAAAGCAAGTGCATTATCACTTCAAGAAAAAGTTGATGAATACGCACAAGCTCGTAAAGAAGCTAACTTACCAAACAACTATGAATTAGGCAAGTTAAGAGATGCAGCGACTGCAGCACAAGGTCAAATTAATCGTGATAAGAATGCAGCAGCTTACAAAGCAGTAGCAGAAAACGAAACTCATGTTAAGAATGCAACTATCGTATTGAACAACGCTAAGAAAGTTTTAGATGAAGCTACTAAGCAACTTGACGCAGCTAAGAAGGTAGCAGATGATGCAAACAAGGCATTAGCAGATGCTAAAGCTGCAGCAGCCAAGGATTCAAGTAACGATGTATTAGCTGCAGAAGTTGCTGAAAAGCAAAGTTTAGCTGATTCAGCAAATGCAGCATTACACAGACACCAAGTTAGTGTTGACAGACACACTGCAGATGTTACTGACAGACAAAAAGCACTTGACTGGTGGAATAAGCAGTTAGATGCAGCTAAGAAGGATCCATTTGTTGTCCGTGCAAATGCTGAAATCGCAGCAGATGAAGCTATTATTGCCAAATACAATGAAGCTGTTAAAAACCTTGCAGCTGTTAAGGATTTGAACAAGACTTTATCAACTCTTAACAACGATTTAGCTAAGAAGCAAAACGTTTTGAATACTTGGCAAGATGCTTTGAAGGCAGATACTAACGTTCTTAACAACATGCTTGTTAGCGTACCTAAGTATGAATCAAAGACCGGTGAACCATTATTCCAAGATGGACAAGGTCATGAATACGAAGGTATGCCAAAGAGCAAGACTGGCGCCCCATTGTTCCAAGATGACAGAGGTACTGAATACCAAGGAATTAGCCAAGGTTCACAAAGCACTTCAACTGATACTGACTCAAACAAAGGCTCACAAAGTTCAACTACTGACACCAACTCATCATCAGACGTTAAGTCAAACGACAGTGTAGTATCATCAGATACTAAGCCAGCTGCAGCAAGCGTTAAGTCAACTGCTTCAGAAGCAAAGCCTTCAGTATTAAGCGCAAACACTAAGGCTAAAGTAGCTGCAATCGCTGCACATTCACAAATTGCTTCTTCAAGCAGCAAGTCATTACCACAAACTGGTATGGAAACTAATGCAGCAGAAGCTCTTGGATTACTTGCATTAGGCTTAGGTTCATTAGCCGCATTTGCAACTAAGAAGAGAGAATTTTAATTTCAATCTTTTAAATCATACTTATTTCTATAGCTCTATATAAAACCCATTAAAAGAAAGTCTTTAACTTAGAATAAAGTTCTGAGTTGAAGGCTTTTTTCTTGCCTTAACTTAGCATTTTTCTAGGGTAAAAAGTATAATAGTAGTATATGGTTAAATGGAGGTAAATATATGCAAGAATTCGGTGTTATCGGCCTTAGCGTTATGGGTAAGAACTTAGCTCTTAACATCCACAGTAAGGGCTACTCTGTTGCTGGTTTTAGTATTGATAAGCCAGAAGTTGATGCTTTGGCAAAATATGCAGATGATAAACTTAAGCCAACTTATACTTGGGAAGAATTTGTAAATTCACTTGAAAAACCCCGTAAGATTTTGATTATGATTAGAGCAGGTAAGCCTGTTGACTTGACTTTGGAAAAGTTGACCAAGCTTCTTGAACCTGGTGATATCGTAATTGATGGTGGTAACTCTAACTTCCACGATACCCGTCGCCGTTTCCATGAATTAGAAAAATTTGGTTTGCACTTTATCGGTATGGGTGTTTCTGGTGGTGAAGAAGGTGCCCTTCATGGACCAGCCTTGATGCCAGGTGGTGATGAAGCAGCTTTTGAAAAGGTAAGACCAATCTTAGAAGCAATTGCTGCTAAGACTCCAGAAGGTCGTCCTTGTGTAAGTTATATTGGTCCTGAAGCTAGTGGTCACTACGTTAAGATGGTCCACAATGGAATTGAATATGGGATTATGCAACTTTTCTCAGAAGCTTATGACATGCTTAGAAAGGCTTGCGGACTTTCAAATGATGAAATGAGTGCCTTGTTTGATAAGTGGAACCATGAAGACTTGCAATGCTACTTAGCTGAAATTACAGCTGAAGTGTTGAAAAAAGATGATGATTTAACCAGTGATAAGGTTATTGATCATATCTTGAATGAAGCTTCTTACAAGGGTACTGGTAACTGGACTTTGGAAGATGCAATTGTCTTAGGTGCACCTATTAGTGTGATTGCAGAAGCTGTACTTGCCAGATTTATGTCTAAGGCTACTACTAGAACTGGTAAGGAAATTAGCGTTGATCAAAGTAAGATTAGTAGTGATTTACCAGAACTTATCGCCAGTGCTTTATACCTAGGTCAAGCAGTTTGTTACGCTCAAGGCTTTATGCAACTTAAGATGGCTGCTAAGGCTTATGATTGGACTTTACGCTACCCAGGTATTGCCCAAAACTGGGAAGCTGGATGCATTATTCGTTCTAAGACTTTGAAGGATATTGAAGATGCCTTTGAAGAAAATCCAGAAATTAATAACTTATTCGAAGCACCATTCTTTGCTAAGATGATGCAAGATCGTTTACCTGACTTGAGAAGAGTTGTTAGTGTTGCTGCTGAAAATGGTATTCCAACTCCAACTTTGAGTGCAGCCCTTAACTACTTAGAATCAATCTTTAACCCAAGCTTGCCTGCTAATTTGATTCAAGGTCAACGTGACTACTTTGGTGCTCACACTTACTTCAGAAATGACCGTGAAGGTGTCTTCCACACTGAATGGTATGATGAAAAATAATATGGTAATTATATAATTGCTAAATAAAGAATAGTGAAGATGAAGGCTTTATAGCCTTCATTTTTGTCTTATAAATATAATTTATAAAAGCTGGTAAGTTTGACTATAGCTATCTTGAGTATATATAGTATTTCTATATTGTTTTTAAAAAAGGAGGAAGCTATGTCAACGTTTATCTCATCTATTTCTAGTGTAATCGTGGTTATCTTGATTATTGCACTAGGATATACTTTAAGAATCAAAGACTGGTTTGCTGATACTTTTTCAGGTAATATTTCTAAATTAATTATGCAAATAGCCCTTCCAGCTTCAATCTTTGTTAGTGTTCAAAAGAACTTAACTAAGGATAGTTTGGGACAGTTATTTGAAGGAATGCTGATACCAGCCTTAGGGGTATTTTTAACTTATATTATTGCCTTTTTATTAATTGCAATGTTTAGAATTCCAGCCGGTAGACGGGGAACTTTCATCAATACAGTTGCAAATGCCAATACAATTTTTATTGGGATGCCACTTAACATGGCTTTATTTGGCAATAAGGCGATGCAATACTTCTTAATCTACTACGTGATTAATACTGTTTCTACTTGGGCTGTTGGTATTTTCTTCATGCAAGGGGATGCAATGCCAGGTAAGGCTAAAGAACAAGCAAGCTTTAACTGGAAGAAGCTTTTGCCGATGCCACTAATAGGATTTATTGTTGCAATTGTCTGGCTATTAACTGGATTGAAGTTACCAGATTTTGCAACTAATACCTTTACTTATGTTGGTAACTTAGTTACTCCACTTTCATTAATCTACATTGGGATTATGTTAGCTAATATCGGGATTAAGAACATTAAGTTCGACTTACAAACTATTTTGGCTGTTTTAGGTAGATTAGTAATTGCTCCAGCAGTAATGATTCTTTTAATTAGAGTTGTTGCTCCAGCTATGGGCTTACACTTAGCACACTTAATGGCTAATACCTTTATTATTCAATCCGCTACTCCAGCATTAGCTGTTTTACCAATTTTAGCTGATCAAGGTAATGGCGATAAGGAATATGCTACTAACGTTGTGGCATTAACTACTTTACTCTTCGTAATTGTAGTTCCAGCCTTGATGTTAATTGCTGGTTAATAATTTATTCAAAAGGGATGTCTATTAGGCATCCTTTTTTTGCGCTACAATAAGACTATGCTGTTTTTTTTGGAGAGAAGATAGATGGATAAACAAAAGATAATTAATTTAAAGTTGATGGCCATCTCCTTAGTAGTTGGTATTGTAGCAGGGTTAGTAGTTGGGGCCTTTCGCTTTGCAATTGGTCAAATGCAAACGTTCTGGCTGACGATTTTTAAGGCTGCTCACGCTGAGTTATGGCTCTTAGGTGTAATTCTCCTGGGCTTTATTATTATCGGCTTGGTTGCCGGCTATTTGGTTAAGCAAGAGCCTCATGCAGGTGGTAGTGGTATTCCAGAAGTTGAACTGCAACTGCAAGGAAAACTACATCTGAATTGGTGGTCAATTCTCTGGCGTAAGTTTCTTGGTGGCGTTTTAGCAATTGGAAGTGGCTTATTCTTAGGGAGAGAAGGTCCTTCAATTCAACTAGGTGCTGCAATTGGCCAAGGTTTTGGTTCAAAAACTAGTCAAACTAATCGCCGAGTTTTAATTGCTACTGGTGCCGCTAGCGGGTTAAGTGCAGCCTTTGGTGCACCACTTGGTGGGACGATGTTTGTCTTAGAAGAAGTCTTTCATAACTTTTCACCAAGAGTTTGGCTTAATTCCTTAACTGGAGCTTTAGCGGCTAATTTCTTAGTCAGCAACCTCTTTGGCCAAAAGCCAGTCTTAGCCATTCCGTATAATCATCCCTTTGATGTGCATCTTTATGGCCACTTGATTATTTTAGGTATTATCTTAGGATTAGTTGCTCGTTTTTACCAATGGGGCCTTCTTAATGGTAAAAAGATTTATGATAAGTTAACTTTTATTCCTAGATTTATGCATGGCTTAATTCCTTTGTTTTTGTTAATTCCAATTGCCTTTATCATGCCGCAAATAATTGGTGGGGGTAATGAATTAATTTTGAGTTGGCATTCAATTAATGCAATTAAGCTCTTAAGTATAATTTTCATTGTTAGAATTATCTTTTCGATTATCTCTTATGACTCAGGTTTGCCAGGGGGCATCTTTTTACCGATTCTGACCATGGGAGCGATTTTAGGTGAACTTTATGGCTTGATTATGGTTAGATTGGGGATGCTACCAGAGGGCTTGGTTGTTAACTTGGTAATTTTCTCCATGGCCGGTTTATTTAGTGGAATTGTCCGCTCACCTTTTACTGCGATTTTATTAATTACTGAAATGGTAGGGTCACTACTTCATTTGATGCCACTAGCTGTTTTGGCTTTAGTAGCTTATTTAGTTAATGACTTACTTGGCGGAAAGCCAATTTATGAAAGTCTAGCTGATCGGATGGAAACAGCAAATCTTGAAGTATATGCCGACAACGTCGATGAATTGACAGTAACTATTTTTGAAGAGAGTAAGTTAGCTGATAAAGAAGTAAAAGAAATTAAATGGCCGGAAAAGACCTTGGTGAAGTTAATTCATCGAGGAGCTCATGATATTATTCCATTTGGAAAGACTAAGCTTTTAGCTGGTGACTTAGTTGTTTTAGAAGTCGACAGCAAATGTCGAAGCAAGGTCTATGACCAAATAAAAGCAATGCAGAAATAAAAAAAGAAGTAGTTTCACGTGAAACTACTTCTTTTTGTTTGCTAAATATTAATAATCCAAAGATAAATAATGAAGATGAAGAATAGCCCGTACATGATTGGTGATACTTCTTTACCACGCTTTGAAGCAAGCATGGTAATTGGATAAGTAATCATCCCCAAGGCTAAACCATCTGAAATTGAGTAAGTAAGTGGCATCCCCAAAACTACTAAGAAAGCAGGTAAGGCTACTTCGAACTTGCCCCAGTTAATCTTAGCAAGGTTGCTTGCCATTAAGACTCCAACAATAATTAAAGCTGGAGCAGTAACAGTAGTAGGAATAACAGTTAATAATGGGCTGAAGAACATGGCAATTAAGAACCAAACTCCAACTAAAACAGCGGTTAAACCAGTCTTACCACCCATGGCAATGCCTGAACTTGATTCAACTACAGTACCAAGAGGTGAAACCCCAAAGACTGAACTGATAATCATCCCAATTGAGTCACTCATTAAAGCTTTCCCAATGCGAGGAATCTTACCATCTTTATCAGTTAAGCCAGCTTGTTGAGTCATCCCAATTAAAGTACCAGCAGTATCAAAGAATGTTACAAGTAAGAAGGTAATTACAACAATGCCCATTTGAACGGTATTAACATTACCCAAGTGTGTAACAGCTTGACCGAAACTTGGTGCAATTGAAGGTGGGGTAGAAATAAATTCTTTTGGTAAAGGAATTTGACCAATTAAAATGCCAAAGATAGCAGTTAAAACCATCCCGATAAAGATTGAACCCGGTACTCCTAAACACATTAAGACGATAGTAACAATTAAACCAAAGACAGCAATCCAAATTGCTGGGTTATTGAATGAGCCTAAGCCAACTAATGATGAATCTGAATTAACGATAATTTTCCCATTTTGTAAGCCGATAAAGGCGATGAAAATTCCAATCCCTGCACTGATGGCATATTTTAAATCTTGCGGAATCGCGTTAATTACAATTTCTCTTAATTTAAAGATGGTAATTAAGACGAATAAAATCGATGCGACTAAAACGCCAGCTAGGGCAGTAGCCCAGTTAATCTTCATTCCTTGGCAAACAGTGTAAGCAAAAAATGAGGCACTACCAAGAGTTGGTGCAAGGGCAATTGGATAGTTAGCTAAAACTCCCATTACCATGGAACCTAATGCACTAGCTAATACTAAGGCGGTAAAGACTGTACCCTTACCTAGTCCACTAGCTGATAAAATATTAGGAACAACAAAGAGCATATAACTCAAACTAACAAAGGTAGTTAAACTAGCAACAACTTCACGTTTGAGTGAGCTACCTTGCTCAGTTACTTTGAAAAAATCATCTATGTTTTTCACTTTTATCCTCCATAAAAAATATTATATCTAGCATAACTCAATTCTAAGAAAAATAAAATAGCCTTGAAATCAAGGCTATTTTGGAGATAGATATAGTAATTAAACATTCAATACCCATAAGAAGATAATGAAGATTACGAATAAGACCCACATCATTGGGCTAATTTCTTTACCACGCTTAGCAGCAATCATGGTGATTGGGTAAGTAATCATTCCCCATGAAAGGCCGTCTGAAATTGAGTAAGTAAGTGGCATTCCGATTACAATCAAGAAAGCAGGAACGGCAATTTCAAGTTTGGTCCAGTCAACTTTAGCTAAGTTTTGTGCCATTAAGACCCCAACAATAATCAAGGCTGGAGCAGTAACTTGAGTAGTGATTACGCTAAGTAATGGACTGAAAATCATTGAAATTAAGAAGAAAATTCCGACAAAGACAGCTGTTAAACCACTCTTACCACCAACGGCAATACCGGCACTTGATTCAACATAAGCACCAACTGGTGAAGTACCTAAAATTGATCCTGCCATCATAGCAGTTGAGTCAGCAGCGAGTGCGCGACCAACACGTGGCATCTTGTTGTCCTTCATTAAACCAGCTTGACTAGCTAATCCAATTAAAGTACCAGTGGTATCAAAGAAGGTAACTAATAAGAAAGTTAAGACAATTACCCACATTTGCATTGTATTGATATCACCAATGTGCTTAAATGCTTGACCAAAAGTTGGTGCAATACTTGGAGCTGATGAAACAATGGCTGAAGGTAATTTGATTTGGCCAATTAAAATGCCAAAGACAGCAGATAAAACCATTCCGATAAAAATCGCCCCAGGAACGCCCATAATCATTAAGATGATAGTGACTAGCAAGCCAAAAATTGCAATCCAAACTAGTGGATTCTTTAATGAACCAACAGTAACAAAAGTAGACTTGCTTGCTTGAACTAACCCACCATTTTCTAGGCCAAGAAAGGCAATGAAGATTCCGATTCCGGCACTAATGGCATGCTTTAAGTCACTAGGAATTGCATCAATGATTTTTTCTCTTAACTTGAACATGGTAATTAAGATAAAGATAAATGAAGCTACAAAAACCGCAGCTAAGGCAGTTTGCCACTTAACATGCATGGTTAAGACAGCAGTGTAAGCAAAGAAGGCATTAATTCCAAGTGCTGGAGCAGTCGCAATAGGGTAATTAGCAAAAATCCCCATAACAAAGCAACCCAGTGCGCTAGCTAAAGCAGTTGCGGTAAAGACAGCGCCCTTATCCATTCCACTAGCCCCTAAAACATTAGGGTTAACGAATAAAATGTAGGACATACTTACAAAAGTAGTAAGTCCAGCTAAAAATTCGATTTTGATATTAGTACCCAACTTTTTTAAGTCAAAGTACTTGGCAATTGTTTCCATTCTTTATCTCCTCAGTAGTAAAAATTCGACTATTAAGGTAAAATACCTAACTATTTAACTTTACCATCCCGCTTTTTATTTGTAAACACGAATATTATCAAAAGAAACGGTTTTAATCTAAATTTTTGAATAATCGGTGCTAGCTTTTTAATTGAAAGCGTTTCCTGTTAAGAATATAATAGAAGTGATAATATATCAGATTAATTAAAGGAGTCAGAAATATGACTGTATTTTATAAAGGCTTTCCACAAAGTGACCGTAATCAAGCCATTAAGATGGTAAATGTAGATGAACTTGAGGAACGTGTAAAAAAGGTAATGCCTGAAGCAGCTTACTACTATATTGCTTCTGGTTCAGAAAATGAATGGACCTGGAGAAACAATACTGCAGCTTTCAACCATTTCCAGATTATCCCACGTTCTTTGACTGACATGGACAACCCTTCAACTGATACTAAGTTTATGGGGATGGACCTAAAGACTCCAGTTATGATTTGTCCAATTGCTTGTCACGGAATTGCACATAAGGATGCCGAAGTAGCAACCGCAGAAGGTGCTAAGGCTGCAGGTGCATTATTTAGTTCAAGTACTTATGCTAATAGAAGTGTGGAAGATATCGCAGGTGCAACTGGTGACTCACCTAAGTTCTTCCAATTATACTTAAGTAAGGATTGGGACTTTAACAAGATGGTACTTGATGCCGTTAAGGCAGCTGGCTACAAGGGCATTATGTTAACAGTTGATGCCCTTGTATCAGGCTATCGTGAAGCTAACTTGAGAACTAACTTCACTTACCCAGTGCCATTAGACTTCTTCACTCGTTATGGTAAGGGTGAAGGGATGAGTGTAGCTCAAATGTATGCTAACTCAGCTCAAAAGATTGGTCCTAAAGACGTTGAAAAGATTAAGGAATTGTCTGACTTACCTGTCTTTGTTAAGGGAATTATGAACGCAGAAGATGCTTACTTAGCAATGGGTGCGGGTGCCGATGGGATTGTTGTCTCTAACCACGGTGGTCGTGAAATTGATACCGCTCCAGCAACAATTGACATGCTTCCAGAAATTGCAGCTGCAGTTAACGGCAGAGTTCCAATCATCCTTGATTCTGGTGTTCGTCGTGGTTCTCACGTCTTTAAAGCTTTAGCTTTAGGTGCTGACTTAGTTGGAATTGGTCGTCCATTCTTATACGGCTTAGCACTTGGCGGTGCGAAGGGCGTTGAAAGTGTAATTAACCAAATCAATAACGAATTTAAGATTTTGATGCAATTAACTGGTTGCAAGACTGTTGAAGATGTTAAGCATGCAGATATTCGACAAATTAATTATACTGCTGACAACTTACCTTCAAACACTGATCCAGCTGTCAGAAAACCATATCCTGTAACTAAGGATAACCAATTAGAAGGTACACAAGACGCTGTTAGTGGCGCTTCAAAACACTAATAAAAACTAAAATTTAAGCAATAAACAACTCAAACAAACTATCTACTTAAAGAGCTTTACATGTTATGTGTAAGGCTCTTTTTGTTTACTTAAATTTTATTGTTGTTTTTATTAGTGTAATTGTTTTTTTGAATCAGCGATAAAAGGTATTTAACTAGACAATCAGACTTAATTTTTTTAGCTTGGTGTCAAATGTTCACATTCTTCGAGATAGCTACAAATTGAAAGATAAAACTACCTTTTTTATACGAATTCCTGCATTTGAATACTATACGGTATAGTATCTTATCTCTGTTTAAAAGTTTACGAAAAAAATAGTGAATTAATTATCTTGTTAGATAATTAATTCACTATTTGGTCTAGAGGGTAAAAAAGCAATGCTATTAAATTTACCTAAGCTAGCTTAACTTAAATATACAAATGATATTTACTAAAAATAAACTAATCCTTCATTTTGCACTTCCATGTAAAATTGGTAAAGTCCACTTTTGTGTCTTTGTCCTTTTCGGTTTGGGCACAAAGCTTTTGCAATTTGAGCATTTCTTCCATACATATCATCTCCTTTTTTGGATTTAGCTTAACTATAAATGATTTTATTATTAACGTCAACATATTTTTTAAATAATTCCCAACAAAATAAAAAAGTGTGATAAAATAATTAGCAAATAAAAAATGCTTAAAGAAGGTGTAAAAATGAGGGGACCTTGTGATATTTTACCTAAAAGTTTTGATGATGAAGATAAAAAATATTTTGGTCTATCTTCAGACAATTATTACGCGCAATTTAATTTTGAAGACAAAGAAGAAATACCTTTGCAAGGATTTAAAATCCATATTTCTGCAACAATTCATAATTATGAAGAGGTGATTAATCATTGTTTTGAATTCTGCAAGAATCAGAAAATTAATTTTAAATATATTGCAAAGAGAAAAGAAATTGAAAAGAATTTAAACGGTTTTGTTTGTTCATGGGCAATTGGAAAGGTAATTACTATTTATCCTACTACTCATAGGTTTAAAAATATTCTGCTAAGTTTACATAATAATGATTTTTTCAAAAGACAACAGGGCGTTACAATTTTTTCTGATAGAAGATATAAGGACTCAGAATTAATTTTTTACAGATTTGGTAGACTGATTGGACCAGGAAAAGAAATCGTTAATCCTGTTACAAAGAAAATTGAATATTATGATTATGATAGCCCTACTTATAAAATACCTAGTTGGATAGAAGAACCATTTCCTAATAATATTGATGATTTACGGCAAGCTACTAAATTTTACAAAGAATATATTCCAATTGCTGCAGTTAATCACAAAGGATCAGGGGCTACATTTATAGCTAAACAAGCAAAAGAGGAAAGAGAAATTATATTAAAAAATGCTCACCCAAATTTCTTTTGTGAGAATATATCTATAATTAACCTTTTGAAACGTGAAAAGGAAAACTTAATAAGTCTTTCGGACTTAGATTTTATCCCTAAATATGTTGATGATTTTTTTGAAAATAAAGATTACTTCTTGTGTGAAGAAAAAATGGAAGGGATAGTTGCTAGTGAATTAAGATCGCTAGAAAGATTTGATTTCTTAAATTCTAAAAAAAGACAGGATACTTTAAGATTTTATCGCTTGTTAATTCTCGATTTGCTTAGAAAGGTTGATTTACTTCATAAAAGGAAATTTTTTATTGGAGATATTTCAGATAATAATTTAATAATTAATCTTAAGTCTGGAAGGGTTTCATTTATAGATCTTGCGCAAAGTAAATATATAAATAAAAGGGAACCAGATGATAAAGTGTTCTTTAGAACTATGGGTTATTATGATAAAAGAATTGATGATTTATCATTATTGGATCAAGATAAAGCACAATTAGTCTATCTATTAATATCTTTATTTTCGAGAGCAAACATGTTTTTAAAGCTTGACAATAGTGGAAAAACCACAATTAAATTCTTTAAAAAATACAGTAATTTTTATAAAATTCCGCAAGCATTTGTTACTTTGATTTTTAAGCTGTATCGTAATCCAACTCAAAGCTTAAAACCATTGATAAATGAGCTAGAAAATGCTGATTTAAGTATTGAATATCATTTTGAGGAAAAATATGATATTCAAAAAATAGAAAGAAACTTAAAGCAGACAATTTTTATTAATCAATTGAAATTAAAAAGGGCAAAAGAATCTTATAGTAAGAAAGGAAACGATAGCAAAGATTTATTTATTAGTACTTTAGAATATGGAAGCTATGAAATAACTGAGAAATTAAAGAAGAAGATTTACGATGAATGGAGGATTAACAAAATAAAGATGGAGGGGGCTGTAAAGCAATATTCTGACTTGAAATCCGACGATGTAATCGCTACGTTATTTTGCATGATTGTTTATATTAAACCTGAGTTAGTTGATATACAAGAGTACTTGAAGAGTGTGTTTAATAAGTTTCTAGTTGTTTCTGGTAAAGGATATTATTTAAAGCTAACGGAAGGTAGTTCACAAGTTTCACCATATTTATCTAATGGATCTGCTGGATTGCTATTATGTCTGTTAGAAATAAGGCAAGGGTATAATACAGAATTATATGATAATTTAATTTTGAAGCTTGTAAAAACTTTGAAAAGTAGTGAGATACCTCAAAGAGGCTCAGTTGTCAATGGATTGGCAGGTATTGTTATAGCAATCTCTAAATATAAAATGATTTTTAGAGATACAGCTGTAGATAGTCGTATACGGGAACTAGTCGATATAATTCCATATTATTTATATAAAAAGGATAAATTACTTTACTTGATTGATGATACGTTTGGAGATGTTTCTGTAAAATTTAAAGATGGAAATAAAGGGATTGTAAAAATAATAAGTGATTTGAAGAAAAATAATTTTTTTAATCAGGAGGAGAATCAATGTCGTTTTTAAAGCTGCTCAAAACCAACTGGCTAAGAGCAATTAGTTTTATTGTCTTGGCAATTGCATCAGCGAGTCTAGTTGCTCTGGGAAATTCATATTTAACTAGTCTGGGTAACTCGTTATTAAAGTATAATGTTAACATTTTTATAACTTATATTTTAATTTTCTTCCTTGTAGGAACTTTGGGAGAAATATTGGGTTTTATCGCAACATATTTGTTCAATAAGCAAGTTCAAGCCTATCTCCATCAGATTAGGGCTAAAATAGTTAATAAGTTGTTTGGGCAAAAAGAAATTACCAAACCAACAGATGTTCAAAACTCACTAACTAATGATTTGAATATGATGAACGATAACTTTTTAACGCCGATTTATCAAATTATCAGTTCAATTTTTAATATTGTATTTTCAATTGCCATTGTCTTTACTTATAGCTGGATTTTAGTGGTTTTAATTTTAATCTTGGCAGTAGCAATGTTTGTCTTGCCACAACTTATCTCAAAGCCGCTTGAAAAAGCGACAGTTGCTGTTTCTGAAAATAATAAAGAATATCTTGATACAATCGAAAAGTGGTTTAAAGGTATTGCAATTTTGAAGCGTTATAACGTTAAAGCAAAATTATTTCAGGTCTTAGCTAAGAGTTCTGATAAGTTGGAAAAAGCAAACGTTAATCGCTCAAAAAAGGTTAGTCAAACCTCAATCTTTAATGACTTAGTTAATGGTTCAGCCCAAGTATTAATTATCTTTACAGCTGGATTATTGGTAGTAACTAAGAATATGCCATTTGGTGCCTTTTTTAGTATCGGTAACTTTTCTGGAGTAATTTTTACGGGGTTGTTTACTATTGTTAGTCAGATTACTTTGATTCAATCTAGTAAGCAATTGAACCAAAAAATTACTGCTAATATGACAGTAGAAGATACTGAACTTGCTAGTGATAGTTTGGATAATTTTGCGACTGTTTCTGGCCAAGATTTAACCCTTAACTTCCCTAATGGTGAGCAGTTACGTTTCCCAGATTTTGAAGTTAAACAAGGTGAAAAGGTTCTTTTAACGGGTGAAAGTGGAGCCGGGAAGTCAACACTGTTTAAGTTAATTTTAGATGAACTAACGCCAAGTAGCGGAAAAATTATCTTCAAAGACAAAAATGGTAAGCTTCTCAAGCCTAACTTGAATCAAATTGGTTATATTCCGCAAGATCCAGTCTTATTCCCTGGAACAATTCAAGAAAATATCACACTCTTTAATGATTCTTTGAATGAAAAAGCAAAAGCTTGGGCTGACAAGGTTCAATTAGGAACTGATTTAACCAAGTTCCCTCAAGGGATTAAGACTATGGCTGATTTAGATAAAGATAATTTATCAGGTGGGCAAAGACAGAAGGTAGTCTTGGCCCGGACCCAAGTTTATGAAAGTAAGTTAGTCTTAATTGATGAAGGGACTAGTGCAATTGATTCTAAGAATACGCAAATTATTTTGCAGAATTTATTGCAAAGTCCCGCTACTGTCATCTTTATTGCCCATAATTTAACTCCTGAAATGCATAAGTTATTCGACCGAGAATTGAAGTTGACTAAGGCATAAAAAATAGCATCCATGTGGATGCTATTTTTGTTTGGCAAACTAACTAGTTAACTCTATCTTTCTCTCAGCTACTTGCTCAATGAAATATTTATCATGCTCAACTAGAATCATAGCAGGTTTAGTTTGCTTTAGCAGCTTAATTAATTGATCCTGATTAAAAACATCTAGATAATTTGCGGGTTCATCCCATAAGTAAAAGTCAGCGTCTTCAACTAATGATTTTGCCAACGCGACTCTTTTTTGCTGGCCCATGCTCATATCTTCAATTTTTAAGGTAAAGTCAGCTCGCGGAAAGCCCATTTTTTTCAAATTATTCAGCAAATCAGAATATGTAATGTGTTCTTTTTCAGAAAACTCCTTTAAGGTGCCAGTATATGTTGAAAAAGTCTGTGGCAAGTAGGAAATTTTTAACCCATTTGCTAGTATCATTTTGCCACTAGCTTCAGCCTTAGACTTATTCAGAATAAATTTTAGTAGGGTAGATTTACCAGAACCATTTTTCCCTTCTAGGGCAACAATACCATGATTTTTAATGATTAAGTTTAAGTCTTGAAATAAAGGTTTATTATCAATTCTTAAACTTAAGTGTTGCAGTTCTAGGAGAGTTTGATGGTAATTAGGGCTAAAGTTCATTAATAATTCTGGTGCCTTTTCAATATTAGTTAAAAGGCCTTCTTTTTCAGTTATCTTTTTATTTACTCGTTGCTGCATAGTGATTGAGCGTTTCATTATTTTGGCAGCTTTATGACCATAAAAGCCCTTATTGATATCAGCGTGAATTTCATTTTTATGGGCAGCAGCAGTTTTGTTTTTCTCCGATTTTTCAGAAAAATTCTTAATTTGTCTAGCGCTCTTTTTGAGTGAAGCAATCTCGCTTTTTAGCTTAAGATTTTTTTCTTGATTATATTTGTCTCGCTTATCTTTAGTTGCTTCATAACTAGCATAATTACCTTGATATAAGTGAATTTCATTATTCTCAATTGCCAGCACGTGATTGCTGACTTCATTTAAGAAGTCACGATCGTGACTGACAATAATATACCCTTCTTTGTGCTTTTTCAGGTAGTTGGCAACTTGCCTTCTGTTAGCTACATCTAGGTGGTTAGTTGGTTCATCAATTAAGGCAAAAGAATTCTGGCTAACAAACGATAAAGCTAACAAAACCATCGTCTGCTCGCCACCACTTAAAGTATTAAATGGCTGCCAAAGTAAATCGGGATTAAGCTGCATTAAGTTTAGTTCGCGCTCTAATTGCCAAACTTCGAAGTTAACTTGATTCTGCAGTTCATATAAAACTAGATTGTCTGGATTAGCAATTTTGATAGGGAAGTAGGAAAAAGTTAGATTAGTTGAAATCTCGCCACTTCCTTTGAGTTTGCCTCGCAGTAGGTTCAGGAATGTTGTTTTTCCACGACCATTTCTACCAACTAAGCCTAGTTTCCAAGAACTATCTAAATTAAGATTTAAATTAGAAAAAATAACTTTATCGCTATTGTCATAGCTGAATGATAGATTGCTTATTTTAATAATACTCATTAAAACACCTCCAATAAAAGGCCGGCTAATGGGAATAAGTTATAAATATCTTAACATAATAAAAAAACTTGTAAAAGCTTAAATTAGGTATTAAAATCACATTTAAATATTATTTTTATTGAGTGGGAGGGCCATTTATTTGAGAAAAATCTACAAATTAACACTCAACGATTTTATCAGTACTGTAGCAATTCAAGCCTTTGATGTATATACAATCTGGTATATTGCTCAAGTTACTCAAGATCAACATTTAATTGCCTTATTTGGGAGTGTGGGCATTTTTAATATTATTTTGTCGCCAATTGGAGGAGCATACTCAGATTCATACTCAAAAGCTCGAATTATTCAAATAACTAGTTATTTAAAAACTTGCTTATTTGGCTTACTCTTAGTTTATTTATTAGTTAATCATCAAAAAGTTAGCTATAGCATTATTATTGTTTCGGCAGCTTTAAGCATTGTGAATGCCTTTTATACTCCTGCAATTGAATCAATTGTGCCTGAAATTTCTACTGATGAAAATGACTTATTTAAAAATAATACTTTTATTAGTATGGCAGGACAGATTGCCTCTCTAGCTGGAGCGGGAGTAGGAAGCTTACTGATTGTAGTTTTTTATCCCACTTTGAGTTATCTAGCTGTTTTTGGGATAACTTTAATTTCGGCAATTTTTGTGATTAAGCTCGGAGCTGCTAAGACTGAAAGTCACAAAAATCAACCTGTAAAACTATTGGCATTCAAACATATTTTTAAGGGCTTTAAAACTATCTGGAGTATTGATATTATCAAAATTCTATTTCCTTATGCTTGTTTAATGAACTTGAGCTATTGGCTTTATTACTACTTAATGCCAATATATTTGAGTAAAGAGTTTCCTACTTTTAAATTTGCCTATTCTTTACAAGAATTTACGATTGCCTTTGCGGCCTTTATTTGCGGGATATATCTAACTAAGTTTTCGAACTATATTGTTAAATATTCTAAGTTGTATGTACCTTTTCTTCTTGCTCAATCTATTGGAATTGTTTTGATGCCACTATTATTTATGATTACTAATAACGAAGTGGTGAAGTTAGCAATTTTGCTTGGAGCCTGGCTTTTATATGGAGTATTTAACTTCTTATCAAGTCTAATTTTTGTAACCAAAATCCAGCAATTAGTAGATGGCAGTAAACTAGGCACTACTTTTGGAATTATCTTTTCGATTTTTGGCGCATTAAGCCCAATTTCTGCTGGATTTAGTGGTTTAATAAAAGAAATTAATTCTATTACAGTATTTTTGGTCGGTAGTATTATGATATTAACAGTTGTTGTGATGCTACTTGATAAGCGAATTAAAAAGTTATTTATCACTAAAACTGAATAAATATAAAAAGCTGACATATCCTCAAAACAGAAGATATATCAGCTTTTAATTTAGTTATGACTAGGTACCCAATCTTCAGGTAACTTATCCATTTCTTTAAGCTTGGCAACAATCGTATCCAAGACTTCTTGACGATCTTTTTCACTTGCCATAAAGTCTAACTTATCACCGTCAATCTTAATCTTTGGTGAGTAGTCATAGTTTTCATACCAAGGTTCATAATAACTCAATAAACGCTTGTAGTAGTCTTCTAGCGTAGGATCATAGTCGAGCTGTTCGAACTCACGACCGCGTTTTTGAATTCGGTGAATCATTGTGTCGTAAGAAACATCAATGTGGACTAATAAGTCAGGATTTTTCTTAGGCATGTGCTTTAATTCCTTCATCATGGAATCAAGCAATTCATCGTAAGTGGCGATTTCTTCCTTGGTTGCACGACCGATATCGGCGTTCATATGGAAGAAGAGTGAATCTTCGTAGATTGAACGGTCTAAGACGTTATTATCATCGGTTAAAGCAGCCTTAATACTGTGAAAACGGGTATTTAAGAAGAAAATTTGTAATAAAAATGCATACTTCTTAGGATCCTTGTAGAAAAGTGGCAAAACAGGGTTATTATCAACACTTTCATAAAAAGGCTTAGTTCCTAAATACTTTGACAAAATGGTGGTTAAACTGGATTTACCGGCTCCAATAGGCCCGCTTAATACAATAACTGTCATCACATTCTCTCTTTTTAATTATATGTTTCCAAGTTCACGTAACTTGTCATCAATCAACTTCAAAACAGCCTCGCAATCAGCTTCGTTATCAACGAAGTTGTACTTGTCGCCATCGATAATCATCTTAGGTGATTCATCGTAGTTTTCGTACCAAGGTTCGTAGTAGTTGCGTAAGCGTTCATAATATTCCTTCAAGCTTGGGTCAGTTTCAAGCTGTTCGAAAGAGCGTCCCCGACGCTTGATGCGGTTAAGCATAGTATCAAGGGAAACGTTGATGTAGATTAATAAATCAGGCTTTTTGTGAGGATTGCCTGGAACATCTTCCATCATGTTATGAACGAGGTCATCGTAAATTTCGCATTCAGTTGGATCAGCAATCCCGCTGTCGGCGTTCATTTTGAAAAAGAGCGCATCTTCGTAGATTGATCGATCTAATACGACATTCTTATTACCAGTCGCAAGTGCCTCGTTAATTTGGGCTAAGCGCTTATTAAGTAGATAAGTATTAAGTAAGAAGGTGTAGCGTTTCATATCCTTGTAGTATAAAGGCAAAACAGGATTTTGAGAAACATCTTCATAAAATGCCTTAGCATCTAAGTGCTTGGCTAAAATGGTGGTTAAACTGGATTTACCGGCTCCAATGGGCCCGCTCAATACAATAACTGTCATCACGCTCTTTCTGTACATGAAAATTACTAGATATAGTTTACCTTTACTAGTTTAATTCAAGATATTGGGAGCTACAAGCCTTTTTTTAATTAAGTTGAAAACAAAAAAGTCAAGTAGAAAAACTTAATCTACTTGACTAAATTTGTTATTTAATTTTGAAATTAGTTTACTTTAAATATTTAGGATCTAAGTCTTGAACTGCAGCTTTATCACAAATAATTGTCACATCTGGGTGCTTTTGCAAAATTGATGCTGGCATTTCTTCAGTGACAGGACCTTCAACCATATGCTTGATTGCCCAACGCTTCTTTTCGCCAAATGCTAGTAAAACAATCTTCTTAGCTGACATAATTGACGCAATTCCCATGCAAATAGCTGACTTAGGTACTTCATCAATGCTATCAAAAAAGCGGGAGTTAGCTTCAATCGTGCTTTGCGTAAGCTTGACTTCGTGAGTGGTACTATCAAATGGAGTGCCTGGTTCGTTGAAGGCAATGTGACCGTTACGACCGATTCCTAAAAGTTGTAAGTCAATTGGATGTTCTTTAATTATTTGATCATAGCGGGCAACTTCACTAGCTGTATCACTTGCTAGACCATTAGGGAGGTAGGAGTGCTTAAATGGTTTTGCCTTAAAGAGGTGCTCGTTCATGAAGTAGTGGTAGCTTTGATCATTTTTAGGATCTAAGCCAACATATTCGTCTAAGTTAATACTGGTAAGATTTGAAAAGTTTAAATCACTATGAGCTAATTCTTGATATAGTTCAATGGGAGATGAGCCAGTTGCTAGACCTAAGACTTTAGCACCATTTTGAATTTCATTAGCAAAAATCTTGAAAGCTTGGGCTCCGCCGGTAATTTTATCTTTGGTAACAATAATTTTCATAATTAGGACTCCCTTCTTACTTTGGTATAGTCCATTATAAACCGGTATAGTCCAAAAGTCAAAAAAGAAGCTAGATTTTTCTAGCTTCTTTTTATTAATTTAATAGTGGAAACGTAATTGGATAATTTCTATTCGATCTTCAAAAACACAATAAACTAAACGATCTTTTTCGTTAATTCTGCGTGACCAGTATCCACTTAATTCATGTTGTAATGGTTCTGGATTCCCTAAACCTGAAAAAGGATTTCTAATTGTATCTGTAATTAAAGAATTGATTCTTTTTAATGTTTTTTTATCTTGCTTTTGCCAATACAAATATTCTTGCCAACTATCACCTTTGAATTCTATATTTAATCTTTTAGTCATTAGTTTGTACCAAATTATCCCATTCTTCGGGGCTTAAAATTTTGTTGCTATGCTTAGATGATAAGCCTCTTTGTAAAGCTTCTTTATTAGCCTTTGTAGATAACAAATAATTAGTTTCTTGCCATGAATTAAACTCTTTTTCGGATAGAAGGACAACATTTTTATTTTCAGGTCTAGTAATAAAAACAATATCATTATAGTCTGAAACATCATTAGCAATTTGCTTAAAATTCTTTCGTAAATCTCTGGCAGTTGTTGCTTTAATAGTCAAAATTATATACCTTCTTTCTAAAACAATCTTCAATAGAATTTTAACATGTGTACACAAAAAAGTACACATGTTAGAATTAAAAACTCATAGCCTTAATTTAAAGACTATGAGCTTCTTTTTATTAATTCTTGTTATTTAGATTTTACATAAGTTTGGCCATCTGCAGCAGGAGCAACACTCTTACCGAAGAATGCCACCAAAACGATAATTGTAATTACGTAAGGTGCAATTTGTAAGTAAACAGATGGTACATGAGAAATGAATGGTAATTGACTACCGATAATACTTAAACTTTGAGCAAAGCCAAAGAATAACGAACTAAGCATTGCGCCGATTGGATCCCATTTACCAAAGATCATCGCAGCTAAAGCCATGAAGCCTTGACCAACGATAGTTGAAACGCTGAAGTTACCTGAAATCGCTTGGGCAAAAACAGCACCACCAATACCACCAAGGAAGCCAGAAATTAAAACTCCCGCATAACGCATCGCATAAACGTTAACTCCCATAGTATCAGCAGCTTTAGGATTTTCACCAGCTGAACGAAGACGCAAGCCAAATGGAGTCTTATAAAGTACCCACCATAAGAAGATTGCTAGGATAACTGAAATCCATGCAGGAGCTGAAGTATCTTTAAAGAAAATATCACCAATTACAGGAATTTTAGACAGTACAGGAACATTGTAGTAACCAAAGTTAGCTGAAATGTTTTCAGTTTGACCTTTGTCATACATGGCCTTAATTAAGAAAACGCCAAGTGGAGGAGCCATTAAATTTAAAACTGTCCCAGAAATGATGTGGTCAGCTCTGAAGTTAACAGTTGCGACCGCATGCAATAGTGAGAAAATCAAACCAACAATCCCACCAACAAGTAAGCCAATCCAAGGAGTAGCAGAACCGAAGGTAGAAGCAAAAGTTAAGTTAAAGACAATACTTGAAAATGCTCCCATGGTCATAATGCCTTCAAGTCCAACATTAACAATTCCACTGTGTTCACTAAATGCGCCACCTAAAGCGGTATAAACTAAAGGAGCAGAATAAACCAAGGTTGAAGATACAATCAAGGCAATAATTGAAACGATATTCATTAAACTTCTCCTCCTTTCCCGACTTTAACTGCCGGGCCATCAACACTATTATTTGGAATATTTGCTAAAGTTTCAGGTTGGTTGTAATTAGGTTTTTTCTTGGTAAAGAGCAAGCCAATAACATAGTTAATTGCGACAAAGAAGATAATTGCGGCAATAACGATAGAAACAATTTCGTAAGGAATTCCAGCTAAAGTCTGCATCCCTAAACCACCAATTTTGAGGATAGAGAAAAGAATAGCGGCAAATAAAATCCCCAAAGCAGTGCCACTACCAAGCAAGGCAACGCTCATTCCATCAAAACCAATGTCGACACTAGTTGTTTGAGTAAAGTAGTTTTGGTAAGTTCCCAAGCCTTGAACAACGCCACCTAAACCTGCGAATCCACCAGATAAAAGCATAGAAATAATGATATTCTTCTTAGCACTCATACCAGCGTAACGTGAGGCAAATGGGTTAAGCCCAACTGATTTAATTTCAAAACCAGTTACGGTCTTTTTCATAATGAACCAAAAGACAAGTAGAGCAATTAAAGCTAAGAAAATTCCGGCATTAATTCTTGAACCACCGAAGATGTTGCTAAGCCAGTCTAATTGTAAGCTACCAGCTGCAGGAACAGTCTTGGTTGCATCAGTTGAAACTCTGAGGTTTTTGTTCATCACGTTTTGCATCAAGTATTGGCATGAGTAAAGCACGATGTAGTTAACCATGATAGTAACAATAACTTCGTTAGTGCCAAAGTATGCTCTTAAAACTCCGGCAATCCCAGCAATTAAAGCACCAACTAAGGTACCTACAATAATTGCGTAAGGTAAGAGGATATACTTGGGTAAGTGTGGATTAGCTAAGGCAATCCAAATTGCTGCTAGCCAGCCACCTTGAGCTTGACCAGGTAAGCCGATGTTGAAAAAGCCGGCGCTACTTGCAATTGAAAATCCAATTGCTGTAAAGATTAATGGCGTAGCTTCACGAATAGTTTCACCGATACCATTCATATTACCTAGGGCACTAGAAAACATTGAAGAGTAAGCTACAAATGGGTTGTAGCTCCAAATTAACATGATAATCGCACCGACTAAAAAGCCAGCAATAATAGAAATAAGTGGTACCAAGATTTTCTTTGTTTGCGGTGTAACTTTAAACATTAGTTGGTACCTTCTTTCTGATTAGCTCCAGTCATCAATAATCCTAACTCTCTTTCACTTGTTGTTTGTGGGTTAACTTCACCGGATTCTTGGCCATCATGTAAGACTAAGATTCGATCTGAAAGTTGCATAATTTCGTCTAATTCGTATGAAATTAACAAGACTGCTTTACCGGCGTCTCTTTGAGCTAAAAGTTGCTTATGAATATATTCAATCGCTCCAACATCAAGACCACGTGTAGGTTGGAAGACGATGATTAAGTCACTATTCCGGTCTAATTCACGAGCAATAATTGCTTTTTGTTGGTTACCACCTGATAATTCACCAGCTTTTAAGTTTTCATCAGTAGTCCGAACATCGAACTTCTTAATTAGTTTGCGAGCATGAGCGGTAATAGCGTTGTGGTTAATAATACCGTGATTTGAATATGGCTTTTGGTAGTATGTTTGCAAAGCGATGTTATCAGCTAAAGACATTTCCAAAATTAAGCCGAATTTTTGTCTGTCGGCAGGGACGTGGCTAACACCTAATTCAGTAATTTGACGAGGGCGCTTGTTAGTCATATCTTGACCCTTAATTTCAAAATGACCAGCTGCAACATGGCGTAAACCAGTTAAAGCTTCAACTAATTCATCTTGACCGTTGCCGTCGATTCCAGCAAGACCTAAGATTTCACCAGCATGAACTTCAAAACTTAAACCTTTAACAGCTAAATTCCCACGGTCTTCATTAACTTTTAAGTTATCTACCTTTAAGATGGTTTTACCAGGTTGATTTTCTTTCTTAGCTAAGTTGAAGTTAACATGGCGGCCAACCATCATTTCGGCTAAGCTTTCATCAGTTGCACCAGCAACGTCAACCGTATCAATACTTTTACCGTGACGAATAACTGTTACACGGTCAGCTGATTCACGGATTTCTTTTAACTTGTGGGTGATTAAAATGATTGACTTACCTTCGTTACGTAAGTTCTTCATAATCTTGATGAACTCAGTAATTTCTTGTGGTGTTAAAACAGCAGTTGGTTCGTCAAAAATTAAAATATCAGCACCGCGGTAGAGTACTTTTAAGATTTCAACTCTTTGTTGTTGAGCAATAGTAATATTTGAAATCTTAGCATCAGGATCAATCGCTAACCCATACTTTTGTGAAAGGGCAAGAATTTGCTTGCGCGCAGTCTTAAAGTCGATTTTAAGACCCTTAGTAGTTTCATGACCCAAAATAATATTTTCAAGGACAGTGAAAGCCTTGGCTAACATAAAGTGTTGGTGGACCATCCCAATTTTTAAATCTTTAGCTACATTAGGACCTGAAATATCCACCTTTTTTCCTCTTACAATAATTTCGCCGGAGGTTGGTTCTAGTAGACCAGAAAGAATACTCATTAAAGTCGATTTTCCAGCCCCGTTTTCACCTAGAAGCGCCAGGATTTCGCCCTTTTTAAGCGTGAGGTTGATATCGTTATTAGCTTTAAAACCATTGAAGTCTTTAACGATATGGCGCATCTCAATAATGTTTGTGTTCTCTTTTTCCATAGCTTTCCTTCCCTGTATAAATTTAGCAAAAAACACTCCGTATCATTACGAAGTGTTTTAGAAATGACACACTATATATTGTGCTACTTACTTGGAGAAGTTGCAACCTTAATTTTGCCATCAATGATATCTTGACGCGCTTGTTGCACGGCTTTCCAGGCTTTTGAATTTAAATTTCCTTTGGTAAGAGATACACCATTATCTTGTAGTCCGAATACTAAGTGCTTACCGCCAGGGAATTTACCTTGATATGCTTTGTCAGCGATTTCTTTAGCGGCAATATTCAAACCTTTAAGGACAGAAGTAAGGGTAAAGTTTGACTTTTGTCCACCTTTAGCAGTGTATTTACCTTGAGAAGATTGATCGATATCAACCCCGATAACCCATACCTTATCATTAACTGCTTTTTCTGAGTTTAAGTCTTTAGCTTCTTGGAAAACACCGTTACCGGCATTACCAGCAGCTTGGTAGATGATATCAGCCTTTTTGGCATACATTGATTGGGCAATTGATTTAGCTTTGTCTATTGAAGTGAAATTACCGATATATTGATCTAAAACTGTAACTTTCTTATTTAATTTTTTAGCTGTATCAGCTACACCTTGTTTGAATCCAGCTTCAAATAGATCTAAAACAGTGGACTTAGCGCCGCCAATGAAACCAACAGTGTTAGTTTTAGTACTGTAAGCAGCAGCTACACCAGCAAGGTATGAAGAATCGTTAGATTTGAAAGTTGCACTAGCGATATTCTTTTTACCGGTAACTACGTCATCGATGATAACAAAGTTTTTCTTAGGGAATTTCTTAGCAGTAGACTTAACAGCATCAGTTATCATGTAGCCAACTCCGTAGATTGTTTGGTAACCGGCGTTAGCAGCTTGAGTGAAGTTGGGAACAAAATCAGCAGCACTAGAAGATTGGAAGTATTGATATCCACCTTTACCTTGGCTTAAATTATGTTCTTTACCATATGCTTGAAAGCCACGCCAAACTGCTTGGTTAAATGACTTATCATCAATCCCATTACCATCAGTGATTAAAGCAATAGAGTGGTTAGCCTTCCCATTGTTCGCATTTTTTGCACTCTTATTTTGGCAGGCGGTTAATAATAAACCTGTAGCAATAACTGCCATACTAGTACTCAATACCTTACTAAAACTTGATTTTTTCACAACAACGTCCTCCTGCTGTTATTTGATAAATGTTTGCATATTAGATGTATAAATAATATTTTAACAGCAAAATTATCTCTGTCAATATAAAATACATACATTGAGTAAACCTAGTTATAATAAAGTTCGATTTTTATGCGGGGAGGGTAAAAAAGAAGAGATAGCTCTTTGCAAAACTATCTCTTCTTTAGTGAATTAATATTAATTATTTACTTGGGTGAATTGGAACGTTAATCTTGCCCTTGATGACATCTTGTCTAGCAGTTCTTGAAGCCTTCCAAGCCTTGTCTGAAATGTAACCGCGAGTAATTGAAACACCATTAGTATCAAGACCGTATTGTAAGTTCTTACCACCAGGGAATTTGCCCTTGTAAGCACGGTCTGCAATATCTTTAGTAGCAATGTTAACACCAGTAATAACTGAAGTTAAAGTAAAGTTAGATTTCTTGCCATCTTTTGACTTGTAGTTACCAAGACTTGATTGGTCAATATCAACCCCGATAACCCAAACTTTATCTTTTTCCTTCTTAGTTTGGTTAAGGGCTTTAGCTTCTTGGAATAAACCGTTACCAGCACCACCAGCAGCGTGCATTACGATGTCAGCATGTTTAGCGTACATTGCAGAAGCAATTGACTTAGCCTTGTCACTTGAATTGAAGTTACCAATGTATTGGTTCAAAATGGTAATCTTCTTGCCAAGCTTCTTAGCAGTGTCGTTAACACCCTTGGTGAAACCAGCGTCGAATAAGTCAACGATATCACCGTGAGCACCACCGATGAAACCAACAACGTTAGTCTTAGTAGTGTAAGCAGCAACTACACCTGCAAGGTAAGCAGCTTGGTTTGACTTGAAGTTAGCAGAAACAACGTTCTTTTGACCTTTAATTACATCATCGATGATGGCAAAGTTCTTTTTAGGATATTTCTTGGCAACGCTAGCAACAGAATCCTTTAATTGGTAACCAACACCATAAACGACATCGAAATTCTTAGCAGCTTCTTCCAAGTTAGGAACAAATTCAGAAGCACCACTAGTTTGGAAGTATTGGTAACCATTGTTACCTTGCTTTAAGCCATGTTCTTTACCATAAGCTTTAAAACCATTCCAAGCTGATTCGTTGAATGAGTTATCGTTAACCCCGTTACCGTCAGTGATTAAAGCGACAGTACCCTTATTTTTCTTGCCGTTAGTGTTAGTAGCGGTTTTGTTTGAACAAGCGGTTAAAGTAAGACCTAAACCAGCTGCAATGGCAGCAATTGTAGTAATTTTCTTAAATTTCATAAAAATCCATTCTCCTCAATTATTTTTTTAACATTAGTTAACTTAATTAATTATTAGATGGTGTAGTAGGAACCTTAATCTTGCCAGCAATAATGTTTTGCTTAGCGGTTTCTACTGCAGACCAGGCTGCATTATTCATATTACCCTTGAGTACATAAGTACCATTACCTTTAAGGCCGTAAACAAAGTGCTTACCACCAGGGAAGTCGTTATTATAAGCTCTGTTGGCAATATCAGCAACAGCGGTTCCGATACCCTTAATGGTACTAGTTAAAGTGAAGTTAGCAGCTTTACCGTTTTTATCGGTGTATTGACCAAGACTTGATTGATCAGAGTCAACACCGATAACCCAAACGCGGTCACTAGCAGCCTTTTTAGCGTTGATATTCTTAGCTTCTTGGAAGACCCCTTCGCCGGCAGTAGCGGCAACTTGGTAAATTACGTCAGCTTTACGAGCATACATTGCTTTAGCAATAGCATTAGCTTTATCAACACTTGAGAAGTTACCAACATAAGCATTCAAAATTTGAATTTTCTTGTGTTGGGCTTTGGCTGCATCGTAAACTCCTTTAGCAAAACCGGCGTCGAACAAATCTAAGATAACGCCATGGGCACCACCGACAAAACCAACAACGTTAGTCTTGGTAGTGTAAGCTGCTGCAACCCCAGCTAGATAAGATGCATCGTTAGATTTGAAAGTTGCACTAGCAACATTCTTTTTGTTGATGACATTGTCAATCATGATGAAATTGTTCTTAGGGTGCTTAGCAGCCTCACTTTTAATAGCATCACCTAATTCGTAACCAACACCGACAATTGTTTTATAGTTGGCTTTAATAGCTTGCTCGATGTTAGGCACATGATCACTCGCAGAACTAGATTCGAAATAATTATATCCGCCAGGACCTTTTAATAAGTCGTGAGACTTACCATATTTTTGTAGACCTTGCCAAGCTGATTGGTTGAACGAATGATCATCAACCCCAGTATTGTTAGTGACTAAGGCAACACTGTGATTTGAACTTTTTGCGTTATTAGCAGACTTATTAGCACAAGCAGTAGCTGTCAGGCCGAGTGCTGCTAGGATGACGCTAAAAGACAAAACTTTTTTAGTTTTGGTAAACATCCTCATATTCTCCCCTAAAAAATACTTTTAACGTCAATCAAGATTAGCAGTCTTTATCTAAGCTGTCAAAGGCAACAAAAACACGATAAACGTTGATATATCAACGTTTTAAAAATATGGCGAAATAGTGTTAAGCCTTATGTATCAATGCATCAGGGGCAATATATTGATTATTTTATAAAATAGCACAATATCTTGTGGATAAAAGTGTGAATAAGTGGATTAATCCCAAAATATTGTGATTAAAAACCGATATAGACACAATATGTATAAAAGCACTCCTGGTAGGAGTGCTTTTCGGCTTATTTAGTAGCTTCGTTTGCTAATTTTTGATATTTACGAACGATATCGAAGTCGCTATCTTTGGCATTGACATAGCCAAGGTGGTTATAGATGTGGAACAAGACATCTTTACCTTTTTTAGTTTTGATAATTTTCTTAAAAGCAGTAGCTAGTTTCTTTCTGAACTTTTGAGACATATCAGTTCTAACTGAAACAGTGTCATTAGGTAACCACTTAGTGAAGTAAATTGGCTTAACTCCAGTCATTACCTTTGGTTCATCTTTAGCTGCTAAGTTTCTAGCGTCAGCAAAAACAGCAGCGGCATCAACGTCACCGTTATATACTGATAAAATTGCTTGGTCGTGCCCTTGAATTTGAACCATGCGAGTTTGTTTAGGAATATTTAAGCCTTTAGAATAAAGTTCGCCGACAGGTGCAACGTAGCCGGAAGTAGAAGAAGGTGATTGAACGGCGATTTTCTTGCCTTTAAGATCCTTCCAAGATTTAATCTTAGAGCCCTTCTTAACTACAATCATTGAACGATAGTGACTCATTTTTTGGCCGTTTGGCTTACCAGAAGGCTCATCATAACCTTCGTTCATGGCGCGAAGCAAGACATCAGCAGCTTTCTTTTGGTGCGCTAAAACATAAGTATCACCGCCAATAAAACCAACGTCTACCTTTTTTGAGGCAAGAGCTTCAACTAAAGCGGTATTACTAGTTGAAACAGAAACATGAACAGGAATACCAAGTTCTTTTTTTAGTAAACCTTCAAGTGGCTTAACACGGTCCGCTAAGTGACTACCTTGAACACTTGGCACAAATTGTACATTCAAAGTTTTAGGTGTGTAGCCATTACCAGATTGACTAGTTTTATTGCTTGAACAAGCAGTGGCAGTTCCGGCGATTACGAGCGCAAGAGCTGCAGTTAACAACTTTTTAAATTTCATTTTTATCCCTCCAAAATAAACAACGAAAATTAGCCTAGCAGGCCATGTTTATTTTGTCAAAGAAGGGAAAAACGCTATAAACCTTGGTATATCAACATTTATAAAAGTACTCAAAGAGGGTGAGAAACCTAGAACAATAAAGGATTACACAATATTTTGAAAAAATATTTTTAAATAACACAATATCTTGTGGATAAAAATGTGAAAAAGTGGAATAACTATCAAATTTTTAATAATAAAAAGGTATCAGCTTTGTGCTGATACCTTGATTTAAAGGGATAATCTATAGAAAAATTACTTAGTTACTTTGTCGATAGTTTTTTCGTATTCGCGAACAACATTAAAGTTAGAATCTTTAGAATCTTTGTAACCTAAATGTTGGTATACACTAGACATAACTTTCTTACCTTTAGCAGTCTTCATGATAGCCTTGAATGCTTTCTTAAGCTTGTTACGGTATGAATTAGACATATCTGAGCGAACTGAAATGGTGTCGTTTGGAATCCACTTAGTGAAGTAAATAGGCACAACGTCTTTCATAACTTGTGGAGTATCCTTAGCTGCAATATTTCTTGCATCTGCAAAGACAAAGGCTGCATCAACGTCACCGTTGTATACTGACAAAACTGCTTGGTCGTGACCTTGAACTTGAACTAATTTAGAATCCTTAACAACATTTAATCCTTTTTTGTAAAGTTCAGCTACAGGGAAAACATAACCAGAAGTTGAAGATGATTCTTGAACAGCAATCTTCTTGCCCTTAAGGTCTTTCCAAGACTTAATCTTTGAACCTTTCTTAACAACAACCATAGCGCGGTATTTGTCCATTAAAGTCTTGTTCATCTTACCTGATGGTTCATCGTAACCGAAACGTTCGGCTTGGAGTAAAACATCAGCGATGTTACGCTTGTGAGCTAAAACGTATGAGTCAGGTGGCAAGAAACCAACATCAACTTGGTGGGATTGCATAGCTTCAACTAAGGCGTTGTTACTAGTTGAAACAGTTACTTTAACAGGAATACCAAGTTGCTTTTTAAGTAAGCCTTCAAGTGGCTTAGCCTTAGCTTCAAGAGTACTTGCTTGAGAACTAGGAACAAATTGTACGTTTAATACCTTTTTAGGGGTATAAGCCTTACTACTGTTTTTAGCAGTATTGCTGCTTGAGCAAGCAGTGGCAACAACGGCAGTAGCGAGGGCTACAGCTGTAACAAAAATCTTCTTTAACTTCATATAAACCTCCAAGTTAGCTTTAATAGCTTACAAGTAATGTTTTACCAATAAAAAAATAGTTCGTCAAGATAAATTGCGAACTATTTTTAAATTGATTACAAACATTGTTCAGATACAAACTGAAACGTCGGCAGAAATTCCCATAAAAATCTTAGCTTTGGTCAGCTATAAGTGTGAGATACGACTTAATCACGAATATTAACGGATGTTAACATAGGACAAAACCGCATTTAGTAATGAAAATAGGATTATCAGTAAAATAACAGCTAGATGACGCTTTTTATGTAAGATACAAATTCCCGCAAATTCTCTTAAAGTAGCGGTTGGCAAATAATAAAGGCGAGTTTTAGCACCAACCCCATTAGCATCAAGTCCAGCCTGTTTTGCTAAAATACCGGCGCGTAATAGGTGATAATTGTTAGTGAAAAATTTAGCCTTAAAGTTTTTACTACCAAAATTATCTTCAGCTAGCTTTTTAGAAAAGAGCATATTCTCATAAGTGTTTTTAGATTTATCTTCTAAGAGAATCATTTCCCGGGGAATAGCAAATGTAAGAGCATAATTTTCCATTGCTTTAGCTTCAGATATCTTTTCATCAGAGCCTTGACCACCGGACATAATAATTTTAGGGAAATTTCCTGTCTTAGCAGCTTGTTTTTGCGCATAAGTAATTGCTCGATCAATTCTTTTGGCTAAAAGTGGGGTGACAGTTTCACCGTTAATTAATCCAGCTCCAAGGACAATTAAGTAGTCTTCATGATATTTTTTCGGGACAAATTGATAAAGGAAAAGATTAATTAGAAAACTGTACATAACTATCAGTAGATAAAATGCAATAGTTGGTGCAATTCCGATAATTGGAATCAAATAAACTGGAACATGGAGCCAGCGTGTAAAAACCCCGTAAAACCAAAAAGCGACGAGACCAAGTCCTAGAAATAAAGTTAATAAGTTGGGAAGGGTATGGCTTTCATGTTTTAGTACGAAGTACGAATTCCAAAGTAGCAACAGCCAAGAAACTGATGAAATTAATAAAATTATTAATATTCCCGCAAGAAGTGCATCATACCAGAGCAGGCGTAGCCAAAGGGGCCCATATTCATAAACAATAATGCTTAACCAAAAAGCTAGTATGGCCAGGGAAATAGTTAAAATATTACCATTTAGTAAGCGCCGTGGTTCTCTTAACCATAGCCAGAAAAAGAGGGCAAAAAAGAAAATTAAGCTAATTGTAACCAAGAACAAGGCAAAGTGTGAGCTGATTTTTTGAAAGATTAATTCAGTTAAATTCATGTGTCAACCTCCATTCTTGTTATAAGAATAACAAAAAATTTTAAATTATAGGTAAACTAGGTTTTGTATTTGCATTTAAGTGGTTGTTTTATATATCATTGTAGTAATAATTAATTTCGGAGGTTTCTATGTCACTTTGGACTTATGTTAAAAGACTTTCTCTAGCAGTTCTTTTATTTGTTTTATATGAACTTTCGCTCCTAGGCTATAGTTTACCTAAGACTTGGGAACAAAATAAATTCTATCTAGCAATAATAGCTATAACTGTGCTTGTAACAATCGCTTTATTTTTCTTGTTCCGTTATTGTTATCGTAAGCAGCTTGATTATGATAATGATTGGAATTTTAACCAAAAACCTCATTGGTCTTCTAAAAGAATCGGACTTAGCATTTTAGGTTTTGTTGCAATCATGGCTCTTCAAATTATTTTAAGTATATTCTTAACTCATGGTCAAAGCTCAAATAACCAAGAATTATTACAAAAGATTGCTAACAAGGCAACTATCCTTTTCTTCATATACACTGCATTTTTAGCACCAATTTTTGAAGAATTTATTTTTAGAGGTTTATTTTTCAATGTTTTCTTTACTAAAGAAAACAAATTGAATTTTTGGCTAGGGATTTTCTTTAATGGATTTTTATTTGGCTTTTTGCACGATCCTAGCCTATCAAAATCATCTGTAGTTTACATTACAATGGGGATGATTTTAGCGTTAGTTTACTTAAAGACTAAGGATTTACGTTATTCAATAATTGTTCATATCTTAAATAACTGTGTTGCAGTTTTAGGAATGCTCTCCTTAATTGGAAAATAAAAATTGCTAATATAACGAAAAAAGAGCAAGCTTTCTTTTGAAAGCTTGCTCTTTTATTTTATGCTTCAGCTATGGACTTTTGCTTAATATAGTAATTTAAAATAAATGGCGATAAGATGGTAGTAACAATGATGACTAAAATTAAGCTGGAATAAATATCTTGTGGGAAGAGCTTATGCGAAATTCCAATTTGAGCAACAATTAAAGCAACTTCACCTCTAGAAATCATACCCGCACCAACAATGCTGGCATCAACCTTATTAAACCCATAAAACTTGCAGGTATACTTGCCTGCCCAGAATTTGGATAATAAAGCTAGGATAGTAGCTCCAATAATAAAAATCATATCTTTACTTAGGCTGGCAAAAGTCATTTCTAAGCCGATTCCCGCAAAAAATACTGGAATAAACACTGAATAACCAATTGCACTAACGGAATCTTTGACTTCTTTGGCTTGAGGAGTTTGACGAATTGCAAGTCCACCAAAGAAGGCACCAACCACTGCACTTAAGCCGGTGATATCCGCAAACCAAGCTAAAGTAAAGGCTAAGATTAAAGAAGCAATAACAACAGAGTAGTTAATTTCAAACTTTTCGGCATAACGCATGAAATAAGGTGTTACAAATTTGAAGATAAACCAGACAACAACGAAATAAATAATTTCAATTAAGAAGTTAAGAGCTAAATTGTTAGTTAAACCGCTACTGCCACCTTCATGTGAAAATGAAGTAAACAAGCTTAAAACAACAACAGCTAAAATATCATCAACAACCGCTGCTCCTAAAATGGCGACGCCAGGTTTAGTGTGAAGTTGTCCGGCATCATGTAAAACTTCTACTGAAATTGAAACGCTCGTAGCAGCAAAGACAATCCCAATAAATAGAGCTTCTAAAAAGGCTAAGTGAAATAATAAAGTGAAAGTTGTCATGAAGACTACAGGCAAGATGACGCCAATGAAGGCAACGGAAAAGCTCAGCTTAAAGTATTTTTTTAATAGGTTTAAATCACTCTCTAAACCAGCTAAAAACATCAGTAAGATTACACCTAGCTCTGAAAATAGACTGATAGTATTGTTTAAATGGACTATTCCAAGTAATGCTGGGCCCAAAACGATACCCGATAATAATTGACCAATTACTGGAGGCAAGTTCAACCGTGTAAAAATTTGTCCTAAAACTGTAGTTGCAAGCAAAATCAGGATTAATTCACCGATAAAATGCAATGTTAATTCATCCTTTCAAAAAGCAGGAGAAAAGAAAAAAACTTCCAAGAGGCTTCTTGACCCAAAGAAGCAAATCTTGAAAGTTTAAAAACTCCAACCACTAAATTTAATATTTAACTAATTAAATATTCTACGAAAACTTAACTTGCTTTGCAAGTATTTGATTTGTAGGCTTTTTTTTCATAATTTTGGGAGTAGTCTTGGCTAATAATGCAAGACAAATTGTAATTAAGTCTACAACTTCTTGTAAAACGGCCCCTGCCATTGCTGGAATAATACCTGTAAAGGCAATAATTTCAATTAAAATAACAATACTAATTGCTGTCAAAATATCCACATGAGCTACTTTCATGGTATGTTTAGAAATTGCGACTGCATCACTAACTTTGCTCAAATCATTTACCATAATTACAGCATCAGCACTTTCACTAGCAGCAGTTGCCCCTTTAGCACCCATAGCAATACCAACATCAGCTGCCATCAAACTAGGAGCATCATTGACACCATCACCAGTCATTACTACTGGACGATTTTCAGCGCTGACTTCCTTAACAGCGGCAATTTTTTGTGCAGGTAAAAGTTCGCTACGAACATCGTCAATGTCGGCGCTAGCTGCGATTTTTTTAGCAACAGCTTTATGGTCACCAGTTAGCATCATAATACTTTGGGCACCTTGCTTACGTAAGCTAGCGATAGTTGCACTAGTTTCAGGGCGAATTTGATCTTTAAAGCTAATATAGCCAGCATATTTACCATCAATGGAAATATAAATAGTAGTTGCATTTTTAGTATTAGCTTGTTGATTAGCAGCAACATAAGTTAATTTACCAACTTTAACTTCTTTACCAGCAACGGTACCACTAACGCCGTTACCAACTTTTTCTTTCAAGTTAGTTACTGGTAGTAAGTTTTGAGCTGAAGTATTTTTAACTAAACTAGTGGCAATAATATGACTCGATTGTTGTTCAACACTGGCACTTAAACTTTGAATTTCATCAGCTGTATAGCCATTTTCTGGATGGATTTCGTCGATTACCAATTCATTTTTGGTTAAGGTGCCAGTTTTATCAAAGGCAAAAGTTTTAGCTTTTGCCAGCTTTTCCAAGGTGGTACCAGATTTAACAATAATGTGATTTTTTGACATTGAGCTCATACCACTAACCAATGCAACAGGAGCTGCAATTAATAGCGGACAGGGAGAAGCAACAACCATAACTTGAGCAAAACGAATTGGATTACCAGAAACTATCCAAGCACAAATCCCGATAATTAATGAAATTATTGTAAATGGGACGGCATAACGATCGGCCATTTTAACAAACTTGGCTGGCTTAGCTTCTGATGACTTAACTAAGGCAACGATAGTCTGATATTCAGAATCTGCGGCTTTTTTGATTACCTTCATCTTAATAGCGATATTGCCGTTTATTGAACCAGACATAATTTTATCGCCGGGCTTTTTATTAACAGGAACAGATTCTCCTGTTAAAGAAGATTCATCAAAACTTGATTCACCAGCAACAATTTCACCGTCAACTGGCACTTGGCTACCTGGTTTTACTAAGACGAGATCACCAATTGCTAGGTCGTCAACTTTAACTTCTTGAATTTGATCGTTAACTAACTTATTAGCAAGCTGAGGAGTGTTATTAAGTAGTGAACGTAATTCTTTATCAGCTTGGCTAGTAGCGTAATCTTCAAGTGATTCACCACCAGTTAACATTACTAAAATCATCCAGGCTGCCCAGAATTCATTTACAGCTACAGTACTAATAACAGCGATAATCGCTAAGATGTCGACACCCCAACGGCCAGCGCGAATATCAGCAATCATTTCTTTTAGCATAGAAATCGCCATTAAAATAGCGGCAATATCAACAATTAAAGCAGTTAAATTTGGTAAGTGTAGACCGAAGTCTAGAATTACGCCAACAATTCCGATGATAATGGCGCAAATTAATTTCCATTGATGTTTCATAATCCTTCTCCTTATAGGTGAAAAGTGATGTTCTGAATAAAATGTAACACCAAGAATCCAATTTGTAAACTAGAATGATTCTAAATTGCAAAATATAATCATTATAAATTAAGAATGTGTCAAATAAAAAAGATGCTGGTTTTATTTCCCAACATCTTTAGGTGTAAAATCATATTTTTCATTAATTGTATGAGCTACATAATTAAAGGCTTTAATCCATTCTCGTCTAGTTAATAAACCTTGGAAAACGCCACTATCATTAACTACTGGAATAAAAGGATTATCAATGAGTAAGTGAAGTTGTTTTTCTAAAGTTGTTTGCACAAAGTTAATGGCAGGAAAGTTTGTCTGCATAACATCTTTTACTTTTAAATTAGACAAGGGTTCAATAACGATATCATCGTTAGTTAACATTTTCTCGGTAATCATCGCTAAAGAAACTAAGCCGACGACCTTTTGTTCAGAATCAAGTACTGGAATTTTAGCGTATTTTACTTTACTTAAAAGTAAAAAGGCATGATAAAGTGGCGCATCGGCTTGGACAAAGGCAATTTTGGAAGCAGGGATTAGAAAAGCACCGGCCTTTTCAGAAATAAGTTTTTGGATTTCAGGGGAAAACATCAAATATGACCTCCTAACTACTAATCTAAATTTTAATCGAAAAGCTAGCTTTTTGCATAAAAAAAGTCCCGCAAAAGCGGGACTATATAGGGTTTCAATCTACTTTGGAGGAGTAAGAATGAATGAAATAAAAAGTGGGAGTATAGCAAGTCTACCTGCTTGCTATGGTTTATATAATAAAGACAAATTGTGAACAAATTTTGCCTTAATCCTTAAGAAAAGGTAAAGAAAAATATATCAAATGTTTAAGACAAAAAATGGACATGAGAAAACCCTGCAAAAATGCAGGGCATGTATTGAGGAATATATATGAGAATCTACTTGGGGAATGTAGATTAAAAAGTTGATTTTCATTACTTGGAGGAGAATGAATGAAAAAAGTTGGATGTTATAGCATCAGGGGGATCTTCCTGTTTGCTATGGTTTATATATTAGAGGGAAATTGTGAAAAAACTTTGACGAAATATATTAATAAATGTAAAGAAAATATTTTTATTTTATGATTGAGTCAAAATATTCCACAATTGTTCTTCTTTTTGGCTAAGGAGATAGTTGTTTCTTGTGGCAATAACGACGTTAAAACTAGGGTTATTGTCATCAAGTAAAGGTAGAGCTACTAAGTCTTGAGTATCATCAATTGCAAGTGAAGTTAAGACTGAAATTCCTAAATTTTGGGCAACTAGAGATTTAATAATAGCCACGTCAGGAGAGCGATAAATTGTTTTTAGTGTAACCTTATTTTGCTCCTGTAAATGCCGGAGAGCGCGATTTTGGACGAAGTCTTCTGTTAAGTTAATGAAGTTTTGATCAGCTAATTCATTAAAGTAAAGGCCTTTTTTCTTAGCCCAGGGATGATTTTTAGAAACAATCACTTTAAAAGGATATTTTGCTAAAACTGTTAATTTAACATCTGTACTTCTATGAATATTAACTAGGCCTAGCAAAGCTAAATTAATCTTACCAGCCAAGAGCATTTTTAGTAGTTCATTTGAGCCGAATTCTAGTACATTTAAATGATTTAAAATATTTTCTTTTAATAGCTTGCCTGCAAAAGCTGGGAAAAAATGATCACCTATAATAGGAGGCAAACCAAATAAAATATCTTCTTCAGCATTTTGCTTCAGTTCAGTTTCAGCAACTGCCATCTCTTTGATAACGGCTTGAGCATGTTGTTCTAGTTGCATTCCAGCTTTAGTAATAATGATTTTTTTGTGGGACTGATCCCGAATTAGTAAATGGCTACCAAATTGGGCTTCTAAACGTTTAATTGCAGCAGTAATAGTTGGCTGACTCACGTTAAAGCGTTCAGCGGTTCTAGTAAAGCTTTTTTGCTTAACTAATTCATGAAAATATTTTAAGTCTTGTAAGTTCATTTTACACCTCATATAAATAAAATTTATGGTAGAAGCAACCTTTGACAATAAATTATTTAGGATAATAAACTCATCTTGTAAACGCGATAAATATGACAAATTATCAGAAAGGTGAGTTTTATGAAAGCTATTGATATTATTCACAACCCATTTAAAAACAAAGGCACTGCTTTTACTAAAGAAGAACGTAAAAAATTAGGTTTGATTGGTACTTTACCTAGTGACGTTCAAACTATTGAACAACAGGCTAAGAGAGTTTACGACCAATACAAAATTAGACCTGATGGTATGCAAAAGCGTAAGTTCTTAATGGAAGTATTTAACACTAACCGTACTTTATTCTACTACGTATTGAGTCACCATATTGAAGAATTACTTCCTATTGTTTATGATCCAGTAATTGCCCCTGCCATTGAACAATACAGTGAAATCTTTATGTTACCACAAGAAGCAGCATTTCTTTCAATTGATGATACTGATGAAATTGAAGAAAGCTTAAAGAATGCCGCTGATGGTCGTGACATTCGTTTAATCGTTGTTACTGATGCAGAAGGTATTTTAGGTATCGGTGACTGGGGTACTAATGGTGTTAACATTTCTGTTGGGAAGTTAATGATTTATACTGCTGCTGCAGGAATTGATCCAAGCCAAGTTTTACCTGTTTCACTTGATGTTGGTACTAATAATGAAACTTTATTAAATGATCCACTTTATTTAGGTCTTAAGCACAAGCGTGTTACTGGTGAAAAGTACTACGACATGGTTGATAAGTTCGTTAAGAGTGCACGTAAGCTTTTCCCAGAAGTATACATTCACTTTGAAGACTTCGGCCGTGACAATGCAACCAAGATTTTAGATAAGTACCGTAATGATATTCCTGTCTTCAATGATGACGTTCAAGGTACAGGAATTGTCTGCTTAGCTGGTGTTTTAGGTGCACTTGAAATTTCTGGTCAAAAATTGACTGATCAAAAGTTCTTAACTTTCGGTGCCGGAACTGCTGGTATGGGAATTGCTAACTTACTCTTTAAGGAATTAAAACTTCAAGGCTTAAGTGATGAAGAAGCTAGAAAGCACTTCTACTTAGTTGATAAGCAAGGCTTATTATTTGAAGATACTGAAGGTTTAACTCCAGAACAAAAGCCATTTGTCAGAAAACGTAGTGAATTTGAAAATAGTGAAGAATTAACTGATCTTGAAGCTATCATTAAGGCAGTTAAGCCAAGCGTGATGATTGGTACTTCAACTACTCCAGGTGCCTTTACTGAAGGTGCAATTAGAGCAATGGCTGCTAATACTGAAAGACCAATTATTTTCCCAATTTCAAACCCAACTAAGTTGATTGAAGCTATGCCAAATGACCTACTTAAGTGGACTGATGGCCGCGCATTAATTGCTACTGGTATTCCAGTTCAAGCAACTGAATACAAGGGTGTAAATTACGAAATTGGTCAAGCTAACAACGCTTTAATTTACCCAGGTGTAGGTTTGGGCGTCTTAGCTGCTAAGGCAAAACTTGTTAGTGATGAAATGATTTCTGCCGCAGCTCACTCACTTGGTGGCTTAGTTGATACTACTAAGCCAGGTGCAGCCGTTTTACCACCAGTAAAACAAATTCATACCTTTACTCAAACTGTCGCTAAGGCTGTTTGCGAAACTGCTATTAAGCAAGGGTTAGCTGATGACAGTGTTAAGGATGCTGAAGCTGCAATTAAGGCAATTAAGTGGGAAGCTAAGTATTAAAATTAAAAGCCTAAAAAGATTCTCGAATTTAATTCGGGAATCTTTTTTCTTATATTCAGGTATAATAGACACTAATACATGATGAGGACGTGATATTCGTGGGGAAGTGGCTCAAAAAAGTTTTTCGAGTTTGCTTTTTGTGTCTATTTCTATTAGCAACTTTTTATGGAGCATATCGTTTATATCAATCATATCAGCGCTATAGTGCGTATGAGGCCTTAATTAGTAAAAGGCCAGCAGTTAAGAAGGCAAAAGATGGAACTAGTATTAGTCCAGCTTGGTATAGTGAAGCAGAATATGAAAAGAAAATTCGTAAAAATTATCCTTTCATATATAATGTTTCATTTAATACACCTAGTCTAACAAACGTCGGAAAAAACGTGGTTATTCCAGGACTAGTATCAACTAAAAGCTTTAACTTCAAAAATAAAAAGTTTGAAACTAGCGGAAATATGACGCCACAAGGCTTAGCGATAGCTGGAGAGTACCTCTTAATTACTGCATATGATGGGAAACATGAACATGCCTCTGTTATTTGGGTCTTAGATAAAAATACCGGTAAGTATCTTAAAACTGTTCAAGTACCTGGTCGGCCGCACCTAGGAGGGATTGCGTATGATCCAGTTGCTCAAAATATCTGGCTAACTAGTTCATTAGGAGATGAATCAGCGCTAGCTTCTTTTCCGCTGAAGGCTTTGATAGAGTATAAAGGAAGAAAACCCATTAAGTATAATAACCGGATGGCTTTACCAGGTATTTCTAGAGCTTCAACTGTGACCTATTTTGATAATCAATTATTTGTCGGCTTCTTTAATATGTATGAAAAAGGGACTGTAGCTGCTTATCCAATTGCTCGAAGTGGAAACTTTAAGGGTTCGATTACAACTAATGAAATTAAAGCAAGTACCGGTTCAGCTGCTTGGTCAACGGCTAGTGGCTCAGCTAGCATGGACAAACAAATTCAAGGGATAGCTTTTTACCAAGATAAGATTTTCTTATCACAATCATATGGCAGTCAAAATTCTAAACTATATATTTTTTCAACTAATGCTTTAAATTCACTGGATGAAAAGAATGCCGAAAAGGTAATTGATATGCCACCATATTTAGAGCAATTAACAGTTGAGCATGGTCAGTTACTATGCTTGTTTGAATCAGGTTCAAAAAATTACGCCCGTTCACAAATTACGATTATGGATCGAATTTTATCAATTAATATTAATGCGTTATTCGCAACATATTAAACTTAGGAGAAACGCGATGACTGATGCTACTAAAAAGAAAATAGTTTTTTTAACTAAAATTGCGGGATGGTTATGTTTAGTGCCAGCTTCAATGTATTTATTGCTATTTCAACTGAATAGTGGATTAGCGAATTTGGCAATTTTTGAATTATTAGTAACAATTATTTTTGCAACCGTTATCTTGCTTAGTAATCAGACAGGCCTTTGCTATAATAGAAAAGTAATGTTTAGACTGGCTATTTTTGCAATCTTATTCGTTTCACCAGTGGTATCTATTCCATTATTTTTGGCTGCTAAAAAGATTCCTAATTAGTTAAGATACTAATATTTTGTAAAGATAGGTATACAATAGGCATTATTTTGTAACATTGTTGTAATATATCCTTAGGTTATTAGAGGTGAGAATATGACAGACAAGAAAGAGGAGAAGGTCGTTTCTCGCAAGCAAGCTATTACTAGCTTTGTCTTGAGAACACTTTTTTACTTCGCCATATTAATTGCACTCATTTATCTCTACGAATACAGTGGGATTGACTCAGTGCACTTTATTTACAATGAATTTTAACAAATATAGAGGTTTTACCAGTGATTGAAAACATTATCAAGAAGATTGATCAAATCGCAGTTCAAGAACCTAACCGAATTGCTTATGATTATCTTGGAACAACCAATACATACGGAGATTTGAAAAAGCGCTCTGATGAATGGGCACATAAAATTTCAAGCTTAGACATTGCAGCTAAAGAACCTATTATGATTTGGGGCGGGCAAGACTTTGAAATGATTGCTAGCTTTTTAGGCTGTGTTAAAGCAGGACATGCTTATATTCCAATTGCTAGCTATTCTAATGCTGAACGTTTAACTATGATTCAAGAAGTATCAAAAGCCAGTGTTGTTTTAGCAATTGATACTTTACCTGATATTGATTTGGATAATTTAACTGTGGTTAAACCAAGTGAACTTGAAACTGGTGACTTTGAATGCGATGAAAGCAAGTTTGTGGCTGGAGATGATAATTACTATATTATTTTCACTTCAGGTACGACTGGTAAGCCTAAGGGTGTTCAAATTAGTCATGATAACTTGCTAAGTTTTGTGAATTGGGAACTTGAAGATTATGACTTACCTAAGAATCCTAGTTTCTTAGCCCAAGCTCCATATTCATTTGACTTGTCAGTGATGAGCTTATACCCAGCTTTAGTTACTGCTGGTAAGTTAGTTGTTTTACCACATGATGTAACTGAAAACTTGGGTCAATTGTTCTCCACTTTACCAAAGTTACAATTTAATGTTTGGGTATCAACCCCTTCATTTGCTCAAATGTGTTTCTTAGATCCTACATTTAATGGTGAACACCATCCTGATTTAACTCATTTCTTGTTCTGCGGGGAAGAATTAACTCATAAATGTGCCGAAACTTTAAAGAAGAAGTTCCCACAAAGTAAGATTTTCAATACTTATGGACCAACTGAAGCAACAGTTGCCGTTACCCAAGTAGAAATTACTGATGAATTACTTGCTAAGTATGATCGTTTACCAATTGGTAAGGTAAAAGACGATACCCAAATTACTATCGACGAAAGCAAGGGAGAAAAGCCAGGCGAAGGTGAAATTATCATTACTGGTCCTAGCGTTTCAAAGGGATACTTGAACAATCCAGAAAAGACAACGGCCGCTTTCTTTAAAGATGAAAAGCAAGCATATGCAAGTTATCGCGCTGGGGATGCAGGATTTTTTGATGGCGATATGCTATTTTACCGTGGCCGGATTGACTTCCAAATTAAGTTTAACGGTTACCGGATTGAGCTTGAAGAAATTAATTTCTACTTAAGTAAGAATGATTTGGTTCGTTATGGTGTAGTGGCACCAAAATATGACCGTGATCACAAAGTTAAGCAATTAATAGCGCAAATCGAATTAAATGATGGTGTTAAAGATAAGTATTCTGACGCTGAAATCACTAAGATTTTGCGTGAAGACTTAGCTAAGAACTTGATGCCATACATGATTCCACAACGCTTTGTTTATCGTGATGATATGCCAATTTCTCAAAATGGTAAGGTTGACATCAAGGCCGTAATTAAGGAGGTTAACGCTTGATAAATTTACAACCATACAGTAACCCGCAATATTTCTTATTATTGCTCTTGCTGCTGTTACCGTTAATAATTGGACTTTATTTTGGTCGTCGGTTTAAGACATATGAAGCAATCTTTTCAATTGTTTTCTTAGTTTTAACTTTTGGCGGCGATAAGTGGGTGCAAGGAGTAACCTTGCTAGGATATATTGTCTACCAATTTTTGGTTACCTTTGCCTTCCAAAAATACGTCAAAAATGGTGGTAAAAAGACTAGTATTTTTTCACTATTTGTAATTTTGGCAATTCTGCCATTAACACTAGTAAAATTAGCTCCGGTAATTCCAGCCAATGAGTCAATAACAATTGGATTTTTGGGTGTGTCTTATTTAACTTTTAAGACAGTTCAAGTTATTATGGAACTTCGAGACGGAACAATTAAAGAAGTAGACCCAATTTTATATGCGCGCTTCTTATTGTTCTTCCCAGTAATTTCATCTGGTCCGATTGATCGTTATCGCCGCTTTGCTAAAGATTTTAATGAAGCTCCAAGTAGATCAGATTATCTTGATAGCTTGGAAAAGGCTGTTAAATATCTTTTCCAAGGTTTCTTGTATAAGTTTGTTTTAGGATGGTTCTTTGGAACATACTTATTGCCACAACTAGCACAAGCAGCTATTGTTAATGGTAAAATTAATGGCGGATTACGTTTATCTTGGGCCTTAGTCGGATATATGTACTGCTACAGTATGTATTTATTCTTTGACTTTGCCGGATATTCATTATTTGCAGTTTCAACCTCATATTTTATGGGGATTAAGACACCAATGAACTTTAATAAGCCATTTAGTTCACCAAATATTAAGGAATTCTGGAATAGATGGCATATGACTTTATCATTTTGGTTTAGAGACTTTATCTTCATGCGCTTTACTTTTTTTGCTATGAAGAAAAAGTTATTCAAAAACCGAATTCGCCTCTCTCAAGTAGCCTATTTAATTAACTTCTTAATCATGGGCTTTTGGCATGGGGTAACTTGGTATTACGTTGTTTATGGTATTTTCCATGCCTGCGCTATCATTATTAATGATTATTGGTTAAGATTTAAGCGTAAGCATAAAAAGCAATTGCCAAGTAACAAATATACTAAGGCATTGGCAATTTTTATTACATTTAATGTTATTTGTTTTAGTTTCTTGATTTTCTCAGGATTTTTAGACACCTTATGGTTCCATCCAATGCACCATTAGGAAGTAACTAGAAAGGGATAGATTTTATTATGGATGCAAAAGAAGTTGTTTTAAACGTTTTAGAAGATTTAACTGGTGAAGATTTAAGTGACCAAATGGATGAAAATATCTTTGAAAATGGTTTACTTGATTCATTAGCAACAGTTCAAATGCTTTTGAACTTACAAGAAGAAACTGGTATTCAAGTTCCAGTATCAGAATTTAACCGTGAAGAATGGGATACTCCAAACAAGATTGTGGCAAAGGTAGAAAGTTTAGAAAATGAGTAACAAACGTAGACTGTGGCAAATCTTCGGCCCAGTCATTTGCGCAGTAGTATTACTGGTCTGCGTATTGCTTTTCCCATGGGACCGAACTTATAGCGCTAATAGTATTTTTGAAGCGGCTACTTCACAAGGTGATCGAATTTTTAAGGGTCAACGGATGAAGCAAGAAGCTTTTAGTTCTAACTATGTGCCATTTTATGGTTCGAGTGAACTTTCACGAATGGACCCACTTCACCCAAGCGTTTTAGCTTATAAGTATAAGAGAAACTACACTCCCTTCTTATTAGGAGGTCCAGGTAGTCAGTCATTAGCTCAATACTTTGGGATGCAGGGAACTAAGTCTGAATTAACTAACAAAAAAGCTGTTGTAATTATTTCACCACAATGGTTTACCAAGCATGGTCAAAATAAACAAGCTTTCAGTTTATACTATTCAAACTTACAAGCAATCGACTTCTTATTAGATGCCAAGGACTCCATTGCTACTAGATATGCAGCTCGCCGTCTTTTGCAAATGCCAAGTGGGAAATCAACAGAGACTATCAAGTATGCCTTGATGACGATTGCTTCAGGTCAAAAGCTTTCAAAAGAACAAAGATTGTGGCTAAAGCTGCGTCGTCGAGTTTTGATAAATGAAGATACTTTCTTCAGTACATTCCAATTGCCTGACCGGATTAACCACATTAAGAATCAAGCTAAGTTATTACCTGATAATTATTCAGTTTCTGGTTTAACTAAGGTTGCTAATGCACAAGGAAAGAAGCATACAACTAATAATAAATTTGCAATTGATAATACCTTCTTTAAGACCCGCTTAAACTTAAAGGAATTAAAGAAACTAAAGGGTAGTCAAGCTAAGTTTGATTATGTTAAATCAGTTGAATATTCAGACTTTGAGTTGATGCTTAAGCAATTTGCTAGTCAACATACTAATGTCTTGTTCATTATTCCACCGATTAATGATAAGTGGGCTAATTACACTGGTCTTAATAAAGATATGTACCAAAAGTCTGTTGCTAAGATTAAGTATCAGCTTGTAAAGCAAGGCTTTTACAATATTGCAGACTTGTCTAAAGATGGGCGTAAAGAGTACTTCATGCAAGATACAATTCACTTAGGTTGGAATGGTTGGATTGCAGTTGATAAGTATGTCAAGCCATTTATGCAAACTAAGGATGTACCTATTGATTATCATATCGATAATTATTTCTTTACTCGCTATTGGCAAAACAAAACTAAAGTTAAAAAAATCAATGAATCAACCAATTCTGAAAAAGGTGGACTTAGCTCTTTAAAAGAAAAATAGTGCGCCAGTCTTTAAATAAATTAGCTTTTCATGGTTCCGTCTTGGTAATTAAGAATGGCAAAGTAGCTATGAATTATGCTACAGCGAATAAGACTGACACTAGTTATCTAATTAACTCCGTCCAAAAATTTATGACTGCTACATTAGTAATGCGAGCAGTTCAAGATGGTAAGATGAGTTTAAATGATAAGGTGGCTAAGTATTATCCTAATATCCCAGGTGGTAATAAAGTTACCATAGCTAACTTATTACAAATGACTTCAGGTTTAACTTTGAAAGATAAAGTTAAGTTAGGTACAGTACCTTTTGTTAGTGATGCTAAAAACTTTAAATATGCCGTAGCTAATACTCAGTTCGATTCCAAAATGTTAGGCAAAAGTTTTTATTCAACTTTGAACTATGTACTTTTGAGTGGAATCGTAGCTAAAGTTAACCACACTAGCTATGAAAAACTAGTTGAGAAATACTTCATTAAACGTTTAAAGTTAAAACACACAGCTTTTGTTTGGAGCAAGGCTAGGATTTTAGCTAATATTAATTTTGTTTCAGGATATAGTGTGGGCTCAAATGGTAAAGTTAATAAAACCAAGCTTGATTTGAATGAGATTCATGGCGAACTTGGTGCAGGCTCACTAGCTATGTCTAATCAGGATTTATATAAGGTGTTAAAAGATGCTTTGTCTGGTAATATTTTGACAGAGCAAAGCCGGCAAATCATTTTTAAGGGGAATCCCCCTGGCTTTTACAATGGTGGCTTTTACAATAATTCATCTTTTAAGGGAGCAAATGGTGCCAGTGATGGTTACTATACCTTTGTAAGAACTTCAAATGATGGACAAGATGCCATTATCGTTCAATCTAATTATCAAACTGGTAACTTTTACAAATTACGAGCTGAAATGAATAAATTAACACCATTAATTATTGGTTAGAAAAAAGCAAGAATCATAAGATTCTTGCTTTTTATTTTGCTATTAGTTTTGATAGCCGTGGGGATGAGTTTGAACAAATTTCCAGGCACTAGCAATAATATCATCGATATTATCATATTTTGGCTTCCAGCCGAGAATTGTTCTAGCCTTAGTTGAATCAGCAACTAAAGAATCTGGATCACCTGGTCGGCGTGGTCCCATTGTATAAGGGATGTCAATGCCAGTAACTTTAATGGCGCTCTTTAAGATTTCTAAGTTTGAGAAACCGTGAGCTGAACCTAAGTTAAAAATTTCGCTTTGACGATTTTTTCCTAGGTAATGTAAAGCTAAGACGTGGGCACTAGCTAAGTCAACAACATGAACATAGTCACGGACATTAGTACCGTCTGGAGTATTATAGTCATCGCCAAAAATAGTGAATTTACCATCGCCTTTTTCAGCTGAAAGTAAAATGTTTGGTACTAGGTGAGTTTCTGGGGCATGATCTTCTCCAATTGAGGCGTCTAAACTAGCTCCGGCAACGTTAAAGTAGCGTAAAGCAATTGACTTAATGCCGTATGCTGAGTCAGTCCAACGCATAATTTTTTCCATCATTAACTTAGTTTCACCATAAGGGTTGATTGGATTAGTTGGTGACTTTTCAGTTAATGGCAACTTTTCGGGAACACCATAAGTTGCAGCACTTGAAGAAAAGACTAAGGTCTTAACATTGGCTTTTTGCATTGCTTCAAGTAAATTAATCATGCCAGTAACATTGTTGTGATAATATTTTAAAGGTTGTTCAACAGATTCACCTACAAGTAAATAAGCTGCAAAGTGAATTACGGCATCAATTTTTTCTTTAGTTAAGATATCATAGACTAAGTTAGTATCAAGAACACTGCCTTCATAAAATTTGGCTTGAGGGTTAACTGCTTCTTTATGTCCTGTTACTAAATTATCTAAAACGACAACCTCATTGCCATCTTCAATTAATTTAAGGACAGTATGGGAGCCGATATAACCAGCACCACCAGTTACTAAAACACGCATAGTATTTTTCCTTCCTTTCTCGATTACTAAAAGAATTAGTTACAGTATAGCAAAAAAGAAACAGTTAACTGAAATCAAGAAGATACTTTATAAATAATTTATACTTAAAAACAATTGTTAAAAATTTGAGTCTATGCTAATATTTACATGTACCATCTTATGAAAATATCTTTTTCGGTAGCAAAGACATTTTCTCTTAATTATATGTGGTCAGTTTAAGTGATGGTACATACTGTGTGAGCCTGGTTCCGATGTTGGTGGAATTGGGCTTTTTTGTTGTAAAAAACAAGCGATTTGAATTTTGATTATCTATGAGCAAGACATCTTTGATGCCTTGCTTTTTTATAAGAAAAAGGTTGACATAGCAATACAAAAAAATTAAAATATTAAAATAAATAAATTAAATTAAAAATGACTTATTTGGAGGAGGAAGCTTAAATGATTACTGCAAATAAGCTGCAAATCGGCTATAAAACAACTACGGTAGTTAAGGATCTAAATTTTAAATTAGAAGAAGGTAAATTTATTGCCTTAATCGGAGCAAATGGTGCCGGAAAATCTACTTTAATTAATACAATGATTGGGATTGTTAAACCTTTAGCTGGAGAAATTAACTGGCAAGTTGAAACCGATAAGAAGAATCCTTTTAATGCTGTTGGTTTTAGTCCGCAAAGTCAGTTGATCGATTGGTATACAAATGTTTTTGACAATGTTATTCAGGGACCACTTTTAGCTGGTTGTAAGATGAGTGTAGCAAAGAAGCAGGCAGAATTTGCCTTAGAATTACTTGATATTGTTGATTTGAAAGATAAGCCAGTAGACCACATTTCTGGTGGACAACAACAACGGGTACAAATTGCCCGGGAAATTGCCCGTAAACCTAAAATTTATATTTTAGATGAACCAACGACTGGATTAGATGTCGAAACTGGTGAGAAGCTCTTTCGTTATTTACAAACTGAAGTTAAAAATGGTGCCTTAGTTCTAACTTCTTCTCATGATTTAACTTTATTAGAAAGTTATGCAGATCAGGTTTTATTTATTAATGAACATGAACAACAATTCTTTGGTAGTTTAAAGGACTTTTTAGCTGACAGTACTAGCTTGAGAGATAAGTATTTGCAAGAAAGAGGTAACTAAATGAATCCTGCTAAATTTAGAAATATTTCACTAGGACTAAGATCAATTAAAATTGTGGCTAATAATGAATGGCGCGCTTTTGTCCATAATAAGGGCCTTCTTTTATCAATGTTTATGCAACCACTGATTACTTATGGCTTATTGGTAATGGCCTTAAATGAAAATTTAAATGCAGTTCATTATGCTGGTTTTACTCTGCCATATAAGCAATATGCACTAACTGGGGTCTTAACCTTCTTTATGACGACGCAAATGTCACAGGCGATGTATCGGGCAACAGTTGATAAAGAGTATGGTTTACTGGCAATTAAATTTACTAATGGGGTACAACCTTGGCATTATCTTGCTGGGATGAGCTTTTTCCCTATTATTGGTCTGCTATTTCAAAGTGCAATTTTAATTGTTTTAGGGCTATTAACTGGTGGTGTTTATAATTTATGGTACTTACTTTTATCACTCCTAGTTTTAATTGTTTCGCTTGAATTTTGGTCAACTCTAGGCATTATTTTAAGTACTAGAATTTCATCATATGAGCAACGTGATGTGGTAATGACTTTAATTTTTTCACCAATTTCATATGCAGCACCAACCTTGTATGTTTTTAGTGATAATTCCCCACTTATTATCAAGATTTTGTCAGCAATTAATCCCTTAACTTATCAATTGAAGGCATTAAGAGCAGTGGCTTTTGGTAGCTTTAATTTGGTAGAAATTGCAAGTGCAATATTAATTTCAATTGCTATGATTGTTTTGGCTCAAGTTATTTTGAAACGGATGCCATTGAGTTTAGCTGAGAGATAAATAAAAAGGACGCTTAGGCGTCCTTTTTTGTTAGGTTATTGAAAATAATAAAGTTGATAAGAGCTAATATGATTAAACTAGCCAAAATTAAAAGCAAAGTTGGCATTTTAACAAAGTTAAGTAAAACGGCCCCGAATAAAGCAGCTAAAGCTCTCCCGGCACTAGTTCCAGCTAAAACTAATCCTTGATAGCGACCAGCTTGACTTTTAGGAGCATGCATATGAACATAAGCACTTACTGCTGGGAAGGCTAAAGCTTCACCACAAGTTAAAATAAACATTGCGAGTAAGTAATGCCAGTAACTATTAGCTCCAATTAAGATTAGAAAAGAACTAGCAAAGAGTGCAAAACCGAGGTATAAGCGACTATTGATTCTTTTACTTAAAAAGTCATCAAAGTAGGTTAAAATCGGTTGAGAAATTGCAATTAAGGCAGAGTTCAATGTCCAACAAAAACTATATTGGGCTGTTGTAATTCCGTTATTTAACATATGAACAGATAAGTTAGAATCCCATTGTTCATATGCTAACCAGCAAAAGAACATACAGCAGATTAAGCTTAGAATAACCCAGAAGCTCCTTTGTACACCAACCGTCATGCTTTTTTGTTCAATATCTTGAACTAGGTTATGCTGGTCTAACTTTTTAAAGCAGGCTAAGATTAAGAAAATGAAAACTGCAAAAAAGCCAAAGGCAGAAATAAACCAGGCACGAGGGCCATAAATAGTTACAAGCCCAACTAAAAGTGAACCTACAACGAGTCCTAAATTACGAGTCATGTAAAGTAGATTGAAAAAGTAAGATGATGCATGACTTTTCATAGTCGTAGCAATTGAATTAATTGCAGTAGTAACAATTCCATCACCAATGCCGTAAACGACCAAAAAAATTGGATAAAAGGGCCAAGCTGGAATTAAAAACATCGCTAGGGTACAAAAACTGGTAATAAATGCCCCTAAAATAATTGTTTTAAAGGGTGTAATTCGATCAAAAATCCAGCCACCAATTTCATTACCTAAAAGCGTTGTTCCATAATATAAAAGTAAAATAATTGCTGCAACAGTCAAGGTTTGATGGAGATATTGGTGCATATAAATAGTAGTTAAGGGCCAAATAAAGCTAATCCCAATATTATAAATAAGTGAACCGAGTAATAAGAGCGGTGTCTTAACAGGATTTTGATTAATTTTTGAATCCATCTAATCTTCCTTTACTTTTAGTTGATCTGTAATAGCGAAAATTGTAATTGCAATGATAATGATTGTTGTACAAAAAATAAATAGTGCTTGGTAACTTAAGTTTTCAATTAATAAGGCTCCAACTAAGGGCCCAATTGCTCGACCGGCTGAAGTTACTGATTGAACGAATCCTTGATAGCGACCTTTTTCTGAATCGATGGCACGTTGGTTGACATAAGTTGAAACTGCAGGTAGTGAAAATACTTCACCAATAGTTAAAGTGGCCATAGCTAGAGCAAAGGATAGCCATTGTTGGCTGATAAGTAATAGTAAAAAGCCAATCGCAAATAAGGCTGTGCCCCAGCACAGACGTGCGGACAAATGATCTGTTAAGAAGTTATCAAAATGAGTTAAAATTGGTTGAAAAATTACAATCAAAATCGCATTTAAAGTCCACAAGATTGAATATTGCTGTACTTTCATACCCAAACTTAACATATAAGTTGAAATATTAGAGTTCCACTGTTCATAAGCAATCCAAACACATAAGACGCAGAGCATTAACGCAAAAATTTGGATTAAATGCGCCTTGGCCATCTTTTCTTTATTTGAAGATTGTCGAATATTAGTATGATGGGCAAGTCTAGCTGCATTTAAGTTACGGTAAGTAGCAAGAATGATAATTTCAAATAGCAGAAACATCAGAAAGGCTAGCATGAAAAGGTAGTCAATCCCTAAAGGCAAAATAAAACCGACAATTAAAGAGCCGAAGACTAGACCTAAATTTTGAGTGAAATAAAGGGCATTAAAAACATAACTAGGATTGCGAGAGCGCATCAAAGTCGCAATCGAATTCAGATTAGTTACAACAATTCCATTGCCAATCCCTAGAGTTAATAGGAAAATTGCATAATATGGCCAGCCGTTTAAAAAAATTAAGCAAAAAGTTGAAGCCATTGCGATGAAAACACCAGTGGCAATGGTTTGGAAGGGATGCCAACGATCAAACAATTGCCCTCCAAATAAATTACCTAATAAAGTAAAAGCAGAGTTTAAGAATAGCACAATCCCTGCCATCGTTAAAGATTCATGCAAGTTTTTGGTTAAATAAATAGTAGTTAAGGGCCAAATAAAACTAATTCCAGTATTGGCGATTAAGCTTCCTAAGAGTAAATATTGCAATTTAACAGGATCAATTCGTTTTTTCAAAAGCTCACCTCATTTATAAGTAATCATTACAATTCCATAAAAAAAACTGTCGCTAAAGGCAGTTTAATCATTTATCCAAGGTCCATAGTTACTTTGGAATAAGTCATTGATAAGTTTAGTATCAGGTTCATTATTTCTTTTCGCCTGACGAACTTCTTTAGAACTAAGCTTATTAACAATATAATATTTTAATGCTTTATTAGTTAAAGAGTTGAAGTCTAGATGCATCTTATCGCAATAAGTTGATACTAAGCGCTCAATTTCAGGGTCTAATTCTATCTTCTTCGTCATAAAGCTCCACTCCCCTTTTTATTTTTATTATAACATCAATTGTTTTAACCTGCCTTATAGCAGGAGTAATGATAAAATTATTGTATAAAAACTAGGAGTGGATATATAAATGGAACAAAAACTAGTAAAGCTTCTTTTAAGGATGCGTGAGCGTGTCTTTTTTAGAGCAGCTCAAAGAACATTTGCGATGATTATGCCTTTTGCTTTGATTGGGGCATTTTTTCAGATGTTCTCAAAAATTTTGCTAAGTCATGATAGTTTATTTTTCAACATTTTAAACTTAGGAAAAGTATTCCCAAGAGCCTTTTTCCAGGTAGCTCGGTTTGCTAGTAATGGAGTAATTTTTGCTATTTTTAGCCTTTTTGGCGTTTATGCTGCATATTTTATGGCTCTTTATACTGCCAGAATTTATAACAAAGATTCAAAACTTGCAGGTATTACTGCGATTATCGCAATCTTTTTCATAAGAAATCCAGGTGTGAATAATGAATTCGGTACGATTAATTTGCAGTTATTGTCTATAAAAAGAATGTTTGTCACGCTGTTAATAGGTTATTTGGTAGGGCAAGTTTATCATTTCTTAGGTCAAGACCACACTCAAAAACGAATGGAACACGTATCTGATATCAAGGAACGTGCTTTTGCTGCAATTAAGCCAATTACCGCTTCTTTATTAATGGCGATAATAGTAGCAATTTTAATTTATATTTTACAGGTTAAAATCTTTAATTCTAATATTGTCACTATTTTGGCGGATAAGCTTATTACAAGTAATAACTTATTGATTAATGTCCCTTTAGTTTTATTAGCAATTTTTTTGCATTGGTTAGGGATTGGAACGCCACTAGAATTAGCGATGTCAGGCCAAAATGGTGGCGCTGCAACAGCTAATTTTAACTATGCCTTGACTCATGGCTCTAGCTGGAATGTGCCATTTAAGTATTTAGGTTCCAACTTAGTGCAATCATATGGCACTTTGTCTGGCGCAGCTTTTACCGTTAGTTTGATTATTGCAGTATTGCTATTAGATAAAAGTCGTCAAAATAAGTTAATTGCAAAAGCTTCAATTTTTCCTGCCCTTTTTGGAGCTTTCAATGGATTTTGGGTAGCCTTTCCAATTTATTTGAATCCACTTTTAGTCTTGCCAGTTTTAGTTATTCCTTTAGTTAATATTGTAATTTCATCATTAGCAATTGCCTTACATTTAATTCCAGTTAGCGTTTATCCAGTCTTAGCTGGAACGCCAGGAGTATTAATTCCATATATTGGAACTAACGGTTCATGGCAGGCTTTGGTAATGACGATTGCCTTAGTAGTATTAGATATTTATATTGTTATGCCTTTTTATAAAATAAATATGAATGTGCAAAAGCGGATTGCTGAAATTGATACCTTACAAGATAGCCGGGTAATCAGCTTTAAGGGACGGAAAAAGATTATCAAAGAGGAGCTAGGTAATAATGAAAAAACTCATGCCCAAAAAGCTACTAAATAAAGATTATTGCTGGATATTGGCTGCTCTAGTAGTGGTTATAGCGACGGCAATTCCAACTATTATATGGATGAATTCATCTAATAAAGCTCGTGCTCAGCGCCATAATTCTCAACTTTCGCCTGTAATTATGGTTCCAGGATCTAGCGCTACAACAGAACGCTTTAATCAATTAGTTAAATTACTAAATCAAAAAACCGATCGTAAGCATAGTTTGCTAAAAGTAAATGTTGGTACGGATGGAAGTCTGACATATTCTGGTTCTATCAGCAAGCAAGATCAAGAGCCAATTATTGTAGTGGGATTTAAAAATAATCATGATGGCTATAGCAATATCAAAAAGCAAGCTAAATGGCTGAATATAGCCTTTAACGCCTTATCAAAGCAATACAAGTTTAATAATTTTAAGGCATTTGGACATTCCAATGGAGGCCTTATTTGGACTTATTGGTTAGAGCACTACTATAGTGAGTATGCAAGTATTATAAAAGTTAAAGTCTTGATGACTTTAGGTAGTCCATATAACTTTAGTGAAAGTAACATCAAAAATAAAACGCAAATGTTAACAGACTTTATCAAATATAAGTCTAAGATTCCTAGAAGCTTAACGGTTTATTCAATTTCTGGTGGAGAAAATTATGAATCAGATGGCTTGGTACCTGAAAATAGCGTGGAAGCAGCTAAGTATGTTTTCCAAAAACAAGTTGCTCATTTTACGGCTATGACAGTTACAGGACTTGACGCACAGCATTCAAGTTTGCCACAAAATAAGCAAGTAGTTGAACTGATTAAGCAATACGTCCTCCAAAAGGATAATCAGAATCGGAGAATGATTAGAAAAAACAGATAGTTTGTGAAGCTAAAAAGATGGCTAAATAGCCATCTTTTTTATTTATTCACAAGAGCCAAAAAAATGTGGAAAAAGTTAAGCATTTATCTTGCACCTTGTGGAAAAGATGCTATACTAAAGATGATTAAAGATTAGCACTCGATGAGTTAGAGTGCTAATAGTTAATCGAAAAGTTAATATTCATAAGGGGTGTAGAGATATATGACATACTTTGACAACGATTTTGACAACTTATTTAACGAATTAAATGATTCATTCTTTAAAGATGGTAACAATGTAAAACGTTACTATTTCTCAAATGGCTCTAGTAACCCTCAAACAATTCAAGAAGTTAAACAACCTAAGCAAAAAGAAAAATTAGGTATAGATTTAGTAAAAGAAGCCAAAAATAATAAATTTGACCCAGTAATTGGTCGTGATACTGAAATTGATAATGTAATTGAAATATTGAGTAGACGTAAGAAGAATAATCCTGTTTTGACAGGACCTGCTGGTGTTGGTAAGACTTCAATTGTTGAAGGCTTAGCTGAAAGAATTGCCAATGGACAAGTTCCAGAAAAATTACGTCATGCTCACATTTATGCAATTAATATCAACGACTTGGTTGCTGGTACAAGTTTGCGTGGGGCCTTTGAAGAAAAGTTAAAAAAGATTATTGATCAAGCTACTAAAGATTCAAATACAATCTTATTCATTGATGAACTTCATAATATTGTAGGTGCTGGTTCAACTAACTCTGAAAACAATTCAGGGGATGCTGCTAACATCTTAAAGCCAGCTTTGGCAAATGGCTCTTTGAAATTGATTGGTGCTACTACGACAGAAGAATTCCGTCAAATTGAAAAAGATCCAGCTTTGAGTAGAAGATTTCAAGAAGTAAGCGTGGCTGAACCTACAACTGAAATGGCTATTAAGATTTTGCAGGGCTTGAAGAAAAAGTATGAAGACTTTCACCATGTAAAATATGATAATGATAGTATTCGTTTGGCAGTTGAACTTTCACAAAGATATATTCAAGGTCGCTACTTACCTGATAAGGCAATTGACTTACTTGATGAAGCTGGTGCTAAAAAGAGTTTAGGCCTTGATTTGAGTGATGAAGCTAGTCTTAAGAAGGAAATTAAACATACTGAAGCTTTAATGAAAGAAGCTGCGAAGGCAGAAGATTTCGATAAGGCTGGCGAGTATAAGACTAAGATTAAGGATTTGAAAGCTAAACTTGAAAATAGCAATAGTGAAACTAGCGTTGAAGTAACTGGGAAGGATATCTATGCTTTAATTGAGGCTAAAACTAAAATTCCTATGAGTGAATTGCACGAAGGTGAAGCTAAGAAGAATTTAGACTTAGCTAATAAATTAAAGCGTGTAGTAATTGACCAAGATCAAGCAATTGAAACAATTTGTGATGCAATTTCAAGAAAGCAAATCTTTAAAGATACTAACCGCCCAACAGGCTCATTCTTACTTACTGGCCCAACTGGTGTTGGTAAAACTGAACTTGCAAAGCAATTAGCTAAAGAATTATTTGGTTCAAGTGATAAGTTAATTCGCCTTGATATGAGTGAATACCAAGACCAAATGGCAGTTAATAAGTTGATAGGCTCAGCTCCTGGCTACGTTGGCTATGGCGAAGGTGGTCAATTGACTGAAAGAGTTCGTCACAATCCATATAGCTTGATTTTGCTTGATGAAATTGAAAAAGCTAACCCACAAGTCTTTAACGCATTATTACAAATCTTAGATGATGGTCGTTTGACTGATGCTCAAGGCAGAACGGTTTCATTCAAGGATACAATTATTATTATGACTTCCAATGCTGGCTTTTCAGATAAGGTCTTGAAAGATGGTAAAGTTGATCATGATAGTTTGATTAAGGCTTTGGAACTATACTTCAGACCAGAATTCTTGAACAGATTAGATGCAATTGTACCATTTAACCATTTGAGTGAAGCTGATATGAGTAAGATTTGTGACTTGTACTTGCGTAAGATTGTCAATGTTCTGGCAAAGCGTAATGTTAGAGTTGAAATCAGTGATGAAGCCAAGGCTTTACTTGCTAAGGCTGGATATGACAAGAAGTTTGGTGCTCGTCCACTTAGAAGGGTTATGGAACAAAAACTTGAAACACCAATTGCTAAATTAATTATGAATCATCCAGATACTAAGAGCGTAAGCTTTGCTGTAGCTGATGGCAAGCTTACATTAAATGGTGAGCAGGTTGCTTAGTTAAGAAGTGAATAAATTTAAAAAGGCTATTTCCCAGGAAATAGTCTTTTTATTTTGTGAAAAAATAAAGTAAGAGTAAACTGGATTTAAGAAAGTTAAGTAGGTGAAGATATGGATATAGAAAACATCAAGCGTTTTACTCATAAGTATTTAGATGATGACGTAACTGGTCATGATTTTTATCATGGTCAAAGAGTTGCAAATCTTGCTCAAAAGTTATTTAAGCAAGATTTTAAAAAGGCAGACTCAAGGCAACTAGATTTGATTGCAGTGATGGGATATTTGCACGATACAATAGATGAAAAAGTAATTACTAATCCTGAACAAGTTAAGGCAGAAATGAAGCAAATGCTAGTAGCTGAAGGCTTAAGACCTGATGAAATCTCAAGCATTTTATTTGTCTTAGAACATATGTCATTTTCTAAAAATATTGAGCAACATTATCAATTGCCGTTAATCGGTCAATATGTTCAAGATGCAGATCGTCTTGAAGCCCTTGGAGCAATAGGGATTGCCCGAGCTTTTAGTTATGGTGCAAGTCACAAGCAAAAAATGTATGATCCTGAAATTAAACCAATTGATTTGCAAAGTCATGACCAATATCGACAACATAAATCTACTACTATTAATCATTTCTATGAAAAGTTGTTTAATTTAGAAAAGCAAATGAATACACCTGCCGGTAAAAAAATTGCCCAAGAGCGAACAGCTTATATGAGAGATTTTATTGCTCGTTTTTTGGAAGAATGGAAGGGTATCTAAATCTTTTTATTGTACATTTTTTGATAAAAATCTTATAATCTATTTTATTACGAACTAAAAGTAAGCGGGAGGACAAGCTATGACGAAACCAATTATTGGAATATCAGGTTCAGAATTAATTGATCAAGGTGGCATGTTTCCTGGCTACCGGCGTAGTTATGTTAATGAAGACTATGTTGACTCTGTCATTAAAAATGGAGGGGTTCCCTTTATTATTCCGTTTTCTGAAGATGATGAAGTAATAAAAAGTCAACTTGATCATGTACAAGCCTTGATTTTATCTGGTGGTCATGACGTAGACCCTAATTTGTACGGAGAAGAACCACTTCCTAAATTAGGTGAGATTTGGCCTGCAAGAGATCATTTCGATATGTTATTACTTAAGGCCGCTGAAGAAAAGGGAATTCCAGTTTTAGGTATCTGTCGTGGATTTCAAATAATCAATGTTTTTCATGGTGGTTCACTTTACCAGGATATTTCATATCGCAACCAAACTACTTTGAAACATGATCAAGGTCATACTCCTAGTTTGCCAACTCATGGAGTAACTGTAAAAAGAGACAGTAAGTTATTTGAAATTTTAGGACATCAAGCAATTAGAGTTAACTCTTTCCACCATCTTTTGGCTAAAACTTTAGGTGAAGGCTTAATTGCCAATGCTAAAGCCAGTGACGATGTGGTTGAAGGTCTTGAAAGTGAAAATGGACTAGTTATAGGAGTGCAGTGGCACCCTGAAATGCTTCATAATAATCGACAAGTGGCATATCAGAATAATTTGTTTAAGTACATCATTGAAAAGGCGGTTAATAATGGATAATCAAAGTCGGGAAACAGACAAATTAGGTTTTTGGTCGATTGTCTTATTAGCGATTAATTCAATCATTGGATCAGGAATTTTTCTAACTCCAGGTAGCGTGGTTTCAAGAGTAGGTAGTAAGGCCTTATTTGTTTATATTACAGCCGCAATTTTTGCTGCAATATTAGCTATTTCTTTTGCTGCTGCTGCCAAATACGTGACTAAATCTGGTGCGGCATATGCCTATAGTAAGGCGGCTTTTGGTGAAAATGTTGGCTTTTATATGGGGGTATTACGTTACTTTTCCGCAAGTGTAGCTTGGGGTGTAATGGCAGTTGCAGTAATTAAATCCACGATTTCAATTTTTGGTGGCAATCCTAATGACTTTATGAGCGTAAGTTTGGGATTTGTGATTTTGATGTTAGTAATTTTTATTATTAACTTATTTGGTCAGGGCGCAGTAAAGCTAATTATGAACTGGTCCACAGTAGGCAAATTAGCAGCATTAGGATTAGTAATTGTCGCAGGTGGCTTGTTAATTTTTATGACAGGTACTAATAATTTTGGTGAAATTGATACCTTAAAAATTGCCGGAAAAAATGTAGTCCCAACTTTGACTACGAGTGGCCTAGTTATGGCGATTGTTTCAGCCTTTTATGCTTTTACTGGCTTTGAATCAGTTGCTTCTGGTTCAGAAGATATGAAAAATCCTGCTAAAAACTTACCAAGAGCGATTCCACTTGCAATTTTAGTTATTGCCTTAGTTTATCTGGGTGTGGTTAGTGTGGCGATGATTTATGATCCTCGAACTTTACTTGAAACTAAGCAAGTTGTTGCAGTAGCAGCGATTTTTAATAATAAAATTTTACGAGCAATTATTTTGATTGGAGCACTTGTTTCAATGTTTGGGATTAATATCGCTTCAAGTTTCCATGCGCCTCGAATTTTGGAAGCAATGGCAAGAGAAAACCAATTCCCTAAATGGCTTGCCAAAAGAACTAAGCGGAATTTCCCCGCTCGAACTTTCTTAATTACTTTAGTGTTAGCAGTTTTAGTGCCAATGGCTTTTCATTACTCAACTGATAACTTAATTATTTTAAGTGCAACTGTTCGCTTTTTAGGTTTCATTGTAGTGCCTGTTGGGGTCATGAAGTTTTACTTTGGTAAAAACGTAGAACCAATCTTAGTAGCTAAGAGAAATATGGTGACTGATATTATTTTTCCAATCTTGTCTTTATTGATTACTGGCTTTTTGCTAGTAGAATATGATTGGAAAGGTGAATTTAGTACGACTGTAAATGGAGTAACTAGTCTTAACTGGTTTGCAATTGGTTCACTTATTTTCGGAGCAGTAATTTTACCGCTAATTTTATTTATTTTGACTAAACGTGAACGTCAAGCTGCAGAAAAAGCTTTGAATAACTAAAAAAAGCCCATTAGGGCTTTTTATTTTGGCTTAAATTTAGCTTGATTCTTTTTAAAAACTCCGTATGATTAGATATTGAGAATTTTAGAATTGGAGATATTAACTAATGAGTCAAAAAGCAAAATGGTCGCTACTAGCAGCACTAGCTTGTATATTTTGGGGCGTTTCAGGCCTTTTTGGAAAAAGCTTGTTCAATACTAACCATTTAATTACGGCTACTCTTTTAACCAAATTTAGAATGGTTATTAGTGGTGTTTTAATTTTGCTTTTTGCAGCTGTAACTAAAAAACAGCCACTTGCAATCTGGAAGAATAAAAAAGATGCAATAACAGTGGCTTGTTATGGGCTGTTTGGCTTAATTCCCGTTCAGCTCTTTTATTTTATGGTAGTTAAAGAAGCAAATGCTTCAATTGCGACAGTGATTCAATTTGTTGGTCCGTTTTTCGTTATCTTTTGGATGTTAATTACGCGCCAGCAAGTATATCGCCATCTAGATATGATTGCTACACTGATTGCTTTTACGGGCGTATTTTTACTGGCAACACATGGTAGATTGGACCAACTGGCTTTGAGTCCATTAGTATTATTCTTTGGCTTACTGTCCGCTGTTGGAGTTGCGACTAACACCTTAATTCCTAGAAGAATTATTATGTTTTATCCAACTGTTGTGATTACAGGCTGGGGCTTGTTAATTGCTGGAATTGGCTTATGGATAATTGACCCGACTTTTCCTAAGATGGAAATTACGTTGAAGATGATAGTTGATTTAGCTGGGGTAATTATCATTGGAACCTTGATTCCATTTCAGTGGATGGCTAGTGCCTTACGCTATATTAGCCCAAGTACAGTTAGCTTACTTGACGCTTTTGAACCAGTTAGTGCAATGATAGGGTCAGTAATCGTCTTTCACTTAGTTTTAAAACCAATGGATTTACTTGGCTCAGTTTTAGTTATTGTGGCTGTTTTCCTGGTAAGTGTAAATCCACCAACTTTAAAGAGAAAAAGACATCGCTAATGCGATGCCTTTTTTGTTTAGATATCACCATTCATAATACTGCTTTTGACAATTACATAGTCAACTAAGCGAATAGATTGCAAGTTCTTACCACCAGCATAAGAAATGGATGATTGTAAGTCTTCTTGCATTTCCTTCAAAGTGTCCTTGATTGAACCACGGTAAGGAACAAGTAATTGTTTACCTTCAACGTTGTGGTGGCCACCTTTTTGGACTTCGGATGCGCTACCCCAGTATTGTTTGTAAACTTTGCCGTCAATTTTGATGACGTTACCTGGAGATTCTTCATGACCTGCAAGCATTGAACCAATCATCACCATACTTGCACCAAAGCGAACTGACTTAGCAATATCACCATTATGGCGAATACCACCGTCGGCAATGATAGGCTTGCTGGCAGCTTTTGAACACATTCTCAGAGCTGCTAATTGCCAGCCACCAGTCCCAAATCCAGTTTTTAGCTTAGTGATGCAGGCTCTACCAGGACCAACACCAACTTTAGTTGCATCAGCTCCAGCATTTTCAAGTTCACGAACTGCTTCAGGAGTGGCAACATTACCTGCTGTTAAGAAACTATCTGGCATCTTGTCCTTGATGTATTTAATCATCTTGATGACATAGTCAGAATGACCATGAGCAACATCAATTGTAATATATTCTGGAATTAAGTCTTGCTTTACTAATTCGTCGATAAAAGTGTATTCTTCATCCTTAATTCCAACAGAAATTGAAGCAAAGAGCTTTTTATCATGCATCATTTTGATAAAATCAGCTCTTTTTTCGGGCTGAAAACGGTGCATAACGTAATAATAGTCGTTTTGTGCTAACCAAATTGCGAGTTGTTCGTTAATAACGCTTTGCATATTAGCTGGAACAACCGGTATTTTGAATGTTCGGCTTCCGAATTTGATAGAAGTATCAGCTTCTTTCCGACTCTTGATAATGCACTTATTAGGTACTAGTTGAATATCGTTATAATCAAAGGCTTCCATACTGAAATAGTTGCTCATAAAATAGCTCCTTTATTTTTAATCCGCTAGTAACTATACGGATAAAAAATCATTTTGTCAAACAAAAACCTAAACAAATTTATTTTTATAAAATATAAAGTTCGTATTTTGATTGACAAAGAGTAATCCCTTTGCTAGACTGTGAAGGTAATTGTGTTAAAACGTATGAGGTGATTTTTTATGACAGTTGTAGCAGTTGTTGGTAGCCAATGGGGCGATGAAGGAAAGGGTAAGATTACTGACTTTTTGGGACAAGATGCAGATTTAACTGTACGTGCTAATGGTGGTAACAATGCAGGACATACAATTGTTTTTGGTGGCCATACTTTTAAGATGCGCTTAATTCCATCTGGAATTTTTGCAGCAAAAAAGGCTGCTGTAATTGGTAATGGGGTTGTTATTAATCCTGAAGTTTTACTAGGTGAGTTAACTTATTTAGAAGAACATGGTGTTGACACTTCTAATTTAAAGATTTCTAACCGGGCACACATAATTATGCCTTATGATATTTTGCAAGATGTTTACCAAGAAGAAGCTAAAGGTGCAAATAAAGTTGGAACCACTAAAAATGGTATTGGGCCAACTTACATGGACAAGGCTTCAAGAATTGGTATCCGTGTTTGTGATTTATTAGAAAAAGATACTTTAGCTGAAAAATTGCGTTTTAATTTGGCCGAAAAAAATGCCATCTTTACTAAGATTTATGGCAAAGAGGCACTAGATTTTGATGAAATTTATAATAAGTATTTGGAATTTGGCCAAAAGATTAAGCAATATGTGACTGATACTTCAGTAGTAGTAAATGATGCAATTGATAGTGGTAATCAAATCCTCTGCGAAGGTGCACAAGGGGTTATGCTTGATATTGATGAAGGAACTTATCCATTTGTAACCTCATCTAATTCAATTGCTGGTGGTTTTGCTAGTGGAATTGGAATCGGACCTAACAAGATTGATACTGTTTTGGGAATTTGTAAGGCCTACACTACTCGCGTTGGGGCTGGTCCATTTCCAACTGAACTTGTAAATGAAACTGGTGACTATATTCGTGAAGCTGGTCATGAATATGGTACAGTTACTGGTCGACCAAGAAGAGTAGGCTGGTTTGATACTGTTGCTTTACGTCATGCTAAGCGCGTCTCAGGAATTGACTGCTTGTCTCTTAACTTGCTTGATGTTTTAACTGGACTTAAGACGATTAAAATTGCGACAGCTTACGAATTAGATGGTGAAAAGATTGACTATTATCCAGCAAGTTTAGCTGAACTTGAACGCTGTAAGCCAGTTTATGAAGAAATGCCTGGCTGGGATGAAGATATCACTAAAGCTCAATCTTTAGCTGACTTGCCAGAAAATGCGCGCAAGTACTTAGAACGCTTAGAAGAGTTAACTGGCTTAAAACTAGCCACAGTTTCTGTCGGACCAGACCGTGAACAAACTATCGTAATTAAGAATCCATGGAATTTTAACTAATGATTGAAAGATATACTCGCCCTGAAATGGGGAAAATTTGGACAGATCAAAATAAGTATCAAGCTTGGCTGGAAGTAGAAATTGCAGCTACTAATGCTTGGAGTGAAGTGGGCGAAGTCCCAGCAGAAGATGCTGAAAAAATCCGCCAAAATGCTAGTTTTACAGCAGAGCGTGTGGCTGAACTGGAAGCAGTAACTCATCATGATGTGGTTGCATTTACGAGAACAGTCTCAGAAAGCCTAGGAGCAGAAAAAAAGTGGGTTCACTTTGGCTTAACTTCAACTGATGTTGTTGATACTGCTCAAGGATACTTGTTAAAACAAGCTGATGAGATTTTACGCCAAGATTTAGCTATGGTGAAAAATACAATTGCTAAAAGAGCACTTGAGCACAAAAACACTGTAATGATGGGGAGAACCCATGGCGTGCAAGCAGAACCCACTACTTTTGGCTTGAAGCTTGCGCGCTGGTACGCTGAAATTAAGCGTAATATTGACCGTTTTGAACATGCAGCTAGCGGAGTTGAGTCTGGTAAAATTTCAGGGGCTGTTGGTAATTTTGCTAACGTGCCACCAGAAGTTGAAACTAGTGTGTTAAAGCAATTAGGACTTAACCAGCAAGAAATTACTAGCCAAGTTTTGCCTAGAGATTTACATGCGGCATATCTTGCTAGCTTAGCCTTACTAGCAACAAGTATTGAAAATTGGGCAACTGAGATTCGTTCACTTCAACGTTCTGAAATTCATGAAGTCGAAGAACACTTTAGAGCAGGCCAAAAAGGCTCAAGTGCTATGCCCCATAAGCGTAATCCAATTGGCTCAGAAAATTTATGTGGCTTAGCTCGGGTAGTACGGGGACATATGATTACCGCCTATGAAAATGTTAGCTTATGGCATGAGCGTGATATTTCACATTCATCAGCTGAACGGGTTATTTTACCGGATACGACAATTTTGCTTGATTATATGCTTAATCGCTTCAACCGCATCTTGGCAAACCTTGATGTTTTCCCAGAAACGATGCTGAAAAATATGAACAGAACTTATGGCTTGGTTTATTCACAAAGACTACTTTTGAAGTTAATTGATGAAACTTCTTTATCAAGAGAAGCTGCATATGATATGGTTCAAAAATTAACTGCCAAGTCCTGGGATGAACAAAAGCAATTTAAAGATTTAGTCTTAAATAGCCAAGTTATGGACTATTTATCAAAAGCAGATGTTGAAGATGCCTTTGATTATCATTATTATTTAAAACACGTTGACGATATCTTTAAAAAAGTTGGCTTAGAATAAAAAAAGACCGTTAATTCACTTAAGTGAGTTAACGGTTTTTATATTACTTTTATTTAGCTAAAGCGCTGATACGGTCTTGATGACGTTTCAAAATTAATTCAACGATAGCATTAGCGACGTTGACATTTTTAAGTAAAGGACCGTGAGAGTATGAACCGATGAAGTTACGGTAACGTAAACCTTCTTCTTTATCTTGTGGGTTGTTACCGTAGCCTTCAATCATGCGACCAAGGGGATGCAACTTGTTAGTGTCATCAAAGTAAGTTTGACCAGAGTGATTTTCAAAGGCAATTACTTCGCCCCATTCAGTCATATACTTGGTATCACCAATCATTCGCTTATCTGCTTTAAAGACAGTATGAAGTGGCAAAATACCTAAGCCCTTAATGGTTACGCCAGAATTAGTTTTGTAGTAGTCGCCCATTAATTGGTAGCCACCACAAATTGTAAGCATTGGATTACCACCATTAATGTATTTTTCTAAGGTTTCCTTGTGACGAGGTAAGTCTTTAGCAACAACAGTTTGTTCAAAATCTTGTCCCCCACCAAAGAAAATAAAGTCATAGTCAAAGGCATCAAATTCATCGCCTAAAGAAATATTGTCCACTTGAGTAGTGTAGCCTTGACGTTTTAACAAAAAACGTAGGATTTTGACATCACCACTGTCACCATAAGTATTCATCAAGTCTTCGTATAAATATGCAATCTTGATTAATTTATCAGTCATTTACTAAACTCTTTTCTTATTCCTTTATTTTTGCTTGAGCAGCCCAATGGTTAATAGGGCCAAATTTTGAACCTACTAAGATAGGGTGAGCAATTGCTTCATAAGTAAATTCTTTAGCAGTTTCAACTGCGCTGATTAAATCATGCCCCTTAGCAAGTTCAGCTGCAATTACAGCTGAAAGGGTATCACCAGTACCGTTAACGCGGTTAGTTTCAAAGTAAGGCTTGGTAAACTTATGAATTTCACCTTCTTCAGTTAATAGGATATCAGTAACTGTCTCTTCTTTGCCAGTATGTTTACCTTTCATTAAGACATTTTTAGCACCTAAAGCTTGTAGCTTCTTAGCACCGGTAATGATATCAGCTTCAGTTTCTAAAGTTTGACCTACTAATTTTTCTTGTTCATAAAAGTTAGGAGTAATGATATCACTTAATGGCAATAAGCGTTTGATGAAGGCATCATAAGCATCGTCATCAAGTAAACTTGCACCATGTTTAGTGATAATTACGGGATCAATAACGATCTTGCCCATGTCATATTTTTCAATGTTATTTGCTACACAGTCAATAATTTCTTTGTTAGCTAGCATTCCAGTCTTTAAGGCCTTGATTGAAAAATCCTCGTTTAAAACTTCGAATTGCTTTTGAATAAAATCAACTGGCATTACTTGGGCAGCAAAAATTCCGGTTGTATTGCCAGCGACAGCGGCGGTCATTAATCCCATACCGTAGACCTTGCGTGCATAGAATGCATGTAAATCCGCAGGCATTCCAGCGCTACCATCACTGTCATTACCAGCAATAGTTAACGCAATAATTTCTTCTTTTGCCATTAAAAATGCCCCTTTCTTGGTAGTATTTACTAATAGCTTAAGTATAGCTTAAAATAAGTGGGCAGACTAGCATTCAAGGCTTGTAAATTTGACAAAAACCTCTAAAATTCTTAATAAGAGCGTTTACAGTAGGAGGATTATTTTGGACGAGAAATATATCATGGCAATTGATGAGGGAACAACCTCAACTAGAACGATAATTTTTAACCATGCCGGAGAAAAAGTCTACACGGCACAAAAGGAATTCCCTCAATTGTTCCCTCAACCTGGTTGGGTGGAACATGACCCTGAACAAATATGGAATGCAGTTCAAACTACCATTGCTTCTGCTTTTATTAATTCACAAATTCGTCCCAATCAAATAGCTGGTATTGGTATTACCAATCAAAGAGAAACTACTGTTATTTGGGACAAAAAAACCGGTCGTCCTGTTTATAATGCAATTGTTTGGCAATCGCGCCAAACTACAGCCTTAGCAGAAAAATTAAAAGCTGCTGGTTATGGTGAAATGATTCGTAAAAAGACAGGCTTAATCATTGATCCTTACTTTTCAGCAACCAAGATTCGCTGGATTTTAGATCAAATTGAAAATGGACAAGAGCGAGCTGAAAAAGGTGAGCTATTATTTGGTACCATTGATACTTGGCTAGTATGGAAGCTAACTAATGGAGCAGTTCATGTAACTGACTTTACTAATGCTTCCAGAACGATGCTATTTAATATTCATGATTTAACCTGGGATCAAGATATTTTGGATTTATTAAATATTCCAGCTAGCTTGCTTCCAGAAGTAAAAAGTAATTCTGAAGTTTATGGTGAAACAGAGCCATTTCAATTCTTTGGTGGTAAGGTGCCAATCAGTGGCATGGCCGGAGACCAGCAAGCAGCACTTTTTGGCCAGCTAGCAATTAAGCCAGGGATGGTTAAGAATACTTATGGCACAGGTTCTTTCATTGTAATGAATACTGGTAATACGCCAACTACTTCAAATAATAACTTATTAACTACTATTGCTTATAAGATTGATGGCAAGGTTACTTATGCCCTTGAAGGATCAGTTTTTGTGGCCGGAAGTGCAATTCAGTGGCTACGCGATTCAATGAAGCTAATTAAAAATGCAGCTGATTCTGAAGCAGCTGCTTTAGAATCAAAATCAGAAAATGAAGTTTACGTAGTACCTGCATTTACCGGCTTAGGAGCGCCATATTGGGATTCTGAAGCCCGTGGAGCTGTTTTTGGTGTTACACGTGGAACAACTGACAAAGACTTAATTAAGGCCACCTTACAGTCACTTGCTTACCAAACTAGGGATGTAGTTGACACTATGCAAAGAGATAGTGGTATTGAAATTCCAGCCTTAAGAGTTGATGGCGGAGCTTCCAACAACAACTATTTAATGCAATTTCAAGCAGATATCTTAGGAACGACCATTCAGCGGGCCAAGGTATTAGAAACCACTAGTATGGGGGCAGCTTTTTTAGCTGGTTTAAGTGTAGGATATTGGCAAGACCTTGATGAAATTAAGAATATTTTTGCTATAGGTCAAGCCTTTAATCCGCAGATGGATGAAGTAGAAAAAGATAAACTTTATGCCGGCTGGCAGAAGGCGGTAAAGGCAGTTCGAGTATTTGCACATTAAAAGGAAGAAAAGAAAATGGCACGTTTAGTTAAATTAGATGGCGCAAGTAATTTCCGTGACCTCGGTGGGTATGTCGGACTTGATGGCCGCAAGGTCAAAAGTGGTAAATTATATCGGGCAGATTCATTAAGTTCATTATCTGACCAAGATTTAGAAACTTTAACGCGCTTAAATATCCGAATTGACTGTGATTTACGGTCAATCTATGAGCAAGAAATGGCACCTGATAAACGCTGGAATGCTGAATTAGTTGATTGTCACTTATATGCAGAAGCTGGCGAGCGTAATAATAAGTTTTTAGAAAAGTGGCTCCACCACATCAAGCCAGTAGATGACTATTTAGGTCAGATTTATCAAAGGGTAATTTTAAGTCCTCATAGTCAAAAGATGTTTGCGCAAGTATTTGAAAAAATGCTTGAATTAGCTGATGATCAGGCGCTAGTTTTTCACTGCTCAGCTGGTAAAGACCGGACAGGGATGACAGCGGCCTTAATCTTAATGGGACTAGGCGTTGATGATGAAACCATCAGCAAGGACTATTTATTAACCAATGAACTCTATCATTTTGCTTATTCAAATGATGAAGTTAGCGATGATGATTTAGGAAAAATGGTTGCTAAAATGAACATTACTCGCGGAGAAGGACAGGCTATTACCGGCATTACTGAAACTATCCGGATGGGATGGGGAAGTTTTGATAACTTCTTTATTCATGTTCTTGGCTTTAGCAAAGATGATTTACAAGAAATAAGAACTAAATTCTTGGAGGCAAAATAATGGTAACTCTTTCTGACGTAGCTAAAGAAGCAAATGTTTCAAAAATGACGGTTTCACGGGCGATTAATCACCCTGAGCAAGTTACGCCAGAATTATTGGCTTTAGTTGAAAAGGCAATGACTAAATTAGACTATCATCCTAATTCAGTTGCCCGAGCACTAGTTAACAATCGAACTAACGTTATTAAGTTTGTCACCTTGGAAGATATTGATACAACTGAGCCGTACTATATGAACTTGTTGTTCGGGGTTGCACGTGGCTTAAAGGCAGATAGTTATGCAATTCAGTTAGTAACTGATATTGATCAAATTCAAAAAGGTAATGCCGACGGATATATTATTACTGGCGCGCGTGAATACAATTATCCAATTTTTGATGAATTAAAGAAGCCATTTATCTTTTTTGGTGAAACTTCAAGTAATTTTGACTTTGTCGATACTGATAATCGCTATGGCACTTCGATTGCGACTAAATATGCTTTAGAGCGTGGTTATCAAGATGCGGTTTTTATTGGAATTGACGTTAAAGAAGGCTTTGAGTATGCGCGTGAATATGGCTATTTGGCAAGTATGCAAGAACGCAATTTAGAACCGAAGATTTTTAGAACAGGGAATCATTCACATTTAGCTGAAAAGCTGATTGATGAGCAGATTGAAAATATTAAGCCTAATACCTGCTTTATTTGCGCGAGTGATCGCTTGGCAATTGGGGTATGTCGGGCTTTGTCACGTTTAAATAAAAAATTACCTGAAGATTATGGGGTAATTGGCTTTGATGGGGTGTTCCTAGATCAAGTGTCAAATCCGCAATTAACAACAGTTAAACAACAAATCTTTAAAATGGGTGATATGCTAGCACAATTGATTCTGGAGAAGATTAAGCAATCAGGTTCCGCGCAAGGGCAGACTTATGTAAAGCCGGAATTGGTTGTGCGTGGCACGACAAAGTAGGGATAAAAGGATGACCATATTAGAAAGTTTAAATGACCAAATAAATGGTAATCTAACTCCAATCAACCATGAATCACTTAATGATACTTTTGTAGGATATAGTAATAAATATCATGCTTCTGTTTTTGTGAAAGTCTTTAATTCACGAGCAAAATTTAAGACTGAAAAACAAGTTACTAAGCAATTATCTAATCGAATATTAGAAAATTTAGAACTTAATGGTAAATATATCTTAGTTATGACAGATATCTGTCCGGTAGATTTAGACTTACCAGTTACAAAAGAAATGGCTTATAAGATGGGGTGTGTTTTGGCTAGTTTTCATAATAAAGTTAAAAGCTTTGATGGAATCTATGACGAAAAAGCTTATTTTCAAAAGGCTGAACAAGATGTTGCAATCTTAAAAAATAAAGAAATCAAAGCTAGACTACTAGCAATATTAGAGCAATTTCAAGAAAAGAAATCTGTTATTGAACATAATCTAGCAAACGATAAGGTAGTACTTCATGGGGATGTTGGAGTTAGAAATTATAAGTTGGTTAATAATACACTAGTATTAATTGATTATGAACGAGCTAGAAAGGGAGCAAGATACCAGGACTTTATTAAGTTGTTTTATCAAGATTTTGAACAGAATCAGGAATTGATAGCTTCTTTTCTAACAGGATATAATTCTAAGATTTCTAATCAATTTTCGCTTGGTTTTTGGTCGAAAGATTTTTTAATCTTTTTGACAGCAATTGGAATTATGAAGTATACGGATAAAATTGAAGATCATGCTTTTAAACGAATTGGCCTGCAAATGTTAGCTGATATTGAAAGTGATTTGATCGAGAAATAAAACTAAAAAAGGATTGATATACACGTTATGGTATATCAATCCTTTTTATTGCAAAAAAAAGAGGCCATAGCCCCTCTACTTACAATAAAATTCAACACGACTCAAATTTTAATAGATTGAAGGTTTTTCTATGTCCTCTTACAATGATTGTATTAAATTTTCGCTCGATATCCAAGACCCTAATATCACTTTTAATGCTCATTTCTTTAAATTAATTAACGGTATTAAGTATAAGGTCTTTCAAGCTACTCTTATTCAGCCTGCTTGTCCTTTTTGCAGTTCTGTTAATCTGATTCATAATGGTCATCTTCAGACTAATATTAGATTTATTACTTCTAATGCTAGTAGTCCTGTGATCATCAGGTT
>NZ_AUEI01000009.1 GCF_000425905.1 Lactobacillus psittaci DSM 15354
GGACCAGTACTAATCAGTCGAGAACTTGACCAAAGCGCAAGGTTTTTAGTTGGTTGAAATTCAGTTTTGAGCGTAAAAGCTCAAAAAAGAGTGCGGTGGCGATAGCAAGAAGGATACACCTGTACCCATGCCGAACACAGAAGTTAAGCTTCTTCACGCCGAGAGTAGTTGGTGGGAAACTGCCTGCGAGGGTAGGTAGCTGCCACGCTCTTTTTTAATATTCCGGTTTAGCTCAGTTGGTAGAGCGCTTGACTGTTAATCAAGATGTCGTCAGTTCGAATCTGGCAACCGGAGCAAACGAAAGACAGACCCTACGGCCTGTCTTTTTTTGTTTACTTTTTTTATGTTATCGGTAACAGTTAACTTAAATGTGTAAATAGTGTAAAATGTAAGGGTATTCAATTTTTTGGAAGGAGGAAGCATGATGGTTGGAATAGTTCTAGCTAGTCATGGCGCCTTTGCTGAGGGGATTTCTCAGTCTGCTGAAATGATTTTTGGAAAGCAAACTAATTTCGGCTCAGCAATTCTTAAGCCCGATGAAGGACCTGATGATGTTCGTAAGAAAATGGAAGATGTAATTGCATCTTTTGATAATCAGGATGAAGTTTTGTTTTTAGTAGATTTATGGGGTGGTACGCCATTTAATCAAGCAAACAAGTTGTTAGAAGAACATGGTGGTAATTGGTCTATAGTAACAGGACTTAACTTGCCTATGGTAATTGAAGCTTTGACTCAACGCTTTAGTGTTGAATCTGCCAAGGAAATAGCTACTGCAATTATCAATCCTGCTAAAGAGGGAATTAAAACTAAGCCTGAATCATTAGCTCCTAAATCAACTGTAAAAGAAGAAGCTAAACCTGCAGAAGTTCAAGGTGATATTCCTGAAGGCACTGTTTTAGGTGATGGCCATATTAAGTATGTTTTGGCAAGAATAGATTCACGGCTATTGCATGGACAGGTTGCTACTGGTTGGTCAAAAGCCATGAATCCTGACCGTATTATTGTTGTTAGTGATAATGTAGCTAAAGACGATTTACGTAAGAATATGATTCGAGAAGCTGCGCCTACTGGTATCAAAGCACATATTGTGCCTATCAAGAAAATGGCTGAAGTTGACAAAGATCCTCGTTTTGGAGCAACTAAAGCATTACTTCTTTTTGAAAATCCTGAAGATGCACTTCAAGCAATTGAAGATGGTGTTCAAATTGATACTCTTAACGTTGGTTCAATGTCATATGCAGTTGGTAAAGTAAACGCCAATAGTGTTTTATCAATGAATCAAAAAGATGTTGATACTTTTAAGAAGTTAAAAGAAAAGGGAATTAAATTTGATGTTCGTAAAGTGCCAAGTGATAATCCAGAAAATATGGATGCAATTTTAAGTAAGGCACAGAAATTACTTGACGAACAAAATAAGTAGGAGGAAATAGATTTATGAATGCTATTCAAATGATTCTGGTTGTATTCATTGCTTTCCTAGCTGGTATGGAAGGTATTTTGGATGAGTGGCAATTCCATCAACCAATCGTTTCATGTACGTTGATTGGTTTAGTAACAGGTCATCTTACCTTAGGGATCATGTTAGGTGGTTCTTTACAATTTATTGCAATGGGTTGGGCTAACATTGGTGCCGCAGTTGCACCAGATGCTGCATTAGCTGGTGTTGCTTCAGCAATTATCATGGTTCAAGGCAACTTGGGTGAAAAGCAAATTGGTACCGCTATTGGTATTGCTGTTCCTTTAGCTGTTGCCGGACTAGGGTTAACTATGATTGTTCGTACCCTTGCCGTTGCAATTTCACATATTATGGATAAAGAAGCTGAAAAGGCAAACTTTAGAGCTATTGGTATGTGGCAATTGATTGCTACTGGATTACAAGGTTTAAGAATTGCAATTCCAGCAGCTTTATTGCTTGCAATTCCATCTTCTCTTGTTAAAGCTTGGCTTTCAGCTATGCCAGCATGGTTATCAGACGGTATGACCATTGGTGGTGGTATGGTTGTGGCTGTTGGTTATGCAATGGTTATTAACATGATGGCAAGTAAAGAAGTTTGGCCATTTTTCGCTATCGGTTTTGCCTTAGCAGCAATTAAAGACTTAACCTTAATTGCTCTCGGTGCAATTGGTGCAGCTCTTGCTTTAATGTACTTAGCTCTTGAAAGTAATGGCTCAAGCAAAAACAATTCAGGTTCTAATGGCACAGGTGATCCATTAGGAGATATTCTTGATAATTATTAAGGTCTAAGGAGGAATATTAAAATGGCAGAAAACAAAATCCATTTAACTAAATCGGACCGCTTGAAAGTTATGTGGCGTTCCATGTTGCTTCAAGGATCTTGGAATTATGAAAGAATGCAAAATGGTGGTTGGTGTTACTCATTAATTCCAGCTCTTCGTAAGCTTTATCCAAATAAAGAAGATCAAAAAGCAGCACTACAAAGACACTTGGTATTCTTTAATACCCACCCATATTTAGCTTCACCTATTCTCGGTGTTACATTGGCACTTGAAGAAGAAAAAGCAAATGGTAAGGAAATTGAAGACCAAGCTATTCAAGGTGTTAAGGTTGGTATGATGGGACCTCTAGCTGGTGTTGGTGACCCAGTATTTTGGTACACAGTTCGCCCAATTATTGGTTCTCTTGGTGCCAGCTTGGCTGCTCAAGGCAACATTTTAGGGCCAATCTTATTCTTCATTGTTTGGAACTTAATTAGAATTGCTTTCTTGTGGTATTCACAAGAATTTGGTTATCGCGTTGGTTCAGAAATTACCAAAGACTTATCTGGTGGTTTGATGGGGAAAGTTACCCGTGGAGCCTCAATGATGGGTATGTTTGTGTTAGGTGCCTTGATTGAGCGTTGGGTAACGATTAATTTCAAGCCTATAGTTTCTACTTCTCCACTTCAAAAGGGTGCTTACATTGATTGGAATGCTTTACCAAAGGGTGTAAAGGCAATCCAACAAGCATTGATCCAGCAAAGTCAAGGGTTATCACTAACTAGTAGCAAGGTAACTACTTTACAAGATAACCTTAATAGCTTAATTCCAGGTCTTGCAGCACTTCTACTTACATTCTTATGTATGTACTTATTAAAGAAGAAGGTTTCTCCAATTATTATTATCATCGGTATCTTTATTGTAGGTATTGCTGGTCACGTAATTGGTTTGCTATAAGATGGTACAAGCAATTAATAATCAAGTCGATTTAACGATGTCTGCTACTTGGCAGAGAGGTGTTCCTTGTTATGGTAAAGTAATGATTGGTAATAAAGGATTTGAATTCTATAATGAAAAAAACATTCAAGATTATATTCAAATTCCTTGGGAAGAAGTAACCTACGTTGTGGCTGCTGTTCATTTCAAAGGAAAATATATCCCTAGATTTGAAATTAGAACTAGAAAGAATGGTAATTTCATTTTTTCAGTTAAGGAACCACATCGCTGTTTAAAAGCAATGACAAAATATCTTCCTGCAGATCATTTAAGAAGAGCTTTGAGCTATTGGCAGAAAGTTAAACTTCGACTATTAGGTCATAAATAAAAGAAAGTCCATACCTTAGGGTGTGGACTTTTTTTGCACAAAAATTAAAAATAAATGTTGATAATTAATATTTTTGTATTATCATTAATATAAAATTAATAATTTGGGAGAAGAATAAAAATGAAAAAATTATTTTTAGTATTTACTGTATTTTTGTCATTTGTAGGTTTGGCTACTACTGCAAAACCTGTTCATGCATCTGAATTGAAGGTAAAAGTTAGTCTCTTTGATGACCATCGTTACAATCGGATTATTCCTGCAGGCGAAGGAACGAATGGTAGTGTAGGGTATTTTGACTCTGATAGCAAGTCTTATTGGTGGCGTAATTAATCAGTATTCCTTATTTAAAAAGTGGGTGAATGAAGATGAAAGTGAGAGTAGAGAAGGTATTTCAAGTTGAACTCCTGGTGAGTGCACTTCTAAGTTTAGTTAACTTAGGAATAGAATTTACCTGGTTTAGAGTTGGGATTTCAATTATTGCCTTTTTGAGTATTTTGATTAATTTTAAAAAGTTCATTTTTTATCATATTTGGAATGTTGTAGTGATTAATGTGCTTTTTAGCTTTACTTTTGAAAGCTTTCTTAAACTTATTGCACATTTTTTACCTGACTATCATTGGGAACTTTTTATATTAGATCTTTTACTACTACCCATAATTTTATTACCACTGATTTTTGTATCTTTCACTAAGATGAAAAATATGTGGTGGCGCTTTATCACCCTCGTTTGGTTAAATCCGTGGATACGCTCTGGATATATGGTTAATAATAATGAAGTTTCCATGTTGATTTACTATTTGTTTTTTGCAGGATTGTACACTGGAATAGTTTGGTACTTATTCAAAGAGTGGAGATATTATTTTGGCTTTCACTTCAAAGTGAAGAATTTAAATTTAACTTATTGGTTGGGAGCTTTTCTTCTGTTAGCAACTACTATAACGATTGTAATCTTTGAAGTCAGCATTCATCAGGCAAATTATTGGAATGAAATTTTTAATTTGAATCTAGATTATATTGATTTATCAATGCCAATGGCTAGTTATTCAAGTTATATAAAAGATACTTTTTCGGCTTTTGGCGGTGTTTTAATAGAAGAAGTAGTTCGATATTTGAGTTTGTTTACTTTCCTAATCTTTTTCAAAAACAACAAGCATAAATTACTATTTTCAATTATTGCAAGTATGATAATCTTTTCGCTTGCCCATTATAGCTGGATTTTTGATTCAGAAGTGAGATATCGCATTATTGTGATTGTCCTTAATACCATAGATTTCGGTTGTTATATGGCTTTAATTTATTTATATACTGGTAAGTTATGGCTAGTGTGGTTAATTCATATGGCTTTTGATTGGCTAGTGAGTTCAGGTACACCATTAGCTCAAGGGATGCTTTTAAGTGATAATAGTAATGGTTATATCTATCTGATGATCAAATGGCTAGTAGCATTAATTATTTTGATTATCTTCTTAAAAGTTCCTGCCTTTTCAAGTAGGTTAAACGATACAGCCAATCGAATGGTCAAGAGAAGATAAAAATAAAGACGCAAGTTTTAGAACATGCGTCTTTATTCTGTATTAATTATTATTCTTTTCTCGAACAAACTTTGTAATGCTGTATAAGATTACGAAAGTTACTAATGCAGCTATCATTGGAATCCTAAATTTATCTAAATATAGTAGTAAAGCAATCATTGCAATGAAGAATGCTAAAACTAAGTAATCTAGATATGGGAATAATGGCATTTGGAATGATTTCAAATCTTCATTGGCTGTTTCTTTACGGTAACGAATATGGGTTAAAATCATGATTGCCCAAATAATCAAGAACATACTAGTTGAAGTAGAAGAAATAAAAGTGAATGCCGAATCTCCAATAATCAAAGTAATTAATGGAGCACATGCAATAATCAATGATGAGAAAATCAAAGCGTTGCGTGGCACTTGAGTTTTGGATAGCTTACCAAATGTCTTTGACCATTTAGACTTTCCATCAAAGTTGACTGAGAATAACAATCTACCAGCACTGTATAAGAAACTGTTAGTAGATGAGATTGCAGCACTAATAACAACAAAGTTAATAATTGAACCAGCATTCTTAATCCCAGTTGCGCTTAATGCTTGAACAAATGGACTGCTAGTAGTAGAAATCTTAGGCCAAGGGATAGCAACTAAAATGGCAACGATAGCAATCACATAAAATAGAATAATTCTAATTGGTAATTGGTCAATTGCACGAGCAATGGTGTTCTTGGGATCTTGAGCTTCAGCAGCAGTTAAACCGATTAACTCAACTCCAATAAAACTAAAAATTACCATTTGAAAGCCAAGCAAGAAGCCATGACTTCCTTTAGCAAAGAAACCACCACCGGCATTTAAATTGGTTAATGAAATATCTCCGTATTTCGTTGACTCACCAACTAATAAGAAGTAGCCGATCATTACTACGAATGCTAAAATAGTGAGAATTTTGATAATTGCAAAACTAAACTCTAAATTACCAAAAACTTTAGCAGAAATTAGATTAATGATTAACAATACAACCATTGTTACTAACCCTGGCAGCCAAGTAGGTAAATGCGGGAACCAATATTCAAAATAAATCCCCAGAGCTGTCAACTCAGCCATAGCTAAAGTTAGCCAACTTATCCAATAAAGATAACCACTAATGAAGCCAACATTTTTTCCAAGGTATTTTTCAATAAATTCAATGTACGTATGCTTTTTTAAATCAGATAAAATTAATTCTCCGAGTGCACGCATAAGTAGGAAAAGAAAGAAACCTACTATAATAAAAATCAAGATTACAGAAGGGCCCGCTCGGTGAATGCTATCTCCAACACCCAAGAATAGACCAGTTCCAATTGTCCCTCCTAGAGCAATCAATTGGATATGTGAGTTGCTGAGTGTTCGACGATAACCAGTTTGCGTTGTATTCGTCTTTTCTTCTTTTTTCATCAAGTCTCCCTTTCTTAACAAAATATGGTAATTAAACCATATCTACCATTATACCTGAAACTATCAATGAATTTAATTAAAAAGAATATGAATATAACAAAAAAACCTAGAAAAATCTAGGTCTTGGGATGTGCACCCTGTAGGACTCGAACCTACAACCTTCTGATTCGTAGTCAGACACTCTATCCAGTTGCGCTAAGGGTGCATTTCATATACAGTTATATTATAAAGAATGTAATATTAATAAGTAATGAAGCATTACTTATGCTGATTGCCAGAATCGAACTGGCGACCTTCTCTTTACGAGGGAGATGCTCTACCGACTGAGCTAAATCAGCTTAACAAAAGAAGTATAGCAAAAAAACAATCTACTGGCAATTATATTGAAATAGAAAATGAGGAATAAAGATGGGGTATTTTTATTTAGCGGTTGCAATTATTGGAGAATTAATTGGGACCACTCTTTTAAAATTATCACAAGGTTTTAGTAAACTAGGTATAGGAGTTGCTGCATTAATAGCATATGCTATTTGTTTCTATTTCTTTAGCAAGTGTTTAGAAATGGTGGATTTAGGCGTGGCTTATGCAATTTGGTCTGGCGTAGGAATAATAGTAACGACCTTAATTGGATTGCTAATTTGGAAAGAAGAAGTAAAGCCGTTAACAGTGCTGGCTCTTGTTCTTATAATAGTAGGAATTATTATTTTAAACCTTACTACTAAAGTTAACTAATGTAATTGATTCTAAATTTTGTAATAGTGAAAAATTCAGCTTTTCCTTAGAGCTAGTAATATTACTAGCTTTTTTAGATATTACAAATATTTCAGAATGTAATATAAATGGATTTATTTTTAATATTATATCTACTGGTCCGTAACTTGACTGAAAAAATCTCCTGCTAATATATAACTTGTCAATTGAAAGACAATGATTTATTTAAAGGAGAGATTATTCTTGAAAACCAAGTCTATTAAATTGAATTCATTATTTACGAAATTTATGGCAGTTGCTGCAATTACAACTGCAGGCGTTTTTGCCGCTAACTTTAAGACAACTCATGCACAAGCTGCAACTTTAACTCAAAATGATACAGACGTAGTAACTATTAACTATGTTCCAGGTTACGGAATTGCCCTTTGGGATAACCCTGATAACCCTCAATTAAAGAATGATAAGAAACTTCAACACGCTACTAGTTGGAAAGTAATTCAAACTGCATATGATAAAAATGGTAATAAGTGGTATGACCTTGGTGGTGGTCAATGGATAGAAGCTAAATGGACTAAGCCTGGTTACCACACAGTTAATCCATATGTAGCATACAATGCACAACAAGTAGCTAGTTCACAAGCTGTTTCAGGCGGATACAGCCAAGCAGGCGCTAGTCAACAAACTACTAATAACTACAACTCATACTCAAATCAATCAACATCAACAACTACTTCAACTAGTTCATACACTTCAACTGCAACTGGTTCTGAAGCAGAAGCTAAAGCTTGGATTGCAAACAAGGAATCTGGTGGTTCATACACTGCTCAAAACGGTCAATACTATGGTAAATACCAATTATCACTTAGCTACTTAAATGGTGACTTATCAGCTTCAAACCAAGAAAAAGTTGCCGATAACTATGTTAAGACTCGTTATGGTTCATGGACTGCTGCTAAGGCATTCTGGCAAGCAAATGGTTGGTACTAGAATTAAATAATTTCATTGAAAAAGTTCTCTTCGGAGAACTTTTTTCTTTTAAAAATATGGTAGTATGAATAACTAGAAATATTGTAGTAAATGAGGATTTAGGATGACAAAAACAATTTATTTGGTTAGACATGGCCAAACTTTTTTTAATTATCATCACAAAGTTCAAGGCAGGGTGGATTCACCATTAACTCCATTGGGGCAGACTCAAGCTAAAGCAACAGGTGAATTCTTTAGGGCAAAAAATATTAAATTTGAAAAAGCATTTTGTTCAACCCAAGAACGTGCATCAGATACTTTAGAATTAATTACGCAAAAGCAACTAGAATATACTAGATTGAAGGATTTGCGTGAAAAATGGTATGGGATTTATGAAGGGCAAGATGAAATCACCTTACCTTGGAATCATGGTGCAAATCATGATCCAGTAATGGAAGAAGATTTTTTAGCAATTGATAGAATGAAGCGGGCGATGAATTACATATTATCTCAACTTAATGATGATGCAACTGCTTTAATCGTAGGACATGGTGCTATTTTGGGATTATATGTGAGAGATTTATTTCCAGAAAGTCAATTTCACTTTGAAAATTGTGCGATTGCAAAATTAGTTTTCAATGGAGAAAAGGCTGAATTAGCGGGAAAATATTGGCCTGCTAAAAAAGTTAAATAAAAATCCAATTTTTTCTTGACTTAAATTAAGAGATTGGGTAATATATTATTTGTTGAGCGACAAGTAAAAGCTCAGCAGATGGATGGGTTATAGCCAAGTGGTAAGGCAACGGTTTTTGGTACCGTCATGCACTGGTTCGAATCCAGTTAACCCAATATGTTAGCTCTGAATCTTGTGATTCAGAGCTTTTTTCTTTCTAATAAAATATAACTCAGAGTATAATAAATTATTATTAGCTAAAGGAGCATGACGATGAGAAGAGTTGGGATTATTGGATTAGGTAATGTAGGAGCTACTGCTGCATTTAACTTATTTACTCATGGCTATTGTGATGAAATTGTTTTGTTAGATGTTAATGAAGCAAAGATGCAAGCTGAAGCTATTGATTTACTTGATACCTTGCCAGTTAATGAACATGAAGTAAAGGTTTACTATGGTGATTGGGATAAGCTAGGCGAAGCAGACGTAATTATTGCTGGCTTTGGTGTTAAGGTTACAAGTAGTAGTGAAGAATTAGCAATTAATAGTCGAAATGCCCGTAGTGTTGGTGAAAAGATTAAAGCTAGTGGGTTTAATGGTGTAATTATTAATATTGCTAACCCATGTGATGTAATTACTACCGTTTTACAGCGAACTACAGAACTTCCAAAAAATAGAGTATTTGGTATTGGTACGATGCTAGATAGTGTTCGTTTGCGTCGCGTAATTAGTGAGAAGCTAAAACTTAATAGTAAGCAGATTGGTGGTTTCGTTTTAGGAGAGCACGGTTTGTGTGACTTTATTGCGTGGTCTACTGTCAATCACGACTTTTCAGAAAATGAGCAGGCTGAAATTGCTAAACAAGCAAAGGAAAATGCTGAAAAATTAATTGGTGGAAAAGGTTTTACTAATTGGGCAGTAACTAGTGCAGCTATGGAATTAGTGCGTTCGGTTTTAACTGATGAGCATTTTTATACAGTTTGTTCTGTATATGTTGAAGAATACGGAATTTATTTAGGTTTTCCTGCAGTAATAGGAAAGCATGGTGTTGAAAAGATTGCGCAGTTAAGCCTATCAAGTGATGAAGAATTACGCTTGCAAGAAGCTGTGGCGCTGATTAAAGAGCATTTAACTAAAATCGACTAGTCCACTCTATACAATGTTACAAAAAAATTTGATTTTCCCCTTGCATTTTTGGAGCAAATTAGATATCATAATTAAGTAACATTTCGGAGGAGTAGCGAAGTGGCTAAACGCGGCGGTCTGTAAAACCGCTCTCCCTGAGTTCGGTGGTTCGAATCCACTCTCCTCCACTTGATTGGGTTATAGCCAAGTGGTAAGGCAACGGTTTTTGGTACCGTCATGCACTGGTTCGAATCCAGTTAACCCAATAGTGTTTTATGAACACCCAACCCGAAAAAAATAGCTCGCCATTAGGTGAGCGTTTTTTTTTACTTATTTATGCTAATTTGATAAAGTTGTATGGTATTTGAATAAGGGATGTGAGATTTTTGCCTAGATATGTCAAGGTTGGAGCTGGTGGTGGTGAAATTGACTGGAAAGATGCGCTTAAGAATTTAAGAGCTGATGATATCTTGCTACTTGAGCCAGGATTTTATGAGTTAGGACAAGGACTTGATTTGTGTGATGTGACTATAAAAGGAATGGGTAGTAGTCCTGATGACACAAAGTTGACGGGACATATCAGTGTTTCTAGCGATAGTCGTTATGTTACTTTAGAAAATTTAGCACTTGAATCCAATACTGATCATAATGCCTTATTCATCCCACCTGATGCTGACACTTACTTAACTTTACGAGGTGTAATTGTTAAGACTTCTAACAGTGATACTGCAGCTTTAGCATTAAATGGTCGATGCACAGTTGAACTTTATTCTAGTCAAGTTATCAATGGTAGTATTTCTTTCTTTGAAAATAGCGATTTTCGCCTTGAAATGAATGATTCAATCATTGATTATCCTTCTAAAGAATTTTGTGCTTTAGCAATTGAGGGTAGAGGAACCGCAATTTTAAATAATTCAGAAGTTCGTGGTAGTTTAAATACTTTTTCTAACAGTAATATTGAACTTGTTGTTAATAATACGATCATGACCTACCTTTACTTAAATGGGCAAACTTGGATAAATATGTTAGATAGTGTTGTCACAAGTAAAGATGACAATGCTATGGGAGCTAGTGAGAAGGTCTGGCTTAATATTACTAATAGCAAGGTCTTGGGCGGTATGTATCTTGATCAAGAAGTTAAAGGGATGCTCCAAAATTGCCAGGCTGATCGTTTAATGGCTGTAGGGCAAACAAAAATCACAATGGCTAATTCAATCTTTAATAGTCATGTTGATATCCAAGATGAAGCTTGTATTGATGCTAATAAGTCTATTTTCAATGGTTCAGAAGAGTTTGAATTCTTCTTAGCTGTTAGTGGAAATGGTAACTTTATTGGCCATGATATTGTGATAAATCCTAATTCTGCCGTTCTAGCAGTTAAGGATAATGCAATTATGCGTGCAAATATTTTAGCAAGTAATCAAGTTCAAGTTGATGTGGAATGCAGTAATCGAAATAATGTCAGCATTTTGGGTTTAAGGTGGAATGCAAAGTCCTAATTAGCTTAGATGAAATCTAGACCAATTTGCTATATAATATATTCATGACTGTAAGGGTAACTAGCAGAGGTGTTTATATGCAAGAACCGATTTATATTAAAATCCATAATAAGATAAAACGTGATATCGAAAATCAAGTTTATCACGTTGGTGAAAAGATACCTTCAGAACGTCAATTGGCTGAGAATTTCAACGTTTCAAGAATGACCCTTCGACAAGCAATAAAAACACTAGAAGATGAAGGAATCCTTGAAAGAAGGCTTGGGAGTGGTACTTTTGTTGCTAGTCAAAAGGTCCAAGAAAAAATGTCTGGCGTTATGAGTTTCACTGAAATTATGAGAGCAAATGGCCAGAAACCTTCAAGTAAGTTACTATCTTATCGAGTTACCAAACCATCTCTGTCAGAAAAAGAGCGTTTAGATATTTCAGATCATGATAATGTCTTAAGAATGGAAAGAATTCGCTATGCTGATGATGTACCTATTTGCTTTGAAGTAGTGGCAATTCCAGAAGTATTGGTGAAGGACTTTTCAAAAAGCGATATATCTACTAGCTTATATAAGACCTTGGAAGAAAAAGGTGGATATAAGATTGATAGTGTAATGGAAAAAATTGGCGCTAGTGTTGCTAATGAAAATGATGCGCGCTACTTAAAGATTCATCGCGGAGATGCCTTAGTTACGCGGAGACAAGTAACTACTTTGACAGATGGAAGACCATTTGAATATACTAGAGCTTCTTATGTTGCTGAAAGATTTGAATTTACATTTTCAAGATAAATAAAAAAGCCGGTTTGATAACCGGCTTTTTTATTTGAGATCTTCTTTAATTTTAGTGGTTGAAATACCAGGAGTTCTAGGAAGATATACTACTTCACAATATGGCTTTAAAAAGTCAAATTTTCCCTTCCAATCGTCGCCCATGACGAAAGTATCGATATCATATTTTTGGACATCTTTAATCTTTTGGTCCCAATCTTTTTCTGGAATAACTTCGTCGACATATTTGATAGCTTCAAGGATATATTTACGTTCTTCATAGCTATTATATGCTTCTTTATGCTTTTTAAATTCATTAAATTCGTCAGTTGATAAGCCGACGATTAAGTAGTCACCTAATTGCTTGGCACGCTTTAATAGGCGAACATGGCCATAATGTAATAAATCAAAAGTTCCATATGTAATTACTTTTTTCATATTAATGCTCCTTTTGTACTTTGTTAATAGTATCATATTTAAAAGAAAGGTAAAGTTACTAAGCTACGAAAATTTTGTGAAACAATTTTTGATAAAATCTTAGTAGACTATAATCGCTGCGAGGATGTAATGAAAACACTAATATTTAAACTTTATATTGGAGTAATGAAGCTTTTTGCTAGATTAATTCCCAAAAAGCAAGGTGCTATCGTTATTTTAAATGGTGCAGGACGCTCAGGATCTAATGGCTATTTGTTTTACAAGTATTTAAGACAGCATCATCCTGAAGTGGAAGTTAATTTAATTGAACCATGGCCATCTTCACATTTACCGTTGAGTGCGTGGAAGCAAATTGGTCAGGCGCAGTTTATTATCACTACTCATCAACCTTTTAAGGTTAAAAAAAGTCAGGTAAGTCTGAGCTTTTGGCATGGAATTCCACTAAAGCGAATGGGTTTTATGGCGCATAATACTTCATTAAAACTGAATTTACATAATTTATCAGTTTGGAATAAAAATGCTGATATTGTCGCTTCATCATCTGATACTTATGAAAGTTTGTTAACTGCATGTATTGGGATTAGTGCAAATCGTTATCGAAGAATTGGCTTCCCTAGACTAGACTTTTTAAAAGCAACTTTCGACAAGCAAAAGTTGCTTCAAGATTTATTCAAAGTTGCAGATAAAGAAGCTAAAATTGGCATTTATATGCCTACTTTCCGTTTTGAATTAGAAGATGAATCAGTTATGAAACAAATCAAGAATGGTAACTTCTTTGCCTTTTCTGATTTTGATCTTACTAGTTTAAACCAAGAGTTACAAAAGCATCATCAATACTTAATTATTAAGCTCCATCCCTATGAGATGAACTTAGTTTCGTTAAAGACTAGTCAAGCTTCAAATATTGCTTTTCTAAGTAATGACTATTTGTTTAATAATGGAATTGATTTATATGAGCTTTTGCCGGCAACTGACTTTTTAATTACGGATTTTTCATCAATTTACTTTGACTATTTAGAATTAAACAGACCAATTATTTTTGTAACTAATTTCTTAGCTCAATATGAAAAAACTAGAGGGCTACTACTTACGCCATATGATAAAGTGGTGCCCGGTCCAACAGTGGGTAGTCAGTTAGAATTGCTGAATTTATTGAATGATTTTGATGACACGTATCAAGAACAAAGGCAATATTGGAAAAAGTTGGTCTTACAAACAAAAAATAGTTGCGAAAGTACTTATGAATTAATTCAAAGGATGAAGTAGTGTGAAAAAAACTTTACTAAATATCTTTTATAACGCTGTCTACCAAATATTTTTGGTTCTGGTTCCGTTAATAACTGTTCCTTATTTATCAAGAGTTTTGGGGCCAAAAACTTATGGAATCTATTCCAGTGTTAATAATACTATTCAATTTTTAATGGTATTTTGTTCTTTATCTGTTTCTTATATTGGGATGCGGACTATTTCCCGTATTAGAGCTACAAGTACTAATGAAGAACTAACCGAAGCTTTTTGGGGGTTATGGTATTTCCAAGCAATTGCAGGATTTATAACGACAGTCTTAACAGCTAGTTTCGTTGCAATTTTTAAAGTGCAATATTGGAATTACTTCTTATTAATGTTACCTTTTCTAATTTCAGCAGAATTTGATATAGCATGGTTTTTCCAAGGATTAGCTGACTTCGGTAAGGTGGTTTTAAGAAATACAATTGTTAAGTTAACTAGTGTTGGATTAATTTTATTATTAGTAAAAAGTCCAAATGATCTATATAAATATGTCTTGATAATGTCGTTATCAACTATGCTCGGATCATTTGTTTTCTGGCTAAATATTCGAAGTTATGTTGGGAAACCAGTTAAGGGATTTTATAAATTTAATCAAACTAAAGCTGCGATTATTACTTTATTAATTCCGCAAATAGCAACGCAAATTTATACATCATTAGATAAGCCAATCTTAAATTTCTTTCAAAATTCTACCCAGGTATCTTATTATGATAATTCTCAAAGAATTGCCAATATGATTTTAGGAGTAATTACAAGTATTACCTTGGTTATGATGCCTAAAATGGCCAGTGAAAGTAAGGAAAAACAAGCAGGTATTTTGAAAAAGTCACTTGAAGCTACAGTGATGCTAGGAACCATTTTTAGTGTGGTTGTTATGGCGAATACTAAGGAATTTGTTCCTTTTTTCTTTGGAAATAAATACATTCCGATGACGAATTTGATGTTCTTCTTTACTCTGACAATTATTTTGATTCCGGTTGGTGGGGTATTCGCTAATCAATTTGCACTTGCCAATCGCCGGGATAAAGATTATGCCATTCCAGTTTGTGTCGGTGCGGTTTTAGAAATTGTTTTAAGTGTGATTTTAGATAAGGCCTGGGGAGCTACTGGAGCGTTAATTTCAGTATTAACAACTGAATTTGTAGTATTAATTTTGAGAATTTGGATTGTTCGCGATGGCTATCAATTTAAGTATGTGTTTAAGGATATACCTAAATATTTCTTGATAGCTGCAATCAGCTTGGTAATTGGATTATTTTTACCCCAAATGTTGCCTAGTGCTTTCTTAAATATGACTATTAAATCAATTATTATTATGACAGTATATATTGGCTTAATGTTCATGTTTAAATTTGACTTTAATCAAGATATTATTAATTTAGTAAATAAAATGCTAAAAAGGAATGCATAAAATGACCACAAGAAAGATAGATATTTTAGGTGTTAAATTTGATAATTATGATTTTGATACCTTTTACAATAACTTGCTTACTAGATTAGATGCAGGAAGCTCGACTATGGTAGTTACTGCTAATCCTGAAATAGTTATGGCTGCTAATGAAAACCCATTATTTATGAAATTAATTAATGAGACTGCTGATTTTGTTTCACCAGATGGAATCGGGGTAGTTAAGGCTGCTAAGATTTTAAATACACCATTAAAAGAACGGGTTACTGGTTATGATTTGTTTTGTAATCTTTTAAAGGCTGCCAATCAACGTGCAAGTAAAGTTTACTTTGTTGGAGCTAAAGAAGAAGTTATTCAAGATTTAAGAAAAAAGGTTCAAGCAAAGTATCCTCAAATTCAAATAGTTGGCTGTGAAAATGGCTACTTTAAAGAAGACCTGGAAATAGTAGCAAGACGAATTAAAAAAGTTGAACCAGATATGGTGTTCTCAGCTTTAGGGTATCCACGGCAAGAACAGTTGTTAGCTATTTTGAGAAAACAAGATTTACCTGCCATAATGATGGGAGTAGGTGGCAGTTTCGACGTATTTTCTGGCCATACCAAGAGAGCACCAAAATTTTATCAAAATGCCCATTTAGAGTGGCTATATCGCTTGTTAAAAGAACCAAGCAGATTGGGACGGATGCTGGTTTTACCAAGATTTGTTGGTGAAGTTTATCGTGAAAAGAGAGGGCGCAGAAGGAAATGAAGGTTTTGCATATTAATGCTGGCCTAGAAAAAGGTGGAGGGCTATTTCATATTGTTAATTTGCTGACAGAAGCTAAACTAGAAAAACGTGATTTTGAGTTATTAACTTTAGCGGAAGGACCAGTTAGCTCTGCTGCAGTCTCTAAAGGAATTAAAACTACTGTTTTAAAAACAAAGAGTAGATATGATTTAACCAGTTTGAAAAAACTAATTGATTATATCAATGATAATAATTTTGATATTGTTCATACTCATGGCCCCAGGGCAAATTTGTACTTATCTTTAATTCACAAAAAAATCAAAGCTAAATGGGTTATTACAGTTCATTCAGATCCAACTAAGGATTTTGAAGGACGAGGATTAGTTGGCTTTATTTTTACACAATTAAATGTACATGCTTTGCGAAAGGCGGATGGTATTTTAGCAATTACCAAAAATTTTGCAAATTTGTTAACCCAAAAGCTTAAATTAAATCCTGAGAAAATCCATGTAATTTATAATGGAATTTTTTTCCATACTGGGGCGCAAATTCCGGCAAAGTATGAGCATCCTTATTTCAATATTATTAATGTGGCTCGTTGTGAGAAAATCAAGGGACAAGACTTGTTAATAAAGGCACTTAAAGATTTGCACGATTCACATATTCGATTGCATATTGCTGGAGATGGCAGTGAATTAGAGAATTTAAAACAATTAGCAAGTGATTTAAATGTAGCTAATCAGGTGACTTTTCATGGCTTTGTTTCCCACGATGAATTAGGTTCACTTTATCAAAAAATGGATTTGGCAGTTTTGACTTCATATTCTGAAAGCTTTCCGCTAGTATTACTTGAAGCAGCGGATAATTTAATTCCTTTGCTTTCAACAGATGTTGGTGATATTAAGAAGATGATACCTAGTCCTGATTATGGCTTTGTCTCTCCAATTGGAGATTTGGAAATGATTAAGGAACAAATCTTAAAAGCTAGCCTAATGTCTGCTAGCGAATTGAGAGAAATGGCTAAAAAAGAGAAAAAATATTTAGAACATAATTTTTCAGTTCGTGAACAATTAGCAACTGTCTTAGATGCATATGGGGAAATTGAAAATGCTAAATAAAAAAACTAATTTTATGGCTTTTTATATGGGGATGGGGCCTATATTTTTAACAGGAATGAATTTATTTTTACCCTCATATAATTTGATTTTTTTGTTTCAGTGCCTGATGGCTTTAATTTTGGCGCTCTTATTTGTAAACTTGAATTCTATCAATGAATTAAATCAGTGGTTTATTGAGCGATTAACTGCAATAACCTCTATTAGTTTACTTTTGGTCGTTCCATTTCAAATGATGCCATTTGTTAATGTGACGATACTATTTACACCATTAACTTTGGTTTTTAGCTTATATTTCTTAATGGTCCGGTTTAATGCTAAGAATCTATTAGTCTTAGCGTTAAATATACTGCTATTTTATCTGAATAATTTACCTTTTTCTGGATTGATTTTGATTGCAATTTTAGTCGGAGCAGGATTATTTTATTTATACAAATGCGTCTTTGCTAATGAATGGGAGTTTTACGGAAAGATATTCATCACCTTACTGATAGCTTTATTAGTAGGCATTATCATTTATATTGAACAAATTAGCTTGAACAATTATCAAGTGGTTCCACTAGCATTGTTAATTACGTTATTACCAGTTTTATTGGTAGTTGGTTTAGCTTATTGGGTTACTTATACTGAAATGAAGTTTCATCAGCAAAAGAACCTAATTATCTGGACTGTGCTTTTTGTCTTAGCCAATCAGTCGAGTTTAATTATTGCCCAGGAAATAATTAATCCATTGATGCTGGTGAGTTGGCTCGTAATTCTGTGTGCTATTTTAACTAGCTTTTCTAGTGAAATAACAACTAAGGACAAGATAAGTATTATAATTCCATCTTATAATGGTGGCGATACTATTTGTGAAACGCTTGACTCTTTGGCAAGTCAAACTTATAAGAATTGGGAGGCTATTATTGTTGATGATGGTTCAACTGATGATACTTATGAAGTTGTTGAGAATTATTTGACTTTGCACAAATTGCCAATTAAATATTTACATGAAAATAACCAAGATCAATTGAATGCAATTAAATTTGCTTTGCCTAAAGTAAGTGGCAAGATAGTTTATATTTTGCATTCTGATGATCAACTAGCTTCTATTTATGCCTTACAAAGAGGAGTAGCAGCTCTGGCAAATAATCGAGCTGATGGTGCTTTTATCAACTTGGAAGAAGTTGATAAATCAGGTAGCCATATCAAATTTGTAAACACGCAAACTTACTATCCATCTATGGTTAGTTTGGCCAAAGCAGCTTTACTTTTTGGGCGAAATCCATATGTTGATTTTGCCTTTTGGAAAAAAGACGTTTTCACCGAGAGTGTATATCAAACTTATCTAACTGATAATATGCCAGCTTGGTATAGTGAAAATGATAGAACGACTTTAAAGATGATAAATGGTAATTTTACTGGTATTAAGTATCGAGTCTTTGATGGAAATTATATCCATTCTAGCGATGGTGCAGTTAATGTTTTATCTGGTGAGTTGCGTTTCTTACATCACTTAGTAGCTCATATTAGTCTGATTAAGTTTAATTGGCAGTCAATTTTTTATCGTGCTTGCAAAAAGTTAAAGCTAGCAAGTTTATGTCCGATTTTCTTTAGCAAGAAGAAATATTCATTGAAAGACTTAACACCAGAAGTGATGTCGTTACGATTAAAGAAGTTTGATCATCCTTATATCAAGGCTATTTATGATTTTTCACAGAATTATGACCCTAATAAAAGTGTAAAAGTAGATTTGCAATTCAAAAAAATTTATCATGGCGCAGATATTCGTGTGTTTAACCGTGAGCTTACTAATCAAACCATTGAAGCTAGCTATCTGGAAATTATGAAAGTGATTGCTAGTGGTGCAGGTATTTGGCAGGTACCTATGGGAACAGCAACTATGTATCTTGAAATATTAGAATTTTTCACTATTAGAGATTATGTAAGAATTGAGGAAATATAATGATACCGAAAATTATTCATTACGTTTGGGTTGGTGGTAATCCTAAACCTGATAAAATTAATACCTGTATGAAAACATGGAAGAAACACTTAGGTGACTACAAAATTATTGAATGGAATGAGTCAAATTTTGACATTCATGAAAATAAGTATGTAGAACAAGCTTATAAGCAAAAAAAGTGGGCCTTTGTTTCTGACTATATTAGAGCTAAGGCTATTTATGAATATGGTGGTATTTACCTTGATACTGATGTTTTAGTACTTGATAATTTAGAAGAGTTATTGTCTAACAAGTGTTTTGTGGGATTTGAAAATAAAGATAATCCTTTCACAGCTGTTTTTGGGGCTGAAAAAGGGCATCCTTTAATTAAGGATATGCTTGATTATTACAATGATCGTGACTTTGAATTTGATAAACAGGATCAAATGGCGGGAGTTAATACAGTTTCTGTATCCGATATTTTGAAAGAAAAATATGGTGCCATACCTAATAATCAAGAACAAGTTTTGAAAGATGATATCCATGTTTACCCTGATGGTATCTTATGTAATCCATCTAAAGATTCTAAGACCATTCACGTGTTTACCGGTACTTGGATGGAGGGCGCTAAGCCATTTAAGCGTAAATTAGTGACTTTCTTGAAACTTAGAATTAAAACTAAGCGTCAAGCAGGTCTATATGCTCGGATTTTTAGATAATAGGGATTAGTAAATATGGATGAAATTACAGGGAAAATCAAATCATGGCTAAGTAAATATTATTTACTGGCGACTTTTATTATAATAACTTTAGTGACTGGCATTTCTTTGTTTATACAAATTAAGGCAAGGGCGAATTTTATATATGGAGATACAGCATTTCACTATAATCGTTTTTATGATTTATATCGTCAGATAAAAACTGGGAATTTTAATTATTTTCAAGCAATTTATGGCTTTAATGAGTCAGGGAGAATGATAAATGCAGTTTATGGCCCAGGCTTTGCATTTTTTAATGCCATGTTGTTGTTTATATGCCAGAGTTGGTTTAGTTACCAGATTTTGACTGACTTTTTAATCAATTTAATTGCTGGCTTTGGATTTATTCATTTGAGTCGAAAGTTAAATTTGAACATTTTTGTTTCATATATCATGATGATTATCTTTTTGAGTACTGGTTATATTCCGGTGTGGAATTTGGGTAATCAATTGATGTCTTGGGGAGCAGCTATTACACCCTGGATTTTTGCAGAGGCAATGAACTGGATTCAAAGGACTACTAAGCAAGTGAAAGCAGGAAAATTAGCTATTTTAATGGCAATTGTTGCTCAAATTCATAATTTGACGTTATTAATAGTTGCAGTGGCCTTAGTAATTTTCTTTTTAATAGGACTTTTGCATTCAAAAGAAAAAGTTGTTTTTCTTAGAAATATTGGATTAAGTATTCTAATCTTTCTTTGTCTCTCAGCTAACGTCATTGGTGGCTTATTAGTTTTAAAACAAAGTCAAATTACCATGCCCCAATCTGTTAGCTTATTAGTTAATGTTTTGAGTTTGCATAAGTTTTATTCAATTAGGACTGGATTATCTTTAGTTTTGCTTTTATTAGTCTTTGTCCAAGTTGTAGTTGCGCTTTTGGTTTTACGTAAAAAGTCTAAACTTAATTTGCTTTTTGCCATAATGGGAGCAGCTTTTTTGTTCTTGGGTACTAGACTTTTCCCTTGGCAAATTATGCAAAATATTTTTCCACAATTAAAAGATAGTTTTCAAGCACCGTTTAGATTTATTCTAATTGCATATCCTTTGATTTTTATTGGTTATGGATTAGCGACTTCTATACTTTTAAAAGAAAAGCATATCTTGGGGAAAATTATGTTAAGTCTAGCAACTATTGCTATGATTTTTTTCATGGTTGGTCATGTCAAGACTATTAGAGAAAATGTAGCTAATTATAATAATGATACAACTGTAATTGGGAACTCTTGGCCATATAAAGTGACGAAAAATAGGCCTAAAATCAGAGTGGCAATGCATAGTAAAGACAAAAGTGAATTTCTTAAATTATACGTTAATGCCGAATCTGATTATCTACCTGCAAGTTCAAGTCAAAATGCGGGCTTGCTTTATGGAAAAGAAGTTATTGATCGAGAGAAATTGTTCAAGCATCAAGTCCTCAAAAATGGTGCTATGCAACTTAGTTGGTACAGTAAGAAAAGCCAAAAAACTCAACTTCCTTTTGTAATGTATAGGCAATCGCAATTAATTTTGAATGGAAAAGAGACTAAGTACCAGTTGGGACAACTTCATGTACCAACTGTCACTGCTAAAAAAGGCAAAAATATTGCTGTCTTAAGCTTCAAGACTCCAGTTTGGTTTGTAATTGCCTTTTGGATAACAATTATTAGTTGGATTTTAATAATTGGATATTTGATTTATAAGTCTGTGCACAAGCGCAGGCTTTTTTTGTTAAAATTAACATGGCAATGAATTAGAAGTAGAACATAGGAGAAAATTATAATGTTTAATCGCCAAATTGATGAGGATGATTCTTTAATCCTCCATACGGATTTGTATGAAATCAATATGATGTATACCTATTTTAAGAAGGGAATAAGTGAAAAAAAGGCTGTGTTTGAAGTCTTTTATCGTCAAGAACCTTTTGGAAATGGTTTCGCCGTTTTTGCAGGATTAGAGCATATTGTCCAATATCTTCAGGACTTACGCTTTAGAAATAGTGATTTAGAATTCTTGAGGGAGACTCAAGATTATGATGACGATTTTATTGATTATCTAAAAAATCTTAAGTTGAAGTTAACTGTTCGTTCGATGGAAGAAGGTCAGTTAGTATTTGCTAATGAACCCATTGTTCAAATTGAAGGACCACTTGCTCAATGCCAACTGGTCGAAACTGCTGTTTTAAATATCGTTAACTTTCAGACTTTACTTGCAACTAAGGCGGCAAGAATTAAGTTGGCTGTAGGAAATGATGGCATAATGGAATTTGGTACCCGGCGCGCCCAAGAAACTGATGCAGCACTTTGGGGAACTCGTGCAGCTTATATTGGTGGCTTTGATGCGACAAGTAATGTGCGTGCTTCCAAATTATTCGGTATCCCTGCAAGTGGTACCCACGCTCACGCCTTAGTTCAAGCCTTTGGTAATGAATATGAAGCTTTTAAAGCATATGCAGAAACACATAAAGATTGTGTCTTTTTGGTAGATACATATGATACAGTTCGCTCAGGTGTGCCAACAGCGATTAAAGTAGCTAAAGAAATGGGCGATAAGATTAACTTCTTAGGGGTTAGAATTGATTCAGGAGACATGGCCTATATTTCTAAGCAAGTTCGTAAGCAATTAGATGATGCTGGCTTTAAAGATGCCAAAATCTTTGCTTCTAATGATTTAGATGAAAAAACAATTACCAATTTAAAGATGCAGGGCGCAAAAATTGATGTTTGGGGAATCGGGACAAAATTTATCACAGCTTTTGATCAACCAGCATTAGGTGCAGTATATAAATTAGTTGCAATTGAGAATGAAAATGGTGAATGGCAAGATAGTTTGAAGATTTCTTCTAATGCAATTAAAATCTCTACTCCTGGTAAAAAGCAGGTTTGGCGAATTTGTGCCAATCATGATCGTAAAAATGAAGGCGATTGGATTGCACGTGATACAGAAGATCCAACAAATTTCAAAGCTTTATTTATGTTCCATCAACAATATACTTATATCAACAAAGTCGTAACAGACTTTACGGCCATTCCATTACTAAAGCCAATTTTTGTTGAAGGTAAATATGTTGACCACCCTCGTTCTTTAGCTGAAACTAAGGAATTTTGTGCTAAGAACTTAGATGCTTTGTGGGATGAATATAAACGTAGTTTAAATCCACAAGAATATCCAGTTGATTTGTCACAAGATCTCTATGAAAGTAAAATAGATTTAATTAATGAGATAAGAACAAAAATCAGAAATAGAGGTTTACACTAATGAGAGAACTTCAAAAAGAAATTATTGCTTACGAACATGTTTTACCAGAAATTGATCCAGAAAAAGAAATTAGACGCTCGGTAGACTTTTTAAAAGACTATTTGAAGGCCCATCCATTTTTAAAGAGTTTGGTATTAGGAATTAGTGGTGGTCAAGATTCCACGCTTACTGGAAAACTTTGTCAAATGGCAATTGAAGAATTGCGTCAAGAAACTGGTAATAAAGATTATAAATTTATCGCAGTTCGTTTGCCTTATGGGGTGCAAAATGATGCTAGTGATGCTGCTGATGCAGTTGCCTTTCAAAAGCCAGATATTGATTTAATTGTTAATATCAAAGATGCAGTTGATAAAACTGTCGATAGTCTTGAACAAGCTGGGGTAAAAATCACTGATTTCAATAAAGGCAACATTAAAGCGCGTCAAAGAATGATTGTCCAATATGGTATTGCTGGGGCTTATAGCGGTGCTGTTGTCGGAACAGACCATGCTGCTGAAAACATTACTGGTTTTTATACTAAATATGGTGATGGTGCTAGCGACCTAGTTCCATTATTTAGATTAGATAAGCGTCAAGGCAAGGCGCTCCTTAAGTACTTAGGTTGCCCGGAACACTTATATTTGAAAGCACCAACAGCTGACTTAGAAGAAGATGCACCTGATTTACCTGATGAAGTTGCACTTGGTGTTACTTATAAAGATATTGATGATTATCTTGAAGGTAAAGAAGTTAAGGCTGAAGCTGCAGAAAAAATTGAAGCTTGGTGGAACAAGACTAAGCATAAGCGTGAATTACCAATTACCATTTTTGATGACTTTTATAAAAAGTAATTAGCTTGTAAATTTAACTTTTTTTCTCTATAATAAACTTATCATAAGGGAGTAACGGCAATGTAAGTTGCGACAAGTCCAACAACCGAAAGTTAAACTTTCTGGGCTTGTCTTAATGAGTGAGACTTATGTGCATTTGCACATAGGTCTCTTTTTGTTAGGAGGTTAATAAATTGCCACAAAAATTTTATACTCAAACAATTCAAGCTATTGAGCAAGAATTAGACACTAGCGAAAAGGTGGGGCTTGCTCAAGTTGAAGCTCAAAGACGCTTAGCAAAAAATGGTAAGAATGTTTTGGCGAGCCAAAAGAAAAAGAGTATGTTTAGCAAGTTCTTGGATCAGTTCAAAGATTTTATGATTTTGGTCCTAATTCTTGCTGCTATCGTAAGCGGAGTAGTTGCTGGTGAATGGACTGATGCAGGCATTATTATGTTTGTTGTCATTATGAATGCAGTCTTAGGAGTAGTTCAAGAATCACGTTCAGAAGCCGCAATTGAAGCTTTGAAGAATATGACAACACCGGAAGCCAGAGTTAAGCGTGATGGTAAGATTGTTCAAATTCCAAGTACTGAATTAGTAGTTGGTGATATTGTCTTACTTGAAGCTGGAGATGTTGTACCCGCCGATTTAAGATTAGTTACTAGTGAAAGCTTAAAAATTGAAGAAGCTGCTTTAACTGGCGAATCAGTCCCAGTTGAAAAAGACAAGGCTACTTTAGAAAATAACGATGTAGCCTTGGCAGATAGAGTCAATATGGCTTATTCTTCCACTAACGTTACGTATGGACGTGGAGAAGGTATTGTGGTCGCCACTGGTATGCAAACTGAAGTTGGTAAAATTGCTACGATGATTAATGAAGCAGATGAAACTGATACTCCACTTAAAGAAAGTTTGAATCAACTGGGGAAGACACTTACTTGGATGATTTTGGCAATTTGTGCGGTTGTCTTTATTGTGGGCGTTTTGCGTAATCCTGCTAATGAAGCTGGATCGAGCTTAATGATTGATATGTTCTTAATAGCAGTTTCTCTTGCCGTAGCCGCAATTCCAGAAGGGTTACCAGCTATCGTAACAATTATTCTAGCTTTAGGTACCCAAACCATGGCAAAGCATAAGGCAATTGTCAGAAAATTACCAGCTGTTGAAACATTGGGAGCAACTGATATTATCTGTTCAGATAAAACAGGAACGCTAACGCAAAATAAGATGACAGTTGAACAGGTTTATTATGACGGGAGTTTACACCAAGCTAATGAACCTATTGATGAAAATAGCAACTTAATGCAAGTTATGCTTTTAGCTAATGATACTAAGATTGAAGAAACTTTGTTAGGGGATCCTACTGAAACTGCTTTGACTCAGTTTGGATTAGATAAAGGCATAGATGTAGCTGAACTGTTAAAAGTTAAGAAAAGAATTCAAGAGGTTCCATTTGACTCTGAACGTAAGTTAATGAGTACTATTAATGAGTCTGATGGTAAATACTATGTTGCTGTTAAAGGTGCACCTGATGAATTACTTAAGCGCGTAAGTAATTTATCAGCAGTTGAAAAGGATAAAATTTTAGCAGCTAATAAGGAAATGGCTCAAAATGCTTTAAGAGTTTTGGGCCTAGCATACAAAGAAATAGATCAGCCTTATGAAAAAGCAACAACCGAAAATGTAGAAAATGATTTGAATTTTGCTGGCTTGGTAGGAATGATTGATCCTGAACGTCCAGAAGCCAAAGAAGCTGTTGCTGAAGCAAAATCAGCTGGTATTAAGACCGTTATGATTACGGGTGACCACCAAGTGACTGCCCAAGCTATTGCAGAAAGATTGGGTATCATTGAAGCAGGACAAGACAGCAGAGTTTTAACAGGTAGTGAACTTGATAAATTAGATGATGCATACTTTAAGGCGCATGTAGGTGACTATAGTGTATATGCCCGCGTAAGCCCTGAACATAAGGTGAGAATTGTTAAAGCTTGGCAAGCAAATGATAAGATTGTTGCTATGACTGGTGATGGTGTTAATGATGCTCCAAGTTTAAAGCAGGCAGATATCGGTATTGGTATGGGGATTACAGGGACTGAAGTTTCCAAAGGTGCTAGTGATATGATTTTAGCTGATGATAATTTTGCTACTATCGTTGAAGCTGTTAAACAAGGTCGAAAAGTCTTTTCAAATATTCAAAAAGCTATTCTTTACTTAATGAGTTGTAATGTTGGTGAAGTTTTAACTGTCTTTATCATGACTATTATGGGTTGGGACGTTTTACAACCAGTACAACTTCTTTGGATTAACTTGGTAACTGATTCATTGCCTGCAATTGCTTTAGGGGTTGAGCCAATTGAATCTGGAATAATGAAGCGCAAACCACGAGGAAAGAAGTCAAACTTCTTTAGCGGTGGTGTTGCAAGTAGTGTGATTTATCAAGGAGTATTAGAAGGAGTTTTAGTTTTAGTCGTATACATGCTAGGCTTACAGATAGGACCTCATGTTTCAAATCACACCTTACAACATGGAGATGCATTAACTATGGCATTTTTGACTTTAGGTTTGATTCAATTATTCCATGCCTTTAACTCTAAGTTTATTCACCAATCAATTTTTAGAAAACAAACTTTCAAAAATAAGTGGTTTAATTGGGGAATTATAATTTCAGCAATTATTATGGCTGCAGTTGAATTACCTTTTTTAACTAATGTCTTTAAAGTCACAGAATTAGATTTAGATCAATGGTTAGCAGTTTTAGGTACAGGCTGTTTGATGATTTTAATTGTTGAGTTAGTAAAATTAGTACAAAGAAAAACACAAAATTTGAATTAATAAAGAAATAAGTGGTATTTATGCCACTTATTTTTTTATGCTAAAATTTGCATTATGAATGAAAAAGAACTAACACAACTTGTTAAAGCAATTTCACTTAAATATTTTGACTATCCTTTTGATGGGCAAGTAATTATCAATTATCGCTTTAAAACTACAGGCGGAAGATATCATTTAAATGATCACCATATTGAAATTAATGCTCATTTTTTAAAGAAAAAATATTATCAAGACTTAGTTGGTATTATCAAACATGAACTTTGTCATTATTATTTACATGTTCATCATTTGGGCTATCGTCATCGAGATCAAGATTTTAAATATTTATTGAAAAAGGTTGGAGCTAGTCGCTATGCTCCTGATATCGGCTTACGTAAAAAGCCTAAATACCTTTATTGTTGCCATAATTGCGGACAGAGATATCCCAGGCAGAGACGTTTAAATACGAGACGATTTTTATGTGGTAAATGTCATGGAAAATTATTTCTTTTAAAAAAAGACTTGCATTAATATAAAATTTACGATATCATATTTAAGTGTTCGCGGGCGTGGCGGAATGGCAGACGCGCAAGACTAAGGATCTTGTGATCGCTTTTAGATCGTGGAAGTTCGAGTCTTCTCGCCCGCACTCATCGAGGAAGTTGCAACTAGCAACTTCCTTTTTTTGTTAAGCTTTGATAGTTGGCTATACAAAATGCTAACTTTTGTTTAAAATTGCAGATAGGTGAAAGAATGAGACAAAAACGTACGCAGAATATGGTTATTATCGCGATTTTTACGGCGCTTTTATTATTAGAAATTTTTATTCCTAATCTTGGAAATATCCATCTTTTTCCTGGCTTGCCGGCGATAACGACAATTCCATTAACAGTTGCAGTTTTTGCAAATTTACAGTCTTATCAATTCAGCTTTTGGTTTGGCGCTCTTTGGGGGCTTTTAAGCTTGTTAATGGCATATCTTGCACCTGGAGATTTGGTAACGGTGATTCTTTTTCAAAATCCACTAATTGCTGTCCTACCACGGGCCTTAGCAGGGTTAAGTGCAGGGATAATTGCTAAAAAGTCAGGATATATTTATCAATTTTTAAGTGGTGCTTTAGCTAGTTTAATGAATACTGGGCTTGTAATTTTACTAGCCAGTGTTTTTTATCAAAACAATTCAACTTTGTTAAATCATTTAAAAGCTGGTCCAAGTGCTAGTTTATTTATTATTTTAATTTCTAGCTTAGCATTGAATGGTATACTAGAATTGATTTTTAGTGCAGTTTTGACACCATTACTTGTTACACCACTCAAGCAAATTTTAATTAAGAAAAAATAGGGGAAGAATATGGCGCGCTCAAAGAGTCGAATTTCGAAGAATACATTAATTCTAATTAAAGTATTTGGAGTTTTATTAATTTTAGTTGTAGGATTTGTCTGTTTTAAATATTATCGTAGACAGGCTTTAAACAGTGAATTAATTCGTCAAGAGCAACTTGCTCGTGAGCAAGAAGCGGCTAAAGAACTCAAAATTAAGACAGATTTTATTAAGATGATTGGACCCATCGCACAAAAGGCTGATCAAGGCTTTGCGCTATTACCTAGCATTACAATTGCACAGGCCTGTCTAGAAAGTAACTATGGTCAAAGTGACTTATCGCAAAAGTATAACAACTTATTTGGAGTAAAAAGTAGTGATCCTAATACTTCAAAGGTGCTTTCAACTAAGGAATATGTAAATGGAAAATGGATTGTAGTTAAAGCACGTTTCCAAGTTTATGATTCTTATGAAGCTTCAATTCAGGCTCATGCAAGATTATTTCAAGAAGGAACAAGTTGGAATAAAGATCAGTATGCCCACGTTTTAGCAGCAAAAGACTACAAGAGTCAAGCTAAAGCATTAGTTACAGATGGCTATGCAACAGATCCTGACTATGCTACTAAGTTAATTAATTTGATTGAACAATTTAACCTAAATCGTTTTGATAATTAGTATATTTTTTAATGGTCTTCTTCATTAACGAAGAAGACTTTTTTAGTTATAATGGAAAGTACGTGTTAATTTTTTCGTGAAAGGATTAAGTTATGAGCCGGGAGACTATTTTAAAAGGATTAAATCCGCAACAACAAGAAGCAGTGGAGACCACTGAGGGTCCATTATTAGTTGTGGCTGGAGCTGGTAGTGGTAAGACTAGCGTATTAACCAGGAGAATCGCTTATTTAGTTGAAGAAAAAGGCGTTGCCCCTTGGAATATCTTGGCAATTACTTTTACTAATAAAGCTGCTAATGAAATGCGTGAACGTGTGCAACAACTTTTAGGACCAGCAGCTGAGAGTATTTGGATGTCAACTTTTCATGCTCTATGCGTACGAATTTTACGTCGTGATGCTGAAAAAATTGGTTATTCACGCAACTTTTCAATTGCTGATTCTAGTGAACAAGTAACTTTAGTTAAAAGAATCCAAAAAGATTTGAACATCAATCCTAAGATGTACAATCCTAAAGCTATCTTGTCAGCAATTTCTAATGCTAAAAACGATTTGTTAGATTATAAAGCTTATGAAGCTACTGCAAAAAGTCCTTTTGAAAAAGTCGTTAGTGAAGTTTATCAAGAATATCAAAAACGGTTATTAAAAGACCAAATTATGGACTTTGATGATTTAATCATGCAGACTTTGGTTCTATTTAAAAAAGATAATGAGACTTTAAGCTTTTACCAAAATAAGTTTCGCTATTTATTAGTTGACGAATACCAGGATACCAACGAAGCGCAATATCAATTGTGTCATTATTTAGCAGCAAAATCCCACAATATTTGTGTTGTTGGGGATGCTGATCAGTCAATTTATGGTTGGCGTGGGGCTAACATGGAAAATATCTTGAATTTTGAACAAGATTATAAAAAAGCTGGCGTTCAAACAGTTAAGCTAGAACAAAATTATCGTTCAACCGGCCATATTTTGAAAGCAGCTAATAGTGTTATCAAGAATAACCAAAACCGGAAAGTAAAGAATTTATGGACCGATAAGGGTGATGGCGCCAAGATTAGTTATTACCGTGCTGCTAGTGGTAATGATGAAGCTTTATATGTTATTTCTAAAATAACCGAAGCTGTAAAGACTGGAAAAAGAAAATATCAAGATTTTGCGGTTTTATATCGAACGAATGCCCAATCTCGTAACATGGAAGAAGCACTAGTAAAGTCAAATATTCCATATCAAATTGTTGGTGGGCACAAGTTCTATGACCGTAAAGAAATTAAGGATATTATTGCGTACTTAAAACTAGTCGCTAATACTTCTGATACCATGAGTTTTAACCGAATCGTTAATGTACCAAAACGAGGAATTGGAGCTACTACAGTTGAGAAGCTAACTAGTTTTGCAGCCAGTAATAATTTAGGAATTGGAGATGCTTTAGCAAATTTAGCTTTAGCCCCAATTTCAAGTGCAGCAAGTAAAAAATTGGCTGATTTCAATACTAAGTTAATGGATTGTGTGGCTTATAGTAAAAGTCATGGCGTTACCGGCTTAACTGAAAAGATTTTAGAAGATTTTGGGTATACTGATGCTTTAAGGAAAGAAAAAACTATTGAAGCTGACAGCCGCTTAGATAACTTAGATGAATTCTTGACCGTAACTAAGAGATTTGATGATAATTATGAAGCTGAAGATGATGAAAGCTTACCAGTTAATGATTTCTTGAGTGAAGTTACTTTGTTAAGTGACCAAGATGATATTGAAGACAAAGAAAATCAGTTAACCTTAATGACTTTACATGCTGCTAAAGGACTTGAATTTCCGGTAGTCTTTTTAGTAGGGATGGAAGAAGGGTTGTTCCCACTTTCACGTGCAAGTCTAGATGATGAACAACTAGAAGAAGAACGGCGTTTAGCTTATGTAGGGATTACTCGAGCAAGAGAGAAATTGTACATTACCAATGCCTTTTCAAGAATGATGTATGGTAAAACTAATGCAAATCCACCTTCTCGCTTTATTGATGAAATTGATAGTAGCGATATCGAGCCTGAGTATAGTCAATCACCAGCAAATAATACATATAAACGGGCAAATGTACAAAATGTTCCATTTGCTAAAGCGAATGAAAGTCGGCGTAGCGCGGTTTATACGCCTAAAAAGGCCAGTGGTGCAGTTGGAGCTGAAAAAGAAGGTTGGGTTGTTGGTCAACAAGTTATGCATAAGGCTTGGGGACGCGGTGTAGTTGTGAAAGTCAACGGTTCAGGCGAAGATATGGAATTAGATATCGCTTTTGAAGGTAAAGGAATTAAACGTCTTTTAGCAGCTTTTGCGCCGATTAAAAAGGTATAATAAAGCTATCTAAGCGTATTTATTATAAGGAGGCAGTATGGCTACATTATCTAAAGAAGCTGCCCAAGAGCAGATTTTAGCTCTAAGAGCAAAATTAAATAAATGGGCTGATGCATATTATGCTCAAGATGCACCAGTAGTTGAAGATGCAGTATATGATCAAAATTATCAACAGTTATTAAATTTAGAAGCCGAATTTCCAGATTTGGTAACACCCGATTCAATTACCCAAAGAGTTGGCGGCGAAATAAAGTCTGATTTGAGTAAAGTAGAACATCCTGTTCCCATGCTTTCAATGGGAGATGTTTTTTCAAAAGCTGAGTTAGAGGAATTTGATCAACGTATTCAAAAACTAGTTGGCCATAGCGTGTCATATAATGTTGAATTGAAAATTGATGGTTTATCCTTATCACTTGAATATACAGATGGAAAACTAGTAAGAGCCTCTACTCGTGGTAATGGTCGAATTGGTGAAGATGTTACTAAGAATGTTCAATTTATTAGTGATATTCCTAAGACGCTACCTGAAAAGTTGACTACCGAAGTTCGTGGCGAATGTTATATGGGAAAAGAAGCATTCTTAAAGCTTAATGAGGAACGCGATGAAAAAGGTGAACAAGTCTTTGCCAATCCACGTAATGCAGCTGCTGGTTCATTACGTCAGCTTGACCCTCAAGTTACTAAGAAGCGTAATTTGAGTACTTTCATCTATACTTGGGTCAATCCACCTGAAGATATTACTAGTCAGCACCAAGCTATTCAAAAAATGAAAGACTTAGGTTTTCATACTAATGAAACTGGTAAAAAATTAGCCAATATGGCTGAAGTAATGGACTTTATTGATGAATATACTGAAAAACGTGATAGTTTGACTTATGGAATTGATGGTATTGTATTAAAAGTTGATGATTTATCTCTTCAACAAAAGTTAGGCAATACTGTTAAAGTTCCACGTTGGGAAATTGCTTATAAATTCCCTCCAGAAGAACAAGAGACTGTTGTTCATGAAATTGTCTGGACTGTAGGTAGAACTGGTGTTGTTACGCCAACAGCTGTAATGGATCCAGTAGAACTTGCTGGTACTACAGTTGCTAGAGCTGTTTTGCACAATCCTGACTTATTGAAACAAAAAGATGTCAGAATTGGTGATACTGTTAAGCTTCATAAAGCTGGTGATATTATTCCTGAAATTTCACAGGTTGTTTTAAAGAAACGCCCTAAGGATAGTCAAGTTTATCAAATCCCAACTACTTGTCCATCTTGTGGGCAAAAACTAGTACATTTACAAGGTGAAGTAGCTTTGCGTTGTATTAATCCGGCTTGTCCAGCGCAAGTAGAAGAAGGTATTATTCACTTTGCTTCACGGCCGGCAATGAATATTATGGGATTAGGACCAAAAATCGTTAAGCAATTAATCGCTAAAGACTTGGTTCATGATATTGCTGATTTATATCATTTAACTAGCGATGATTTGGCCCAGCTTGATCATTTTGGGGATAAGTCGATTAATAATTTATTAACAGCAATTGATCAATCAAGACAAAATTCGGTTGAATTATTACTATACGGATTAGGAATTGACCATGTTGGGGCTAAAGCAGCTCAATTAATTGCAAAAAGATTTAAAAACTTATCAAAGATTATGGTTGCGAGCGTGCAAGAACTCACAGCAATCGATACAATAGGAGAGACGATAGCAGAATCATTAACAACTTATTTTGCTAATCCTGCAGCTGAAAAATTAGTGCAAGAACTAGTGGATTGTCATTTAAATATGGAATATCTAGGAAATGATGTACCAGCTGCAGATATCGAGGATAATTTCTTCAAGGGTAAAACCGTAGTCTTAACTGGTAAGCTTGCACATTATAGTAGAAGTGAATTTACTACTAAGTTGCAAGCTTTAGGTGCCAAAGTGACCAGTTCTGTTTCTAAAAAGACTGATTATGTCATTCATGGAACGGATGCTGGCTCTAAGTTGACTAAGGCACAGAAACTGGGGGTTGCTCTTTTAACGGAAGAAGAAGCCGTCGCCAAAATTAAATAAAAGGGATCAGTAATTGTGAAAAAGATTTTACGCATTGCATTAATTTCTGCTTCCGCGGTCCTGCTAGCAGGGTGTGGGCGTTTGAAAGATTCAAATTTAGCAAATAACGCAACAACGACCTCAACGTCGAACAATAAAAAAAGTTATCAAACTACTTCAACTAGTAAAAATGGGTACACTGTTTTATTAAAAAATGGTCAATATGTAACTAGTCCTACTTCAGGGATGACAGCAACTGATAATGACAACAGTGTTGATGAAGATGCACTTGAACGCGGGCTGGTTAAAATTTCTAAAAATAAATTTTCAACCGGTAACTATGTTTTTGAAGAAGGCCAACAAATCAGTGCTGCTACAATGACTGACTGGTTGAAGCGTAAGTCTAAGTCGAATCCAGATGGTTTAAATCCAGTAAATAACGGTAAAAAAGCTGCAGATAAGCGGAATCCTGTTATGTTAGAACAAGTATTAGAGCAAGATTATTTAACAGGCTCTGGCTCGAATTATAAATTATCTGGAATCTCACTTGGATTAGCAATGAACAGTGTTGATTATTATCAAAAGACTACTGATGGGCCGGAATATTCAACTACTATTTCTAGGGAAAAGCAAGAAGCTTACGGTAAAGAAGTAGCGGAAAAGATTATTTCTCGTTTACGTAAGAAAAAGAATATGAAAAATATTCCAATTGTTGTAGGGCTCTTTTCTAAGACTTCGAAGGATTCCTTAGTTGGTGGTTCTTACTTTAGTTATGGAATTAGCGAGGGTAATAGTAGTAAAATAACTACATGGAAGAATATTTCCGAGAAAACTCAGGTTTTACCAACCGTTAATAATGCTAGTCCAATCAACAGTGATGATGCTAGTGCATTTAACAGTTTTAAAACTGCTATTCAGAACTACTTCCCTAATGTAAGTGGGGTTATTGCAACAACCAGATATGAAGATGGTAAGTTGAGCCAAGAAAATATCTCAATTACTACTCAATTTTATGGTTATATGCAAATTCAGAGTTTTACGCGTTTGGTCTTAGCACAAGCTAAGAAGTATTTGGCAAAAGATGTACCAATTGAAATAAAGATTGGTTCAGTTAATGATACACAAGCCGTAATTTATAAAAATAGTAGTGATGATAACTACAATACCCATATTTATGGTGGAGAATAAGGAGGTAATATTGGTGGAAATTACAAAAGAAGAAATTAAGCACGTGGCAGCTTTGTCACGACTTGAATTCAAAGATGAAGAGTTAGATCAATTCACTTCTCAAATGGATAAGATCATTGAAATGGCAGAACAATTGGGAGAAGTTGATACTGAAGGTGTTCCTGAAACAACCCAAGTTGTTGATCGCGATACTGTTTATCGTGAAGATAAGCCAGAACACTGGCAAGACCGCAAGGAAATGCTTAAAAACGTTCCCGAAACTACTGATGGCTTCATTAAGGTGCCAGTAATTATTGATAAGGACGATAACGATTAATGAAATACTTAAACGAAACTATTGACTCTTTAAACCAAAAATTAGCTAGCGGTGAAGTTGATGCTCAAAAGTTAGCTGATGAAACAATTGAAAATATTAAGGCTACTGATAAAGATATCAATGCTTTTATTACTGTTGATGAAGATGCAAAAGCCAGTGAAAATTTGGACTTTGCTAATAAATTGGCAGGTATCCCTGTTGCAATCAAAGATAACATTGTAACTAATGGCTTAAAAACTACTGCAGCAAGTCATATCTTGGATAACTTTATCCCGGTATATGATGCTACTGTAGTATCTAAGCTTAAAGATGCTGGAGCAACTATTATTGGTAAGACCAACTTGGATGAATTTGCAATGGGTTCAAGTAATGAAAACTCATACTTTGGTGCAGTTCATAACCCTTGGAATTTGGATAAAGTTCCTGGTGGTTCATCAGGTGGGTCTGCAGCAGCTGTTGCTAGTGGTGAAGTTGTGGCAGCTCTTGGTTCAGATACTGGTGGTTCAATTCGTCAACCAGCAGCTTTCAACGGTATTTTTGGTATTAAGCCAACTTACGGCCGAGTATCACGTTGGGGCTTGATTGCTTTTGCTTCATCACTTGACCAAATTGGTGTTTTAACTAAGCGTGTTAAGGATGCAGCTGAAGTCTTGAATGTTATTAGTGGTGCAGATGAACATGATTCAACTGTTTCTGAAAAAGCTGTACCTGACTTTACTAAGGCATTAGGTCAAGATGTTAAAGGGTTACGTGTTGCTGTTCCTAAGGAATACATGAGTGATGCTGTCGATGAAGGTGTTCGTAAAGCAATTCAAGCTCAAATTGATTACCTTAAGGAAAATGGTGCGATTATTAATGAAGTTTCACTTCCTCATACCAAGTATGTAGTGCCAACTTACTACATCATTGCTTCCAGTGAAGCTAGCTCAAACCTTCAAAGATATGATGGTATTCGTTATGGTTACCGCGCTAAGGATACCAAGAACTTGCTTGATGTATATGTTAAGTCTCGTTCTGAAGGCTTTGGTGAAGAAGTTAAGCGCCGTATTATGTTAGGTTCATTTGCTTTATCAGCTGGTTCATATGACAAGTTCTTTAGACAAGCAAGTAAGGTTAGAACTTTAATCTGCCGCGACTTTGATAAGATTTTTGAAGATAATGATGTAATTGTTGGTCCAACAACTACTGAACCTGCATTTGAAATTGGTTCAGAAGTTAAGGACCCAATTAAGATGTACAATAACGATATTTTGACTATTTCTGCAAATATGTCTGGTGTTCCAGCTGCTAGTGTTCCTGCAGGTTTAGTTGATGGTATGCCTGTTGGTTTACAAATTATGGCTAAGAGATTCGATGAAGAATCTGTTTTCCGTGTTGCTGACTTTATTGAACGTAACAACAAGTTTTATGAAAAGAAACCAGCTGGATTGGAGGATTAATTAATGAATTTTAAATCAACTATCGGTCTTGAAGTTCACTTTGAGTTAAAAACAAAGAGTAAGATTTTCTCTCCATCACCAGTAACTTATGGTGCAGAACCTAACTCAGAAGCTAATGTTATTGATTGGGGTTACCCAGGTGTATTGCCTAAGCTTAACAAGGAAGTTTACCGTCTTGGGTTGATGGTTGCCTTAGCTACTCACTCAGAAATTACGCCAGTTACTCACTTTGACCGTAAGAACTACTACTACCCAGATAACCCAAAGGCTTACCAAATCACTCAATTCTTTGAACCACTTGCTAGAAATGGTTATGTTGAAGTAGAAGTACGTGGTAAGAAGAAGCGTATCGGTATTCACGAAATGCACATCGAAGAAGATGCTGGTAAGAACACTCACGGAACTAACGGTTTTTCATATGTTGACTTAAACCGTCAGGGTGTGCCACTTCTTGAAGTTGTTTCTGAACCTGATATGGAAGACCCAGAAGAAGCATATGCATACCTTGAAAAGCTACGTAAGATTGTTCAATTTACTGGTGCTTCTGACGTTAAGATGGAAGAAGGATCAATGCGTGTTGACACTAACATCTCAATTCGCCCAGCTGGTCAAAAAGAATTAGGTACTAAGGTCGAAATGAAGAACCTTAACTCATTTGAACACGTACGTTTATCACTTGCTTATGAAGAAAAGCGTCAACAAGAAGTACTTTTGTCAGGTGGTAAGGTTCAACTTTCAACACGTCGTTTTGACGAAAATAGTGGTAAGACTGTGCTTGAACGTGTTAAGGAAGGTGACGCAGATTACCGTTACTTCCCAGAACCAGATATTGCACCATACCACATTAAGCAAGACTGGATTGATGAAATTAAGACCCAACTTCCTAAGAGTGCTGATGAACGGCGTGAAGACTACATTAATAAGTTAGGACTCAAGCCATATGATGCAGATGTTATTTTACAAACCAAGGAAGCCAGTGACTTCTTCGACAAGGCTATGGCAGCTGGTGCAGATCCACAAATGACTGCTAACTGGATGAATACCCAAGTTAATGGTTACCTTAACGAACACCGAGTAGAACTTAAGGACATTAAACTTACACCAGAAAACTTAGCCAAGATGGTAACTTTAATTAAAGATGGTGTCATTTCATCTAAGATTGCCAAGAAGGTCTTCGCCGAAACTGTTGCCAACGGTACTGATCCTAAGAAGTACGTTGAAGAAAACGGTATGGCACAACTTTCAGACCTTTCAGTTCTTGAACCAATGGTTAAGGAAATTGTGGATAACAACCCACAATCTGTTGAAGACTTTAAGAATGGTAAGGATAGAGCAATTGGGTTCTTAGTTGGTCAAATTATGAAGCAAACTCATGGTAAGGCTAACCCTAAGATTATTAACCAATTATTGAATAAAGAATTACAAAGTCGTTAATTTACTAACAAGAAAAAGGGTGTTTTAAATGATTAAGAAAGCAAGATTGATATATAATCCTGTTTCGGGTCACGAACAGATGCCTAAAAATGTTGCAGATATTTTAAATATTGCTGAGCAAGCTGGATATGAAGCCAGTGCTTATCGCACTACTCCAGAACCATTTTCTGCTCAAAATGAAGCTACTCGCGTTGCCAAAGCTGGTTTTGATTTAATCATTGCTGCTGGTGGTGATGGAACGATCAATGAAGTTGTTAATGGTGTTGCTGGTTTAAGTCAGCGACCAAAATTAGCAATTATTCCAGCAGGAACGACTAATGACTTTGCGCGGGCTTTGAGAATTCCGCGCGATAACTTAGTCGAAGCGGCCAAGACAATTTTGCAAGGTAAAACTCGAAAAATGGATGTTGGTCAAGCGAGTTGTGAAGATGGCGAAAAATATTTCGTTAATATTGCTGGATCTGGTTCACTGACTGAATTAACTTATGGTGTTCCTTCTGAACTAAAGAGTGCAATTGGGTATGGGGCTTACTTAATTAAAGGAGCAGAAATGCTACCAAGTATTAGTAAGCGTCATATGAAATTAAGCTACGATAATGGTGTCTATGATGGCGATTTATCCATGTTTTTGCTTGGAATGACCAATTCAATTGGTGGTTTTGAACAAATTATGCCAGATGCAGAATTAAGTGATGGTTTGTTTCAATTAATTGTAATTAAGACTGCAGATCCTTTAGCCCTGTTGTCATTAATGGTAATGGCTCTGAATGGTAAGCATGTAAATGATCCTAATATTATTTACACTAAAACCCGATCTTTAAAAGTAGAAATGCTTGATGATAAGGGGAAGCAGATACCATTCAATTTGGATGGTGAAATTGGAGGCTACTTGCCAGTTACATTTAAGAATTTACAGCAACATCTTGAATTTTATGTTGGTAAATAAAGTTAATAAAAATGACCTAGCTCAATCTGAGCTAGGTCATTTTTTTAGTTATCAAGATTAGTCTTGATAGAAAGTTTCTGCAACCGCATGAGCAATCGCAATCTTAACATGTTCATATGAAAGTCCACCTTGGATATAAAGGCGATATGGTGGACGAAGGGGACCGTCTGAAGATAGTTCAATTGTGGATCCTTCAGTAAAGCTACCAGAAGCCATAACCACATCATCTTCATAACCATCTTGGTGATATGGAATTGGATCAACAAAGGAGTTAAGTGGAGAGTAGTGTTGAATTGCACCACAGAACTTGATCATTGGGTCAGGTTCACCAAAGGTTACAGTTTGAACGATATCAGTTCTTGGGTCATTCCACTTAGGAGCGACATTCATTCCCATTTCTTCACATAAGGCAGCTGTAAAAATCATACCCTTAATTGCTTGCCCGGTAGTGTGAGCTGCCATGAAAAATCCTTGGTACATATCACGCAAGTATCCCCAAGTAGCACCTTCACCTTTACCAGCTCCAGGAACATTAAGACGTGATCCAGCTCCTTCAATTAAATCTTTACGTCCAACTAAGAAGGCACCACCTTTGACAATACCAGCCCCAGCATTTTTGAAAAGTGAACCAGCAATTAAGTCAGCACCATAAAAAGTAGGTTCTTCACATTCAGAAAATTCACCATAGCAGTTATCAACAAAGATATTTACATCTGGCCGAACTTCCTTGATAAACTTAAGCATTTTCTTGATCTTTTCCATGGTAAAGCTTGCGCGAACGGCATAACCAAGTGAACGTTGAATCGCAATTACTTTAATCTTAGGGTCTTGCAAGTCCTTCTTAGCTTGTTCAAAATCAACCTCACCATTTTCAAGTAATTCAGTTGCTTTAAAGTTAATCCCCCATTCTTTCATGTTGCCAGGTTTGTTTCCTGCTAAACCAATAACTTCTTGAATAGTATCATATGGAGTACCAGTCAAGTAGTATAAAGTATCACCAGGACGAAGCATACTGAATAAACCAACAGCGATAGCTTGAGTAGCTGAAGAAAATTGTGAACGAACAAGAGCGTCATCAGCTTTAAAGTAATCAGCATAAATAGCTTCTAATTTATCACGGCCGATGTCGTCGTAACCATAACCAGTAGATGGTACCAAATCTTCTTCACCAACGCGATGCTTTCTAAAAATTTCCAAAACTCGTTGTTGGTTGTGAAGAATTTGTTCATCAATTTCAGCAAGGCGTGGAGCAATCATTTTATCCACTTTATCAATCTTTGCTTGTAATTCTTCGGGTAAATTTGCTTTCCAAGATAAAACCATATCTATCTCCTTATTTTAAAACTTCAACTTCAACATTAATTTTACCATTTGATGCTTGTTTCCAATAGACACCTTGAATTTCTGGAACAAAACCTGGGAAGTTTTCCATTGCTCCAACTAAAACTTCAAAATAATTTTGATCAACTTTTTGCCATTTTTCACCAGGAGCAACAATGAAGACACCTGGTGGATAAGGTAAGGCGCCTTCAGCAGCCACTTCGCCAACAACTTCTTTTAAGTTAACTAATTTGCTTTCATTGTGCATAAAGAGACTGTCAGCATCAGCTGGAATCATAGTGTAATTTTGCATGTTTTCTTTTTCAAATAGTGCTTTTTGTATTTTAAAAGTTTGATGACTAGCATAATACTCATGCATTTCATGGCAGAGCTTTTGTAAGGTGTAGCCTTGATAACGTTTAGGATATTGAGTAGTTAATTTTGGTACAACTTTTTCTAGGGGAGCATCTTCTAAGTAGAGCTTTTCAAACTCTAAAAAGGCATTTAAAAGAGTATCTAAATCTTCTTGGCGATCTCCAGGAGTTAATAAGAAGAGCAGAGAATTCAAGTCATTTTTTGCTCGAATAATTCTTTGCTCCATTAAAAATTCGGCAACAACTGGACCGGGAATTCCATCTGCTTGGTATTTGCTATTAGGAATATCGATTCCGGGAGTCATTACAGTAATTTTCATTGGATCAAGCATCGCTTCGTTAGCAGCAATACGGTTAAAGCCATGCCAAGAAGCATTAGGTGAAAGATTCCAATATTTACTGTTAGTCATTAATTCTTCTGTTGGAATCTTAGCAAACTCATCACAAACTAAAGGCTTAAATAACTTAGATTTAGCTAATAACTGCTTGCGCCATTCAATTCCCATGCGTAAAGTGTCATTCCACCATTTTTTATTTCCAGGGCCACTGACTAAATAAGTATTGGCAACTAGGGAAGCATAGATAGGATAAGAATAACTTGAAGTGACAAATTTTAAGTAGGCATGGTTGAAGTGCTTGTGATCAACATAGCGCGCTTGGCCCTTAATATGACTGTCTTTTTTCAAGATTTGGGAAGTTTGCGCCATACCAGCTTGTTGCTTATGAAGTGACTGGGTAACTAAAATTCCGGGATCTTCTGGCCCTAAGTCTAAAAGTAATGGTGATAAATGCTCCATAATAGGTAGAAATTCTTCAAAACCGCCCCAAGCACAATCAAAGAGAATATAATCACAAAGGTTACCAATCTTATCTACAATCCACTTTGCATCATAAAAAACGCCATCATAAGTTTCTGCTTGGACAACCGCCATTCTAAATGGGCGCTTTTGCTTAGCTTTTTCTGGATCGATTTTAGCAGCTTCTTTGCGTAAATAGTCTTCACTTAAGCATTCAGGGTCCATTTCGCCAATTAAGCCAAGCGGGTTACGATCTGTCTTGATGTATACTGGCTTAGCTCCGCTCATCACTAAGGCACTATTATAAAGAGACTTGTGATTATTACGGTCAAACAGAACTAGGTCATCTTTTCTTAAAACAGCACTTGCACAAATTGAGTTAGCACTCGTTGTACCATTAGTACAAAAGTATACTTTGTCAGCGTGATAAGTTTCGGCGGCCTTTTGTTCAGCTGTTAGTGGTGAGCCGTCATGAGTCATCATGTCGCCCAGTTCAGGAACTGTGTCACTCGTATCAGCGTACATTAAGTTCTTACCGAAGAATTTATTCATGATTACGCCAGCGGGATGCTTGTCATAATATAAACCGTTGTGGTGCCCAGGAGTAGTGAAGCTAACTGGCTTATCTTCAGCAAACTTGACTAAGTCCTGAAGGTAAGTTGGAACTGTTTCAGTCATGTATTTATTTGCGGCTGAAAGAATTTGTTTGCGCTCGCTATCAGTAATGTCATTTTCAACTTTAATAACTGGAATTGGTAAGCCAGATTCGGTCTTTAATTTTTCTATCGTGGTAATTGCTGCTGTATTATTTTGCTTTACTACAAAGGCTGCGATACTGGCTGGATTAGAAACTTCAGTTAGTGAAATTGATTGCCAATTGGGTAGAGACTCAAGTGTAATGCTTGGATCAACAGCGATATTTAAAAAATCCATATTTTCTCCTTACCAAAAAAAGCTTTGAACTATTGCATTTTTATAAAAAAGCATATAACCTAATGAACGTATATTATTATCTATAATGTGATTATATAAGTAGAGTGAGGGTAGAACAAGTGGGAGCTATATTTTCTTTCATTGTCTTAAAGCCCCCGAATAATTCTTCTAGGTTGTAAAAAGGAGAGTTATTTAGGAGAGAAAAATTGAAAGAAGACGTAATAAATTTAGATTTAAATAAAAAACATTATCTTACTTGGCCAGTTATCGCTTTAATTGACTTCGTAACGATTATCAGTTTTGAAAATATTTTTTATCCATTCCAAAACCAAGGATTATCAGTTGTAATTTCTTGGATTTTCTTACTATTTTCTTATGTTATTCCTTATGCTTTGATTTCAAGTCAAATGAGTTTAACCTTTGATAATCAAGAAGGTGGGCTTGCATCCTGGGTTAGAAGAAGTAGTAATGATACTTTAGGATATTGGACTTCATGGATGTACTGGGTTCAAAGCGTTCCTTATATTGTTGACGTATCAAACTCAGTAATTGTTTCATTCAGCTGGATTATTTTTGGTGATAATTCACTTGATAAGAAAATGTCGACTTTTTGGTTTGGAATGTTAACTTTTGTCATTATTTTGGCATTTATCTTATTAGAAAACCGTTTGAGAAATTCTTTGGAAATTCTTTCATTACTTGGTGGTGGGGCAATGTTCATTATGTCAATGCTCTTTGTAGCACTTGCTGCTTGGGCTGTTATGCATGGTGGACACAAGATTGCAACTCAACCATTTAACTGGGGTGCATTTAAGCCAAGCTTTAGTTTGAATTACTTCTCAACAACTGGTTTGCTTATTTTTGCTATGTCAGGGGCAGAACTTGCTGCACCATATGTATCACAAATGAAGAATCCAAAACGCGACTTTCCTAAGGCAATGTGGATGTTGGCAATTATGACAGGATTCTTAACTATCTTTGGTACCTTAGCTTTAGCAATGTTCTTCAATGCGCATCACATTCCACATGATTTTAAGATGAACGGTCCTTACTATGCTTTCCGTTTATTAGGTGAAAGTTTAGGTATGGGTAAAGTTCTGATGTACATCTTTGCTGTTGTGCAAGCAATCTTCATGATGGCTCAATTAGCGGTCTTGCTTGATGCTTCAAGTAGAGTCTTTGCCGGGGATGTTGCTGATAAGTTCATGCCTAAATGGTTAACTAAGAAGAATAAGAATGGTCGACCAATTCACAGTTACACTTTTACTGTTGGTTTGAGTTTATTCTTATTACTTTTAACCGGTACTTTGCCTAACATTAACACTATTTATAACTGGCTTTTGAACATTAATGGTATCATTTCACCATATAAGACTTGTTGGGTATTCTTCGCCTTCGTTGCAATGAGAATGCATCAAGAAAAGTACAAGTCAGATTATGTCTTTATTAAGAATAGAACTGGTGCTTTAGCAGTAGGTTTTTGGTGCTTAATCTTCACCTTTATCTGTGCTTCTTTAGGCTTTGTTCCTCAAAATGTTGACTTTGGTACAGCTGAATTTAACCACCAATTAGTATTGAATATAATTACTGTAATTGTCTTATTTGGTCTTGGTTACATCTTGCCATGGATGCGTAAGCGTGAAAAGATGCGCGAAGAAGCCAAATAATCGCAATTAGTAAAATTGAAACAAGCTTTCCCATGTAAGGAAGCTTGTTTTTTTATGGAAATTTTCTTCTTTTTGCTTGACCTAAAGTTAGCTTTAGGTATTAGGATATTAATAATAAAAAAATAGAAAGTAAACAGGAGGAAAATTATGCAAGTCTTAAATATTGAAACTAAATGGGACAAAGTCTTTAAGAAAAGCGACAAAGTTGATCACAAGAAGGTAACCTTTCCTACAAGATTCGGCACGATTTTGGTAGCTGATATGTATATTCCTAAAAACGCTAATGAAAAATTACCAGCACTAGCAGTTAGTGGCCCATTTGGTGCAGTTAAGGAACAATCATCTGGCCTTTACGCTCAAAAGATGGCCGAAAACGGCTTTTTAACCATTGCCTTTGATCCGTCCTTTACCGGTGAAAGCACTGGGACTCCTCGTTACATGGCCTCGCCTGATATTAATACTGAAGATTTTCAAGCAGCAGTCGATTTTTTATCAAACTATGATCTAGTTGATCCTGAAAAAATCGGTATCATTGGTATCTGCGGCTGGGGAGGTTTAGCTTTGAACGCGGCTGCAATCGACACTCGGATTAAGGCGACAGTAGCTTCTACTATGTATGATATGACACGGGTAATTGCTAATGGTTATTTTGATAAAGATGATAATGAATCTGCTCGCAATCAAGCAAGAAAAGCTATGAATAAACAAAGAACGATTGACTTTAGAGAGGGTCAATATAAGTTAGCTGGAGGAGTAGTCGATCCACTGCCAGATGATGCTCCAGATTTTGTTAAAGATTATTACGCATACTACAAGACTAAGCGTGGTTATCATAAACGTTCACTAAATTCGAACAATGGCTGGGCCGTATCTAGTGCGCTTTCATTCTTAAACAGTAAATTATTAGCTTATGCTGGTGAAATTGACAACGCGGTAATGATTACTCATGGTACTAAAGCTCACTCTTTTTATATGGGCAAGGATGCCTTTGGTAAATTAAAAGGTGACAATAAGGTATTTTTACCAATTGAAGGTGCAACCCACACAGATTTATACGATCAAATTGACAAAATTCCATTCAAGGAAATGATTGATTTCTTCAACAAATATTTGAATTAGAAAAGATGATAGTAAGTGAAATTAATTAAAGAAGCATATTATGAAGGGGAACGTCCACTTTTTCAACAAAAAGATACTCAAATAATTGATACCAGCTTTGGAAAAGGCGAATCTCCATTAAAAGAAAGCAGAAATATTTCATTAACTAATAGTTTGTTTACTTGGAAATATCCGCTCTGGTACAGCAAAAATATTGAAGTAGAAGATACGACTTTTGAAACAATGGCACGTTCAGGTATTTGGTATACTCACAATATCAAAATTACTAATTCATCTTTGCAAGCGCCAAAATTATTTAGAAGATCTAGTAAGATTATTTTAAATCAGGTCCACTTTGCTAATGCTCAAGAGACGATGTGGTCTTGCCAAGATATTAAAATCACTAACACAACAGTTAATGGAGATTATTTTGGTAAAGATAGTAAAAATATTTATTTAGATAATGTTGATTTGGTTGGAAATTATTGCTTTGACGGCGCTAAAAATGTTGAGGTTCATAATAGTAGATTCATTAGTAAAGATGCTTTTTGGAATTGTGAGAACGTTACTATTTATGATTCAAAAATTTCGGGCGAATACCTGGCTTGGAATAGCAAACATATTAAGTTTATAAATTGTACAATCGAAAGTGAACAAGGTCTGTGCTATATTGATGATTTAGTTCTTGAACATTGTAAACTTTTAAGGACCAATTTAGCTTTTGAATATTGTAAAAATATTGATGCAGATATTATTAGTGATGTGATGAGTATTAAAAATCCAATTAGTGGTAAAATTATTGCAAATTCAATCGGTAAAATTATTAGAGATGATTATGAAATAGATCATAAGCAGACAAATATCATGATTAAACAAGGAAATTTAAAATTATTAAAAGAGGCAAAATAATGTATAACTTTGACCAAATGCCCGATAGACGTGACACTAATTCAATTAAATGGGATGTAGAAAAACAAGAATTACCAATGTGGATTGCTGATATGGATTTTAGTGTTGCACCAGAGATCATGCAAGCAATGCAAGATAAAATAAAACTTGGTGCGTTTGGCTATGAAAATGTACCCGCAAGCTATTATGATGCAATTGTTAATTGGCAAGAAAAGCAACATAATTGCCAAGTTAAAAAAGATTGGATTTTATTCGTAAATGGGGTAATTCCAGCCTTATCGAGTGCTGTTAGAAGAGTAACGCATCCTGGTGAACAGATTTTAACCTTGACGCCTGTATATGATATTTTCTTTCATTCAATCGAAAATAATGGAAGAAAAAGTTTGGAAGAAGAGCTAGAATATAATGCCAAAACTCATAAATATAGCATTAACTGGTCAAGTTTAGAACAGAAATTAGCTGATCCCCTAACTAAGATGATGATTTTATGTAATCCTCATAATCCGATTGGCAAATCATGGACTTATAAGGAAATAGAAAAAATTGCCCAATTATGTCATGAATACCATGTGTATTTATTTAGTGATGAAATTCATGGTGATTTAGTTTTAGATAATAGTTTTAGTTCAACTTTAAAATTACCAGATAACTTAAAACAAAATTTGATTGTTGCTTTTTCACCAAGTAAGACCTTTAATTTAGCGGCTTTACATAGTGCTAGCATGGTAGTTCCGAACCCTGAACTTAGATTCCAAATTTACCGTGCAATTAATAATGATGAAATTGCTGAACCAAATCTTTTAGCGATTCCTGCAACTATTGCTGCTTACACTCAAGGGAATGCTTGGCTTAAGGAGCTAAAAAAATATTTATTGAAAAATCGCCAATATATTGCTAACTTTTTAGAAACTGAACTTAATGAATTAAATTTAGCTAGTGAGTTTGCAACTTATTTAGCCTGGATTGATATCTCAAGTTTAAATATTAATAGTCAACAACTAGCAGACTTCTTGAAAGAAAATACCGGTTTAATAATTTCATCTGGTAACGTATATCGAGGCAATGGAACTAACTTCATTAGATTAAATTTTGCTTGTCCTAAGTCTGTGTTAATAGATGGATTAGAGCGCTTAAAGAAAGGAATAGATATTGAAAAATCATAAAAAATTGGCTTGGATTTTATCTGGTTTGATTCTGCTAATAATTATTGGCCTAGGAACATTTATGGGATTAGGAAGGAATCAACCAACTAAAGCAGCTATGCCTAAAGCCACTGCTACTGTCTTTTTCCATGGTTGGGGATCAAGTAGACGTGCAGAAGAGCAGATGGCGAATTATCTAGTTAAGAAAAAATACGCTTCTTCAATTGTAGTAGCTGATGTCGACTATCAGGGGCATGTTAAGTTTTCTGGAATTTTACCGGCTAAAACTAAGCATTTTATTGTAGAAGTTAATTTGCAAAATAACAAAAGTGTCTCACCAAATGGTGGGATGACTTATAGTCAGTCTAGCAATTATGTAGCAGATGTTTTAGCTAGTTTAAAGAAAAAATGGAAGATTAATAACGTTAATTTAGTCGCACATTCAATGGGAAATTTGCAGGTGATTTATTTTATTAAAAATCATGCTAGAAGTAAAAAGTATCCAAAAATTAATAAGTTAGTTGCAATTGCTGGCCACTATAATGGAATCATTGGGATGGATGAGCCAAAAGACACTAGTCTAGAGGCTAATGGTAAACCAAAGATGATGAATGATACTTATCGTGATTTATTATCGGTGAGAAATACTTTCCCTAAAAACATCAAGGTCATGAATATTTATGGCAATTATAAAAATCATGGTGATGGATCCGTAAATAATAATTCGTCTAAGTCATTACGATATTTAGTTCAAAAACGTGCTAAGTCCTATGAAGAGCAAGAAATTCGGGGTTATGGTGCACAACACAGCCGACTTCATGAAAATAAAGAAGTCGATCAAGTACTTCTGAAATTTTTAAAGTAGTTATATAAACAGAAAAAATCCGCTAGAACAGTTAGTTCTAACGGATTTTGTTTTATTGATAATTATTAGCGACGATCGTTAACACCAAAGATTTCTAGTAAGAGCATGAATAAGTTGATGAAATCAAGATACATATTTAATGCACCCATAATGGCTAAGCCACTATCAGAAACTTGATCGCCATATTCAATAAAAATTCTTTTAGCACTGTTAGCATCATATGCAGTCCAGCCAGTGAAGATAAGTACACCAATGTAAGAAAAGATATAAGCGCCCGCACCACTCTTAACGAAGAAGATGTTAACTAAGGTTGCTACAATGAACCCAATCATGGCAGCTCTTAAGTATGAGCCCCAGCTACTTAAATCTTTTTTAGTAAAAGTACCAAATAAAGCCATCGCTGCAAATACCCCTGCAGCTGAAAGAAATGCTGATGTAATTGTCGTACTAGTATAATAACTAGCAATAATAGTAAATTCGACACCATATACTATCGACAAAAACATTAGTAAGGTAAAACCTAATGCTGGATTCTTAGCTGCTTTAAAGCTAATTCCTAAGCAAAGAGCAAGTGGTAAAAAAACAATGACCCAAAACATAGCTTGTGGCATGTTCATAATGGCTGAGCGAAAAACAGTCATTGTTAAGTATGAACTAGCAGCTGATACTAGAACAGCTATTAACATAAAACTATACATCTTAGATAAGAAACGATTAACAGCGGTAACATCTTGGATTTTACGCCGTCCAGAATCTTGTGAGAAGTAATCCATATAAAAGTTCCTTTCTATAGTTAATTACTATATTCACCACTAATTGTATCCAAAAAAGTGATTTTAGACAAAGAATTGGCACAAATTAGTAAAGTTATAATAATCAAAAAAAGCCTAACATTAATGAAGTGTCTCATAATGTTAGACTTTTAAATATTTATTTCTTACTCCACTTAAGTCCAATTCCAGTGAATCCACTCAAGATTGAGAAGACTGGAGATAAAAGACTGAAGAAGGTAAAAGGTAAGAAGGCTAAAACTGGTACTCCTAATGTTGCAGCCGCAAACGAACCAGCAACGCCCCAAGGAATCAAGTAGTTAATTACACTACCACCATCTTCAAGTACCCGGCTTAGGGCAAGTGGGTGTAGGCCTACTTTATCAAAGGCATCTTTAAAAGCACGACCTGGTAAAATTACTGATAAGTATTGTTCACCAACGAATAAGTTAATACCAATTCCAGAGAGAATAGTGACTAAAATTAAGCTTCCTGCCTTTGGTAGTCGTTTAACAAGAGGTTGCATTGCCTTTTGGATAATTCCAAACTTCATTAATAATCCACCTAAAGATAAAGTTGAAATAATTAAAGCAACTGTTGCCATCATTGAACTAATTCCGCCTCGACTTAAGAGAGTGTTAACTTGAGGATTAGCGGTTTTTGCTATAAAACCATTAGTTAAAAGATCGGTTAACTTCGGAATAGTCATTTTACTATCTTGAATAAAAATCATGATTGTAGTCAAAATGATATTTGCAAATAAAGTTGGAATTGCGGGAATTTTTTTCCAAGCGCAGATAAACATTAATAAAATTGGAAGAAGTGCCCACCAAGAGACTGAGAAGTTATGATTTAAGCTGATAACAGTTCTATCAATTTTAGTTAAGTCGATGTGGCCACCATTACCTAAAATTGTAAATAAAATTAATGAGCCAAGGAATGCTGGGATTGTTGACCACATCATGTTTTTGATGTGAGCAAATAATTCACTTTCAGCAACAGCACTAGATAGGTTAGTTGAGTCAGAAAGTGGAGACATTTTATCGCCAAAAACTGCTCCAGAGATAATGGCTCCAGCAACTAAGGCTAAGTTTTGATTCATTGATGCGCCAATTCCTAAAAAGGCAATTCCAACAGTTGAAATAGTAGTAAAACCAGAGCCAATTGCCAGTCCGACAATTGAACAAACGATAAAGACTGATGGAACAAAGAATTGCCCACTAATTAAATGAAAACCTAAAACCATGATTGATGGAATAATACCACCTTTAATCCAAACAGCAATTAAGGCTCCGATTAAAATAAAGATAAAGATTGGAATAATAGCAATATTGATTCCTTCTTTGATGCCATCGTGAATTTCATCCCAAGAAAACCCACGTAATTTTGCCCAAAAAACGATAAGGGATGTTACGAATAAAACGGGCACTTCAGGATTGATGCCAAAGTTAATAACACTAACTCCTAAAATCGCTAGTAATAAAATTAAAATCGCAGTTGATTCTCCAAAGCTAATCTTCTTTTTCATAGATATTTCCTCCGAATAAAAAAGCCCCTGTTGCTATTAAAGCAACAGGGACGACGCTTGCCGTGGTACCACCCAACTTCTCCGCTATTTGCGGACTCAAAGAGCAAGTGATAAAGGACCTGCAAGACCTAATAGATATCTGGTATTTCGTTAAGCTTAGCCTGTCCGGCTTGCACCAACCGCCGGTTCTCTGAACGCTGAACTAAGTAACTACTTAATTTATTCAACATTCTACCTGGCAGATAATTATATGTCAACTAAAAAGTGAAAAAAAGATTATATTTCTCATGCAAGCAATAGTAAGCAATCTTTAGTATGATAGTAGTAGCGATTTTAGAAAAGGTAGATATCATGCAAAAAAATCAACTTGTTAAACTTGAAATAACTGATCTCTCTTATGAAGCGATGGGAGTTGCCCATTTAGATGGAATGACGATTTTTGTTAATAATGCTTTGCCAGGCGAAGTAGTTGAAGCTAAAATCTTGAAAGTAAAAAAGAGTTTTGCTTTTGCTAAGATTGAAAAACTTATCAAGCAAAGTCCAGATCGAGTGACAATAAAATTGAATCAATGGGTGCAGACAGGACTTGCTAGTTTGGCGCACATTAAATATGCCAAGCAACTCGACTTTAAGCGTCAGCAAGTTATCAACTTACTGGAAAAAGCGCACTTGAATAAAAAAGTTAATGCTACATTAGCTAGTCCAGAAGAAACAGGCTACCGTAATAAGGCTCAAGTGCCTGTGCGGAAAATAAAGGGACAACTTGAGATTGGTTTTTTCCGGAAGCATTCTCACGACTTAGTTCCGATGGAAAACTTCTTTACTACTGACCCTGAAATTGACCGGGTGTTGGTAGCAACACGCGATATTTTACGTGAAAATCATGTGCCGGCTTATGATGAAGTTAAAAATAAGGGTGAAGTTCGCTATCTTGAAGTGCGCAGAAGTAAGGCTAATGGTGAAATGATGGTCATCCTAGTATGTTTACACAAGGACTTTCCACAACTTGCCAAAGTAGCTGATGAAATTAGTCAAATTTCAGGCGTTGTTAGTGTGATTTTAAACCATAATCCGAAGAAAACGAACGTTATCTTGGGTAAGCATGACTACTTACTCGCAGGTAATCCACAAATTGAGGATAAAATTGGGGATGTACGCTTTAAGATTTCGGCTCAAAGTTTCTTCCAAATTAATTCTATGCAAACGCCACGCCTTTATAATTTAGCAATTGAAAAAGCTGGTCTAACTAGCGATGATACAGTGATTGATGCTTATTCTGGTATCGGGACTATTGGCTTAAGTGTCGCTAAACATGTTAAGAGCGTTCGCGGGGTTGAAATTGTTAAACCTGCAGTGCAAGATGCTAAAGAAAATGCACTGCTCAATAGAATTGAGAATGCTGATTATGTGTGCGGTAAAGCAGAAGAATTGATGCCAGCTTGGGTAAGTGAAGGGATGAAGGCGGACGTGATCTTTGTTGATCCACCAAGAAAAGGATTAACACCTGAATTTATCGAAGCTAGTGTTAAGACTAATCCGCAAAAGATTGTGTATATCTCATGTAACCCTGCAACAATGGTGCGTGACTTAACAATATATCAAGACTTAGGTTACGACTTTGAAGAAATTACACCAGTTGATATGTTCCCACAAACGCCGCATGTAGAATGTGTGACGGTACTTGAGAAGAAATAAAAAAGCGAGTCCAGCTGGACTCGCTTTTGCTTAGTTAGGGAGGGAAGGTTTAATCATCTATCTTTTAGACGCAGCATTAAGTTTTGATTTTCAGAAAAAGTAAAGTATAAGCCATTGAAGATTGGAATAAATACAAATGTATACTAAGACAAAACAAAAGCAAGTTGAAGATGTTCTCTTAACTCAAATTGTAGTTACATCAGAAGTAAATAATATTTTTAAATATAATGGCAAAATATATTCAAGTCAATCATATGAATCAGGCCTCGATCCTGATATGTCGGATTTCGCTCGATGGAACTGTATCTGATGAGCTAATTACTAAGTTATTATCGACTAATTTTAAGTCAACAAAAAATTAGTTATAGTTAGTTTTCCCCCCCCATCTCCCCGTTTTTTAGATTGACGTTATATTTTCATAATGATTTAATTGCTATAAAAGTGAATCGTGAGGTGTCAACTATGAAAGTCAATAAAATAGCAATCGTTAGCCTATCAAGTGGTATTTTAGGCGAAGATGCAGTAGCTCATGAGCGAGAATTAGGCATAAAAAGACTCAAAGATTGGGGCCTAGAAGTAGAGTTTATGCCTAATAGTTTGAAAGGATTAACTTATATTAAGGATCATCCTGAAAAACGTGCTGAGGATTTGCTGGCTGCTTTTGAAGATGACTCAGTTGACATGATTTTATGTGCAATTGGTGGGGATGATACTTATAGACTTTTGCCATATTTATTTGAGCATGATGAATTAAAGCAAGTTGCTAAGTCAAAAATATTTTTAGGCTTCTCTGATACTACTAAGAATCACTTCATGCTCAATAAGTTAGGAATCAAGACTTTTTATGGCCAGGCATTTTTAACCGATATCTGTGAATTAGACAAAAAGATGTTGCCATATAGTCAGGCGTATTTTGAAGAGTTAATTGAGACTGGAACGATTAAGGAAATTCATCCAAGTGATGTCTGGTATGAAGAAAGAAAAAACTTTAGCAAGCAAGCTGTTGGAACTTCAAGAGTTAGTCATAAGAATAATGGTTTTGAGTTATTAAGAGGGCCCCAGCAATTTAGTGGTGAAATATTAGGTGGTTGCATTGAGTCAATCTATGACTTCTTTGATAATTCACGTTATGAAGATACTGTTTCTTTGACACAAAAGTATCATTTATTCCCTAGTCTTGATGAATGGCGAGGAAAAATTTTACTTTTAGAGTCTAGTGAAGCAAAGTCTACTCCAGAAAAATACCGGAGAATGGTTAAAGCGTTAGTAAATTATGGTATTTTTGATGTAGTAAGTGGAGTTCTGGTAGGACAGGCACAGGATAAAGTATATTATGAAGAATATAAACAAATTTTGCTTGAAGAAATTAAGAATGCTGACTTACCGATTGTTTATAATCTAAATGTTGGTCATAGTACACCACACTGCATTGTTCCTTTTGGCACCAAAGCAGAAGTAGATGTAAATCAGCAGATAATTAAATTCTTTAACTAGAAATGGAATAAATATGGCTTTTAAAGCTAGTTTGCCCCAAGGACTTAGTGCAACCCTATTATCAGAACGGGATTTATCCTTAATATATAAACTTTGTCAGACTCAGCCACAATATTTTAAGCAAATGGGGCAAACATTGAGTTATCAACATTTAAAACATCAGTTAACGGCCTTGCCGGATAGTGGCTTGTCACAGGACTCAAAGCAGTTTTGGGGCTTTTGGAAGGGAAAAGAATTGATAGCCTTTTGTGAATTGATTTTAAAATTTCCAGAAGAAGATTCTGCAATAATTGGATGGTTTATGGTTAAAAAATCTGCTACTGGTCATGGATTAGGAGGTGAATTAATTCAATCTATAAAAAAACACTTAGTAAACTTCAAGATTAAAGAAATAATTTTAAGTCGTTCTGATAAAAATTATTCAGGTAAAAGTTTTTGGATGGCACAAGGTTTTGAGCCAACTGGTGAAGTGGAGAAGTATCCTGAAGTAACTATGATAACGATGTCTTGCAAGTTATAAACATTTTTTAGATTATTTAATTGCGCCATCTTCTTCAAAAAGTGGTACATTTAAATTAACCTAGTTTTAGGTTTTACTACAATCGAAAAGAGGAAATTACTATGAGTAAGTATGTTGTAGAATTAAACGCAGAAGATTTGCAAATGTTGAAGGACTGCCACTCAAAGAACCCTTCAATCATGAAATCATTAAATGAAGCTAAAGAAGAAAATTAGTAAAACAAAAAGCACCGTTAGGTGCTTTTTTCTTTTACTTAAATTTTTGACTTGTAGTATTTTTTGACTAGATAAAAAATCGGTATGCCTAGCGCAATAAAGCTAATAAATAAAATTACTCCATGAAAATCATTGATAATTTCACAAATGGCAACAAAAGCTCCACCAGCAATGGCCACAATTGGAACTAAAGGGTAAAGCGGAGTTGAGAAAGGACGTTTTTCATTTTGTTTTCTCAAAATAAAAATACCAAAGAACGCTAGAATATAGAAACAATAAACTGAAAAAACGCATAAGTCGGATAGGCGATTAGGATCAAAAAATAGCATCATAATAAAAGCTAAAACTGAAACAAAAATTGTGGCCACAATTGGTGTTTTCCCTTTAGGACTCAAGTAAGCTAAGCTTTTTGAAAATGGAATATCTTTACGTTCCGCCATCGCAAAGACAATTCGAGGAAAAGTTAACATTTTCCCATTGAGTGTCCCCAGCATTGAAATGATAATACCAGCTGCCATGATTTTCCCACCAATAGGGCCGAATGCCTTAGCAGTCATATATGCTGGGGCGTTTTCACCTAAGCGATGAATTAGATTAGCAGGCAAGAAGCGAAAAATCCCAATTGTAATTAAACTATAAATTACTAAAACAGTACTAATTCCCAAGATTATTGCCTTTGGTAATAATTTTTGGGGATTTTTCATTTCGCCACCTAAGTTAGCAATTAAAATCCAGCCGTCATATGCAAATAAAGTAGCTAAGATGGCAACACCGAAATTGCTAGTTGATTGGCTGATTTCACTTACTGTTTGGCCTAATGCATTTTGATTTCCCCAGAAAAGGCCAAAAATTATAATAGCTGCTATTGGAATCAATTTTCCTAATGTTGTTACGACTGAGAAAGTAGCACTAATTTTATTTTCGAATAGATTCATAAATGCAATTAAAATAATACTACAAATTGCTAGAGGAATTCGCCAATTAGAGCTGAGACCGAAAAAGTTAGCCATTAAAATACTCATAAAACCAGAAACGGAGGCAATTATTGCTGGTCCATAAATTATAATCTGCATCCAGCCAGCTAAAAATCCAGCCATTCTACCATATATGTTTTCAATATAAATATAAAGCCCACCGGTGTAAGGCATTTGTGCTCCTATTTCGGCGATTGTCAATCCACTAGTTAAAGTAATGATTCCACCTAAAATCCAAGCTAAAATTGCTAAAGCAGATGAACCGGCACTATCTAAAACAGCTGCTTGCTTGAAGAAAATTCCTGAACCAATGATGGTTCCAATAACAATTGAGATAGCCGAGGTAAAACCTAATGATCGTTTTAAGTTTTCTTGCGGTTGTTTTTGATTCATTGATACTTGCTCCATTCTTATTGGCGATAAAAGAACCCCACCAAACATTAAGTCTGTTCACTTAGTGGTTGGTAGGGTCAGCAAAAACAAGAAAATATGTATACCAAATTACTCAACCACTATTGTAAAGAAGGTTGAGGAAAGGGAATTATTTGATTGAAGGATTTCTAAAAGAAACATACAATAACCTCCCTAGGTATAATTTAAATAAAGATTACCACAGCTCTAGAGTTAGATGCAAGTAATAACTAAGTTATTAGTCCCAGCCTTTGAAGTAATTCAATTATCTGATGTCTAGTTTTATTTCTAAATAAATAACGCTAGACAATATTACTATTATGAAAAAATTATTTTATCTATAATTGACCGTTTTGCTCTTTAAAAGAAAAGCAAGTTAAAAATAACATCAAAGCGGAAAGTGCTTAAAACGCTGGGGGGGGAAGGGACGAACCTATCTACCATATTGTAATAATGATGTTAAAGTATTAGTATAAACTTAGATGAAATATGTATGTATAAACCTATTGGAGGAATTAAAATGCTTTCTAAGAATAATAAAAAGATGCGTGCGATGAAAATGGCCGCTGACGAGCAACAACATTTTTCTTTGAGAAAGTTAAGTGTGGGATTAGTCTCTGTTTTAATGGGGACCACATTTTTTTTAACGAGTCAATCAACTACAGCCAAAGCTGATACCTTACCGGTTACTACTTCTTCAACGAGTTCTTCATCTGATAACCAAGCTGAAGATACTGAATCAAGTCAAGAAGCTAAAGGCAATGCAACTAATGAAAACGAATTAGTATTATCCTCTTCACAAGCAAAAGAAAGTGAAGCAAATGCTACTCAAGCAACTTCTTCAGTTGAAAGTAATAACACTGATAGTCAAGCAACCAACAATAATACAACTGAATTGACTATTAGTGATTCAAATAGAACAGTAAATACCAACGCTTTAACTGAAAGTAAAGCTCAAGTTAATGACGCTTCAGTTAAGGAAGTTTCAACTTGGAATGACTTTGATAGTGCTTTAAGAAATTCAAACATTCATACTATTGATATTAATGCAGACTTTGGTAGTAATAACTACAATAACAATGTTAGTCGTTACAGCATTGCCTCACGTCAATTAACTATTAATGGTAATGGTCACAAGGTTGATTTCGGTTCAATCGGCTACTATATGAATCCGGCAGCTGATAGAACTGCTGATATTACACTTGAAAATGGTACTTTTACTTCTAAGAGTGCCACTGGTCCATTTGCCTTCCTTAGTGGCTATGATCGAAACTCTAAGATTGGCCAACCAGGTAGAGCTACGCATAAGATTACTTTAAAGGATGTAAATATTGACGCAGGTCAAGGTGCATATGCTAACAACGCTGAAATTGACCTTGAAGGTACTGTCAATATTAATGCTGGTAACTACTACCTTTCACCAATTACTAACAAGAAAGTTTATACCGAAACTGGTGGTAACCGTGCAGGTATTGAAGCTGCTTGGATTATTATTAAGCCAAGTGCCAACGTAACAATTAACACTGACCACGGAGCAGCTTTAGCTAACGATAATTCTGACAGTAACCACAAGATTGAAGTTGGTGCTAATGCGACATTAAACGCAACATACAACCACTCCACTTGGGGTACTCCTGATGCCGGGATGAAGACAGCTGTTCTTTCAAACGGTGCTAATGGTGGTACTGTAATTTTCCGTGCAGGATCAAAAGCCACTTTCAATATGGCTCACAACAACGTTACTAACTTAAATGGTAATGGTAACTCTGGTTGGGGTGACGGTTCTGTTCTTTACTTAGGTGCTGCAACTACTACGATTGAAAAGGGTGCAACTGTTACTATTAACAACCCTAAAGAGTCTCACACTGATAACTCAATCTTCCTTCGTAATGATGGTACTTCATTAAATGTTTACGGTAATTTAATCATTAACGATGGTGCACGTAACTACACCTTCAGAATGGATAACAAGGTAACATTGAACGTTGGTCAAAAGTTGGGCGACAATGACTTCTCAAATGATAATGGTAAGTTGATTGTTAACCGTGATGGCGACTTCTACTTGAACAACGATGGTGGTTCACTTTCACTTTGGGGACCAATTACTGTTAATGTTAACTCAGGTGCCCGTCTTGAAATTAACTCTAATGGTATTACTAATGGCAGAGGTACTGGTCAAGGCCAATCACTTCTTAGAGTGGGTAACAGTAGTAAGTTAAATGTATTTAAGCGTGGTACTTTTATCTTAAAAGATAGCAGTAACGGTGCTGTTTCACTTGTTAACCAATATGGTGCAAATGGTAACTTCTATTTTGATAATACTGCTCAAGTGATTTTTGACATTAGTCAAAATGGTAGTCAAAAGAGTCGTATCTTCTCATTACCAGGTCAATTAGTGGCTACTAATGACTCAGTACGTGCAATGCTTAATCCAACTTCAAGCATTACTAACATGGGTACCTTTAAGCGAGTTCAATTACCATTAAATGGCTCAGGAACAATTATTGGAACTACTTTACACTCAGACTACCAACAAGTTGGCTACAGTAACATTACCAATATCAATAATGCCATTAGAAATGGTCAATTAAGATACCTCGAATTCTCAACTCGTGAAGTTAACAAGCCATCAATTACCGGTGAAGGTCAAGGCTTTACTGATAATGGTGCACAATTAAAGGGTAATGTTGTTGATGAATCTACTGAAACTGGTGCTGTTGCGGTAGTTTACGATTCAAAGAACAATGAACTAGGTCGCGCTAATGTTGATGATAATGGTAACTTTACAATTAACTTAGCTAAGCCACTTCTTAATAAAGAAGGCGTTCGCGTAAGAATCGAAACTCCTCGTGGTGCAGGTGCCTTTGCAACCACAGTTGCTCCTTTAGGACCAACTGTTAAGAGTCCAATTACTGTTGGTCGTGACCAAAGTTTAGTAGGTCAAGATGCTAGTCAATACATCACTAATAAAGATGCAATTTCTAACTTAAAGCCAGGTTCAACTAGTTTTGATGATTCAGATTATGAACCAACCTTTAGTAAGGCTGCTTGGAAGAGTGTTGACTTTGATAAGAAGAAGGGTGTTATCACTGTAACTTATAAAGATAACACCACTACTGACTTGACGGTTGACTTAAACGTTAAGAATGTCATTACTGACGCCGACAAGTACACTCCTGAAGCAGGCACTATTAAAGTTGATAATGGTCATAAGTTAGACGGAGACGATGCTTATGATGCCATTAAGAACCATGACGACTTACCAGCTGATAAGACTACTGGTTACAATTGGGTAGTTGATGATACTCACCCAGCAGTAGATACTACTAAGCCTGGTGACCACAAAGGTTATGTACAAGTAACTTATGAAGATGGTTCTAAGTCTGACCCAGTTGAAGTAACTGTTCACGTAATTGGTGACAATGAAAAATACAATGCCGTTCCTAAGACTTTAAACGTTAAAAAGAATGACACTGTAAATCCTGAAGACTTGATTGCCAACCGTGAAGGGGATGCAATTCAAGATGGTAAGACTTATACAAAGCTACCAAATGGTACAAAATATGACTGGCAAGGCACACCAATTTCAACCAAAGATGGTGGTGTTAAGCAAGGTCAAGTTAAAGTAACTTATCCAGATGGAACAACTCAAGTAGTAGACGTTACTGTTAACGTTTATGAAGATGCCAACGTTTCAACTGTTGTTGGTCAAGATATCAACGCTAACTTAAATGAAGATGTTTCAAGTCGTGCAATTGACGCAATCAACAAACCTAAGTCGACTAACTTACCAACTGATCCAAGTGCTTACACTTGGGCAAGCAAGGTTGATACTTCAACTAGCGGTGATAAGCCAGCAACTGTTGTTGTAACTTACCCAGATGGTTCACAAAACAGTGTTAACGTAACTGTTCACGTAATTAGTGATAAAGACAGATATGGAGAGAAGATAGCAGATCAAGATATCGTTGTACCAATTAACACTGATTTAACTAACAGAGCAAAAGATGGTATTGCTAATGCTGATAAGCCAGCTGATGGGTTCCCACAATTACCAGCAGGCACTAAATATAGCTGGTATCAAGACGTGGTACCAAGTACAGCTAATACCAACAAAAAGATCGGTTACGTTCAAGTTACCTTCCCAGATGGTAGTTTCACTGTCGAAAAAGTTAATGTAATCGTTACCGCCAATTCTAAGACTTTAGCTGAAACCCATATCCTTAAGCCTCATATTCAACAAGTTTCACTTGGTACTGATATGAGTATGGAAAATAAAGAAGGCATTAATTATGCAGCTAAAGCTGTAATTAATAAAGGCGATCAACCAGCAGGCACAAAATATAGATGGAGAACAGGGTTTGTTCCAGATACCTCTAAACCAGGTTGGACTTCTGGTATTGTAGTTGCTGAATATACAGATGGCTCAATTAATGAAATGGAAGCACCAGTATATGTCAAGAATTTGGCAGAGAGTTATCCTGTAGAAACTCAAGATATTAGTGTGCATGTTGGTGATTCTATCGATAATAGAGCAAAGGATGGGATTTACAATGCAACACATGCAGGTAAGACCAATCCACAATTGCCTGAAGGTACGACTTATGCATGGTATAAAGGTATTGTTCCAGACACCAAAACTCCAAATAGAAAAGTTGGATATGTAGAAGTAACTTTTAGTGATAAGAGTACTACCGTTGTACCTGTAAATGTCATTGTTACAGGTGACAGTCAATCTGATGCTGAAAAGTACCCACTTGAAGGTAAAGATATAAATGTTCATCTTGGTGAAAAGGTTGATATTAATGATGGTGTCGCTAACCTAGATAAACTTAAGAACTTAAGAAGTGAAGATCCGTTTACTTGGAAAGAAGGATCAGATTTAGATACTTCAACTGTTGGCGACAAGGATGCTATCATCATTGCTCACTACCAAGACGGTTCAAGTAATGAAGCAAAGATCAAGATTCATGTTAAGACTATGGCTGATGATTACAAACCTCAAGGTAGTACTATCAAGGCCAGCTTTAATGAAGATATTTCTGGTTCTAACCGTGCTGAAGAAGCTATTACCAACTCAAAGGATATGCCAGAAGGAACTAATTACACTTGGAAAGAAAAGGTTGACACTTCTAAAGCTGGTTCTAAACCTGCAACAGTTATCGTAACCTTCAAGGATAAGTCAACTAAGGAAGTTCCTGTAACTGTTAAGGTTTCAAGTCTTGCAAATGACTACAAGGATAAGATTGATGTTAAGACTGACACTAGAATGATTCATGCTAAGTGGAAGGGTGACATTAAGAATTATCCAGCTGTAGATGGTATCGCAAATGCTAAGACCGAAACTACAACTGATGGCAAGAACTATCCAAACTTAACTCCAGTTCTTAAAAATCAAGAGCCTGACACTGCAATTGTTTGGAAGACTGCACCAGACTTAAATACCCCAGGGTTAACTTCTGGCGTTGCAACAATCACCTTTAAGGATGGATCAACTAGAGATGTTACAATTCCAGTTTTAGTTCAAACTGATGCTGATGCTAACACTCCTGATGTAACTACAATTAAGGTCAAGCCAGGTACTACTGAAAGCCTTGATGCTACTAAGGGTGTTAAAAACTATGGTAAAGATGCAACTCATACTAAGTTGCCAGAAGGTACTAAGGTAACCTTTGACGATCAAACTGGTGCTGATGACTTTGCTCAACATGGTGTTCCAGGTCAAACTAAGAAATTCCCTGCAACTATCACTTATCCAGATGGTTCAACTACCAAGATTGAGATCAAAGTTCACATAATTGGTGATAACGAAGTTTACACTCCAATTACTCAAGGTATTAAGACCACTAAGGGTAACCTTCCTGAAGCTAGACTTGGTGTAGAAAACTATGATAAAGATGTCACTCAAGATGGTAAGACTATTTCAAAATTACCAGATGGTACTATTGTAGTTTGGAAGAACCCAGGTCAAGCACATCAAGATATCAGCAATATGAATCCTGGCGACACGAAGAATTTTGATGCTGTAGTAATTTACCCAGATAAGACTACTGCTAATGTTTCAATTCCTGTAACCATTGCTAAGGATGCTGATATTTATCCAATAGTTAAGCAACCAATCGTTCTTCATGATAGAACTTTGCCTGACAAAGCTGATGATGGATTAGCTAACTTACATAAGGCAATTGACTTCAAGACTCCACAACTTCCTGAAGGCACTCATGCTGAATGGAAAGATAAAGCTAAAGCTCAAGAAATTGTTAAAAATATGACTCCTGGTGACACAGTTTCAATTCCAGCAGATGTTGTCTTCCCAGATGGTTCAACTAAGAGTGAAGGTATGGATGTCATCGTTCACTTGCATGGTCAAGCAGATGATGTTGATGTTAAGACTCAACAAGTGGACTTGAAGCCAGATGGCACACTTCCAGAAGCCAGAAAGGGTATTCAAGATGTAGATAATATCCCACACCTTAAAGATGTTGAATGGGGTAATAAAGATGGTAAACCAGCTTCTGAACTAGTTAAGGGCATGAAGCCAGGTGAAACTAGAGATAAAATCCCAGCTGTTGTACACTTTGAAGATGGCTCACATAAGGATGTAACTATCAAAGTTCACATGCATGGTCAAGCAGATGACTATGATGTTCAAACTCAAAAGGTAGATACTGATAAAGATGGTCAATTACCTGAAAATGCCGATGATGGTATTAAGAACTTAGGTGAATTACCAAAGGGAACCCATGCCGATTGGGGCAAGGATGCCCAAAAGACTGTTGACCAAACTCAACCAGGTACAGATGTTGATGTTCCAGCAGTTGTAACATTCCCAGATGGCTCAACTAAGAATGTAACTATTCCAGTTCACAAGTATGGTATTAGTGATGATGCTACAGTAACTCCTAAGGATGTAACTACTGACGATGGTACTTTGCCAGATGCTTCAAAAGGTATTGATCATGTAAGCTTTACTGATGGCCCTGACAAGACTCCAGCACAAATTATTGCTGATGGCGGCCGAATTGACTGGGGCGATGGCGCTGAAGACGCTGCTAAGAAGCTGATGCCAGGTGAAAGTGCCAAAGTTACTGTTAAGGTAACCTTCCGTGATGGATCAGAAAAAGATGTTCAAGTAACTGTAACTCGTAAGGATAATACACCTGAAGATTCGGGCTTGAATGATCCAACAACTAAGGTCCCAGTCAAGGATAAGGATCACATTACCCCAGAAGATAAGGAAAAAGTCATCAAGAATGTAAAGGATGCCA
>NZ_AUEI01000010.1 GCF_000425905.1 Lactobacillus psittaci DSM 15354
AAAAGGAGAAATCTTATGAGAACAGCAGAATTACGGATGAAGGAAGAAACTGCAGTAGCTAGAAAAGAAGGTCGAGAAGAAGGCGATAAAAATACAGTGAAAGTGCTAGCTGCCACAATCCAAGATTTACGGCCAGAGATTAATGAATCAGACTTGTTTAAGCAAATAAAGAAATCAGTTGGTCCAGACTTCAGCCTCAGTGATGGTAAAATTCGAGAAATAATTCATCAGAATTTGAAGTAAGCTACGAGGAGAAATTATATGATTACAGCAAAGCTACATTCCGTTGAGGGAAGCAGCTTTGCTGTTTTAATATAAAAGTTATAAATTTCCTACATCCCTTCATTTTTTACCTGAAAATATTTACACTTAAAGTAGTAAATAGCTAAAGGAGAATAGTTATGGCTAACTATCGCAGTGTTTTTGATATTATTGGTCCCGTTATGGTTGGACCATCTAGTTCACATACAGCAGGAGCAGTTGCAATTGGAAATGCTGCACGTCTAATTTTTCAAAAAACTCCTAAAAAAGTAATAGTTCATTATTATGAATCTTTTGCAAAAACGCATCGCGGTCATGGAACTGATTTTGCAATTGCAGGTGGACTGTTAGGGATGGCTCCAGATGATGAGCGGATTCCAAAAGCACCAGAAATGGTTGCTAAAGCAGGAATTAAGTTGCGTTTTGTTGAAGAAGAAGGACCAAGTCCAATTAATCACCCTAATACTGCAATTATTGATTTATCAGATGGTGAAAAGCAAATTACAGTTGGGGGATGCTCAATTGGTGGTGGAACAATTGAAATTCGCTTAATCGAGTTACAAGGCTGTAAAATGAACTTAACTGGACCACTGCCGATGGTTTTATATCAATCAAATGAAAAAAATAATCCTTTAGTTAGTCAATTAAATGAATTATTAGATCAAGAAGCAGGTTTACAAAAATTACAAAAATGGCCAGTAGCTAATGGTGAATTATATGAATTTGATATTGAAAAATATCTAGCACCTGAGACTTTAGCCTCGCTGCAAGAAAAATTTAAAGGGATAATTTATTTAAAGTAGGAAAGATTATGTTTGATAGTGTTAAAGAAATTGTTGACACAGCTAACAAAACTGGCAAGGCAATTTCTGAATTAATAATTGAAGATGAAATCAAAACTTCAGGTTTATCGCGAGCAGAAATATGGAAGAAGATGCAATTCAATCTTCAAACCATGCAAAAAGCCGTCAAAAGAGGTGAATCTGGTAAGGGGGTAATGTCTTCAACTGGCTTAACTGGTGGTGAAGCCGTAAAAGTGGCTAAGTATCGCCAAACCCATAAGACCTTGTCCGGTGATACTATGATGGGAGCCGTGCAAGCAGCGATGGCAACTAATGAAGTAAATGCTGCTTTAGGGATTATTTGTGCAACCCCAACAGCTGGTTCATCTGGTACTTTGCCAGGGGTAATTGCTTCTTTAGAAAAGCGACTTAATTTAGATGAAGATGCTTTAGTACGTTTTTTATTTACAGCTGGTGGTTTTGGTTTAGTAATTGCTAATCACGCAGGAATCGCTGGTGCAACTGGAGGCTGCCAAGCGGAAGTAGGTAGTGCTTCAGCAATGGGAGCAGCGGCGGCAGTTGAAGCTGCAGGTGGAACGCCCCAACAATGCGCTGAAGCCTTATCGATTGCAATTAGTAATTTGTTGGGCTTGGTTTGTGATCCGATTGCTGGTTTAGTTGAAGTTCCATGTGTCAAGCGTAACGCTATTGGAGCAGCGAATGCTTTGGTTTCGGCTGACTTAGCTTTGGCAGGATGTGTAAGTGTAATTCCAGCAGATGAATGTATCATGGCCCTTGATAAGGTAGGTAAGTCAATGCCAGCTGCTTTGCGTGAAACGGGAATTGGCGGTTTAGCTGGGACTCCTACTGGGCAAGCAATTAAGGCTAAGATTTTTGGTAAAGATGCCTAGTGGTGAAGAAAATGAGAGCACCAGAAGTTATTAAAGATGAAATTATTAAGCAACTAACGACTGTTGTTGACCCTGAATTAGGAATTGATATTGTTAATATGGGTTTTGTCTATAGTATTGACTTAGATGAAGATGGTATTTGTTTAGTTGAATTAACACTAGAGATTTTAGGTTGCCCCTTAGAAATTGTTTTAGCAAAGATGATTAAAGAGGTATTAGTAAAAATACCTGAAGTTAAAAATGTCGACGTTGAATTTAGGACACAGCCTAGGTGGACGAAAGAGCGGATGTCAGATTACGCTAAATTTGCCTTAGGTGTGAGTTAATATTAGCAACACAAAAAGAGAATCCGTTAGGATTCTCTTTTTTACATCTGTTCAAGTCGCTTAATTCGTTCACTTGTAGGTGGGTGAGTGTCAAATAAACTGCTGTGTTCTTTCTTTACCGGATCTTCAATATAAAGGGCCCGGCTACTAGAACTTACATTTTCCATGGGTTGACTATTTTCAATCTTTTTTAAAGCAGAAATTAAGCCATGAGGATTTCTAGTTAATTCAACACTTCCAGCATCAGCTAAGTATTCCCGGTTTCGTGAAAGAGCTAAATTAATCAAAGTAGCAGCCAAAGGTGCTAACAAAATTGTGATTACGAAGAGTACGATTTTAATGATTTCTAAGTTCTTGTTGTCATTATCATCGTCATCTCTATCTCGTCTGCTACCACCAAACCAGAATAAGTAACGCGAAGTAAAGTCGGTTAATAGAGTAATCACGGTTAACATTGCAATCGCAATAGTGGATACCAAAATATCATAATTGCGGACGTGAGAAAGTTCGTGACCAAGTACCCCTTCAAGCTCTTCTCGGTTCATCATCTCAAGTAAGCCGCGTGTTACAGCAACACTAGCATGTTCAGGATCTCGTCCTGTCGCAAAAGCGTTAGGACTAGCATCGTCGATAATATAAACTCGAGGCATTGGAACTCGAGCAACCATTGCCATATCTTCAACGATATGCCAAAGTTCTGGATTGTCTTGTTCCTGAATTTCTTCGGCGTTATTCATGCTCATAACTAATTGAGCAGGATCGTGCAAAACAATTGCCAAATAGATACCTGTTCCAATTACAGCAATAATTATTCCAGCTATCATGCTATCAGCGACAAAGTAGCCAACAGCTGCGCCAACTAAAGCTAAAATTAAAACAAAAATTGTTAGAATCAGAGCAGTTCTACGTTTATTTCTTGAAATTTGCTCAAATAGCATAGGCTAGTCCTTAAATGAAACTTTTGGAGCTTCCTTTTCAGCTTCTGGAGTTACTAAATATTCAACCTTAGTGAAGTGGTGAATACCAGCCACAATATTTGAAGGGAAGGTTAAAAGCTTACGATCATAAAGAGCTGCACTTGAGTTATAAAGTTGGCGAGAATATGCAATTTTATTTTCAGTATTAGTAAGTTCTTCCATTAACTTGCTAAATTCTTGGTTAGCTTTTAAATCTGGGTAAGCTTCACGTAAAGCAAAGATACTCTTTAAAGAATCGGTAATTTGGTTTGAAACCTTCATCTTTTCTTCGTGATCATCTGCTGGCACTTGAGTTAATTGGTTTCTTAATTCAACGATTTGGCTCAAAGTTTCTTTTTCATGAGCAGCATAACCCTTAACAGTTTCGACCAAGTTAGGAATCAAATCATTTCTCCGCTTTAATTGCACGTCAATTTGACTCCATGATTCTTCAGTATAAACTTTGGCATTTTGCAAGCCGTTATAAGTCAAAATATAAATTATTACTAGCAAAACTATAATAGCTAAAATAATCCAAATTGCCATAATATAATCTCCTTAATCTTTTAATACTTAGTTTTAATTGTATTAATAACGCTTTTCTTTTACAAGAAAAAAGAGTGGTTAGCACCACTCCTTAACTTAAATATTAAAACTAATGATAATCCAGCCAACAATGGTTAAAATAATAAGTCCGGCAAATTGCATTAAGGTCCAATGCAAGAAGAACTTGCGCTTACTATGGCTAGCATGTTGGTTGAAAGTCTTAAGTACTAGCATATTTGCCATTGAACCAACAACAGATCCAAAACCACCGATATTTGAGCCTAACAGTAAAGCTTTGGCGAAATTAGTAAACTTCCCAACTAGGATAGTTGAAGGTACATTACTGATAAACTGGCTAGAAATAATTGAAGTTAGATAAGTTGAACCTTCAGAATAAACTGTCATGTGAATCAATCCGACAATTGAAGGAATTTGTTGGATATCACTGATGAAGACAAAGAATAAAGTAAAGGTTAATAGTAAAGCATAGTCTAGCTTTAACAAAATTCTTGGATTAATGAGCAAAGCTAATAATAAAGCTGCAATCATTGGTAAATAAATTGGTACGATGGAAAAGACACCAAAGAAGAAGAAAATGAACACAGCGGTTGTTAGCATGGTCATCCGCCAATTTACATGGATAGCCTGCGTTTCAGCAACAGGAATTGCAGTTTTAGGTAAAAAGAAAAAGACACATAGAAGCAATAAGACAGAAATTATTAAATAAGGCGTTGACCAAGAAAAGAAAGTGTCAACAGCGACGTGATAATTGCTGACAATAAAGATATTGTGCGGGTTACCCCAAGGAGTAAATGAAGCTCCAATATTTGCACCCATTCCGATTAAAGTGGCGGGGACAATTTCTGGTAGTGAGTATTTTTTAGCTATATTTAAATATAGAGGGATTAAAGTTAAAACAGTAATATCATTTCCTAAAAACATACCAGAGAGAACAGATAAAAGGGTAAACATTAAAGTAAGTTTACGAGTATTATCTGCCAGTTTTGTTAATTTATATGCTAAAATATCCAAAACATGCAAATATGAATATATTTGGATTAAGCAGAGCATGGCTGTTACGGAATAAAGTGTATGGAAATTAATGTCAGCTATTTTTGGACGCGCAAAAAATAAGCTAACAATAGTAACAACTAAAGTTATTTGAAAAATTCTATCTTTAACAATATTTTTTAAGACGGTCATTTGGTGGTCCCCCTCACACTTAATCGTCTAAAAATCACCATTTTTTATTGTGAGCCATTTTTACACCGCTTGCAATGGTTTTTCAAAAATTTTATTAAAATAAAGATGTGAGCAAATTGTTTGAATTCAGTTTTTGTAATTGCTAACATTTAGTTAGTAATTCAGGTAAGTATAAAGGGAGGAATTACAATGACTGATTTAAAAACTATTTCAATTAATGTTAAGGATGAAGCAAAAGCTATTATTGCTAAGCACGTTAAGCCTGGACAAGTTGTTTTACTTACTTTAGATGACGGTTCTAATAAGTATTCAACTCAAGGTGGTACTTGTACAATTGGGGCAGATTTCCAATTAGTAGTAGTTGACAAGCAAGATCCAGCATACGATATTGTTTTAGAAAATAATGCTGGTTTTGAAATGTATACTTCAAGTGATGAAATGGCCTTCTTAACAGATGGATTAGTTTTAAACGCCCGCAATGCCTTAATTAGCTTAAGTGATAATAGTGGCATTATTGATGGTGCAGTTAGTGTAAATGAATATCATCCTCATGCTTTAACAGCTGAAGAAATGAAAGCTGGAAAGACTTGCTAAAATAACTCTTCCTATGTTAGAATTATATAGATTTTCGAAAATCTGAAAGGAAGAATAGACATGTCAAGAAACATTCACACTGGGATTAACCCACACCGTCGTCCTCGTAACGCTGCTAACTCAAAGAAGCGTGTTGCTCACGCAGCAGCAGTTGTAGCATACCTTAACAAGGCTGCTAAGGACGAAAACAAGTAAGAATTTAAATAAAGACTACTAGGATATTTGTTCTAGTAGTCTTTTTTTATAGCTTTTTACATTCGCATTTGCATTTAATTTTTTTATTTGGTATGATAGTAAAAATTTTTAGTCAAATTTAAGTAAGGGAGGAAAATAAATAATGGGTTTACACGCATATTTACAAGGGTTATCAAGTTTGGAGTCAATTGACAGAGCACCGGGCTACTTTAAATATCAACACCATTCAGTTGCTGCACACTGCTTTAGAACAGCTGAATTTGCCCAAATGATGGGAGATATTGAAGAAGTATATGGTGATCAAGAAGTTAATTGGAAGGCCCTTTACGAAAAGAGTTTAAACCATGACTATACTGAACGTTTCATTGGGGATATTAAGACCCCAGTTAAATACGCAACACCGCAAATGCGTAAATTAGTTGGCGATGTTGAAGAAGCCATGACTAATGAATTCATCAAACATGAAATTCCAGCAGAATTTCAAGAAATCTACCGCAAACGTCTAAGTGAAGCAAAAGATGACACTTTAGAAGGTAAAATTTTGTCAGTTTGTGATAAGCTAGACTTAATGTATGAAGCATATGGTGAAATTGAATTAGGTAATCCTAATCCAGTTTATATGCAGATGTTCAAAGAAAGCTTAGAAACAATAAAAGAATTTGACGATTTAGCATGTGTTAAATACTTCATCAAAAAGATTTTGCCAGACTTATTTAAGGGTGATTTTGCTGGTGCAGTAAAGATGCAAAAAATCGCCTTTAGCATTTTGGTGGAGGAAAACTAGTGAGGCTTCAGTGTGAAAGTTGTGGACTAAGATTAGCTTCTTTTCATTTCAAAGAAAAAGGGTTAATGAATCCTAAATTACGGAGTATTTGTGATATTTGTCTTGAGCGTAATTTAAATCCTGAAGACTACGCAAATGAAGTTATTGCAACTTTTGCACAGGCACTTTTATATGGCTATCGTGGTAAAGAAGGCACAGGCGAACATAACTTTATTGTTAAAAGTCAAAAGCAGAGAAAAGCTTATGAAGCCTTTATGCAAGACTTCGATAGTAATGAAGTAGCCAGTGGTCAAATAGACCGTAGCGAATTAAATCAAGCCATCATTAAAAGTGAAGACGGCGAACTTGATTTTGTCCCCCAAGCTGGAATTGAGTTTAGTCGTAATCTTATTGGGCTAGGCTTAAATGTTAATTTCCAACTTAATGAAGTTGATTATATTAATCGCGAGCGTATTCGGGCTAAATACAAGTATATTTGTCAATATTGTGGTCGCCCTGGCCGCAGTGTGGATCATAAAGATCCAGTATCTTTGTCACATAATAACGACTTAGATAATTTAATTTTGTCATGTAGTGAATGCAATCGCATCAAATCAGACATGCCTTATGACTTATTTGTAAAGTTAAATAAGCAGGTTGAAGACTTGAATAAAAAACTAGTTCGCTATGATGCTAGTTTAAGAACTTTAAAAGAAGAATTCGAACATCGTCGCCGTTATTTAGCTGCACAGGTGCATTTAAGAGGGGTAGTGAATGATCCGGAATTAAATGCGATTAGAAAAGAAAATAAAAGGCTGCAAGATGCAATTGATAGCTTAGAAAGTGATTATGACGCTATTAGGCACTTGAGAGAAAATCACTTTACTACTGGCTGGAAGTTAGCTTTAGTAGCTAAGAAAGATGATATTGTATAAAAGATATCCATTTGGATATCTTTTTTCTTTTGGCTTAGTTTGTGAATATTATTTATTTGCATAGTATAATAAACTGTTAAGTATTAAATTTATCTGTAAAAAGGGAGATGGTATTTATGGCTACTATGAAAGATGTTGCACGCGAAGCTGGTGTTGCTTTGGGGTCAGTTTCAAGAGTTATTAATCACGCTCCTGGTGTTAAGCAAAAGACAATTGATAAAGTTAATGCAGCTATCAAAAAGCTAAACTATGTTCCAGATGAATATGCAAGAGGCTTAAAAGTTAAATCTTCAAAGACTGTGGCGCTTATTTTACCTTCAATTTGGAACTTGTTTTTTGCGGAATTTGCTTATTATGTAGAAAAATATTTAGCAGAAAAAAATTATAAATTGCTACTTTGCAATTATTCTAATAATCCTAAGGCAGAACAGCATTATATTAAAATGGCTAAACAAAACAAGATTGATGCCATTATTTGCATCACATATGATGATTTGGATAAATATTTCTATGCTGGTATTCCCTTGGTATCAATTGATCGATATTTTGAACAAAAAATTTCTTATGTTACTTCGGAAAATTATGAAGGTGGCAGATTAGCTGCTGAAGAATTGCTGAAACATGGAGTGAAACACCCAGCCTTTATTGGTACTTATAACCATAATCCTAGTGATGTAATGAAACGTCATAAGGGTTTTGCAGAATATTTGTCAGAACAAGGATATGAATTTGCAGATGTTTATTTGCTAGAACCAGTGACAAAAGAAAAGGAAGAAACAGAGCTATTTAAGTTGCTAGATAAAAATCCTGAAATTGATGGGATTTTCTGTAATACTGATAGTTTGTTACTAGATGTTAAAAATTGGTTAGCGCAACGAGAGATTTCCGTACCAGAGCAAATTCAGTTAATTGGCTATGATGGGATAAAGCCAGATTTTAATTCTGAATTAGGGATTTCGACAATTAGACAGCCACTCCCAGAAATGGCAAAATGCGCAGTAGAAATGGTTATCGAAAAAGTAGAGCAACATAGGGATGAACAAAGGATTGAGCGTTTCCCAGTAAGCTATATTGAAGGTAATACCACAAAAAATATTTGACAGCGTTTACACACGCTGTTATTATTTGAATTGTAAATGAAACGTTTCAATTTTAAAATGAAACAGGAGATACAAAAATGAAGAAGTTTTGGAAAACAAGTCTTGCAACTATAGCCTGCATGGCTGGATTATCACTTGCTGGGTGTTCAAGTCAAAAAGCCCAAAATCAAAATACAGTTACTATGTGGGTCCACGTTTCTAAAGATGACCCTGAAGGAAAAGCTTTATCTAAGAATATTTCTATTTTTAATAAGACAAATAAACATGGCTACAAAGCTAAAGTAGAATTTATTCCACGTTCTAGTTCTGGTGGTGGCTATGAAGACAAGATTAATGCGGCTGTTAATTCAGGTTCATTACCAGATGTTTTAACTTTGGACGGTCCAAATACTGCTGCATATGCACATTCAAAGATTATTCAACCAATTGATAAGTACATTACTAATAAATCAGACTTATTACCAAGTATTGTTAAACAAGGTACTTATAAAGGTAAACTTTATGCAGTTGGCTATCAAGAATCATCTGTCGGAATTTACTACAACAAGAAGTTATTTAAGAAAGCCGGCATTTCTGATTCAGAATTACCAACTTTAAACAAACCTTGGACTTGGGATCAATTCTTAAGTATTTGTAAGAGATTAAAGAATAAGTTACACACTACACCATTTAACATGAACTTAAATGATCGCTCTGAATGGTCAATTTATGCTTTTGCTCCATTTGTATGGTCAGCAAATGGTGATATTGTAAACAGTTCATCAACTAAATCAACCGGTTACTTTGATTCAGCCAAGACTGCTAGTGCCTTTAAGTTTATCCAAGAATTGGTAAAGAAGGGCTACACTACTTTGAGTCCTAAAGATAAAGGATTTGAAACTGGTAAGTACCCAATGTTTTTAACTGGTGCATGGGAAATTCAATCTTTGAAGACTCAATATAAGTCACTTGATTGGGACGTTTTACCATACCCTGTATCACCTGAAACTAAGAAGCTTGTTTCTCCTACTGGCTCATGGCAATATGCAATGAGTGCAACTGCTAAGAATAAGAAGGCTGCAGGTGCCTTAGTTAACTTCTTAGCAAGTAAAGAAGGAAGCTACAATACTGATAAAGCTCTAGGTGTTCTTCCATCAAGAAAGTCAAATATTGCTAGAATTTCTAAGAATGCCGATAGCGCTATGAAATTCTTAATTGAACAAAATGAACAATCAGGTCATGCAAGACCAATTATTGTTAACTACCCACAAATTTCACGTACTTTTGCTGAAACTGTTCAAGATGTAACACTTTACCAAAAGAATCCTAATGTTGAAAAGGTATTGAAGAAGCAAGCTAAAGCAATGCAAAAATACCTTAAGTAGTTTAGAGGGGATTTTTAGATATGAAAAATAAAGTTTTGCGAAATCAAATTGGTTGGCTATTTGTCCTACCCGCAATCCTCTTATTGCTGATTTTTCTTATCATTCCTTTTGCTATGTCAATTAGCTATTCTTTCACTGATTACAATATTTTGAATCCAGATGCAAAAAAGTTCGTTGGTTTAGCAAATTATATTCAAACCTTTAAAGATGGAATTTTTCTTCAAAGTCTTAGAAATATAGCTCAATTCGTTGTCTTTATTATTCCAATTCAACTTGGGCTGGCTTTAGGATTGGCACTTATTGTTAATAAAAAGAGACCATTTAATCTCTTTTACAAAATTGCATTTTTTGCTCCAGTAGTTGTTTCATTAACCGTCACCTCGGTTTTGTGGCTCTATATTGTTAACCCTGAACAAGGGCTCTTAAATAGTTTACTTAAGATTATTCATATAGCTCCACAGCCATTCTTAACTTCTACTAAGCAAGCGATGTATGTAATTATTGGGATTTCCGCCTGGCAAGGTGCTGGTTACCAGATGTTAATCTTTTTGGCAGGATTGCAAGACATACCTGAATCCCTTTATGAAGCAGCAGAATTAGATGGTGCAAGTAAATGGAAGAAGTTCCTTTATATTACCTTGCCCGGTCTAAAACCAACAACAGTAATGATTCTGACTACTACCTTAATTTCGGCTTTGAACCTAATGACACAATCAATGGTTATGACCCAAGGTGGACCTGAATATTCAACTATGACTCCGATTTACTATATTTATCGGACAGGCTTTACTGATCGTCAATTAGGTTATGCTTCTGCTGTTAGTGTCATTTATGGATTAATTATCATTGTTTTAACAGTCATTCAAAGACGTATTACTAATAGAAAGGAAAAATAAAGATGAGCAGAAAAAAAGCAAATTTGATTTTTTCCACTTTCTTAATTATGATGCTAGCTCTATTCTTTATCTTCCCTTTAGTCTGGATGATTGCATCATCTTTAAAGCAAGAAAAAGATATTTATTCTCAAATGACTAGCATATTCGCATTTTTGCCTTCTACCAATCCTAAAGATTGGGGCGTGGCATATCAGCAATTATTTAGTCGATTCCCCATTTTTAGATATATTTTGAACTCTGTTGTCTATGCAATTTCATTAACTGCAGGTTCATTAATTGTCAACTCACTAGCTGGTTATGCTTTTGCTAAATTTGATTTTTGGGGCAAAAAAGCCTTGTTTGCCTTTTTGATTTCATTAATGGTAATTCCTGGTGCGACATTGTTAATTCAGCAATTCCAAGTTGCAAAGCAATTAGGTATTTTAAATACTATGCTGGCAGTTATTTTGCCAGGGATGTCTAGCCCATTTGCAATTTACATGTTTAGAAATGCGTTTGAAGCAATTCCAGCTAATGTAAGCGAGGCAGCGGAAATAGAAGGCGCTGGTAGCTTTAGAATCTTTTGGAGCGTATTATTACCAATGGCTAAGCCAACTATTGCAACTATTGGTACTTTATCCTTTATCGGAAGCTGGAATGACTATGTTTGGCCATTGATGGTTTTGAATGATTCTAACCAATTCCCATTACAAGTGGCAATAACAAATATTAACAATACACAACCTGTATATATGAACCAAGTGATGGCTTTATTGGCTATTTCTACTATTCCTTTGATTTTAGTATATGCTTTCTTCCAAAAGTACTTAGTCCAAGGATTAGGTTCAACAGGTAATGGAGATAAGTAATGAAAGCAAATGATTTTCTTTTTGAAAAAGTAAGAGCATTAGAAAAAGATGGTGCAAGACCTAATCTGCATTTCACTCCTTTGTTTGGATGGCTTAATGATCCTAATGGCTTGATTTATTACAATGGAATGTATCATTTATTTTATCAATATAACCCTTTCAAAAATCAGTGGGGTAATATTCACTGGGGACATGCAATTAGTCGAGATTTGCAAACATGGAATGATATGCCGGTAGCACTTGAACCAAGTGAGAGCTATGACAAAGATGGTGTCTTTTCTGGATCTGCAATTGTTAAAGACGACCAATTATATGTTCTTTATACTGGCCATTCAGTTGATGCTAAAGGACAAGCACATGAAACGCAATGTCTAGCTTATTCTAAAGATGGTGTTACTTTCCAAAAGTATGATCAAAATCCAGTTATAGATCTAGATGCTATTCCTGGAATTGAACCTGAGAATTTTAGAGATCCTAAAGTTATTCAACAAAATGGTAAGTACTATCTATTTTTAGCTGCTGGAATTCAAAAACATGGTAATATTGTTCTATTTGAATCTGATGATTTAAAGCATTGGACTTACAAGGGCAATGTCTTTAAAGACTTCAGTAAGCTAGGAATAATGACTGAATGTCCAGATTTTTACTCAATTGGTGACAAAGACATTCTTACATTTTGCGTTATTTGGGGAGAATCAAAGCGCAGTCAGGTATATCTTGCTGAAGGTAAGATGGATTGGGACCAAGCTGAATTTACTTGCGATAAATTTATGGCTTTAGATGGTAATGCTGATATTTATGCAACTCAATCATTTAATTATGAGGGTAGCAGGGTACTAATTTCTTGGTTCAGAAGTATGGAAAATGAAACATATTTGGCAGATACTAATCACCAATGGAATGGAATGATGACCATTCCTAGATATCTTGAATTGGCTGAAGATGGCAAAAAAGTTATTCAAAAGCCATTTGGTGTATTTAAAACGGAAAAAATAAAGGCTATTCAATCAATAAAAAATCAAACACCAAGAATTCAGGGTATCTTTGAATTAGGTTCACAATATCTGTTCCAAGGAAAAGATGGAGAGGTCAAAATTAAGCGTATTAATGATGAAAATGAATACGTGATAACAGTTCATTCTCCAGCTTTTAAGAAAGAATATCACTGGCAAGCAGATAGTAAAGAGTTAAGTTTGATTTTTGATAATTCAACTTTAGAAATTTTTGCTAAAGAAAAAACTTTCAGTATTGTTACTTTGATACAAGGAAGAGAGTGTGAGGGATAGTGATGGCTACAATAGATTTAGATCATATTTACAAGAGATATGATAAAGCAGAAAATTATTCTGTAACTGACTTTGATTTACACATTAAAGATAATGAATTTATTGTCTTTGTTGGACCTTCAGGTTGTGGTAAATCAACCACTTTAAGAATGATTGCTGGACTTGAAGATATTACCAAAGGAACTTTGAAAATTAACGGCAAAGTTGTTAATGATGTGGCTCCAAAAAATAGAGACATTGCGATGGTTTTTCAAAATTATGCCTTGTATCCTCATATGACCGTCTTTGAAAATATGGCATTTGGATTAAAGATTCGTAAGGTAGATAAGGCAACAATTAACAAGAAAGTTACTGATGCTGCTAAAGTATTGGGACTTGAAGCATATTTAAAGCGTAAACCAGCTGATTTGTCCGGTGGTCAAAGACAGAGAGTTGCTTTAGGACGCGCAATTGTGCGGGATGCTCCAATCTTTTTAATGGATGAGCCATTATCAAACTTGGATGCGAAGCTTAGAGTTTCTATGAGAGCAGAAATTGCTAAAATACACCAAGATCTTAAGACTACAACCATCTATGTTACTCACGACCAAGTAGAAGCTATGACTTTAGCAGATCGAATTGTTGTTATGAAAGATGGTAAAATTCAACAAGTTGGAAGCCCACTAGAAATTTATCGTCATCCTGCAAATAAGTTTGTTGCTGGCTTTATTGGCGCACCTGCTATGAACTTCTTTAACTGCCAGCTAGAAAAGGGGAAAGTCGTTTTAAACAATGCCTTTTCAATTCCTATTCCAGAAGGTATTTATAAGCAATTAGCTGAGAAAGGCTATGAAGGAAATGAAGTTATTTTAGGAATAAGACCAGAGGATATGCATTCTGAAGAATTATTCTTAAATACCTTTCCTGAAAATACTGTTTCAGCAAAAGTAGTCGTTTCTGAATTGCTCGGTTCTGAAACTCAGTTGTACTGTAAAATAGGTGATTTTGAATTAGTATCAAAAGTGGATGCTCGTGATTTTGTAAAACCAGGAGCTACTATTAAGTTAGGATTTGATTTGAATAAGGCTTCATTCTTTGATGCAAAAACTGAAGATAATATTTTATAAGTAAATTAAAAAACGAAATATAATAACCCGTACAAAAAGAGATATCTGAAGGATATCTCTTTTTACTTCGCAAAATTTCTATGTTTTAATTCTTATTACTGTAGCTTTACAGTTATTAGGATAAAGTTACTATCAGTTTTTTAGTTATCGTGTATTGATTACCATTGTTACTTATTTTGCATGTGAAAATAAATTTAAGCTTGCAATGAAAGCTAATGCATAGGATATACTTTATTTAATAACTTAATAAAAGAAAGGTAAAAAACAATGAACGACGAAAAATTTATGCAAGAAGCGATTGAATTATCTAAAAAAGCTGTAGAACATGGCAATGAACCATTTGGAGCAGTACTAGTTAAAGATAATGAAGTTGTATTCACCAATGAAAATCAAATTTTTACTGCCAATGATCCTACTTTTCACGCAGAAACAGGCTTAATTCGTCGTTTTTGTACCTCAACAGGAATTACTAATTTAAGTGAATATACTTTATATACATCTTGTGAACCATGTTTTATGTGTTCTGGTGCCATGGTTTGGTCAAAATTAGGGAGAATGGTTTATGCGGCAAGCAATGATGACTTAGAAATGACCATGGGAAAACATGGCTCAAATTGTAGCAAAATCGTTTTTGAAAATTCAAACAATGCGCCTACTGTTACTAGTGGCGTTTTACGTGGAGAAAGCGTTGCTGTTTTAAAGTCATATTTTGGCAAATAAAATTTTACTAACAAAGAAAAATACACCATATCTGGTGTATTTTTTTATATGTGAAAAAAAAGCACCATCAACATTGATGGTGCTTGGTGCTCTAGGCACTCGTGAATAAATTAGGGGATCTATGTCCCGCGTACCTTCATTATATACGAGATAATTATGTTTTGTCTAGATATAGCTTTGCAATCTCTAAACTTAAATCTTTCATTTGCTTTTCTGTTAATTTTATTTTCCCAGAAGGATCAAATTTATTAATTTTGGTAATTCTTAATTTGCTAATTGTAGTAATATCAGTAAGTCTTACGTAAGAACTTTTATTAAAATCTTGATAAATATAAGCAACCTTAGAAATTTGATTAATATCTTCTGCTAATATTTCTGCCTCTTGCTTTAAGTTTTCTTGTTGAATCCTGGGGATTTGATCATTAATTTTTTTAATTTGAGAGTTCAACAAAGTTACCGTTTGATTAAAAATATCTTTCCCAAGACAATATCGATTAATACCAGGTTTTGAAGTTAATGGTAGAACGGTAAGTGTGTTTTTTCGAGAACTGTCATTTTTATCAAGAACGATAGCAAAGTGTGTAAATGAAAATTCACTACCGGGATTGATACCAAAATTAACACGAATTACTGTACCTCTTTTAAAGTGATAATAATGTGTAGGTAATTTTTTATCTTTTTCAAATATATATTGTTTAGATACAAAATTTAGCCAGTAAGGCAATTTTTTAAATTTAGTTATAGTAGAGTTGCACAAAATCTCAAATCGTTAGTTAACTTGATTCAATATTTCATTTTTATTTTGCAATGAATTTCATCCTTTGCTATAGCTGCTAATTAATTATCAAACTGGATAATATTATAATAATTGATTTTATCAAATCGAACATATGATTGCTATAGTATAAAATGAAATAAATTCATTATTTTGTAAGTACCCAGGAAAACTATCTAAATTATCAGCTTCGGTAATTTTTCGGATAACTTTACCTGGCCCTTGCATAAGTGCATTTTTATAATGAAATTATACTTCAAAAGCTTGGTATAATGTTGTTATAACTGTTGAAGGAGTTTAAGATGGAATTCATTAAAAAATATGCCTTTTGGGTAGGAGAATTAGCTATTTTATTAGCTTGCTTAATTTGGTATGGCGTAAGTGGTCATAATTTACAAAGCACTTTGCTGAATTCAGTTGCAATCACTGTATTAGCCGGGTTAGTTATTAAGTTAATCAACCGCAAAAAATAAGCTAGGAAGAATCCTAGCTTATTTTATTTAACCGTACACATACCGCTGTCTACGCGAATATGAAAGAGCGGACTACCATCTTTTTTCCAGTGTTTATGACTAGAAAGCTTAACTGCGCCAAATAGTTTGGTAATGCCAGAGTCGCATTTAATATCATAACCGCATTGATCAGTGATTGAATCTTTAAGTGTTAATTTACCTGAGTCGACATCAATATCACAAATATTAGCTACTTTAAGTTGTTCGATATTTACTAAGCCGGAATCACATAGGATTTTAGCATTTTGCACTTTAACTTGCTCAAGCTTGATTACGCCACTGTCTAAATCTAAATCCAGCTGATCAATATTTAAGTTTGAGATTCTAAGACAACCAGAGTCGATTTCGGCAGATAATTTTTTTAGGTCAGGTACGCCAACTTGGATTTTAGGGAGTTTGATTTCTTTTTTCTTAAAGAATAGGGAAAAACGATTAATAGAAATCGTCCGACCAGGGTTAATCTGAGTGATAGTGACATTATCGCCATAGGTGATTTCAAAGTCTTCCGGCTTGCAATCCTGGTATTTAATTGTAAAAGTATCAGCTTTGACAATGTCAACCGTTAAAGTGTCAATTGATAAAGTGAGCGAGTCCATAAAAGCACCTCCATGAAAATTATATTATAATTATATTAGCAAAATTATATCATAATAAATAAAGAAAGTGCTAATAATATAAACTAAAAACCACTTATAGGTTGGATTCCTACAAGTGGTTTTATTTTAATTAAAATGAAGTACGCTGCTATCAAATGACTTAGTGTCAGGGATGCCAGTATAAAGCATCATTTGTGATAATTGCTCGTTAAGCAGCTTGATTTTTTCTTCAGTTGCCTTTTGGCCAGCTTGCAATAATTCAGATAAAATTGCGCGCCCTACTAAGACCCCATCAGCGCCCATAGCCATAGCCTTGTAGACATCATAACCAGTCATTAATGAACCATCAACAAAAATGGTCATATTGCTATCAGCAAGAGCTTCTTTAATAGCAGGTAGCATTTTTAGTGGGGGAACGCCAAATGGTAAACGACCATGGTGGTGAGAAACAACTATTGCACTAGCCCCAGCATCTCTAGCTTTGAGTGCGTCTTGGACAGATAAAACGCCCTTAGCTACAAACGGAAGACTTGTCGCATGAGCATATCTTCTTAAATCTGAAAAAGTAACTGGACCTAAGTTAATGCCGTCAACCACATCATATTTACCATCTTCACCAGGAACGTGATCAATATCCATACCAACAGCAAGGGCTCCTAAATCTTGAGCAAAGCGCAATTCATTGATAATGTCTTCGTGTTCCGCAAAAGGCTTAACAATTCTAACGGTATCGCCACTATTTTTGACAATTTCGGCGTAATCTTGATTACTTTCCATACCAATCCAGTTTAAGACGTTTTGACTTTTAGCAGCTTGAACTTTCTCTTGCATTGGCTTGCGGCTCCTGTCAGGTAAGACCTTATTTAAGTGAGAGACAGCTGCTAAGTTAATTGGTGAAGCATATTTTTTGCCAAAAAATTCAGTTGTTAGATCAGGCTTTACAGCATCAATGATGCGCATTTCAACTAAAATATTGTCTAAATAATTACGATTGTGGACATTGGCATCATCAGCGCGGCCACTAGTAACAGGAATCATACCTTTAGGACCAGGCCAAACTTGTGGGGCTTCTTGCTCTAATTTTTCGGTAAAAGATGAACCAGAACTAGCATCAACTTTATTTTGCTTGTGAGTCATAGTGTATCCTTTCTGTTTCAATAGTTATTTTCATTATAAATAATTAAAAAGCAAGAGTACAAATAACTAGTTTAAGCTTCTGACTCAGCAAGAGGGATATTAGCTTTTAAGGCTTTATTTTTCAAATAAGCTGTGATGATTAAAAAGATAACTAAAACGTTAAAGCATAGTAGAACAGAAATAGCGATATAGACATTGCTGATGGCAGTAATACTTGAGAGCAGCATCGTCATAAATGGGTCACTAGCCATTAACAAGGTATTTAATAAGCTAGCAGTAGAGCCTAGAATGCTTGATTCTACGGAAGAAATGAGCCACTGATTCATTTTTAAAGAAATTGTCGCTACAAAGAAAGTTAGCAAGGCAAAGGTTCCTAAAATAACAAATAAATTGTTAATGAACAAACTTAAACTAGCAAATAGTGCCAAAATACTTGCCAAAATTGCTAGTAAGAAAACAGAAGTTTTTTTGAAGATAGTAGGACCAAATAAACTACCTAAAATCATACCGCCGCCAACAATTGTTTCACTAATTGCCAAAGTAAAGCTGTAATTACCAATAAGCATGGTTTGCTTATGAGTTGCTAAAATAATTGTAAATAGAGGAATTAGTACCGCTAAGACAGCGTTAAGCAAAACTAAGATAGAAATCATAGTTAAAAGATTGTTTTGCTTTTTTACTTACTTAAAAGATGTTTTTAGTGTTTGGAAGAAGTTTAATTTATTTGATTTAGGAAGTGGCAATTTTTGTGTATTTACTCGCTTACCAACTAAAGCAAATAAGATACCAGCGATTAAAAAAGTAGCAGCGTTGATAAATGCTAATGAAGAATATGACATAAATAGCAACATGCTAGCACCAGCAAAGCGAGCAAGCATTGAGATTGTTTGTGACATACCATTAGCAAAACCACTACCTTCGGCGTAGTTTTCCTTACCTAAGATAGCAACAATTAAAGGTGTAACTAAGCCACTTGAATAAGTACCAAAGGTGTCTGAAATAAAGTTCACTAAGGCAATACACATTACCAGATTCCAATCACTCATTTTAGTCGTTAATAATAAGCCGACGATGGTGTAAAGAATACATCTAACTAAGGCAAGGTTAAAAATGCTCTTAAATTTATCTCTCGTTTTGTCGGCAAGGTAACCACCAAAAAGTGTGAAAAACTTCGGAATAGCTTCACTAATTGCGATTAATGAAATTGCTAAAGAATAATTTTTTAAGTTGCTGGCATAGGTCATGAAGGCTAGGTAGAATAAAACATCGCCAGCGCTTGAAAGAAAACTACCAGTTGCAAAAAGCCGGAAATTTGAGTTTTTAAAGAAGACTTTCATTTTGTATAACCTTTCTATAGTGGATATTTATGAAATATTTTATAGAAAAGTTTGAGTGGGGAAGAAAAAATGGCGGATATGACATTTTAAGGGGCAAAGCAGTTTGAGTGCTGGTTTTACCATTTTTTTGTACAATATTTATAAATTAAGCTTTTAAAGAAAAATAATATTTATGAGGTAAAGGCAATGACAATAGGTGACGCATTAAAAAAGGTTAGATTGGAAAGAGGACTTACTCAAAAACAAATGTGTGAAGGGATTGTTAGTCGCCCATTCTATGCAAAAGTTGAAAGTAATCAAACAGGTATCAGTGCAGAAAGTCTTGCTAAAATATTATTTTTACATGAAATAGATATCTCTTCATTTTATAAGTTGTTAAAAGAAACTTACATGCCGAAAGAAAACCAAATGAGTGAATATTTACAGAATAAAATGATGTTTGCATTTGATCGGAAAGATTTGCGGCAATTAAAAGAATATTGTAAACAAGTGCATGTATTGCCTGGACTAAAATTGAGGAGTATAGTATCTGTAGCCTATCTTGATAATAAGCTAGAGCAAATTGAGCAACAGACAATTAAGGAGATTTATGAGCAATTTGATGAGGGAGAAAAGTGGATTACACGTCCAGAATCATTGAGATTGCTAGCTAATACAATGCCGATATGGTCTCAGGAACATTTAGATTTTTTAATTGGTAGATTGTTAGCGTACATCCAAAAAAATAAAAGTATATCAAAGATTATGATAGAAAGATATTTACGTTTGTTAGAGAACTATCTTGGGCTTTGCTATGAAAGAAAAACTTATGTTACAGCTCAAGGAAAAATAAAGGTTGAAAAAACTATCAAGACTATTTTAGATTTAACAGAAAATGTATTTCATTTTATGATTTATAGATTCTTTGCTATATACTTCAAGTATTTAATTGAAGGTGATTATAAATCCGCTAATCAAATTCAAGATATATTGAACAAATATGGATATGAAAAAGTAGTAAAAAGTTGGTCAAAAATAAATATGTAACAAATATGATACAAAAGAGCTTACTTTCTAGTAATCTCCTTTATTATTAACATAAACTAGAGAAAGATAATTAATCATGTTAAAACTAAAGAAAAATCTCAGTGTTTATACTCTTTTAGCTGGTCGAGTCGCTACTAATATCGCCGACAGTTTATTTTATCTAGCAATTTTATGGTACTTTAAGCAAGTAACTCATTCGACAATGAGTGTTTCCATTATCTTCGCAATTACTTCAGGAATTGATATGCTTTCTTTTGGGTTTGGCCCGATTATCGATCGCGTTTCGATTAAAAAGTTGCTTAAAATTTCTACAATCTTGCAGGCCTCAATTAGTATTGTGGTATTTTTAGCCTTAATAACACAATTCCACAATCTTTTGATGACAATTGTTTTGATGCTTTTATTTATTGCATCAACTATTTTATCCGCCATAATTTACCCAGCCCAATACAAATTACTGCCACTACTGGTTTCTGAAAGAGAAATTTTACGGTTTAATGGCTTGTTTCAAGTAACTTTCACTACCCTAGATATGATTCTTGATGCTGGGGTAACTGTAATAATTGCCCTCTTTTCTATTGATGCAACGGTGATTTTATCAGCCTTAGTTTTCGCCTTGGCATTACTCTTTTATGCCAATGTAAATATCTCAGTATCTGCTAAAGATGTTCTCGAGGAAGATGAATATTTCTCTGGTTCATATTTAAATGACATTCTGATTGGTTGGAAAACATTAAAAAAAGAAAAAAATATACTGGAATTAATTTTGCCACTTGGAGTCGTCAATTTCTTTTATGGAATCTTCGCTGTGGGTTTACCATATTTTGCACAAGATTACATTCATAATTCGGTAATCGGATATGGTGAATTATTACTTGCATCATCTATTGGAGGAGTATTAGGAGCCTTTTTAGTTCAAAAATTTAAGGCTAGCAAAAAAGAAATGCGCCTTTTCGTAGCCATCTGCTTTTTTGGCGCGGCAATTTTCCGACTTATAGTTCCTCTATCCGTCAACTTAAGTGCTTGGATTTTGCTCTTATCTTCAGCAATTTCATCAGCTTGGATAACAATGATGAATACTAATTTTGAAGCTTTAGTGCAAGTAAGTTTTTCTTCAGCAATTCTTGGAAGAGTCCAAACAATTAACGATAGTATTGTATCAATTATGATTCCGATTGGTTCATTATTTGGTGGCTGGATTGTTAAAACCTGGGGTTCACTTAGCACACAATACATCTATGGTCTAGCTTTATTTTTAAGTGCAATCTATTACTTTTTAGTTATTAGATTAAAAAGCAAATGATAGAAACACTTGGCTTTGCTTTTTGTGCATATAACTTGCAAACATACTAAATTCCAATTATCATTACTCCTAAAAATGGGGGAATGATGATGAAAATTGGAGAGTTGTTACAAAAATTTCGCCTCGAACAAGGCAAAACACGTAAAGAATTTGCTTCTGATGTAGTTAGCCCATCTTACTACTGTAAGATTGAAAAAGGCTCTCATCGGGTATCAGCTGAAGATTTGATTGAACTGCTAAAAAGAAACAATATCCGATTAAGTGATTTTTTTGGAATGTTTGATTCTCAAGATTTGGCCAAGCAGCTTAATCTTTTTCATGAAATGATGATAAATGCTCACTACAATGATGATAGAAAGACGCTTGAAAAAATTCCTGAATTAATACAAAAAAGTCAGCTACCCGAAAAAATCAAGAAAGAGCAAGTCTTAATTGCTCGTGGATGGATAGAAACTGTTAAAAAGTCAACTGAACCAGTAAATTGGAAACTACGGGAACAACTCAGAGAAAAAGTTTTCAATCTTCCGAATTGGAATGAAGAAAAATTAACGCTTTTTTGTAACTTAATGCCTTTGTACGATTGTTTTAGTGTGAATTTAATTGTTCAGGATATTTTAAAAGAATACAAACCACCATTTTCTAAAGAGCTTAAGAGAATCCTTTTAGGAATTATTTGTAATAATCTATTTTTAAAACTTAAGATTGGAGAATATGAAGGAATAGATAAGTTGGTGTCAATAGCTGATGCAATTCCAAGTTCTCCCGATTTAGTCTTTTATAAAAATAGTGTTATTTTCTATAAAAATTTAGCGTTGTATAAAAGTTCGAATGCTACAAAGTATTTAAAAAAATGCCAAAAAGCAATCGAAATTTGTGCCTGGCTAGGAATGGAAGCCTACGCACAGCATATGTCAGAATTTCTTGAAGGATAAAAAATAGCTATCCCTGCCAATTAGGGATAGCTATTTCTATATTATCTTTTATTAAATGTCTTCTTTTCTAAAGTTACGTAAGAACTTTTGCGTCTTTTCTTCTTGAGGATGATCAAAAATATCTTCAGGACTACCTTGTTCAGTAATCACACCATCACTCATAAAGATAACCTTATCAGAAACATGCTTAGCAAAGGCCATTTCGTGAGTAACAATAATCATTGTTAAACCAGTTGTTGCTAGTTTTTGCATAACATCAAGAACTTCTCCAACCATTTCTGGGTCAAGGGCACTGGTTGGTTCGTCAAAGAGTAAAACATCTGGATTCATAGATATTGCCCGGGCAATAGCCACTCTTTGTTGTTGTCCACCAGATAATTGCTTAGGCTTAGCATCAACAAATGGATCCATACCAACTTTCTTCAAGTTTTCTAAAGCAATCTTTTTGGCTTCTTCTTTTGAACGCTTTAAGACTAATTCCTGTCCAATCATACAGTTTTGTAAAACGTTCTTATTTTCAAATAAGTCAAATTGTTGGAAAACCATGCCGACTTTAGAACGGTAATCGTTACGATTAAAGCCAGGCTTGGTAATGTCACTACCGTTGAAGTTAATTTCACCACCAGTTGGTTCTTCAAGCAAGTTGATACATCTAAGCATGGTTGACTTACCACCACCAGAAGGACCGATGATTGAAACAATTTCACCTTTTTTTACATCAAAGGTAATATCACGCAATACTTGGTGATCACCGTAGCTTTTTTGTAAGTGATTAACACTGATGATATTTTCACTCATTAGTTGTTTCCTCCTTGTTCTTCAGGTGTACCGACTTGGACTTGGTTAGCCATTAGATTGTAATTCTTAGGACCTTGTAGTTTCTTTTCAATTAGGTTAAAGATTCTGGTAATTGAGAAGGTAAGTACTAAGTAAATTGCTGAAATCATCAAGTAAGTTTGGAAGAATTGGAAGCTTTGACTGGCAATTGTTGAACCAACAAAGAACAATTCTGAAACAGAAATAATACTTAATACTGAAGTATCCTTAATATTTACGATAAATTCATTAGTGATTGATGGTAAACAGTTCTTAATTGCTTGTGGCAAAATGATATTCCACATTCTTTGATTGTGGGTCATACCTAATGCACTAGCAGCTTCAAATTGACCCTTAGGAGTTGCCATGATACCACCACGGATAACTTCGGCAAGGTAGGCACCAGTATTAATAGAAACAATTACTAAAGCTGCTACAGTTCTGTTCAAGTTAAGGTGCCAGAATTGAGCGATTCCGTAGTAAATAACAGCTGCTTGAACCATCATAGGAGTTCCACGGAAGACTTCAACATAAACAGAAAGTAAGAAGTTAACAACCTTTAATAACCAGCGGTTAAGTAAAGAAGTTGGAGTAGGAATAGTTCTGATAACTCCGACAACTAAACCGATAAAGAAACCTGCAATAGTACCAACTAAGGCAAGCAAAAGTGTCATACCAACACCGGCAAGAATCATTGAACCGTAAGTGTTCCAAGTTGAAACAAACCAGTTGGTTTTCTTGTCACTGTCAGTAGAAGGTTGTTCTTTAACAGCGGTTTCCATTAATTGGTCACGCTTAGAATTTGAAATAGTTGCTAAAGCAGAATTTACTTGAGCTAAAAGCTTGTCATTACCTTTCTTAACCCCAATTGAAGTTTCGCTATCGCTAGCTGAAACGTGGAAACCAGGCATCTTGCTGATGTTAATGGCAGTTGAGTTAGGGTAAACACTCTTGAAACTTTGAGCTTCAATATCTTCAGCTACATAACCATCAATCGTGCCAGAAATTAAACTTTGACGCATTGCGGCGAAGTCTTTCATGGCATTTTCACGAACAGCACCCTTTAATTGTTTAATTAAGTCGTAGTGTAAAGTACCTTGTTGAGCGGTTAACTTTGCACCAGCAAAATCAGTTAAACTCTTAGCATTAGCATATTTACTGTTACTCTTAGTAATAACAACAAAAGTTGACTTTCTGTATGGGTTAGAGAAGTTAATAGCCTTTCTTCTTTCGGCTGTTGGACTCATACCAGCGATGATTAAGTCAATCTTGCCACTTGTTAAAGCAGGTAAAAGTCCATCCCATTCAGTTTTTACAGCGACAACTTTTTTACCCAACTTTTTACCAATTAACTTAGCGATTTGAACATCGTAACCATTAGCATAGGTCTTTGAACCTTCAATTGGAATTGCGCCATTGCTACTGTTTGTTTGTGTCCAGTTGTATGGGGGATAGTTTGCTTCCATCCCAATTCTTAAAACACCATTGCTTTTGGCAGCTTGAACTTCTTGATTGCTATTTCCAAAAAATCCAATTGATGCCATTAAAAATGCTAGAATTACTAGCCAAGTATTTTTTGACTTCACTTGATAAAACCTCCAAAAATTAATCAACTAAAGCCAATACAATAAAGAGCAATAAAAAAATCCCTATTGTTCACTAAAAACAATAGGGTTTAATCATCAGTATTATCTACCAAATCAGATAGCGCTCCCTGGGGACTACCAGGACAGTCTACAAGATATGCTCTTGTAGCCCAACAGATAGATAGCACGTCTATCTATCCATTTCGGCGACAATCCTTACGATTCCTTCAAAGTCTACGTGAACTCCAGAATTTTTGTGACTTGCCGCAACCTCTATTGCATTGGATTATTTATTTAACTGTGCTTAAGAATATATTAAAGAATTTATTTTGTCAACACCCAGCCGTTATTTTCTTGGATATTTTTCTTTTTCATGTCAGAAATATATGGATTTCCAGCGACATAAAAGCGAAGTGGAGCCTTAGCCCAGTAAGAATCTGCCTGCTTAATTCCAATTCGTGGGGCAGCGATAATTTCCCGGGGAATTATTTTGTGTGCGAGATCAATTTCAAAAGGAGAGTCTGCTAAGTTTGCTAAATCCCATTTTCTTGACGTAACACCTAAGGCTTGCATCATTTTTGCTGGACCATTGGTTAATAAAGGACCAGTTTTTCCTGAACGATTTTTAATCATCGCTTCAATTCCGATTTTAGGCTCAATTGCTCTAACTAAAATACCTTCTGGGACATCTTTTTCTTGAGTAGCTATATCAAAGAAAAAATATTGTCTTTGAGCGTAAATGTATAAGTGGCCTCCTTCACAGTAAAGTCCTTCATTAGCTGGACTTCTTCGGCCGTTATATGAATGGGCAGCGAAATCTTTTTTTCCTAAGTAAGCTTCAGCTTCAACGATTAATCCGCCAATTCCATGATATGTTAACATTCTACCTAGAAGATCTTGGGCGATTTCAGTTGTGGGACGATTTTGAAAGAAAGTTTGATAATTCATAAAAACCTGCCTATGATAAAAATATTGGAGATGAAACAAATGTCAGAAATTAAATTAGTCAGAATATATAGTAAAGATCAACCTGATGGCTATCGCATTTTAGTTGATCGGATTTGGCCAAGGGGAATGAGTAAAGAAAAAGCTCAATTAGATTTATGGGCTAAGACAATAGCACCAAGTAGTGAATTACGTAAATGGTATCACCATGAAGTGGAAAAATTTCCTGAATTTAAAGCTAAATATCAAGCAGAACTTACTCAAAATCCTGATTTAGCAGCTTTTAAGCAGCTAATTAAGACAAAATTAACCAAACAGGATGTTCTTTTCTTATTTGGAGCTCGCGACGAATTGCACAATCAAGCTCAAGTTTTAAGAGAGTTCTTGAAAGACCTTTAATGCATCTGTTGTAATTTGTTCGGCAATATCGGTTTGAATTTTAGTTTTATTTAAACACCATACCTTACTGTTTGCCTGGCGATAATTAAGCAAACCGGCAAATGGATAGACCACAAAACTGGTACCAACAATTACAATTAAGTCACTAGTACTTACTGCCTGCAGTGAATGTTCCAAAACTTGCGAGTCAATGCCTTCACCATACAAAACAATCCCTGGACGAATAATGCCACCACATTCATGCTTATAGGATTTTTGGTAAGAATTAAAAGCTACTTTTTGGTGACACTTAGTGCAATAGATATTATATAAATTGCCATGAAACTCGGTAACATGTTTATTGCCAGCTTTAGTGTCTAAACAATCAATATTTTGGGTAATTAGTTCACCTTTTTGATTACAGATTTGGACAATTTTTTGATGGATTAAATTGGGCTTAGCGTCAGGAAAATACATGTTATTCATGACAAATTGATGGAAAAGTTCTGGACGATGTAAGAGCGTATCTGGACTCAAAATAATTTCAGGTGACATATTTACGCCATGATAGATACCATTTTTAGAGCGATAATCTGGAATGCCAGAGTGAGTTGAAACTCCAGCACCTGTCAAAAAAGTAACTTTATTTGCAGTTTTTAAATCAGAAATAAAAGAGTCTATTTTGCTTGTCATTTTTCTTACCTCGTTATAAACTACTATTTCAATTATATACCCAATATTTGTTATAATTGAATCAGAAAGAACGAGAGGTGACTGCAATGATATATTTATTAGCGTTGTTACTCCTTGCTTATATTGGTTACAGCTGGTATTGGCAAGCCACAATTGAAATACATGGCCGTTATCGTTTAGCATCAATTATTTGGGCTATTATCTTTATTTGGGTTTGCTTTGCTTGGAATTATATTAATTTCTCAACTACGGGCTTACCAATCTTATTGGCCATCTTTTTATTGATGAGTATTATGGATGGTAATACTGGCTTTTCTAAAACTAGAATTGTCGTAAGTGGTTATTTGAAGCGGACTGTTAAGTTTTCAGATATTGACCACATCAAAGTTATGGGGACAACTAAGCCTAATGGCAAGGGGTTAGTTATCGTAGCCTTCCAATCTAAAGGAAGAACCTATTATATTCGCTTTAGTAAAGCAATTGATGATGTGATTCAGGCTCTACAAAAATGTGTACGCAAAGATGTAGGTATTGAAGTTGATGCATTTTAATGAAAAAGGGGTAGCTAATGCTACCTCTTTTTCATTTGTTTTATAAAATTGGTGAAAATAACCGAGAGAATGCTTGAAGTGCGCGCAAATGTAAAGGTTGATTTTCAATTTCTTCAATAGTTAGTAAATGACAATTAGCCATATCTTCTTCAAAAATTTGAGCTAAATCATGGCAAACATTTTTGTCGTAAAAAATAGCCATGTCTTCAAAATTTAAGTTATAAGACCTAAAGTCTTGGTTCATTGAGCCGACTGATGCAAAATCATGATCACAAATAATAGTTTTAGCATGTAAAAAGCCACTATCATAGATATAAATTTTAATTCCTAGACGCGTAAGTTGATTGGCGTACCACTGAGTTGCTCGATAAATAAAGGGATGATCTGGCTTAGATGGAATCATGATTCTAAAATCAACACCTGAATTGGCAATAATTTGCCAAACTGCGACCATAGCTTCATCAGGAATTAAATAAGGTGTTTGAATCCAAAGGCGTTTGCGCGACAAAAGCATAAGTCGCATCATACCATTTTTCATATATGGTAATTCACTGTCTGGTCCGTCAGCAACGATTTGAGTTGCAACATTAGCATCGGTAATTCTACTTTCATCCAGATTGGGGAAGAGTTTTTTAGAAAAAGTAATAACTTCACTAGGTTTAGTAATTGAAGCGTTCCAATCCATGACAAAACGTTCTTGAAGTAGGAGTGCACTTGAACCAACAATTCGAACATGAGTATCACGCCAATAACCAAATTTTTTCTTTCTCCCTAAGTATTGATCTCCTACATTAAAGCCACCGGTCCAAGCAATACGTCCGTCAATGACAACGATTTTACGGTGAAGGTGATAATTAATGCGGTAACGCAGAATCATATTTCGAGACGTAATGAAGGGCAAAACATGTCCTCCGGCGCGGCGCAACTTGTTAAACCAACTTTTACTGGCACCTAATGACCCCCAAGCATCATAAAGCAAGTGGATTTTGACACCAGATTCGGCCTTTTTTATTAAAAGATCTAACATTTCATTACCGATTTTGTCATTATAAAAGCTGTAATATTCAATGTTAATAGTTTCTTTGGCGGCTTCAATATCGCGCATTAAATCTTGAAATTTTTCAATTCCATCTGTATAAATTTTGACTGTATTATTTTTTGATAGAGGAGCTTCGTTATTTTGATTAAAATATTCGATTGCTACCTTAGCTTTCTCACTGGTATCGGAGTTCCCCGCCTTAATGGGGGAGACTGGAATCATTTTTTGAACATTACGTAAGCCAATGTGATTTTGCTTATTAATCGCAAAGAGATTTTCTTGTGATAATCCTCGACCAAAAAAGCCATAAAGAATAAAACCTATAATTGGCAAAATAATCAGAATAATTAGCCAAGCCCAGGCGCTTGCGACACTTCTTTTTCTACGGAATACAACATAAATTGCCAGTAATGTGTTAATAACAATGATAGTTAAATGAATATAGCTAAACCAAATCACCGAAAATCTCCTTATGATTATTATTCCTTTACTGTTTTTACTTTAAACCTAAAAAATGATTGATAATGTTAATAACAAAGGGTTCATCATGCATCTGGCTATGTTCAGCCATTGCTCCTCGAACTTCAACTTCTTGATAGTAATCAAGTTGGGGAGCCAGAATGTAGCGAATACTTTTAGCTGAAACAACACTAATAAACTTATCCGTATTAGTTTCATCTAAGATGTTACCGTAGATGTTGAGAACTTGAATATGAGAAGAAAAACGTTTGCGCTGATGTAAGAAATGAAGGTAAGTCAAATTCATTGCTAGGGGATAACCCTTTTCTCCCATAATATTAACATTAGGGATATCACCTAAGTAAGTAACGCCATTAAAAGGACCAGCGATGAGGGCAACTTTTTTAAGTTGTGGAAACTTAGCATTTTTAGCATAACGCATTTGTGTATCAATGATTGCTGGGGCTCCCAGTGAATGAGCAACAGCATAATAATTATCAAAATGAAACTGCGATTTTAAAAGGGGTAGCAGGCGACTAAGATAGTAGTTAATTCCTTTTTTGCCAATAATTCGTTGGCGAAAAACAAGTTGAATAATGGGATGCTTATCGCTGGTCCATTCTCCTTCGAAAGTGACTTTACCACTTAAGTCCATTATTACTCGTAAATAGTGAGAGTCGTGTTTTAATTTGCAAACTTCATCTACCATTACTTGAGTAGTATAAGCGCCTCCGCGAAAGCCATGGATATAAATAATAGGGCACTGCTTTTGCAAAATTGGATTTATCGTGGCAAAATTATCTACGCTAAGCTTACGTAAGCGAAGAATCCATCTGCTGGGAGCAAATGTGGCTAATAAGCCTAGTGAAATCATGTTGAAAGTACTGGGATCACTAGAGCTAGCAATACGATTTTTTTCAGTTTCTTCAGAATATTTTTTTGAATTAAAAATCAACTTTGCCCTCCTCGCAGATAGTTGTAATAATGGTATTTTATCATTAATTGGTTAGTCTAGAAAAAGAAATGGGTACACTATGAAGTATTACGCTGTAAAAAAGGGACGGAAGCCAGGTGTTTACCGCACTTGGGAAGAATGCGAAAAGCAAGTTAAGGGCTTTAGTGGTGCAGAATATAAGTCTTTTGAAAAGATAAGTGAAGCTAGTGATTATGTAGACTTATCTGCTGATGAAAAAAAGGCAATTATGAAGCCTACTGTTGACAGTTTAACAGCTGCTGCAGAAAAGATTAAAGCTCAAAGCCGAGTAATGAAAAATGATAAAAAGGAAGGTAAAAAAGTAAAGATGACAAAATCAAACTATGATAACTATGATGTAGTGATTTTTACTGATGGCGGTTGTCGTAATCATGGTAATAAAGCTGGAGAACATGTACAAGCAACGGATAAAGCTGCTTGGGCTTATTTAATTGAAGTTGGTGAAGATGCTATTAGTGAAGCTGGTGGTGAATTTGGAGCAACCAATAATAAGATGGAACAAACAGCTTTAATTCAGGCGATGAAACGAGCACTTGAATTGAAGTTGGAAAATAAAAAAATCTTATTTGTGCTTGATTCCCAATATGTGTTGAATGCAATTACAAAAAAATGGCTTCAAAGCTGGAAACAACGTGGCTGGAAGCGTAGCGGTGGCGAGTTAAAGAATAAAGAGTTATGGCAAGAATTAGATCAATTATTACCACATTTCACTCAAGCAGAATTTGAATGGACCAAGGGCCATGCGGATAATTACGGCAATAACTTCGTTGATAACGCCTTAAATAAATACATGGACCAAATGTAAAGGGTGAAAATATCACATGTTAATTTTTAAAATGTATCAGCCGTTTTTTGAGTTAAATAATTGGGCCCATGTTGTTACAAGTAGTAAGGACTGGCTGGTGATTTTAACTTTAGTTGTCATGGAATGTCTTTTATCAGTAGATAATGCCGTTGTCTTGGCAGCACAGACACAAGTTTTACCTAATAAAATAGAAAAAGAAAAATCATTGCTATATGGTTTATGGGGTGCTTATCTTTTCCGATTTTTAATTATTGGTGTTGGTTCATATTTAATTAATTTTTGGGAAATTAAACTAGCTGGTGGTCTTTATCTTTGTTATTTGAGCTTGAAGTTTTTCTATAATCAAAGGCATCCTGAAGCTAGTCAACATAAAAAGGTTCATCATGTTGAAGCTAATGGTAAAAAGCATATTTTTTCTTTATTTTGGCGGACAGTTATTTCGATTGAATTAATGGATATTGTCTTTTCAATTGATTCAGTTTTAGCTGCTTTAGCAATTGCTGAAAATCCAGTTGTTGTTTTAATTGGTGGGATGATTGGAATTTTATGTATGCGGGGAGTAGCCGAAATTATTATTAGATTGATGGCTATTATTCCGGAATTAGAACCAATGGCTTATGTTTTGATTGGAATTATTGCCTTAAAATTATTACTTGATTTACCACCTTTGAAGTTTGAAGTTCCGAATACCATTTTTGCAATTATTGTTTTTGGTATTTTAGGTTTAACGGTAGTCTTTCATTTTTGGCGTAAGCAAAAACATGGATCAAAAAAGCTCTGATAAAAATCAGAGCTTTTTTCATTATTTAGTTATTTAATTTTATCCTAAAATAATTTCGCCACCAAACAAGCCTTTGAAGAAGTTAACAACTGCGTCAATAACTTGTTGAATCCAGTTTTTAGTTTCTTGAGAATTTAACTTATTAAAGATGTTCTTGGCACCATTTTGAATTTGGCTAGATAATTTTTGAGCTTGTTCTTTGAAACCACTAGAGCTTAAAGCACCTGAGTTTTTAATTTGAATTAACAAGTTAATAATTTGCTTCTTTTGATTGTTAGTGATGACATTGGTTAAATTATTTTTTTGAATTTGATTATTAACAATATTAGTAATTTGACTATTGGAAATATTTGAACCATACTTGGCCATCTCAGCTTTAGCGCCAGCTACTGCGTTATTTAGTTGGGCATCGCTATAGCCATCTTTATTTTTGTTTTCCTGGGTAATACCACTCAAAGTATTTAATTCGTTTTGTGCCGCATTAACTTGGCTTTGATTCAAGCTATTACCAGTTTGAGCATACGCTGCGTAAATACCAGCTAAGGCACCAGAACCATCAATTTCAGTAGCACTAGTAACGTAAATATTGGCATCAGTGATTCCGGCAGTTAAAGCTGCGTTTTTGTATTGGTTAGCGGTAATAGTGGTGATGTTGTTGTTGCCATTATAATCTAGAATTTTAACGTTAATTCCGCTACCACTACTAGTTTTTTGAATCATAGCACTAGACCAAACACCTGAATTACTGGTGAAGTTAGAACCAGATGGGTTAAGATATTTAACTAAATCACTACCAGTAACAGTAATGGTCTTGTAACTAGCTCCATTTAATGAACTAGTCAAAGTATCTATTGTTCCTTGTCTTTGACTACTTGTTAAAGATGATCCCAAGGTAACAACAGGAGTAGAGTCATCAGCTTTGACAACTGATGTTTTACTAAAAGAGACCATGCTAAGGGATAATAACCCAGCAGTTAATAATGTAAAAAATTTTTTCATAATTTTCGCTCCTTTGCCTTATATTATAACTGATTTAAATTTGGTGGATGAATTTTGATAATGAAAGATTAATAGTTTTTGCATTTCCTTAACTAATTTGGAGAGAAAATAGGCAATTTTTTTATGTGATGATATAATCTTACCTAAGGAGGATTTTCGTGTGCAGCAACCAAAATTAACGGTAATTATGCCGGTTTATAACTTAGCTGAATACTTGCCACGAGCTCTAGATGCCTTACTTAAGCAGGAAGAAAGAAATTTTAAATTACTAATTGTTGATGATGGCTCCACTGATGAAAGTAACAAGATATTAGAGCAATATCGGCATAGCTTTAAGTACTTTACTTTGATTACTACCCAAAATCAGGGACCAAGTGCAGCAAGGAATACTGCAATAGAGCAAGTGGATACGCCTTATTTTACTTTTCATGATGGGGATGACTTTGTCGAACCAGGCTATACTGCCTTTTTCTTACGTGCTTTTAAAATGCATCCAGAAGTTGACATGGTAGCTTGCGGGTACTATATTGACCGTCCTAATAAGCAGCCACGCGCAATGGGGATGCCAGAAGGTGGTCTTTTAACTAAGGGGAATACTTATTTAAAGATGACGAATGTTTTTTCTTCCCCGGTTAAGGGTTACTCATGGAATAAAGGGTATAAGACCGAAATTGTCCAAAAAAACAACTTACGTTTTGATACTGATATTAATTTGTTAGAAGATCAGATTTTTAATGTAAAGTATATTTCAGTTTCAGATGGCTTTTATTATACTCAGCGTCCTTATTATCATTATTGGCAAAGAAGCGATTCATTAGTGCATAAGCCAAGTCTAAAGAAAGCTTCAGACAATGTTGTTGGTAATTATCGTGTATGGAGCCAGATCGTTAAGAGTATTATGCAAGAAAAAGAGCTTGAAAAATCCCAAAGAAAACATCGTCGTCATCTCTTGAAGACAGAGGGTTTATCAAAGGAATCTAAGAATGAAAGTTACAGTTAATAACGTTGATTTGTATTACCAAAAACTAGGACAAGGCGAACCATTAATTTTACTTCACGGGCACCACTTAGATGGTAGTATGTTTGATAAAATTTTGTCCCCGCTATCACTTTACTATACTGTTTATGTCTTAGACATGCGAGGACATGGCCTAAGTAGTGGGCGCGCAGCTGATCACTACCAAGAAGAGGTATCCGATTTAGCGGCATTTATTCGTAAATTAAATCTTAAGCAACCTTATGTTTATGGTTTTGATGCTGGTGGAGTTGTAACCTTGATGTTGGCTAGTCAATATCCCAATATGATTAAAAAAGCTATTGTGGCGGGAGTTTTTGTTCATGGTTCAGGGATTAAAAAATATCATTATGCTTTTGAAGGGGTAAAGCGATTTGTTAATCGTGACCCTGATGCTCAAGTGGAATTGACTGAGACAATTGTTAACCCTGAACAATTAAAAAAGATTACTACACCTGTTTTATGCGTTGTTGGTGAAAAAGATTGGGTCAAAGTTGAACACGTTCGTTGGTATTCACAAATTATGCAACATGCTAGACTGGTAATTATGCCAAGACAAAATCATGACAGTTATACGGTTCATAGTTTTAAGATGTTAGATTTAATTAAAGAGTTTTGCGATTAAATAAAAGGCAGGAGATAATCTCCTGCCTTTTATTTAATTTAGAAATATAGAGCTAAAGTACTAACAATAACAGCAAGTAAACCAGGGGTCATTTGTACCAAAAAGATTTTTTTGGTTGCAGTTAAACCACCGAAAAATCCTACAACTGTAATAAAGCTTGCAAGTAAAATATTGATATAAATTAAATTAGGTTGAGTAATTAAAATTTGTGCAAAAATAATGATGATTGCAAGCATGCCGTTATAAATTCCCTGGTTTGCCATTGAAATACGTGCTTCAGGTTGTTTAACATAAGCAAGCGCTAAGTCAAAAGCCTTAGCTTGTTTTTCTGGTGTTCCCATAATTTCCATAAAGGCAATAACTAAGTGTTCCACAGCTAAAATTAGTAATAAAATTGTGCTAAAAGTACTCATAGTTCCTCCAAATTTATGATTTAATTAGTTAATACAAATAGTATAACAGTATGAAAAATTTTTCTCTAAAAATGAACCTTTTTAGTACAAATATTATTAAAAAATGGTACAATAACTTACGTGGAGATATAAGCTGAGGTAGCATTCAAAGGGTTGTTTCTCCAAGGTTAACTTCGTAAAATTAATCGTTTATCCGCCTTGGTGGCTATCACCTTTGTATGAAGTGTGATACATATCCCCACGTGGGAAATCCTCGTCGTGTACTAGATTGTACATGGCATAAGAAATCTAATACGAGAGAGGGGATGCCTTGGTAGAGGTATTCCTTCTTTTTGTAGGAGAGAGTTGGATTTTCTCTCTGTCAGCTTCCACATGAAAATCTATTAAGTATAACGCAATAAATCATTTGGTAGCGCAAGCTACCCCATATATTGTCTCATGGTTAAGATTTGTTATTACTAATCAGTCTTCCAATTTAGAAAATATCAAATCAACTAAAAACCTTGAGACGCTGATAGACTTTATCTTTGTAAGAAGTAGTTAGGTTTAATAACTTAACTGCTTTTTGCTTGCATTAAATCTGTATCTTGTGGTAGTGTATTAGACAATATATTTAATTTAGAAAGAAGGGAAATTTGATGAATTTCAGTGGCTTAATCATCTACTTTTTAGCAATTTTATTAGTAGCTTTTACTCAATATAAGATTATGCAAACAGAAGTGAAGCATGTTTCCCGCGCAAGAAAGCAACGCTATTATCGTAAGCATGGCTATGGTTTTTCATTATTGGCAGTTATCTGCTTAGCTAGTTTTATCTATTTAAGTGTGAGATTTGGTTGGCATGAAATGTACTATACATTTTTAACAGTTCCAGCTGCTTTAGTTTTTGCATTAATTTTCTTAGGCTACTTTAAAAAAAGGGTTAAAGTAAGTGCTCAAATTAAAAATCAGAAATAAATTTTATTGGCTTTGGTTTATCCAAAGCCTTTTTTTGGCTATAATAGATGTATCTAGTTATTTCCAAAAAGGGGCAAAAAATGAACAAAGAAGAACTCCATCAAATGTTGCATCCAATGAAGTTAATTGGATTGGGCGGCAATCAAGCTTTAAATGAAAAGATTGCTAATATTTTACATATACCATTACTTGAAACTGCAGTACATCATTTTAGTGATGGTGAAATTGCAGTTAATATTGGTGAAACAGTTCGTGGTTGTGACGTGTTTGTAATTCAATCAATTCAAGATCCGGTGAATGAAAACTTTATGGAACTTGAAATTGTTTGTGATGCACTCCATCGTGCTTCAGCACACCGAATTAACTGCGTTGTACCATATCTTGCATATTCACGTTCTGATACTAAGACCCGTTCACGTGAACCAATTACAGCTAAGTTAGTTGCTAACTTGTTACAATTAACTGGAATTGATCGCTTAATTACCCTTGATTTACATGCTGAACAAATCCAAGGATTCTACAATATTCCAGTTGATCACTTACATGCAATGCCACTTTTAGCACATTATTACTTAGATAATGGGATTGCTAGTGTCGATGAAGATGATGTTGTTATTGTTTCACCTGACCACTCTGGTACTAAATTAGCAAGAAGCTTTGGTTCATTCTTCAATGCACCAATTGCAATTGTTGATCAAAGAGGTGCTCGCTATGACGATTCAGTTCATGATATGATTGGTGATGTAAAGGGTAAGAAATGTATTATTGTTGATGATTTAATCGATACTGGTACTAGAATTGCTTCTTCAACTAATTCTGTTCTTGCAGCGGGTGCTACTAAGGTTTATGTAGCTGCAAGTCATGCCCTCTTGTCACATGATGCAATTTCAGTTTTAAACAAGTTACCAATTGAACAAATTGTTGTTACTGATACAATTAAGCATGAAAAGTATCCTGATCGTTTAGTTCGAGTATCAGTTGATCAACTTTTGGCACGAGGAATTGATTACGTTTATAATGATCGTTCAATCCACCAAATTTTTGATGAACAAAACCGAATTAAGTAAGTGGGTAATTTGATAACTAATAAAAACTGACCTCAAGTAGGTCAGTTTTTTCTTTAAACTATACAAAATCAGCTATAGTTGGTATAATTTCTTATAATTGTATAGTATGAATTATCAGGAAAGAAGGATTAAGATGGCCAGACATAAAAATATGAAGCGGAGAAGAATAATTTTAGATAATACTTTTAAATTAATCCGCCAGAATGGAATGGATAATGTCTCCTTACAAATGATAGCTGAAGAGTCAGGTATCTCTAAATCACTTTTGCAATCATACTATCCACATAAGAGAAAATTAACAACAGATATTATGCATAACCTCTTTAGCATTTTATGGGATGAAATATATAAAAATGTGGTTGATGATGAGGTGAACTTATTTGTTCAAATTAAAACCTTCTGCTATGTTATTGGATCACTAGGCCTCATGGATGAAGGCTTAGAAAAGGTGATTTACCAAGCTTTTAGTGATAATACAAGTCTGGATACTTGGAGTGGGATGCTTAATTCATGGATTGAAGAAAGAAACTTGATGGAGAAGTTTTCTAATGAAGAAATTACCAAATTAAAATCAGGTATTTCTTTTATTGCTGCAGGTGGGGGACGTTTATACATTCGTCGTCAAACGCACCGTTTAAATCCAGAAAAGATTGCCGATTATATGACATCAACATTGATGGGGGTCTTCTTGGATTATAGCCAAAAAGATATCCAAAAAGTTATCAAAGAAGGCCATCAAACCATAATGAAAGCTGATATTACTAGTGTTCATTATGCAATTGATCACATGTTTGATGAAGGAAAAGAAATTTATAGTTAGGAGCTAAAAAATGGTGCAAGCGACACGTTCAGAAGTGCGCCGACTTGATGCAGTTCAAAATAGAACATATAAGAGGTCATTAATAGCTATTATCTTTTTAGTAGTAACGCTAGTAATGACAACCTTAACTTTAATGAATCCTGGATTTATGAAGGGCATCGCGCGAACTAGTAGTGGTCAAGCGGTAATTGACCGCCAGATTAATGCTAAATTTGATCGTTTAGCGGTACTACTCAATGGTAAAAAAGATGGTAATACCAACTTGTTAACCAGTAGTCAAACTTCAGCTTTAGCAGATGAATTAACCGATTATACTTTGGGATTTCACTGGTTTAAAACTGATAATACTGCTTTAGCTAAGCAATTGTTACGAACAATTAAAAGCGAAGTTAATGATGAATCAACAACTGAAGCGCAAAATATTCGTGATGGATTAAAAAAACAAGGGGATAGTGCGGTTTATACAGTAATTACTGCCTTCTACTTGTCTGATGTTACCCAAAAGGCTAATTTAGACACTATGTTTTTGATTATTAATGTCGTCTTAATTATTGTCTTGATTTTATCTTTTATCTCTATTTTGCTAGAAATGAATGACAAACTTTCTAAAAGAGCAATTATTCATGAGGTAACTGCTAGTGGAATGTGGACAGGTGCACTGATGATGATTCTCTTTGTTTTACTTGCTATGATTCCATTGATTTTTAATGTTGAAGCTATTACAATTTTAGATTTAGGGTACGAAATCGAATTAGCGAGTTCGGTATTCTTAGAGTATGTAATGGTAGGTGCTATTATCTTTATTATTAGTACAATTCCATGGCAGCTTTCTTCAGCTAAATAAAATAAAAAACTAGATAAAATCTTGCAAAAAGATTATCTGGTTTTTTATTTTAAATTGAAGTAGAAAAAATAGGAGAAGAAAAAATGGATTTTTATTCACTTGATTTTATAAAAAATCAGGAAAGTTTCAATTCAACTGTAATTATGACTTCAATTATTGTCTCAGTTGTTTTGTTGATTTTAGCAGTTGTGTTTTACTTTCGTCATAATTACGATATTAAGTATCGCGATTTAGCAATTATTTTTGGTTTATTTATTTCAATTCAAGCTTTTCGTCAAATTGAAAACTTGAATCAGACTAGACAACAAGGTAATAAAACTTCGCAAATGGCACCTTTCATTAAATCACTTGCTCGTGATCATAATGTTTCTATTGAAAAAGTTTATGTAAATTCTTCCCAATTAACTGATGGAATAATTGTCAAAGTTAAAGATAAGTTTTACCGAGTAACTTTGGCATCAGATTCAGCCAGTTATAGCTTAAAGGAAACTCATCTAATATCAAATCAAATTAACTATCATAATTAAGGAGGAGGCAAAATGGACTATACAGCAATTACTTTGAAGTTTATTATCGGGATGCTGGCATTAATCTTACAAATTAATTTGTTTGGTAAGAAGAATTTAGCTCCTTCATCACCAATTGATCAAATTCAAAATTTCGTTCTAGGTGGTATTATAGGCGGGATTATCTATAATGAAGCAATTACGATTATGCAGTTTGCAATTATTTTGTTGATTTGGACCTTAATTGTCTTTATTATTTATGTCTTAAAAGCCCGCTGGCGCCTGGCTAGAATATTGATTGATGGTCAACCCATTAATATAATTCGCAATGGTCAAATTCAAGTAAAAACTTGTGTTAAAAATGGTATCACTGCTAATGAAATTATGATGCATTTGCGTAGTAATGGCATTAACGATACTAGCCAAGTTAAGAGTGCTTTCGTTGATGCTAATGGCCAATTTGTTGTAATTGAAAATAATGAAAGTAATGTCAAATTCCCATTAATTAATGATGGTCAAATCAACTATGATGTCTTAGATTTAATCCATAAAGATGAAGAGTGGTTAAATAAAGAATTAGCTGAAAAAGGGTTTACTAGTTCTTTAGATGTATACCTTGCTGAATATGTTCGAGGGCGACTAGTAGTAGTAGGATATCCTCAATAAAAAAACTAAGCCATAAATTTGGCTTAGTTTTTTGTTTACTTATTTTTGTTTACTTAATTTTAAATCAGTTGGCAATTTTTGAACCCACATCTTAGGACCAAGATAGTACCAGTTTACTTGTCCAATTTGAATTTTTTGGCCATATGCGTAACTAGTATGGCTAGTTAAATGGGCATTAGTTTTGGTACGTAATGATGCGTATGGACTGGTATAAATATTAGTATCAATTAATTTATTATCTGCGTTTAAAATACCTGCAGTTAAAGAAGGATTCCCCGTCAAATAAAAGTCATGATACCACTGATTTTTACCTAAATTATGGAAAGACTTTCCATCTTGGTAAGATCTACCAAAAACACTGTTATTGATTATACGGTGTTTCATTAAGCTATCACGTAAAGCTTCGGCCTTAATGAGTAAAGCTGATTTAATCTTAACATCACTTTCTTCTGGTGTTAGATTTTCACTCTTAATTTTATCGATATCAGTAGTTGTCTTATTGGTATTTAAACTTGGTTGATTAGCTGCTACTTGGTTAAAGAGCTTGAAATTATAAGTGGTTACACCATTAATATTTACTTGATATTGGTGCCCAGAAACTAAGTTAATATTACCAGGTTTATAGGTAATAATTGTTGAGAAGTTACCATAGTATTTTGAGTTATAGTTAGATACATTAGTAGCAGTTGATTTTTGACCAGTATCTAAGTCTGTAATAGTAATTGTTGGCGTTCCCTTAATTTGATCATAGGCTAAGTAAAGTGACCAATAAATGTTGGGACCTTGTAAAAGTTCAATTGGGAAAACGCCGTCACTAGGATAGGTTAATGTAGTTTTAGTTGGTATTCTTAAGGCATCAGAAATGTTAATAACTCGTTGAACTGAATAGCGATAGCCGTTAGATCCATAAGCTGCACCAATTCCAGTAGTTGAAAGCCAAGGGGACAGGAGCCAAGCACGGTGTCCAGTGTCACCACCGGTTAAGTTATAACTATCAGTTAATAAGTCGGTTATAACGTCACCAGCGGATTCATTGGAAACATTGAAATTTAAGTTGGAATTGTTAGTTAATTCCACGGCAGTATCCCAGTCGCTAGAACTAATATTGGAAGGGCGACTTTCATTTGGTAAACCATGTTGATCATGGAAAGGATTAGCATTAATTGACGCCATAACAGCAGCAGCAACTTGTGCATTTTGGTTTTCAGTTGCGGAAGCTGAAATTGGGGATAAGTCAAATAAAGCTCGATAGTAATTAATCCAGGCTAATTGACTGGAGATATAGTTAGAATTCAAACTCCCAGCTGAAAATGGAGTACCTAAATTAGGAGTAATTTGATATAAATTGCTTCTAGAATAACTGGTTTTGTCCAATGCGGCGTAACGAGCTTGCAAATTCTTAATTAAGCTAATTTCACTTTGAGAAAAAGTCGCAGCTTGTACAGTTGGGGCAGTATTTTCAACCAAACTTGTTGCAGGTGCCATTAATAGTACACTTGCTGATAGACCAATTAAAGCATGTTTGATTTTCATTTAAATCCATCCTTTCGTTACACATATAATACCAGATTCTTTTGTAACATAAATGTAACATTTATAAAATTTTGAAAAAATTTTGCTTTTTTTCGCTGAAAGTGCGCAATGTTCGCTTTAAATGCGTATAATTAAAAATTGAACAAGATAAGGAGAAAAAGTATGACTAACAAAACAAGAGTTGGCTTAATTTTTGGTGGTAACTCCTCAGAATATGAGGTCTCCATTGTTTCTGGCCACAATATTTATAATGCAATTGATAAAGATAAGTTCGATGTATATCCAATTTGGTTAACCAAAGAAAACTATTTTGCAAGCTTAGAAGATTCAAAGAAGGTTTGGGATAATCCTAGTTATACAATTAAGAATCCTCATAAAATGGCTAATGTTTCTAACTTTGAACAATTAGCTAATTTACCTGAAATTGATGTCTTCTTCCCAATTGTCCATGGTAACTTAGGGGAAGATGGTGTTTTACAAGGGCTATTTAGATTGCTTGATAAGCCATTTGTCGGTGATGATGTTTTAGCAGCAGCTGTTACTATGGATAAGGAAATGACCAAGATTTTGGCCCAAAGAGCTGGCGTACCTGTTGCTGATTGGATTTCAATCAAGCGTTACGAATTTAACGATAAAAATAATGAAAAGTTAAGCTATGATTATGCTAGTGAAAAGCTGGGTAGTGATCTTTTTGTTAAGCCATCTAACCAAGGATCAAGTGTTGGTATTAGTCATGTAACTAAGGCAAGTGAATACTTACCTGCACTTGAAGAAGCCTTTAAGTATGATGACAAGGTATTAGTTGAAGAAGCAATTCACGGAACTGAAGTTGAAACTGCTGTTTTGGGTAATGATGATATTTTAGTTTCAGGTGTTGGTCAAATTATCAACGCATCTGGTTCATTTTACAGCTACAAAAACAAGTATGAAGATAATTCAACTACTACTTTACAAATTCCAGCTGAATTACCTGATGAAATTGTAGAAACAGTTCGTTCAAATGCTGAAAAGATTTATCGTGCAACTGAATGTAGTGGTATGGCTAGAATTGACTCAATGCTTAGAGCTAGTGACCACAAGGTTATTTTCAATGAATTAAACGCTTTACCTGGTTTCACTAACATTAGTATGTACCCTAAGTTATTTGAAGAAGCTGGCATTAAGTATCCAGATTTAATTACCCGTTTAATTGATTTGGCAATTGAACGTCACAATCACAAGAGCACTTTGTTGCACAAGCCTGAATAAAAGGGAGAGCGGGTATGAGTAGTAAGAATGAAACAGCGTTGGTCAATCCAAGTACTGCTGCAGAAGAATTAAAAATTAGCGTTGCAACTTTGCGTAAATATTCATTACTGGTTGAAAAGACAACTGGTAGGGATGATTACTACCAAAGAACTGCGCAAAGAGCCCGCTTGTACACCCAGCAGAACATTGAGGATTTAAAGGCTTTTCACAAGTTAGCTAAGACCAGTGACTTAACTTTGAGTGAAGCTGCTAGACAAGTTTTTGCAATTAGTGATAAACAGGCTGAGGATCAAAAAAAGGCTGATCAAAAATTAGAGCAACAAGCTAATGCCTTGCTTGATTCTAAGCAAGTGGTGAAGTTATTAACTGCTTTACAACAAACAATCGCTAGTCAAAACAAGGCTATTGCTGACTTGCAAGCACAAGTAGCAGCTGTGCAAAAGCAAAATGAAGCCTTGCTTGATGCACAAAAGCAAATTCCAGCACCTGAAGATAAATTCGCAGGGATGCCTGATATTTCTGGGATTGTTGATGCTGATTTGGCAGCTGAACCTCAAGAAAAAACTCCAGAACAAAAACGGAGCGAAGTTGCCGAAGATATGCAAAAAAGCGAAGATGAAGTTCGCGGTGAGATTTTACGTCGAGCTCATGAAAATGCAGCCAAACGCGCAAAAGCCAATGTGCACCGGACACTAGCAGATATGCAACTGCCACGTAAAAAGCACTGGTGGGATCGTTTCCTTTCTTAATCTATAAGAAATCAATAAAAAGATGACTTTGGTGAGAGTCATCTTTTTTTGATGAGTAAAATAAATGGCAGAAAGGTTTAGTGAGGATGAAAACAGAAATTGATGCGAAGAAAGTAACGGCGGGAATAGTCTTTTTATTAGGGCTAATTTTAACCGTAGTCATTTATTTTACTCCAAGCAGTTATTGCAATACTGGCGTTATTATTAATCATGATTTGGCAGATAAGGTAACAGACAAAGTAACAGATGAATATAAGAATAGCGATGTTAAACGGGTACAAACGTTAAAAATAAAAATTTTATCTGGTAAAGAGCGGGGAAAAATATACCAAATAAAAAATCACTATGTTGCTAGTCAAATTCAAACACAGAAATATCGTTCAGGGCAGCGAGTTTTAGTCAGTTTCAATCATGGTACTATCAAACTTGAAAGTCCTAAGCGTGATTGGGTTATCTTTTTAGGTTTGAGTATTGCGAGTGCATTATTAATTTTGGTTTGTGGAAAAAGGACAATCTGGCTGGCAGTTTCATTACTTTTGAACTGGATTATTTTTTACCTGGTTATTTTCTTTGATGTTAAGGAAAATGGCACCGAAATTTTTACTATCTATGGAGCAGCAGTAATTATTTTTGCTTTTTGTTCACTTCTTTTAGGACAAGGCTTCAATCGAAAAATGCTCATTACTTTTTTGGTGACTTTACTTGGAGTATTTGTTTCCTTTGGCATTTGTTATGCAGTAATGATATTAACTGGTGAAAATGGCATGAAATATGAAACTGTTGAATATGCGACCCAGAATCCACGCTCGTTATTTTTAGCGCAGGCTTTACTTGGAGTACTTGGGGCAGTAATGGATGAGGCAACAGATATTGTTTCTAGTTTGTATGAACTTTGCCAAAGAAAGCCAACGCTAAAAGCCCAAGAACTGCTATTAAGTGGTCGTAGTATGGGACAAGAAATTATGGGACCCTTGATTAATGTTTTGGTTTTGATTTTTATGGCGGAAGCATTGCCAATGACTATTTTGTATTTGCGCGATAATAATACCTTGCGTTTTACCTTTGAGTTTACTTTATCCTTGGGGATGATTCAAAGCTTAATGAGTGCGATTGGAATCTGCTTAACGGCAGTTTTTGCAAGTGTAGCTAGTTTGACTTTTCTCCATTCAAAGGAGGCTAAGTAATGTCGACCTTAATGGCTTTATTGTTAATTTTATTTTTCTTGATGCTAATAATTGGCGGGAAAAGTGGACTTAATAGTTTTTTGAGTATTTTGCTTAACACTTGTTTATTAATCTTAGTGGCTTTGCTGATTTCTTGGGGAATTAACATTGAAATTTTATTATTGATTTTTATTCCATTAAAATTAGCAACTATTATTTTTTTAGGGACTCATGATGTGAGAGTAGCTAAAATATCATTTTATGCTGCCTTTCTGGTGTCATTAATTTTAGCAGTTATAATTATAGTTTTAGAATACTTTGCCCAAGCTGCAGGCTTTGGCGAAGAAGCAGGCGAAGAGTTGGTGGGACTATCACAATTTGCAGGAATTTCTTATCCAGTAATTGCAGTTGCAGTTGCGATTTTCAGTACCTTGGGTGCAATTAGTGAAGCTAGTGTTGCTATGAGCAGTGGCTTAATTGAAATAAAAAAGCATAATCCTAAGATTACTAGTAAGCAGTTAGAGCATAGTGCAAGTAAAATTGGAGTTGATGTCTTAACAACGGCAGTCAATACTATCTTGTTTAGCTTATTTGCCAGCTTTTTACCACTATTTATCTGGTATTTACGTTTAAACTATTCACTTGGACAAATTTTAAATGAAAAATTATTTGTGAGTGAAATGTTAATAATGATATATGCAATTATTGGAGTTGTTTTAACAATTCCGTTGACTAGTTGGTTATTAGCTCGAAAAATGGGACAAAAAGAAAAGAGCGTTCAGTAAAGCTGAACGCTCTTTTTTAAGTGATTATCTAGCTACTATTAATTCAATTTATTCGTTATATATACCTATTGCGCATTAATTTATTTGATTATAACATGACCACTTTACATTAGCTGCATCTGTAAAGCAGTTGAAAAGAGAAAATAATAATTTGCTAGTCAGTTATGTATCTGTCCATATGTTAGATAACACTCAATTAGAATTATAACACGACTCATTACGCAAAAAAAGACACCCATAAGGGTATCTTAAGAAATTATTTTGCTTTAAAGAAGTAGAATTGTTTGGCGCTGACCAAATTATCGCTAGTTTCATTAATAATTAATTTGATAGCTTTTGCTTGAACATCACGCAGACCGATAACTTTGTTTTTAGGATCATTGTGCCAAGTGAAGTCTTGATAATCAGTAAAATCTGTACCATTTTCACTAATTAAAACTTTACCATTTAAGATTCGCCCAACTTGATCTGCACTACGAGGGACATAGACCATTCGACTTAATGCTTCTTTTTCTGGGAAGATAAAGTTGAGTTCGCTATTATTTTCAATTTCTTTGTCACTAATCCACTCACTAGCTGGGATTAAGTCGGTTGCATTTTCAGTTTGACCACCAAGCATAGTTTCTAATTTGATATTTTTGACAGCATAAGTAAATTGACTAGGTTTGGTCTTAGTACCGAAGTAGTCACTCCATTCACTAACCTTGTTACCTGAAATATAGCGCAAGCGCATCTTGTAAAGGGTATTTGGAACTAAGCTGTTAAAAGTAAAACTCTTAGAATAAATGCCATCAAAGACAATACCGTTTACTTCAATTTGTACTTGTGCTTTATTAGGCCAAACTGCAGTTATTGAATGGGCGCTAGTCTTCTTAGAATCAATCATTGGCTGACGTGGTGGACGTAAAGCTGAATCAGTAATTGCATGTGCCATAGCTAAACCGCCGTACGAAAAGTTATCGATAATTAGTTCAATCTTAGTATCAGTGATATCACGTGCAGAAAGTTTCACGTGTAACACATTTTGGCGCTTATCAGTAAATCCACTAAAATCTTTAGTAGCAATATAGTTAGAACTAAAGTAGTAACCTTCTTTTGCAGCTTGGAAGGTTTCATTTGACCCATATTCATTAAAGCGAATAGGCTCGTCGTTAATCTTCAAAACAACTTTTCCAGGATAACGATCCGTTAAGATATCAAGGGAAGTTGTTTGTTGCTTATCATTTTCTTGATAGTTACCTTCACTTGGGTTAACTGTTACAGTTAGGACGCCATCACTAAGATTAGATTCAAGTTTAGTTTGACCTAAATCAGATAAGGCTAAAGTAGAGCTGTTTGCATATGGGTAGATACTGAAATGACGTTTTCCAAAATCTAGAATTGCGCCTGCTTTAACAAAGACCGGCAAATGCCAGATAGGATACTTAAGGTTGTTATAAACACGGCCACCGGCATATTTTTCACCAGTAAATAAATCAATCCACATGCAACGGTGATCCGGCAAATAGAGTCGATCCTTAATTGAATAACCATTTTCATCTTCGCGACCATCTGTAATTGGAGCAATTAATAAATCCTTCCCTAGCATAAATTCATGGGCGAAGTCATCGCGATAGTTGACTTTTTCATGTGGAAATTCCATAAATAATGGGCGCATAATTAAGTCGCCATCACGCGCTTCTTTGAATAAAGCTTTGAGATAAGTAGATAATTGTTGCCTCAAGGCAGCATATGCGCGGTTAATCCGAGTTATCTTGTTATTAAAGAAGAATGGAAGTTTTGGAAGATTACCTTGTCCATCCATACTGAAAAAGAGTGGGGTAAAGGCCTTCCATTGATAGTCACGAACGTTAACTTGGGCGTTGGCCCCGCCATATAAGCCGTCACAAGCAGCTCCAACAATTGGCTGACCGGAGAGGCTGATACCTAGTAGACTAGCAATTTGAACTTTAATGCTGTCCCATTCGCCACCAGTTTCCCCATAAATTAGCCCAGCGTAGCGACTGCTGCGAGCATCACCATCGTTAGTTAAGACTAAAGGACATGCTACATGTTCTTTTAAGGCGTCAAAGCTCTTTTTAGCTTGGTCCTTATTAATAAAAGCAACTTTAGTATCTTCTGTAATATTTTGAACTTGACTAACACCACTTGCAACGCCGTGATCATTAGCGTAGCTAGTAAAATTATTTAAGCTTTCGGCACTAACACTAGTTTTGGCTCCAAAATCTGGAATAATCCAGCCTAAAGGAAAGTTCAAGCGTTGGTAACGGTCAATCATTGCCCGGGCAGAAAATTCAATATTATCTTCGCCGTTCAAAGATGCGCTCACTGCTAAATCACTATTGGTAAGATCTTTTTGGTAGTAACTACCATTTTCAAAACGTAAAGCGTCACGTTTTGACTTGTCAGCGCTAAGCCATTTTTGATCAATAAAGTTACCTAAATAACCCATATTTAAGGCAAAGTCAGGCAGAATTTGAGGTTTGCCAACTAAAGCATAGTAACGCTCTAAAATTGCTTGTGGTGAATTACCGATGATATAGAAGTTATCAATGGTGTTTTCTTGGTGAGTTAAGATGCTAGCTTTGCCGTTTTCGGCATTAAAGTTATATAAACCATCAGCTAAAGTATTACGTAAAATACCAAAACCCGCATTTGACCAGAAGAATGGTAGTGGATTGATTGTTCCACCTTCGCCACTAACACCTAAGTCTTTAATTAAAACTTGGCGTCCCTTGTGGGAGTATCTACCGCCTTGCAAACCGGTACCATAGTAAAATTCATTTGCATTTTGCTTCAAAAATTGACTAGCGCGATTTTCGCCTAGTTCAATTGGACTAACTTCACTTAAACGAGCCCGGTGGACAGTTTCGTCAAAGATTGTTAGCAAGGCTGGCTTTTGACCAAAGACTAGTCGATATGGACCAGATTGCACGATGAAGGCTTCACTCGTTGCTTTGGCACTACTTTTAGCCATGTAGTTTGAAGCAAAAAGATCCAAGTTTAATTCAAGTGGGTTTTGCTCAAAATTTCCAACTTGGAATCGAAAAATACCATCAGCTAAAATTGTTAAGCGAGCAATATCGCCACTAGTGTAATGAATTTCGTAATATGTATCTGTTTTTTGAACGCCACTTAAGGCGCCTAATTGATGTTTTGCTTTGATTAGTTCGCTCATAAATACCATCTCTAAGTTAAAATTACAGTTACTTTCATTATAACGAACTTTGGCCGGATTTTTAGTAGATATTAAGGGATTTTAAGGGAAAAATCTTTTTGTTGACTTAAGGTTGGTAGATGAAGGAAAATTGAGATGTAATGGTATTTACCAATTTAAGGAAAGAAGTATAAAAAATGACATATTATATTCATGCAGCAAAGTTTTTCTTAAAAAATAGCACCGAATTGGGAGGATATCTAGAAGTTGATGCTGGTAAGTTTGGACGTTACTTACGAGAAAATCAAAAGCCTGAAGGTAAGATTGTTGAATTAGGAGCCAAAGCAGTAGCTCCAGGATTAGTTGATACTCATATCCACGGCTTATTGAATGAAGACGTTATGAAAAGTGACTGGGAAGGTATTAACAAGATTTCTGAAGGCTTATTAAAAGCTGGGGTAACTAGCTGGTTACCAACTACGATTACTGCTAGCAGTGAGACTTTGACTTCAATTTGTGAGATGTTCAAAGAGCATCGTCATGAAGAAACCGGGGCTAAGATTCAAGGCTTGCACTTTGAAGGACCATTTTTTACCCCGGAACATGGTGGTGCTGAAAATCCTAAATACATGATTGATCCAGATATCAATTTGTTTAATAAATGGCGTAAAGCTAGTGGTGATTTACTTTGTAAAATTTCAATGGCACCTGAACGCCAAGGTAGCGCCGATTTTATCCGTCAAGTAGTTAAAGAAGGCGTAGTTGTTGCTTTGGGCCACTCAAGTAGTAACTTTGAAGATGCTGATGATGCTATAAATGCGGGTGCTAGCATGTTCACACATACCTATAATGGGATGAATCAATTGTCACAACATGAACCCAATATTATTGGGGCTGCATTTTCAAGTAGATTGACAGATTGCGAATTAATTGCTGATGGTCACCACGTTCAAATTCCGGCATTGCGGGCCTTAATTCAGGCAAAGGGATGCGAGCATATCTGCTTAATTACCGACTGTATGCAAGCCGGCTTAATGCCAGATGGTGATTATATGCTAGGTGAATTGCCAGTTTATGTAAAAGACGGTATGGCTCGGCTTAAGCAAGGTGATAACTTAGCAGGAAGTATTTTACTCTTGAAAGATGCGGTTAAGAACTTAGTTGACTGGAACTTGGCAACTAGTGAAGATGCTATCATGATGGCAAGTTATGTTCCAGCTAAGAGCAGCCATATTTTAGATAAATGTGGTGTGATCGCTCCTGACATGCCTGCTGACTTTATCGTTTTAAATCCTGATATGACATTAGATGCAACTTATCTAGACGGTGAAAAACGTTATCAAGCTTAAATTTAGGGATGCATAGTTATTTCAATCGAGAACAAAGCATGTTAAAATACTTTTAGAAAAAATAATATCCGTACATAGAAGGCGCTACTACAAAGTAGCACCTTTTATTTTTTTATCTGAGCAAATGAATTGTCATTTTTGGATTTTTGTTCTATTCTAAATGAGAGTTAAAAACTTAACTATTTTGTGGAGAAAGAAAGGTATTTTATTATGAAGAAATTAGACAGTGTTAAATTAACTGAAGATCAACAAAAGTTTTTCGAAGAAAAGTTAGCATTTGTATCATCAGTAGATAAGGATGGTAACCCACAAGTTGGTCCTAAGGGTTCATTAAACGTTCTTGACGAAAGTCACTTGGCATGGGTAGAAGTAACTCATGCACACTTATGGGACAACATTCACAACGGTAGCAAGGTTGCTGTTGTAGTTGCAGATGTTCCTAGTCACACTAACGTACGTGTAATCGGTAGCGTTCACGTTTCAGATGACAAGGAATTAGCTGAAGCACAATACAAGAAGACTGGTAAGACCAGCGGTGACGTTGTTATTGTTGACATCGAAGAAATCGATGCTTAATTAACTAAGTAATTTAATTAAGGCAATTATCTCATTTGAGATGGTTGCCTTTTTTGTATGTAAAATTTACATATTACTGAAAAAGTAAGTGTAATTAAAACAGAGAGTCTAAATCCACATGGTTGTAGCGATGTTGAAAGATTTTTTCACTTACTATCAATAACAAAAGTGACGAAATGTCAGGCTTAAAAAAAGAAAATATTATTTAAATAGCATATTCCTTGAAAAGTTATTTTTTATTCTATACTATGACAATAAATTATGTTATTTAAAAATAACATTTTTAAGGAGTTTTCATATTATGAGGAAATTAACAAGTTTAACTTTCATTTCAACTGCGGTTTTAAGCGGTATGTTGTTAACTAATAGTAATATTGTTAAAGCTGATACTGCAAATACCATTGGGGAGGGTAACAGCCCAGCTGTAAACACTCAAACTACTTCTAATTCTGTTTCTGATAATAAGTCAACTTCCATTGATAGTAAGCAAACTACTAAGGCTACTGATACTCAAACTAAATCTAATGGAACAGATTCAACCAGTAGTAATCAGCCCACTGATCAGACTAAGAGGAACAGTACTGATTCAACTGATAGTAAAAAAGCTACTGATACTACTGAAACTAAGCATAAAACTACCCCTGTAAGTTTTACTGCAAGTACTGATGCTACCAAGACTATTTTCAATAACAACAATTCTAGTGTTGCGCAATCTACTTATAACGGTATTGTTCATGCAACTGGCTTTGCTAATGCTGATTCAAATACACTTTCAACTTCTGCAGCAATCTTGAATGTAGAAAAAAGTGATGGCAAGTTCAATATTGTAGAAAAGATTGCCAACACTACAGATAAAGATGCCTATGTTGACTTTTATATTGCGGCTCCTAGTCAAGCGAACACTATTAAAGCAGTAATCGATAGCAGCAAGATGAGTGGATTCACTAGTGGCTTAAAAAACGAAGTTATTCAAGTTTCTTATACTCCAGGTAATTACCAAACTGTTAACTTAAGTGATGTTGACTGGAGCAAGGTTATTTATGTTAAAATTTCTGGAATTGCTGAAGCTGGCAAGATTTATACTACTGCTTTACCAGTTGAAATTAGCAACTATGATGAAGTTAAGGCTAATTTACCAGAAGATGGTACAGCAAATTCAAGTGATCAGCTAATTTCTAGTTCTGATCTTCTATTTATGTGGCAACTTAACTCTGATGGTAGTAAGGGCACATTTATTGGTGGTGATGTTGCAAATAACATCCAACTACGTTTGGCTAAGCCTAATACCAGTGCAATCACTGAACTTGAAAATACCAAAGCTATTAGTGCTTATGACTCAATTAGAAATGAAGATGGTCAACTTGAGTATAAATATGATGGAGAAGCTACCGACTTATTAGGAAATAATACATCAATAGATAGTAGTTTCTTTGAAATACATAAATTAGGTGCATATTTATCAAGTGATAATAAGCTTTATGAAGATATAGAATACTCTATTAATCTTGATAAGATTCAAGCAGTTTTAAGTAAGTATGGTTACAGTGTTAATGTTGATTCTAATAATAATTTTTGGCCATATTATACATATAGCAAGCATTCTACCGATAATCCTTCTTTCGATGATGATTCAAAAGTCAGTGATGATACAAGCTCAAACAGTGATTTGTATATCGAAGTTCAAAAAGTATTAGTTACACAGCCTGTATCTTTATATGTTGGGGATGAGCTAGATCCAACTCAAATTAGTGATGATAATCCATTAATGAAGGCTCATATTAAATTTACAAACATAGATAAAGCCAATAATACTACTACGACCAAAGAAAAAGACTTAACTGTAGATGGTAAGACCTTAACTGTCTCCGCTGTTGATGCAAAGGGCAATTCAGTTGACCTTGATAAAATTACTACTAAAGCAGGTACTTATACCTTAACTTACACTTATCACTTGAATAACGGTACAATTACCAATACCTCAACAGTTACTGTGCTTGATAAGAAAGAAAATCCATATCATGATAAAGTTGCTACCCATAAGTATGTAATTCGCTTTGTAAGCAATAATAAAGTGGTCAAAACCGTAACAGTTGAAGGCCAACCAGATGATGAAATTGATTTGACTAAGAAGCAACAAACAGTTCCAGAAGGTTACAAGTTAGCAAAAGGACAAACTGTGCCAGACTTTGTCACAATTAAAGATACTGATAAAACAATAGATATCAAAGTGGTTAAGGACACAACAACTCCAGTAACACCAACTGATGATCCAGTGGTTCATGTTTACTTTGTAGATAAAAAGACTGGCAAAACTATCAAGACTGTTACCAAAAATGGTAAAGTTGGCGAAACTGTTAACTTAACTAGTGATGAACAAGCAATTCCAAATAACTATAAGCTAGTTGCTGGTTCAACTATTCCAACTTCAATTACTTTGACCAAGGATATTAAGGATATTACAGTCTACTTGGAAGCAGAAGGTCAAACTAAGACTGATGATACTCACAAGTCAGAAAATAACGAAGATAACAACCACGAAGCAGATAATCACAAGGAAGTTATCAATAAGAAGAGCGAAGATAATACGCCTAAAAATCCTATTAAGGAAAACACTACTGAAAAGACATTTAATAAAGTAGCAACTAAATCTGAATCAGCTGAAGTTAAAACTCAAGTAGTTGTTTCAAAGAAGCAAAAGGCTATTAACGGTGTGCAAACAAAACTCGCTAAGGCTACTAATAATGAAAACAAGTTACCTCAAACTGGTAATCACGATATGATTCTAGCTTTGATTGGACTTGGATTGACTACCTTTGCTGGTATAACTTTAAAAAAGAAACATTAAATATTCAAAGAATATTCAAAAAATAGTAACAGAAAAGTCTCCCAATAATGGGAGACTTTTTAAGTATAAAGATATATTTAGATATATTTTTTAACTAAGGGAGAAGGAATTCTTATTTAAAGAGTTCTTTTACAACAGCTAAAAGGAGCTTTTATCGATGAAAAAAATCACTAGTTTAACTTTTATTTCAACAGCTGTTTTAAGTGGCGTGTTATTGACTAATAGTAATATTGTTAAAGCTGATACAGTAAGTGACAGCCAAACTATAAGTACTCAGACAAACGAAACTACAACAAGTAGTGCAGCTAATACTGATAGCAATAGCGCAAGTAAGACATCTAACAGTAGTCAAACTGCAACAAGTGCTACAGCAACTACTAATGAGTCAGACAGTAAGCAAGCAACTTCAGTAAGTTATAGTGCAAGTACTGACACCACTGGCGCAATTGTTAATAACAGCGCAGGTAGCGTAGCTCAATCTACATATAACGGTATCGTTCATGCAACTGGTTTTGCTAATGCTGATTCAGATACACTTTCAACTTCTTCAGCAATCTTAGATGTTGACAATAGTAATGGCAAATTTAATATCGTTGAAAAAATTACCAATACTACAGATGAAGATGCTTATGTTGACTTTATTCTTACTTCACCAAGTGTAAATGATACAAATACTACAGTAAAAGCAACGATTGATAGTAGTAAGATGAGTAGTTTTACTAGTGGCTTAAAGAATGAAACTATTCAAGTTTCTTATCTTTCAAATCCTGGAAGTTATCAAACAGTTAGCTTAAGTGATGTTGATTGGAGCAATGTTGCTTATGTTAGAGTTTCAGGAATTGCTGAAGCAGGTAAGACTTACACTACAGTTTTACCAGTTGAAATCACTAATTATGACGAAGTGAAGAGTCAATTAGCTAATATGTTATCTGGTAAAATTTCAGGTGAAGAAGCAGGAAGTTCATCATTAAGAACTATCACTAGCAACGACTTTTTCTACTTGTGGAAATTAAATGCTGATGGTAGTAAAGGCGCATATATTGGCAGTGACAGCAGTAATAATGTTAATATTCGAGTAGCTAAAAAGGCAACTAGTGTTTTGGAAGCAATTAAAAATACCAATATTACTAATTATGCTCGGGTTTTAATTAGAGAATCTGATGGCACACTTAACTATCAATATAGTAGTGAAGCAAATGAGATTTTAAAGGATACTGCAATTGATTCAAGTTACTTTGAAATTTCTAATTTCGGTACTTATTCAAGTAATTTAGATGCATTGTACACAGATGGTAGTTATCGTATTAATCTGGCAAAAATTCAGTCTGTCTTAAGTAAACATGGCTACAGTATCAATGTTGACTCAAGCAATAATTCATGGCCTTACTATACCTATGTTTTAACATCTGGTAATGTTATTTTTACTAGTGATAATTCTGGTAGTGATAGCAGTAGTTCAGGCTCAGGCTCAGGCTTTTACGTAGAAGTTCAAAAAGTTTTAACAACACAAGATTTGACTTTAAAGGTTGGGGATGAATTAAATCCAACTCAAATTAGTGATACTAGTCCGCTCATGAAGGCACAAATTGTTAAGACTAATATGACTAATACTAATGAAACATCAACAGAAGATTTAACTGTAGATGGTAAGACTTTAACCGTTTCTGCAGTTGATGCCGATGGAAATGCAGTTGATGTTGATAAGATTACTGCTAAAGCAGGCACCTATACTTTAACTTATACTTATCATCTGAATAATGGAACGATTACTAATACTTCAACGATTACTGTAGTTGGAGAAGAAGGAAGTTCAGGTGAAGACAAAGCAACCAACCAAGAAGATACAAGCAAATCAGTTGATTCTGATAGTAATGAACTAAAGCCGGCAACAGATAAGGAGCAAACAGAATCAGGTACTACTTCAACTAATCAAGATGATGCAACTCACAAGAATAGTGATAGTCAAACTTCAAATGATAGTAGTAATAGTAATGCAGAATCAGTGGAAACAACCGATTCAAGTAGTAATGCCGCAGAAACTACTGTTAATAATCACCTGACTACAGATAAAGTGGAAACAGGAACGGAAACTAAAACTCAAGAAAGTAACTTAAAAGTTCAAACAGCTAATAGTACTCAAGCAGTAAATTCTCAATCTAAGACTTCTCAAACAAACAATCGTGAAGAGACTAAAAGTAATGAGAATAAGTTACCTCAAACAGGAAATCATAACTTCTTTTTAGCTTTGATGGGTCTTGTATTGACTACTTTTGCTGGTGTAGTTTTGAAAAAGAAACATTAATAAAAATATAGCAAAAAAGTCTCCAAACAAGTGGAGACTTTTTTGCATAAAAACAGTTGTTCGCAAAACGAAGTTCAGGTAAAATATTGGAATGGAGCTTAGTTAAGGCGTCCCCTCCGGCTTGTTTTAAAAGAAAGTAGGTGATGCGTATGGTTCAAGGTAATCATACTCAACTGAAATCTAAAAGAAGGAGGATGTCGTATTGGATTGGGCAAAAGTCTTAATAGACTTAGCTCATTTGCTTCTTGATGTGATTATCTATCGCGGTAATCGTAAACGCCAAGAAGCAAAGAAAAACGACCGTCTTAGCTCGGCAAAGCTGATGGTCGTTTTTATTGTTATTAAAAAATAAAAAATAGCCGGAGGTGGACGCTTAAGCTCCAGAGGTATCACGAAAGTGATACCTCTT
>NZ_AUEI01000011.1 GCF_000425905.1 Lactobacillus psittaci DSM 15354
CTTGAATGATCCAACAACTAAGGTCCCAGTCAAGGATAAGGATCACATTACCCCAGAAGATAAGGACAAAGTCATCAAGAATGTGAAGGATGCCAACCCAGGAAAAGACATTACTGACATTTCAGTAGATGAAGATGGTACTTTCCACGGCAAAGTAAATGGTCACGATGTAACTATTCCAGGTGAAAAGACTGTTTACGAAAAGGGTGATGATGACGACACTAAGCCAGAAGGCCAAGATGTCAATACTAACGAAGATGGTTCATTACCAGATGCTAAGGAAGCAATTAAGAACTTACCAGACTTACCTTCAGGTACTGATGTTAAATGGGGTGACGGTGCAAGTGAAAAGGCTAAAGGCCTGAAACCAGGTGAAAGTACAACTGTACCAGTAGTTGTAACAATTCCAGGCAAGGGTCCACAAACTGTTCAAGTGACAGTAACTCGTCCTAAACCAACCCCAACTCCAGTAGATCCAGAAACTCAAGGTGTCAACACTGACAATGATGGTAATTTACCTGATGCTAAGGAAGCAATTAAGAACTTACCAGATTTGCCAAAGGATACTAAGGTTGACTGGGGTGAAGGAGCTAAAGATAAGGCTAAAGGCTTGAAGCCAGGAGAAAGTACAACTGTACCAGTAGTTGTAACTATTCCAGGTAAGGGCCCACAAACTGTTCAAGTAACAGTAACTCGTCCTAAATCAACCCCTACACCAACCCCAACTCCAGCTCCAAAGAGTGATGCTGATACTTATGGTGTTGAAACTCAACCAGTTAAGACTGACGATCATGGTAAGTTGCCAGCTGCTGACGAAGGCATTAAGAACTTGAAGGACTTACCTTCAGGTACTCACACTAAGTGGGGTAAAGGTGCTCAAGAAACTGTTGATCAAATGAAGCCAGGAGAAACTAAAGGTATCCCTGCTACAGTTGAATTCCCAGATGGTTCAAAGAAAGACATTACTATTTCAGTAACTAAGGTTGTTGTAAACCACGATTCTGGTAATGATTCAGGCAATAATTCTGACGATAACAACTCTAAATCAGATAACAATAACAATTCAGCTACTGATAACAACTCTAACAACAGTAACTCAAATGCTAATGCAAATAAGGCAAATACTACTAACAATAGTAAGAGTCAAACTTCTGGAAACAGAAACTTGAATAACAATTCAAGTCGCCATGCAAACAAGTTTGATCAAGTAAATGCTGATAAGTTACCACAAACTGGTGAAAAGAATGAAGAATCTGTTTTATCAGTTTTAGGTATGGCTTTACTTGGCCTTGCAGGAGTAGCGTTGTTAAAGAAGAAAAAAGAAGATTAGTTAATCTTTGATATAAAAGGTGCAATATCATAAAGGTATTGCACCTTTTTATTTTTAAAAAAACTACAATTTCTTAAAAATTCTTCTTATAATGGATATTAGCCTTTTTAGGAGGAATGAAAAAAGTTATGAATGAATTATTTGCTAAAGCACCTATTAGACAAGTCTATTTTAAGTTAGCTTTTCCAGTTGTTTTAGGGATGATTACGACAATGGTGTATAACCTAGCTGATACGATGTTTGTCGCCAAGACTGGAGATGCTAACTTAGTTGCTGCAGTAACTATTAGCACGCCACTAATCAACTTTTTAATTGCCTTTTCTGATATCCTGGGACTTGGCGGCAGTAGTGTAATTTCTCGTTTATTTGGTGAGAAAAAATATGAAAAAGCAAGGCGAGTAAGTAGTTTTTCAATTTATGCTGGGATTATTGCGAGCTTTCTTTTGACAATAATCTTACTAATCTTTGAAAAGCAAATTCTGTGGCTTTTTGGTGCTCGTGCAAGTACTTATGCTGATGCGGCCGAATTTTATCGGGTATTTGCAATTGGGGCAGTTTTTATCATGTGTTCCTTAATTCCGCAGAATTTACTCAGAACTGAAGGCTTAGCCTTAGAAGCCATGGTTGGTTCAATCTCAGGGACTGTGATTGCGATTATTTTAGATCCTATCTTTTTGTTTGTCTTTAAGCTGGGAGCAACTGGAGTTGCAACTGCTAATTTAATTGGTTTTATCGTAACAGACACTGTTTTGTTTTATTACATGATTAAACGAGCAAAATTTATTAATGCTAAGCTGAAATTCATTAAAGTTGAACGATACTTGTTCAATGAAGTAATTGCGATTGGAATTCCTAGTTCGGTAAATCAATTTGCTAATACTTTTGGTATGGCGCTGCTTAACAGTACTTTAGCAGCTTATGGCGCTAAAGAAGTTGCGGCTATGGGAATTACCCAAAAGATTTATAGCATTGTAATTCTAGCAATTGTTGGATTTACTTTTGGGTCACAACCTTTAATTGGCTATAACTACGGCGCTAAGAACTGGAAGAGATTGAAAGCGGCGTTATATTTTGATATTTTGGTTCAAGTAGTCTATGCAGCAGTTTCAGCGCTCATATTAATTATTTTCGCTCATACAATTGTTGGGTTGTTTATGAATGATACTGCAATTGTTAATTCAGGTAGTTATATGTTATTTGCTACTTTGATTACTACTCCTTTGGCTGGGGTAATTATGGTTTACACGACGGTCTTTCAGTCAATTGGTAATGCCTGGGGAGCTTTGATTATGTCGCTTGCTCGTCAAGGCATTGTCTATTTTGCTGCGATGATGTTTTTAGAACACATTTTAGGTTTACATGGAATTATCTGGGCTCAAGCTGCTTCTGATGTAATTACATTCATCATCGGATATATTATTTTTACTAAGAGTTTAGATTTAAAAGATAAGTTAGGTTGATAAAAACGGCACTTCGTTTGAAGTGCCGTTTTTGGTTATAAGTTGTTAATTTTATCGACCCATTCATGAGGATTATCAACTGATAAAACCAAACGATTGTAGTGTTCCCCTTTTAATTGAATCACGATGATGTCGCTACCTTTTTTTGCGTTATAAAAGTTTATTTCGTTATTATAATGAAAGCTACCGGCATAATAGCCCAAAGCTGCAGTACCAGGAGAACGTAATCCTTTTTTATCAAAAAGAATGGTGTTATCTAATGTTGCACCAGCGATATGGTTTAGGGGGATAACTAATTTATTTTTGAGAGACCAAAGTTTATCTAAACCTTGGGGCTCGACTATTAAATTGTTATTTTCAATACTTAGCTTATTTCTCATTTTTAATACCTCTCGATTTTTGCAATAGAAAGCAACTTTTTACCTAAGAGCAACTCTAATTCCTTATTTGAAAAACTTTGACACCAATCTTGTATTAGAGTATGAATTTCTTTGTCACGTCTGCTTAACTCAAGCATTGCTACAAGCATTAAGTGAGTTGTTTTTTCACCATCCTTAGCTTGTTTCATATTATTCTGAAGAACAGCTAAAAACATACCACGTTTACTGCCGAATTCAGAATATAAACTTCCTCTTAACAAACCAGTTGCTTTTACTAAATCGTCAAGAGAAGTAGCTTCATAGCCATACTGTAAGAAAACAGATGTTATTGCTTCTATCACTTCATTTGAATTATATTTCTTTTTTCTTCCCATGATTTTATTATAGTTATTTTTGACTGATTAGTCAAAAATAACAAATATGCAACTGTGACGAGCGTAGAAAAGCTGTATAAGTGCTGGTGTGCAACTAGTGAGTGCGATAAAATGCATTTAGATTTTTGATATAGGAGAATAAAAAATGAACAACTTAAATGAACGTCTAAAAAATTTGAGAGAAGCTAATAATTTATCTCAAGAAGAAGTAGCTAGTAGATTAAAGATATCAAGACAATCTATTTCAAAATGGGAACTGGGTGATTCAATGCCAGATATAGAAAAACTTACGGAGTTAAGTAAAATTTATGGAGTAAGCTTAGATTATTTAGTAGGGAACTCAAAATCAGAAAGCATTAAGATTAATGAACAAATTTTACGGAAAAAGCGAAATGCTTTACAAGTGATTTTGTGGTCAGCTTGCGTTGCAATCGTTATGTTACTAATTATGTTTTTTGAAGATGGGCGAGCAGGCGTATTGTTAATTTTTGCAATTCCGGTATCTGCTTGGATTAATTATTATTATCAATGCCAAAAATCAAAACTAACAAATTAGTTTTGAGTGATTTTGAAGCTTAAAGAAGTCAAAAAAGTTGGGGTTTGAAGATAAAAGTCATATTTTGCGACTTTTTCAAATTTTATTTGTTAAAACTTGAAGTAAAATGATAGATAATAAAAGCGCTTACTATAATTTGTTTTAGAAATAAGATATCGATAATTTGTACCGATAACTATATTTAAAACTAGGAGTTAGTGAAATATGGAAGAACAACATGTTAAAAACAAAGTTGGGCTTGGTGGCTTAACTGGATTAATTGTTGGCGGAACTATAGGGTCAGGTATTTTTGCCTTACCTGCGACGTTAACTGCTGGAGCCAATCCAGAAGGTATTTTAATTGGTTGGGCAATTGTAGCCCTTGGAATGTTTTCATTGGCGGGTGTGTATCGAAATTTGACTTTGCAACAACCTGAAATCGATGATGGTATTCATGGTTGGTCTAAACATCTTTTTGGTGATATGGGTGGTTTTATTGCTAACTATGGTCATGGTATTGGTGATGCCATTGGTAATGCTTCATATCTAACCGTTATTTTTTCAGCGCTTGGTGGCTTCAGTTTTTTGCAAATATTTGGTAATGGGACAACTTGGCCATCAATTATCGGAGCATCAATTCTACTTTGGATTGTTACCGGATTGGTTTTAAAAGGAATTAAAACTTCAACGGTGATGAATAACATTACAACAATTGCAAAAGTTATTCCGATTGCAATGTTTATTATTTTGGCAATTTTGAATTTCTCACCCCATATTTTCTTAGCACATTTTTCATCAACGGCTGTGTTTGATGTAGCTTCAAATCATTGGCTACATGTTTCGATATTTGATCAATCAAAGTCGGTTTTGCTTTCTGCAATGTGGACTTTAATCGGAATTGAATCAGGAACCATTTTTGCTACTAGAGCTAAGAAATTAAGTGATGTAGCTAAAGCTACCAACTTAGGTGCACTTTTTGTTATTATCCTTTTGGTCGGTACTTCAGTCTTATCATTGGGGTTACTTGCTCCAAATAAAATCTCTAAGCTTCATGATCCATCAGTTGCTGGCCTAATGGAGCACATGGTTGGACCTTGGGGCGGATGGTTGATTTATATTTGCTTGATTGTTTCTGTGGTTGGTGCTTTGATTGCATGGGTTAACTTATGTAGTGAACAATTAAGAGTAGCTGGGCGTGGTGGCTCAGGAGCTAAATGGCTTGCTGAACTTAATGAAGCAGAAGCCCCTAAGAATGCATTATTAGTAACGACCGGTTTAACTCAAGTATTGATGATTATCGCCGGACTATATTCAGCAGGCTATGCAGTCCTACTTAAGTTCTCAACTTCGATGGCGATTGTACCATATTTCTTTGCTAGTCTTTACGCTTTAAAGAGTGTTGTTATGGGAATAGGCTTTAAGAACTTGCCTACTTATAAGCGACTGACTTCAGCTATTTATGCAATTTTGGCAACAGTGTTTACTTTGTTTATGATTTTTGGAGCCGGATTGCGATATTTATTGCTAGGTGCCATTATTTGGATGACTGGATTTGGTTTCTTTTACCAAGGCAAAAAAGAAAAAGGTTTAAAGTTAAGCAAAGTTGAATGGTTCTGGTGGTGTGTGATTGCACTAATGGCAATTGCAGGAATTATTGGACTTTTGACTGGATTGCTTAGTTTTAAATAATTTAATTCATTCCCCGAGCAATAGTTGCAACTGAAAAGTGCGCAAAAATCAGGTATAGTTGGTAGTGTGCAACCGAAATGAGCAATATAATTTGCTTATCAAATTTAAAAGGAGCTAGCTATCATGAATGAGATTAGTCAACGTCTCAAGAGCTTAAGACTTGAAGCGCAGATGTCACAAGAAGATCTTGCGGCAAAACTTAATGTGTCTCGCCAATCAGTATCAAAGTGGGAAACTGGTGAGAGTGTACCTGATATTTTAAAATTACGCCAACTTAGTCAATTATTTAATGTTTCAATTGACTATTTAGTCGGTAATGAAGCATTTATTCCCAAAGATAAAGATGAAGATAGTCATCAAAAAGCATTGAAAAAACGGACAATGCAAGGGATTCTTTGGAGCGTTGCATTTTTAATCAGTATGTTTGGTTATGAAGTTTTAAAAGAAGAAGGATGGTTAATTGCTATTTTCGTAGCAATTCCGATATCTTTTTGGATTAATTATTATGTTGATAAATAAGATGAACCTTATCTCGTTTCGAGATGAGGTTTTTTGGTATTTTAATGTCTTGCTGTATTATAATAGGTACAAATACTAGCGAGGAGATTATTGATGGAAGCGATTAATGCAGAAGTTAAGCAGGCTTTTGAAGCATTTTTTACTGAAGAAGAGAATTGGCATGTGGTGGCTTTTTCTTCAAGTAATAGTTTGATGGGAAATAGCTACTATGTTTACCTTTATCGTCAAGAGCGGATATATGCTTTTAGAATCTCTGATCATCCGAGCAGTTATCGTTATATTCAAGGTTATAATGAAATTAGTTACCGGCCACCTTTGCAAATTAGAGATATTTATCAGGCTTTGCAAAAGTTAGACTTAAATAACTTGGCTAGTTCGCATCCCTTTGGTAAAATCGAACTCCTTCTTTTGCGGATGATTCAAAGCAGTACTTCTAAAAGTCATCATACTAACTTTTACCTTTATAAAAATGAAATTCGCCTTCAGCGTCATGCGCGTTCATATCCTAAGATTATCATTGATCCAGTTTTGGTTAAGAAAATGCATCTACTTGAACACTTGCGGTTAATCAATCGGGCCGATACAAATTCATTATATGTGACACCATCTGGCAATGATTTGTTAGATTTGGGTAAACTTTTTGATCGCAAAAATGATTTTAGCGACTTATATGACTGGGAAGATATCTTAAGTTATTTTAATAAGGATAACTTACTTTATGGCAAGCCATCAATTTATAAGAAGAACTTAATGACCTCAAATTCAAAACTTGCTAAAAAGTTAGTCCGTGGCTATAGCACACCTCTTGACCGTAAGTTTAGTCAGATAACTAAAGAGTTGCGTCCAGATTCAATTTTTAAATTTAAAAATGATGCTGCCTGGCAAGATTTTGTTTTGGACAACGTCAATCGATATTTAGGAGCAAAGTTTGATATTTTAACAGTTGCTCGCTTGACGGGGAAGAGAGTGATTGTTCAGTATTTTGATCAAAGTGGCTTATATTCAGTACTGTTAACTGCTGAATTAAATGATAGTGAGACTGAATTTTTTACTGCCATAATTCCAATTGAACTTGATTCACAAGATCGGGATAAAATTGTTAAGAAGTTGAAGCAAACTAATTTTCGACAGGGTAAGCGAAACTTAAAATGGATTCAATTTGTTTGGTTGAAAATTGTTGATATTTGTTCAAGTCAACCTAATTTGCTTAGCGTTAATGATGATGGGACTGTTTCAGTTAAATATGGAACAGATAGCTATGATTTTGGCCCTGCAAATGGTAAGTATATATTTAATTTGATGGGATTAGGTTGGGTCAAAAAAGATGATACTAGTCTTGTCATTAGTGATTTAGGAAAGAAATGTTTACATAATTTTGCCTTGCTTGCTAAAACTAAGCCTGTTCGCTGGCAGGAGGAGTTAGATAAGTTGTCTTTTGATAACTTATTAGCAGAATTTCAGACTAATTATGAAGCTAGCCGGGTAGCTGAAGTCAAAACAATGATTGGAGCAACTAAAAAACGCCGGACTGTACGCAAGTTCAAAAAGGATGCAGTTGCTGTCAATAAACTTGATGCTCTTTATGAACGGGTGGCCTTTTTAAATAAAAAATATGGTGTTCATATTAAGATAGTTGAAGGGCAAGCTGATGCTATTCCTTGGTATCTGAAATTCTTTTATGCTAAAAATGCTAAGAATTATATCGTATTAACTGGAAATCAGGAAAGTCAACAAACATTAGGCTATGTTGGAGCAGACTTAATGCTATATTTAAAGACTATGGGCGTTGATAGCTGGTTTATTGGTGATACTTTTAATAAGCGTAAGCTTGAAAAAAGATATCATCTTCCAGTACAAGCTATCATTGAATTTGGTTATGCCCAAACGGAACCTCTAGCTCACAAGATCAAAGATATAACGGAAGTTGTAACTCCAGGAGAATATCCATCTTGGTACTTAGCTGGAGTATATGCTGCATTGCTAGCACCAACAGCATTTAATCGACAAAATTTTATCTTTAGCTATCAAAATCATCTTGTAAGTTTAAAAGTTACTGATAGTCCATATGCAGATTTAGAAAGAGGAATCTTGAAGTATAATTTTGAATTAGCTAGTGGACGAAATATTAGTCATATTAGTTAAGTTGTTAGTTTTAAGCGAATCAAACTTTTAGTTTGATTCGCTTTTTTAGACTGATAGTTGTCAAATTAAGCTGCTAAAAACTGTAAGGAATTAATGTTTTTTTATAAATTTATATATAAGTACACAGTAACTCTAAATTTGTTATTTTATATTTTTATATTATGTATTAGAACATAAATGCCCATATATAGTTATTTCTATAATGAGTAATTTAGAAGAAACTTTAGTGAGAATTAGTAATATAATCCTAAAAAGCGCTTGTTATAAAATATTAGTTATTTAATAACAAAAATCAACAATTTGTAATTGTAATCCATTATAATATTTATCATATTGTGAAAACATCAACTTTATTAGGGGGGATTACCATGAGAAACATGTTTGATGAAAAACAACGCTTCTCACTAAGAAAATTATCTATTGGGGTAGTATCTGTCTTACTTGGAGTTACCTTTGTCAATAATGCCCAAGTAGTTCAAGCAGATACTCAAAATGGGGGGGTAACTAGTCCGGCTAGTTCCTCATCTTCAAGTAATGCATTAGATGCTAATGAAGTAACAACACCTAGTTATCAAAATACTTCTGATAAAAGTAATATTACTGACAGCAGTGATAATGCTCAAACTTACGTTAATAACACACGTCAATCTAGCATGAGTAGCGCTGCGACTACTAATATTGATCAAGCTAAAGGCATGGATTACATGCGACAAAATAGTCAAGTAAATCCTGGTAAGATTTTTGCCGGGGGTCCACAAAACTGGGGCTGGGCTTCTGATATGACTAAGAATTATAAGATTACTCAAGAAGCACAAGCTAATGGTACTACTAAATGGACCGTAACTTTCTTGCCTGATGGTAAATACTACTTGAACAATATTGTTAACCATGCAGATAGTGGAGCCTATGCACTTGTTATTTCCAAAGATAATGAGGTTGTCAAAGATGCGAACGGTCATTTATTTACTATTAATGAAACTTTGCGTTCTGATGTAGCAAGTTTAGGTGGCGTTAAAGTTAAGAGTGCAACTACATATATTAATGGTGAAGGTTCACAAAGTTATGCTGCATATGATCAAGCAGCGATTAATAGATGGATTGCTAGTGATCCTAGTGTTGCAGCTACTTACCTAAGTAGTGGTAAGACACCTATTAATTTTGCTACTGGTTTTGTAACAAGTAGTATAACAGCCTTTACTAATTCAAGTTCTGCAGCTCAACGTTCAAAAGTTCTGAATGACCGTGCTCTTTACATGGATTCATATGGTATTGTCCCAAGAGACAGTACTAACTATGACAACGTCCATGGTTTCAATAGTGGAATTGATAAGGATGGACATGGTAGTTCTTACTGGCAAAAAGCATTCAAAATGGATGAAAATAATGCCAATAAGAATCAAAACCAAAATATGTGGGGTAATAAAAATCCTGCTATTGATGTCAATGACTTTGGCTATGGAATCTTATTTAGAACCCAAGGTTCCAAGCTGTTAGATGATCATGCTGGTGCCACATGGACTGTTACCTTTTACACAAAACCTAGTGGTGAAAAGGTTTCTACATATAGTGGTGTGATTGCTTTAGGGAATGAAGGTGTCCCTCAAAATGCAGATGGTGGTGCTACTAGAGGACAAGCTGCCAAGACTAATACTGATATTCACTTGATGCAAGCTGCTTCAAGTGGGGTAAGTTCTGGTAAGGTAATTACTAGTGATTCATTAGATGCAGCCACTGCTCAAGTTAATGTGGTTGTTAAGAATGCCACTACTGGAGCTACAACTACTATTCCAGCTGTTAACTATACTTTGACTAAGTCATCATTAGCTGATGTTACTGGTAATACTAACTCAAGTGTTAGTTCAGTAACTGATAGTGTGGTTCCAACTACTGGGGCTGTTCAAAAGAACTACTACATTTCAGAATCATTTGCTTATAGTAATGATACAGCTGAAATGCAAGCTAAGATTGATAAGGCACTTAACCCAACTGCAGATAGTGGAAGCAAGTACTTAAACTTAAAGATTAATAATTTAGCTGACCTTGAAAAGGCTGGCTTTAAGGCAACTACTAGTTATGATGCAAGTAGCAAACAATATGTAATTACTGTTGCTAATGCTGATAAGGATAATGCCAAGTATCCTGCGCAAGCTCCTGCAACTTTAACTGTCGTTAATGACAAGACTAACTTAAGCCAAGATGCGGCTTCAACAACTAAGGTAACCGGCTTAATCAAGGGTGCCAATTCAAATGTTACTGATGTTACTTACAGTGATATTGATCAAGTAGCTACTTTAACTTATGCTGATGGGTCAACTAATTCTGTTTCTTATAATGACTTAGTAGTTCAAGTTCCAGCTAAAACTATGATTTTCCAAGATTCTGGTGCTACTACTTATACAATTACAGATGACGAAGCAGGCACTATCAGTGCTAAGGTTAATGCTGCAAATGCTAGTGCTAAGTTAGGTGTAAAAGTAAACCAAACTGATGATAAATATGATGGGTCAGTAACTGTTTCAAGAACTTCTGCTTCAGGAGTTTACCAAACAGCTACTTTGACACCAGCTCAAACTATTATTAATATTCCTAACCCAGTATTAGTTAAGAATAAGACCAATATCACAGCAGAAGAAAAGCAAAAAGTTGTAGATAACTTAAAGTCTGCTAATAAGACAATTTCAGATGGATTTACTTCAGCTTCTGTTGCTTCAGATGGTACTGCAAGTGTAACTTTTGCTGATGGCTCAAAAGCTATTACTGTTCCTGGTACTAAGACTGTTTTTGAAAGTATTCACCAAAGCATTATTCCACCTTATGGGCTAGTTTGGGTAAAAGATCAAACTAATTTAACTAGTTCAGAACTTGATCAAGTTAAGCAATTATTTAAGGATGCTAATGATGGTGCTACTGAGGTTGGTTTCGGCGCCAATAATACAGGTGTAACTGTTAAATATTCTGACGGTCAAGTATTAACTCTTGATGGAGTACGTGCTAACCAATATACAATTAACTACCCTAAGCGAGTTTTGGTTCCAGTTGGTGAAACTGTAATTTCAGTAGGGGACGATGTCTATAAAGCCGCCTTCCAAGAATCTATTCAAAATAAGGGTATTTTAGATGGTGTAGATTATCTATTTACTTTTAGTAGAGACAGTAGTGGAAATGTTACATATACTATTTCTGCTAACAATGATTCAAAGAGATTAGTATATAGCCAAGGAAAACTAGACGCTAAATATACAACTGTCTTTGTTAAGAAGTTAGTCAAAGTTGCAGATCCAAATAACTTAACTAATCAAGATAAACAAAATATTAAGGATCAATTAACTAAGGATAATCCTAATATTCTATTTGATTGGAATAATACAACTATTAATAATGGATACAACTCTACTTCAACTCTTAGCTTTAGTGAAGGTAACCCTACTTTAGATGTAGTTAACTCTAACTTAATCTATGCCGACGCAGTGGCTCCTAAAGCAAAAACAGCTGTTGGTGATCCAGATAATTTAACTAATGATCAAAAGCAATCAATTATTGATAAAGTAGTTGAAGCTAATAAAGATCGTGGGGTAACCTCTGCTACTGTTGACCAAAATAATGGCAAGGTTATTGTAACTTATGGTGATAGCGGTGTAACTGAAACCATTCCAGTAAGTGATACTATTGTCTACATTCCAGCTAGAACAGCTGTATCTAATAAGGCTAATAATTGGACTAATCCCGACTACACTTTGAATGATTCAGAAAAGACTAATGTAAAATCTACTGCAGAAGCTGCTAACAAGGGCTACACTGCTCAAGTTAATAATGATGGTAGTGTTTTATTAACTGATGATAGTGGTAATACTGCAACCTTGACTACAGATCAAACAACTTTAAAGGTACCTAAGAGAACCGTTGTTGCTGATAAGAAGCACTTGACTTCTGATGAAAAGAAAGCTGTTTTAACGGCTATTAAGAAGTTAAATCTAGATATTTCTGACTCTAGTGTAATTGCTGATGATGGTACAGCGACTGTTTCATTTACTGATAACGGATCTAAGACTAAGGTTGCGGGCGATTTATTGGTATACCAAAATGAAACTTTAAATAAGCCATCAACTTTGACTCCTGTTGTTGATAAATCTAATTTGACACCTGCAGAAATTAGTCAAATTATTCAAAATGTTGAAGATGCTAATATGTCTGGCGGGACAACATATTTATCAGATGTGAATGTAGAAAAAGATAGCAATGGGAATAACGTTGTTTCTGCCACTTTGCCAGATGGTACAACTCAACAATTAACTATGGATGATGTGGCTGTAACAATTCCACTTAGAACTGTTGTTGAAAATAAGGGGAATAAAGCTGATGAAACTGGTAAATTAGTGCCAATTTATCGTTTAGACGATGGCGAAAAGCAAGCTATGAAGGATGCATTCTTAAAGGACAATCCAAACATTGCTTCTGATCATGTACAAGCACATGCTAGTGGTGATATTACTGTTTATGATGATAATGGTAACGAGATTGCAACTATTCCTGCAGACAAGACTACTTTTAATATTTCAACTAGAATTGGTGTTAAGGATCAAGAAAAATTAGATTCTGGTGAAGTTCAAGCAGTTACTGAAGTTCTTAAGCAGGGTAACGTTAATGTGGATACTACTAAGATTTCAGTAGGTACTAACGGTAAGGCAGAAGATATGGCCAAGGTTAGCTTCACAGATGGTACGCGTTCAATTACTATTCCAGGTGAGAAGCTTACTGCACAAATCGTTAACAACATGGTTTATCCATTAGAAGTAACTTCTAAGACTTTAGTAACTGATCCAGCTATGTTAACTGACAATGACAAGGCTCAGATTGAAAACAGTCTTAGAAAGAACAATCCAAAAGTTCAAAGTTATGAATATGGAACTGATGAAAGTGGCAATCCAACAATCACTGCAATCTATCCTGATAATTCAAAGACTACAATTCCATTATCTGTAGTTGTTGCTAAATATCCTGAAAAGACTCAGATTAAGTTAAGTGAACGTAGTAATAATCCTACTGCAGCTTTGAATAATACTCAAAAGGATAAGGTTGCAACTGCAGTTAAAACTGCAAATCCTAATGCAGAAGTAACTGTTAACGATGATGGTTCAGTTACTATGACTGAAATAGTAACTTACAATGTGCCAACTCCAGTAGCTGGTGGAGATATGCATGATCCAAATGTTCAAGTTACTACTAAGGAAGTAACCAAGACTATTACAACAACTATTTCTGCACCAGATACAGTAATCAACGTTCCTAATAAGGTTAAGGTTGATAATGTTTCTAGTCTAACTCCATTTGAAAAGTCTAAGGTTTGGGATGCAATTAAAGCCGCAAATCCAAATACTAAATTCAATGGTGTTGATATTATCAATATCGTTGAAAGTAATGGTGACACTCCAGTTACCTTCCAAGACGGCAGCCCTCAGACTAAATTGACTGACTTAGTTGCCAAAAAGACTGTTGCTGATACTGTAGTAGTGAATATCCCATCTGAAAGAACAATTGTTAATAATAAGAAACAATTATCTGATGAGGACAAAGAAGCTGTTAAGACTGCAATAGCGAATGCCAACCCTGCTTCTGATGGAAAGCCAACAGTTACAATTGATTCTGATGGTAATATCAAGCTTACATATAGTGATGGTTCAGCAGTAGACTTACCAGTAAAAGTTGATAAAATAACTGTCCAAGCTCCAGTGCGTCAAATTGTTCAAGCTAAGAATGAAAATGGCACAACTACTTTCCCAATTGATAAAGAAGCAATTAAGACAGCATTTACTACAGCTAACCCAGATTTAAATAGCGATAATGTTGTAGTTGACAATATTGGTGGAGTAAACTACACCGGTTCAGGAATTGATGATCCAAGTGTTTATGTTCCAAGAGATGTAACAACTATTAAAGTTGGACCTAAGGTTTTAGTAGAAAATCCTACTTCCTTAACTGATGATGAAAAAGACCAAGTAATTAGCATTATCAAGAAGAATAACTCTGATCCGGTTATTAATGAGCATGGTAACTTTAATCCAATTACCCGTGATTCATTCCAAGAAGATGGGTTACATGTAACTTATCCAGCAGGTCAAGGTCAAGATGTGGTGATTCCATATAGTGATTTGGTTGAACAAGCTGCTAAGGGACAAGATACTTATGTTGCTAAGGGTGAAACTGTAAATCCTAGTGATTTAATCGCTAATAAGGGTGCTTTACCAGAAGGTACAACACCAACTTTGAATGATTCAATTGATACTTCTACTTCAGGTGTAAAGAAGGCCACAGTAACTGTAACTTATAGTGATGGCAATAGTACCCAAGTAACTGGTAACGTTCACGTAATTGAAGCAGGCAATCCAGTTAAAGTCGGCTTGAACCACAACTTTACAGCTGAAGAAGCTAAGAGTGCAATTAACCCTAATGCTGAATTGCCAGAAGGTGCAACATACAGCTGGAAGACTACTCCAGATACTTCTACTTCAGGAAGTGATAAAGCTGGTGTAGTTACTGTAACTGTTGGTGATAAGAGTGTTGATGTACCAGTTAAGGTTAATGTAGCTAGTGATGCAGACGAAGCTGTAACGCCAGTTCCTGAAAATCCTATAACTGTAAAGCATAATGCAGAGTTACCAAAGGCTGAAGATGTAATTACTAATAAGGATGCTCAAAAGGATCCAGCTAATACTCACTACAGCTGGGATCCAGAAAATACACCAAAGACAGATACAGTTGGAGAATTCCCAGGTAAAATTATTGCTACATTCCCAGATGGCAGCACTAAGCCTATAGATGTAACAGTTAAAGTAACTCCATTAGATAATGAAACTTATTCTGCTAAGGGTAAGACAGTAAATGTAGATAAAGGCACAGATCCTGTCGCAAAAGATAGTATCGATAATACAGCTGATCTTCCAGAAAATACTGAGTATACTTGGACTGAGAAACCTGATACTTCTACTTGGGGTGACAAGCCTGGAACAGTTCATGTAACTTATCCAGATGGTTCAACTCAAGATGTAAATGTAACTGTCCACGTAAATAGTGATGCCGATAAGTACAATCCAACTACTCAACCAATAACTGTTGATCATAATGAAGACTTAACTGGTAGGGCTAGTGACACAGTTGATTCAAATAACTACCCAATTACCAAGATTGATTGGCAATCCGTTCCTTCAACAGAAACTCCTGGTGGAGTTCCTGCAAAGGTTGTTGTAACTTACGAAGATGGTAGTGCTGATACTCTTGATACAACTGTAAATGTTCGTCCAGCTCAATCAGAACAATTTGATCCAGCGTCACAAGAAATTCCTACTCGAATTAATCAAGTTCCAAAAGCCGAAGATGGTATTCAAAAGCAAGATAAGAATGGTAAAGACATGCCAACTGATGCTGAATATAGTTGGGCAAAAGAACCAGAAGTTTCTAAGAGTGGTGAAACTACTGGTGTGGTTAAAGTTACTTATAAAGATGGATCTGTAGATCAAGTGACTGTACCAGTTAAGGTTGTTTCTGACGGAGATGAAAATAATCCTAAAGCGGACTCTGTCTCTGTAAAACGTAATGCGGATTTACCAAAGGCTGAGGATGTAATTACTAATAAGGCAGATATGCCTAATGGAACAACATACAGTTGGGACCCAGAAAATACACCAAAGACAGATACAGTTGGAGAATTTTCAGGTAAGATTATTGCTACATTCCCAGATGGCAGCACTAAGTCTGTAGATGTACCGGTAATTGTTACTACCAATGATGCCGACAACTTCAATAGTAATTTCGATAAGGTACTAGTGAAGGGTGACGCCGACTTAACTGACAAGCAAAAGCAAGAAGTTAAGGATAACGTTACTAAGAAAAACACCGACAAGGGTATTACCAACATCGATGTTAAGGGTAACGGTTCAACAACTGTAACTTTTGAAGATGGCAGTAAGAAGGAATTGACGCCAGATCAAACAATCAAACGTTATGAAATTGGTGAACCATTGACTAACACTGGTGACGCAGACACAGACCTCAACCCATTTGACAAGACTACTGTAAAAGATGCAGATAAGTTAACAGATGAAGAAAAAGGTCAAGTAGCCAAAAACATCAAGAAGACTAATGGTGACAAGCACATCTCAACTGTAGAAGTTAAGGACAATGGCCGCACTATCGTAACTTACGAAGATGGTACACAAAAGGAATTGACACCTGATCAAACTATCATTAGTAGTAAATTAGGTGATCCATTGATTAACAGTGGTGAAGCAGATACAGACCTTAACTCATTTGACAAGACTACTGTAAAAGATGCAGATAAGTTAACAGATGAAGAAAAAGGTAAAGTAGCAGAAAACATCAAGAAGACTAACGGTGACAAGCACATCTCAACTGTAGATGTTAAGGACAACGGCCGCACCATCGTAACTTTTGAAGATGGTACACAAAAAGAATTAACACCTGATCAAACTATTATTAGTAGTAAATTAGGTGAACCATTGACTAACACTGGTGACGCAGACGCAGACCTTAACTCATTTGATAAGACTACTGTAAAAGATGCAGATAAGTTGACTGATGAAGAAAAAGGTCAAGTAGCCAAAAACATCAAGAAGACTAATGGTGACAAGCACATCTCAACTGTAGATGTTAAGGACAATGGCCGCACCATCGTAACCTTTGAAGATGGTACACAAAAGGAATTGACACCTGATCAAACTATTATTAGTAGTAAGACGGGTGATCCGTTGATTAACACAGGTGACGCAGATGCCGACCTTAACCCATTTGACAAGACTACTGTTAAGGACGCAGATAAGTTAACTGATGACGAAAAGGGTCAAGTAGCCAAAAACATCAAGAAGACTAACGGTGACAAGAACATCTCAACTGTAGAAGTTAAGGACAATGGCCGCACCATCGTAACCTTTGAAGATGGTACACAAAAGGAATTGACACCTGATCAAACTATTATTAGTAGTAAATTAGGTGATCCATTGATTAACCATGGTGAAAGTGAAGACTTGAACCACAACATTAAGAAGGTACCAGTTGAAGGTGACAGAGATATTACTGATACTGAAAAGGTAGAAGTAATTAAGAACATCAAGGATGGTAATCCAGACAAGGACATCACAGATGTAACTGTTAAGCCAGATGGTACAGCAACTGTAACAATGAGTGATGGTACTCAAAGCACCTTTACACCAGAAGAAACTGTGAACCGCTACAAGTTAATCGATCCATTGACTAACCCAGGCGAAGACAAGAGTTTCAACTCTAACTTCGACAAGGTACCAGTGAAGGGTGATAGCGACTTAACTGATGAACAAAAAGAAACAGTTAAGACCAATATCACTAAGTCAAACACTGATAAGGGAATTACTAACATTGACGTTAAGGGTGACGGTTCAACCACAATTACTTTCGAAGATGGTACAAGTAAGGAATTAACACCAGATCAAACAATCAAGCGTTACGAACTTGGTGAACCATTATTTAATGAAGGCGAAGACAAGAACTTCAACTCTAACTTCGACAAGGTACCAGTGAAGGGTGATGGCGACTTAACTGATGAACAAAAAGAAGCAGTTAAGACCAACATCACTAAGTCAAACACTGATAAGGGAATTACTAACATCGATGTTAAGGGTGATGGCTCAACTACAATTACTTTCGAAGATGGTACAAGTAAGGAATTAACACCAGATCAAACAATCAAGCGTTATGAACTTGGTGAACCATTATTCAATGATGATACTAACAAGGGTAGCCAAGGTGGCGACAGTACTGTTGTTCCTCATGGTGATACTAATTCAGATAATAACAATAATGAAAATGGTACTCACAATGAAAGTGATGAAAATACAGACACAACCACTGTTCGTCCATCAGAACAAACTAATTCAAATAAAGAATCCGACAAGTCAACTAAGACTGATAAGTCTGACAATTTAAACACAAGTTCTAAGAGTACTTCAGCCAACTCAGCTATAACTAAGTCTAAGGCTAAGACTCTTCCACAAACTGGTGAAAATAAAGTTGGATTAGAAGTGCTAGGTTTAACTTTGTTAGGTTTAGCAGGTATGTTATTCATTAGTAAGAAGAAAAAGGACTAAAATATTTTAGTCAAATTTCTACTAAATAACATGTAAATTAAGAATCAAGCATTTTTGCTTGATTCTTTTTTTGTATAGGTATGATTAAGCTGGTGTTAGATATACTTTAAGAATCAAAGGGTTATAATGATGATATGAATGGAGAGAATGAAATGGAACCTAATAATATTGAAGTATATGGTGCTAGTTTAAATAACTTAAAGAATTTGAAGCTTAAGATTCCTTTACACAAGTTTGTCGCTATTACTGGCCCCTCTGGTGCCGGTAAAAGTTCACTAGCAATGGGGATTCTTTATGCAGAAGGTTCAAGGCGCTATTTAGAAGCCTTATCAACTTATACTCGCAGACGAATTTCCCAGGCTAAAGAAACTGGTGTTAGGGAAGTACGTCATATTCCATCAGCTATTGCTTTAAGGCAAAGGCCAACTGTACCTAGTGAACGTTCAACTGTTGGCTCAATGAGTGAGATTCTTAATGTAATTCGTTTAATCTTTTCACGCCTGGCTAGTCCAGTTTGTCCAAATGGACATAGAATTGAACCAAGTTTGGCAATCGCTAAGGCAATGGATGCGCCTGGAGATAAGATGGGGAAAATCACCTGTCCTGCTTGTCAGGTAGAATTTATGGCAAAATCTGCGGAAGACTTTGCCTACAATTCAGGTGGTGCCTGTCCTAAGTGCCATGGAACTGGTAAAGTGCAGACTTTAGATCCAACTAAAATTATCCCTGATGATAGCAAAACGATTAATGAAGGTGCGGTTGCTTCTTGGCGTTTACCTGGGCGCAACTTTATGAATACTGTTGCCGCAACTTTAGGTGTGCGATTAGATGTTCCATTTAAAGATTTAACTGCTAAAGAAAAAGATTTTGTTTTACACGGTGAAAAGAAAAAGTACGCAGTTGATTTTCACACTTCAACTGGGCGAGTCTATAGCACCGATGGAACGCTCTATGAAAATGCTTATGAAGCAGTTTATGCCTCTTTAAAGACTGCTAAGACTGAACGCAGTTTGACTAGAATTAATAAGTTTTTTAAGTTTTCAACTTGTCCGCTTTGTCATGGTAATCGCCTAAATCCTGAATTATTAAAGCAAACCGTTGCGGGAATGAACATAGCTGAAGTTTCTAATTTAACCTTGGCTGAGTTAGTTCATTTTGAAAGTAAGACTATAAATTGGTTACCTAGTGAAATGAAAGGCATGGTTAAAGCAATCTTCAAAGACTTAGAGGATGACTTGACTCCGTTACTTGATTTGGGGTTAGATTATTTAACCTTAGCTCGAAGCGGAAATACGCTATCAACGGGAGAACTACAAAGAATTCAATTAGCCCGAACTTTGCGAACAGAAACAACTGGCGTCTTGTATGTATTAGATGAGCCAACAATTGGACTTCATCCAGATAATGTCTCAGGCTTGTTAAAAATCTTCCGTAAGTTAATTGACCAGGGAAACTCACTAGTAGTTGTTGATCATGAAGTCAGTGTAATTGAAGCTGCTGATTGGGTGATTGAAATCGGTCCAGAAGCTGGAGAAAAAGGTGGCCGCATTGTTGCGGAAGGAAGACCAAAAGATTTAGAAAATAATTCTAAGTCAATGATTGGCAAGTATTTATCTGGCACTGCCAAAATTACTAGTTTAAAAGAGCAAGATATATCTCTAGCGCAATCAACGCAATTAAAGGTAAAGGACTACTTCAACTTGCATGACGTTGAAGTGGCAATTCCAGATGAGAAGTTAACAGCTGTAACGGGCTTTTCAGGCGCGGGTAAAACTAGTCTGATTTTAGACAGTTTAGTGCCAGCTATTAAAAATCCACACGCATTACCAGCGCAGGTAGCGAAGTTAACAACTGCTATCAAGTCGGTTGTAAGTGTCGATGCTAAGCCAGTTGGAAAGAATACACGTTCATGTGTTGCCACCTATACTTCAATTATGGATAATTTGCGTCATTTGTTTGCAAATTTATCTGATGCTAAAGAGCAAAAGCTAAAAATATCTGCTTTTTCATACAATAATAAACAAGGTGCCTGCCCAACCTGCCAGGGGCTAGGCAAGATTTCGCTTGATTTGCAGTATTTACCTGATATGGAACAAACATGTCCAACTTGTCAGGGTCAGCGTTTTGCCCCAAATATTTTAAAAATAAAATGGCATGATTATTCAATTGCTGATCTTTTGAATCTTTCAGTAAATGAAGCGATTCCTGTTTTTGCTAAAGAAAGTAAAATTTTACGTGAATTAACTTTATTGCAAGAAGTAGGATTAGGCTATTTGCATTTAGGAGAAAGTACGCCAGAATTATCTGGTGGTGAGGCACAACGTTTGAAACTAATTAAGCATTTGCAAAAGTCTTGCAAGCATACCTTATTTGTTCTTGACGAACCAACAATTGGGCTTCATCCAAGTGATATTCAAGTTTTACTTGAAGTTTTACGTCGTTTGCAGAAAAAAGGAGCAACAATTGTCATCATTACCCATGATTTAGATATTATGACTAATTGTGATTATTTAATTGACCTAGGTCCAAAAGGCGGAAGTAATGGTGGACAAGTAATGGCAACTGGTAATCCTTTTGCTCTAGTAAAGAGTAATCAAAATAGTTTAACTTTACAGTATTTACGCCAACATTTTGCAAAATATCATCTGGCTTAAGGAATAATATTATAAAATAATAACTCTACTTGCTATAATTTTAGTAAGTAGAGTTTTTTGATAGAAGGAGGAGAATTGAAATGGTAAATAAATTGCCAAAAGAAATAACCAAAGTCTGGCTTGTTAAAAATATTTTAGATGTTGTGGGAACAATCGTTGGCTTTGGAATTATCTATTTTGTCTTAAAAATTTTTGTTGATAAAAACTGGCTATACCTTGCTTTATTAGTCTGGACTGTATTGTTTGCGTTAGTTATCTTATTTGACTTGATTCAAATTCTTCTGATTCCGTATATCTACAATTTTTGGACTTACCAAATAACTGGTGAATTTGTGGAATTGCACAAGGGGTATATTTTTAGAAAACAAATTACCATTCCACTTGCGCGTCTGCAGACAGTTACCTTGGAAGCTGGGCCAATCTTACGCTGGCAGAATTTGACAGAGTTATATTTGCATACTGCTTCTTCAAGTGAAAAGATTTCGGGCTTAAGGCTAGAAGATGCTAAGAAGTTTAGAAAGCAGCTTTTAACTATTATTCAAAAAGCGGGTGATTCGCATGAATAAACACTTATCACCAGTAGCTATATTGTTTTTCTTAAAAGATCAAATCAGTAGTAAAATCGGTCTTCTGCCTGCTATTCTTGTTGTTTGTAACTATCTAAATTTTTTTAAAGGGCAGTATTTTATTCAAATTAGCTGCTTTGTAGTACTAGTTTTATTAGCTGCTTTTGTTGAATATTTTTGCTTTACCTATGAAATCTTGGAAGATGAGCTGGTTATTCGTTCCGGCTTATTTGAAAAGAAGGAAAAGCATATCCCTTATTCAAGAATCCAAACAATTCATACCAATCATCCGTTTTGGATGGAGCCGTTAAAGTTAACAAAAGTTATTTTGGAAACTGCTAATCAAGACGATGATGGGGTAGTAATTTTGCGAGTTATTAGTCAGGTAGAGCTTGAACGCTTGCAAGCTGCGATGCAAGTGGCTGAATCGAAAGCTGAAGATGAAGTAAAAGGATATTTAATTAATAGTCGAGATTTAGCAATTTATACTTTAACTTCGCCTGGAATTATTGCTGGGATTGTGCTAGTTTGGGGCCTTTATGGAAAGCTAAGCGATTTTAATATTAAGATTGATTTTAGCTGGCCTGTATTTATACTTGTTTTACTAGTAGGGATTGTTCTTTCTTTTTTAGCTACTTGGCAACGTTATTACAACTTTAACATCTATAATGAACAAAATCAGTTAAAGGCAAAGAGTGGTCTTTTTACTAAAACACAAATGACTTTGCCTGTTAAGAGAATTCAGGGAATCATTTTTGAAGCTACTTATTTTAGATTTTTGACTAGGTTGGTTAGCATTCAAGCCATTGCCTCTTCAAAGGTAACTGGTGAAGAAGAAGGCAATATTAATCTGATTCCTGTAGTTGAAGCTAAGCATGCTGCAGATGCTTTACATGAGTTACTTCCTACTTGGCCAAGTGTAATTAAGAAACTTACGCCATTAGCTAAAAGTGGAAAGCGAGCTTTATTTGTTTATCGGTTTAACTGCTGGTTTTGGATTAGTTTAGTAGTTAATTTACTAGCTTATTTATATCTTGGGCAAGCCTTTATTTGGATTCTTATTTTAAGTCTGGTATTCGGTTTGTATGTTTTATTTATTAGCATACTTATTAGTAAGACTAGTGGAGTTAGCTTTGATGATAAATATTTATATCTTGGAACTAAACGCTATTTTAAAATTATCAAAGCAATATTACCGAGAGATAAGATTCAATATTTGAAGCTAAGTCAAAGTGTTTTAATGAAGGGAAAAAAGTTAATGCATATAGAGCTTGAAGTAATGGATAAAAACTATGGATACCAAGTACGAGTTCGTTATTTGCCAGAACAAGTTGCTAAGAATATACAAAAATGGTTTATGGAAAAATAAGTAGATAATGCTAAAATTAACTTGTTAGTTTTTTTATTTAGGAGGGCTTGGCTCGTGAAATATGCAGAAAAAGATCCACAACTTTGGGATGCAATCGCCAAAGAAGAAGACAGACAACAACATACAATTGAATTAATTGCTTCAGAAAATATCGTTTCAAAGGCAGTTGAAGAAGCACAAGGTTCAGTTTTAACTAATAAGTATGCTGAAGGGTATCCTGGCAAGCGTTACTATGGTGGTTGCCAATATATTGATGTTGCAGAACAATTAGCAATTGATCATGCAAAAGAGTTATTCGGTGCAGCTTATGCCAACGTACAACCTCACTCAGGCTCTCAAGCTAATGCGGCAGTTTATCAAGCATTACTTAAGCCAGGTGACAAGATTTTGGGCATGGGAATGGATGCCGGCGGACACTTAACTCACGGTGCCAAGGTTAACTTCTCAGGTAAAATGTACCAAACTTATGCTTATGGCTTAAATCCTGAAACAGAAGAACTAGATTATGATGCAATCCGTAAGCAAGCACTAGAAATTAAGCCACAAATTATCGTGGCCGGAGCTTCTGCATATAGTCAGATTATTGATTGGGATAAGTTCAGAGCAATTGCTGATGAAGTAGGAGCCTACTTAATGGTTGATATGGCCCATATTGCTGGACTTGTTGCAACTGGTTATCATCCAAATCCTGTGCCAGTTGCTGACGTTGTAACTACAACTACCCACAAGACTTTAAGAGGTCCTCGTGGAGGGATGATTTTATCTCGCTCTGAAGAGTTAGGTAAAAAGTTTAATTCAGCTGTTTTCCCTGGTTCTCAAGGTGGCCCACTTGAACACGTTATTGCTGCTAAGGCCCAAGCATTTTATGAAGATTTGCAACCACAATACAAGACTTATATTGGTCAAGTAGTTAAAAATGCTAAGGCAATGGCCGCTGTCTTAAATGCTTCTGACACAATTAGAGTTGTAACTGGTGGAACAGCTAACCACTTATTAGTTTTAGATATTACCAAGACTGGCTTAACTGGAAAAGATGCTCAAAACTTACTTGATAGTGTCATGATTACTACTAATAAAGAAGCCATTCCAAATGATCCACGTTCACCATTTATTACTAGTGGTTTAAGAATTGGAACTCCGGCAATTACTAGTCGCGGATTTGATGAAGAAGATAGTAGAGAAGTTGCTAAGTTGATTATTAAGACTTTGGAAAATAGTGGAAATGAGACTGCATTAAAAGAAGTTGCTGATGACGTTCAAGCATTAGTAGCAAAGCATCCAATTAATTAAGAATATTACTTGAGTGAGGAGGAATTGATTTGAGAAAGAAACTTTTTGCAATTGCTGTTATTTTCGGCTTATTTTCAGTAATTTGTTCATTGGCATTTCCAAATATAAAGTTTGAAAATCAACCTACTCAAGTTAAGGTTTCGCGCAAAGCTAAAAAGGTTGAATCGCCAAAAAGTAAGCCTAAAAAAGTTAAGCAGGCTAAAGCTCCCAAAAAAGAAGTCGCTAAAATTTGGACAAAACAAAAAGACCAAGAACTGACAAACTTTATTAATACTTGGGGACCTAAGATAAATCAAAAGTATGATAAATTTGACGGAAAAAATCAGCTAAAAACTTATGCTGGTAGTAGTTTCCCAGATGATTTAGCTAAGGCTACTTATAACGGGCAAAAATTACAAATCGCTTGGGATCCAGACTTAAAGCAAAATCTGGCTTATCATATTGTGGCAATTTTCAACCATAACGGTACGCATTCTCATATCACTTACTTCTTTATCATTAAAGATAATAATCCGATAATTTTAGTTGATAATAATAGTAGCGCAGAAAAAATATATTTGACTAATTCAAATAACAAAGAATTAACTGACTTTTATAATCAATTAATTAAAGCTAAGTAAAGCAAGCAACAAGAGTGCTTGCTTTTTTAAATGCTTTGATAAAGCTTTGAGTCATAGCGACTAGTTATGAGATATTTCGTAACTTCTTCAGGATTAAGTTGGACGAGATTAGTTTGTGACTGGATGGTTTCAGTTTGAACTTCTAAGCGAATAGCACCGATTTCTTTTAGACAAAGTAATTCCGTCAGTGGATCATCAATGCTAGCATGAAGGGTGAGATTAAATGATCCGTTTTCAGATTTATTAATTATGCGTTGGTGCTTGAGAGTAACTAGCCGAGCTGATTCAACCTTTTGCTGCTGTAACTGATAGTCGATTGCAAATTGAAGATATTTATCTTGTTTCGCTAGTTCAATGGGGTCAATATTAAGATTAGTTGTCAGTGGGTCAGCATTCATCGCACCAGTAACAAAGTGAAAGTCAATTAGGGCGTGATTATTTCGAATTAATTGAGCGTTAAAGTAGTGCTTTAAACGTCCCTTTTCTTCTTCAAAATTAATTTTCTGAGCTAATTTAAGAGGTAAGCAATGATTTTTATGTCCTACTATCAAGGCAGCTTCAGCTCCGCTACCAGCAGTAAAAGCGGCTAAAGGATAAACTCCGATAAGTTGATTTAAACTAGCTAAAGTTGAAAAAGCAACAAAAGTAAATGGCTCCGCATAAGAAGCGGTTTTAATCTTACTTATTTCTAGATAAATTATGGGTTCTTCTAATTGTAAAGGTGCGGGAAGCAGGCGCGCTAACAGCTGCTCGGGAGCGAGGTAGGCAGCAAGATAACTGACTTTAGATACAGATAGAGGATTATTAGTAAAGTTGACTACATCCTGCTTTTTTAAAAGATAACTAGGCATGATACTCCTCCTTTCGTGTTATAGAGTATTTTCACCTTGATTGTAATCTCTTTCACAAGCAGAATAAAATATTACGCTTAGTTAATTTGTAGCCAAAAACGCAGACGAAATAAGTATTTAAATTAAGAGCATATTAGATGACTTTTAGAAAAAGGCGTGATACTATGAAAGTGTCCACAAGGATAATGTGGATAGGTGTTTTTAACATATTTTTCGTTTCATTTTTTTCATTTCATATACGTTTTATATTTTTAAATCACCTCCTTTCTATATTATTACTTAAACTTTAATTCCTCAGACTGCTACTAGCCCAAGTAGCAGTCTTTTTTTGCTATAATTTAGACAAAGAGGAAAACAAAATGGATGAATTTAAGTTAAACAAGCAAATTTATTTAATACAAGCAAGTGTAGTTACTTATCCAGCAGATGTGATTGTAAATGCTGCTAATTCTGCTTTAGCTGGTGGCGGAGGAGTTGATGGTGCCATTCACCAAGCAGCTGGACCTCAGCTTGCCCAAGCCTGCCAAAAACTAGGTGGATGCAAAACGGGTATGGCTAAAATCACTCCTAGCTTTAATTTGAAAACATGCAAAGCAATTATTCATGCAGTTGGCCCAGTATATCGCTTGAGCTCTAATCCCGAGCATGAATTAGCTAGTACATATTTGCAAAGTTTAAAATTAGCAGATGAACATGGTTTTAAGTCTATCGCTTTTTGTTCAATTTCAACTGGTGTTTATGGCTTTCCAATTAAAAAAGCAGCAGAAATTGCTTTGACTGTCTGTCAAAAATGGATAAAAACACATCCGAATATGAAAATTATCTTTTGTTGCTATCGGCAAAAAGAATATCAAGCCTACAGAGAGTTGGTATAGACACCCTTGCCTTTCTTGACTCATTCTTATTTTTTTCTTATAATTGCCATATTGTGTTTCTTTTTAGAAACAGGATAATCAATATGGAAGGATTCATTTATGAATAGTAAAGATAAGACCTTTTTTGGACAACCAAGAGGGTTAGCAACACTGTTTTATACAGTAATGTGGGAACGTTTCAGCTACTATGGTATGCGGGCAATCCTACTATTTTACATGTATTACGGAATTAAGGCCGGCGGTTTAGGAATGAACCCAACATTGGCAGCAAGTGTGATGTCAATTTATGGTTCATTAGTATATATTTCAACTATTGCCGGTGGTTGGTTAGCCGACCGTGTATGGGGAGCACATCGAACTACCTTTATTGGTGGGGTGCTGATTATGCTAGGGCACATTAGTTTATCACTTCCGTTTAGAGAAATTGGCTTATTCTTATCAATTGCTTTTATCGTAATGGGAAGTGGTTTGTTAAACCCAGCAGCTAGTGCAATGGTTGGTGACTTGTACGACGATAATGATAATCGGCGTGATGCTGGTTTTTCACTTTTTGTTTTCGGTATTAACCTGGGTGCAGTGATTGCCCCAATTGCAGTTCCATGGGCATCTTCTGGTTTTGGTGCAAACCTATTTTTAGATGGTCATACCAATAACTTCCACGCAGGATTTATCTTAGCTGCGATTGGGATGCTCCTTGGACTTATTCAATATAGCGTAACTGGTAGAAAGTATTTATCTAAAGAGGACTTTAAACCAGGAGATCCACTAACTAAAGCAGAGTTAAATGCGGTAATTCGCAAGTCTTTGTTGGGTGTCTTAATCTTAGTGGCTATTTTAGCAGGGATGTTCTTCTTTAAGTCATTAACTATTGATAACATTGTTAACTTAATTACTGTCATTGCAATTTTGATGCCAGTTGTATATTTCTGGATGATGTTAACTAGTGATAAAGTTACCAAGTTAGAAAAAAGTCGTGTTATTGCCTACATTCCACTATTTATCGCAGCTGCAATTTTCTGGGGAATTGAAGAATCAGGTTCAACTATTTTAGCGCTATTTGCTGCTAATCGTACTGTTTTACATATTGGTGGTTGGCACTTTCAAGCAGCCAATTTCCAATTACTTAATCCATTATTTATTATGATTTTAACGCCAGTCTTTGTTGCATTATGGAACAACTGGAAGAAGCAACCTTCAGCACCAGCAAAATTTGCCGGAGCGCTTGTATTTGCTGGTTTGTCATATATTTGGATGGCAATTCCTGGTATTTTGTTTGGAACAGCAGGCAGAGTAAGTCCATTATGGCTTGTTGGTTCATGGTTCATTGTCGAAATCGGTGAAATGCTTAACTCACCAATTGGGTTATCGACTACAACTAAGCTTGCTCCAGTAGCTTTTAAGTCACAGATGATGTCACTTTGGTACATGGCAGATTCAGTTGGTCAAGCTGTAACCGCTCAAACTGTTAAATTATATACTCCTGGTACTGAAGTACAATACTTCATCGGTGTTGGGGCAGTGAGTGTTATTTTCGGAATTATTTTAATGTTCTTAGTTAAACGAATTCACGGCCTCATGCAAGGAGTAGATTAAAAAGAAAAAAGCTCAACCTGGTCTTTTAAACTAGGTTGAGCTTTTTACGTTTACTTGCTATTAGTTAGCAGTGTTAGTGGTTGTAGTGGAACTGGTTGACATGTATGAAGAAAGAACATTCTTTAAGTCGTTGTCCTTGATAGATACATCAGCTCTCTTCAATACAGTTCTGATTACACTTTGCATAGTTGAAGTGTTTTGTTCCATTGATTGGTAGATTTGTTCATCAATTTGCTTCTTGTGATCAGCAAACTTACCCTTTGATGGGTGCTTAATCATCTTGATAATTTCGTATCCAGATTGAGTCTTAACTGGAGTAGTAGTATATTCACCATTCTTAAGCTTGAAAGCAGCAGTCTTGAAATCTGAATCTAAAGTAGTATCAGTAGAATCGAATGAAGGTAACTTGCCACCTTTATTCTTAGTAGCTGAATCAGTTGAGTACTTCTTAGCTAAATCAGAAAAACTAGTACCACTCTTTAATTGCTTAATAATGTCTTTAGCAGTATCTTCTTTTGATACAAGAATGTGAGCAACAGTAACTTTAGGTTGGTAACTCTTCCAAGCCTTTTGTTCTTGCTTAGCAGAAATCTTCTTAATATCTTTCAAAGCTGCAACTGTTAACAAGTTGGTTTCTAAGTTCTTCTTGAATGAAGAAGTAGTGTATCCATTTTGTTCAAGAGCTGCTTCAAATTGTGAACCATATTGCTTCTTGTAATTGTTGTATTCTTTATTAACTTCTTTTTGGCTAACTTTCTTGCCATATTGTTGCTTTAAAGCACGGTAGATAATCATGTTAGCTAAGGTAGTTTTACCAGCTTGAGAAGACTTAAGTTCTTTGTAGTATTCATCTTGGGTAATCTTGCCACCTTTGTAGTTAACAAGAGTTGCACTACTTGAGCAAGCAGTAGCAGTTAATGCAATACCTGCTACAGCAACAAGGGCTGCAGCTTTTTTCAAATATTTATTCATAAAAATAAAATCTCCACATCCTTAAAATATTACTGTCATATAATATAGCATAAAAAGTTATATATGTTTTTGAAAATAGATAAATTCACAAAAAATTCATAACTTCTTAAATACTACTTTACAAATATTTTTAAAATACAAAGATAGCAAAAGCTTTGTTGTCTTTGCTTTTGCTATGCAATTAGATTATTCATTTTGAAACTGACGGTTTATTTTTACTGCTTCATTTTTGAATTTTTCGGTTTCACTCTTTAACTCAGCAACTTGATTACTTAAACTTGATTGAAAGTTTGAGGTTTTGCTCTTGATTTCATCAATTGCATCTTGTGCAATTGGACTAGCTGCTTGTAGAGCTGCTAAATTTTCTTTAACTCTAGCTAAACTATTTGAAAAGTCATTTGCATCACTAGCAGTGCCATCTAGATAATCCTTAACATCATCTCTTAAACGACGATCATTTTCATCAGTTGGAAGTAAACTTGCAGCTACACCGACAGCTGCACCAATTAATAAACCAAATCCGAAAGCTTTCATTATTATTACCTCTTTACTTTATTAAAATTGCTTTCTAATCGCACTTGCAATTGCTTCGTATTTTTCTGGTGTATAATCATCAGCGTTATTGCGTGTAGCAATTTTGAAACCATCATTTTCAAAACGTGGAATCAAGTGAACGTGCGAGTGCATAACTATTTGATCAGCAGAAGCGCCATTATTTACGCCAACATTCATTCCAGTAATTCTAGGGTCAGCCTTCTTAATTGCTTTAGCGATTACTGGGATATATTGAAGATATTTTGCAGCATCTTCTTGACTATAATCAAAGAAGTTAATGATATGCTTTTTAGGCACCATTAAGGTGTGGCCTGGATTAACTTGAGAAATATCCAAAAAGGCATAAACATCGTCATTTTCAAAGACTTTGTAACTTGGAACCTCTCCTTTGATAATTTTGCAGAATAAACAATTGTCATCTAATTGGTTCATTTAGATTCGCTCCTTTAATCTTTAGTTATCCCTACTGTTCATGTTATCATAATTACGAGTTTAACTAATAAGGAAAATTATTTATGACATTAAAAATTAACAATTTAACTGGGGGCTATCATGGAGTCTCAGTTTTAAAAGATTTAAATTTAACCGTTGAAAAAGGAAAAGCAGTTGCCTTAATTGGACTTAATGGTGCAGGGAAATCCACAACCATTAAACATATTTTAGGTTTATTGCGTCCTCAAAGAGGATATATTGAATTAGATGGAATAAAACTGGCACAGGCACCGGAAGCTTTTAAGCAAAAGTTAGCATATATTCCAGAAACTCCAATTTTATATCCTGAATTAACTTTGAAAGAACATATTGAATTAACAATCTTGGCTTATCATTTAGATGAGGCAGAAACCTGGAAAAAGGCCAATGACCTTTTAACCAAATTTCGCTTAGATAATAAGCTTGATTGGTTGCCGATTCACTTTTCTAAAGGGATGAAGCAAAAGGTTATGATTGTATGTGCTTTTTTGGCAGCTAGTGATTTGCTTGTAATTGATGAACCTTTTACTGGGCTTGATCCACTATCTGCTCTTACTTTAATTGATTTAGTTCAAGAAGCTAAAAATCAAGGAAAAATGATTTTAATTACCAGTCATGTTTTAAGTGAAGTTCAAGATACTGTCGATCAATTTGCGGTTTTAAATAATAGAAAAATTGAAGTGTGTGGCAGTTTGAATGAAATTAAAGCTCATTATGGCTTGAGTGAGCAAGATTCATTTGACCAAATTTATCGTGTGTTGAGTAGAGAGCAGGTGCAACATGGATAAATTGGCAAAAAAGCGCATGAATGAATCTTTCAAGGTAAATATGAGCTATCTACGTTTAGTCTTTAATGACTTTTTTGTATTGGCCTTGATTTTTTTATTTGGTGCGTTTATGTATTGGTATGCACAAAATTTAATGCGCTTGCCCGATAAAATGTGGTTTTATCCTTTGATTTTAGCTTTAATTAGTAGTTTAACAATTATTCCAGGACAAATTGTTACCTATCTTAAAAAAGCTGATTTACAATTTTTATTCATTAAAAGTCAAAGTATGAATGAGTATTTTAAGCCACTAAAAAAATATAGCTTAATTTTTCCGAGTATTTTAATTTTATTAGTTAATGGTATCTTGGCACCTTTTGCCTTATTAAAAGCTGGAGTTAATTCAGTTAGCTTTTTGTGTTTGGTTATTAGTTTGCTTTTAGCTAAGGCAATTTTGCAAAAAGTTGAAATTCTAAGTTTTGATCTTAGTAAGAATGTGAAAGAACAGTACTTTTTTGTGTTGGCTTTTTTAATTAATATTTTGCAAGCTTATTTTTCTTGGACTAGTTATTTATATTTGATAATTGAACTTGCTGCACTAATCTTTTTAAGGAAAGTAAGTGTGCTTGATTTTGATTGGGAAAAGGCTTATCAATTTGAAAAGAATCGTCAAGAGCGGATTTATCTTTTCTATAGTATGTTTACCGATGTTAAAGAATTACGAGTGGTATTTCGCAGACGTAAATATCTGGATGGCATTTTAAATCTTCAGAAAACGCAAGATGCTGTACAATTCTTATATTTGCGGGCATTATTTAGAAATCCGGAATATATCGCCTTACTTGGTCGAATGTCAGCTTTTGCGATTTTATTAGCAATTTTAGTTGCTGATGTTAAATGGGCTACTGGATTAACGATACTAGTGATATTTTTAACGATTTATCAGTTATTGCCACTAAAACGCATTTATCGTCAACATGTTATGTTTCAATTGCTGCCAGCTAAAAAGAGCAATACACAGTTAATAAAAGTCATTAGTTTTGTGGTTTGGTGCCAAATTCTACTCTTGCAAGTAATAAATGTTTTAATATATCATTTTTCTTTAGTAAGTTTTGGTATCTTGCTAGGTGGCGGTGTTTTATTAGGACTATATTTACCACTAAAACTGAAAACAAAATAGGGAGAAAGACTAAATGAGATTAAGAAATAAGCCGTGGGCTGTAAAATTAGTAAATGATCATCCGGAAGCTGTAATTCAAGATCCAGATCCAGCTAAGAAAATTAACTGGGAAGAGAGAGTTGCTGATTTCTCACGACCACTTGAAGTTGAAATTGGGTCAGGAAAGGGCCAATTTATTACTACTTTAGCTAAGCGCCATCCAGAAAGGAATTATGTTGCAATTGAGTTGCAAACAACAGCAGCTGGAATTATTTTAAGAACAAAGCTTGAAGAAGAACTCGATAACTTACAAATTTTACGTGCTGATGCCATTAACTTGGCTGACTTTTTTGATGCAGATAGCATTGATATCTTATACTTAAACTTCTCTGATCCTTGGCCAAAAACACGCCATGAAAAGCGAAGATTAACTTATAAGAGCTTTTTAAAAAATTACCAAACTACGTTAAAGCCAGAAGGTCACTTAGAATTTAAGACTGACAATAGTGGTTTATTTAGCTACAGTTTAGTAAGCATAAATAACTTTGGTGCAAAATTCGACTTTGTAAGCGTTGATTTACACCATGAAGACGAAGAAATCTTGAAAAATAATGTTGAAACTGAGTATGAGCATAAATTTGCTTCAAAAGGAAATCCAATTTATTGCTTACATGCTAGGTTTAATTAGTTTACTTTTTTGAATTAATAGGCTATCATACTTTTAAAAAGTAAGTAGGAGGCACGAAAGCTATGGAAAAAATTGATGCTTTAACTAAGGAAAAATTTGCTGAAATTACGAAAGAAGGACGTGTAGTCCTAGAATTTTCAGCTACTTGGTGTCCAGATTGTCGCTTTTTGGATCCATTTTTACCTGAAATCGAAGCAGATTTTAAAGATAGTAAGTTTTACCAAATTAACCGCGATAATTCAATTGATGTGGCAAAAGATTTGGCGATTTTAGGAATTCCTAGCTTTGTTGTCTACCAAGATGGCCAAGAAATTGGTAGACTAGTTAATAAGGACCGCAAAACAAAAGATGAAGTGGAGACTTTTTTGCGATCACTTGATTAATGGAATGAGGACTAGAAATGATTGCAAGTATTAATAAACATGCTTATCCAAATACTTTGATTGTCATTTTGGATCAAGATAAGGGACGTAGTAGCTATGAAGAAAAGGGTTTAGTTACTCGCGTTCTTAATGAAGATGGTGAAGTTATTGGCTTTAATTTCTTTGATGTTGATAAGGTGTTAGATTATGATGCCTTACCAAATGGTGAAGTAAAGCTTAGTGATAGTGATTTGAACGCTTTGAATCAAGTTTTGGCTGACAACGGTTTTTCTGAAAAACTTGAAAATTCTAAGCCTACTTTAGTTTATGGCTTAGTTGAAACATGTGAAGCACACCCTGACTCTGATCACTTACATGTTACCAGTGTAAATGTTGGTACAGATGAAAGTGTCAAGATTGTTTGCGGTGCACCTAATATTGCTGCAGGCCAAAAGGTAGTTGTTGCTTTACCAGGAACATTAATGCCTAATGGTGCTCAAATTTGGCCAGGCGAACTTCGCGGTATTCCTTCATATGGTATGATTTGTTCTGCCCGTGAGTTGGGATTAAAACACGCTCCGCAAAAGCGTGGAATTATGGTAGTTCCTGATAGTTTTAAGGTTGGAGATGCATTTGAACCAACTAAATGTGATGAACTGCTTGCTAGTGGAACGATAACTTTATAATTTCAAAAAAGATTGAGGATTTTCCTCAATCTTTTTTTCTCATAAAACTAGTAATATATTACTAGTTTTATATTCTCTTCACATCTTCTGGAATTCTGATAATATAACTTTTCGTATAAAAAATTATAAGGAGAAGTTATGGAGAATCGAATTGAGCGAGCATTAAGCTCATATTATATTAAGAAGATTACGGTTACTCAAATTTGTCAGGAATTGGAAATTTCAAGGGTGGCATTTTATTATCGCTATCGGACTAGAGAAAAATTTTTAGCTGACTTGGTTGTAAAACAACTTAATAAGTTTCTACTAAGTTCAAAATATGGGGACCTTACTAGACGAGTTCATGTGCTTATTGAAGCTATTAGTGAAAATCCAATTTTCTGGGACAATGTCGCTAGAACAATTATGCATGAGCCTGAAGCTGGAAGAATAATTGAACGCGGAATTTATATGGCATTGAAAATTTATGCAGAAAATCGTGGTCCATATTCAAATTCTACTTTAAAAAGAGTGGCGATGAATTTACACCATACTGGATTCTTTTGGGCTCATCATGGTTTTAGGGAACATCCACATGTTCTTTTTCATGTGGTTGAGCCATTAGTAAAAGAAATTGAACAGCAAGCTGAATTAATTGATCATATTGAATATCCGTGTTTAAGGGATAAAACCTAAAAGAAGAAGAGACTACCCAAGTTTAAAAGACAGGTAGTCTCTTTTTTTGAAAAAAATCGAAAAAAACACTTGCCAAAATCAAACAAGCAATGTAATATATTTAAATGTCGTAGATGAACAAAACATCACGACAAAATAAATGTTAAAAAGTGCTTGACTTAGTTTTAAGTGTTTGATAACATATTTAAATGTCGCGAGCGAGAGAAGCGAGCGACAAAAAATAAAATCGAAAAAGTTCTTGACAGCTAGTTAAGAAGTTGGTAATATATTAAATTGTCGCGAGTCAATCAGGCGAGTGACGAAAGATATTTATCAAAAAAGTTCTTGACAAGAGATTTAAGGACATGATAAAATAACTGAGGCTCATAGCGAGCCAGAGTTAGTACTTTGAAAACTGAACAAAGTTTCGCTAAAGTGTGCGGGTGTAACAACCCAAACAAAAGCGAAGTCAATTCGCAAGCAATAAATTTGAGATAACAAATCAAAAAATCTGATTGAGCTAAGAGCTCATTTTAATTCAAAATGAGAGTTTGATCCTGGCTCAGGAC
>NZ_AUEI01000012.1 GCF_000425905.1 Lactobacillus psittaci DSM 15354
AAGACTTTATGGCTGCTCTTAAAGCTAGAGATACTAATTCTTTGAAAGAAATAATTAATTCTAAAGCTGAGGTTGGCACTTTGATGCACAAGACTTTATTGACCTTTAAGCATAACTTACGAGCAGTCTTAAATGGTGCTAGATTCAGCTACTCTAATGGTTGTTTAGAAGGTTTCAATCGTAAGATTAAACAGATTGAGCGTACTGCTTATGGATACTCAAATTACATTAACTTACTAACAAGAATTAGATTAGAAGAAAACAAAGTTAAAGAAAAAGAACCAAGCAATTTATATATTGCTTGATTCTTTAAATCACTCTTTATCAACAGGATTTGACAAAGAGCCTTTTTTATCGCTTGACACAATCTATCAAGCGTTAGTGATTTCACTATTTCCACAAGAATTGGAGCTACAACTAAAGTTAGAATAGTTGTAATGATTAAATAGCAACAAACCGATTTAAAAATTTGAAATCTCAAAAATTTTAAGATTTCAAATTTTTATAGCATCTATTATTGTTATAGTCAGGTATTCTTAGATATCTATATTATGATTTATTACTATTTACTTGTTTAAGTGTATTGTCTTTGTTTTTTAAACTAAGCATTATTAAAGACATTATTGTAATAGCTGATCCTACTACGAGAAATGTATAACAATTTACAGCTGATGGAATTAAAGTTATTGTAGCAGTTCCTAAGGGCATGAATAGAATTGCAATTGTAAATACTGTTGAAAAAACACGTCCAAGGTATTCATCTGCTACGTTTTCCTGAATTCTACTGACAAAATGTATATTATATGCAGTCAAAAAGAACATAAAAATTAAGTTACCAATGTATGCTATTAACATAGGTGTTGAAAATATTATAGGAACTGCAATACACATTATTCCGATGCCACTAAAGCATAGCAATAATAATAACGTCTTTCGAGTATTTGATGTAAATTTAGATAGAAAAGCTCCTAGGATAGCGCCGATAGCACCATAAAATAATAATTTTGAATATACTTCTTGGTTCTTAAAAAGAACGTTAGAAAATGGAAGCAAGAAATTATAAAATGACAGGAAAAAGTTAACAGCAGCAGATAAAATTAATAATTCAAATAATTCACGATTAGAAATAATATATTTTAATCCATCTTTTATGTCATTAAATAGTTTAGAAATAGATTTTTTAACAGTTAACTTTTCAGATTTATCTTTGATCTCAACATCTTCCATAATTGTTAAAATTGCTAAAAATGATCCAGCAAAGCTAAAACCGTTAACCAATAAGGCTACTCTAATTCCAAATGTATAATAAATAAAGTATGTAAATATTGGTGATAAGACACTTAGTATCTGCAGAAGGGTTTCGACTGAAGAATTAAATGATAATACCTTATCAGATTTAAGGGCTTGAGGAACAATAGATTTAAATGCGGTGCTTGAAAAGGAATATGTTATAGCTAATAAGATATTAGCTATGATAATACAATAGAGTAATACTTGATTATTTCCGATTAACGAAACCAAAATACAAATTAGGGCACTGATAAAATCTGTCACTAATAAGATTTTTTTTCTGTTTGTACGATCCGCTAGCGCGCCTGCTATAGGATTGAAAATTATTGAAATGATGGTTTCCGAAAATTGATATATGCCTAAATATTTATGCCCTATAGTTCCCATTGAAGCAATCCAAACACTATTAGCGTAGTCATAGGTTACATTTCCTACTTGATCTAGCAATCTACTAATTATTAATTTTATATAATTATATTTCTTCAAAAAATCCCTCCTCTAAATTAGATTTTTAATAACTTTTGTGTAATTGGCACAAAAATCAATTCATTGTCACAACTGAAAAATGTACAATACAATTTAGTTTTTGAAAAATTTTCTAGTGAATATTGCTGCTTTACTAATTTTTTTATAGTTTTATCTAGATCTTTTTCGCGCACTGCTCCCAAAAAGTTATTACTGAATTTTAGATTATCATCTAAATAAAATTCATATTTTTTAAGATCTTTTGAAATATTAGGATAATCCTTATAAATTGAATTATTCACATTATCGCCTGTTAAAAAATAGCTGTAGATCTTGCTGAACGATTTTTTAAACATCAATTCGTTTTCATCAACTTTATATATAAAAGGAATTGTAGTATGAATGTCACCGAAAGTAGATGTGAAGTTTTCTTTATTAAATTCCCGTAAGTTAATAATTGTAGATCCGGAAACAATTTTTTGATCTTGAGATTTACATAATAATTTTGAAAGAATATAATTTCCAAATACAATATTGTCAAGCTGCTTTTTATATGGTGTCTTTACTTTGAAGTAGCTTTTTTCTGGATTATAAACTTTTGAGAAGAAATTATCTGTAGTTACACGCTTAAATCCCTGAATAAATACTTTTTCTAGAGTATCCTCCGAACTATGTTCATTAATAAATTTCACAAAATCAGAGAATGAGGAATTATTTTCAAGATTTTCTCCGTTAGCTACGCTAATAATATCTTTTTCAATAATCCCAAGTGAGGATTGATCTGCAATTAAGTGATTAATGAAAAAGTACAGTTCATTCTGAACGTCATCGAAATAAACTTCCCATAACAAGTTGTTATAAATAGAATTTTTCAAGTCAGTAATAATATTTTCTTTTAAATTATGTAATAAAGAAGAGGAAATTACGGGAATTTTATGTTTATAAGGCTCAAAAATATTTAACTTATTGTTCTTATTAATAATAGTTCGTAATAATTCGTTTTTTTCGATAACTTTATAGAGGATATTTTCAACTTTTGAAATGTTATTTATGTTTTTAGGCAAAGTAACTTTTACTTCTAGTACTTGTTTAAAGTTATCAACTATGTAGGACTTTTGTAAATAATAAGAATCTTTATAGAATGATTTACCTTGCTTGAGAATAAAATTATTTAAATCTCTAATATTTTTTAAATTAGAATATTGATTTTGCTTTTGTGAAGTTGTTAAAGTTGTTGAATGTAGAGCTATATCTTTTGTTACTGAAGAATCCAATACTTTTCTTATTTCTCTAATTGTTTGAGTCTTTTTTATAAAGTCTTCTGGTAAATCAACGTGATATTGTTCCTCAAGTGCTACAATAATTTCAATTTGAGTTAATGAGTCCATTTGAGGTAGAAGCATTAAATTAGTCATTTCATCTAAAGAAGGCTCTGCTAAAATTTCGGATATAATATTATTAATATTACTTTCTTTATTAGAAGCATTTTCATTGGTTGTGTTATTAGAATATTTTTTCGTGAATTCACTCTTTAAATATTTAGTATCTAACTTATTACTTGCTGTTAACTTCATTTCAGAAACTTTAACGTAATGATTCGGTATCATGTATGTTGGTAAATGTAGCTTCATAAATTTCTGTAAAGCTTCAAAGTCAATTTTTTGATCCGAGAAGAGCACTAAGTTATTATCTACTTTTAATACATTAAAGTTTATAAACTTTTTTAAATATTTATGTATAACTTGTTCTATTTCTTCTAATTCAATTCTGATTCCATTAATTTTTACTTGTCTATCTTTTCGACCTTGATAATATATAAGACCATCCTTTATAAAACCTAAGTCTCCAGTTTTGTAATAAGTAATATTTCCATGCGTAACGAACTTATCAGTAGTTAATTTAGGATTGCCGAAATATCCTTTGCTTACACCCTTACCTCCGATTAATATTTCTCCGTTATTAGAATTGATACCATCAGAATTATAAAATTTTATCTTTGCTCCTCTCAAGGGTGTACCAATCGAAACAGTGTCAGTTTCTACTGGTGCATCAATGAGATAAGAAGTAGCATAGATCGTAGACTCAGTTGGTCCATAGCAATTTAAGATTCTAGTTTTAGGTAATAATTCCAGTAATTGATTTGCAAGATTAACAGGTAAAGCTTCTCCAGCTAATATAATGTTTTTTAATTGTGAATTTTTAAATTTCTCTTTTGTCATGGAAAGAATAGTTTTCAATGAGGTGGGAGATAGTGCAATATGCGTTATATTATCATTTACTAAAATATTTTTTAGTCTTTTAAATTGCTGAATAGCTGTTCCCGGGGCAATAAACTGTAGTATACCTTTACCAAAAATAAAGGAAAGATTCTCGTGAAATGACACATCAAATTGTGGAGGCGTAGAAATGATAAATATATCATCTTCATGAAATGGTACAGCTTTATTCATAGTCTTCAATAACCAGTAAAGGTTTTCAAAACTAACTTGTACCATTTTAGGATTACCTGTTGTTCCTGATGTTGACAGAATATATGCGATTTCAGATAGGCTAGGTTGTTTAAAAGGTTCGCATGGTGTTTCAGAAAAATCAAATGGGACTTGTTTAATTTGTTCGAGCTTTTCAGAATAATTGCGTATTAAAATAGTTTTAGTATTAATACGTGATAAAGTGTTTTTAATTTTTTCTGAAGGAGTACTAAAATTAATAGGCATGTACACCTTATTTATTTTCCAACAGGCGACCATTGCTATTAGATAATCTAAATTATCATTAGAAAGAACAGGAATAATTTTTTTACTAAACTGCTTATTTAAATATTCTGCTAAAGAATTGACTTTTTTATCAAATTCTCCATAAGTTAATTCTTTTCCTGTATGGGTCTTTAACATAGTTTTATAAAATCGCTCTTGAACAACTTCATTATATTTTTTTAGCAATTTATTCATTTAATTTATTATGGTTTTGCTTCTTTAAAACCATACTCCTTTTCTATTATTTTTGAGAAGCCAGCGTCGTATTCGGGCTTTATATCTTTAATGTATAAATCTTTTGAAATATCTCGAATGTTTTCCCTGTTTAAATTATTAAGAAGTTTACAAATGTTTTGAGAACCAAATAAGAAATCAACAGGAATTTGATTTTGTTCAATGATATTTAACATGGTATAAAAATTACCAGATATGCATGTCTTTAATATGTCCTGAGTAAATTTTACTCGTATGCATTTTGTACATGATCCACATGGTGTTTCTGCTGATATCCAACATGAATTGAAATCCTCTAATTTTGAAAATCCATATTCATCAGATAGTATTCTGTATACACCGAATGAAGATATAGCTGATATAGGTAATATAATGCCAAAATTTTGGAATCCCATTAATTTGGTTAAATCTATTAAATTTTTCATAGATGCAAATGATTCGGCGATCGTAATGCCTTTACCGTTTTGTGATAGCATGTCCCATTGAACACCACATGCCATTTTAGTGTAATAGCCTTTATGTGCACTCAATAAAATAGGAGCTAAATATATAATATGCATATCTTCTTCTTGATAATATGAAACGTTGTTGTTAAGAAAAATAGCCTGAGTGGAATATTTTTTAGCAAGCATTTCATCATTGACATTATATTTAGTATGGAAATCATGAGAAAAATCCGCATCATCAAAATCGAACTGGAAATTTTCTATTTTATATCCGCTTTTTTTCAGCAGGAGCTGACAGCAAACTGAATCTTTTCCATTTGAAAAACCTAAAGCTATTGTATTATCAATAAATCTCCTATTTTCTAAGCTTATACTTTCCTTTTTTGAATAGTCAAGCATTGGAATATAGTCTTTGACTGTATTTCCCATTTTTTCTCGCATCACATCTATTAGTAACCCAATCTCACTCTTAAGGTAGGTTGCTTCGGCATTCATAAGAGAAAAGTTTGTAATACTAAAATTAGCATTTAAATTTTCACAAATAGCCCATCTTAGCATTGCTACGATACATAACCTGTTGCTAATTTGTGAAAGGTTATACTTACTTTTAAACATATACTGTTTTATTAATTTCTGTTCTCTTAAGAGATTTAATGTAATTGATTGTTGTGAAGTAATAACGTCTATTACTATTTCGTCTTTTCTCATCTAAAGCCTTCTTCCGTGTTGAGCAATAACATAGTTTTATCTTTTAAATTATGAGATTTGATATATTCGATCATAGATGCATAAACGAAAGAAGCTACATCACCGCTTAAGACTTGTGCATCTTTTAAGAGTTGTGTCCTTCCATCATGTACAATAGAATCACTCATTCTGATTACTTCATAAAATTGATTAAGATTATCAACGTTATTCGGAATAAAGGAATCACTAATTGCTTCTATATTGTGATCAATGTACTCAGCATCATGGCCATAATACGAATCATAAATTATTCCACCAATAGGATCGCAGATAATAACTTTAGTGGGATAATTATGTTCGTCTATATATTTTTGAATACCTACAGCTGTTCCCCCACTTCCTATGCCTAAAAAAATATAGTCTAATGGTTTAGATTGCTTTTTGAAATAGGAAAAAATTTCTGGTGCTGTACTAGCGTAATGAGCTTCAATGTTTAGTTCGTTATCAAATTGATCAATATAGTGCTTATTTATTGGACCTAATTCGTTGTAAAATTTAAGACTTTCATAGACCCATCCTCCCGGAAGAGTAGATGTTTCACCCGAACATTTAATTACTTGAGCTTCTAGTTTTTTTAAGATTCTATATTTAGGATCTTCGATATCCTTAGATACAAAAATTGTACATTTGTGATTTAAAATTTTACATAAATAAGCTAAACTGATTCCAGCATTTCCCGAACTGGCGATAACAAAATGAACAGATTTATTTTCAGTTTTACTTGACTCTAAAATGTCTTTAACCATATACCAGACACTACGATCCTTTATAGAACCTGTTGGATTTTCATTTTCCATTTTAATAAATACATCATTATGTAATTTATTAATGTTTTTAACACTTGTGTTTCCTATATTAAGAAAGTTTTCCATATTGTTCAAAATCCTTTCGTGAAATATGCACTCACATTTAAGATAGAATTTTTATGAATTATTAATTTAACCACCTACAATAATGAGAATGTCCAATAGAAGTATCAGAGCTGATAAAATTTTTGTTTTGTTTTTCATTAATAATCTCCTCTTATTATGTTGATTTATTATATAATGTTTAAGATTAAATCTAATTTTTGTTGTGAAAGTGGGAAAATTAATGAAATCTACTTTTGGAAAAACACTTAGGAAAATTCGTAAAAATAAACAAGTCAGCATTTGTTCAATTTCAGATGAAAATCTTTCTAAATCACAAATATCTAGATTTGAACGTGGTGAATCTGAAATTTCATGTATCAGACTAATTAATATTCTTGATAAACTTAATATTTCTATTGAAGAATTCATGATTATACATAATGATGATTCTACAAGAATAGATAAATTCGCTAAATTAGTACAATATATTCGAAAAGCATATTACGAACAACGATTAGACAACATCATGAAACTACTTTCGAATTCATCGAAATATCCTTTAAATAATTTAGAGAAAACAATGGTTAAATCAATTATTCATACTTCGGATAGTAGAATTAAGCCTGAAAAAAATGAAATAATTAAACTAGTAGACTATCTTTTTAAAGTTGAATATTGGGGATATTATGAAATAATGCTACTTGGAAATTGTGCACGAACAATAGAATATACTTCCTTTTTTCTACTAACAAAAGAAATGCTAGAAAATTATATATATTCCTCATTACATAAAAATAATAAAAGATTAGTGACACAGTTAGCTATTAATTGCTTAATTTTAAGTATTGAAAAAAATAATGTTTCTAATTGTACTTATTTAATTAAAGAAATAGAGAAATTGTTAGATAATGAATTAAACTACTATGAACAAACTGTCTTTTTGTATGCGACCGGATTTTTTGAATTTAAGTTAAATCAAGATAATGGCATAGAAAAAATGAAAAATGCTATTCAAGTATTTGATATTTTAGGAGAGCATAAAATAAAAGCACACTATACTGAACATTATGCTAAATTTGTAAATAAGTAATATAGCTAGTTAATTACATGTAAAAAACAAACTAAGTTAACTTCAAGCTTAGTTTGCTTTTTAATATTATTTTTCTAATAAAGTAATAGTGTGAATTATGATTTTCGGATTTGTAATAAATGAATATTAATCTAAAAAAGTATTAACTTGAGCTTTATAGAAAAAATAGCTAGTGTTATTTGTCCAGTTTTGATGCCAGTTTCAATTATTGAAAATATAACGATGTTTAATCCAGCTTTGAAAGATAAAGCGATAGCTTTGCTTAAAGATGTAAAGCTTCAAAAAGATATTGCTAAATTTAAATCTGGTATTGATACTCAAGTTAATGTTGAGAAGGAAAACTTGTCAGGTGGACAAAAACAAAAAGTGGTTTTAGCACGTACTTTGTTATATCAAAAGCCTTTAATTTTGATGGATGAAGGGACAAGTGCAATTGATGCTCAAAGTGCAGAAGATATTTTAAAAACAGTAACGCAAATAGATGCAACTGTTATTGTAATCGCACATAATTTAACGACAGAAATGAAGCAACTATTTGATCGAGAAATAAAACTAAAAAATCTAAAATAATACTCTTCAAAAGGGTGTCTAGTAAAAAAACTAGGCACCCTTTTATTTTTGATACCGATAACAACTGTAAGCGGTTACTTTGATTTGTTACACTAGCAACAGGAGGACACGCTTATGAAAAAATGGTACGACGAAGCAATTATTTATCAAATTTATCCCAAGTCCTTTCAAGACAGTAATAACGATGGAATTGGGGACTTACAAGGAATTAAACAGCGAATTCCATACTTAAAAAGACTAGGAATTAACACCGTTTGGCTTAATCCAGTCTTTGTTTCGCCTCAAGTAGATAATGGCTATGATGTAGCTAATTATTTTGCAATTGATGAAAAGATGGGCACCATGGCTGATATGGAAGACTTAATTTCAGCCCTTCATCAAAATGGTATCCGTATTATTATGGACTTCGTCTTAAATCACACTTCTGATCAGCACCCCTGGTTTAAGGATGCAATTGCTAATCCTAAGAGTATTTATCGCGATTATTATCTCTTTGCTGGAGAAAATGGCCATCGGCCTAACAACTGGGGCAGTTTTTTTGGTGGTAGTGTTTGGGAGCCGGATCCCAAAACTGGTCAATTTTACTTCCACTTGTTTGATAAACACATGCCTGACTTAAATTGGAAAAATCCTGGCGTCCGTAAGGCGATGCTTGATATCGCAGAATTTTGGCTTAAAAAAGGAATTGATGGGTTACGCTTAGATGCCTTTATCCATATTGCCAAGGCTGATTTTCGCCAAAATTATCCAGCCCCTGAAGGCCAAATACCTGTAGCTGAGCCATTTTTTGCTAACTTGCCAGAAGTAGTTCATTATTTGCGGCCATTTTGCCAGCAAATTAAGCAAGATTATCCAGATTGCTTATTATTAGGCGAAGCTGCTAGTGCCAATGTGAATTTAGCTGCAACTTATACTGATCCAGAAAATAACTTATTAGATGCTGCAATTACTTTCCGCTGTTTTACTGAAGATGATAGTCACCTTGATTCAGCTATTCCGGCTGCTTATCAAGTTAAGCCATTTGACTTTGAAGCTTTTAAATTAACTCAAATGGTTTGGGAGCAGACTTTAGCAGGAATTTCTATGCCAGTTCTTTACTGGAGTAATCACGATATGAGTAGACTGCGGACGCGGATTGCCAAAAATGACATGCAAGCTAAAAGTCTCGCCATGCTTTTATATTTAGAGCGCGGTATTCCAATTATTTATTACGGAGAAGAATTGGGCTTAACGAATTTAGCTTTTAAGCATTTGGCTGATTTTAAAGATCAGACGGTCTTTGACTTTGCTAAGGAGGCCGAAAAAGAAGGCTATAGTGAAGCAGAAATTTTAAAGATGGTTTCCAAAACGCATAAGATGCCAGCTCGTGGAGTGATGCCTTGGCAAAGAGTAGAAAATTATGGCTTTAGCAAGCACCGCCCTTGGCTAACTGGCGAAAAGCAAGATGACCATTTTGCGGAAGCTGAAATAGCTGATTCAGAGAGCTTTTTCAACTTTTATCGTCAGCTGATTGCGCTAAAGAAGACGCCATTATTTATGGAAGGTAGTTATTACCTTCACCCAACTAGTAATAAAAGTTTTATTTATCAGCGTGACTTAGGCGATGAAAGTGCCTTAGTCGTAGTGAACCTAACTGATAAACCATTAAAAGTAAAAACCAGATATCAAAAAGTCATTTTGAGTAATGGCCAATATAGTTTAACTGATAACGAATTACAACTAGCACCATTTGCTGGTTTAGTTTTAGAGAGGGATTAAGATGCAAGAAGCAAGTTTACGACACCGACCAGAAAGTGAAGATTGTTTTGTAATTGATAAAAATCATCTTCGCTTGCGTTTTCACACTGCTAAAGCTGATGTGAAAAAAGTAATTGTTCATTATTTAGATAGTTACTATGATTTAAAAACGGCCCAAAAACAAGAAATGACCAAAATCGGTAGTGGCCAAGTGGCAGATTATTATATGACAACGCTCGAGTTACCTTTACACCGCTGCCAATATACCTTTGAAGTAGTTGGCCAAGACGGCAGTCACATTATTTATGGGGACCGCGGAATTCGTGAATACAATGACAGTAACTTATATGATTATGGTCAATTCTTTAAGGTGCCATATTTCCACGAAATTGACATGGCTAAAACGCCAGCTTGGGTTAAAGAAACAGTTTGGTACCAAATTTTTCCTGAGCGCTTTAATAATGGCGATAAAAATAATGATCCAGTTGGGACTAAACCTTGGAATCCGGCTGATCACCCTGGTAGAGAAGATTACTATGGTGGTGATTTGCAAGGGGTATTAGACAAGCTTGATTATTTACAAGAGCTAGGAATTAACGGCTTGTACTTCTGCCCAATTTTTAAGGCTAGTTCTAACCATAAATATGACACTATCGATTATTTAGAAATTGATCCTGATTTTGGTGATAAGAAGCTCTTTAAGAAGTTAGTTGATGAAGCCCATAAGCGCGGGATGCATGTCATGCTTGATGCGGTCTTTAATCACTTAGGTTATCAATCTAAAGAATGGCAAGATGTGGTTAAACATGGACGCGATTCTAAATACTTTGACTGGTTCCATATTAATTATTTGCCAGTTACTCCCTTTAAAGATCCAAGTAAAGGTGAAGGGATGCCACCTTATGATACTTTTGCTTTTGAACCGCATATGCCAAAACTTAATACTGCTAATCCTGAAGTGCAAAAGTATTTACTAAATATTGCTACTTACTGGGCTAAGGAATTTCATATTGATGCTTGGCGCTTAGATGTCGCTAATGAAGTTGATCATCACTTCTGGAAGAAGTTCCATGCAGCCTTAATGGCGATTAATCCGGACTTTTACATTGTGGGTGAAGTTTGGCATTCAAGTCAGCCTTGGCTTAATGGGGATGAATTTACTGGAGTCATGAATTATCCATATACCCAGCAAATCGAAGACCATTTCTTAACGGGCAAAATTAGCGCTGAAATGCTAACACAGGTTTTATTTGACCAGCTAATGCTTTATCGTGACTGCGTCAACAGTGGCATGCTTAATATGCTCGATTCACATGATACTGCCAGACTTTTAACTTTGGCTGATGAAAACCAAGACAAAGCATTAAATGCCTTGGCCTTTGAACTTATCCAACCAGGTAGTCCATCTATTTACTATGGCACTGAAATGGCGATGACTGGTGGTAACGATCCAGATTGCCGTAAGCCAATGGATTGGGACAAAGCAGGAAATGTATATTGGCAAAAAGTTCATGATCTAATTGAATTTAGACGTAAGCATGCGGCAGTTTTAAGTCAAAGTGATATTGAATTTGCGGTTGAGGATGATTTGATTGAGGTTAAACATGGCCAACTTGTGGCATACTTCAATACTTCTGAGCATGAAGTGAAAATTGATAAACAGGCCAGTGTAAGTAACGGTTATCAAAATGGAATTTTAAGTCCAAATGGCTATATTTTGTGCGAATGATATCGGTAACAAGAACCTGATACCGGTAACAAGGGTTTTCGCTATTGTAAAGCGCTTACAAATGAGATTAACTGTATTTAGTAAGAATAAATCACCAGAAAGTGGTGGAGAATAATGAAGAGAATTTTTGAAATTGATCCCTGGAATATTACCAGTCACAATTTTCCAAAAGAAGATATGCGTCTAGCTGAAAGCATTACTTCTATTGGAAATGACTACATGGGGATGCGTGGAAATTTTGAAGAAGGTTATAGTGGCGATAGCCTATCTGGCACCTATCTAGCTGGGGTTTGGTTTCCAGATAAAACTAGAGTTGGCTGGTGGAAAAATGGTTATCCAGAATACTTCGGTAAAAGTCTTAACGCTCCTAGCTTTATCGGAATTCAAATTTTAGTTGATGGTGAAAAAGTTGATTTAGCAAAGTGTGACTTTTCTGACTACTACCAAAATTTGGATATGCATCAAGGGTTACTTACTAGAAGTTATATTTATCATGGCAAAAGTGATATCAAGTTTACTTTTGAACGCTTTTTAAGTAATAAGATTCAAGAAGCGGCTTTAATTAAGGTTAAAGCACAAGTGTTAAAGGGTAGTGCAAAGCTTGAATTCATTAGTACTTTAGATGGCAATGTCGTTAATGAAGATAGCAACTATGAAGAACACTTCTGGAAGCCAATACTTGAAGATGAAAAGGGAAAGTACATCCAATTAATTACTAAAGAAAATCCTTTCCAAGTTCCGCAATTTACAGTTTTACTTAAGCAAAGCTTACGAGTAAATGGTGAAAAGGTTCATGGCGAAGTTGAAACTAAAGCAGGCTATTTAGCAGAAAAAGTTACAACTATGCTTGATGCTGGTGAAGAATATGAACTTGAAAAAGATGTAATTGTCATTACTAGTCGTGATGTGGCTCCAGATGAACAAGTAGAACGAGCAGATTTATTAATGCATGAGCTTTGTGAGCACACATTTTCAGAAAACTTGGCTGAACATGAAGCAATTTGGCAAAAGCGCTGGGAAAAGAGCGACGTTCAAATTAAGGGCTCAGATGAAGCACAACAAGGCATTCGCTTTAATATTTTCCAATTATTCATGACTTATTATGGACAAGATGCTCGACTCAATATTGGCCCTAAGGGCTTTACCGGTGAAAAGTATGGTGGCGCTACTTATTGGGATACGGAAGCTTATATTATTCCAATGTATTTAGCAGTTGCTCCAAAAGAAGTAACGCATGCCTTACTTGAATATCGTCATAAGCAACTTCCAGGTGCATATCACAATGCTAAGCAACAAGGCTTAAAGGGTGCACTCTTCCCAATGGTAACTTTTAACGGGATTGAATGTCACAACGAATGGGAAATCACTTTTGAAGAAATTCACCGTAACGCCGATATTCCATTTGCGATTTATCAATACACCGAATATACCGGAGATGAAAGTTACGTTCAAGATGAAGGGATGGACGTCTTAGTTGGAACTGCTAGATTTTGGGCCGATCGGGTTCACTACTCAAAGCGCAAGCACAAGTACATGATTCATGGCGTTACTGGACCAAATGAATATGAAAATAACGTTAATAATAACTGGTTCACTAACCAAATGGCTGCTTGGCTTTTATCTTACACTCTTGAAAGATTGCCTAAGGCAAAACCAGAGGCATTGAAGCGTTTAGCGGTAAGTGATGAAGAAAAGGCTCACTGGCAAGATATTGTTGACAATATGTACTTCCCAGAAGATAAAGAATTAGGCATTTTTGTTCAACATGATACTTTTCTTGATAAGGATATCCGACCAGTAAGTACGATTCCTGCAAGTGAACGTCCAATTAACCAGCATTGGTCATGGGATAAGATTTTACGTTCACCATTTATTAAACAAGCCGATGTTTTGCAAGGAATTTATTTCTTGAATAATCACTTCACAAAAGAACAAAAAGAAAAGAACTTTGACTTCTACGAACCACTAACTGTTCATGAAAGTTCACTCAGTGCATGTATTCACGCAATTTTAGCAGCAGAACTAGGCAAACAAGACAAGGCAGTTGAACTTTACCAAAGAACTGCCAGATTAGACCTGGATAACTACAACAATGATACCAGTGATGGCTTACATATCACATCAATGTCAGGGAGCTGGCTAGCAATTGTACAAGGTTTTGCTGGGATGCGCTACTACAATGATGAGTTAAGCTTTAAACCATTTGTTCCAAGTCAGTGGCAGGGATATAGCTTTAAGATGAACTATCGCGGACGCTTATTAGAAGTTAATGTTAGCGATGAGGTTAAATTAAGACTAATTTCTGGTCCAAGTCTCAAAGTTAAGGTTTATGACCAAGAAGTTTTGCTAGAAGAGGGGCAAGAAAAATGCTTAAAGGCTTAATTTTTGACCTAGATGGCGTAATCACTGATTCAGCTCGTTATCACTTGGCTGCGTGGAATGCCTTAGCTGAAGAGCTAGGAATTAAGTTACCAGCTAAAGCCAGCGATGAGTTGCGTGGACTAGCAAGAATGGATTCGCTTGAATTAATTTTGCGGTATGGCCACCAAGAAAATAAATATTCATTAGCAGAAAAAGAAGCTTTAGCAGCTAAAAAGAATATGGCTTATCAACAAGCAATTAAAAAGATGACCCAAGCTGATATTTTACCTGGAATTTCAGAATTGCTAGAGCAAGCCAAAACTAATGGTTTAAAGATGGCAATTGCTTCAGCTTCAATGAATGCACCTACTATTTTAAAGCAATTAGGCTTGTTGAAAGAGTTTGATGCAATTGTTGATCCTAAAACTTTAAGTCATGGTAAGCCGAATCCTGAGATTTACCAAAAAGCGCAAGCTATACTAGGCCTTAAAGCTGATGAAGTAATTAGCTTTGAAGATGCAGCAAGTGGTGTAGCAGCAATTAAAGCAGCTAAGCAATTTGCAGTAGGAATTGGTGATAGCCAGGTTTTAGGTCAAGCAGATTTAGTTGTTAGCGATACTAGTCAATTAGACCTAGCAAAAATTATTGCAACATTTAATAGTAAGAAAGTAGGTTAATGCAAATGGTTGAAATTAATTTAAACCATATCTATAAAAAATATCCTGATGCAGAAAATTATTCAGTAACAGACTTTGACTTACATATCAAAAATCAAGAATTTATTGTTTTTGTTGGGCCTTCTGGTTGTGGGAAGTCAACAACTTTAAGAATGATTGCCGGCCTTGAAGATATTAGTAAGGGTACCTTGGAAATTGGTGGCAAAGTCATGAATGATGTGGCACCAAAGGACCGTAACATTGCGATGGTTTTCCAAAATTATGCTTTGTATCCTCATATGAGTGTCTATGACAACATGGTATTTGGCTTAAAATTGCGTCACTACTCAAAAGAAGAAATCGACAAAAAAGTTAAAAATGCTGCAGAAGTTTTAGGCCTAGCTCATTTGCTTGATCGAAAGCCAGCAGCTTTATCAGGTGGTCAACGTCAGCGTGTTGCTTTAGGACGGGCCATCGTGCGGGATGCACCAATCTTTTTGATGGATGAACCTTTAAGTAACCTCGATGCAAAACTTAGAGTGTCAATGAGAGCAGAAATTGCTAAACTCCATCAAAACTTAAAGACAACAACAATTTATGTAACTCACGACCAAACTGAAGCGATGACTTTGGCTGACCGTATCGTCATTATGTGTGATGGTAAAATTCAACAAATTGGTACTCCGCAAGAAGTTTATAACCACCCAATTAACCAATTTGTTGCTGGTTTCATTGGTTCACCACAAATGAACTTCTTTGAAGTTACTTATCAAGATGGCAAGATTAGTGATAATAAGGGACTAGTTTTAGAAGTGCCAGAAGGTCGCGCAAAGCAACTTGAACAAGCTGGCTACAATGGTAAGAAAGTTATTTTTGGTATTCGCCCAGAGGATATTCACTCAGAAGGGGCCTTTCTTGAAACTTGGCCTAAGAGTGCAGTTAAAGCTAAGGTTGTTGTTTCGGAACTTTTAGGAGCAACTAGTCAACTTTATTTAAATGTCGATGGAACTGAGTTTGTCGGAATTGTGAATGCCAGAGACTTCCATTCACCAGGTCAAGAAGTAACCGTTGGTTTCGATGTTAACAAGGGTCACTTCTTTGATAGTGAAACTAAAAAAGCAATTTTTGCCAATTAATGTAAGCGCTTAAAGGAGGTGTTGCGGAAATGACACCATGGTGGAAAAATGCGGTTGTTTATCAAATTTATCCTAAGTCATTTCAAGACAGTAATGGTGATGGGATAGGAGATTTGCAAGGAATCATTAGCCGCTTAGACTATTTAGAAAAATTGGGAGTAGATGCAATTTGGCTCTGCCCGATTTATAAATCCCCTGGCGCCGATAATGGATATGATATTGCAGACTATGAAGCGATTGATGAGCAGTTTGGTACGATGGCTGATTTAGATGAGTTAATTCAAAAAGCTCACCAGCATCACATTCGGATTGTCATGGATTTGGTGGTAAATCACACATCTGATGAGCATAAATGGTTTATTGAATCACGTAAAAGTCGTGAAAACCCGTACCACGATTTTTATGTTTGGCGAGATAAGCCGAATAAGTTAACTTCAGCTTTTTCAGGTAGTGCTTGGCAATATGATGAAGCAACTAAGCAATATTACTTACACTTATTTGCTAAGAAACAACCAGATTTAAACTGGAAAAATCCAAAACTCCGACAAAAGATTTATGACATGATGAATTTTTGGATTGATAAGGGAATCGCTGGTTTCCGAATGGATGTAATTGAATGTATTGGTAAAGAACCAGACCAAGAGATTACAGCCAACGGGCCACACTTACATGAGTATCTACAAGAAATGAATCGTGAAACTTTTGGTAAGAAAGATTTCTTAACTGTTGGTGAAACTTGGAGTGCTAGTTTGGCAGAAGCTAAAAAATATATTGACCCCAAGCGCCACGAGCTATCAATGGTCTTTCAATTTGAAGCTAATAGTTTAGACCAAGTAGGTGCAAGTAAGTGGGACTTAAAAAAGCCTGACTTAGCTGAATTAAAGGCTATTTTAACTAAATGGCAAGAAAATTTAGCTTGGAACAGCTTATTCTGGGAAAACCATGACATTCCCAGAGTAATTTCTCGCTTCGGCGATGATGGTAAATATCGCGTTGAAGCAGCTAAGATGTTTGCAATTATGCTTCATTTGTTAAAGGGAACGCCATATATTTTCAATGGTGAAGAAATTGGTATGACTAACTGTCCGGTTGAATCAATTGATGATGTTAACGATATTGAAAGTCGCAATATGTATTTTGCCGGATTAGAGCAAGGTAAGAGTAAAGCAGAATTATTACGTTCAATTAATGCTAAAGGGCGTGATAATGCTAGAACGCCAATGCAATGGGATGATTCAGCTAATGCTGGATTTACTACTGGTAAACCTTGGCTACATCTAAATCCCAATTATCGAGCAATTAATGTAAAGGCTTGTCTAGCAGATAAAAATTCAATTTTTTACACTTATCAGCAACTGATAAAAATGCGCCACAGCTACCCAATGCTAGTTGATGGCGACTTTAAAGCAGTTGCAACTAGTGACAATATCTTTGCCTATGAAAGAGTTTTGGATAATGAAAAATGGTTAGTGGTATGTAATTTAACTAAGAAAGAAGCCACTTTCACATCAGAATACAAAATCCAAAACGTTTTAATTAGTAATTATCCAGCAAGAACTACTTTACAAGGTATTACTTTAAAACCATTTGAAGCTTTTGCTTGTCAGGTAACTTGCTAAAAGAATAAGGAGGAAATGAATATGAAAATTTGGAAAAAGTTAGCTCTTGCTACAGCGGCTTTAGCAATGGTTGGTACATTATCAGCTTGCTCAAGCAATAAGAGTGCATCAACAAGTAGTAATAATAAAAATCAATTAACTTTATGGGTTGATACTGAACAAGTACCATACTACAAGACGATTGCTAAAGACTTTGAAAAGACTCACAAGGGGATTAAAGTTCGGGTTACTCAAAGTCCAAATGGATCAGCTAATGCTAAGACTGATGTAGGTAAAGACCCAAGCAAGGCTGCTGATGTCTTTGAAGTACCAAATGACCAATTAGGTCAAATGGCAGAAGCAGGTTACATTAACCCGCTTTCACCAACTGATACTAAGAACATCAAGAATAACTATATTGATGAAGCTTACAAGGGTGTTGCTTGGAAGGGCAAGGTTTATGCATATCCTTACGCACAACAAGCTCAAACTATTTACTACAACAAGAGTAAATTATCAGCAAGTGATGTTCAAGATTGGGATACTTTAACTAGCAAGGGTGTTGTTGCAACCGACTTTACTAATGCATATGTAATGTGGCCTGTATTCTTCAGTGCCGGCACTAAGTTATTTGGTGACAATGGTGAAGATTTAAAGGGTTCAACTTTTAACTCACAAGAAGGTGTTAACGCCTTAACTTGGTTTGCTGCTCAAAAGAAGAACAAGAATGTTATGCAAACTTCTAACGCTTTGAACCAATTAAAGAAGGGTAAAGCTGCTGCTATTTTAGATGGCCCTTGGAACGCTGCAAATATTAAGAAGATTTTAGGTAAGAACTTTGCAGTTGCTAAATACCCAACTATTACTGTTGGTGGTAAGAAAGTTCAAATGGAAGCATTCTTAGGTATTGAAGGGTTTGCTATTAACTCACACACTGCTAATGCAAAAGCTAGTGCTCAACTTGCTGCATTCATTACTAACAAGAAAGCTCAATTAATTGCTCACGATAAAGCTGGTCAAATCCCAGTATTGAAGACTGCTATTAACTCAAGTGATATTAAGAATGATAGTGTTGCTGAAGCCGTAATTGAAATGGCCAAGTCAGGTAACAGTGTCTTGATGCCTAAGATGGCACAAATGGCTACCTTCTGGGATGGTTCTGCTCCATTAATCAGTGGTGCTTACGATGGCAAGATTAAGCCAGCACAATACAAGGCTCAACTTAACAAGTTAGCTAAAAAGATTGAAAAGAAATAGTAATTGCTAAGTGAGAAGATGGGTTAAAAGCCATCTTTTTACTTCAAAAGGAGAAAGCTATGTTTAAGAGAAAAAATCATCTACCTCCAAAAGCCACCTATAAAGAAGTGTGGTCTAAAGGAGATGCTATAACTAAATGTTCATTTTTCATTATGGGTCTAAATGCCTTAAAGCATGGTCAATGGGCAAAAGGGCTTTCTTTACTACTTAGTGAAATCGTCTTCTTTGCTTGGATTGGTTTAACTGGTTTTAGCTCAATCAAAGCTTTGTCAAATTTAGGACTAATTAAGAAAAAACAAGTTATTTATGATGCTAGTCAAGGAGTTTATGTTACTAAGCAACCTGACAGTTCAGTTTTAATTTTGTTGTTTGGATTATTAGCCTTAATGGTAGTAATTGGCTTTATTTGGCTCTATATTGTTAACCTTCGTTCTGTTAGAAAGAATTATGTCTTAGAACGTGATCATGAACATATTTTGACTAATAAAGAAGAACTTGCAAACTTATTTGATGAACGTTTGCATATTACCTTGATGACAATTCCAGTTTTAGGGATTTTTCTCTTTACGATTTTGCCAACGGTCTTTATGATATCAATGGCCTTTACCAACTATGATCGTCAACATCCGATTGGCTTTTCATGGACTGGCTTTAAGGCGTTTGGCAATGTTTTAAGTGGAGATTTAGCAGGAACATTTTTCCCAGTTCTTGGTTGGACCTTGATTTGGGCTGTAGCTGCTACTGCCACAACTTTCTTCTTTGGCGTTTTACTTGCTTTGTTAATTGAATCTAAAGGTATCAAGCATAAAGGCTTTTGGAGAACTATCTTTGTATTAGTATGGGCAGTTCCTCAATTCGTATCATTATTAATGATGGCCCAATTCTTAGACTATCAAGGTGCATTTAATGCAATTTTGATGAACTTGCACTTAATTTCTAGTCCAATTCACTTTATTGATAATCAAGCCACTCCTTGGGTAGCAAGAATTACCGTTATCTTCGTTAACATGTGGATTGGGATTCCAGTTTCAATGCTAGTTTCAACTGCTATCATTCAAAACTTACCACAAGATCAAGTTGAAGCTGCCAAAATTGATGGTGCGAATGCCATTCAAATCTTTAAATCAATTACATTCCCTCAAATTTTATTTGTAATGGCTCCATCATTGATTCAACAATTCATTGGTAACATTAACAACTTCAACGTAATTTACTTGTTAACTGGTGGTGCACCAATGAACAATAACTACAATGGTGCCGGTTCAACTGACCTTTTGGTAACTTGGTTATATAACTTAACCTTTGGACAAGAACAAAGATACAATGCTTCAGCTGTCTTGGGTATCTTAATCTTTATTTTGAGTGCGACTGTATCATTAATCGCATATCGTCGTACTAATGCATTTAAGGAGGGTTAAAAATGAAATCATACGCAGCACAAAGAAGACTTTCATTAATCTTCCGGTATGCATTATTAACGATTTTATCTATCCTTTGGATTTTACCAATTGTTTGGATTGTCTTAGCTAGTTTTTCTTATAATGATACCGGCTTTGTTTCAACTTTTTGGCCAGAAAAATTCACTTTGCAAAATTACATTGGAATTTTTACTAACCCACAATATCCATTTGCTAACTGGATTATTAATACTTTAATTATCTCAATTGCCTCAGCAATTATTTCAACCTTTATTACAATCTCAGTTGCTTATGTTTTATCACGTTTACGTTTCAAATTAAGAAAGCCATTTTTGCAAATTGCCTTAGTTTTGGGGATGTTCCCCGGCTTTATGGCTATGATTGCCCTATACTACATCTTAAAAGGTCTTAACATGTTAAACCTTGGTGGTTTGCTCTTAGTTTATGTTGGTGGGTCAGGATTAGGTTTCTATGTTGCTAAAGGGTTCTTTGATACAATTCCGCGTGCAATTGATGAAGCTGCTGAAATTGATGGTGCAACTAAGTGGCAAGTATTCTGGAATATTGGTTTACCATTATCTAAGCCAATGATTGTTTACACTGCTTTAACTGCCTTTATTGGTCCTTGGGTTGACTTCATTTTCTCAGGTATCATTCTTTCTACTTCAGGAAATGCTAAGACTTATACTATTGCTTATGGTCTATACAACATGGTTCACAACAGTAAAGGTAACTCAACCACTTACTTTGCCCAATTTATCGCTGGTTGTGTTATCATAGCAATTCCTATTACTATTTTGTTTATCTTCATGCAGAGATTCTATGTTAACGGAATTACTGCAGGTGCAGATAAAGGATAAGCGAGAATATATTCAAATAAAAATGCTCTATCTAGTCGATAGGGCATTTTTTGCTTTATTTAATTTGGTTGAAGATGGTCAAGAAATAATGGGCTAAATGATTAGCGCCAATTTCTTTTAGAAAGAAAATAGTTTTGATGATCTTTTGCTCGTTAGGTTGATTATGATATTCAGCTAGTTGATTTAAGAAGTGGCGACCAATAATGAGCTGCATATCGCGTTCTTTAAAAGTTAAGGTGTTTAATTTATCCAAGATTTTTTGAGCGTACTTAAAGTTATTAGCCTTAAAAAGAGCAATGGCAGCTTCAAATAAAGTAGTAATTGCAAAATAAAAAGTGTCATGTCCAGCAGCCTTAATAAAATCTAAATGTTCAATTACTTGATAACTTACTTGGTAAATGATGCGGGGGCTAAGAACGTTAATAATTGTTCGAAAAAGTGAAAGGTTTTCTTGTCCCCAAACTGACAAATGTGAGAGTTCTTTGTTTAGCAAATTTTGATTAGAAATCGACAAGAGATTTTTACGGCTCAAGTTGTAGTATAAGCTGGAGCAAATAGCAGCATAGTTTAAGTCAATGAGCTTTTGACTAGTTTGAAATTTTGCTAGGGCAGTGGTAGTTAATTGCTGTAGTTTGGCTTGATCTTTTGTTAGCCAGGCTTTTTCTAAATCTTGAGAAAGGTCATCTGGTTGATTTAACCCTGATAATGCTAAGAATTCGGCTGGCGTTAGATTAATTTTCTCAAGTAATTCAACTACCTTTTCAAAATCCATCTTGCCTTGGCCATTTTCCCAGCGTGAGAGCATTGAGACTGAGCAGATGTTATTAGCAGCTTGGCTTAAGGTGATGTTTTGCATCTTTCGTAGTTTCTTAAAAGTAAAGTTCATTTTTTTCTCCTTGTTTTTATCATATATGCAAAAAGCAGAAAAAGCTAAGAATTGATTTTGCTTTAATGCAAATAAAAATATAAGGAGGAGTCAAAATGGCCAAACAATCTCAAAAACAACTCCTATTAGCTGTCTCAAGCTTAGGAATTGGCAATTTAGCTAGTTCAATTTTTTCTTTTTGCCTGAGCCTTTATACTTTGCAAAAAACAGGGTCAAGCTTAGTGTTTTCAACAATTTTGTTAATAAATCCTGTAATTAAGCTTTTATTTACACCATTAGTTGGTTACACAGTAGATAAATATCATCACAAGAAAATTGCAATTGGAGCGCAACTAGTAAGTATTGTTTTAGATGTGATTTTTCTAAGCTTAATTGAATTACTAAGTTTGAATGAGCAAATTTTATTAATTACTTTAGCAGTAATTGGTTTATCTTTAGCTGATTGCTTTCAGGAAACAAGCTATAAGGCTTCAACTAAGTCATTTGTTGCTGAAGAATATCGTCAAAAATTAATTGGCTATGAACAAGTTGTTACAGCAGGGACGGCAATTTTAGCTCCAATTTTAGGTGGGGTAGTTTTTAGCTGGCTAGAGCTTAATTGGGTGACTATTATTGAATTAATTGGAGAAGTAGTTTCGCTACTATTAATTAGTATGATTGATTTTTATCTGGTTGAGCAGCGCCAAAGTAGTCACTTATCTTCAATAAAAGAATCATTTAAAGCTGGTATCAATTATATTAGACAAGATAAGAACTTGTTAGGCTTACTACTTTTTGCAGTATTTGCTAATTTTTCTTTAGGCGCAGTTGAAGTGGGGCTACCAGTAATCATGGTGAAGCAGCTAAAATTAGGATCTGAATTATATGGAATGACTACAAGTTGTTTAGCAATGGGGATGCTAGTAACTAGTTTATTTCTTAGTAAGCTTAACTTAAATGGAGCTTATTTAGGATTTACTGGAAGAAATGGCGTAGTGTTATCTGTAATTTTTGCTATTTTTGCTTTTATTGAGCTGGTAGAGAACACCTATCTGATAACATTTACTTTTGGCTTGGGGATGTTTTTAATTGGCGGTATTTTAACAATGTCGAATCTTCCCTTTGCAATGTATTTAAGAACTCAAGTAGCAGAGGACTACCAAGGACGAGTTGGTTCAACTATGAGCAGTTTAGTTAGTTTGTTATCTCCAATTTCTTTTGCTATCTTTGGATTATTATTTAATACTTTAGCTAGCTTATGGATTTTTAGTTTTTGCGGAACAATTTTACTAATTGATAGTCTTTTCTTACTAAAAAATAAACACACCTCTTAGCGGGGTGTGTTTTTCTTGCTAGCAAAAATTAGAATTATTAAGAAGTTAAGCAGTAAGGTAAAGCCTGTTACCCAAAAGACTGCTTCATAATTAGCAAAACCAGAAATTCCAGAACCTAAAAGTGAGCCTAAGACCGCGCCGATAGCTTGGAAGGACTGGTTATAACTGAAGATTCTACCAAAGCTTTCACTTGGAGTATTCAAAGTTAAGACGGTTTGAGCAGCTGGCATCATTGCAGCACTCGCAATTCCAAGTAAAAAGCGTAAAGCTGCTAAGACCCAAGGCGAGTTAGTAACTGCCATGGGTGCAAATAAGATGGCGCCAATAATTAAGCCTAGCCGCAATACCTTCAATGGTCCAATTTCATCCATTTTATGGCCAATCTTTGAAGCGGCAATCATCGTTCCCAGGCCTGGCGTTGCCGCTACAATTCCGGCAATTAGGGCGACATTTTTACTACCAGGCATCATTGACTTAACATATAATGAAACAATTGGATCAATTGACATTGTGGCTGATTGTACTAGCATCGTTGTAATGAACATTGCCACAATTAACTGAATACTTGGTAAAGAAGCCATGATATCTTTCATTGGCTTCATTTTTTCCCGAGAAACAGGAGTGAAGTTTTCTTTGGTAAAGAAAGTAGTTCCTAAAAAGACCAAGAACATTAATAAGCCTGTAATAAAAAATGGAATACGATAGCCCCAAGCACCACCTAGTAAATTTCCGAAAAAGCTTGAAAGTGCTCCGCCAAGTAGTGGCCCAACTAAGTTACCGGCAGTCCCAGCAGTCATCATCTGACTCATAACCCAACCACTTTTTTCGTGTGGTGTTTCACCGGCCATCAGTGCAGTCGCATTGTTGATATAACCAGAAAAAGCCCCCTGAATAAAGCGCATAATAACAATATAAATTGCATTAGGAGCTAGTCCAGTTAAAGAAATAGTTAATGCCATTACACCACTGGCACGCATACACATTAACTTGCGCCCCTTTTGGTCAGCTAAACTTCCCCAAAATGGTGAAACAATTGCTTGAGCGATAAAAGTCATAGCAAATGCTAAGCCAGAGTAGAGATTGATTTCTAGTTTACTGTAATTACCTAAATCTGAAATAAATAGTGAAATAAAAGGCATGGTCATTGAATATCCCATTCCAGTGATGAAGCAGCCCAGCCACAGGGTATAGAATGAAAGATGCCAGTTTTTAGACAAACCTGAAGTATATTTTGACATGATTCAGCTCCTTAGATTGTTTTATTTCCAGTGTAACACTACTGTTTATAAATAAATGAAGAAAGAGCTAAATTAGTACTTATTTATTACTTTTTGTGCTAGCATATTTCAAAAGAAAGGGTGACTAGATGGGTGAAAAAATGACAAGACAAGAATATCAAAGAGAAAAAGTTTACGGTCAAAAGTATAAGCTAAATTTTTGGAAGATTTGGACCGACCGGCCATATGTTGCCACCGGTGTAGCTGTAGCCTTAATTTTAGCACTGGTAACTAAGCAATTCTTACTATTAGTTTTGCTTTTAATTTTGACAGGAATTGGTATTTATATAATTGGACATAGCCATCATCCTGGTCGCGTTTTAAGTATTGAATTCCATTTGAAGGCTTCTAGGCAGTTAAGCATGCTTAAAAGTTTACAAATGGGTGCAAGTATTATCATGTTTTTAGCAACTTATATGCGTAAAGTTGTTAATGTTAACTTTTCATCTGCTGGTACGCAGGATGGCTTGCAAACAATACAAGGATTACTTTCAAATACTGGTAAATATGGCCAACAAGGTTCATATATTTTAGGGTTGCTTAACACAGTAACCGGGGGTTCGTTTTGGGGATCTTATCGATATGCTTCAAATACCTCCCAATTTATGAATGACCCAGCAGGGTTAATGATTATTTTATGGATTTTTTTGTTAATGATTGCTCCAGCACTTTGTGTTTTATCTAACTTCTTTAAAGAGCCATATTCACGCAGAGTATCTCTAGGGGCAGGAATTGTTTCTTTTGCTAGTCTTGCAGCCACTCCGACTTTGATGAAGTATTTAGTTGAAAAATATGCTCAAGATCAAAACATTAGTGTTAGCAACGCTTTATCCGTCGGAGACATGGCTTATCTAGCAATCTTTTGCTCAATAGCTGTTGTAGCAATAGCTATTTATCGGATGTATAAGCAAGACAAGATTTAAACAAAATAAAAGAGTCGAGTTTTATCTCGACTCTTTTTTAATGCGCAATTTAAATTGAATTAGTACCAGCCGTGACTAATCCAGAAGTTCTTGGCGTTAACCCATGAACCGTAACGGCTCTTAACGTAGTTATCAGCAACACGTTCTTGGTTGGCTGGTGATAAGTTACCACCTAAGTAGCTAATAGTAAGTTGGTACTTACCGTAGTAAATACCGTTTCTAGCAGTGTATGAACCACCAGATTCACGGTTAGCAATCCAGGCCTTAGCAGCAGCTTCAGCAGATGATGGAGCTTGACTAACAGCTTGAGCAGCATCAGTAACGTAAGCTGAAGGTACCCATTGGTTACCACCTAAGTCGTACCAAATTTCACCCTTTGAATTAGTAGCAGTTCTAATTACTTTCCAAGCAGAACCATTTGGTAAAAATTTACCAGTAACGGAACCATTTTCGTAGTTGTTCCAAACAGCAATTGACCAACCACGGTAATTAACTCTAACTGCTGAGGGTGTAGCAGCACTAGCAGTTTCATATAATGAACCAGATACTGCGTTGAAGGCAAATAAAGCAGCTAATGCCAAACCAACGGCGCTGATTAATTTGATAACGTGTTTTCTAACTTTCTTCAAAATAATTCTCCTCAATAAAATTTTAGGTAGTTAAAAACTACAAAACGTAAATTCATAATTGACATGCTTTATATTACCTAATTTATATTTCAGCTTTGTTACAGAACTACAACTAGCTAATTACAATCCGATTATGGATTGTTACAAACTATATCTAAAAAGTATCTTAATATCATTGAAAGAAGATAAATGTTAATGTTAAAAAGCAGAAAATAAAACTTTTTTTGAAAGAAAAAATATAAAAATATCAAAAAACGCGAACTATATAATAGAAATAAAATAAAAATAAGGTAGAACAATCGTGAAGTGGATAAATCAAAAGAAATAAAACTAAATTATGATAAAAAACATTGTATAAATCGAACAAAGTACCAAGTTTGACGAAAAGAGTGAAAGCCTGTATAGTAGTATCTGTTCTCGCGAGAGGTAAAAACTTAAAGTGAGAAAAGAAAAGTTCTTGACAGCTAGTTAAGAAGTTGGTAATATATTAAATTGTCGCGAGTCAATCAGGCGAGTGACGAAAGATATTTATCAAAAAAGTTCTTGACAAGAGATTTAAGGACATGATAAAATAACTGAGGCTCATAGCGAGCCAGAGTTAGTACTTTGAAAACTGAACAAAGTTTCGCTAAAGTGTGCGGGTGTAACAACCCAAACAAAAGCGAAGTCAATTCGCAAGC
>NZ_AUEI01000013.1 GCF_000425905.1 Lactobacillus psittaci DSM 15354
CCAAACGGATCAAAGGCGCACAAGAATATCAGATACGTTCTAGCAAGCGAAGTGTACGGTTCGCCTCTATCTAAAGTATCCCGGTCCATTGATGACTGGTAATATCTTCATGAAGATATTTTTGGGCTTCTTTCAAATATTCGTCTGCTTTGGTGAAATCATTCTTTTCAGCAGCATTCATTGCTTGAATAGATAATGACTTTGAATTTCCTGCTACAGAAATAAGCTCCATAGCTCTTTGTAATTGCTTCTCGTCCATTATTCTTCATCTCCTAATAAATCGTCTGCTTTTTCAGCATTTAATTTGTTATCCAATTTAACAAATGGAATATAAATAGCTGTTGTTGCAAGCACACATACAAGTTGTACAATTAACCCATTAATAGAACCGGTATATAAAAGTCCTGATAACAATGTAGGCATTGTCCAAGGAACGTTGTTAACAATTGGTCCAATAAAACCAATCTTAGTAAAGAATAACCCAATATAGAAACCTAAAGGTTGAGCTACAACGAATGGAATAAAGTAAAGTGGGTTTAAAATAATAGGTAAACCAAATGTAATAGGTTCAGAAATATTAAAAATTGCTGGCATTAAAGCAATTTTAGATACTTTCTTAGCAGCTTTTCTCTTTGAGAATAGCAATAAAGCTAAAACTGGAGATACTGAGCATGTACCTGCAGCAATAGTTGAGAAGTTCATGAACAAAGTTGAATAAATATGATGAGCTTGCCCCAACATATTTTGAGTATCATTAATATTCCAAGTTAATCCAAAGATTGGTCCCCAAATTGAAGTTGGGTGAATACCAAACCAGTTCAATAACCCCCAAGTAAATTGAGAGACAAAAGCGAACCAACTAGTAGTTGACAATGCTAATGCTGGCTTTTGAAGCGATGAAAGCATTAATTCAGGTAATGTTTGATTAGTAAACGTTGTACTAATGCCAGTTAATACAACAAATAATCCCATTGTAGCAACACCAGGAATAAGTGATTCAAAACTACGAGCAACTGCAGGTGGAACTGAATCCGGCATCTTAATGGTAATATTTCTTGATAACACCCAGTTGTAAACCAGAACTGATAAAGCACTAATAATTAAAGCAGCAAAGACACCTTTAGTACCAAAGTAAGTGGTATCCATGTAATTTAAAACATGAACAACATGCTTGCTACCTTGTGCAGTATAGTCAAATTTCCAAGGCATACAAATGAAGAAAGCACCCAATGCATATAAAACATCTGTCATATGTTCCTTTGACTTAGGATAGTATTTTCTAGAAAAAGTATGTGCAAAAATAACTACAATCAAAACTGCGAATACATTTAAGGAACCATTTGAAATAAGTCCCATTAAATTAGCTAATGTAGATAAGAATTTAAAAACGCCACTATTTGGCCATGCAGCCCAAGAACCAGAAATTAATCTGCCTAATTGTAATCCCTGTTTTCCAAAAATCAATCCATTCATAGGATCTACAAAAACATTTTGAATCATGATTGCAAAGCCAGCAATCATTGAAGTGGCTGCGACAATAATGAACGAATCACGCAAAGTTAGCAAAAACTTGTTAGCCGCCAGCTTACCTGCATACTTAGTAAAATTACTTTCGAATTTTTGCCAGAAAGTCATTTTTAAATACCTTCCTTTTCCAATCGCTTAGCTACAACTTCACCACTCATTGAGCCAAATTCCTGCATAGTTAATTTAATAACTTTTGCATTAGGATAATCTTTTTTCACTTGGTCATATGCCCAGCTAATTTGAGGTGCAATAATGATTACGTCAAGTTTGGAACCAACTTCGTCTAACATACCAAAGTCATAAGCGTCAACTTTAATATCTTTATCTTCTTTGGTATATACTTTTTGAAGTTTAGAGCCTACTAAACTGCTTGACATACCACCGCTACAAAACAATGCAACTTTAAGTTCTTTACTCATAATAAATCCTCCTAAACGATTATATTTGTCATCGTTTCTACTCATTATAGTAAAGCGCTTTCATATAAAAGTAAATACCTTTTTGTAAATTTGTTATAACATATTTTAAGATATGATTACTTCGTTTAGTTTGAAACTATCTAATTTAAAGATTGTCTGATTATATTCAAAAGCATTACCATTCTGTAAATATGATATTTGCTTTGCCTCAACCAGAGGAGTATCTGTCTGAAAAAACTCTTCAGTTTCTGTATTAGCTTTAACATTAGAAAAAGTACGGGTGATTTTTTTTGGCTCTAAGTTTAAATCGTTCCGAATAAAATCATAAATACTATTTACCAAAACATCTGCTCTAATTCCCTGAACTATTTTTGAAGGTAAATAAATTTTTTGAATAGCTACAATTACATTTTTTCGCTTAATAATTCGCTTTACTTTATACACCAAATCAAAATCATTTAAACCTAAATCACTTTTTATTTCAGGCTGATAAATCTTACTAATACTAAAAGAAACTAATTCTGCTTTATTTTCTTCAAAATTAATTAATTCAAAATTTTTTTGATTTTGTTTCCAATCTGAACTAATAATACCTTTTACAAAAGTACCTGACCCCTGAACCCGATAGATTAAGCCTGCCTTTTCAAGTTCTGCTAATGCCCTTCGAACTGTTATTCTGCTTACATTATAAGCTGAAGCAATTTCAAGTTCTCTTGGTAATTGATCATCAACTTTATACTCACCTTCTAAAATTTTTTGTTTCAATTGGCTAACTAATACCTCATACTTTTTAGACATACAATTCACGCTCACTTTTGATAGCTTTCTTCTATACTTTAATACAATTATTAATCATTAAAAAGAAAGTTTCTTAGATAAGTCCATATATTTTTAGGGCTTTAATCCACTAGGATTATTTACATTTTCTCATTGCAAATCCGCACAATATCTCTTATAATCATATCTGTTGTTTGGAAAAGGAGAACGATATGGATTATTTTGATGAATATTATCCACTTATTGATAAAATTGCGGATGACTTGTTTACTCATCCCGAGCTTGGCTACAAAGAATTTCATACTAGTCAAACAGTAGAAAATGAAATAAAGCGTATTTGTCCAAAAGCGAACATTAAGCACTTTTCTGGTACTGGATTGCGAGTTGACTTTAATAATGGCTCAAGTAAGACAATCGCCATTATCGCTGAACTTGACAGTCTATACCAGCCGAGTCACTTTGCTGCAAACAGCGAAACTGGTGCAGCTCAAGCATGTGGCCACTTCACTCAAGTTACAGCCGCTTTGAGTATTATCAACAACCTCGTTAAGACTGATGCCATCAGCAATTTTGGTACTAACCTTGCCTTTATTTTTACACCAGCTGAAGAATATGTTGACTTATCCTTCAGAAAAAAGGCTAAAGCTGCAGGCAAAATCTCTTACTTTGGCGGCAAGCAAGAAGCCATTAAGCTTGGCATTTTTGATGATATTGACTATTGCATTTCAACTCATGCTATTGGCGAAGATTTTGCTAAGCGCACTATTGAAGTTGACTGTAATCTTGCCGGCTTTAACTTTGAATATTTCACTTTCAAGGGGAAGGCTAGTCACGCCGGCTTTGCCCCAGAAGCTGGTATCAACGCCGAGAATATGGCCAGCCTCTTCACTACAGCCCTAGCATACCTCCGGCAGAGCGTGAAGAATCCTAATCAAATTCGCTACAACCCAGTGATGACTTCTCAAAATGAAATGAGCATCAACGTCATCCCTGATCATCTTCAGATGGGAACCGACCTACGTTACTTTGACAGCAATTACGCAATTGAATTGCAAAATAAGTTTATTAACGCCGCAACTGGCTGCGCCCAAGCACTTGGCGGCCAAGTCAAAATTGAGCAGCAAGTTGGCTACTTACCACTCATTCAAAGCAAGTCAATGAATCAGCGCGTCAAAGAAGTATTCAAACGCACTCCTGAAATCGAAGATATCATTGATAATCGCGGTTATGTCATGGCAGCTGGCGATATTGGCGACATTAGCTTCTTGATGCCAACTATTCAGATTGGTTATGGTGGCTTTAACGGCACTATCCACGGTAAAGACTTCAAGCTAGTAGACAAAGACTTTGTCTTACGTATCTTCCCTAGATTCGTTTACAACTCAATTCTGGATATTTCTACTCATCTTGATGAGATTAAGACTTACCGCAAAACTCGCGACCAATATTTAACTACTTTATCAAAAATGGAGAACTAACATGACTCAAATCAAAAAATATCTACCCCTCATTCTACTCGTACTTGGAATTGACTTCGTCGCCGAAATGATTGGAATGCAAATTATCAAATTAGGCAAAATTCAAATTTCAATCCTACCCCTAGTTTTTGCCGTTTTACTCGGAATTTTAATTTACTTAATTCCGCTAGATGCCATCAAAAAGTTATATAGCAACGATCGCGTCAAATTCGCTGGTAAATACATGATCTTCATCATGTTGCCACTAATGGCCAGATATGGTGCCAACGTTGCCCCTAAAATCAACGAAATTCTCTCAATTGGCTGGGTTTTCCTTATTCATGAAGCAGGTAACCTTGGAACTATTATCTTCGGTTTACCAGTTGCGCTTTTGCTTGGCTTGCGCCGGGAAGCCATCGGTTCTACCTTGGGCTTAGGACGTGAAGGTGAATTAGCCTACATCAGTGAAAAGTTCACCCTGGACTCACCAGAAGGTCGCGGGGTCCTCGGGATTTACTTAGTTGGGACAATCTTTGGTTCAATTGTCTTTTCAATTTTGGCTCCACTTTTACTGGCAATGGGCTTCGATTACCGGGCAGTTGCCATGAGTTCTGGTGTTGGTTCAAGTTCAATGATGACCGCTGCTTCAAGCGCCTTAGCTTCAATCTTACCCGCCCACAGCACTACCATCCTTTCATACGCAGCCGCCAGTCAATTACTGACTAGCTTCATCGGAACTTACATCATGTACTTCTTAGCTGTTCCATTGCAACGCCACATGTACAACAAGATCACCAACTTATTAGATAAAAAAGGAAAATAACTCATGACTAATTCACAAGCAAAAAAAGATTTCTTAATTGCAAGTATCATTATTTTCATCAGCGTTTGCCTAACTTTATTTGTACAATTTGTAAAGTTAATCAAGAATCCGCACTCAACCCCAATTACCAGTAATACCCTAATTGGCTTATTCTTACTTTGGATTTTTTCAATTATGGGCATTGGTATTAGCCTATTAATGAAGAAAACACCTTGGAAAATTGTTCAAGACTTTCCAATTCTAGGCTGGGTTTCAATTGTTTCACTTATCTTTTGTTTAATCAGTTCTTGGTGTGTCGCCATGATTAATGCCGTTGACTTCCTATCACTTACCACATCTGTCTTAGCTTTTGCCGGCATTTCCGTAACTCACCGGCTCAAGGACTTATCTAAAATCTCTTGGAAGATCCTAATCGTTGCGATTTTCGTCTTCTTCGGTATGTACTTCATGGATACCTTAATTTCTCAGCTCGCCTTACTTGTAAGTGGAAAGTAAAATTATACGCAACAAAAAGGGTACCTGCTGCAACAGGTACCCTTTTTGCATGTTCAACTTAGGTGCTTTTACTATAGCACATCTATATCTTTTATGAAAACTTTTCCGTATGATATCAGGTTATATCAGATTAGTCGACTGTTTTCTTTATCTTAAGTTATTCAAGTTGAGCTTAACTTCTTGATAGACCTGTTGTAAGTGATATTCAAGTGCCTTCTTAGCTTCCGCATAATTGCGTTCCTTTATCCACTTGATAATCTCCTTGTGTTCAACAATTGAACGGGCCATCCGAGTCTTACTATTGACATTAATATAGCGTGTCCGATCAACTTGTGAGCGAATAATCTGTTGAAACTGAGCTAAAATTGGGTAATTTGCAACATGAGTAATTAAGCGATGCAAGTGAATATCTACTTTCAAATACTCGTCCCAATTTTCGTCTTGATAAGCTTGCTCAAAATCTACTATTAGTTGATTCAATTCTTCATCAGGAATTGAATTAATAGTCTTTTGTAGAGCATAAGTTTCAAGTAAAGTCCTCAGTTCATAGATTTCTTGCACATCCGCCCTAGTTAAGGACGTAACTAAATATAGCCGTCCAACTTTTTTAACTAAGCCTTCACCCATCAAGCTAACAAGTGCTTCACGAATTGGAGTCCGGCTAACGCCAATTTCCGCAGTCAGACTGTTTTCTGAAAGACCAGTTCCTGGAAGGAATTCATTCTTAATTATCTTGTCTTTGATATAGTCATAAGCCTGCTCTTTTAAGCTCATTGAATCATCTCACTATTTCACTAAGTTCTTGCAACTTCCATTTTCACTCATTTCGTGGAAATTATCAAAACTTATTGAAATCATATCTTCAAGTGCAGGCTCAGTAAATGAACCCATGTGTGGCGTAATTAAAACTCTTGGGTATAACTTCATTAGTGATTTCACGTCTTCATTTGGCAAATCTTCTAAGCTAGCAAACTTATGCCCCATAATCTTAGTTTCATCAATTACGACATCAGCACCATAGCCAGCAATTTCTTCATTTTCAACTGCATCCTTAATTGCCTTAGTATCGCCTAATTCACCACGAGCCGTATTAATCAAGAAGGCAGTCTTCTTCATCTTCTTCAAAAAGTCGGTATTGACCAAGTTTTCATTCTTGCCTGGGAAGTATGGCACGTGAATTGAGACTACATCTGACTTAGCAAGCAAGTCATCTGAACTGACAAATTCAACATATTGCTTAGCAAAATCACTGGGATATGGATCATAAGCTAAAACTTTAGCTCCCATTGCCTTCCAAAGCTTCCCCTCAATTGCACCAATCTTACCAGCACCATAAATACCAACAGTTAACTTTTGATATTCATTACTAAAGAATCTTGGATGCATAGTGAAGTCACCACTATGTACGCTGGTAATTGCTTCAAAAGTATGACGCACCATGCTGGCACCCAAGTCAAACGCTAAGTTGGCTACTGCATATGGAGAATAATTTGGCACCCGAGCAATAGTAATTCCTAATTCTTTAGCAGCTTCTAAATCGTAGTGGTTATAACCAACTGAACGAGTAAAGACCCAATTAATACCGTAGTTTTTGAATTTTTCCAAGTTTTCGCGATCACAAACACAGTTACCACGAACTAAAACTGCATCGCAACCTTGTGCTTCTTCAGCATTATCATGAGTTAAGAACTCTTCAACTAACTTCAAATCATAATTATATTTGTTTAACTTTTCAAAATAAGCTCTTTCAATTGGACGAACACCGTAACAAACAATTTTCATAATACTATACACTTTCTAATTAATGAAATAAACCTACTTGGTTAAGAATTGATAAGATAGCAATCCATACTGGCATCAAAATGACAGCTACAATCGTTGATAAAAATGATGCATTTGATGAAAGCACTGCGTCACGGTTGTAGTTAATCGCGTAAGCTGATGCGACAGCTGCTGTTGGCGTTGCCATCATAATAACAATCGTAGCAATTGCAACATAGTTGAGAGTTAAGATATGAAGGCTCTCAAGTAAAACCAATACAACTAAGTTAAATAATGGTACAAGTAAAACCTTATTAAATGAGTAATACCAGCTAAGCTTGTTGGCAGCAGCTTCCTTAAATGGAATTGAACCCAAAGTACAACCAATTGCTAACCATGCAAGTGGTGAAGCTAAGCTTGCCAAATAGTTAAGTGGCTTCCAAAGCCAGAGCGCTGTTTGATCAATCCGGTAAAAGGCCACATGAGTCATCCCACCAATGGCAAGTCCATTCTTCATTGCTGGAACAGTAACTTGTGGAACATAACTTTGAAACAGCCACATGAACAAACCGACAAAAGTAGCAATCACGATGGTATTTTTAAACATCTTTTCAATATTTTTGGCAGTCATCTTCAAGCCACTCATCTTAATATAAGCATATGAATATAAGAAAATTCGATAACCAATATTAAATAGTGAACTATAAATAACCCCTTCAGGCCCTAAAATCGCACCCACAATTGGAATACCAAAGAAAGTTGTTGAACCAAAAGTGGTTAAAATTGCCATAGTATCGCGACGGTCTTTCTTTTCTTTCACATAGAGTAAGGGAGTCAAGAAGATAAAGATAATATAAATCAAAATCCCCCAGACTAAAACACCCATCCCTTGGTGCATTGACTTTTGATCAATTGGCTGCATAAAAGAGTTAAAAGCCAAAGCTGGAACTGATACAGCTAATACCACTTTAGTCAAAACTTTATTAAAATTTTCACCAAAAGTACCCTTTCTTCGCAGGTAATATCCTAGCAAAACAATAAATATCGTCGATGTAATAGCACTAACAATTGGCATGTTAGTGAAAGTTTTTTCAATTGCAGAAATAATATCCATAATCTAATCCTTCTTTTTATGAATCCGCTTTACTTGTATACAACTTGTATTCTAGTCTTTTTTATTCAAATTGCAATAGTGAATTTCATCACATTTTTAGAATCAACAAAAAAGGCCAGTAGCATCAAAAACTACTGGCCTTTTATTCCTATCCCAACCAAGGAAAGGTAAGTATGTTTATATGAACTCAGGAACTGTAACGTAGATTGAAAAGGAGTTTTTATTACCGTTCTAAAAAATAAGAGTTTCTTACAAATTACTCTTACTCCTGAATTCGTTTTCATTTTAGCATATTGTGATTTTTTTATCAATTTTTAGGCATGAAAACAGACCTCATATAGAGGCCTGGAAGAGTTTTTTATGGTTCGATGAATCCCACAAGTAGATGTTTTTCTTAGCAGGTTAAATATGTGGATTTTATACATGAAGAGTAAAGTCCGAAAGTACTTGGCTTGCAGTCCCACCAAACCGTTTTCATTGTAGCACCTATTGGAAAAATAGTTAACCAAAATGCTTAGGGTCAAAAAACAGCCAGGATATTCCTGACTGTCGGCCCCTTTCCGGTACAGGGGTTAACAAAAATGGTGGAAAGCTGGACCTTTATGTATGAAATTTGGGCTGCCTTCCCAATACCTGTACAGCTTTAGTGTAGCATGTGCACGCGTGTGAGCGCAATCAATATGCTCGGGGGGGAATTTGGAATTAAGAAATAAAAAAGCTCGTCAAGAAGACGAGCTCGTAGTGAAGAGTAACTACATCCCCCTCACATTAATTAATCAACTACGGGGTATGAGTTATTCAATAAAGTGAAGATAACGAACCGACACTTCATTATCCTCGTATTCGATTGCGATTGAGAACTAACAGCCACATCTATTAGCTCACTTTTCATGCACATCACTGTGCCAAGCTTGCTTGGTGAGCAAGCCAGTAGCCTTGGTAACACCCCTCATTTAATTTAATTCGACTGCGGAGGATGTTTGTTTATTCGGAATAGACTGGAGTCTTGCAATAAGCAAGAGTTTAAGCTACTGGGAATAACACAATGCGGTCTGTTATTCCTTAATTAGTATTATACGGGAACATGTGTTTAGAGATAAGTAAAAAATAAACACGCCTCAAAATTGAGACATTTCTACCTTTCCTTCAATAATTGAACCGTGCTTTCTTTTGTAGTAAATTGATTCATAAGATAATAAGAAATATAGGTGAATAAATGAAAACTGATTCTATTAAATCTCCAATTATTTATGAAACAAATTACAACAAGCAGACTTCTTTATCTCTTGAAAAAGATATTTCTGAATCTGGTATTTCTAATCCTCATCTATTAATTGAATATCCGACTGTCTATGTTATTGATACGCCCAACAATAGAAATAAGAAGTATACAGTCTATGTTGGTGAAACCACAAATATTCAAAGACGTACTCAGGAACATATTGCAAGTAATCGGATTGACTGGGAAAGCCTCAAAAACAAGTCTGATGTCCACATGTACGTAATTGGTCATGAACATTTCAATAAGTCTCTTACTCTCGATATCGAAAATCGGTTAATGCAATATTTAAGTGGTGTTGATGCGGTTTCTCATCTAAATAACCGAAGATATAACGAACAAAATGAATACTATACCGTCAATGAATTTCCAATCATATTTCAAAAAATCTGGGAAAAGCTTCATAGAAAAAATAAAGATTTATTTCCAAGTAAAGCCTTAATTGAAAACAGTGCCCTCTTCAAAGCTTCCCCATTTAATAAACTTACTAAAGAGCAGCTACTAGCAAAGCAACACATTCTAGCCAAAGTTGATAAAGCTCTAGATAAGAACCTCAAACATAATGAAGCTGGCACCCTTGTTTTAGTTGAAGGTAATGCAGGTTCCGGCAAGACTGTTTTAATGAGTAATCTTTTCTATGATTTATACAATCATGGAAATGAATTAAAGAAGCTTCACAAAGATAATGAGCCTTTCAAAATAAAGTTAATGGTTAATCACAAAGAGCAGTTTAAAGTATATAGTCAAATTGCCTCTAAGTTACTTCTAGATGAACATGATAAGGATATCGTATTAAAGCCAACTACCTTTATTAACAAAATTAAACCAAATGACAAAGTCGATGTTGCTATTATTGACGAAGCTCACTTACTCTTAACTCAGCAAAGTCAGGCCTACTATGGCCATGGTGATAAGGAACTTCTAGATATTATAAAAAGAGCTAAAGTAATTTTAGCAGTTTACGACCCCTTGCAGGTTTTGCAAACCACTTCAGTCTGGACTGAAAAAGAATTTCAAGAGCTAGAATCACTTGCTGGCAAAGATAATATTATCCATCTCAAGAATCAAATGAGAATCGATGCAAGTGAAGAGACAATTAACTGGATACGAAATTTTATAGATTCAGGAATAATTAACAAGATTCCCAATGATCAAAAATACTCTTTAAAAATTTTTGATAATCCTCAAAAAATGGAAGAGAAAATTCGTGAAAAAGCTAGTGACAAAAGCCAAGGCTTAAGTCGTATGGTGGCAACATTTGACTGGAAATATTCACGTAATTCTCCTAAAGATCACCAATATTGGGAAGTGAGAGAGGGGAATTGGTCAATGCCTTGGAATTTACAACTCCCACATAAGAAAGGAAACTCTGTTAATTATAAAAATTTAGCTTGGGCTGAACAAGATCATACAATCAATGAAATCGGTTCAACTTATACCATTCAAGGTTTTGATCTTAATTACGTTGGTGTAATTCTAGGACCATCTATCAAATATCGAAATGGTAAAGTTATTATCGATCCATCTGAAAGTGCTAATACTAAAGCAATTCAGAAACGTAACTCTCAAACCAGTTATGCAATGAAATTATTGCGCAATGAACTAAATGTTCTGCTTACTAGAGGAGTTCATGGCTTATATATCCATGCTGTGGATAAAGAACTTCAAGCCGCATTAGAACAAGCTGTAAAATAAATCTCCCTTATTTTCAATTTTCCTCCAAAAAAGTTGGCCCCTTCACCCTCGCTCATTCGTTATATAAGTGTAAGACGTCAAGGCGCCTGACAACTTACTAACAAAATTTTCCAAAATGAAGGAGCAAACATCATGAATTTTGAATTGAAAGAACAAGAAGTGCAATATACTTTCGTCAGCGAAAAGTACAAGAATAACAAGAAGACTCGCATTATGAAAAACGTTGCTAAAGGTGCAACTGCACAAAACCTCGCAAACGTCGGCAAGGCTCTCTCAAGCTTGCAAGACGACACTCTAGGTGCTGCCGTTTTAATCCAAAAGCAAAACATCGTTTTAGACTAATCAACCTGTCTCACACAGTAACAATAAAGGAGTAACTATTCATGTCAAAAGTTTTAAAGTTAAGTTTTACCAATAGCGCAGATAAGAAGACCAGCTTGTCTTTACCTTATGCCAAAGAAGGGCTAGATGAAGGCACCGTTCGCAGTGCGATGGCCACTATTTGTGAAGCTAAGGTCTTCGCCGTAGATGGAGTTGACCAATATCAAAAGCCAGTTTCTGCTAAATGCGTTGAAACAACTACTACAGCTATTTTCGATGACTCTCAGTCTGTTGAAACTAACTAAGCAAATCATCCAAGAAATTAAACTTATCTTCCACCTTTAAAAAATCCATTTTCAGGTCACTTGCCACTTAGGCAGGTGGCCTTTTTTAATGCAGCGTAAACCAGCGCCAGATTTTTTTGAGTAGTTCTTCAATGTCTGTCTCAGTCCAGAGCACTCCTGCTTCTTTACAAATAAAGTCGCTGTTATACCTGATTACTTTTTCAATTAATTCGCGGATAAGTTCGGAGAAGCTCACCTGCAATTCACTTTCGCCAGCCTGCAGAATGCTCTTCTTCAACTTCGGTAGCTGCACCCCGAACCCCTTGGCAAATTCAGTTAACAAATTCAGCATCGTCCGGTTATGGTTCAAGCTCTCAGTTAGCCTTGACCCCAGACGCGGCGCATAATCATCGAATTCTAAGGTCAGCCCGTCTAAGCTAACTGCCTGAAAGCTGCCATCCCCCTGAAACTGGCACCGTTTAACTTGGTGCAGTCCCAGCCAGTCGCAGTTAGCTCCGCGATAGCCATGCAGTGAAAAGAACGCCATGTAGCCTTGTGAGTAGCAATGTTTAGCTTTTTTCCCTAAGCGCTGGCGCAGCAAATCTTGAAAGACCAAGTTCAAGTCATTACCAGCAAAGTAATTATTCATCAGCTGCCTGGTCGTTGCCTCCGTCAAAATTAGGCCCATTTCGGCATCAACAATGCAGCTCTTAGCTACAAGTTGGCAACTAGTTAAGTCGATTACCGCTACCGTATTTATCCCCAATTCGTAATCTATCAATGTCTTTAAGTTTTCCTTAGCCCAAGCGATAATCTGCTTTTTATTAAGTACGTGTCGCGAATCAAAATTGAATCGTGGCATCATTTCCTCCTGATTTAACAATTAGCAAAAGCCGGCCCAATTTCATACAAGGAAACATAATATATGCTTTGTTCATAAAAAGCAAAAAATATAGCTTATAATTCTACGATTTATTTACTTATTTTGCTTATAAAATGACACTTTTTTAGCGCCATATGTTATGTTTATTTTTTTATATAAGCGATTTTTAAAAATTAAAAAGAGTACTACTTTTTTGATAAATTATAGATCCATACATAAAACCCCACCCAGAATCTAACCAGGTGGGGTTTTACTTTAATCAGCCAGCTTAACTCGCAATTTGTTCAATAAGTCCCGCTTCCGCCGGCGCAAGGTCCGCAAGTTCACTCGATGTTTTACTGCTAAGTCTTTCAAACTAACTTTCTCTAATAAATGTTCTTTAAAAATAATGCGTTCAAGTGGTGTCAGCTGCGGGAGTAGTTCTTCAAAAATTAGCATCTGAATTGACCGTTCAAAGGGATTGGCCACTTCATCCATCCCCGCTGCTAGTGGCATAAAGAGGCCACTTCCAGCTTGATTACGGCGCAAGTGATCAATTGTATGCCAAAGCACTCGGCCAAAGGCGAGACTGCGCTGCTTTTCCGGTGCCTTGTCCCTATTTTCTTCCATTGTTTGCGCATAAATAATGATGCCATCATGGACCAAATCTTCATAAGCTGAATAATTTAGCGGCACATGGGCCTTTTTCAAGGCACCAAAGACGAGCTTGCGGTCTTGCCAAGCAGTTAGTAAATATTCTGGATTCATTTGCATAAGTATTCTTCCTTGTTTTTAGTTTGCGCAAGCTTGCAAAGTCTATCTTATGCAAATAGCTCCTTTTCGTCTTACCAAGCCAGACTCGGCATCTAGCTTATAGTGTTTTAACACTCCGGCTTAACTTGTACATCTCGTTCATTTCCCACAGAAGCCTTGATTTATCAGCGTTTTGGGCCGATTTTTTGAACAAAAAAACCTGGATTTTACTCCAGGTCATTATTTCTTTTGATAATGCATCTTCAAGCGGTAAATGAACTCACTCTGCAATGTTGAAAGCAAAAAGCCTAAGGCAATTGCGACTGTGATAATACCAACTCGCAGCATCAAGTCTTCGGCTAAGTCATACTTACCTTGAACTAGCGCCCGCACCGCCATATAAGCTGGCGCACCCGGCACTAGTGGCACCAATGCTGGAATATTGAAGACTGAAACTGGGCACTTTTTAATTCGGGCAAAGAGTAGTCCCAGCATCCCAATCACAAAGGCACCAAGCAAATTCGCAATCATTCTCCCTGAGTGCAGCCGCATCAGCACCCAATACATCATCCAGCCACTAGCTCCGCTAACACCCGTCAAAAGCAGAGCTCGTCTTGGGACATTAATTGTTAGTGCAAAGCCCATTGATCCAATCATTGAAAATACAATATTAATTAATACTTGTAACCATAACGCCATTTTAAGCACCTAAAAATCGCATAATAATCCCGACACCGCCACCTAAGGCCAGTGCCGTCATTACAGCTTCGACAAAACGTCCAATTCCACTCATTAAGTCACCCGCAAACAAGTCTCGCAAGGCATTTGTCAGTGCTAACCCTGGCACCAAGGTCATAAGCGCTCCAACTAAGATTTTATCAATTGAAGACTCAGGTACCAACATATGTAAAAAGTAGGTTAAGCCTGCCATGAACATGGCACTGATAAATTCAGATAAGAAACGAATGCGTGTATATTTTTGAATAAAATAATAAACTAAAAAACCAAGGCAACCCACAATCGCAGCTGCTGGAAAGTCAACCCAATCATAACTATCAAAAAATAGCACCATTAAAGTTGATGACAAACTCGCAGCTCCTAATAATTGAAGCCAAAGGGGAAAAGCTGCAGTATTAGTCGCCACATCATGCAATTTTTGGTCTAGTTCTTGCAAGGTTATTTTTTTACTAGCAAATTGACGCGAAAGGTTATTCACTCGGTCAACGAGTTCAAGGTTAATATTACGCTCGCGAACCTGCTCAATTTGTGACAATTGTCCTGAATCCAGCGTCAAAAAGACTCCAGTAGGTGTGGCGAAGACTTGCGGATCATTCACCCCAGCATTACGGGCGATTCTAAGCATCGTATCTTCTACCCGGCTCATTTCACTACCACCTTCAATCATCAGGTGGCCAGCCAAGAGGCAGATTCTTTGTATTTCTTTTAATCGTTCTTGATCTTCAAACATAATTTGCCTCAACTAGTTCATCTTTTCAATATCAATTGTCTTGTCAACCCAATCCCCTCTAAAGAAGTCGCGTTCGTGACTAACAATGATGACCCCACCTGGGAAGTTGATAATTGCCTTACGCAGGGCATCTTTAGTTTCATTATCGAGGTGGTTAGTTGGTTCATCAAGGAAAAGCAAGTTCGCTGGTTCAAACTGCATTTTGGCAAGTTTTACCTTTTCTTGTTCTCCCCCTGACAATTCACCCAAGGGACTCATCGCTTGTTGCGCTGTTAAGCCCATGCGAGCGAGTGCTTGGCGCAATTCTTTTGGCTTAATTCTTTCATAGCATTCTGCTAAGTATTGCAGTGGCGTCATATTCTTATTAGGCCAGACCAAGTCCTGCTTAAAGTATGCTAACTTAGCTGTAGCCGACAATTCGAAGTCACCATAAACCGGCTTAAGCTGCCCTAGCAAGGTCTTAAGCAAGGTCGTCTTCCCAATTCCGTTAAAACCAGTAACGGCAACCTTTTCACTGCCACCAACACTAAAGTTAAAGGCATGCTTCACGAGTGCATGGTCATAACCAATAACCAAGTCTTGCGTTTGCAGGAGCAAGTTCGAAGCAGTTGCCACATAAGGGAAGTCGAACTTCGCCCGCTTATTGTTTTGCGGTGGGGTTAACTTATCCATCCGGTCAAGCTGCTTTTGCCGTGAACGGGCGCTTTTTGCACGAGTACCAGCCTTGTTCTTGCGAATATAAGCTTCGGTCTTAGCAATCTTACGTTGCTGATTTTGATAAGCTTTGAGATAAGTTTCGCGGTCTTGGGCCTTTTGCTTCATTGAATGCTTCAAGTCCCCGGTATACCGCGTAATTGTACCGAAGTCGATATCAATAATGCAGTTAGTAATCCGGCCTAAGAAGTCATAGTCGTGACTAACAACAATGAAGGCTCCTTCGAAGTCATTCAAATATGAAACCAGCCAATCAATATGGTTCACGTCCAAGTAGTTAGTTGGTTCGTCAAGCACCAGAACTTGCGGCTTTTCAAGGAGTAGTTTTGCCAAAATCAACTTAGATCTTTGACCACCAGACATCTGACTAACGTCTTTATCATAGCCCAATTCAAGCAAACCTAGCCCACTTGCGACCTGATCAATTGCTGTATCAATATCATAAAAGCCCGCTTCTTCAAGGTGAGTCTGAATCTTGCCAGCCTTATCTAACAACTCATTATCCCCATTTTCACTATATTTAAGGTACAAGTCATTCAATTGCTTTTCTTGAGCAAACAAATCTGCAAAAGCTGTCTGCAAGAACTCTTTCAAAGTTAAACCTGGCGTCAGCTTAGCGTACTGGTCCAAGTAGCCCACTTTCACATTCTTTTGCCACTTAACTTGCCCTTCATCAGGGATAATTTCACCAGTTAAAATTTTAATCAAAGTTGACTTACCGACCCCATTTTGGCCAGTAACACCCATATGATCTTCTTTGTTCAAGACAAAGTTAGCATCTTCATACAATGTTTTATCGATAAAACTCTGACTTAAATCAGATACTGTAAGTAAACTCACGTTATTCGTCCTTTATTTTCAAGATATTTACTATATTATAACTTATTCTGCTCTTCTTCATAGCGTCTCAGTGCATGTAAGACTTGTGGCCAAAATCGCTTCGGCAAGATTAATTGTAACTTATCATGATAAATTGGAAAGTCGCTCTTTTTAAAACCAGTTAAATCAGCCAAATCTTGGTCAGTTAAGTTGTATGTCCGCACAATCCGCTTAATTTCAGTTGAAGCTCTTGCTTGAAAGTATGACCAGACAAAGAAAATCAGCGCAAAGATCCCTGCAATCACTACACTTATAGTTATATTTAATCTGAATGTTTTTAACATAATAAAAACAACAGCCAAAAAGCCAAGCACAGCTGAAATAATTCCGTATACAGTTGGGAAGATATTATTTTTCATATTTCCGCTCCTTTATTACAGTATTTTTACAAATTGTAAGGCTCTTGTAATCTTTATTGCAAATAGCTAGAATTTGTAATTTTAGCTTTAATAGACTGAAATATTAACCTTATATAATAAAGCCTGTAATTAATAAAAGAAGAAATGAATATATATGACAAAAGGAGAAGATTCTTATTTTATTAACTAAACGTTTTGCGGCAACTTTGGTTGCTATTTCAGTCTTGATTGTTAACATGATTGAAGTTAATCAAGCAAATGCTGCTTCTTCTGCAGTAAATTATAACAAGATTTCAACTACTTTAGTAAAAGATACTATTAAACCTAGCTTAATGCACAAGAAATTTGTCGAAGCTAAACATCAAGAAGCAATTAACACTTTAACTAAGAACGCCAAAGCTGAACAAGCTAGAATGGATGAAGCTGCTAAGAAAGAAGCTGAAGCTAAGAAGCAAGCTGAAGAAAAGCAAAAAGCAGCTAGTCAAGCCCCAGCAGGCCAAAGTCAAACTAGTCAAGTACAGACTAGCCAAACTACTATTAACAAAGGTACTTTCAAGTTAAGTTTTTATGACCCAGCTGTTTTAGGTTCAAACATGGGTTACGGCGGTGTTGCTGCCAACTTATCAGTTTTCCCTAAGGGTACTAGACTTAAGATTACTCTTTCAGACGGTACTGTTTGGTACAGAGTAGTTAATGATACTGGTTCTTTTGCAGCCAGCAACCCTAACCAACTTGACGTGGCAATGCCAAATAGCCAAGTTCCAGCAGCTGGTATCCTTTATGCCACTGTTGAAGTAATTCAATAAAATTAAATAGTAAACAAAAAACACCCAAAATTGGGTGTTTTTTATGTGTCACCATTATTGACCACAAGAAATAGATACAAAAATTCTATTTCAGATGAAAAGCTAATTGTTCTTACTCAAGCGTTCACGCACCTCATCAGCCGCTTCAATCTTACCTGAGTAGACAATTTCATCGCCGACTTCCAGGATTGTTTCACCGTGCGGAATTAGCCAAGCACCATTTCTCCGAATCCGAGAAATCGTAATATCCTTAGTAAAGTCTAAGTCCATCAGCTTAATGCCAGCATAGCGGTGATTCTTAATTTCAACATCGTACAAGATTGCATCAGTACTCGTCAAGATATCGTAAAATCCTGGTGTCTCAATCAAAACTCTCATTGCCGCATTGCGCACATGGTAAGAGTTAAAGACTTCAATCTTTTCAGCAGTTAATTTCTTAACTTGAACTGCTTCTGGCTGACGCAAGTAAACAATAATCCGCTTAACGCCACTTTCCTTTAGCTTCAAGGCAAGTTCATAATTAGCTTGATCATCGCGCGTAGCCACGACGACAATCTTACCGAGCTTTTCTTGCAAGTAATCAGTAACTAAGCGCAAGTTGACCTTACTCTTGTAAGTATCAAAGTCAGCTTGCTCAGTTGTCAGTACATCAACCGAATACCACTTTTCGTGCAAGTCTTGCGCTGTTGCTACTGTGAATAAGTTTGCCCCAATGAAGGTCACTTTTTCCTTAATTTGATCTTCCGGCGACAACTTAAATAAACTGTTGAACAAAACTGGGGCCAGCAAGCAGATGATAATTGCTGCTAAAGTAAAGGCATCAGCTTGCGTTGAGTTAATTGTCTTTAACTTAGTTGCAACTTGCAAGGCAGGCAAGACAATCGTAATTGTCGTCACTGGCAAAACAGTAGCTGCAACAGCATTTTTTCCCTTGAAGTGACGACTAAATACTAGCCAAGCCGGCATTTTCGCTAAGAAAAAGCAAATTATCAAAACTGGCACTAGTGCCAAGGCTTTAGGATTAGCGAATAAACTCTTTAAATTGAGTTTTGCCCCTGTCATCATGAAGAAAAATGGAATAAAGAAGCCATAACCAATTGAAGTCAGCTTATCCATTGTTGCTTCACTTGGCTTAAGTAACTTCATTACAATCCCAGCCAAAAAGGCACCTAAGATATTTTCAGCCCCAACTTTTTCCGCAATAGAAACTAACGTAAAAATCAGAAAAAAGGCCAAACGGATATCAATCTGCGTGGTTTGCTTGGTAACTTGGTTGAACCAGCGATATGGCGCCTTGAAGCGGTTAAGTAAGAAGATTGCCGCCCCAAAGAGCAAGATAATTAACCAGAGCTTTTCGGCATCCCCACCATTGACTGAAGCATAAATCGTCAAACCAAGAAGCGGAATCACTTCGCCTAAGACCGCCGTCAATAAAATCGTCTGTCCAATTGGCTTAGACAAGATTTCTTTTTCTTTCAAAGTGGCGATAACCACCCCTAAAGCAACCGTCATAAAGATAATAATTGCAAGCAAGGTGTCAGTGAAAATTCCTAAAAAGCGCAAAATCAAGCTTAAAATCACACTAGTAATAGCAACTAAACTAAAGGCCTTGACAGCAATTGGCAATGGCTTTATTGACTCTTCTTGATCAGAAGATTTTTTGAACAATTCAAAATTAATCTCCATCCCCGACAAGAACATCAACATTAGTACACCTAATGTCGACATGAATGTTAATTGCGTATTGCTTGTTTCAACCCAGTTAAGACCTGAAACTCCTAAGATAATCCCAACCACAATTTCTGCTACGGCAGTTGGAATTGTTTTTAAATTCAAACGCGCCATCAAAATTGGAATGACTAGCGCCATCAAAATTATAATAAACATCTTATATCTCCCAATAAATTGTCTATTATCAGCATAACAAAAAAGAGTCCTCTAATTCAAAAGAGAACTCTTTTTAATAAGTTAATTTTTGTAATTATTCAATTACCAAGTAGTTAGCGTCGATCCATTGGTCCCCACCTAAGTTATACCAAACTGATCCGTTCTTCAATGTGGCCTTCTTGAAGACCTTCCATCTACTGCCATGTGGTAAGTATCTACCTAAGGCACCTGATGCTGGTTGTCTCCAAATCATAATACCGTAGCCTGGGACATAATTTACACGGCCCACTGCAGTAAATGGTACAACAGTTGCACCTTCAATAGTGCTGCTCTTAGCAGAATCGCTAGACTTGTTATCAGATGAAGAACTAGTCTTTTCGCCTGCAATTGGAGTACTTGGATCTACCAAATAACTTGCGTCAATCCATTGGCTACCACCTAAGTTGTACCACTTGTGGCCGTTAACCATTTCGTAGCCAAAGACTTTCCATTCTGTACCGTGTTCTAAGTATCTACCTAAGGCACCAGTACCGCCAGCATTCTTCCAAATCATAACACCGTAGCCTGGGACGTAATTTACCTTCTTAACGCCTCGTTCTGAAACGAAGTTACCAGTTGAAGTACTTGTGCTTGAACTAGTATTACTCTTAGTTTGAGTTGTGCTAGTTGATGAACTTACGTTAATAGTTGGAATTGAAGATGCACCAGTTACATAAACATAGGCACCTGGAATCCATTGGTTACCACCTAAGTTGTACCATGTTTGGCCATTAACGTTAGCCTTACCTAGGATTCTCCAGCTACTACCTTGTGGCAAGTATCTAATTGCCTTACCATTTGGCTTATCCCAAAGAGCAATTGCACTGCTGTATGTTACCTTAGCAATTGGTGAACCTGAGTTTGTAGTTGTACCTGGTTTTTCATTGTTACTTACAACTGCTGGTGCTTGACTTGAGCCGTAGTAGTAGTGCTTTACTAAGTCAAAGAATTGGCTCATTGAGTAACCAAACTTACTGAAGTAGCCAACTGGGTCGGTGTGGTCAGTCCCACCCAAGTATTTAGATACAGCACCATGTGACCAAATAGTACCGCTACCAGTGCCATCAGCCAAACTTGGAGTTAAGCCGTATTGCTTAAGTAAGTTTGCGACATAAATAGCATCGTTGTTAACGCCACGAGCAAAATCAGTAGTATTTGATTCTTCACAAAGTTCTACTTGAATAAAACGTTCATTAGCAATCGCACCGGCACCCCAAACACCACGGTTAGTTGGGTGAATTTGGATAACGCCAGTCTTATCAACAAAAGCATGAACATATGCGTACATGTTGCTCCATTCACGACGGAAGTAAGTAGCTTCATTAGCTGCAGTTGCCCCTGGAGTAGCAGTTTCGTGAATAACGATACCTTCAGGCTTACCATTTCTGTATGGAAAGTCCTCAGTAAAAGTTGATGGTAAAACCTTTAAACCACCATAGCCCATTTTTTGGCTATAAATTAAGTTATTAACTGAAGATGATTCTGCCTTAACTTCAGTTGGCTTTGAACTGTAAAGGGCAGTAGCACTACCTACTGTTGCTAAAACACCAGCACAAGCCATTGCAGAAAGCAAATGCTTATTCAACTTTCTCATAATCAACATTCTCCTCTTTATCCTCAATTATTTTTAGTAATTATTCAATTACCAAGTAGTTAGCGTCGATCCATTGGTCCCCACCTAAGTTGTACCAAACTGATCCGTTCTTCAATGTGGCCTTCTTGAAGACCTTCCATCTACTGCCATGTGGTAAGTATCTACCTAAGGCACCTGATGCTGGTTGTCTCCAAATCATAATACCGTAGCCTGGGACATAATTTACACGGCCCACTGCAGTAAATGGTACAACAGTTGCACCTTCAATAGTGCTACTCTTAGCAGAATCGCTAGACTTGTTGTCAGATGAAGAACTAGTCTTTTCGCCTGCAATTGGAGTACTTGGATCTACCAAATAACTTGCGTCGATCCATTGGCTACCACCTAAGTTGTACCACTTGTGGCCGTTAACCATTTCATAGCCAAAGACTTTCCATTCTGTACCGTGTTCTAAGTATCTACCTAATGCACCTGTACCGCCAGCATTCTTCCAAATCATAACACCGTAGCCTGGGACGTAATTTACCTTCTTAACGCCTCGTTCTGAAACGAAGTTACCACTTGTAGCACTACTCTTAGTTTGACTTGAACTTGAGCTAGTTGATGAACTTACGCTAACAGTTGGAATTGATGAAGCTCCAGTTACGTATACGTAGCCTCCTGGAATCCATTGGTTTCCACCTAAGTTGTACCAAGTTTGGCCATTTACAACGGCCTTACCTAAAATTCTCCAAGTTGAACCAATTGAAAGGTATCTAATTACCTTACCATTTGGCTTATCCCAAAGAGCAATTGCAGTATTGTAAGTTACCTTAGCAACAGGTGAACCTGAATTAGTGGATGTACCTGGCTTTTCATTAGCATTAACTGCTGGAGCTTGGCTTGAGCTGGAAGTCAATGCACTAGCGTTAACCCAACCATTACTTGTATGAACGTAGCTGGTACCATTCTTGTAAGTAATAGTCTTGTCCACATTAACAGTTTGGCCAGCAGCAATTGAGCCAGTAGTTGAAACAACACTAGGATCAGCAGGACCTGAGTAAACACTAGTAGCACTAGTTGCTTTTAAAGTCTTAGCAGTAGTATCAACAGTTGGGTCATACTGAGTTAAGTTGTAACTTGAAATTACGTTGTTTAATGATTGTGGGTAAGTTGGTGAAGTTGCATAACCACCATCTTTAAGTCCTTGAGTTGCAACTTGATAGCTAGATGCATTTTCAATCCAAGCCATCTTATAACGACTAGGATTATCACTAGTACCAGTTCTCAACTTGTTACCATTATCTTGGAATGATTCAGCCCAACTTGGGTACTTTCTAAATGCAGCAGTAATATTATAATAACCAGTACTACTACTCCATTCACTAGTACCTACAGTATAAGATTGACCATTATAAGAGCCTTTCATACCGAACAAATTGTTAGCTTCAGTAGCTAAACCTGAAGCACCCCAACCAGATTCAAGAATAGCTTGAGCAAGCATAACAGAAGTATAAGTGCCATACTTAGCTGATGCAGCTTCGGCATTAGGAACAGCAACGTTTAAGAAAGCTTGTTGTTGACTAGTTAATGCAGCTTCGACAACATCTGTTGGATGAACATTTGCCAGGTTGTTGGTAACTGGCACAGCAACTGAGGCTAGCACAGCTGCGGTAGCAAGGCCAGCGAATTTTTTAGTTCTCATATATAATTCCCTCCAATATCTTCCAATCCTATTGTACGTGGGCCTTTTTGACTATTCAACCGAACTAATGTTTTGCAATGAAAAAGTAATATAAACACATAGTTTTAACAAAACTGTTAATTTTATAAACAAAAAACACCAAGTCCGAAAACTTGATGTCTAAAATCATAATTATATTGTTAAGGCATTGCTTCCACCAGCGTAAGCATATTCCTTGTTAATTGAGCTTGCACTTACCCAGGCAATTGGGCCTAAATCATATCCATTGTAGATACCTTCGCGTTGACCGCCACCACCTTTAGTAAAGTACTTGTAGCGGTAAAGTGGGTCATGAACTAAGAAAGTATTATTAGCAGGATTATAACCTAAGATTACCTTACAGTGGTTTCTACCATATGAATCAGTGCCACGACCATTACCATTATATGATGACCAACCGTAGTAAAGAACTGGGTGCCCGCCTTGAACTAAGCTAGCAATACTACTTAAGCTAGCACCAGAAATATCCTTAACCTTGTTGTCACCTAATTGATGAGCATATTCCATCAATCTCTTAGACAAAATTACACGAGTAAATCCAGCACCGGTATAAGGGTTACCATCTTGGCCACCTTCAGCCTTGTTACGTGGCAAATGATCTTGCATGTACTTAAGCTTAGCAGCTTCATTTGAACCAGGAATATTGTTAAAGCTACCATCATATTTCATAAGCATTGATAAAGCAGCTGAAGCACAGCCCCATGGAGCCCAAACTGGTTCATATTGACTAGTGTAATACTCACGTGAGTTGGCATCATTCTTTAATACCTTGTAGCTATTGGTTGCAGTAGTAGCAACAACATAACCTGAATCTACCCATTGATTACCACCAAGGTTATAGAATTCACTATTGTTAAAACTCTTCTTACCGAATGCTCTCCAAGCACTACCATTTGGTAAAAACTTACCAGAAAACTTAAGCTTATTAGAACCTACTTCATTCCAGACAGCAATACTGTATCTTGGAGTGTAAGCTACAACAACTTCATTACCATCATTAGCAGTAGTTGCTGTTTTTGCATTAACATCAACTAAATAGTTACTATCTACCCATTGGTCACCACCAAGGTTAGTCCACTTATGCTCATTAACCATTTGGTAACCGAATGTTTGCCAACTAGTACCATGCTTTAAGTACCTATTTAAAGCACCAGAACCTGGATTTCTCCAAACCATAATACCGTAACCAGGTACATAGTTAACTCTCCCCACACCACGTTCAGCTACAAAATTAGAGCTAGTAGTTTGAGTAGCAGTTACATTTGAGCTAACAGTATTTGTTGTTGCACTAGCAGAATCATTACTACTATTTACTGCATTTTGAATTGTTTGACTATCAGTTGAACTGGTAGTAGTAAAACTAACAAGCTGACTACTATTAGCCTGACCTACTGAGCTGTTTTGCTTAGTTTGATCATTACTTTGAGTAGTGACAGCTTGCTCTACTTGCACAGTATCAGCTTTAGCAGTGCTACCAGTAAACCCTATCAAGCCAGCAGCAAACAAAGCTGAAATGAGTATTGCAGTATGTTTCTTAACACTCATACTTTCTCCTCCGTATTCCCTATAAATTCATATCAGCAGAAACAACAACATAATAATACAAAATTTCAATTAAGTAAATATAGGCCTTTATCGTACGCTTTTTACAGATAAAAACGCTACATTAATATCATTTGATATACTTACCTTTTTCAGTTTTCCACAACTTTTGACTTTTTTTGGCGCGCGCTACACGTGTACCCACCCACCTCTCTTTGCAACAGAGTTGCATCCTGGGCCGCAGCATTTCTCTTGCCGTTTAATCGCGGTTTTGCTGATGGCTCCCTTGACTTCTTAGCTCTTTTTTCTCGCTATCTGTCATTGCCTATTGCGCGTTATGCTGAATATATTGGATTTTTTAAAGGAGGACATGACCACATGAAGAGAAATATTAGAATCGCTAGCGCAGCTGCTGCAGCTTTATTAGCTGTCGCTCCTGTCGCTGCTAATGTTGTTAATGTCGCAAATGCCGACATCGTTAACCCAGATCACGGTTCAACTACTACCCCTACTGATAACAAGGTAAACGTTACTGCTGACACTGTTACTGTAAACAGCAACAAGATTGCTGATACTCCAGTAGTTGGTTCAAGTGCAATTAAGTTTGACAAGGAAGGCTTTGGTGTATCAACTATTGCCCCAGTTGCAAACTGGTACGACAGCCTTGACAAGGCACAAAATGCTGTTGCAAGTAACTCATCAGCTGAATCAATGAATCCAGCAAACACTACATTAGAAACTGGCAAGACATACTACCAAGTATTATCAGTTACTGTAACCACTCCAAAGGCAAGAACTGCTTATGTATTAAATGGGCAATCAAAGACTTCATCAGACAGTAGCCTTGTAACTGATATTAGAGTTATTGTTCCAGTTAAATACGTTGATAGCAATGCATGGGGCAACCCATACTTCACTTACAACGGCTCAGTATACAACGACGGCGCAGTTGTAAACGCAACTTACACTTACAATGACCCAACTATTAAGTCAATCGCATCAATGATTTCAACTTTTGATCACGGTATGAAGTTGGCATTCCACAACAACTCAACTGATACTCAAGATCGCACTATCAGCTGGGGCGATGCACAACGCTTTGTATACGACTCATTAAAGAAGCAAAACGTTGAAGGTTTGGCAGACTCATTTGACAAGCAAAATGGTGATGCTAAGCTTAACCTTCCAAAGGGTGGCTTCTACGTTGATGTAACTGGTACTAATGCTGACAACGGCAAGAAAGCTACTGTACGTATTGTCTTTGCAGGCAAGAAGGCAGATGCTTCATTATACCCAATCATTTCTTACAAGAATCAACCAGTAGCACAAGGTGATGCAACTACTGACAAGCCACTTAACGTTAACAAGACTGTTTACGTAAAGCTTGGTTCAGACTTCAACTTGACTAAAGACATTACTGCTGTATTTAGTTCAAAGAACAACGCAACTTTGGAACAAGTTACTGTTGACAAGGGTAACACTAATGTTGATACTTCAAAGCCAGGTATGTACAAAGCTACTGTTAAGGCAACTAACGTAGATGGTTACACTACTACTTGGACTTACAATGTTGTTGTTAAGAATGCTGATGGCGAATTCCAAGGCACTATCCACTACGTACCAGGTTACGGTGTAAACGTATGGTCAATCTTACCTTCAGACCAAGTTGCATTTACTGGTTCACGTATTGCTCACGGTACTCAAGTAACTGTTTACGGTGACCAAACTATTAACGGTGTTAAGTACTACGCAATTAACAAGGACAAGACTCAATGGGTACAAGCTGGTTACATTGATGGTGCTTCATCAAACACTGACACTAAGAAGAGCGACAACGGTGAAGAAGCTGTTTCAGGTGTAGCAACTGTTCGTTACAACGGTAAGGGTGGCGTTAAGTTGCTTAACTCAGAAGGTAAGTACCAAGACCAAGTAGTTAACAACGGTTCACGTTGGAAGGTATTCGCTAAGAAAACTATCAATGGTCGTGTAATGTACCGTCTTGGTACT
>NZ_AUEI01000014.1 GCF_000425905.1 Lactobacillus psittaci DSM 15354
TTCACTGTACCATCGCTACTTAAAGTTACGGTGTCTGGTAAAGTTTGATTTGGTGCTAATTGCCAGCCATCAGGAATTTGACTTGCCCAATTGGTAGTTACTGTTTCACCTGGCTTACCTTGAACAGTTAAAGTTGTAACTGTTTTACCTAAGTGAGTTTTTGCATAAGAATCAACTGAATCTTTAACAGTACCTGTGCCATCAACCAATTCAACTTGAGCAGTGGCATAGTTAGCAACATTTACATTGACATCATAGTCTTGATAAGTTCCGTCCCCAAAGGTTACTTTAACTTTACCTGCTTGACTACCAGCTTCTTTTGTACTTGGTTTAGTTACCCAAACTACAGTGGCATCACTTGGAATAGTATCTTTGTCTAATGCCTTAGCAGCATCATCATCTGAAATTGTGTCTCCAACCATATAAGAAAGTGGAGTTTTGGCTGTTTTGACATTTGGACCATCAACGTCTTGGGTTGAAAGAACAGTATATGGAATAACTTTCCACATAAGTGAATTATCTATAGAACCTGATTTAACCACAGCAACTCCTGATCCAACATCTGCTGTATCAGGTGTAACCATCCATTTCTCTTGGTCTTGATCAGAAATAACTTTACTTTTTTTAGCATTTGCAATTAGATTATTAAGATCTGCATCACTTATTGCTTGCTTATGAATAAATTTTTCACTGTCACATGGAGTATATGCAATTGCATACGTATCATGTAATACTGAAGCTACATCAGCAGGTGAGTTTAAAGAAGAGCCACTAGGCCATACTTTATGTACCTTATCCATCTCTTTTTGGACATCAAAATTAGAAAAATCAATATCATTAAATGAGACGCCTTTATTTGTAAATTGAGGTGTAGTATAGTGTTCTACTTTTTTCGTCATCATCGGAAAACTCATGGCATCTGCAATACTATACACACATCCTGGCTTAAATTGATAAGATTCTCCTTGAAGTTCATAACTACCAGTCACAACTTGTACATACTTAGAAAGCCTATTATCTGAGAGTAAAATAGATAATGCTCCTTTTCTCATAGCATCCAAATATTTTCCATGGAGATAGTATGTATCGGCCATATATTTAAGGTCATCATTGGAGAAAGTCGAACCATCAAAAATCTTAGTTTTAATTTCTGCTAATTTGAAATTACTAAAAACAGGCTTATTTGTTACTTCATCAATTTGTGTGTCCCAAGTATATCTCACAAATTGTTCGACATAACGACCACCTTTAATTGCATTCATCCATCCTGACTCATCATCTACAGGAAAAGCAAGTGGCATATATTTCCCATTGTAATAAGAAATATACCGCGTATAAACTTTTTGTATCTCATACATACTATGTCCTGGATCATCAGAAAGATTATACAAATCTTTCAATTCTTCATCTGTTGCAGGACGTAAAGCATGCTCAATTGTAATATTTGCAGTATTTTGTGCATCATCACTGTTAATCGTTACTTCTGTTGGCAAACTCTGCTTATCAGCTAATTTCCAGCCTGTTGGCAAGTCGGTTGCAGTCCAATTAGTGTTGACCGTTGCGCCCACATTGCCGTTAGCTGTTAAGGTCTTAATTACCTGATTAGTAGAGTCAACCAAGTTAGCTTTATAAGTTTTTTCAGTAGTTTGAGTATCACTTACCGCATTAGCTTCAACTGTTGTTGGAGTCTTTGCTTGTTTTTGCGTATCAGCTTCCTGCTTATTTACTCCCGTTTGAGCAGTAGGTTGGCTGTTGTCTCCCCCATTTTTGGTATTTTGAACTAAACTTTGATTTGTTTGATTACTTGAAGTAGTTGCAGCTTGGGCATTACCTGACTCCATCATGTATAAAGTGGTAGATAACAATACTGAAGCTACTCCTACACTAAGTTTTCTCAAAGCATAGTGTGGCTTTTGATCCATCATTTTGCTATTACGTAAATTGCGATTATTTTTAGAATAATTCATTATATATCCTCCTCCAAAAATATCTTTTACGCCCTATATACTTCCACATTTACAGTTTAGCACATACTTATATAATAGTGAATAATATATTAATTAATTATTTTATATATCTTAATAGGTACATGATTGCATTTGAGGTATAAAAAAAGAGGACCTAAGTCCTCTTTTCTCGTCATCCCATATAAAGTCATATTATTAAAGACTCTCAAAGAATTCGTTTACGCTTTTTAAATTATCAAATCCGAAAGTTCTAAGTGAATCAGTATCCGGCAATAACTTATTAAGTGAATTTTTTAATTCCTTAAAAGAGTATTTTTCATTAATTTCTTTCATCAAGCGCAATAAGATACAAATAACAAGTGCAATCTTATTAGAAAACTGTCTTGCATTATTTTTATCTTGGTAACGATATATATACTTTTTAAAATCTTCAGGAATCTTAGGAGTCGTTTTCAGAGTTAAATCAATTAAATTTCCATTATGACAACAAATATTTCTAACTAAATTAATGCATTCAAGCCAACTAACCAGCTCATCAATTGTACAATTAAATGTTTCCGAAATTATTTTCTTATTTGTCTTATTCATTAACTTAAACAAATAGATTGATTCACCAAGTGTTAATTCATTCATAAGCAACCAAATCGGGAGATATGGCTGTGTATTGCTATGATTCACATTATATTGTCTTACATCTTTCGATGCTGACTTCAATCCCTTACTTAAAATTAATTGACAAAATTTGTTTTGTTCTTTTATAAGCACATACATATCAATATTTTTTATGTGCTTGAGATACTTATTTTTTCCTTCTTGTTGGCACCACAATTTAAAATTTAGGTAGCCAAAAGGTCCATATTTATCTCCTAATAAATAAGCTATTCTTGTATTTAATGTAACTTCAATGTCTTCAATGATATGTAAAACAGCACTTTTGAATCTTTTATCATGATAGTATCTTTCAATTATATCTTTAAAAGAAACCGAATTATACTTTTTATTTTCTATATCATAAAAAGGATAACTATAGTTTTTCAATTGATAATATCCTATAGTACTTACATCTTTTAATGACTTTTCATAGTATTTCTCATCAAAAGATATACCTCTTTTTTTAAACAACTCCAATTGTTCTTCGTAACTAAGATGTTTATATTGGCTCATATATTTCAATTAAAAGCTTTCTTTAATTTAAGATAAAAAAAAACCCCACGCTCACGCTAACGCGCTTCTTATCTAAGCAACAAGCTTAAATAAATGTGGGGGACTTGATCTCTACAGATATTTTATCTTAATTTGAATACTTAAGCAATTAATAGACTTTAAATTTTTTATTTACTTAGCCATGATTGTTCATCACCTATTCAAATTCATTCTTCACTGCATCAAGGGCAGCTGCAATCACTTGATCCATGTTGTAGTACTTGTATTGACCAAGACGACCACCAAAAATCACTTTATCTTGCTTACCAGCAAGTTCAGCATACTTCTTATACAAGTCATTATTAGAGTCATTATTCACTGGATAATAAGGCTCATCCCCACGCTGCCAATCAGCTGGGTATTCACGCGTAATAATCGTCTTGTCCTTATCACCTTTACCGAATTCAAAGTGCTTGTGCTCAATAATTCTAGTGTAAGGAATTTCAGCTTCAGTATAGTTAATTACGGCGTTACCTTGGTAGTTGCCGACATTCTTTTCTTCAGTTTCAAAGCGAAGTGAACGATATTCAAGTTCGCCCAACTTGTAGTCAAAGAACTTATCAATCATCCCAGTATAGACAACTTTGTCAAAGCTATTTAAGTATTCATCTTTCTTGTCGAAGAAATCAGTCTTTAGTTCAACAGTAATGTTTGGATGATCAAGCATCTTTTCGACCATCTTGGTGTAACCACCAATTGGAATACCTTGATAATCATCATTGAAGTAGTTATTATCATAAGTTAAACGCACTGGCAGACGCTTAATAATAAATGCTGGAAGTTCAGTCGCTTTTCTCCCCCATTGCTTTTCAGTATAGCCTTTGATTAACTTCTCATAAATATCCCGACCAATTAAGGAAATAGCTTGCTCTTCCAAGTTTTGAGGTTCTTTACCAGCCATTTCTTGACGTTGTTCATTAATCTTGTCCATAGCTTCTTGTGGAGTTCTTACGCCCCACATTTCACTAAAAGTATTCATATTAAATGGCAAGTTATACATGTGTCCCTTGTAGTTTGCGACTGGACAATTAGTATAACGATTGAAGTCTGCGAACTCATTTACATAGTTCCAGACTTTTTTATTTGAAGTATGGAAAATATGCGCACCATATTGATGAACTTGGATACCATCTACTTCTTTAGTGTAGATGTTACCAGCAATATGATTGCGTCTTTCAATAATAGTTACTCTATTTCCACGATTAGCAGCTTCGCGAGCGAAAACTGCCCCAAAAAGGCCTGTGCCGACAATAAGATAATTCATAATTCACTTTCCAAAATATTAAAATCAAATTTTACTTAATAATTATATCAAAAAAACAGAACCGACTTTCATCGATTCTGTTTAAAAAGATTAACGAAAATTAGCTATTACTTTTCATCCTCTTTTTTCTTTTTACCCGCCAAGCCAATCAAACTTGCGACAGCCATTGCGGCAATGCCTAGGCCAGCAACTGATGAATCATGGTTACCAGTTTGTGGGAGTTTCGCTGTAGAACTGGTAATCTTCTTAGGCTCACCCTTCTTAGGGCTCTTAGCTTCAGGGGTTAATGGAGAAGCTGGCGTCTTCTTAGATTCATTCTTCTTTTCCGCTGGTTTGGCAGGGGTTTCTGGTTTAACCGGAGTCTCTGGAGTCTTAGGCTCTTGAGGCTTCTTGCCTGGTTCATTCTTAGGTTGATCAGGCTTAGTTGGGGTTTCTGGTTTGTTTGGTTTATCTGGATTTGGCTTTGGCTCAGGTTGTGGCTTTGGACTTGGTTCTGGTGTAGGTTCTGGTGTAGGTTCTGGTTGTGGAATTGGCACAAGCTTCATGTTAAGGACTACATCCTTATCATTTACACCAACCTTGACTTCGTCAGCCTTAACAACATAACCATTGCCATCGACTAATTGGTAACCTGCTGGCACATCATAAGTGTATGCTGGCCAAGTATCAGTACCAATTGCCTTACCATCAGTGTAGCCAAGAAGCTTACCAGTTACCTTGTCGACAGTTGCAGTTCTTTGGTAGCGAACCTTTTGAACTTCAGTGTGAAGAAGCTTGTCATTATCATCGTAAACATTAATTGTACGAGTGATAGTAGTGTCAAGATCCTTGTTATCAACACCTTCAGGGTACTTAGGACTAGTTGAATCATCTGGACGAACTGGATCGCTAGGCGTCTTGCCCTTACCTGGTTCAACTGGGATAGTTTGGTGTTTGAAGTAAACGTTGATAATACCGTCTTTAATTTCCTTGATTAATTCAGGGATATTGTCGTAGTTTACAAATTCATAACCACGTGGTTCAAGTTCAGCACGAATAGCTTGGACATAACTGTAAACTTGCTTGTCATCAACCTTGTCGCCACCTTCACCAGAAATCAAGGTAGCTAAACTTGGGTTGTTAAGCGTGATTACTGAGTCATTATCATCTTTGTCAATTGCTCTGAACTTAATAGTTTGAATTGGACGATAGTCAACGTCGATTATTTGTTGACCAGCATCAGCACTTGGCGTAGCAGTATCAATCTTAATCCGGCTAGCAATGTAACCTGGAACTTGATCATCTAAACCTAAAGTGTATTCGTCAAATTGACTACGGTCGCCTTCAACTTTCCATTCCCCATAAGTAATTTCACCAGTATCAACATTAACCTTGGCATCCCGAACGAAGTGGACTGTTTGATCTTGAACAGTTACATCGCCAGAAGGCTTGTGTTCAATAATCTTACGAGTAACATCTCTGTTTAAGTCAGTCTTCTTAACGCCATCTGGGAAGGTCTTTCCAGGGTTATTTGGAATTTCATCACCAGGATTCTTTGGATCAGTATGGCTAACTTCAACTGTCTTAGAGATAATCGGAATTAAAATTGGTGTGTCATTTGGCTGAATAGTTACTTCACCAGGAACACTGAAGCCCTTTGCTACTTCATAACCAGTTGGAATTTCACCAGTAACTTTTTGAGTAGTGCCAACATAGCCATCAATTGTCTGAGTCTTAACAACTTCACCTCTATCATTAATGTACTTAATAGTTTGGGTGTTTGGCTTAGTGTGATAATCAATCGTTGCTGAAGCGTTGCTTGGTTCATGGTCCTTATCAAAGACGATAGCAGGGACACTTTCAGCATCTTTACCATCAACTTGGCTCACATAATTTGGAAGAACTGGGGCAGTAAACTCTTTAAAGCCGCCTGTCCAGTCACCGTAAGTTACTTCTTTAGTAACTGGATCTTGGGTAGCAGTTCTAGTAGCAACTGCAGTTTGGGTGATTTCTTGTGTCTTGCCACCAGGATATTTAATCGTTATAGTCCGAGTGACAAGTTTCTTTGCGTTAGGATCAGTGTTTGAAACATCAATACCAGGATGGTTAAAGATTAACTTAACAACTTGATCTTTGGTACCAAAATTAGTAGGTTCGGTACTTTGAGAAACAAACTGGTATCCCTTGTCACCAAAGAATTCCTTCAAAGCAGCAATATAGTCGTTCAGTTTTTGTGCTGGAACTTCATGATTAGTGTTACCAGTAATTGCCTTACCAAAGCCAGCTGGAATCGGCAATTCAACTTCCTTACCAGTTTGATTATCAAAAGTTTCAACCGTAACTTGTTGAGTTAATGGTAAGTAGTAAAGTTTGATGTTCAAATCACTACTATTTTCATCAACTGTGACACTTGGTGTACTTTGTGCAACGTAGCCAGTCTTTTCAGTTCCTTGAACAGCATCAAAAGTAGTCTTGTCGCTAGTTGTCCAAGGTGACCAAGTAAATCCACCAGTAACTTGATCAACAGTTAAAGTGCGTTTGAAAGTTGCGGAATCAGTGTGGGTTGATTGAACAGTTTGACCATCTGGTTCATAGACAGTAACTACCCGAGTAACGGTCTTTTGTAAGTCAGTCTTAACAACGCCTTCTGGTAAATCTGGTTCGTCGCCAGTGTAAGTTTTAGTCTTGTGAACCAATTTGACAGTAATGTCACCAGTTGGCTTACTAAAGTCAATTTCTTTTGGCTCACTAGAATCTTTAGCAAGTTCATATCCATCTGGAATTTCTGATGGGACTTCCTTCCTATCACCATATCTACCAGTGATAATGTTTTGATGGATAATTGCGTCTCCATTTTCAGTATCTACGTAGTTAATAGTAGCTGTTTGGTTAGTCTTAGTGTAGGTGATGTGAATTTCTTGGTCACCAGCTTCAACGCTTGGAGTTGATGCGTCAACCTTTGTTCTACTTGCAGTGTAGCCAGTAACTTGGTCGCTGTCGCCTAAAACATATTCACTAAACTTATTAGAAGGACTTACAACTGTCCAATCACTATAAGTTACTGCACCAGTTGCCACATTAACAGTTGCAGTTCTAGTGAATTTAACACTTTCATCACTAACTGTAACTGAACCATCTGGTTTATCTTCGATAATCTTACGAGTAACAGTTCTGTTTAAGTCACTTTCACTAACACCCCTTGGGTAAGTCTTACCTGGAACTTCGGTGATTGGGTCGCCTGGGTTCTTTGGACTATCTGGAGTAACTGTGACTTTCTTAGAACGTAAAGTAATAATGATTGGAGTATCAGTATCTTTAATTTCAACTGAACTTGGAATAGTTTCACCAGGGGTTAATTCATAACCATCTTCAATCTTTTGGTTGACTGTTTCCTTATCTCCAACATTACCCTTAAGTACTTGATCACTACCAACAGGATTGCCATTTTCATCAACGTATTTGATAGTTTGGGTACCTGGATTTGCATCGTAAGTAACTGTTACATCATCACCATTTTGAGGCACGCCATCAACAACTTTGACTGCTTCACTTGGTACAGTAGTAGTTTCCTTACCATCTACCTTAGTAGTGTGCCCTGGAACTGTACTTGCATCATATTCAGGGAAGTTAGCTTCTGACCATTCACCTGGAGTGGTAATTCCAGTAACTTTATCAGTGGTATTAGTCCGATGAACAGTTACAGTTTGAGTAACTTCAATTGTCTTGCCATTTTCACCTGGGATATTAATTTTACGAGTTACAGTCTTGTCTTCTGGTGTTTCACTAGTTTGGTGAGTGAAGTATAGCTTAATCGTTTGAGGATCTGTTGTGAACTTGCTTGGGGTAGGGGTAGCTGAATTTTCAACGTATTGGTAGCCAAGCTTAGTAAGTAAGTTCTTAATCTTACTTTCGCGATCATTTGCTTGATCAGAAGAAACTGCTTCATCTACCTTACCAGCTAAGTCAGTATTAGTTGCGATACTGTCTAAATCAAGTTTTACATCTTGTCCAGTTGATTGATCGTAAGCTTCAAAAACAACCTTACTATCATTGGGTGTGTAGTAGATGTTAACAACTGAATTGCCATCAGCTTCAGTAACCGTAACTGCTTCAGCCTTAGTGGTTGGCGTGTAACCTGTAATTGAATCAGCATTAAATTCAGCAAAGTTGGCATTTCCATCACTAACTGACCAGTCATTAAAGGTAATTTTGTTAGTTGCCTTGTCGTAAGTAGCAGTCCGCGTGAAAGTAGCTGTCTGTGGAACTGTCTTTGTAATGGTTTGCCCATCAGTTGAGTAAACATGGATTGTTCTAGTAACAGTCCGCTTAAAGTCAGCACTAGTATAACCATTTGGTAAATCTGGTGTCTTATCAGTTAAAGTCTCAACAATATGTTCTAAAGTAACTTCCTTATCAGCAACTGGATTACCATCAAAGGTAATTGACGTAGGAATTGATTCACCATCTTTTAACTTGTAGCCAGTTGGCAAAGTTTGATCAACGCTAGCGGTAGTTCCAGTTACGCCTGTGATAGTTTGAACTCGTAAAACAGTACCATCACTATCTTTCAAGATAACGTGTGTGGTGTATGCTTGGTTGTTGTAGGTAATTGTATATTCCTTATCACCAGTTTCTGCAGTTGGCGTTTCAGCAGGTAAACTTGAAATAGTTGGAATGTAACCCTCAGTACCTGGTGTTGCCGGTATTGTCCATGCTGACCATGACTTTTGTGGTGAATCACTAGCAATTTGCCAATCAGTGTAAACAACCTTACCAGTTACTTCATTAACTGTAGCATCGCGGTAGAACTTAACAGTTTCACTAGAAGTAGTAGTTTTTCCATCAGGATTAATTACCTTAATAGTTCTAGTGGCACTTCTATTTAAATCTTCTTCACTCACACCTTGAGGGTAAGTAAAGTTCTTTTCAATTATATCTCCTGCATTCTTAGGTGCATCATGAGTTACTGTAACGACCTTTTGTCTAATGTTAAAGGTAATAGGCGTCTTTGGTTGACCTGATTCATCATTAGTTAAAGTAACTTCAGTTGGATAATCACCTGGAATTAATTCATAACCATCAGGAACAGCAGGTGTAACGGAAACTTTTTCACCAACATTGCCACCAACGTTTTCACTCTTGACAATGTTACCATCAGCGTCTTTATAGTTAACAACCGTATATGCTGGTACAGTCCGGTAATATACATCAATTGCATCATAACTTGGGACACTATCTTGGTCACTAAAACTGGTGCTATTAATTGATGACTGATCAACGCGAGTACCGTTATTATCCACTTGACTGACATAGTTTTCAATTTGTGGAATTTGGTATTGAGTTAGACCACCACTCCATTTGCCGACAGTTATATGGTCACCAGTAACTAAATCGTCAGTGTTAGTTCTAGTAGCAGTCCCGGTTTGAACTTCAGTCTTAACGGTTGTGCCGTCCGGTTGGTGGAGGTTAATCGTTCTAGTAATTGGCTGACTTTCAACAACGTCCCCGTGCTTGTGGCTAAAGTGGATTGTCAGTGTTTGATCCGTTGACATATCATTGTCAAAGTTAGTTACCAGATTGTCATTTGAAACGTACTGGTAGTTTTGTGCTTCTAAAACTCGGCGAATCGCATCGATGTAAGATTGTTCTTGCTTTAAATCAACGGCCGTCCCGCTATCACCGGTAATCTGGGTGGCAATTGCACTACCAATCTTGCTGGTAATATCCGCGTCATTTTCATCATCGTCAACGGCTTTAAAGTTCAATTTTTGCCCATCGGCAACATATACAATTTCTTCTGTATATGTTAACAGCTTAAGGCCATTAACTGTTGTCAAAGTATCCTTACCGACAATAACTTTTTTCGCAGAAATTGAAGTGGCTGGCATTCGTACTCCGTTAACTACAAGATATGCTTTGTAACCAGGATATTGGGGGATTTGCTTAGCAGTCGAACCAACATAAGATAATGATTTACCATTTATATCGGTGATTGGATTCTGACTATCAACATCAAACTTCCCAGTAACTAAATCTAAGACCCATTTAACATTAAATGGTTGGCGGGTTGATAGACTCTTGTCAAACCGCCGAACACCATCTTTTGTGACGTAAACCGCATCTGAAAATTGGTTACTTAGTAATGATGCGCTAAATGTTTCGGTTGTCCGAGCTTCAGGCAGCCCATCAATTCCACTGATTGCAGTCCCATTTGGATCGTAAGTCCGCCCATCTTGTGAAACTTTAATTACTGTCCCTTTGGGGAGGTCCCCGCTCAAATTAGCTGGAATGGCAATTGTCTTGTGACTAAGCCCATAGGTGAGAATCTTGTAGGTGCCATTCACATCATCGAAGCCGTTAAGATTGTAAGAGTCAGAAATTGTTTTATCTGCTTGATAGTGAATAAAATCAAGGCCACCAAGCAGCCCGTCAATTACGGGAGTAGTATCGCCATCAACCGTAAAAACCCTTGTTTTTAAGAGCCGACCACCAAAAGAACTTGAGCCTGTTCCGCTCCCCGCATAATCAGCATCTACATAACGAACAACAAGGTTGAATTTAGTCGGGTCCAGCGCTTGACCATCAACCGTATCACCGGCAGTTACACTTCCCCGTTGATCGTCACTGGTTACTTGAATCTCGTTCCCAGCTGCAGTACTTTCGACCGCGCTTGCTTCAAGTAATTCACGTTTAGAGCGAGTCTGAGTTGTTGTACTAGTATCTTTATTTAATACTTGCGTAGTAGTGCTTGCTGCAGTTTGAGTAGCTTCATTTTCTTTATTAGAACTTGTTTGTTCTGTTTCTTGTGCAATATTAGCGCTTTCATTTTTCGCAGTACTTGAGACATCTGTGGCAGTTGTAGTGGCTGCTACAGTCTTGCTTTGGCTAGTGTTTAAGTCCGCACTAGTAAGCGTTGACTTTTGCTCAGCATCATTGCCCTGCTGTTGCTTATTAACAGTTGTAACTTGAGTATTATTTTTATCTGTTACTGTATCTGCTTTTGCAACAGAGTTAGCTACACCAAAATAAAGACTTGTAGAAAGTAAAACACTTGTTAACCCAATAGAAAATTTTCTAAAGCCAAAGTGCTGAACGCAATTAGCGCTTTGATTCATTTTATTTTTAAAATTATTTTTAGAAACTCCCATAAAAACCTCGTGCGAACAAATATCTTCTATCCATTTTTAATCAATATTCGAATCCGCTTTACCTATATAACAATAATCGGTATAACTTCCCTCAGGATTCTAAATTAATTGTAACACTATAAAATCTTTTTTTATATTTTTACGCTTATAAAACTTTAGTAGCGGTTCTTTTTATTTATACACATCTGCTTACTTTATAATAATCTTTTGTTTCTTATGCTATGGCAAGCATATATTTATAAAACTCAAGTTATCCTATTAGCTATTATTCTTATTACATATATAATATTTTGGGTATTGAACTAATTTTTATAAAAAAAGCCATCAGTATATACTGATGACTAAATAAATTATTAAATTATTTTAATTCTAGAAACTTTTCAGCTTCGCGTAAATCTCTAATAGATAATTGGCCTGGGGCTGAACTTTTGCCAACTGCTCCAAATGATAAACATGATCCAAAAACTTGACCAGCTATTCGACTAACCTTGCCTAAATCCCCCATTGCCATAGTGATAATTGGTTGTTCAAGCACTTTATGAACTGAATCAGTCGCTGAAAGCAACCGTAATACATCACCTGCACTCTGTGGCATACAAGCTAGCTTAGGAATATCTGCACCAAGGGTCGCCATCTTCTTTAATCTGAATTCGATGACATCTTGTGCAGGTACTTTTTCAAAGTCGTGATTGCTCATTATGACTACAACATTGTAATCATGTGCTAATTGAACCAGATGCTTAACTCTGTTTTCATCGTGGAATAGTTCTATATCTACTGCATCCCCCAGACGATTAATAATTACCGTTTCAACTAGCTCTAGGTACTTGTCTTCAGTTAGTGGTAAGACTCCACCTTCATTTTTAGTTCTGAAAGTGACTAATATTGGCAATTCACCAACTAATTCACGTAATTTTTTAGCGGTAGCAGTTAATTTTGTTAAGTCTTCAATGCCAGATTTATAATAGTCAATTCGCCATTCCATCAAATCTGGCTTTGCTTGGGCAATTTCTTTGGCACTCGTCAAAATTTCTGCTTCATTACTACCAACATTAGGCACTGCAATTTTAGGTAAGCCAGTGCCGAGGTCAATGTTTCTAATTTTTACTGTCATAATTCATTACCAACTTTTATTTGTTATCATTTTCAAAAATAACTTGACGAATATAATCAGTTGGCATGTCTTCACCAGTCCAAAGCTTAAAGGCAGCAGCACCTTGTTCAATCATCATGCCAATACCATTTAAGACATGCTTAACACCTGCTTTTTGAGCAACTTTCATTAACTTAGTAGTTCTTGGTGCATAAACAGTATCAAAGACTGTCATATCCTTGTGGAACCAACTTGGATCTTCAACTAAAGTCATATCTTCAAGAGGCTTCATCCCAACACCAGTGGCATCACAATAGATATCACATTCACTAATTGCACGTTTGAAGTCGTCCTTGTCTTCTAAATCATGCAAACTTGCTTTGCAGTTAGTCTTTTCATTGATAGTTTTAACATTCTTTTCAGCTTGAGCCCACTTATCATCATGGATATTGAAGATTTCAATTTCGCTAACGCCATCAAGAGCTGCTTGAACAGCAATTGGAGTTGCGGCACCACCAGCACCAGCTAAGCACATCTTCTTACCGCGGATGTCGATTCCTTCATCTTCTAGACTCTTCATAAAGCCGATTCCATCAGTAGTGTATCCAGTCAAAACACCATTGTCGTTAACAATAGTGTTTACAGCATCACACATTTCTGAAGCTGGAGATAATTTATCTAAGTATTTAATAACTTCTTTCTTGTTAGGCATTGAAACGTTAGAACCACGCATATCTAACGTTCTAATAGCTTCAACTGCCTTAGGAAGTTTCTTGTTATCAATTTCAAAGCAAAGATAAGTAAAGTTTAAGCCTAATTTTGCAAAAGCATTGTTGTGCATTGTTGGAGACATTGAGTGGCGAATTGGATAAGCCATTAAACCAATTAAGTAGGTATGACCATCAAGCCAACCATTAATAGGACCATTTACACCGGTAATTTTGTTTTTCTTTTCTTCCATGATAAATACCTCGATTCGATACTTTGTTAATCTTTTCTCAATTACACTTTTATGGTATCGTTTTCATTAGCTATAATAAATAAAGTTAAAATCCTTTATTAATAAAAAACGTTTATTAATTTCTGGAGGCAAAGATGAACCTACGACATTTAGAATTTTTTGTAGAATTAGCTAAGACCGAGCACATGCCTAAGGCAGCGGAAAATCTTGGGATTTCACAGCCTTCGCTCTCATATGCTATTAACAACTTGGAAGATGAACTCGGCATCCCCCTTTTTGAAAAAGATGGTCGTAATATTAAGCTGACTAACTATGGCCGGGTTTATTTACACTATGTTGAAGAAGCTTTGGCCACACTAAGGCAAGGAGACGAGTATATCAATGAGCTACAAGATGTAACTCAAGGACATATTCATTTGGGTTTTACTTATACTATGGGACAAGATTTAGTTCCAGAAATTGTTGCCAATTTTTTAAAGCAAGACAAGTTTTCAGAAATTGAATTTTCTTATAGTCAAGATATTACTGATAAGTTAATCGAAGACTTACTCCTTGAAAAGTTAGACCTCGTCTTTGCTTCAAAAGCGACTACGCCTAAATTAGCTAGCCAAGTTAACCAATTTAAGTTAGCTGATCAAGAATTACTAGCGGCTGTACCAAATGACCACCCCTTAGCTCAAAAAGATAGCGTAAACTTGGCTGAACTTGCCCAATATCCGATGGTCTTATACCAAAGAAATAGTGGTTTAGGTATCTACCTAAATGAACTTTTTGAACGTGCTGGGATTGAGCCTAATGTTGCCTTAGAAGTGCAAGAAGATCACTCAGTTTTAGGCTTTGTTCACTATAACTTTGGTGTCGCAATTGTGCCTCATATGTCACAATTAGATACTAAGATCGTTAAGTTAATCAAGATTGACGATGAAGCCGTCGTACACCCAATTTACGCCATTACCAAGGCAAATCACTTCTTACCACCAGCTGTCATGAATTTTGAAGAGTTTGCTCATAACTACGCAAAGAAGCACTTCAAGATGCTATAGTTTTATAAAGCAAAAGGATGAAAATAACCTACAATTGAGGTCATTTTCATCCTTTTTGTGATGGGGTATTAAAAATAAGTTATTACTTGTTATTTGGTATTTTTATTAACGGTTATTACAATTATCAGCTGCGCTGGTTCCAGCAACAAAGCCGGAAGCATAACTCCAGGAGTTCATCATACTTGGCATTGAATCGTGACCATTAGCACCACCAATGATTTCACCAGCTGCGAAGTAGTTATCAACTGGCTTAAAGTCAGCGTTAAGCAATTGCATTTGGTCATTTACTTCATAGCCACCTAAAGTAGTGCAGAAGCGTAACTTTTGTTCAATGACGTAGTAAGTGTCGCCTTCAAGGGGATGCATGAACTTAGCATCACGGCCAAATTCATCATCATTGCCACTCTTAGCAATTTCTTGGTAGTGGCTAACAGTTTTAGCTAAATTGTCATAGTCAATACCAGCCTTTTCAGCTACGGTCTTTAAGTCGCCTTTGACCAAAACTGGACTCTTCTTGCCATCAAGAGCGAAGAAGCCAGCAACTTCATCAGCAGTGAAGCCATATTTAAGCATCAATTCGTAGAAGCGTTGCCAAATCCGTTCATCCATTACAATGTAGCAGACCTTGTCTTTTTGATTGGCAATTGCATCCCGGAAGTGGGTGTAAGGAGCTGATTCATTCACTACCCGCTTACCAGCCTTGTTGACAAAGATGGCACCCATATCACTAGCTTCTTTAGTTGAATAAGTGGTCAATTTGGCAATGCCAGGTTCAACTTCAAGGCCATGTGGGTAGACCTTGTACCAGTCAAGGTTGCGACTAGCTAAGTTAAGGTCCTTATTAAAGAAGAAATAGTCACCAGTTGAAGTCATTGGGCCGTAATATGGAATATCGGTCTTCTTTTCCTTGAAGTCTTTAGCGCCCCAGCCACCAGCTGCAAGTACTAATGACTTGAACTTAACTGTGGTGGTTTGGTGTTTACCTTCAGCAACTAAGTTAACAGGTGCACCATTTTCAGTCTTGATTTCTTCAACGCGGGCATCAAGTAAAATCTTGCCACCCTTAGCTTCAAAAGCCTTAGCCACCTTAGTGATTAATTCATATGAACTTTCACTTGGCATTTCAACTTGACGGTCAACTGAGTGTTCAATCGTTTGAGTTTCTGCTTTTTGATAAGTCAAATCAGCAAAGTCTTTAATAAAGTCAGCTGCCTTACCAATATTTTTAGTCAATAAATGTGAAAGCATTGGATAGTTAGTTCCGCGACATTCACGAGTAATGTCATTAAATAAGCGCTCTGGACTATCGTTTAAAGCAGCACTGCCAAATAAAGTTTTGGCTAAATTTGATCCAGTCGCTACTACATTGGAACCATTCAAGATTGTAGCTCCGCCTAAGTAGCCATTCTTTTCTAACACGACTACCTTCTTGCCCATTGAAAGTGCACGACAAGCAGCAATTAAGCCCGCTGCACCTGAACCAATTACGGCAACATCAACATCCAAATTAAGATTTTGATGTTTAACTTCAGTCTTGTGCTGGCTAGTTTTAACATCACTATTAGCTAAAGCCTTCTTACCAGAATCAAGCAAGGCACTTGTCATAATTGTAGCCCCACTAACTGCATCCACATCAAATGATTGTGCATCCAGAATAGAAGTTCGTAACTTATCGAAGACTTGATTAAAAATTGCAGGAGTTTCGCTTGACTTGGTTACTTTAACATCAGTTAATTTATCACCATCAACGTCAATGTCGAAGTTAATTTCACCGTTTCGGCCTTGAGCCTTGGCTTGAATAGTTTGTTTTGTCATCGCCATTATCCTCTCTCGAAAAATCTAGTAATCGTTTTCATTGTAGTGACACATGTGATTTAAAAAAAGTAAGTTCTGCTGTTTTATTGATAGAGATTGTTTATTGGTCGGAAGAGATGGATTAAGTTACTTAACCTTCAATCGAAAACTTACGACTTCTTTGAAGCAATACTACAACCAAAGCAACTGAAATAGCTGTAATAATAGCTGTAATCCAGAAAACTGTTAATACACTAGTAACTGTGTTTTTAATAACGAAACTAGCAACTAAAGGAGCGACAAAATAACAAATAGCTGCCATAAATGAGTAGTATGAAGTAAATTTACCATGACCAGTTGGGAAATATGAAGTTAAAACTGATAATCCAACTTGCCATACACCACCAGCAGCAAAGAAACCAACTGCAACTGCTCCAAGTCTTGCACTTAGAAGTGATGGCATTAATACCATAAATAATAATCCTAAAGTTGAAATGGTTGAATATACCAAAATCAAATTCAATCTCTTCACTTTAGTAACAACTGCTGAAGTAATGAAAACTGAGATCAATGAAGCAGCTGAGTACCATGAAATCAACTGATTAGCGGTAGCTGGTGATTGATGTAAAACTACTGAACCAAAGAAAGGTACATAAAGTGAGAAAATATAAAAAGTAAAGCAAAGGGTAAAGCCTAAAGCAATAATCATTACACCATCAACAGCTAAACTTGGCTTTTTAGCTGACTTAATATCAGAACTAATAACATCACTAGTCACTTTTTTAGGTTTACTATCATCTTGTGGAGCAAAGGCAGCTTTTAAGGTAGTAAAGATGTCAATAGCGATAATGATGATTAAAGCAAAAGCTGTTACATGTGGATTTGGAAATGTTGCTACCCAGAATGGGAAAATCAACTGCATAATTTGCATTGCGGCTTTAACAAGTGAATTCATAGTCGCGGTTTTATTTGGAAAAGCATCCGCCAAAGCTGGATATCCTGCAGTATCACCAAATGAATTAGTTGCACCAAAAAATAGTGCGGCAATGCCAGCAACCCAGATATTTCTTGCAAAAGCAGCCCCTAGCAAGAATAAAATATCGCAAACTAGGGCAATCAATAAAGTCTTCTTACGGCCAATCTTGTCACTAACCGCACCAGCTAACAAGATAGTTAGAATTCTTCCTAATCCTACACCAGCTAGCACCATTGAAAGGCCAGCTGCACTTGTATTCCAGGCCTTAATGAAGAAGTCACGATATTGTGAAATAAATATCGTAGCCACACCTACAACTGCATAGTTTAGATAAACTGAAGCTGCAGCGCCAATATAATTTTGTTTTTTCATAATTACACCTCATGTCTTGTGAATTTATTAACGTTACAGCCTTAATATAATGCGAATACTTCAATAAAAATAATTAATTCTTTTTTGTCTTATTCAAAATAAACCAATATTTATGGAAACGCCTTCATAGTGAATTTAATGTTAGTCCTGCACATATTTTGATAGTAGTATTTTCAGTTTTTTCTTGAAGATTAGCTGATAATTCATGAATTTTTATTTACTTATTTAATTGCAGTATTAAAAATTCAAATAAAAAAGTCTAACCTTTTTAGAGATTAGACTTTATAATCAAATTTTATTTAAAGTTGAAATTGCTTTAATTTCTCACTTATAAACTGCTTTTGCTCTTCATTTATTACCTCAAATGGTTTCATTGGTACTAGTTCAAATTCTGGTGTCACAGCTACAAAAGTAAATACAGCTTCACCAATCAAATCTGATTTTTGTCCTAATTTACGATGCTTAATGGCACTATAAACCGTAACCGTGTGCTTACTAGTTTTTAAAATACTAGCTTCAAAATAGACACAATCGCCGACATAGGAACGCTTAAGAAAGTTCATTCGATCAATTCTTCCAGTTACACATCGCGTTCCATTATATCTAGAGACAAAAATTCCTAAATTTGAATCTAAATGTTTAACCAAATTTCCGCCATGCAAAATCCCTAAATGATTAAGCATCCCCGGAGTAACAACAAAGTCACCAAGCTCACATTTATAAAAAGAGAAACTCATACCGCTACTTCTTTCGCCTTTTCTTTCAAAATATACTTCTTAATTTTTCCGTTTGCAGTTTTGGGCAATTCTGGCAAAATATACAATTTTTCAGGCCATAACTTTTTATCGACCTTCTCATTTGTCAAAAAGTCAATCAATTGCTGCTTAGAAAAAGTGACGTTACCATTATTCAAAACTATAAAAGCTCCAATCCGCTGACCCAATCTTACATCAGGTAGGCCGATAACTGCCACTTCTTTTATTTGTGGACATAAGGAAACTTTTGCTTCAACCGCCTTGGCTGAAATATTTTCACCGCCACGAATAATTTTATCACTATTTCGACCATCAATTTCTAATAAGCCATCATCATTATAATGTCCGAAATCGCCAGTAATAAACCATTCGCCATCAAAACTAGCTTTGGTCTTTTCAGGATTTAGCAGATACTCTTTAAAAATCACAGGACCTGCAACCTCAATGTTACCTTTAATATTAGGCTTTGTTATTTCATGGTGTCGATCATCTAAAAGTCGAATTTTTATTCCTTTCATCGGTGTTACCGCAGTAGCACGGTAATTACTATCTAAAAAATACTTCTTTGGCGTATAACTAAATGGAACAGCTTCAGTTAGGCCATAGCAATTATACACTGGCAGATTACGTTGTTTGGCTTTTTCTAAGAGGTTAGATTTCAACTTATCACCACCAGATATCAACTGTCTTAACTTTCCCAAATTTTCGATTTTAAATAATATATCGTAAATGACAGTGGGAACACTATCAACAAAAGTTACAGGATGAGTTGCAAGAATTTGGGCTAAAACTTCCACATGATAATGACGCATAATTACCATACTACTACCTGCTAAAATAGTAGAAATGAGACCATGGTGAAAACCAATTGCATGATAAAAGCCTGATGGCATTGCAATCATGTCAGATTCAGTTATTTCGAATGCATCATTAAATGCAAGTTCACTACTTAAAATATTTTTATTGCTTAAGACCACACCTTTTGGAGCGCCAGTTGTCCCCGAAGTATTCAAAATCAGGGCAGGGTTATCTTCATTTGGTTCAATTTTTGGAAGTACTTGATTACGAGTTTTACGAATAAATAACCTTAAATCACCCACAAACAAGGAGTCATAATTTTCTAAGTCATCATAGTAAATAGTATCTCTACCGCGAACGGCTTTTTGGGTAACAATAGCAAACGGCTTAAAACGACAAACTAAGTTTTGAATTTCAGTGGTATCAAAATGGGGATTTAGTGGATTGATAACTAAGTCTAGCTTGATGCTAGCAATCAAATATAAGATGTTTTCAAAGTCAACTTCAAATTGCAGGCCAATAATATCACCCGCTTGAAGTCCAGATTTTTCAAGTAAATAAGCTGTTTGTGAGGCTAAATTATCAACTTGTTGATAAGTGAAGTTTTGGTCTTGGTAAATGATAAATATTTTATCTGGAGTTTGCTCAACTCTCCAATCCCATGCATCCTTTAATGTCTTAAAATCACCCATTTTGAACACCTCTTTTAAAGTAAGTTAATTAAGCGGTCAATTACTTGATTTGCATCACCAACGATGCCATAATCTGCCAACTTAAAAATTGGGGCAGTTTTATCGGTATTCACTGCAATGATATGTTTAGATTTATCCATACCAGCAGTATGTTGAACAGCACCAGAAATACCAAAAGCATAGTAAACATCTGGTTTAACTGTTAAATTAGATACCCCAATCATTCTAGTAGCATCAACCCATCCTTGGTCTGTTACACCTTTAGTAGCACCAACACTAGCATCTAACTTTTTAGCTAATTGATTTAAAGGCTTAAAACCTTCGGCATCTTGTAATCCTTTACCACCAGAGACAATTGTCTTAGCATAAACCAAGTCATTTCCTGAATTTTGCTTTTTGATATATCTAATCTTACTGTTACTAGTAAAGTTAAATTTAGTTAATTTAACAGTATTAGTAGCATGTTCCGGAATAACACCATTTAATGAAGCAGTAATTACTCCACCTTGTTTTAAGTGACTAATTCTAACCGCTTTACTTTCAGCAATATTTCTTGAAACAGTAACTGAATTAGGACTAATCGTTAAATCAGTTACATGACAAACTAGTGGCAAATCTAATGTAGCTGATAACCGACTTGCTAAGTTATTTCCGAGTTTACTATCTTCAAAAATAAAAATAGCGTGCTTATTAGCATCAAAAAGTTTGCCTAATGACTTAGTAATTGTAGCTAAATCTGTCAGAGTAAATGCTTCATTAGTGTAAATTTGAGTATTTACACCACATTGTTCATACTTACTCTTAATTTCATCACTTTGGTTGCTCAAAACAATATTGGTTAAATCTGAGAAATAACCACTTATACCTGCTAAAGTAGCCAAATTAGAACCTTCTTGAAGGTCTTTATCTTCAAACTGAATAAAATATGCTTTACTCATTTTTAACCTCACTTCAAAATTCCATCTTGTTTAAGAGCTTCAACCAATTTTTCAACAGCATCTGGCTCATCATCTAAATTCCAAATTAACTTCTTGCCTTTTCTCTTGTCAGCAATAATTTCACTAACTTCTTGATTAGAAGGCTTGATATCAATCTTGTTAATTTCTACTTTTTGAGCAGCTTCTAATGCCAAAAAACTTGGTAATTTTGGATTTTTCGCTTCTTCAGTGATAGTTAAAATTGCAGGTAAAGTTGCAGTACCTGTTAAACTACCACGATCTAATTGAGACTCAAAACTCTTGTTAGCGTCAAAATATGAAACTTGATCATAAAAGTTATAACTTAAGCTATTAGCTAATCTAGCAGCAAAATTAGCACTTTCACAGTTAGCTCCAGTTAAAACTAAGTCATATCCTTGTCCTTTAAGCTGCTTAGCTAAAACTTGCGCAATTTGACCTGAGTTCATTGGATCATCTGGGTCTATACCTGTAAATAAGGTAGCAGTATCAGCTCCATAACTTAAGCCTTCACGTAAAACTCGTTCACCAACGATCCCCTTTTCAAAACTAAAGAGGTCAACTTGACCATCTTGCTTCAATGAAACAGCTAATGAAATAGCAGCTTGATCACTTTTACTTAAAAATAAATCTTCATCATGATAGGTCACTTTTTGGCGATGAGTGGTATAAGCTTTTGAACTTAAAAATTCTTTTTTTACAATAACTGCGATTTTCACTTTACTCATCTCCCTATTATTCGTAATCTCTTTCAACTTCACGAGCAATTGTCATTCGTTGAATTTCATTTGTACCTTCAAGAATTTGGAATCCTTTGACATCTCTCATCAACTTTTCGACAGGATATGCTCGCGTATAACCATATCCACCAAAGATTTGAACAGCATCTGAAGTTACTTTTTGCGCAATATCAGTTACAAATAATTTAGTCATTGCTCCTTCTTTTCTAACTAAACTACCTTTATCCATTAACTTCATTGTGTTATTAACCATTAAGCGAGCTGCTTCTACACTAGTTGCCATGTCAGCCAACATATTTTGGACTGATTCAAATTTAACAATTGGAGTATTAAATTGTTCACGCTTAACAGCGTATTTGCCAGCTTCATCTAAGGCTCTTTGCATAATGCCAACAGTTAAAGTAGAAACAAAGGCACGTGATAAGTTTAGTGAATTAAGGGCAATATTAATTCCCTTACCTTCTTTACCAATTAAATTCTTAATTGGAATATGAACATTTCTAAAGGCGATGGGGACTGTATTTGATAAACGTAATCCCATCTTATCTTCATGCTTACCTACCCAAATACCTGGCGTATTTCTTGGAATCATAAAAGCAGAAAGACCATGATTACCATTATCTGAAGTTCTGAAAATACCGATAAAGACATCAGCAACTCCACCATTTGTTGCAAAAGCTTTATCCCCATTTAAGATATATTCATCACCTTTTCTAACAGCAGTTGCACGTACAGAACCTGAATCAGATCCAGCATCGGCTTCTGATAAAGTAAAGGCTGCAAATCTTCCTGGTTTTAAAATATCGGCAAATTCTTGTGCTTGCTCTTGAGTACCAGAAATCATTACACATCGCAAAGCAACAAATGAAGTAATCAAAGTTAATGCATAACCAGCATCATATTCAGCTAGCTTTTCAAATACTAATGCTGAATCTTCATATGATAAGCCTGCACCGCCATATTCACGAGGAATTTCAAGCATATGTAAGCCCATATCAATTGCAGGCTTAAATGCTTCTATTGGACAATCACCTTTTCGATCATATTTTTTAATCAAATTTGGTTTCAAATATCTATCACCAAATTCTTTAGCTAGGTGAATATATTCTCTTTGTCGTTCAGTATATTGTAATACCATCTTACTTATCTCCTATTTAATAGGATCACCGATATGACGTACATCACCTGCAGCGCCATCTTCAATCATCTTATTAATCTTTTCGTCGCTATAACCTAATTCCTTTAAAATTTCACGAGTATCAGAACCTTGGGCTCTTGAAGGAGTCAATACAGGGTTGCCTTGTGATTCAAATCTGACTGGGTTAGTTGGAATAAAACGTTTAGCTCCTGATGGGAATGTCATCAAACGTAATTCGTCATTATCAAGTGCCTCTGGATCCTTGTAAATTTCAGTAGGAATTTGACAAGCTTCCAAAGGTAAATCTTCTTTTTCAAATAAGTCTAACCAATACTTTAAAGGCTTCTTCTTAAATGCATTTTCCAAGATAGCAATTACTTCACTACTTGTACCATTAGCGTTTAAAGTATCCATCTTGTTGTAGCGCTTATCACCCATCACATCATCACGACCGACATCATGCATAACCTTATCAAAGTCACGGTCGTATTCAGGCACACAAAGAACAAACCAACGATTATCACTAGTCATATAAGTATCATTAAATGGGTTGGTAACTTCTTTTCTGCTCTTGGGATATTCATTACCATATTGAGCTGAAACCATCGCAATATTTTGCATAAAGATAGCTGCGTGGTTCAAGTTAACAGTTAATTTTTCACCTTGTCCGGTTCTTCTTTGCTTAAGTAAGGCTGCACAAATACCAGCTACTAAAGTAAGAGAAACTTGGAAGTCACCATAACCGTTAACTGGGTTGTATGGGTTGCTACCCTTATCAACAGTGGTACCTTGGACACCACCTCTGGCTTGATATGCAGTAGCATCATAACCTGCAGCATCTTTCTTAGGTCCGAATTCACCGTAGCCTCTATCTTGCGCAAAAATTAATTTTGGAAATTCTTTATGTAAACTTTCCCATGAAAGTCCCATATGTTCCAAACTCTTAGTTCTAACACTAGTTAAAAAGACATCTGCATCTTTCAATAAATCTTTAAAAGCTGCTAAACCTTCTGGAGTCTTAGTATTCAAAGTAATGAAACGCTTATTCATGTTAGAAACATCAAAACCTAGGTTTTCATCATCTTCATATTTCATATTGAAGACAGCACCTTGTGTTCTACCAGCATCCCCTTTTGGAGATTCTACTTTAATAACATCTGCACCCCATTCACCCAAAATTCTACCTGCAGTAGGAGCTGCCAAGAATTGGGTTAAATCAATAACTTTTACACCTTTTAAAATTTCATTAGCCATAATATTGCCTCTTAATAAGTCTTGAAATAAAAGAACCGAATCAATAAACTTCTTTAGCTTTTGATTCGGTCCAAATAATAATTAACTATTTAATGCTAGTAATTGGAGTTTGACCATCATCCTTGATCAATAACCGTCCAGCAGTTAATCTTTGTACGGAACGAGGACCTTCTTCAAGCCACATAGCACGACAATCACGGTATAGACGTTCTGCAGGACCATAAGGGTTGTCTTGGAAGTAACCTACACCACCAAAAATTTCAAGCATGTAGTCAGATACAAGTTTTACAGTATTAATACTTTCAAGCTTGGCAAATGAAGCTTTCTTAGTAATATCCTTACCTTCATCGTAGTCCTTAGCTAAGTCCCAGAGCATTAAACGTAATGCATGAACTTTTGCACCCATGTCAGCAATTTCAAAGATAATAGATTGACGCTTACATAATGGTTTACCAAAGGTTACACGGTCCTTTGAGTAAGCAATTGCCATTTCAAGCATTCTTTGTGCCATACCCAAGTTTGAGTCAGCAATGTGAGCACGTGATAATGAAAGTGATGAAATAGCAACTTTCATACCTTCACCACGTTTACCTAACATGTACTTGTCAGGAATTCTCATGTTAGTAAACTTAAGGTCTGCGTGACCTGCACCACGACAACCCATCATTAAAGGCATTTCGTGTGCTTCAAAACCTGGAGTATTAGTTGGTACCCAGAATGCTGATAATCTTTCGTCACCTTCCTTATCAGGGTCAGTAACTACGATTAAGTAAGTAAAGTCAGCAACATCGGCGTGTGAAATCAAAGTCTTTTCACCATTGATAATCCAGTCATCACCGTCTTTAACAGCAGTAGTATGTAAGTCAGCACCAGTACCTCCACTCTTTTCAGTTAAAGCGAAGTTAGCATAAATGCTCTTATCTTGGAACTTGTTCATGTACTTATCTTTAAGTTCCTTACTACCAAAGTCATTTAAAATTCTCCAGTTCATATCTGAAGCGTGGTGAAGGTGCATTCTAATACCACCTTGGGTCCGTGAGAATTCTTCTTGAACTTGTAAGATTTGTTTTTCACTTAAATCCCAACCACCGTATTGACGTGGTAAAGCAAAACGATATAAATCATGCTTAATTGCAATTGGGAAGAAGTCCTTTGGAAATTCACGATTTTCTTCAATATATGGAGTCATACGATCGAATTCGTTTTGTGCTAAGTGACGAATTTCCTTTAAGTAGTTTTCAAAGTCTTCATCACTCATCTTTTCACCAGGTTTAGTACTGTGCATGATTGGTGTTTCTTCATAAGGTGGTAATGTATGTAATTTCTTTTCCATATTTAAATTTCTCCTTTAAACTATTTCAGTCTTTTATTTAAGAGGAAAATTGCCTATAATATTGTTTGTATATTTGTAATGTAAGCGTTTTTCTCTTTACGCTTTTTATTATTAAGTCTTAAAGGTGCAAAGTAAAATTGATAACAACTTGTGAAGTATTAATTTTTAAAATACTAGACAAAGTAAAAAAGCTAAATTTTCAGGTTCTATAATTTTTCCTGTTGATAGTTTATTTGAGTTAAACTGTTAACAGGTTTTTTATTGCAAAAAAGAGGCCATAGCCCCTCTACTTACAATAAAATTCAACACGACTCAAATTTTAATAGATTGAAGGTTTTTCTATGTCCTCTTACAATGATTGTATTAAATTTTCGCTCGATATCCAAGACCCTAATATCACTTTTAATGCTCATTTCTTTAAATTAATTAACGGTATTAAGTATAAGGTCTTTCAAGCTACTCTTATTCAGCCTGCTTGTCCTTTTTGCAGTTCTGTTAATCTGATTCATAATGGTCATCTTCAGACTAATA
>NZ_AUEI01000015.1 GCF_000425905.1 Lactobacillus psittaci DSM 15354
AAGCAAGTTGCCAATAAATGCATTATTTTAGAATTAATCGCTTCAATTTTTATTGAACTCAGCTTATGGTACATCCATAGTCCTTTTGTTAATATTTTTAATTTAATTTAATTTTAACAGTTATTTTAGTTGGTTTACTTATTTCTAAACTACTAAAATTTCATTTACCTAACTTTATCGAACCATATGTTTTAACTACTAGTAATCTTTATTTTTTGACGCTACTATTCTCGAGCTTTGATATTATCAAGCATACCAACGTAGTCGGTTTTATCCTTTATCTTGTTTTATTATTTTCTATCAATATTCCAGTAGTCTTTTCTGTTAACAGGCTTACTAGTTTATGGACAAGAATTATATATATTGGAGGACTTAGTATTATTCTTCATATAATTCCTCCGGTCTCTTATCCAGGAATGAATTCCGTAGAAAATGTTACTTTTAACTCTGCCAACGGAGTTTTAATGCTCTTGCTTCTAGCTTTAGCGTTGAAAAGCTGGAATTATACTTGGAAGCCCAATTTACCAACTGGTAAAAATAAGCCTTATCAGCTTTTCAGTTATTTAATTGCTTTGTTTTTCATGATTTGGTTTCCATTTTTTACTACGTTCTCCCCGTCTGCTATAAACTGGTTAGAAGTTTTCGGTAATTGGGGATATGCTCTTAGTCAATTAAACTTTGAATTAGTTTACGTTGGATATGCTTTATCTGTTGGTTTAATTGAAGAAGGATTTAGATATGGCTTTATCTTACTTCTTCTCTCTTACTTCAAAACTTATTCTATTGCTAAAGCAGTTATTCTTTCTTCTGCCACATTTGCACTATTACACTTTAACAACCTCTTCTTAGGTTGGAATCTTACGACTGTGACAAAACAAGTTGCTTTTGCATTGCCCTTCAGCTTAGTAATAACAGCAATCTATTTGTACACAGGAAAACTTTATTTTGCAATTGCCATGCATTCCCTGAATGACCTGATTGTATACATGTCACATTATTCGCCCTTGTATCAGGGTTTCTTAAATGATTTTAGTAGTTTAATGCTTCAATCACTTATAAGCATCCTATTCTTCATCTTCTTCATGACCGGCAAACGGCGCCAGGTTATCAAGCAAAATGTTAAAGATATAATGCTTTGAAAAACTAGCCTAATTACAATTAAACAAAAAAATTCAAAAAAGTGCTTGCCAGCCTAACCAAATTTTGATATTATTATTTCTGTTGTGAAAGACAACGGGTGGTTAGCTCAGCTGGCAGAGCAACGGACTCTTAATCCGTGGGTCCAGGGTTCGATCCCCTGACCACCCACTATATAAAAGCTGCACTGCGAGAAGGCGGTGCTTTTTTTATGCCTTGAGACTGGATTTTTTCCAGTCTTTTTTCTTGCACTTGTAGTGACACGGTGTTACTATTTAAATATAAAGATTAATGACATCGTGTCACTTTGATAAGGAGCAATATTTATGAAAGAATTTACAAGAGAAGAATTAGCACAATTTGATGGTCAAAATGGTAACAAGGCTTATGTTGCTGTAAAAGGTGTAGTTTACGATGTTACTGGTAATGCCCACTGGCAAGCTGGTGAACACCACGGCGTTTTAGCTGGTAAAGATGTAACTGAAGCACTCAGCCACTCACCACACGGTGACTCAGTTTTAGCAGGTCTTGAAAAAGTTGGTACTTTAAAAGACTAATTAGCAAAATAAAAGGCTGTCGAAAAAACGACAGTCTTTTTTGTTTTACTAAAAATTGATAACGTACTCAGCTAATTACCGTGCTATAATGCTTTTGTTATAGCAAAGGAGGCCATTATGCACGATCCTGAGACTGTTTTACATTATCTTGATGCTTTACTTGAAGAAAGCAATTTTACTAAGGCGGCTCGAGCTCTATATATTTCTCAGCCTTATTTAACTCAGACAATCAAGCGACTAGAAGAAAAACTGGGGATTAAGTTAATTAATCGAACTGTTCCCTTCACACTAACTGAAGCTGGAACAATCTATTATAAATACCTTGAAAATTCCGTTGCTAGTAAACGGAAACTCCATTCTCAACTAGTTAAATACGAAAACCCAAAATTAGAAGTCATTCGCATTTCAGTTTTAGAGAGTTTGGGCTGTTTTTTGATTCCTACTATCTTGCCTAATTTTTTAAAGAGTCACCCTAATATTAAAGTTCAACTTTCCGAAGTCTCTCCTAGAGCCAGTGAAAATTTACTTTTAGCTGAAGAAGTGGACTGTTACTTAGGGCAAACTCCCAAGGCATTAAGTAAGGGAATAAAGCCATATATTAATGGGAACGAAAAATACTATATTGTAATCCCAGCTAATTCTGAATTTTATCAAGCTGGAAAATTTATTTTAGAGCCGGATGCTTTTGATTTAAAAACTTTGCTCCAGCAACCTTTTCTCCTTTCAAATGGCAGTTCTGCCATCCGACATCAAGTCGATGGACTCTTTCAAAAGTATAAAATTAAACCAAATATTATCTTAGAGAGTCAAAACGTTTTAACAACAACTGGCTTAGCGATTAATGGTATGGGCTTAACTATTTCATCAGCAAGTATTCTAAAGAGATATAAAGAAACGCCACTTAATTTGTTACCAATATCTCCTGATTTACTTTCAATTGAATACTTTATCGCTGTTAAGCAAGGCCGCAAACTAACACCTGGGATTCAAGACTTAATAACTACCTTTTTGAGAAGTGATTTGAGTCCCGAAATTAAGCAAACAAAAAGAACTATTTCCTAGGAAATAGTTCTTTTATTTTCTATCGTTTTTGCTTTGCAAAGTAAATTACTAACCCTAAAACTAAACCGACAACTGCTGGAAGTAACCAACTCATCCCAACACTTGAAAGTGGCAAAGTGTTACGCACACTAATCAAACTTTGAACTAAGCCAGTATTCTTCGCAACCTCCGGCAATGCATTAACAAAGTCTAAAAATGCTGGAATTACCGTGAATACAACGGTAGTAAAGTAAACTACTGGTGACTTCTTAATAATTGGTGTCATAACTGATAACACGATTAACACCATAGAAAGTGGGTATAAAAACATCAAGAATGGTGTTGACCATGCAATGATTTCATTTAACCCAACATTGGCAATTAAGAATGACGCAAAAGCAGATAGTGCCATCCAAACGCGGTAGCTAAGACGTGGAAAATGCTTGTGGAAGTCTTGTCCAAAAGCAGCAACTAAACCAACAGCAGTAGTCAAGCAAGTAACTGTCATCAAAGTAGCTAAAACTGCTTGTCCAACATAGCCTGCATAATGTTGCACAATTTGACTAAAGGCAACACCACCATCAGCACTCATAGTAAACTTACCAAGTGACATCGCACCAATTAAGATTAAAAAGAAGTAGATTAAGGCAACTGCCCCCATTCCCAACACACCAGAACGAGCAGTTACGATAGCAACACTCTTATCTTCTTTTTTACCTAATTGTCTAATAGCTGCTACAACAGTAACCCCAAAGGCTAATCCTGCCAAAGCATCCATGGTATTATATCCTTCTAAAAAGCCATTTAAGAATGCATTACCACTTGTAGCATAAGCACTAGTAGCGTGTCCTGCATTAGCTGATCCTAAAGGATTGACCATTGCAACTAAAAATACCAAGAAGAGTAACCCTAAAAAGATAGGATTTAAGACCTTACCTAATCGATTTAAGATATCTTTTTCATTATATGAAATCCAAAATGCAGCTCCAAAGAACAATGCAGAATAAATTAACAAAGCTAATTGCTGTTGATCTTTTGGAATAAATGGTGCTACCCCAACTGTAAATGAAACAGTTGCCGTTCTTGGAGTTCCAAAGAAAGGCCCAATAGTAGCGTGAATCAAAGCCATAAAGGTCACAGCAAAAGCTGATCCTAATGGTAATCCAATATCATACACTCCATCTGCTCTAGTTAAGGCAATTGCCAAAATTGATAATAATGGTAAAACTACCCCGGTAATTAAAAAGCCAAGTGTAGCAATAAACCAATTATGCCCGGCCATTTGACCTAAATGTAAGGGGAAAATTAGGTTCCCGGCTCCAAAGAATAATGCAAACAACATTGAACTAACAACAAAATAATCTTTTTTTGTTAGCTTACGCTCAACTTTTTTTAGTTCGTCCATTAAACTCACCCTCTTTATAAAATTATATTTTTTAAATTTTGTATTTTTATTTTTTATATTTTATCATATTCATCTAATAATGCTAGCGGCTTTAACTATTGAAATCGTTTACTTGAAAAAATATTTTTTCTTGTGTATGATTAACCTGAATTAAATAAAAATGTTCTTCGGGGCAGGGTGAAATTCCCGACCGGCGGTAAAGTCCGCGACCCACGCAAGTGGTTGAATCCTGATTATAGGTACCGATAGTTAAAGTCTAGATGGGAGAAGATTAATGACACTAGTACAAGCTAGGCTTTTTAGCTAGCTCCAGATTGGTGTTTTTTAACTTTGAATATTATTTTAGCCTCGAGAATTTTCTCGAGGCTTTTTTGATGCAAAAAAAGGATGTGATTTGATGAATACAGACGAACACTTTATGGCCCTTGCACTCACAGAAGCTAGCAAAGGCCGCTATCATACATGGACAAACCCTATGGTTGGTGCTGTCATTGTTAAAGATAACCAAGTCTTAGCATCTGGCTACCACCACCGCTATGGCGATGTCCATGCTGAACGTGATGCTATTACCAAATTAACTCCAGAACAATTATTTAATTCAACTTTATATGTAACACTTGAACCTTGTAATCATACAGGTAAGCAACCGCCATGTAGCGATTTAATCATTGCTAGCAAGATTAAACGAGTCGTAATTAGCCAAATAGATCCACATAGTTTAGTCACTGGCAAAGGGATAAAAAAATTAAAAGCGCATAACATTTCCGTCACTACGGGTGTATTAGCTCAAGAAGCTAAAAAGCTAAACCAGCACTATGCTTACTTTTATGAGCATAACTTGCCTTACGTTACTTTAAAGCAAGCTCTTAGCCTAGATCATAAGTGTAGCTACCCTAACAAGCGAGTTCAAATTACTGGTAATGCAGCTTCTCAAAAAGTTCATCAAGAACGCGCTGATTATCAAGCAATAATGGTTGGTAGTTCAACTGCTTTAATTGATAATCCAACTTTATTAACAAGTATTAAACAAGACCATCCCCCTATTCGACTGGTGCTTGACCGCCGCGGACGCTTATTAAATCAGCAGCTAACATTATTTTCAGATAATCGGGCACCTACTTGGATTTTTACCCAAAATCCAGAATTAGCTAAAACTTCATATCCACTGCACGTTAAAGTATTTCTTTTAGATCAAGGTACTCTAACTGAAGTTTTGCAAATATTAGCTCAAAACCAGGTGCAATCAGTTTACGTTGAAGGAGGCCCAACTCTGATGAAATCTTTTGTTGAAGAAAAGCTAGCTCAAGAGCTCATTACTTACTTTTCACCTACTTTTTTAGGCAGCAATGCTTTAGATGGTTTTGAAATTACTGAAAATCTTAAATTGATACAACCTAATTATCAGGTACTTGATAAAGATATTCGAATTAGTGGGAGGATTGACTATGTTTAGTGGATTAGTTACTGGTAATGCCCAAATTGCCAATATAAAAAAAGATGAACACACTATCACAATGATAATTAAGACTGTTCCAGCTAATTTAAAAGATTTAAAAATTGGTGATTCAATCGCAGTTAACGGTTGCTGCTTAACAGTTGAAAGTTTTACAGAAACAACCTTCACTGTGACGATGATGCCACAAACTTTCAAAAAGACTATTTTTAAAGATTCAAAAATTGGCAATCAAGTTAATATGGAACGGTCCTTGCAACTAAAGAGCCGCTTAGAAGGTCATATTGTAACTGGCCACATTGATGATGTGATTTCCTTAGTCAAAAAGCAACAAAATGAAAACGCAGTTGAGCTATTTTTCCAATTACCCCAAAGACTAATTAATCAAGTTGTTGCTCAAGGCAGTATCGCTATTAATGGCACTAGCTTAACAGTTATGGATATTCATGATGATATTTTTTCTGTTGGTTTAATCCCTCATACGCAAGAAGAAACCAATCTTGCAAAATTAAACGTTGGTGACCAGGTAAATGTCGAAACTGATATCTTAGGTAAATACGTAGCTAAAAATCTAGTAAATTTTCAAGGAGCACAATAGATATGGATGTTAAAAAAATTCAGGCAGCAATTCAGTGGATGAAGCAAGGCGGCCTAGTTATCGTCGCTGATGATGAAGATCGTGAAAGTGAAGGTGACATAATCGGTCTGGGTTCTAAGGTTACTCCACAAAAAATCAATTTTATTACTCAAACAGCCCGTGGCTTGCTTTGCACAAGTATTGGTCGCAGCATTGCCGAAAGACTCAAATTAACTCCAATGGCTCAAAATAATACTGACCCTTATGGAACTGCATTTACAATTAGCGTTGATTATAAAACTACCACAACTGGAATTTCAGCCTTTGATCGCGCAGCCACAATTAAAGCCTTAGCTGATCCAACTACCAAGGCTGAAGATTTTTTCAGACCTGGTCATACCTTCCCTTTGGTTGCTAAAGATGGTGGCGTCTTAGACCGCAATGGTCACACAGAAGCTTCAATTACTCTAGCACGTTTAGCTGGTGAAGCCGAAGTTGCTTATATTTGCGAAGTAATGGATGGCGATGGTCATATGGCGCGTCGTCCCCGACTAAAGGAAATTGCCCAAGAATATCATTTACCATTTTTAACAATTGCAGAATTACAAGAATATGTTAAAAGTCCTGTAAGTAAAAAGAATGAATTCGTTAATTTACCAACTGCATATGGAGATTTCAAAATTAAGGCCTACTCTGGTGAAAACTTGGCCTTAGTTAAAGGCCCAATCGATCCTAATAAGCCGATATTGGTTCGGTTACATTCTGAATGTATGACTGGCGACGTTTTTGGTTCAAAGCGCTGCGATTGCGGCGAACAGCTCCATGAAGCAATGAGAAAAATCGATTCTGAAGGTGGTGTTTTAATTTATTTAAGACAAGAAGGGCGCGGAATTGGACTAACTAACAAACTGAAGGCTTATGCCCTTCAAGACCAGGGTCATGACACTTATGAAGCTAATGAGATTTTAGGTTTTAAACCTGATGAAAGAAAATACGAGATTGCTAAGGAAATTTTGACAGATTTAGGTATTAGTAAAATCCGTTTATTAACCAATAATCCCGATAAGGTTACCCAACTAACAAAATATGGTATTGAAGTAACTGAGCGAATTCCACTGGAAATACCGGCAAATAAGATAAATAAATTTTATTTACAAACTAAACGAGACAAATTTCATCATCTAATTATGGGAAACTAAATAGTACATAGGAGAGAATTAATGATTAAACAAGGTAATTTTATAAATGTTCATGGTAAAGTTGCAATTGTCGCCTCTCAGTTCAATGAAACTGTTACTAAAAATTTAGTAGATGGAGCAACAGCTACTCTCAAAAAATTTGGCATAAAAAATGAAGATATTGATATTTATTGGGTTCCTGGCGCATTTGAAATAGGCTTTACCGCCAAAAAAGTCCTTGAAACCAACCAATATACTGGAATTATGACCCTAGGCGCTGTTATTAAAGGTGAAACTGATCACTATGCTATGATTATTAACAATGTAACCTCAGCAATTATGCAATTAAATTTAGAAGGCAAAATTCCAATTACTTTTGGGATGCTAACTACTGAAAATATTGAACAAGCTTTGCAAAGAGCCGGCTTAAAAGCTGGTAACGAAGGAAGTTCAACTGCTCAAAGCTTACTTGAAATGATGAGTTTAAATGAGCAATTGATTATTAAAAAATAAGTAGTTATTTAAAACGCTTACATTGCAAAATGTGCTAGTTATGTGTTTTGTTTCACAAGAAATCATGTATAATAAAGGTATCCGATTGTTATATATGGAGGTACAACATGACTAAGATTTTTGCTTATGCAATTCGTAAAGATGAAGAACCATTCCTTAACGAATGGAAAGAAGCCCACAAGGATGTTGAAGTTGATTACACTGATCAATTATTAACTCCTGAAACTGCAAAACTTGCTAAGGGTGCAGATGGTGTTGTTGTTTACCAACAATTAGACTACACTGCAGAAACTTTACAAGCATTAGCTGATGCTGGCGTTACTAAGATGTCATTACGTAACGTTGGTGTTGATAACATTGACATGGATAAGGCTAAGGAACTTGGCTTTGAAATTACTAACGTTCCTGTTTACTCACCAAACGCTATCGCTGAACACGCAGCAATTCAAGCAGCTCGTGTATTACGTCAAGACAAGGTAACTGACTTGAAGATGGCTAAGCGTGACTTACGTTGGGCACCAAACATCGGTCGTGAAGTTCGTGACCAAGTTGTTGGTGTTGTAGGTACTGGTCACATTGGTCAAGTATTTATGAAGATTATGGAAGGCTTCGGCGCAAAGGTTATTGCTTTCGATATCTTCCACAACCCTGAACTTGAAAAGAAGGGTTACTACGTAGACAGTCTTGACGAATTATACAAGAAGGCTGACGTAATCTCACTTCACGTACCTGACGTTCCTGCTAACGTTCACATGATTAACGACGACTCAATCAAAGAAATGAAAGATGGCGTTGTTATCGTAAACGTATCACGTGGTCCACTTGTTGATACTGATGCTATCATCCGTGGTCTTGACTCAGGTAAGGTATTTGGTTTTGTAATGGATACTTACGAAGGTGAAGTTGGTGTATTTAACGAAGACTGGAAGGGTAAGGAATTCCCAGATGCACGTTTAGCAGACTTAATTGACCGTCCAAACGTATTGGTAACTCCTCACACTGCTTTCTACACTACTCACGCAGTACGTAACATGGTTGTTAAGGCATTTGACAACAACTACGCTATGGTTGAAGGTAAAGAACCTGAAACTCCAGTTAAGTTAGGTTAATTTAACTAATTATTTCAAATAACAAAAAAGAGGCTTCGGCCTCTTTTTTCTTTTGCTTAATATTTCTTTTTAAAATCTTGCTGCATCAACTTCACAAATTGTGGGTAATTATCAACTTCAAATAAAGGATGCAAATTCAAAGTGTTTTTGCGGTGGTGATGGTTATACCAAACACTATCAAAGCCGTAACGCTCTGCACCTAAGATATCTGACTGCAGTCCATCTCCAAAAAATAATGTCTTATCTGGACTAATCCCAGATCTACTAAAGAAATAATCAAAAATTCGCTCATCTGGCTTTTGATACCCTGCTTCTTCTGAAGTCACAATTAAGTCAAAATAATCATAGATGCCTGCTAATTTTAAGCGATGAGTCTGCATAAATTGCTCACCATTACTTAAAACTGCCAACTTATACCCTTCACTCTTAGCAAAGCGCAAGGTATCTTCAACACCTGGCAATAATTGATGGGCTTCACCAAAGTATGAGCGATACTCATCCATCGTCTTTTGACCATCAACATCAATGTCCAAGTTTTCTTTTAAAAAGACTCGAAAACATCGCTCACTTAATTCTTGATAAGTTAACTCCCCTTGCTCTAGCTTGCGCCACAAGCCTTGGTTATAAGCATGATATTGCCGTCTCAAATTATTGGAGAGTGGCCAGTTGTGGGCGTTAAATAAGCTTTGCAAGGCGAAACTTTCAGTTGATGCTAAACTAATCAAAGTATCATCAACATCAAATATAAGTTGTTGATAGCGCATAGATTTATCTCCTCTATCTCAAAAGTTGGGAATATTTATTATAACACGCTTTTTCAAAAAAGGTAGATAGTTTCACGTGTAACATTTTTATAAAAGCTGTTCTGCTTTTAGTTTTTCTAATCCTTCAGCATACGCTCTCATACCTAGGTCCTTAATCATTGCAATGGCACTATCACACTTAGTTAAATACTTTTTATCACTTAAATTTTGATACCTAATAGCATTTTCAAGAAAATAAATACAGCATTTATAGAAAAATAACTCCGGATTAGTTGGAATTTGATCTGCTGCTTCAATAAAAAAGTCAGCTAACCCTGGCTTTTTATTTTCAATAACTAAAATTAGCATATTAGCAATAATTGATAATAAAACTCTCTGAATATCGGTATCATTATCATTTTTGTGTTGTTTAATTATTTGCTTTGAAATAGCTAGATTGCTTTCTATATCATAAAAATCCATAAAGTTACAATACAATGCCATACTATTTTTATTAAAACTAGGACTACTAAATACTTGCTCCTTTAGTTTTTGCCTCAACTTTTCATCATGAGGCTCATCTAGCTTTTTCGTTGATTCAAGCCAGCCTCTTACGATTAATTTTTGTTCTTGTTTATCTTTTTCTGACAAATTGCTTTCATTAATTAGATCTATAATCTTCGTGAATTTTTCTTTATCAGCTGCATAATATGCATTAATCATCAAATTACCCAAATCAGCAAGTTCTTGCTTATGTAAACTGTCAGTGTGATTCAAACGACTTAAAAATTCCCAAAGAGGAATATTGTTGTAATGTAATAAATTAATTAGATCTTCAGCTGTTATTCGATTTGCGTTTTTTTCAACCTTCGAATAATAAGATTGACTTACTACCTCTCCTGCAAACTCTTTCTGACTTTTTCCTTGTCTTATCCGATATTCTTTTAACAGATCACCGATTTGCATAAAATGTCACCTACTTTTTTATTCAAATGTGACTAAATCTCTAAGCTTAATTATAAGTCCGATAAGATGAAATCAGAACTAAACAGCTTAGGGAGGTAAATCATGAACGTTTTTTTAAAGAATAAATCTTATCGCTATTTTTCAATTGCTAGTTTTCTTTCTGGAACTGGTGACATCCTATTTTATATGGCTTTGATGACTTATGCCAGCAAGTTAAAGAACTACTCACTAGCACTTTCTTTGATTGCAATTTCAGAATCTTTACCAAAACTACTAGAGGTTTTTGCTGGATACTTAGCTGATAGAACGCCAAAGAAATTCAAGAACATCTTTTTAACAGCACTTATAAGATTCGTTTTATACAGCTTAGTTGGAGTTTTATTTGTAAGTAAAATATCTGATTGGACACTAGTTTTAATTGTAATTGTGATTAATCTAATATCAGATACTTTTGGCTCGTACGCTAGTGGACTAGTTGTACCATTAATTGTCAATTTAGTTGGTGAAGAAGAATTTGGTGAAGCTGAGGGCTTTACCAGTGGTGTATCACAGGTTATTGGAATCTCAGCCCAGTTTCTAGGTTCTGGACTACTACTTTTTATGTCTTATTCAAATTTAGCCTTTCTTAACGCACTTACCTTCTTATTTGCCGGTCTACTTTACGCTAGTGTTGGACGAAAATATCAAAATAGTAACCAAGTAATTGAAAATCAAGATATTAACCAGGACAAATTTGTGGCTACACTAATATCTTCATACAACCAAGTTAAAAAACAACCTGGCTTATTAACAATCGTCTTAATAGTTGCTCTTATTAATGGCGCATTAAGTGCCCTACAATCCTTAATTCCAATAGTGATGGTCGCGTATAAAAAGACAATGATAATATCAAATTATAGTTTTACTATTGCGATTATTGGAATTGTTGTAAGTGGTGGTTTCGCTATTGGCAGTATTTTGGGGCCACAATTATTCAAAAAAGCTACTGTGTTTTCAATTGTCGTTACAGCTATCATTCTTAGTATCGTTACTACAATAGCTGCTTTTATTGCAAATATTTATATTATTTTACCGGCTTACTTCATGCTAGCTGCAACTGCTAGTTTGGCTTCAATCAAGCTATCACAATGGTTAGTTACAGCAGTCAATCAAAGAATATTGGCTTCAAGTATGGGCTTATTAAATACAATCTTGATGGTAATGGCACCAACTATGACTACAATTTTTACGACAATTTCTGGGAGCACTAATTTTATTATTTCAATGTCAGGCTTAGCAATTGTCGAAATTATTATCTTAGCTCTTGCAATTAAGTTAAATATAAAAGTTAGGAAAGTAGCTAAACGGTATTAAAATACTTCTCACATTCTGTTTCACGTGTAACAAAAAAGAGGCATCATCTGATGCCTCTTTCGTATTATCCAAAATTGAATTCTCTGAATTTATTTTGCTAAAGCTGAGTTTCCACTGTTTAGCATAAGAGTTAAGCCGAATAAAACGACCGCCATAATTAAAGCAAAAACTCCAAATAAGCTAACAGTTGGAATTGACATAGTCATAAACCAGCCAATTAAGTTCAAGACTAAACCAGCAATGTCGCCAGTTAAATTATCCATATCCTTAGTTGCAACGTATGCAATACCTGCAACTAAGAAGATAATTCCTGCAATCATAGCATTAGTTGCTAGATGTGCAGTTACAGCTTGAAATAGCATGTAAAGTGACATAAACACCATTACAATACCAGCAAAAAATTTTGTATTTTTCATGTTTTTACCTCCGAGAGAAATATATCTTTCTCACAGAAATTATTATACCCAAATAAGTATTGCTATTCAATACTTATTTTGAATACTATTTAATTTTATTTTTGTCTAGTTATTAGCTGCTAGCTTACGGTAAAATTCTGCCTTAGTTGTTTGAATGTATGGAACAAGCCATAGCCAGCCAATACCTAAAGCAAGTGTTGCTAAAATTCCCCAGCCGATAAAACTTAAATCTAAAACAAATAATTGGAACTTATGTCCCTTCATCATTTGACGAGATTTAGTAATGGCTTCAGTTACACCTACTTCTTTTCCAGCCTTATGCATATCTTCTAAGATGTAAAAAGTCATTGCATATGAATATGATTTTACAATCCCAGGAATGATGAATAGTAAAGACCATAATCCAGTGAAGATGGAAGTTAATAAAACATTGACGAAGTAGTTATAAGTTCTGCCACCTCTGAAGGCTAAAAAGATATTTTTGAAAACATTATTTTCTTTTTTATCATCTACTAAATGTAAATAACCAATCTGAACTCCCTTATCAAACATACCAGTAATAAGTGAAATACCAAATGATAGCAAGTAAATAAAACCTGCAAAACTTACAAATAAGGAAATTACAAAGCCAGGATCCTCTGTCAAAACACGTTCTGCCATCATAAAGCCAAAAATACCAGCGGAACCAAACATGAGAAACATAATTCCTCTGCTGACCAAATAGGCAATTAGCATAAGCATTAATGACATTAGAGCTCCCCAAGCCCAATTGTTGTGTAGTTTTTCTTTAGCATTAAATTTTAATTCTGAGCGTTTCATAATTGAACCTCCGTATTAGTCTCCTATTACACTTTAAGTATATAAAAAAATCGTTGCACTTGCAACGATTTTGATTTGAATCTAAAAATTAGCTTGGTCTGGATCTAAGGCTGAGTTGCCTTTTCCTTCTAAGCCATCAAGTAACTTCATTTCATCCGCAGATAATGAAAAATCAAAGACTTGACCATTGGCTTTAATATATTCTTCGTGAACTGACTTAGGTAGTGGTAAAAAGCCATGTTCCAAACTCCAGCGAATTAAAATTTGGGCAGGACTCTTGCCATGTTCTTGAGCTAACTTATTAACAAGTTCATTACCTAATAAATCTCCTGTTCCAAGTGGAGAATAGGCTTCACTTAAAATTTGATACTTATCATTTTCTTTACGAACATCTGACTCTAAGTCACTAGGATTTAAGTAAATTTGGTTAACAGCTGGAATTACATCCGCATTTTCTAATAAGGCATCTAAATGATGCTTTCTAAAATTAGATACCCCAATTGCACGAATCTTGCCGGCTTTTTGGGCTTCTTCCATAGCTTGCCAGCTTTCACTATTCAATTCAGCCCAATTATCACGCATAGCAACTGGATTAGGCCAGTGAATCAAATAAAGATCTAAGTAATCTAGCCCTAGCTTCATTAAGCTAGTATCAATTGCTTTTTTAGTATTTTCATAGCCATGATCAGAATTCCAAAGCTTAGTAGTAACAAAAAGTTCATCACGTCTAATGCCACTTTTCTTAATTGCGCGGCCAACACTTTCTTCGTTACCATAGGCAGCCGCAGTATCAATATGACGATAACCACTATTCAAAGCCGCTAAAACTGACTTTTCCGCAACTTCACCATCAGGAGTTTGCCAAGTACCAAAGCCAACAACAGGAATTTTTACACCGTTATTCAAAGTGTAAGTATCATTTAATCCTCTTAAAGCCATAATTTGCCTCACTTTCGTTATTTAGTTATGTGTAATTATATCATCATACTTACTTTTCACAAGTGAAAAGCATTTGATACATGTCACTAGTTAGTGGCGTTTGTAAAAGCAAGTCCATGCCAACTGTGGCTTTTTGCTTAGGACCAATCTTTTCTTCTTGCGCATGCATAATCTTAGCCTCTCCCAGATAGAAAAACTCGCGACTAGCTGCGTCACTCTTTTTGACAAATAAGTGCAATTTAACTTTGCCACTTAATAAGCGCTGAACTTCGTCTGAATCTAAATGTCGCGGTGAACGAGTATACCAATGCAAACTACGTCCATCAGAAAAGTCATTTTGGTAAATACTACTGCGCTTTTCTTCAGTTTTATTATAAATAATAAAAATCGGACAATCCTTTTCCCCTACTCGGTAGCCATACATCGGTGCGCTAACATCTAGTGGCCAATTAAGTAAATGGCAGGCATCTTTGCGATCATAAGGCTGATACAAAGTAAATTCCTGGCTGTTATCAAAAGCTTGATTTAGAGCTAATCCCGTCTTAATTAGATCAGTAAATAAGGTCTTAAAATCAACATCTTCAAGAGCTTTTTTAATCTCTGGACTAAAAGTAAAGTCAAACAAGTTCAAACGCTCAATTAATGCAGTATTACCATATTGGGCTTTTTTGGTAGTTTTACCAGCTTTAACATCAAAGAAATCTAGCATCAAGAAGTTTTGAACAGAAGCTAATAGATCACGGCTGCAATAAGCATGATGCTGCTTTAACTCAGTTTCAAATTGCTCACTAGTGACTTTTTCATGCTTCAATAATAGGTGCAGAAGTAATAACTCATGAATTCTTTTCCCGGGTAATAATTCTTTGGTTAAAAAGCTCAAGACTTGGCTTTCAAATTGTGTAAGAGTAAGCTCTTCACCCATTTTCTTCAAAAAAGTAGCATACGAAGCAAGACTTGTATTTTGAGCAAAAACGAGCGGAGAAACTGAACCAAAGCGATAGAAATCATAAAGTAATGGTCGCTTGCCTAATTTATCTTTTAGTTCATGATAGGCTTCTCTAAGTTGTTTTAAGCCATCAAGCTTGATTTTAGCTAAAGATGCTAAAATTCTCTCGCTAGCAATACGACTGAAATTAATCGTTGACAATCCAACAAATGACGGGAGTTGTGCTTCACGCTTAGCGCGATCAATTGAAGCTGACCGATCACCAGTTAAAGCCAATGGAATTAAATAGTTGTTTTGATAGTTACCAATGAAGTCAATCACTGTAACATAGTCCTTATCAGGATACTTTCTTAAGCCGCGCCCTAGTTGCTGGATAAAGACAATACTAGATTGCGTATTTCGCAACATAATAACTTGATTTAGACAAGGAATATCAATACCCTCATTAAACAAATCAACGGTAATAATGTATTCAATTCTTCCCTCTTCTAAGTCATTAACTGCTTGCTGGCGTTCAGACTCGGTATTTTCATTAGTTAAACTAATTGCCTGATGTCCGCGCTTACTAAATTCCTGAGCCAATTCTTTTGCTTCTGCTTGTCGACTGCAAAAGACTAAGCCATGAACAGTCTGACCGCAATAACCGTAGTAATCAATTTCTTTAAGTAAATAATCAACCCGCTTGCTAGCTGTTAAATAAGCTAAATTCGTTGTTTCATCAATACTTTGTCCATTAACTTCGTAGTCTTCAATTCCAACATAGTGAAATGGCGTTAACATTCCTTCTTCAAGGGCATTTTGCAGACGAATTTCATAAGCTAAGTTGTAATCAAAAATTTCAAAAACATTTTCTTTATCCATTCGCTCAGGCGTTGCTGTCATACCGAGTAAAAACTTAGGTTCTAAATAATTCAAGATCCGTTGATATGAAGGTGCAGCTGTACGGTGGGCTTCATCAATTAAAACAAAATCAAATTCAGCTGGATCAAGGCTCTTTAATAAGTCTTCCTGACTTAAAGTCTGAATTGTTGCAAATAAGTATTTAGCATCGTAATCATGATGGTTTCCCGAAAGAAGACCATAATCACTCTTGCGCCCACCAATTACTTTTTGAAAACTAGACATAGCCTTTTTAGCAATTTGAGCCCGGTGCACAAGATACAAAAAGCGGTTTGGTTGATATTTCTTGACCACAAATGCTGCTAGATACGTCTTCCCTGTCCCTGTAGCAGAAACAACTAAGGCTCGCTTTTGGCCTTGATTAATGATGTTAAACAAATTCTTGATTGCTTCTTTTTGCATCAAATTAGGCTTTATTTCCTGGGTAATAATAGGGGTTTGGGCTTGAGGCTTTACCCAAGTTTGAGCATATTCATCAATCCACTCAGCAGTTAAAGGAGTCGATGTTTGACTTAAGTCAGCCAATTCAGCTTGCAGCTGCTGGGTTAAACTAGCATTTTGGTTTGAGCTAACCTTCAAACACCATTCACTATTAGCCAGCATTGCTGAGCGAGTGAAGTTAGCTGAACCAATAATAGCTGTTTGATAATCCCCATGATTGAATAAATAGCCCTTAGCATGAAAGCCTGGTTTATTACTGATTTTTACCGTTAAGTTTGGAATTTTCATTAATTCAGTAAAAACTTTAGGGCTGTTAAATTGCAGATATGAGCCTGTAATGATCGTTCCTGAGATCTTAGTATCTGCTAATACTTGCTTTAGTGGAACCAGCATGTCTTCACTAATAAAGGCAACTGCCCAAGTAAAAGAGTTAGCAGTTATGAGTTCTTGACGCAAGCTGAGCCAGATTTTTTCATTGCTATTAGATAAAAGTTGGGGCGTTAAATCGACCTGCCCTGGATATTTTGTATCATACAACCCATTTAAAATCGCATCTTTTAAAACTTTATCCATAAATCCTCTCCAAAAACAAAAGGCATCGATTGCGATGCCTTTGTCTATATTAAATCTTACTTTTTGATTAGAAGATAATCTGCAGGAACCCATTGCTTATCAGTTCCCAAACGATACATTAAACGTCCATTGATTGTCTTTTTAGCGAATACTTTCCAATTACTATCAGTATTAATAAAGTTTCCACTATAGCGTCCTTGGCCATCTAATAACGCTATCTTCCAATTTCTATTATTATTAATAACTTTTGCATAGGCAATTCCATCAAATTTTGTCTCATCCATTATAACAGAAGGAGCTTCAAAATAATCAGCTGGTGCCCATTGCTCATCTGTACCTAAACGATACATTAAACGTCCATTGATAATCTTCTTAGCAAATACTTTCCAGTTACTATTAGTTGAAATGTATTTACCAGTATAGTGCCCATCTTTGTCCAATAAGGCTATCTTCCAATCTTTATTGTTATTAATAATCTTAGAATGTACGGTACCAGTTAATGGAATCTCAGATTCAGATTGACTAGGTTCAAAATTAGAAACATAATCTGCAGCAATCCATTGCTTATCTGTACCAATTTGGTAATAAGTTTTACCATCAATTTCTTTCTTGGCAATCACTTTCCAATTGCTATTAGCTTTAATAGATTGCCCTGATTTCTTTCCATTTCCATCTACTAAGTCAATCTTGTAATTTGAATCGCCATTAACAGCAGGAACATGAAGTACGCCTGAAAGTTTCTCAATAGTACCTTCCTGCTTATTACTATTTTCTTTGTTATCCTTGCCACTTGGAACTACTGGCGTATATGGAACTACAGGTTTCTTTTCAAATTCAAAGTTTGTATCTTTTTGTTGGTGGTCTACTAGACCTTGGTATGCAGTTTTAGCCTCTTTAATTAATTCATTAATTTCCTCAGGTGTATGTAAAAATGCAAATTCTGGAGTTACATCTAAAGTTTGAGATTTAATAAAGTTAGTTATTACATCATATTTATCTCTATATTCCTTTTCAGCATGAGCATAGATATAGGTCCTTTTTACATTACCTGAAGAATCACCTAGTTCCCTAAGTACATATATATTTTGGGGATTGTAATAAAAGTTCTTATACTCTCCTTCTTTACCATTAAAATCAATTGGTATTAAAGTATACTTTTCTCCCTCAACTAACTTGGTATCCGAGAAATTAATTTCATTTTGACCATTCCCATAATCAAGGGTATCAATAACTTTACCTTTAGAATCTAAAACTTTTATTTGCTTGGTATTATTACTATAAATATCAATAAAATGACTAGGAAGTCCACTAAAACCAGTTATTTTTGCCATGCTAGTATCTTTTTCTTTATTTCCTAAATCTGCATAGGCTTTATTAATTTGATCTATTAAGGATTTCTTTTCATCGGGAGATACCAGGCTATCATCATCAATTTTTGAATCTAATTCATAAAGAAGTTTATCAATATTCTCTTTCTTATCATTCGGAGCATCTATATATAATGGGGTAGATCTTAATTCGCTTAAACGATTTCTGAGTTTTGATAATTCCCTACTCCAATCCTTATAAATCTGAACTGGATTACCTTTTTCTCCATTCTTGTTATATGGTACCAAGATTAACTCATTAATGTCATTTATCCCCTTAATTTTATTAATAGGAATACTATCTGGAATATAAGGAGCACTCATAAACTCAACTTTATAAGTTAACAATAACTTGTTATCAGTAGACCAAACTTCTATCTTCTCTAAGTTAAAGCTTCCACTATAAGTTAGTCTTGAATATTTATCCCAACTTGCCCAATTGATAAAAATTTGGTTTTCACCCATTTTCTTATTATATTCATCATATCGTCTTTTATATTCAGATACTAAAGCATCAAAATTTGATTGGGAAATAAAAACATTATTTTTATAACTATCTATATTAGATTTTAATTGCTGCAAATCAGATATGTCTACAAGTGGTTGTCCTAATTTATATTTAGAATCAAGTTCCTTCAAAGAGTCCAAATCTTTATAGTAGAAGGATTTTTCTTCACTCTTCTCGCCATTATCCGCTGTATATACGAAATAATACTTTCCATATTTATTTAGTTTAAATTTATAAGATTGTAAATACTTATCTGAACTTTTATCTGGTGTAATAACTTTAACTCTTCGATGTTGTGCATCTAAAATTTCTATTTTCTTGGAGAATATTGCCGATATTTCAAAATCTTTATTTAAACTATCAAAATAAACATTATGTACTTTACTTAGATTTTCTCTTGAAGCTAATTTATCTATTTCTGCGAAAAATTCCTTTAAAATATTTTCAATTTCATCATTACTGTATGTTACTGGTTGATAAGCTAAATTAGTTGCCACTATTTTTTCAGCCAAATCGGCTAATATAGGGGATTTTTCCTTATAAGTAACAGTATTTAATCCCATAGAATTTATCAGTCCTACAGCAGTTCCTAATGACTTATTATAATTAGAACTTTGTGGAGTTACCTCAACATAGTTTCCCTTTTCCCCTTTTACCGAAACTGGAATTATAACAAGTTTCTTATATTGTGAAAGATCAACATTAGACTTAAACACATTAGTATTAGCTGTCTTATCTCCATCAACAGTAAATTCAGTAATTTTATCACCATAAACATCATAAACTAAGAAATTCTTAGCAAATACAGAATCTACTTTTAAAGTCCAACCATTATAATATTTATATACTCCAGCATTTATAATACTTGCTTTTTTCGCTGGTTCTTTATTAGAAGCTTCTAATTGTTCATAAAGTTGATCAGCTGATTTTTCTAGATCTGAAGACATACTCTCGCTAAAATATTCTTCCTTATTAGTTTCAACAAGTCTATTAACTGTATTCTGCATATCTTCTATTAAAGGTTCATCAGCATTTGGATATTGTTTATGATAATCAATGGCAGTATATTTTCTTACATATTCTTCTAATTTATTAACTTTTTCTCGTTGACTTTCAAATGCATTATACATTTTATCAATAACAGGCTTTATATTCTGAAATCTATGTATGTTGAAAGTATGATTATGCTTCATATCATACAACTCTTGAATATATCCAATAAATTCATTCACATTGTACTGGTTAGCTTTAGGATATATTTTTTTGTAATCCTTACCATAATACTTATTTAAATATGTGGTTATTTCATCTTGTGCTACTTTATCATCTTTCAATTCACCATAATACAAGCTTGCATCAATAATTAAGTTTTTCATATCTTGATAATTAATTTTTGATTGCTTAGATAAGTCATATAGCTTATTTCCTGTATCTTTTAGTTTTTGTATAACTTGAAGATTTCCGTCAGGAAATTCTTTATCCAAATCAATATTATGATACTTATCTACATATTGCGGTAACTGTTGGATTTCAACTTCTTCACTCTTCAGCCTATTATAAGTACTATCAAGTTCTTGCTTATATTTTTCAAACTTTTCCTTATTAAAAGAAGAGTTTTCTTTCATATCGTTTAAGAAAGATCCATCTAAACTAAATGTTAACAAATCGAACCCACTTGCATTAGGAAATTCCTTTGAAAAATCAACGTTATAATACTTTTTAATATAAGCATCTAACTCTGCTTTTTGTTCTGGAGTTGGTTCTTCCTTTGTTGTTCCAGTAATATTATTTACTTTAACTTCATTATTCGTATTAACTTCACTAGCGCTTGCTACGGTGCTAAACCCCATAATTGAAAATACACCTATAACGACAGATACAGCGCCAATAGTTAGCTTTCTAATCGCGAAATGGGAGATTTTTTCATTTCCTTTATTCATCATCTTATTCCTCCATAATAGCTAATAATCTATATACTCCTACATATTAAATTTTACATTTCTGCTATTATGGAGACAAGATACTTAATTTTTCCAAAAACAAAAGGCATCGATTGCGATGCCTTATTTTTATAACTCGATTTCTAAGACAATTGGACAGTGGTCCGCACGCTCACCAGTATCCATCATTTCGGACTTCTTAATCTTATCCGCAATTCGGTTACTTGTTAGCCAATAATCAATTCTCCAGCCTGAATTATTAGCTTTGGCTGTTCTAATTCTTTGTGCCCACCATGAATAAACTTCTGGAATATTGCCATGAATCTTACGAAAACTATCGGTAAAGCCAGCTGCAAGCAGTTCAGTAAAATCAGCTCTTTCTTCATCAGTAAAACCGGCTGAATGGTGGTTGTTTTCTGGGTGCTTCAAGTCAATTTCTTCATGCGCTACGTTGTAGTCTCCACTAGCTAAAACAGGCTTTTGTGCATCAAGTTCTTGTAAGTATTCAATGTATTTTTTATCCCAACCTTGGCGGTCGCTAAGACGCTTCAATTCACCACCAGCATTTGGTGTGTAGACTTGAGTAACAAAGTATTCTGGGAATTCTAAGGTAATAATCCGGCCTTCAAAGTCCATCGTATCAGGGGCCCCAATCTTAGGATATGATACTTCTGGCTTTAAAGACTTTTTGTATAAGTACATTGTCCCAGCGTAACCTTTTCTGGCTGGTTCTTCAGATGACCGCCACACATAATCATAATCAGGAAACATGTCTTGTAAAATTTCAGCATGTTTTTTAGTTGGGCCAGTTGCTCGTAATTTTGTTTCTTGAATTGCTAAGATATCTGGTTCTTTTTCTGCAATTTCCGTCAAAACTTGTCTAGTCTTTTGCGCACGAGCTGAGTCACTAGTTAGTGCAGCATTAAGTGAATCAATATTCCATGAAATTAAAAGCATTGAAAAATCTCCCTTTTTTCGTCTTATTTTTATTATAACGAATCTAGCTTTAATTGGGAGAAAAAAGCTTAGTCTAAGTTCTTAAAGGCCTGATCTAAATCGGCAATAATGTCCTCTTTATCTTCAATTCCCACTGACAGTCTAATTAAGCCATCACTAATGCTATTCTTTAATCTTATTTCCCGGGGAATAGCCCCATGAGTCATTACTGCAGGCACTTCAATCAAGCTTTCAATTCCACCTAAACTTTCTGCTAAAGAAATCATCCGTAGCTTATTAACAAAATCGGCAGCTTGATATTCATCAGCTAATTCAAAAGAAATCATAGCACCAAAGCCCTTCATTTGCTTTTTAGCTATTTCAAAACTTGGATTAGTCTTTAACCCTGGATAAAGCACCTTTTTGACGTATTTACTTTGCAAAAGATAAGCAATCACTGCTTGCGCATTTTCTTCGTGGATTCGCATTCTAGCACCTAATGTCTTAATCCCACGCATTAATAACCATGAATCATCAGGAGATAAGACAGAACCAATAGAATTTTGTAAAAAGGCCAATTTCTCTGCAATCTTTTCATCTTTAGCCACAGCAATTCCAGCCACTAAATCTGAATGACCACCAAGATATTTAGTTCCTGAATGAACCACGATATCTGCACCTAACTCAAGAGGTTTTTGGTTGTATGGACTTGCGAAGGTATTATCAACAATCATTAACATATTATTTTCTTGAGCAATTTTAGCAATTGCAGCTAAGTCTGATACTTCAAGTAGAGGATTAGTAGGCGTTTCTAAATAAATTGCTTTCACACCTGGCTTAATGGCTGCCAAAACCTCATCAAGCTTACGCGTATCAACTACTGTAAATTTTAAGCCAAAACGTTTCATCACTTGGTTAGCTAACCGGAAAGTTCCACCATAGACGTCTTTACCAATGATAATCTCATCGCCTGCTGAAAAGAGTGAAAAGACTGCGTGAATTGCCGCTGAACCTGAACTAAAAGCAAAGGCTGCTGTTCCATTTTCTAAATCTGCCATTAAGCTTTCTAGAGCAGCGCGCGTAGGATTACCTGATCTTGAATATTCCCACTTCAAATTGCTGCTTAAAAAAGGCTTATGATAAGTTGATGCTCGATATACTGGAATTGACACTGCTCCCGTTGCTTCATCTTCACTAATTCCACCATGAATCAACTTACTATTAAACTTCATCTTGTAACCTCCTGAGAATAAAAAAAAGACGCCAATTCAATCATTGAATTAGCGTCATAGATAAATATTGCTTACTTTTTGCTTAAATTAGTTTCGGGGTATGCCAAAAAGTGGAGCACATCATCTGTGACGCTCCACTACAACAAATATTAGCATTGATAAACGTTAAATTATTCATCGTTTGGCTCTCCTAAATATTTTATGCTCATCAGTTTACACTTACCAAAAAGAAGTGTCAACTATCATTTGCTTAAAACTACTGATTATCTTGTATAAATATTAAGTTTCACATGAAACTCGTTAACTTAAAAAATTGCTACAAGTCCCAAGAAGACTGCAATAATCACAAATAAAATCAGCATTAACTTAGCTATCCATTTCCACCAAATTGTTACGTTGATATGAGCAATAGCTAAAGCTCCCATTACGATTCCACTTGTTGGAGTAACTAAGTTAACCCAGCCTGATCCTGCTTGAAAAGCAGTTACAACCAAACTAGTTGAAACGTGTGCAAATTGTGCTAGCGGACCAATAATATTCATGGTGGCAGCTGCTAAGCCTGAAGTTGAAGGAATCAAAAATGACATCAAAATATAGAAGATAAAGGTCAAAATTATAAATATACTTTGTGATAAGCCATGTAAGGTTTGTTCACCCCAGTGCAAAATCGTACCAGTAATTAAACCATTATTCATCACAATTTGTAATCCACGTGCAGTTGCTACAATCATAGCAACACTGATAAAGTCCCCCATACCAGTTAAAAATGCATTTACGAAGTCTTCTTCCTTCATGCCATATACAAACATAATTACAATCGACATGAACAAGAAGAGCGTAGTAATTTCACTGAAATACCATTGACCCAATGGCACAATATTATGGCCTAAGATTAAGTTTAAAACCGGAGTATGGTTCAATTTTTGGGTAAATTGTTCAAAGAATGTGAAATGTGGATTAATTGAAGTCCAAGGAATCAAGCCGATAATCATGAAAACAAAACTTAAGGCGAAAACAATCAAAACCCGTTTTTGCTTTTTATCCAACTCCAGCTGACTTTTGGTCATTTGATTGATTTCGAATTCTTCAATATCAGCTTCTCGGCGATTGTAAGTTAATGACTTCTTTGGATCTTTTTGAACTTTTTCAGCATAGCGATAAACATAAATAATCCCAGCTGCTACGGTCAAAACAAATAAAATAAGTCTTGGAAACAAACCGTCTCCTGGAGAAATCCCCAAACTTTGTGAAGCCACTCCAGTCGCAAATGGATTAACAGTTGATGCTAAACAACCAATTTGAGAGCCAACGATTCCAATCGCTACAGCAGTCAAAGTGTCAAAGCCACAAGCCATCATTACCGGAATAAGTAAGGGATAAAAAGCAATAGTTTCTTCACCCATACCATAAGTGGTACCGCCTAAAGCAAATAAAAACATCAAAATGGGAATTAAAAATTTCTCACGACCTTGATATTTCTTAACAATCGAACTAATTCCTGCATCAAGTGCCTTAGTCCGATTCACTACCCCTAAAAAGCCACCAATCATCAAAATGAATAGTGAAACTGAAATTGCCCCTTCAGTCTTCTTGTCACCAACCATTCCAAGAACTGGTGCCATCAAGATATCCCATAAGCCTTGAGAATTACCTTTAACATGATGATAAGTACCTGCTACAATCTTACCAGCGCTGTTAACATCGTATTTTCCGGCTGGAATAAACCAAGTACAAATTGCTATCAATGTTATTAAAATAAACAAAATGGTAAAAGCTGACGGCATTTTTAAACGTTTCTTTTTAGTCATTGCCCTTTTTCAGCTTGCTAAAAAAATAGCAAAGCCTATCTTTAACCTCTTTTCCTACTAAATTGATATTAGTTAGTTCATGTATACGTACAAAAGCAGGAACATAAAGATTACCCTTGGTCTTAGGTCCATCATGCCATGCTGGCGCTTCAATAGTATCAGTTTCAGTATAAAAGTAATAATTTTCTGCTTCTGTAGTAAAAGCTTCCTCAAATCGATTCAACTTCAAGTTTAATTTTTCAGAACATATTCTCTTTGCGGCAGTTTTGGGAGCTTCATTAGGATTAAGTTGAATGCTTGGAACAACCCAATAATCTTTTTCATTTTCTAAACGATGTACTAATAAGATGGCATCAAATTGAGGATTATAAACTATTAGTCCTGTTCTTTTCATCGGCTATCCTTCTTATGAAACTTGATAAACTAACTTCATCTTTATAGTAGCGAACTTTAAAAATAATTAAAAGCAATACTTTGTTAATTATTTAACTTTTCCTGGGAAATAAAAAAGCCCCCGACTTATGTCGGGGATTATTAATAATTATTCAAAAAAATTCGGTTCTATAATTTTTCCTGTTGATAGTTTATTTGAGTTAAACTGTTAACAGGTTTTTTATTGCAAAAAAGAGGCCATAGCCCCTCTACTTACAATAAAATTCAACACGACTCAAATTTTAATAGATTGAAGGTTTTTCTATGTCCTCTTACAATGATTGTATTAAATTTTCGCTCGATATCCAAGACCCTAATATCACTTTTAATGCTCATTTCTTTAAATTAATTAACGGTATTAAGTATAAGGTCTTTCAAGCTACTCTTATTCAGCCTGCTTGTCCTTTTTGCAGTTCTGTTAATCTGATTCATAATGGTCATCTTCAG
>NZ_AUEI01000016.1 GCF_000425905.1 Lactobacillus psittaci DSM 15354
AAAAGTAAGAGCGCTAAAAAACCATTAGATAAGTTAAAAATAGTATTTTCTACAGCATTCATTCCGTGATAAGTCACAGGTGGAATTGCTAGCAGGATGAAAGTAATGAGTAAAATATATCCAAGTCTTGTCCATAAACTAGTAAGCCTGTTAACAGAAAAGACTACTGGAATATTGATAGAAAATAATAAAACAAGATAAAGGATAAAACCGACTACGTTGGTATGCTTGATAATATCAAAGCTCGAGAATAGTAGCGTCAAAAAATAAAGATTACTAGTAGTTAAAACATATGGTTCGATAAAGTTAGGTAAATGAAATTTTAGTAGTTTAGAAATAAGTAAACCAGCTAAAATAGCTGTTAAAACTAAATTAAAAATATTAATAGAAGGACTATGGATGTACCATAAGCCGAGTTCAATAAAAATTGAAACGATTAATTCTAAAATAATGCATTTATTGGCAACTTGCTTCATAGGTACTCCTCCTTGATACTGAAAATATTTTTCATAAATATATCATAGATAATACCTGGAAAGCAATTGTAAAGTGATAAAATGATTAAATCAAATACCAAAAAATAGTACAAAAAAACCAGATTCCGAAGAACCTGGTTCAAGTTAGTGGGTGGTCAGGGGATCGAACCCTGGACCCACGGATTAAGAGTCCGTTGCTCTGCCAGCTGAGCTAACCACCCATGTCATTAATAAGCAATTTATATTATGCCAAGATGTTTAAGAAAATGCAAGCTTTTTTTGAAAAAAAGTTACTTTTTGGATAAAATTGTAAAAATCAATTATAATGTATGTATCTATAGAAGGAGGCATTTCCGATGCCAAAGAAAATTCTTGTTGTTGACGACGAAAAGCCAATTTCCGATATTATTAAGTTCAACTTAACCAAGGAAGGCTTCGAGGTTGACACTGCATATGATGGTGAAGAAGCCGTCAAAAAAGTAAATGAAATTGATCCTGATTTAATGATTTTGGATTTGATGTTACCAAAAAAGGATGGTTTGGAAGTTGCACGTGAAGTGCGCCAAACTCATGACATGCCAATTATTATGGTAACAGCTAAAGATACTGAAATTGATAAGGTTCTTGGTCTAGAAATGGGTGCTGACGATTACGTAACTAAGCCATTTTCTAACCGTGAATTAGTTGCCAGAGTGAAGGCTAACTTACGTCGCCGTGATATTGTCAAAAAGGCTGAAGAAAGTGTAGACAGTGAAAATAAAGACATCACCATCGGTAATTTAATCATTATGCCTGATGCTTATATTGTTGAAAAGAATGGTCAGAAGATTGAATTAACTCACCGTGAATTTGAACTTTTGCATTATTTAGCTGAACACATGGGTCAAGTTATGACGCGTGAACACTTATTGCAAACTGCATGGGGCTATGACTATTTTGGAGATGTAAGAACTGTTGACGTGACTGTTCACCGTTTACGTGAAAAGATTGAGGATAACCCAATTAAGCCAAAGATTTTGGTAACACGTCGTGGTGTAGGTTATTATGTTAAAAATCCAGATGAAGAATAAATTTTCAAAGCCACTAGCATAGTGGCTTTCTTTGTGTAGTAAGATGAAGAAATTAAAGAATATATTTAACTCTATCAATACCAAAATCGCAATTGTATTCATGCTGATGATTTTGGCGACAATTGAAATAATTGGGGCTTATTTTACCAGACAACTTGAACAAAGTACGGTTGAAAATTTTCAAACTTCAATTCAGATTCCCTCAATTATTACTAGTTCTCTAGCAAATCAATTATCAAAAAATAATAAAACAGCAGATGATCAGCTAAATCAAATTGTAAGTAATTATAACAATAGTACAATTAGTGAAATCATCGTAGTCGATAACAAAGATGTTATTAGGGCAGTTTCTACTTTGAATGATAAAAGTAAGGTTGGCCAACGTGCAACAAATGCAGGAATTAAGCAGGTTACCTCAACAGGGAGACAGATGACCTGGATTACTAATAGTACTAATAATGGTAATTATATGGTTCAAATTAGTCCTTTGACAATTGGAACCGGTGCCAATTCGACTGTAGGAGCAATTTATGTTCGTGCAAGTATGCAGGGAGTATTTGATAACCTGCGTAATATATCCTACATGTTCTTAACCGCTTCTTTTGCGGCATCACTGTTAAGTGCAATCTTGGCACTCTTTATTTCCCGGGCAATAACTAAGCCAATTGAGGAAATGCGTAAACAAGCCTTGCAAGTCGCAGATGGAGATTATTCAGGACAAGTACGGGTTTATTCAAATGACGAGTTAGGCCAACTAGCTGAAGCCTTTAATACCTTGTCAATTAGAGTTGAACGTTCACAGGAGCAATCTGAAAGTGAACGTAGACGTCTAGATAGTGTTTTGTCGCATATGACTGATGGTGTGATTGCGACAGATAGACATGGTAATGTGGTCATCTTAAACCAAATGGCGCTTAACTTTTTAGATATTAAAGAAAAAGATGCTGTTAATAAACCAATCGCTAAGATTTTAGGGTTAGATGAAAGTACCAGTAGTCAAGAATTAATCGGTAATCAGCAAGAAATGATGATTACAGTGAATAAAGCTACTCATAATGAAATGATTTTGCATGCTAACTTTTCATTAATTAGAAGAGTAACGGGCTTTGTTTCAGGGGCGGTTTGTGTTTTGCATGATGTGACTGAGCAACAAAAGAATGAAAATGAACAACGTCAATTCGTTTCTAATGTTTCTCACGAATTGCGGACACCTTTAACTAGCTTGCGTGCTTATATTGAAGCTTTAAACGATGGTGCATGGAAGGATCCTTCAATTGCACCACATTTCTTGCAAGTTACTCAAGAAGAAACTGAGCGAATGATCCGGATGATTAACGACCTCTTGTCATTGTCAAGAATGGATCGTGGTGTTGCTAAGATGGATTTGGAATGGGTTAACTTGAATGACTTTGTTAGCCACGTTTTGAACCGCTTTGATATGATTGTCAAAAAAGATGCTGAAAAAGATGGTAAAACCCATAAGAAATATTCAATCAAGCGTGACCTCAAGCAACAAGATCTTTGGGTTGAAATTGATACTGATAAAATGATGCAAGTAATCGATAATATTATGAATAACGCGATTAAGTACTCTCCTGATGGTGGTGTGATTACTGTTGCCTTGAATCAAACACAAAATCAGGTAGTTTTAAGTATTTCTGATCAAGGGTTAGGAATTCCGCGGAAAGATTTAAGCAAAATCTTTGATCGCTTTTATCGAGTTGATAAAGCTCGTTCTCGTGAACAAGGTGGTACTGGTCTAGGGTTAGCGATTGCTAAAGAAATCGTCGAAGCTCACAAGGGGCACATTTGGGCTGATAGTGCTGAAGGTAAAGGATCTACTTTTTATATTTCATTACCATTTGAACCAATGAGTGAGGAGGATGACTGGGATGAAGTCTAAAAATCATATACTTGATGTTGCTTTACACATTGCAACTATATTAGTAGTTGTTACTTCAGTAGTTTTGTGGATTTTTATTTTGACCAGTGATCGCCGCTTCAGCAGTTTGACCAAACCCAATACTGCAACTAATACACATGTTAGATTGACTAAATCATTAAAAGATGCATATGTACCGACTGAAGTTTTGGGTTATAAAAATAATAAGCTGTACCAATTATATGATTCTGACAAGAACTTACCATTAGTTTTTTCTAGAGAATTTAATAGTTCCGAAATTCAAAAAGTAACGCCTGTATTTAAAAATAAGCGTAAATATAATCAGTATATGAATAATACTCGTTTTCTCCAGTTATCATATCCAGATCAGATTACCTTTGGAATTTTTTCAAATCATATAAAAAAGAGCTATTTAAATTCAGAGTTTAATCGAATTTTTGTGGCAAAAACTAAAAATAAAAATAGAAATATAATTTACGCTGGAAATGATGATACCCGGCAGATGTATGAAATTAAGTTGAAAAAGGCAGACTTCAGCTCTTTGATTAAATATGCTAAAGCTGCTGAAAGTGCTATTCAGGTCAAATTAATTAAAGTTAAAGAAGGCTATGCTATTTCTTATTCTCAAGCTCAAAAAGTTAAAATTTTTAGCTATTTGATTACGAATCAATCTGATTCATACTTTGTTTCCCGTTTATTAGGAACTAGTGGTGTAACTTCAAAAACTATAGGTGATACTACCAGTTATAGCTCTGGTCTTTATGATCACCTAGAAGTGCCTAAAGCTTCAAGTAATAATTATCATAACTACACGTATACTAACTATTACCGTAATACAAAAATTCCTGTTGCAAATGTACGCTTAAGTGATAGTGTTAGCTATGTTCATAAGTTAGGATTGGTTGAACAAGATCTTCGCTTCTTTGATGCTTTTAATAATTCTGTTTATTACACTAACTATATTGAAGGGTACCCCGTCTTTATTAAGACACATGGACCGCAAATTAAAATACATTATGCTGGTGATAATTTAACGATTAAGTTTAACTCCACTAACTTACAAATTCCAATCCCCTTTGATGGACGCACCAGGACTGTTCCCAAAACTGATGATGTCTTTAAAGTATTACAAAATAAGGGAATTCCTAGGAAAGATATTGAGCAAATGACTGTTGGTTTTGAGTTAGTTAGAGACAATGATCATGATAATTTAGTAGATTTAGAGCCTACTTATTACATTAAAATTTATAATCACTGGATGTCACTTTCAGAATGGCAAAATGCCAATTTAGCTAAATATCAGCACAATAAAAATAACGCAACATTGCCATTGAAAGGGGGAAACGAAGTTGGACCATCGAAGAATTGAGTGGTTGTTTTTTGTAATCTTCTTTGCAATTAGTATTTTCTTGGGAATCGAAATTTGGAGAACGCCGATTCAATTAAGTGGTAGTGGAACTAATCCTAGCAAGACTTTGAGTATTAGTGATGAAATTAAGGCAGATAATATTGATTTGCCAAGCCATTTATCTGATGATACTAAGTCTGGTTATTACTTAGCAGCTAGTGACCAAAATTATTTTAAGAATATCAAAGATTTACGCAATATTAACTCATCATATTCTACTAATGATCAAACTTTTTATGCTACCTTGCAAAAGCCAGTAACTCTCAGTAAAGACAGTGACGAAGCCTTGAGTGAAGTTAAGGCCTTCAAAAATAATACTCATTATGTACCGTTTGGTAGTGAATATGAATATGCTTCAGTTTTATCTGATAACAATAATTATGTTTTCGTTCAAAATTCAAAATTTGGACAAGTCTATGATAATTCGGCCCAATTAACGATAAAGGTTAAAAAAAATCAAATTATTGGGTATGAGCAGACTTATTTAGGTAAGCTCTCGAATGTGCGTGAATTGCAATCTACTATTTCTGCTTGGAAGGCAATTCAAAATCTGTATATCTATCGGGAATTAACCAATAATTCCAAAGTATTATGGATTAAACTTGAATATACTCGTTTAACTGAAGTCAGAAAGAGTATAATTTTACTACCAACTTGGGTAGTAGAAATTCAAAACAAAACAAGTAAAACTACGGCCATAAAGCATATTAATGCTTTTACAGGTCAAGTTATTCAAACGAGTTCTTATTCTAATTCAAATAGTTAAGGTGAAGAATGTGAAAGTTTCCGTTTTAGCAAGCGGTTCAACTGGGAATACCAGTTTAATTGAGACTAAGCATCATAAGATTTTAATGGATGCAGGACTTTCTGGTAAAAAAATCAAGGAATTGCTAAGTCAAGTTGGTGTTGATATCAACGAAATTGACTTAGCTTTTTTAAGTCATGATCATTCTGATCATAGTAAAGGGTTAGGAATTTTAATGCGGCGTTATCCAAGATTGAATGCATATGCCAATTCCGGTACCTGGGACTACTTGATTAAAGAAAATAAAATTGGAAAGTTACCAGTTGAACAAATTAATACGATTGAACCTGGTGAAGAAAAAAGTTTTGATGATTTAACTGTCAGAGCTTTTGCGACTAGTCATGATGCGGCCCAGCCACAATATTACGTTTTTAAAAGCGCGGGAAAGAAGATGGCATTTTTGACTGATACAGGTTATGTTTCTAAAAAGGTGATTCAAGTAATTAAAGATTGCGATGCCTATTTAATGGAATATAATTATGACAATCAGATGTTACGAGATGGTCCATATTCTTGGCAATTAAAAGCGAGAATCTTGTCAGATTATGGTCATTTATCAAATGATCAAGCAAGTAGTGTTTTAGGTGAAATTTTATCTAAAAGAACTAAAAGAGTCTATTTGGCGCACCGTTCTCAGCATAATAATAGCTTGGAACTTGCGCATCAAAATTTGGTAAATTATCTCCAGCAACATCAAATTGATTTACCAGATTTAAAAATCATCGATACTTATCCAGATCATCCAACAGAATTGGTAAGTATTTAGCAATTTTTGCATAAAAAGTTCATATAATATTCAAAAAGATTGATTAAAATAGTAATAACAATAAGGGGGTATAAGTATGGTCGAAGAAAATCAAACTCAACAAATGAAGCGACAAGTTGAACAAAAAAGACAAAATAAATTTTTGACAAAAGTAGCTATTGTTGGTGTCGTTGCCGGATTACTTGGTGGGGGTGTTTCTTACTACGGCCTAGAGCAAGTCGCCAATTACACCGGTTCTGCAACTAATCAAGCTAGCATCTCTAGTTCAAGCTCTAAGATTTCTGCTACTAGTGCCAAAAATAGTGGAACTATGACCGCTGCTTACAATAAGGTTAAAGGCGCAGTTGTTTCAGTTATTAACTTGAAGAAAACATCTTCTCAAAAGAGTAGCAGTAGCTTGTTTGACTTGTTTGGCAATAGTGATGACGATTCTTCCTCAAGTTCTAGTTCAAGTAGTAAATATAGCGTTTATTCAGAAGGGTCTGGGGTAGTTTACCTCAAGAGTAATGGCAAAGGCTATATTGTAACCAATAATCACGTAATTAAGGGTGCGAATAAAGTTCAAGTAGTCTTATCAAGTGGTAAGACTGTTGATGCCAAGGTTGTAGGGACTGATTCGACTAGTGACTTAGCAGTTCTTTCAATTGATGCTAGGTATGTAACCCAAACAGCGGAATTTGGTAATTCAAAGAACTTAACTACTGGACAAACTGTAATTGCTGTAGGTTCACCAATGGGTAGTGAATATGCTTCATCGGTAACTCAAGGAATTATTTCAGCCCCAAGTAGAACAATTACTACTTCTTCTAACCAGCAAACCGTAATTCAAACTGATGCGGCAATTAACCCTGGTAACTCTGGTGGTGCCCTTGTTAACTCTGCGGGTCAAGTAATTGGTATTAATTCGATGAAATTATCCCAAACTAGTGATGGTACAAGTGTAGAAGGAATGGGCTTTGCAATTCCTTCTAATGAAGTAGTTACAATCATTAATCAATTAGTCAAATCTGGTAAAGTGACTCGGCCACAATTAGGTGTAAAAGTAATTGCTCTTAATGAGTTAAATAGTGCTTACAAGGAGCAATTAGGAATAAAGACTAATTTGAAAAATGGTATCTATGTAGCAAGCGTCACTAAAAATAGTGCTGCTAGTGCTGCAGGGATGAAGAGTGGCGATATCATTACTAAGGTAAATGGCAAGAGTGTTGATGACGTTGTTTCACTCCACCAAATTTTATATGCTCATAAAGTTGGCGATAAAGTAACTGTTACCGTGAATAGAAATGGTAAGACAATTAATTTAGATGTTACGCTAAAAGCAGATTAAGCCAAGGAATTAACCGGTAAGGTGCGATGTAATGCACTTTACCGGTTTTTTCTTAATAAAAAAACTGTGAAACGGATTTAGGTTCGCTTTTTTAACTTGTCAAGTCACAGAAAAAAAACACAGGCCTGTGGGTAACTGTGGATAAAGCTGTGAATTGTGGATAAAGCAGTAAAAAAGAGAATCTTTTGTGTGGAAAAACTGTTGAAAAGTAGTGAATAAAATCCAGTAAATTTAAGTTAAAACAGCTGTTCACGCTGATATAACAGCATTTATGAGCGATGATTTGTGATTAGACTTTTACACAGCTAAAATGTTAGAAAATAAATTTAAAAATTTTTTTTGAAATTGTGTTCCCGCAAAACGTAGGGAGGAAAACTAGTGAACCCCAATATCTAGAAATCACTTTTCCACACCTGTGGATAATAACTGTGGAATACTTGTAGATTGTGGGGGAAAAAGGGTAGAATAATAGTTATGAATATTAAGATAGTATGTGTTGGAAAACTAAAAGAAAAGTATTTTAAAGATGGTATAGCAGAATATGCCAAAAGATTGAGTCGATTTGCTAAGTTTAAGATTGTCGAAGTTCCTGATGAAAAAGCTCCGGAAAACATGAGTGAAGCTGAACAAGAACATGTTAAGGAAGTGGAAGGAGAAAAAATCCTTAGCAAGATTAAAGATAAAGAATATGTGATTGTGACGGCGATTAAAGGACGCGAGCGTGCTAGTGAAGAATTAGCTAAGGAGATTGCAGACTTGGGTACTTATGGCCATTCTGATATTACCTTTGTAATTGGTGGGAGTTTAGGAACAAGTCCAGCTGTGAATAAAAGAGCTGATGACTTGTTGAGTTTTGGAAAACTAACTATGCCACACCAGTTAATGAGATTAGTATTGACTGAACAAATATATCGGGCCTTCATGATTAATTCAGGGAGTCCATATCATAAGTAGAAAGAAGCTTGATGAAAATCAGGCTTTTTTGTTTGCAAAAGATGAAAAATATATTATAATTATTAAAAATTATATTTAATAGAGGTACATGTCATATGATTGCTTTTAAAAATTTACAGAAGAAGGGAAGTATTTTGATAATTGAAGGGAATTAGAATTATATGGATCAAGATTTACAATTTGATCAAGTAAAAAATAAATTAGCTAGCTATGCTAGAACAAGTGAAGCTAAAAAGCGCATATTAAATATTGAACCGTTAACTAATATTAAAACCGTTGAAGTTCTGTTAACTCAGACTGAAGAAGCGGTAAAATTGCTAAATTTGCGGGAACATATTCCATTTGCAGGTAGTGAAAATATTGAGCACTTACTTAAAAAAGTTGAAAAGGGAATTAGTTTAGATGCAACTGAATTAGAAGCGATTGCTGACTTCTTACGTGTCAATTTATTGATAAAACGATATTTTTATAAAAGAAAAATGTTGGCGCCTAATTTAACGTTGATTGCTAGTGATTTAGTAGAATTAACTAACCTAGAAAATGAAATTTATAGCAAAATTGAGCATGGAATTGTAAGTGACAATGCAGGCTATGACTTAGGCAGACTGCGTAGAAAAAATCTCGAATTAAAAGAAAAAATAAAAAACTACTTGTCAGATTTTCTTAAAAATAAAAATTATGAGCAGTATTTACAAGACTACATTCCCTTTAAAAAAGAAGGACATTGGACGATAGCTGTTAAAGCTAGCTTTAAATCTAAAATTGCAGGTCAGATTATAAGTAAGTCAGCTAATGGAAAAACTTTCTATATTGAACCTGCAAAAGTTAGCAATTTAGTTTCACAAGTACTTGTGATTGAAGGGCAGATAACATTAATTGAAGAACAGATTTTAGGTTTATTAACAGCTAGGATATTTGAAGATTTACAAGCGCTTAGAACTAATCTCGCAATAATTAATGAAATAGACTTCATCTTAGCAAGGGGGCAATTTTCGGTTGAGTTTTCAGCGAAAAGACCACAATTGAATGAAAAGCAAGAATTGGTTTTGCATGAAATACGTCATCCTTTGATACAACATCCAGTTCCGCTTTCGCTAGCTTTAACTAATCAGATAAGAGGACTGATGATAACGGGTCCTAATGCCGGCGGAAAGACTGTCAGTTTAAAAACAGTTGGATTAAGTATCTTGATGACAGAAATTGGTTTATTTTTACCAAGTAGTAAGCCATGCAATATTCCAATTGTTAAAGATATATTTATTAGTATTGGAGATCATCAAAATTTAGATAATTCTTTATCTACTTTTTCTGCCGAAATGACAACCTTAAGTAATATTTTGCAAAAAGCAGGAAAAAGGAGCTTAATTTTACTTGATGAAATTGGTTCAGGAACCGATCCTAATGAAGGAGCCGCGATAGCAATCGCTAGTTTAAGTGAATTAATTAATTCTGGCAGTATAGTTATTGCTACTACTCACTATAGCGCAATAAAGGATTATGCAAATAAGCAAGCTAACTTTATAACTGCATCAATGGATTTTGATTTGACAACTTTACAACCTACATATCGTTTGAAAATGAATGAAGTTGGCGATTCACGTGCTCTCTGGATAGCTGAAAAAGTAGGAATTAATAAAAAAGTAATCACAGAAGCTAAAAAAATATTACAAACTGGTAAATATCCTTTAAAAGCAAGTAAAATTATTTTTCATGAAAAAAATAAAAGTAAATATCATAATGTTTCACTAGCTAAGGGAGATATTGTTTATTTAAGTAATTTAAAGAAAGAAGGTATTTTTTATCAAAAAATTCAGTTTAAGGATGAAATTGAAGTTTTTGTAGATAAAGAATTTGTAACTGTACCGCTGAAACGAGTGAAATTATTGCGACAAGCCAAAAACTTATATCCTGAAGGTTATAATTTGGATTTATTGTTTATCAAAGATTATCAAGATTATAAGTTTAATCGTGATTTAAATCGCGGTTCGAAAAAAGCTTTTAAAACATTAAATAAGCAAAGAGTAACAGGGATAGAGAGTGGAAAATAATGAATGAACTTTTAGCTGTACAAAATATTAAACGCTACTTCAAAGGAAAAAATAAAACAATCTTCAAAGCTATAGATGGAATTAGCTTTATCCTTCATAAAGGTGAGGTGATTTCCTTTGTCGGGCCTAATGGAGCAGGGAAAACTACCTTAATTAGGTCTATTTCAGGGTATTTAGTTCCTACTAATGGCGAAATTGAAATCATGGGCTTAAATTTAGCACAAAAACCTCGAGAGGCACGCCAAAAGATGGGAGTTGTCTTTGGTGGAGATCGCGGATTTTATAACTCAGCTTCTGCCTATGATAATTTGGCCTTTTTTGCAAGGCTACTTAATGTTAAAGAAAAAGACATTAAAAATAATGTCTTGAATGCCTTAGAAATTGTTAACTTACTTGATGTTAAAGATAAGTATGTTGGCTCTTTTTCTAAAGGGATGATGCAAAGATTGCATATTGCTCGCGGATTAGTTAATCAACCTGAAATTCTAATGTTAGATGAGCCGACTGCTGGTTTAGATGTGGAATCTGTTTATACGGTTAGAGAGCTGATTAAAAGTTTAAAAGAAGCAGGTCATGGAATTATTTTAACTAGTCATGATATGGCTGATATTGAAACTTTAGCAGATACAATTCATTTAATTGGTGGGGGAAAACTAGTCTTTAGTGGTAATAATGATCAGATTAAAGAATTTGCTGGAGTTGATGCTAACACTAGCTTAGAAAAAGCCTACTTAGCAATTGCACCTAAGTTGAAGAGGGGGCTGTAAAGATGCTTCGCTTCATTAATTTAGTTAAATTCCAGCTCAAACTGTATGTTAAAAATAGTTATTTTGTTATGTTGGTAATTACAACTACAGCAACAATGGAGTTATATCAGTATTTAGCCCATTATGTGAATCAAACTTATACTGGGCAGGAATGGCTGATTGCTGGAATTATGGGAACCTGGGCTTCTTGTACAACTAGTGCCGGTGCTCTAGCTTATCAAAGATGGCAAGGAACTTTGCCGTATTTATTAAATTCAGGAATTAGCCGCGAGCTAGTTTTACTTGCAACGCTGTCGCCAGCAGCAATTTATGGCTTAGTTGCTTTTCCCTTAGCTGGTGTTTTAGCTTTAGTGTTAGGGATGCCAGTAGCTAATTTAAGTTGGATTCTTGGGCTAGGGATTGTAATTTTATGGCTGACTGCAACAGTTTTGAGTTATTTTATTAGTTTGCTTTTCATCTTAACTCGAAATGCGATGGCCTATGAAGAATTAGTCTTAACTCCCATCTTGCTTTTATCAGGTTTGTTAACAATTCCAAGTTTTGCCTTGCCATATTTGAAACCAGTGCAAATGCTAAGTCCATTGACTTTGCCAATTAAGCTGATATATCAAGAAAAAATAAATTTAGAACTTATTCTTACTTATCTTTTAGTAACTATATTTTTTGTCTATATCTCCAAAATACTAACCGAAGTCGTTATTAAACGAGCCTTCAAAGAAAATAGATTGGGGGTATTCTAATGGAAAATTATAAAGTTACTTTTTCAACAATTGGTGATTTTGAAAATTTGCGAACCATTATTGTTAATTATTTGATTTTGCCAGTTGTGTCCCTTGTCATGTTTTTATTGATTATTTATGGTACTGAACAAGACTTTCGTCGAGTGTTAATTGGAAGTTTAGTTACAACAGCAATCATTACGATGATTGGGATTATTACCGGTTCATATTGTTATGACCAAAATGTTGGTACTAGTGAAGAAATTATTTCCATTAAGCCCAAGTTTAGCCAGTATTGGTTACCCAAGATTATGATTGCTAGTGTAGCTGCAGCAGTAGAGCTATTAGTGTTAGCCTTTATTGCTTTAACTAGTATGGGGATGTTAGCTTATGCAGGAAAATTGGCTAGTGCATTTTTAATTATGATTGTTTTTGCTAGTTTGTTAGCTTATATATGTGCGCTTGCCGGTGATCAAAAAGAAAATCCATATTGGCTAACTAATATTGCAACTGCTAGTTTGGTACTTGTAGCTGGAGTGATTATTCCTGTGAGTCAGTATCCAACTTGGCTAAGGGTAGTAGCAGAAGTCTTTCCTGTTAGTGATTTACTTGATTGGATTTTAGTTGGGAGTTGTTTTAATCAGGCTTTGGCAGTTACGCTTTTTAAGCTGGGATTTTGGTTTATTTTAGCTGGTGGGATGCGACTTTATCATAATTGGTATGTAAGAAAGCAGTAGAGACTAGATAAAAAAGGTAAGAGATTTGGATAATAAGAGCGGATATTAAAAATATTAATTTTAATGCTATAACATCTACAATTTCTTGGAATGCTTCAGAATGGAGAGTAAGCAATGATTATTAGCGCAAAAGATATTGTCAAGAGATATCGTAAGATTGAGTCTAAAGGCCTTTTTAAAAAGAAATATCATGAAGTTTTAGCTGTCAATAATATTAATTTAGATATTAAGCTGAATGAACATATCGGCTTAGTTGGTTTGAATGGATCAGGTAAATCCACTTTAATTAAAATGATTTTAGGTATCTTGAAACCAAGTCAAGGTGAAATTACAACTTTTGGCCGTGATCCAATTAAATACCGCCAAGAAAATGCGATGAAAATTGGAATCGTTTTTGGTCAAAGAAGTCAATTAAGATGGGATTTACCACCCATGGATACCTTTTTATTAAATCGAGAAATTTATAAAATTCCGCAAGCTGTGTTTGAAGAAAGACTTGCAAAATTAGTTAAGTTACTGGATGCTGAAGAATTCTTACATCAACCAGTTAGAACACTAAGCTTGGGACAGAGAATGAAAGCAGAAATTATTGCTGCCTTAATTCATAATCCGGATTTGATTATCTTAGATGAACCAACAATTGGGTTAGATATTGTAACGAAAAATAGTATTGTGAAGTTTTTGAATACTTTGCATGATAAAACGATTATCTTCACTTCACATGATTTAGATGAAGTTGAAAAAGTCTGCTCAAGAGTTGTCATCTTAAATAAGGGTGTAAAGGTCTTTGATGAAGGCGTGAAGGCCTTAGAAGATACAGATGCACCGACAACAATCGAATTTTCTAGCCCAGATAGTTTCGAAAAAATCTCACAAATAATTAAAAATATTCAAGTCGTTTCCAAAGAACGCTATAAAGTTGAAAACATAAAAAAGGATGATGTAAAAGGAATTCTTAGCTTAATTACGCAAAAGATTAATATTGAGCATATTGAAGTTAAGCGCTTGAAATTAGAGTATTTATTGGAACAAATAGCCAAACGAGGTACTATTCATGAAAGCTAGAATGATGTTAATGCGGACAGGTATGAAAAAAGGCTTTTCTTCTAAATATGCTTTGATGTTTTATTTGGTTTCAGCCCTAATTACAATTACGGTGCAGTACTTTTTATGGAAAGCAGTTTTAATAGGAAAACCAGATGTCGTTTTCAAACAAACTATTAGTTATTTGGTTTTGATGCAATTTATGAGTCTTATCTTTCCAAAGAGTAGCTATGATTTAAATGATGAAGTGCAGTCAGGAGATATTTCTCTGACTTTGCTTAAACCCATGTCTTTATCAACCAAACTATTCTGGGAAGGCGTAGGCTTCTCAATTGCAAAAATAATTGTGATTGGCTTTGTAGAAATTATTATCTACTTCTTATTAACACCAACGGTTTTCACTATATTTAGTCTATTGATGGTGTTAATCACGATGATTTTAGCTTATATTTTATATTTTGAACTTGAGCTAATTTTAGGAGCATTTTCTTTTTATACTTATAGCATTTGGGGCATAACCACCTTAAAATCAGCTATTTTGCTAATCTTTTCAGGAAATTTATTCCCCTTAAATTATTATCCAGCAATCATTAGAAAAATTGCGGAAGTCTTACCGTTTCAGTATTCTTTTGGTTCAGTAGGGATGGTAATCGAAAATAATAATTGGGGCAATTTTTGGAATGTAATTACCATGCAACTTATTTATATTGTGATTTTTCGCATTGTCTATAAGTTAATGATGAAGCATTCAATTAAATCAATCGTTATCCAGGGAGGTTAGAGCAATGAGGTATTTAAAATTAGCTAAGGCATATTTAAAAATTAATCTAAAGTCTCTGGCCGTTTATGACCTTGATTTCTATTTTGGAATTTTTGGTATGATGATTCAAAATGTGTTGAATTTAGTTGCTTTGAGCTTCCTATTTAACATTGTTCCCAAAATTAAAGGCTTTACCTATGATGATTTGCTTTTAACTTATTCACTATCTACCTTTTCTTTTTCTATCTTTCGCTGCTTCTTTATCAATACTTTGAATTTAGCGGAATTTATTAATAAGGGAAATTTAGATACGATTTTGGTTAAACCCATTAATCCTTTATTCCAATTAATTAATCAAAGAGCTGATGAAGATGCTTGGGGAGATTTATTAGTATCTTTTGTATTATTGATTACAGTTAGTCTCAAACTTCATTATGCTTGGTATATTATTTTGATGCTGATCTTTATCTCATTTTTTACCTCGCTGATTTTTATGAGCATTGCTTTACTAGGAAATGTTGTTTCGCTATTTTCAAATGGATTATCAGATTTAGCAGAAATAACTTTTGACTTATTTGAATTAAGTAAGTATCCATTAGCAATTTATTCAGCACCATTAAAAATTATTTTAACTTTTATTCTTCCAGTTGGTTGGGTGGCTTCATTTCCATTAGAAAGAGTCGCAACCTACCATGAAATGTATTGGGTATTGATAATTCCTTTAATTTCAATTGTTTATTTTGTTATTATTTATAAACTTTGGAACATTTTTATCAATAACTATCAAAGTACGGGTAGTTAAAGTTTAAACAAACTATCAACAGAAAAATTATAGAGCCAAAAATAGCGGTTGAGAATAATCTCACCGCTTTTTTATTTCCCTGAATAAAATCCTCTGTTTTTTCGTATTTTATATTGTACGCAAAAATTAGGAGGAAAAGAGATGTTAGATGATAACAAATTCTATGGCTTCACAAATGATGAAATCTTTGGCAGTATTATGCAAAATAAACGTTTTTGTAAGGCGATTATTCAAGCTGCGCTGCCGGATGTAAATGTGGTTTCAGTTGAAAGTATCGATGCCCAAAAAGAATTGGGTACTAAGAGTGATAAATCGAGTAAGTCAGTTCGTCTTGATATCGCAGTCAAAGACCAAGCAGGGAACTTCTACGATGTCGAGGTGCAAGTAAACAATAATCACGACATTGGGCCAAGGATGCGATATTATCAGTCGTCAATGGATAGAGATACTTTGGATCGAGGCGAGCCGTATACTTCGCTATCGCGCACTTATCTGATATTCTTATGTGCATTTGATCCGTTTGGCAGGAAAAAGCTACGGTATAGTTTTCACTTGTATGATGATGAAGATAAGAGCATTCAGCTGCAAAATAATGCTGAAAATATTATTATCAATTCTAAAGGTAGCGGAAGCTATGACGCCAATTTGTTAAATCTCCAAAAGTTGATGAACGATGATAAAATAGAGTCAACAGGAGTTTTTAAAGAAATTCAAACACAAATACAAGAGTATAACGATGATCCAAAAAGGAGAAATCTTATGAGAACAGCAGAACTACGAATGAAAGAAGAGACTGCAGTAGCAGAAAAACGTGGCGTTGAGAAGGGTATTGAATTAGGAACCAAGCAAGAAGCACGGAGAAAAGATCAGAATACGGTAAAAGTATTAACTGCTACAATCCAAGACTTGCGTCCAGAGATTAATGAATCAGACTTGTTTAAGCAAATAAAGAGATCAGTTGGTCCAGACTTCGACCTCAGTGAATCAGATATTAGAGAAATAATCCATCAAAATCTGAAGTAAGCTACGAAGAGAAATCTTATGAGAACAGCAGAACTACGAATGAAGGAAGAAACTGCTGTAGCCAGTTCCTTATGTACCTATTCAATTTTATAAGTTATAAAAAGTGATATAATTTTTGATATAACTTAATAAAGAGTAGGGGTAAAAATGAAAAGTAAAAAGGGTGTATATGCAATAATTGCAACAATAATTGTAATCATTGCTGCAATTTTATTTGGAGTAAATAATAGCCATAAAAGTTCTGTAGCAAGTCATAAGGATGTTGCTAAGACAAGTATTTCAAGTAAGAAGAAAGCTAAGCATGCTAAGAAAAAAGCTACTAAGGTTTCTGCTAAGAAACAAAGTAGTTCAGCTAGCTCTGCTACTCCACAAAAGAATAACAATGATACAGGTGCAGATCCTAAGTATGGTAGCTTGGGATATGTGAATGTACCTAAAGAATTTATTGGTACTTGGTATGGTGGAGATTACAATAGTTCAGATATTAGTACCGTAACGATTACCGCTAAAACAATTAATGGCAATCCAATGTTTAAACAAGATGAAAATTATCGGAATAAGATGAATGAAGAAAATTCTGATAATAGTCAAGTTGATCCTCATACAGCTAATTGGTTAGCAGCTGTAGCAGGACCTGCTAGTGGAAATTCAGATGCTTATCTTTCTACAGTCCCTTGGACTGGCTTGATTTCAGGTAGTGATAATTGGAGAATTCATGACGAAAATGGAATGAAGATTCTTCTTTGGTCACACGGTGGTGATAATTTTGTTACAAGTGTTTACTATAAGACACCAGAATTAGCTAAAAAGTACGCAGAACATCAATTTGATGATTTAAATTATATGTAAAAACTAAGGTCAAAATAACTAAAAACCACTAATACACTAAAAATAAATAAAATTCCTCCAAACCAGAGGTAATCACTGAAGCGGACTTGCACAACTTGCAAGATGCTTCTTTTTTTATCTTCACTAAAGCCATGAGATACCATTGCTTGAGCAAGCATCTCGGAATTAGCTAAAGCAGCAAGTAGCGCCTTGAAATAAAGTTTTGGTGAAAAAAGTGAAAGTGGCGATTGTCTCATCAAACCAGCATATCTAATTTGCCTAATTTGGTGTTTCATCTTAGGCAAAATATTAACCGCAGCCAAAAAGCCGTAAGCAAATTTAGCAGGTAGGTGGAGATTTTGTTCAAATGATCTGGCAAGAGTAGTCATATCGGTTGTTAAAGTTAAAGCTGCTCCGGTAAAGACGTAGACATAAATTCTGCTAGCTAAGCTAGTGGCATCATAGATGGAGCTTTTACTAAAGTACCCAACCGTAACGAAAACGGAAATCGCAGCTAAGGCAGGATAAAGTAAAAGCTTGAAAAATTGGCTTAACTGTAAGCGATACTTTACTAAATAAATAAAGCAAGCGAAGATAACAATTAAGTTTAATTCAACTGAGTTAGTTGCTGATATAACTAGCGCAATAATTAATAAAAGTAAGAATTTAAAACTAGGATTCAAGACTTTCACCTCCATTTTGGATATAAGTTAAATCTTTTTTAGCTAAAACTAAATGGTAGTCACAAATTGGTGCAAGTTCAGAAATTTGGTGACTAATAATTACAAAGGTTTGCTTTGTTTGTTTTTGCACCTCAGCTAGTAAATTAATAATGATTGCTCGCGAAGAAGAATCAAGCCCAGCAAGAGGTTCATCTAAGAGCAAGACCTCATGATTACTTAAGAGCATTAATAGAATTTGCAGCTTCTTTTTTTGACCACCAGATAAGGTATAGACGCTATGATTTAATAACTTGTTTAATCCTAATGTGTCTAAAACTTCAGTTAATTTTTCTGGAGTAAAATAAGGATTTACTTGTGCTTTTTGACTTAAAGCCAGCTCTTCTTTGACAGTAATTTCTAAGAACTGATTGTTAGTTTCTTGAAAGACTTGAGCAACATGTGACAAATAATGCTTTAAGCGCCATTTTTTAACTTCTTTTGTTTGGTAAGTTAAGTTTCCAGTGTAGGGATGCATTTTAGTTAAAGTCTTAAATAAGGTAGTTTTGCCTGCTCCATTTTCTCCTGTAAGTAAGGTGATTTTTCCTTGATAGATAGCTTGATTCGATACTTCAATTAAAGGAAGCTTGTGTTTAATAACGGTATTGGAAAAAGTAAAGAGTGAATTTTGCTCTTTAGGTAAGGCAAAATTCGCATTAATGGGTTGCTTTAAGTGATGAAATAAACTAGCTCTTTCATTACTAGTTAAGTGATGGAGCTGCTTATTTTCAAATAGCCAAATTTCGGCTGCTAGAGTTTCATAATCTGGTAAATCGTGGTCAACAATAATCACAGTTTTTCCAGCTTTAACTAATTGTTTTAGTTTAAGTAAGATGCTTTTTCTGCTAGCTAAGTCACAGCTTGCAAAAGGCTCATCAAGTAAAAGTAAGTCACTGTCCATTGCTAATAAAATAGCTAAAGCAACTTTTTGCTTTTCGCCACCTGAAAGCTGATTTAGCGGTCGTTTAAGTAACGAAGTGATACCAGTAAATTGAGCTGATTCTGTGATTTTATTTTTATAAGTTTCACGTGAAACGCCGATATTTTCCAATGTGAAAATCAACTCATCATAAGCTGTAGGTAGAGCAAATTGAAGTTCAGGATCTTGAAACATCATACTGGCTTTTAAATTAGTTGTGATATTGCCACTAAGCTTTCCACCAAATTTAGGTAATAAGCCAGCTATAATTTTGAGTAACGTTGATTTACCAGCTCCATTTTCACCGATTAATAGATGGAGTTTGTCAGGAGTAAAATTCGCAGATAGATTCTTGATAATTACTTGCTCATCATAAGCAAAGTTTAAATCTGATATAGAAATTGATTGCAAAAGAAAAACCACCTTCCTAGAGGTGGCATTAGTAATCACAAGTCATTTTCCCTTCACTAGCATTACCTAGACCAGGTTCAATGGGTATCATCTCAGCCTAACGGCACCCCTAAACGTCTTGATTATATATAAAAATACTGTCAGTGTCTATTCAATTGTTTACGAACGTTGTATAGTTAATTAAAACACGTTGAAAAGAGAGTTAGTATGGACAAGAAAAGAACAATTATTGTCACCATGGCTTTGCTATTATCTAATGCAATGTCAGGACTAGACAATACTATTATTAATACTGCCCTGCCCCGAATCATTGCAGATCTTAAGGGGATAGAATATATGGGCTGGATGGTTAGTGTATTTTTGCTGGGAACAGCCGTTGCAACCCCACTTTGGAGCAAACTAGGTGAACGGACTAGTAATAAAATTGCCTACCAACTAGCAGCATCTACCTTTTTATTAGGTGCCTTATTTCAAGGACTAGCTCCTAATATGTTTGTCTTATTGTTAGCACGTTTAATTTGTGGTTTGGGTAATGGAGGAATGGTTTCAATTCCTTATATTATTTATTCTGATTTATATCCCAATCCTGCTAAGAGAATGAGAACTTTAGGGCTAGTTAGTGCTTTTTATTCTTCAGCTACTATCATGGGACCGATGTTAGGTGGCTGGATAGTTGATACTTTGTCATGGCGGTGGGTATTTTATTTAAATATCCCAGTAGCCTTAATTTCAATTGTTTTGGTACAGATCTTCTTTATTGATCAAAAACATCATAAGAATCAGTCTAAAGTTGATTTAGGTGGAGCGCTAACTCTGACCGCTGGTTTGATTGTAATGTTAATTGGAATTGACTTAATTGGCGCTTCAAGTCTCGGAACTTTATTTGTTCTATTTGCGGCAGCCCTAATTTTCTTTGGACTTCTAATTATTATTGAAAAAAGAGCAGAAGACCCGGTTATTCCAGGAAGACTCTTTAAGAATTTAGATTTAAATATCGATTTTGCTTTATTTGTTTTAATTTGGGCAGCAATGATGGCCTTTAGTGTTTATGCGCCTATGTGGGCTCAAGGCTTGCTTGCTACTAGCGCTTTTATTGGAGGTGCTACCCAAATACCAGGTGCTTTTACTGATTTATGTGCTTCACTTTCAGTGGCTAAGATGCGAGAACACTGGAGTGCTGGTCAAGTAGTCTTAATTGGTATCGGCTCATTACTTATTGGTTATATCATTATGATGATGGGACCAATTTCAATGCCATATTTACTAATTATAGTAGCGGGAATGTTTCAAGGTGTTGGTAATGGGATTGTTTTTAACGAATTACAAGTTAAAGTGCAACAGGATGTTGAGAAAAAAGATGTTCCAGTTGCTACTTCATTCTCATTCTTAATTAGAATGATTGCTTCTGCAGTAGCTGCTAGTGTCTTTGGCTTAATTATGAATTCAGCCTTGTTCAGAGGGGTAAAAAGTAGTCATGGCAAAATTAGTATTAACATGCTAAATCACTTGTCTGATGCAAAAACTAATATGAATTTACCCCACGATTTATTACCACAAATGCGGGCAATTTTATATCAGGGAATTCATGAAATTATGATTGTCGCAGCAATTTTAATCATTGCTTCACTCGGAATTGGAATTTATGCTCGTAAACGTGAAAAAAGAAGCATCTAAACCTATGTATTGATAATAATTTTGTATAATAAAAGTAGGTGGTGATTAAAATGGCAATTTTAGCTTTAGGCGAATATTTAAAAGGCATGTTAAAAAGAGCAGATGATAAAAATGAAATTAGGTTAAAATCTAAGAATGCCGGAAATGATTTTGCAATTTATCTTGAAAATCATAATGGTGGAATTCATCGCTATTTGTCACAGGGAATTTGGTTATTCCTAGAAAACGGGACTGCAAGTGTAAATGTAAATAAACAGGTTATCAATTTAAATCGTGGAAACATTCTCTATCTTAAGCCCGGTATTGAGTTTGAAATTATGGATCAAACAGCTGAAACTTTGATTATCAAATTAGCTGTTAACCATATTTTTAATCCGGAAAATAAGTTGAAACAACTCCCGACAACAGCTGATGCTGAAGCTAAAATTATTCATGAAGTTCAATCACTTTTACAAAATAATGGATATTTATTGATTAAAACCACAAGATTGATGAAAGAGAGTCAATTGATAGACTTGATTTGCAATGAATATCTGAATTCAGATTTATTTATGAGAGAAATCATCATAGCTAATTTTTCGATTTTACTAGCTTCATGCTTGAGAATGGAATCGTTCAACCGACAAACTAATAAAAGAAATCAACTTGCTGGAACTGAGCTAGATCAATATATTGATATGCACTTTGCAGATATTAACTTGAAAGGTGCAGCTGAATATTTTGGCTTTAATACTAATTATTTTTCAAGTATTGTTAAACAAAAAACTGGGAAGAGCTTTGTGGAGCATGTTGATGAAAGAAGAATGCAAGAAGCTAAGAGACTATTAGCTCAGCCTAATTTATCTTTGCAAGATATTGTAACTAGAGTAGGTTATTCAAGCAAATCTTTCTTTTACAAGAAATTTAACCAGTATTATGGCACAACTCCAGCTATGATGAGAGAAGAGCTATTTAGACAAGCAAATATTAATTTGAAATAGGACCAAGAGTCCTTTTTATTTTGCAGAAAATTATGGCATTTATTTTCGTATTTATAAATATAAGGAAAAATATAGGAGGAAAGTAAATGCTAGAAGACCAAAAATATTATGGCTTTACAAATGACGAAATTTTTGGCAGTATTATGCAAAATAAACGTTTTTGTAAAGCGATTATTCAAGCTGCGCTGCCGAATGTGAATGTGGTGTCAGTTGAAAGTATTGATGCGCAAAAAGAGCTTGGGACAAAGAGTGACAAGCGAAGTAAGTCTGTCAGGCTCGATATTGCAGTCAAAGACCAAGCAGGGAACTTGTACGACGTCGAGATGCAGGTAAATAATAATCATGATAT
>NZ_AUEI01000017.1 GCF_000425905.1 Lactobacillus psittaci DSM 15354
AGTACCAAGACGGTACATTACACGACCATTGATAGTTTTCTTAGCGAATACCTTCCAACGTGAACCGTTGTTAACTACTTGGTCTTGGTACTTACCTTCTGAGTTAAGCAACTTAACGCCACCCTTACCGTTGTAACGAACAGTTGCTACACCTGAAACAGCTTCTTCACCGTTGTCGCTCTTCTTAGTGTCAGTGTTTGATGAAGCACCATCAATGTAACCAGCTTGTACCCATTGAGTCTTGTCCTTGTTAATTGCGTAGTACTTAACACCGTTAATAGTTTGGTCACCGTAAACAGTTACTTGAGTACCGTGAGCAATACGTGAACCAGTAAATGCAACTTGGTCTGAAGGTAAGATTGACCATACGTTTACACCGTAACCTGGTACGTAGTGGATAGTGCCTTGGAATTCGCCATCAGCATTCTTAACAACAACATTGTAAGTCCAAGTAGTAGTGTAACCATCTACGTTAGTTGCCTTAACAGTAGCTTTGTACATACCTGGCTTTGAAGTATCAACATTAGTGTTACCCTTGTCAACAGTAACTTGTTCCAAAGTTGCGTTGTTCTTTGAACTAAATACAGCAGTAATGTCTTTAGTCAAGTTGAAGTCTGAACCAAGCTTTACGTAAACAGTCTTGTTAACGTTAAGTGGCTTGTCAGTAGTTGCATCACCTTGTGCTACTGGTTGATTCTTGTAAGAAATGATTGGGTATAATGAAGCATCTGCCTTCTTGCCTGCAAAGACAATACGTACAGTAGCTTTCTTGCCGTTGTCAGCATTAGTACCAGTTACATCAACGTAGAAGCCACCCTTTGGAAGGTTAAGCTTAGCATCACCATTTTGCTTGTCAAATGAGTCTGCCAAACCTTCAACGTTTTGCTTCTTTAATGAGTCGTATACAAAGCGTTGTGCATCGCCCCAGCTGATAGTGCGATCTTGAGTATCAGTTGAGTTGTTGTGGAATGCCAACTTCATACCGTGATCAAAAGTTGAAATCATTGATGCGATTGACTTAATAGTTGGGTCATTGTAAGTGTAAGTTGCGTTTACAACTGCGCCGTCGTTGTATACTGAGCCGTTGTAAGTGAAGTATGGGTTGCCCCATGCATTGCTATCAACGTATTTAACTGGAACAATAACTCTAATATCAGTTACAAGGCTACTGTCTGATGAAGTCTTTGATTGCCCATTTAATACATAAGCAGTTCTTGCCTTTGGAGTGGTTACAGTAACTGATAATACTTGGTAGTATGTCTTGCCAGTTTCTAATGTAGTGTTTGCTGGATTCATTGATTCAGCTGATGAGTTACTTGCAACAGCATTTTGTGCCTTGTCAAGGCTGTCGTACCAGTTTGCAACTGGGGCAATAGTTGATACACCAAAGCCTTCCTTGTCAAACTTAATTGCACTTGAACCAACTACTGGAGTATCAGCAATCTTGTTGCTGTTTACAGTAACAGTGTCAGCAGTAACGTTTACCTTGTTATCAGTAGGGGTAGTAGTTGAACCGTGATCTGGGTTAACGATGTCGGCATTTGCGACATTAACAACATTAGCAGCGACAGGAGCGACAGCTAATAAAGCTGCAGCAGCTGCGCTAGCGATTCTAATATTTCTCTTCATGTGGTCATGTCCTCCTTTAAAAAATCCAATATATTCAGCATAACGCGCAATAGGCAATGACAGATAGCGAGAAAAAAGAGCTAAGAAGTCAAGGGAGCCATCAGCAAAACCGCGATTAAACGGCAAGAGAAATGCTACGGGCCAGGATGCAACCTCGTTGCAAAGTCCTATTACTTACCACGTGAGTTATTATACCGCAAGCCACAAAAAAATCAAAGTAAGTACGTAATTTTTACACGAAAAATTCAAACTTTTTTGAAACTACATCCCTCAAATGAAGATGTTGTATTAAGCAAAACTGTTGAAATATCAACATTTCCTCCAAAGCTCTGCTTTTTATCTACTAGATAAAAAGTTTTTTCAAAAAATTTTGATTTTATCCCTATGTACCCAACCTAATCATTTCATTAGCTTGTTCTTCTATATAATAACACATTTCTTTTACTTTTGATTACTCTTTTCACTTCCTTTATTTACAGATTGAGGATAAACTCCATTCTTTCTGACTTTCCTATTTTTTAACTACGTGCTCTTTTGTTATAATGTGGATGAGATTTCATTGGATCCTAATTGGGAGGTATTTTTAATGAAGAAATCTGTAATTTGGTCAATTATTATCGCAGTAATTGTGATTGCTGGTGGTGGTTTTGTCTTCTATAACCACGAATCAAGTAATCACACTAACGTCTCTACTTCTGCTTATGCAACTCAAATGAGTCAAGGCAAAGATGCTGCTAAGGAAGAAAAGTATGATGATGCTGCTGATCACTTTAACCACGCTTATGAATTGAAGGCTACTAGTGAAGCTAAGACTTATGCTAAGCAAGCTGAGAATATGTCAGATGCAATTACTTATGCTAAGCGGGCTCACTACACTACTGCCTTAACTAGTGTGCAAAAGGTAATTGATGCTAAGGCTGGCTATCAAGTATTAACTACTAAGGGTAAGGAATTAAAAACTACTTTAACTAAGGTAGAAGAAAACTACGAAAACGAAATTCAACCTTTACAAGATGCCGCTCAAAAAGCTGAAGCTAATAAAGACTGGCAAAAAGCTATCAATAATTATGAAGAAATTCTAGAATTAAGTTATATTAATGGTAAATACTACCAAGCAATTAAGAAAGATGCCGAAGCTTCTATTAAAGCTGACAAGAAGAAGTTAAAGGAAGCAAAGGAAAATAAGGCTAGCGCTAAGTCAAGTACTAGTTCTAATGCTGCAAGCTCAAGTTCAGATAGTCGCTACTCTGAAAATGACCACACTGTTAATGGAAGCAACGTTTCATTATCAACTCAAGATCAAATTAGAAATCGCTTGAAGGCTTTAGGGATTAGTCCAAATCCTTGGAGTCCACAAGATTTAATTAATTTGTATCGTTATGCAACTACTCAAGGCCACAAGACCCCTAACGACATCACTAAGAGTGACGTTGAAAACTATCTCAAGCCTTAAAATAGTTGATTTTATACCTATTTCTCGGTAGAATTACAAGTGATTTTATTTATATCTAATTAAGCAAGTAAAGGAGTACTACCTTGGCTGAAGAAAATAACAAAAAAACAGATGAATTTGAAGTTGTAATGCCTGAAGCTAACCGGGTGGAAATGCCTAAGTCTGAATTCAAGGAAGAACCAGCATATTTACAAAACTTTGCTAACTTCTACATTGCAAAGTACAACGAAAATGACCTTGAAATCATGGGTTCTTTTGATAAGAAGGGAAACATTTTAGACATTAACACATACCTACTCAGCAATATTAACTTCTCACGTAAAGAATTAGTGAAGCATGTCTTAAATATCCATGACTACAACTTCAAGAGCTTACTTGAAGAAATTGTAGCTAAGAGCAAGATTAATCCAGAAGACTTTGCTACTTTCGAAGACTGGGATAACTGGTATGAAGCTGAACGTCGTCAAGTTCCAGGAAGTTGGTCATAGTCTTTGTCCTAAAACTTGGGGCAAGAAAGAATGTCAATTGGCATTCTTTTTTTGTTAAAAGGCTTTTTCAAAATGAAAGGGTTAGAAAATGAGTTTAAAAAAGCGTGATCGATTAACCTTATCTGGTTTATTAATCGCAATTGGGATTGTTTATGGCGATATCGGAACTAGTCCACTATATGTTATGAAGTCAATTGTGGCTGGTAACGGTGGAATGGGCCAAATTAACCGGGAATTAATCTTGGGTTCCATTTCTTTAATTCTATGGACTGTTACCCTCTTAACGACACTTAAGTACGTAATTATTGCCTTAAGAGCGACTAACCACGGTGAAGGTGGAATCTTCGCCCTCTATGCTTTGGTGCGTAAACGTGCTAAGTGGCTAGTAATTCCAGCTTTAGTTGGTGGGGCAGCGATTTTAGCCGACGGCGCACTGACCCCGGCCGTAACTGTAACTACTGCAATTGAAGGACTAAAGGGAATGGACTTTGGCGGTAGCGTCATTGTTTCTACGCAGGCAATGGTTATTTTTATTACCGTCTGCATTTTGCTCTTGCTCTTTATGATTCAGAGAATGGGAACCAGCATTATTGGTAAGGCATTTGGTCCAATTATGCTAGTTTGGTTCAGCTTTTTGGGAATAGTCGGCTTAATCAATATGGCTGGCGACTGGTCAATTTTACAAGCTTTAAATCCAGTCTATGCCGTGAAGGTGCTGTTTAGTCCTGCTAATAAGGTTGGGATTTTTATTTTAGGTTCTATCTTCTTAGCAACAACTGGGGCTGAAGCCCTTTATTCTGATGTTGGTCATGTCGGTAAGAAGAACATCATTGGTTCTTGGCCATATGTCTTTGTTTGCTTGGCTTTGAACTACCTTGGTCAAGGGGTTTGGATTTTGAATCACAAGGGCTTCACCACAACTGGCGACTTTAACCCCTTCTATCAACTAGTTCCTGAAGGCATGCGGATTTTTGCCATTATCTTAGCAACCATGGCAGCCATTATTGCTTCACAAGCTTTGATTACTGGGTCATTTACCTTAGTTTCTGAAACTATCCAGCTGAAGTTTTTACCAAGAATGAACATCATGTATCCTACAACTGAACAAGGACAAATTTACATTCCTTCAGTCAACAAGATGCTTGGTTTTACTACGATTGCAGTAGTCTTCTTCTTCCAAACTTCAGAACACATGGAATCAGCTTATGGTCTGGCCATTACGGTTACGATGTTAATGACCACGATTTTGCTCTTTGAATACCTTAATAAGATTGGCGTACCACATATCTTGCGCTATCTCTTCTTGTTATTCTTTGCAGCATTAGAAGTAATGTTTTTAATCTCAAGTTTGATTAAATTTGTTCACGGAGGTTATGTTACTGTAATTATCGCTGGCTTCATCGGAATTGTTATGTACATTTGGTATTTTGGTAACAAGGTACGCGACAAACGTGAATCACGTAATTCTTATGTTCGTTTAGACGAATATACTGCGATGCTGACAGCTTTAAGCCACGATGAAAATTACCCAACTTATGCCACTAACTTAGTTTACATGGCTAAGGTTAAGTACAATAAGTTCATCAAACGTGAAGTGCTTTACTCAATCTTAGATAAGCGCCCTAAACGGGCTAAAGCTTACTGGTTCGTAACAGTAAATGTCACCAACGAGCCATTCACCGCGGAATACGCAGTTAATACTTATGGCACTAAGAACGTGATTAACATTCAGCTCTACCTCGGATTTAAGAAACAGACTAGTGTGAATGTTTACTTGCGGCAGATTATTCATGACTTAATTGCCGATGGCACAATTGAATCACAACCACAAGAATACACCACCACTCCAGGACGAGATGTTGGTGACTTCAGCTTTGTCATTGTGCAAGACGTAGTTAGTCCGCAAACTGAGTTAACCAACTACGAAAAATGGATTATCCAAGCACGGGTTGGTTTACAGAATTATTCTTCTAACCCAGCAAGTTGGTTCGGCTTAGACTATGCAGATACTGTTGTCGAACGGGTGCCATTAATTTTAGGTCGTCCCGCTCCTAGTTATATTAAGCGCGTCGATCCAATCGACTATTCTAACTTGAAAAAGCACAAGTTAGAGACTGATGAAAACAAGGCTTAATAAGTAGTCCTCACAAGTGTGAGGGCTTTTTTATTGGGATAAATTGACTATTTAATTTATTCACCGTAAAATATAATTATCGAAGGTTAAAAAAAGAGGCACCACTTTTGTGATACCTCTGGAGCTTAAGCGTCCACCTCCGGCTATTTTTTAATAATTGTTACAAAAACGACCATCAGCTTTGCAGAGCTAAGACGGTCGTTTTTCTTTGCTTCTTGATGCGCTAGGTCAATCAGGACTTTGAGCCAATTCAAATAAGGTATTTTATAATTGACTGTATTAATATCTCATCGTAAAATATAACTATCGAAGGTTAAAAAAAGAGGTATCACTTTTGTGATACCTCTGGAGCTTAAGCGTCCACCTCCGGCTATTTTTTAGTTATGATAACAAAAACGACCATCAGCTTGGCAGAGCTAAGACGGTCGTTTTTCTTTGCTTCTTGGCGTTTACGATTACCGCGATAGATAATCACATCAAGAAGCAAATGAGCTAAGTCTATTAAGACTTTTGCCCAATCCAATACGACATCCTCCTTCTTTTAGATTTCAGTTGAGTATGATTACCTTGAACCATACGCATCACCTACTTTCTTTTAAAACAAGCCGGAGGGGACGCCTTAACTAAGCTCCATTCCAACATTTTACCTGAACTTCGTTTTGCGAACAACTGTTTTTTTGCGTAAAAATAGATTTACTTCAAAGTATGTCAGAGCCTTATATTCATTGTTTGACTATTTGACTCTTTCACCGTAAAATATAACTATCGAAGG
>NZ_AUEI01000018.1 GCF_000425905.1 Lactobacillus psittaci DSM 15354
GAGCAAAGAAATACAGTCAAATCTTTCGTAACATTCTTTAAACGTACTCAACCTGAAATGAGTGAAGCAGAAGTATATTCAGCAATCAAAGATTCGGTTGATTCTGATTTCAGTCTCAGTGATGGTGAAATTCGTGAGATAATCCATCAGAACTTAAAATAAAACCTTATAGCAACACAAAAAAGCATTGGCAACCTTTGTTATTACCAATGCTTTCGTTTTATTAATTTTTTACCACATACCAAGAACTTTAGTCCAAAGTAGGTCACCGCCAAACCCTAGAACGATAGCATCGTAATCTGCATCCCATTCTTTCTCTTTCATTACTAACTGCACTTTCTATTAATAAGCTTTATTTTAATTTGTTCCAAGCTTCTTTTACAGCTTCTTTTAGAGCCCCACTAGTTGCACTTGCGCCGGAAATACTGTCAACGTCTGCTGTATTATCTTGAAGCATTGCCTTAGTTAATTTAGGAATAGCAAGTCCACCAATATCAGGAGATTCTTTTTGTTGCAAAACCTCAATTTTCTCAAGCTTATTTTTACTTCCAGTTACTCGTACTACAATTGGAAAGTCGCTGATACCATTGCTACTAATACCAATTGCTTGATTTTCCTTAGTTTCATAGTTAGTTGCCGTTATTTGAGCATCAGAACGTAATTCTGGGATTAATGATGCACCAGTAATCGCATCAACAGCAGAATCTAATTTTCTAGTACGAGCAGCATTTTCACCGGCAATTTTTCCAGAAATTAATAAGTCAGCGACACTGCTGGAACCTAAATATTTAGTAGCGAAGATGTCACCTAATTCACCAGCTTCATAAAGATGAGGTACAGGATTTCCATTCATGTCGATAACTTCACATTTTTCATTTCTTTGAGCTCCGCCATGAGTATGCAAGATGTTATGTCTAACTTTAATAGCATAGTAAGGTCCATCCCCAAATGCTCGCATGGTATTGAGGTCGCGATTTAAGAACATATCACGTTTTTTATCGTTAACTAAGAAGTTAAAATCTTTTACCGCTTGTGGCAAAAGAGGAGCATCTATTAGCTTGGCTAAATCTTCAATAGAATCTGCCTTAATAGCATAAGATATCAATTCTTTTATTTGAGTAGATTTATCAGAAGTATCATTACTTAACTGTTCATATTGAGCTTGATCCATGACGATGTGAGGATGATTTTGATTAGGAAGCATAATCCAGTTACCGTGATTATATTTATAGCCATGACGATCGTCTTCGTCTTCCTTGAAATAACGAGTTCCGTCATCTCCGGCTACGAAGATACTTCCATTGAATAATGATTTTCAATTAATCATATACGCAAATTTTTCTCTGGCATCCCCATTTCTGAGAGAAAGTCCATGAGAATCATAATTTGACATATGCCATAAGCGAGCATTAGCTTCGATAGCTAAATCAATTCCTTTTCCTTTGTTGTATAAAGCACCTATTGGAGCTAATGAGCCTTGACCTAAATAGGTTTGTACCATATCTTGATTATTTTCAAAACCACCACATGAAAGGACAACTCCGTTTTTAGCGCGAATATTACGGATTTGGCCCTTACGTTTAATTTGAACCCCTAATGTAGTATTAGTTTCAGCATCTTGAATTAAATGAAGCGCTGGAGATTCATACCAAATTGTTATCATATCTAGACGTTCGTAAACTTTTTTTCTAAGTAACTTCCAGAAGAAGCCATTATACATACCTTTGTTCATGCTTCTAGATTGCATTGAATTAGCATTCTGATATTCGGGATATTCTCCATTTGGTCGACGTCCAGTTGCGACAGAATCGATATCAAAATACTTTTTAGCATATTCTTTCATATTGGTAATGTTTTTGACAAAGCAATCCAGTGCTCGAACATCATATTTAAATGGGTAGTAGGTTTGCTTATAATAATCAGCTAATTTTTGACTGTCTAGTCCCCAAGCAAAGGCTCCACCTGAATATCTTGTGTTACCACCTTCATGGCCTTCAGGAGCGGAATCAATTAATAGAACGTGCGCGCCGTTGTCAGCTGCGAATCGAGCAGCGCCAGCACCAGCGCCCCCAAACCCAACTACGATGACATCAAATTGAGCATCCCATCTAGTTGAGGGAGTATAAATCATAAGTATCATCTCTTTCTAAAACGTTTTCAAAGATAATATAGAATACTATTTATAAATAAACAAAAAATATTTAAAAGTAAAAAATAATGAATATATTGGCCATAAGTGCTGATATATAAGCTATAATTTACTTATTAAAGCAAAGATTTATAATATAAAAAGTTTGATTTATAAAAGGAATTTATAAATTATGAATGAAAGAGACTTGATATATTTTTGTAAATTAGTTGAATTAGAATCTTATACTTCAGCTGCCAAGGAGCTTGACGTCACACAACCAACAATTTCATCAGCTGTTAGGAAGTTGGCACAACACTATCAAGATCCACTAATTATTCAGAAAAATAAAAAAAGTAAAATAACATTAACATCTGCTGGTCAAATGCTCTATGACAAGTCTAAAAAACTATTAAGTGAAATAGCTAGCTTAGATCATGATGTTCGTCATGCTAATGATCGTAAAATTAGAATTTCATTTTCCGGTGTAGCAGGTAGTATTTATATGCCAGAAATTATTGAAAAGTTTTATAATGCTGGAATTTCAGACATGCTTGATCCAAAGTTTGAGAGATCAACTGCAGCTTTTTCAGATTTAGAAAGAGGAGATAGTGATATTGCTATCTATTCTTGGATTGTGCCATTTAATGATCCTAATTACTTTATTAGAACACTGGATAAAACTGAACTGGTAATTATTACTGGTCTAAAGCATCCTTGGGCTGATAAAACTGAAATAAAGGCACGTGAACTAAGAAATGAAAAATTTATTGCTAGAAAATCTACCTACTTAACTAGAGAATCACTTAATCGAATAGGGGAGTTTGGTGATTTTACACCTAATATTATTTACACAGCACAAACAATGCAGTTATTAATTGACCTAGTTGAAAGAAATATGGGAATCGCTTTAGTGATGGAATCAAGCATAAAACATAATGATTTAGTGCATGTGATTCATCTTGATGCAGAGCAAAAACTGTGGGCATATATGCAAATAGCTATGCGAAAGAGTTTTATGCCTAATAAGCATCAAGCTAAAGGAATTGAAATTTTGCGTAATTTCCACAGAAGAAAGCACTAATCCCTACATATTATTGCTAAATGGCTTAATGTCATTGAAAATTACCACGAACAAATGCATCTTTTTTACGTATTTATATTTAGAAGGCTTTTTGCCTTTTAAAAATATACGTGGAGGTAATTTATGTCATACGATGACAAATTCTATGGCTTTACAAATGACGAGATTTTTGGCAGTATTATGCAAAATAAACGTTTTTGTAAGGCGATTATTCAGGCAGCGCTACCAGATGTCAATGTTGTTTCAGTTGAAAGTATCGATGCCCAAAAAGAGCTTGGAACGAAGAGTGATAAGCGAAGTAAGTCTGTCAGGCTCGATATTGCAGTCAAAGACCAAACAGGGAACTTGTACGACGTCGAGATGCAGGTAAATAATAATCATGATATTGGACCGCGAATGAGATATTACCAGTCATCAATGGACCGGGATACT
>NZ_AUEI01000019.1 GCF_000425905.1 Lactobacillus psittaci DSM 15354
GAAGAAAACAAAGTTAAAGAAAAAGAACCAAGCAATTTATATATTGCTTGATTCTTTAAATCACTCTTTATCAACAGGATTTGACAAAGAGCCAATTTTCACCGATAAATGAAAAAATAGCTTTATTATTTTATAAAAGTATTCTATTTTTTTAGACTGCACCCTTATTAATACAACTTTATTTACAAAATTAATATCAATATTAATTTAAAAGTCGAGGTATTCATATGAATCTGAATCAACTATATTATTTTCGAGAATTGGCTGAAAAAAGACAATTTACTCAAGCTGCAAACAACTTATATATTAGTCAACCAACATTATCTTTATCAATTAAACAACTCGAGAAAGAGCTTCATTGCAAATTATTTGTTCATAATGGACGCTATGTTAAATTAACTAAATACGGCCGGATTTTTTATGATACTGTGATTAACAGCCTCGATACACTTGATACAGGTACCAGACGGCTTAAACAAACTATTAGTCAAGATGCTGGCAATATCAATTTAGCATGTATTCCCACATCTGTGGGAACGCTAATGCCACACATTGTTAAAGAATATATGCAAGAAGTAGATAAGGCTCCACATTTTATTTATCATGATAATCCTTCACTTCAAATATGTAATGGTATTCAAAAAGGTTGGTACGATATTGGCATTTGCTCATATGTCTCTGGCTTTGACAATTTTACCTTTGTCCCTTTATACACTGAAGAAATTATTGCTATTTGCTCTGAAGACAATGATTTAGCCAAAATTGCAGAAATTACTCCTGAAGAACTTAGAGGTGAATCTATTATTACTTACACAAAAGACATTACAATTGGGAAAGATGTTACTGGTGCTCTTTTATCTCAAGCTTCAGACCTAATGATTGTAAATTCAATGCATGATGAATTAGCCATTGCTGGGCAAGTTTTATCAAATAATATGGTTGGAATAGTCGCCAATACTATCTATTTAGAAGGTTTTAACCTGCACAAAATCAAGTTACTAAATTTACCTAAGAATACCCGGCAAGTATATTTAGTTTATGATTCTGAAAGAGTAACCTCAGATGCGACTCTTGATTTTATTGATTGGTTAAAAGCAAATAAAAATAAAATCGATAACAAGCTTCATCAAAAAAGAGATATTTAATTCTAAGCCTTAAGCTCCTAGTAGTTTAGGGCTTTTTTATTAAGTTATTAATTAAATTAATTTCAATATTAAAGCGCTTTCTATTAAGCTATAAAAAAGGGAGATGCTAATATGGAAAATCGATTATGTCACGCTTTGGGAATTAATACTCCCATCATTCATTATCCCATGCACACAATGACTAACGGCAAAATGGTTGCTGCTATTAGTGAAGCGGGCGGTTTGGGAATTTTAGGAATAAATGCTGGTTATAATGTTACCGACGCTACAACCGGCGCCTCTTCTACCGATAGTGAAGTTATTGGTAACCCAGATAATTATTCTATTTTAGATACAATGACTGAACGAAATTTAATGAATGAACAAATTAATACAGCTATAGAAAACACCTTTAGACCATTTGGAGTAGAAGTAGCAAGTAAAGAAGACAGTCCTGAAAAAGATCCTACTGCCAAAAGTATTGTCGAATTAATGAGAAAAAGAAGATTAACAATTGCTCTTTTTGAAGGATTTGGTAAGCCAATTTCAAAACCATGGGTAGATATTTTACATAGTAATGGGATTAAAATTCTACAATTCGTCGTTGATTTTAATTCTGCAACTCTTGCTATAAATAATGGCCTTGACATTGTTATTGTTAATCAGCTTGCATTAGCTAAAAGAATTCACAAGAAATATCCCGACATTATCATTTGCGTAAAAGGTAGCGATGACTTTAGCAAATCAAAGAAACAACTAAATCAAGTAGATGGAATTTATCTAAATACACCGTTTGCTATCTGCAAAGAGGCAATTATCGATGATAGTATTCGAAATCGTCTTTTATCTGCACAGCCAACTGACTTGGTTACTTTGTCATTACCATTTGGAAATTTCTTAACTTTTAAAACACCTTATATAGAAAAAATTTTAACTCAAAATTTAAGTCCAAATGAGTTATTTAAAGAGCTAAACCGATATCAAGGGTTAATTGATGGTATGGTTAAAGGAAATCTAAATCAAGGATATTGCTTATTTGACTTAGATAGTTACTTAATAAAGCATTCTATATCTGCTCAGGAAATAATTAATAAAATATATCCTGAATAAATTTAACAGTGAGGACTACTACTTTGAAGAATTTACGAACAAGAAACCTAGCCATTACAGCGATTTTTGTTGCTATTTTACTTATTCAAACTTTTGCACCTAATATTGGATATATTCGGATTTTACCAACCTTACCAGCAATTACAACCATTCCATTAACAATTGCAGTATATTCATCACTACTAGGTTATAAAAAAGGAACAGAATTTGGATTACTTTGGGGAATAACTCGACTTATAGTTGCATATGTTCAACCAGGTGATTTAGTTAGTTTATTACTTTTTAGAAATGTTTTTATTTCACTTATACCTAGTATCGTAGCGGGTTTGGTACCGGGCGTCATTTCAAAATTGAAATCTAAAATTAGTTCACCTATTGTTTATTTATTAGCTGGAGCCTTCACATCACTTGCCAATACTTTTTTTGTCATTTTACTAACCACACTTTTTTACTTCAATAACTCAAAAGCATTGCTACAAGCTCTAAACTCTCAAAACTCAAATAATTCTTTATTTGTAATTTTAATATTAGCACTTGGATTTAGTGGTTTGGTAGAGATGATTTTCACAGCAATCGCTACATCAGTTATTGTTCTACCTTTAAAAAGAGTTTTAGAAAGAAACATTTAAAATAGGGAAATAAAAGTTTGATTTTCACTAGATAAAAAAGCAACTATTTACTTAGATAACTAAGCATAGTTGCTTTCTTTTTATAATCTATTTCAGATTCTGATGAATTATTTTTCGAATTTCATCATCACTAAGGCTGAAGTCTGGACCAACTGATTTCTTTATTTGTTTAAACAAGTCTGATTCATTAATCTCTGGACGCATTTTTCGAATTGTAACGGTTAGTACTCTGACCGTATTTTTATTGCCTTCTTCTCGGCCTTCTTCTCGGCCTTTCTCAACGCCACGTCTTTCAGCTACCGCAGTTTCTTCCTTCATCCGTAGTTCTGCTGTTCTCATAAGATTTCTCCTTTTGAAGCGAAATTAATTACTTTTGC
>NZ_AUEI01000020.1 GCF_000425905.1 Lactobacillus psittaci DSM 15354
AGTTAGTACGTTGAAAACTGAATAACAACCAAGTAAAAACCGAGACAATCGAAGAACAGATTGTGAAAGCGAACCGAGAAGAGAAGATCTAGGTAATAGGTCAAGTAGAGAAGGGCGCACGGTGAATGCCTGGGCACTAGCAGCCGAAGAAGGACGTGACGAACCACGAAAGGCTACGGGGAGCTGTAAGTAAGCTAAGATCCGTAGATATCCGAATGGGGGAACCCGGTGCAGCGATGCATCATTAAATACTGTTAAGGTATTTAAAGGAAGACGCAGTGAACTGAAACATCTAAGTAGCTGCAGGAAGAGAAAGAAAGATCGATTTCCCAAGTAGCGGCGAGCGAACAGGAAAGAGCCCAAACCAGTGAATTTATTCATTGGGGTTGTAGGACTACGATGTGAGACAGAGAGGTATAGTTGAAGCCTTTGGGAAGAGGCGCCAGAGAGGGTGATAGCCCCGTAAGCGAAATAGCTCGAAGCTCTAGTAGAATCCTGAGTAGGCCGGGACACGAGAAATCCCGGTTGAAACAGCGAGGACCATCTCGCAAGGCTAAATACTAGCTAGTGACCGATAGTGAACCAGTACCGTGAGGGAAAGGTGAAAAGAACCCCGGGAGGGGAGTGAAAGAGAACCTGAAACCGTGTGCCTACAAGTAGTCAAAGCACATTAAAGTGTAATGGCGTGCCTTTTGTAGAATGAACCGGCGAGTTACGTTAAATAGCAAGGTTAAGTGAGAAAAGACGGAGCCGTAGCGAAAGCGAGTCTGAATAGGGCGAGAAGTTATTTGACGTAGACCCGAAACCAAGTGACCTACCCATGTCCAGGTTGAAGGCCAGGTAAAACTGGCTGGAGGACCGAACCCACGTAAGTTAAAAATTGCGGGGATGAGGTGTGGGTAGCGGTGAAATTCCAAACGAACTTGGAGATAGCTGGTTCTCTCCGAAATAGCTTTAGGGCTAGCCTCGCGAGAGAGGATAATGGAGGTAGAGCACTGTTTGGACTAGGGGCCCGTCAGGGGTTACTGAATCCAGATAAACTCCGAATTCCATATATCTATACGCGGGAGTCAGACTGCGAGTGATAAGATCCGTAGTCGAAAGGGAAACAGCCCAGATCACCAGTTAAGGTCCCCAAATCTATGCTAAGTGGAAAAGGATGTGGAGTTGCGTAGACAACTAGGACGTTGGCTTAGAAGCAGCCATCATTCAAAGAGTGCGTAATAGCTCACTAGTCGAGTGGCGCTGCGCCGAAAATTTACCGGGGCTAAGCATAGTACCGAAACTGTGGATGTACGTAAGTACGTGGTAGGAGAGCGTTCTAATAGCGGAGAAGCCTAATCGAGAGGATAGGTGGAGCGATTAGAAGTGAGAATGCCGGTATGAGTAGCGAAAGATAGGTGAGAATCCTATCCGCCGAAAGACTAAGGTTTCCTGGGGCAGGCTCGTCCGCCCAGGGTAAGTCGGGACCTAAGGTAAGGCCGAGAGGCGTAGCCGATGGACAACAGGTTGAGATTCCTGTACTAATATCAATCGATATGAGCGATGGAGGGACGCAGGAGGCTAATGACGCATGGTGCTGGATCCATGTGAAAGCGTCAAGGCTGAAAGTGAGTCAAATGCTTGCTTTCGAAAAGGCTAAGGCGTGATGCGGAGCGAAATAAAGTAGCGAAGGTCATGATGTCACACTGCCGAGAAAAGCTTCTAGCCAGAGAGATATTACCCGTACCGCAAACCGACACAGGTAGTCGAGTGGAGAACACTAAGGTGAGCGAGAGAACTCTCGTTAAGGAACTCGGCAAAATGACCCCGTAACTTCGGGAGAAGGGGTGCTAATCGAAAGATTAGCCGCAGTGAATAGGCCCAAACAACTGTTTATCAAAAACACAGGTATCTGCAAAATCGTAAGATGACGTATAGGTGCTGACACCTGCCCGGTGCTGGAAGGTTAAGAGGAGAGCTTAGCGTAAGCGAAGGTTTGAATTGAAGCCCCAGTAAACGGCGGCCGTAACTATAACGGTCCTAAGGTAGCGAAATTCCTTGTCGGGTAAGTTCCGACCTGCACGAAAGGTGTAATGATTTGGGCACTGTCTCAACGAGAGACTCGGTGAAATTATAATACCCGTGAAGATGCGGGTTACCCGCGACAGGACGGAAAGACCCCATGGAGCTTTACTGTAGCTTGATATTGAGTATCTGTTAAACATGTACAGGATAGGTAGGAGCCAGAGAAAGTAGGACGCTAGTCTTACTGGAGGCGCTGTTGGGATACTACCCTTGTTTGATGGATGCTCTAACCTAGGTCGCTAAGCGTGGCCAGGGACAGTGTCAGGTGGGCAGTTTGACTGGGGCGGTCGCCTCCTAAAGTGTAACGGAGGCGCCCAAAGGTTCCCTCAGAATGGTTGGAAATCATTCGCAGAGTGTAAAGGTATAAGGGAGCTTGACTGCGAGACAGACAAGTCGAGCAGGGACGAAAGTCGGGCTTAGTGATCTGGTGGTACCGCATGGAAGGGCCATCACTCAACGGATAAAAGCTACCCTGGGGATAACAGGCTTATCTCCCCCAAGAGTTCACATCGACGGGGAGGTTTGGCACCTCGATGTCGGCTCGTCGCATCCTGGGGCTGAAGTCGGTCCCAAGGGTTGGGCTGTTCGCCCATTAAAGCGGCACGCGAGCTGGGTTCAGAACGTCGTGAGACAGTTCGGTCCCTATCCGTCGTGGGCGTAGGAAATTTGAGAGGAGCTGTCCTTAGTACGAGAGGACCGGGATGGACATACCGCTGGTGTACCAGTTGTTCTGCCAAGGGCATCGCTGGGTAGCTATGTATGGAAGGGATAAGCGCTGAAAGCATCTAAGTGCGAAGCCCCCCTCGAGATGAGATTTCCTTTGCGAAAGCAATAAGACACCTCAAAGACTATGAGGTAGATAGGCTGGGAGTGGAAGTAGAG
>NZ_AUEI01000021.1 GCF_000425905.1 Lactobacillus psittaci DSM 15354
ATATCATGATTATTATTTACCTGCATCTCGACGTCGTACAAGTTCCCTGCTTGGTCTTTGACTGCAATATCGAGCCTGACAGACTTACTTCGCTTATCACTCTTCGTCCCCAGTTCCTTTTGCGCATCGATGCTTTCAACTGACACCACATTCACATTCGGCAGTGCTGCTTTAATAATCGCTTTACAAAAACGTTTATTTTGCATAATACTGCCAAAAATCTCGTCATTTGTAAAGCCATAGAATTTGTCATCGTATGACATAAATTACCTCCAAGTTATATTTTTTAAAGACAAAAAGCCTTCTAAAATATAAATACGTAAAAAAGACGCATTTGTTTGCGGTAATTTATCAATCTATAAAAAGCGCACAATATTTACATTTTACCATAAAATTGTACGCTATTTCAGTCTTCCATTTAGTAAATCTCCTGTTACAATTTAAATAACCTAACAATTCTGGAGGATACAATGAAATTAGTTAAGAAATTGTCAATTATCAGTGCTGTAGCTGCTAGTTTGCTCGCTACAGCTGGATGTTCAAATAACGCAAAGACTTCTAGTCCATCTAGTTCTAAGGATACTATTCCTTCAAAGATTACTAAGAAGACTACCATTACTTTTTGGCATGGTATGACCGGCCCTCTTGAAGGAAGTTTGAAAAAATTAACAGCAGAATTTGAAAAAGAGAATCCGAATATTAAAGTTAAGCTAGAAAATCAAAACTCTTATCAAGATTTGCATTCAAAAATCACCTCAACCATGCAATCTCCTAAGAACTTACCAACTATCACACAAGCTTATCCAGGCTGGCTTTATACCGCTGCTAAGAATAATATGCTTGTCGATTTAACTCCATACATTAATAATTCCAAAATTGGATGGGGTAGCAGCAAAAAATCACAAATTAAGGCCGACTTATTAAAGGGCGCTCAAATCAACGGTAAGCAATACGGGATTCCTTTTAACAAATCAGTTGAAATTTTAATTTACAACAAGCAACTTTTAGAAAAATACGGTGTCAAGGTACCAAAGACCACCGCTGAATTAAAAGCCGCTGCTAAAAAGATTTACGAAAAGAGTAATCACAAGGTAGCCGGTGCCGGCTTCGATGTATTGGCAACTTATTACACTTTGGAAATGAAGGCTAAAGGCCACAACTTCAACTCAAATATTGACTTCACTGGCAAGGATTCCAAAGCCGTAATTAACTACTATGCAAATGGAGTAAAAGATGGATACTTCAAGATTGCTGGTTCTCAAAAGTACCTTTCAACTCCTTTTGCAAACCAAAAAATCGCAATGTACGTTGGTTCAAGTGCTGGAGAAGCTTTTGTGAAAAAAGGCGTAGCTAACAAGTTCGAATACGGAGTAGCTGCTCGTCCAACTGAATACAACATGCCTCAAGGAACAGATATCTACATGTTCAACCAAGCAAGCGCTATGCAAAAAGCTGCTGCCTTTAAGTACATTAAGTTCTTAACTTCAAAAGCCAGTCAACTTAAGTGGGCAAGTCAAACTGGTTACATCCCAGTAAATACACAAGCTTTGAACTCAGCTGAATACAAGAATTCTAAAGCAGTTAAAGCTCCTAAGATTTTATCATCTAACATTAAAAAGCTTTACACCATTCCAGTAGTTAAGAATTCAGATTCTGCCTTTTCAGATTTAACTTCAATCATGGAAAGCATCTTGTCTCAAGCAGCCAAGGGCAACAATATTGATAGTGCTATTAAAGCAGGTAAAGCTAAATTTGATAGTGACTGGAAGCAGTAAAATAACAACTTACTAGAAAAAACTCTATAAATAAGTAAAAGCATTGGTAAAAATTAATTGCCAATGCTTTTTGTTTTGCTATAAGGTTTTATTTTAAGTTTTGATGGATTATTTCTCGAATTTCACCATCACTAAGGCTGAAGTTAGGACCAACTGAATCTTTGATTGCTGAATATACTTCTGCTTCACTCATTTCAGGTTGAGTACGTTTAAAGAATGTTACGAAAGATTTGACTGTATTTCTTTGCTC
>NZ_AUEI01000022.1 GCF_000425905.1 Lactobacillus psittaci DSM 15354
CTTGAGAGTTACTACTCTCAAAACTAAACAAAGTTTCTTCAGTGTGCTTCCGTACTCTGGCGCTTTCTCTTAGTATCTCTACTCTCCAGCGCCTTCGCTTCCTTAGAAAGGAGGTGATCCAGCCGCAGGTTCTCCTACGGCTACCTTGTTACGACTTCACCCTAATCATCTGTCCCACCTTAGGCGGCTGGCTCCAAAGGTTACCTCACCGACTTTGGGTGTTACAAACTCTCATGGTGTGACGGGCGGTGTGTACAAGGCCCGGGAACGTATTCACCGCGGCGTGCTGATCCGCGATTACTAGCGATTCCAGCTTCGTGTAGGCGAGTTGCAGCCTACAGTCCGAACTGAGAACAGCTTTAAGAGATCCGCTTGCCTTCACAGGTTCGCTTCTCGTTGTACTGCCCATTGTAGCACGTGTGTAGCCCAGGTCATAAGGGGCATGATGACTTGACGTCATCCCCACCTTCCTCCGGTTTGTCACCGGCAGTCTTAATAGAGTGCCCAACTTAATGCTGGCAACTATTAACAAGGGTTGCGCTCGTTGCGGGACTTAACCCAACATCTCACGACACGAGCTGACGACAGCCATGCACCACCTGTCTCTTTGTCCCCGAAGGGAAAACCTAATCTCTTAGGTGGTCAAAGGATGTCAAGACCTGGTAAGGTTCTTCGCGTTGCTTCGAATTAAACCACATGCTCCACCGCTTGTGCGGGCCCCCGTCAATTCCTTTGAGTTTCAACCTTGCGGTCGTACTCCCCAGGCGGAGTGCTTAATGCGTTAGCTGCAGCACTGAGAGGCGGAAACCTCCCAACACTTAGCACTCATCGTTTACGGCATGGACTACCAGGGTATCTAATCCTGTTCGCTACCCATGCTTTCGAGCCTCAGCGTCAGTTACAGACCAGAGAGCCGCCTTCGCCACTGGTGTTCTTCCATATATCTACGCATTCCACCGCTACACATGGAGTTCCACTCTCCTCTTCTGCACTCAAGATTGACAGTTTCTGATGCAGTTCTCCGGTTGAGCCGAAGGCTTTCACATCAGACTTATCAATCCGCCTGCGCTCGCTTTACGCCCAATAAATCCGGACAACGCTTGCCACCTACGTATTACCGCGGCTGCTGGCACGTAGTTAGCCGTGACTTTCTGGTTGATTACCGTCAAATAAAGGCCAGTTACTACCTCTATCCTTCTTCACCAACAACAGAGCTTTACGATCCGAAAACCTTCTTCACTCACGCGGCGTTGCTCCATCAGACTTGCGTCCATTGTGGAAGATTCCCTACTGCTGCCTCCCGTAGGAGTTTGGGCCGTGTCTCAGTCCCAATGTGGCCGATCAGTCTCTCAACTCGGCTATGCATCATCGCCTTGGTAAGCCGTTACCTTACCAACTAGCTAATGCATCGCAGGTCCATCCTTTAGCGACAGCTTACGCCGCCTTTTAAACTTCTTTCATGCGAAAGTAGTTTTTATCCGGTATTAGCATCTGTTTCCAAATGGTATCCCAGACTTAAGGGCAGGTTACCCACGCGTTACTCACCCATCCGCCGCTAGCTTGTATCTATTTCCATTCCGAAGAACTTCTATAGGCAAGCTCGCTCGACTTGCATGTATTAGGCACGCCGCCAGCGTTCGTCCTGAGCCAGGATCAAACTCTCATTTTGAATTAAAATGAGCTCTTAGCTCAATCAGATTTTTTGATTTGTTATCTCAAATTTATTGCTTGCGAATTGACTTCGCTTTTGTTTGGGTTGTTAC
>NZ_AUEI01000023.1 GCF_000425905.1 Lactobacillus psittaci DSM 15354
ACGTAGTCGGTTTTATCCTTTATCTTGTTTTATTATTTTCTATCAATATTCCAGTAGTCTTTTCTGTTAACAGGCTTACTAGTTTATGGACAAGACTTGGATATATTTTACTCATTACTTTCATCCTGCTAGCAATTCCACCTGTGACTTATCACGGAATGAATGCTGTAGAAAATACTATTTTTAACTTATCTAATGGTTTTTTAGCGCTCTTACTTTTGTCATTGGCTCTAAAAAGCTGGAATTATACTTGGAGACCTAACTTACCAATTGGTAAAAATAAGCCCTATCAAATTTTGGGCGGTGTAATTATTTTGTTTTATATGCTTTGGTTTCCACTTTTTAATTCACTCATTCGATCTGCTTTAACTTGGTCAGAAGTTTTCGGTAATTGGGGATATGCTCTTAGTCAATTAAACTTTGAATTAGTTTACGTTGGATACGCTTTATCCACTGGTTTAATTGAAGAAAGCTTTAGATATGGCTTTATGTTACTACTGCTTTCTAGCTTTAAAACTCGACCACTTGCTAAGGCAATTATTATTTCCTCTGCCACATTTGCATTATTACACTTTACCAATCTTTCCCTAGGTTGGGATTTTATATCAGCAGCTTATCAAGTTGTTGGGGCATTTGGCATTAGCTTAGCGATAGTAACAATCTACTTATATACAGGGAAGCTTTATTTAGCAATTGCAATGCACACCTTAATTGACCTAATGGGATATATGCTATACTTAACGCCAAATCTTCTCAGTTCATATGCAGGTTTCTTAAACGGTTTTAGTATTATATTGCTTAAGATGGTAGTAAATATCCTATTCTTCATCTTCTTTATGACAGGCAAACGGCGCCAGGTTATCAAGCAAAATGCTAAAGAAATGATTACTTTGAAAAACTAACTTAAACCAGATTCTTCGGAATCTGGTTTTTTATGCTTTTTGTTTATTAATTTATTGACTATTTATTTATTGACCATTTAATAAAAATCATGATATATTTATGAAAAATATTTTCAGCATCAAGGAGGAGTACCTATGAAGCAAGTTGCCAATAAATGCATTATTTTAGAATTAATCGCTTCAATTTTTATTGAACTCAGCTTATGGTACATCCATAGTCCTTTTGTTAATATTTTTAATTTAATTTAATTTTAACAGTTATTTTAGTTGGTTTACTTATTTCTAAACTACTAAAATTTCATTTACCTAACTTTATCGAACCATATGTTTTAACTACTAGTAATCTTTATTTTTTGACGCTAC
>NZ_AUEI01000024.1 GCF_000425905.1 Lactobacillus psittaci DSM 15354
GGCTTCTTAGTCCAAGTTACTGTGGCATCACTTGGTACACCAGTTAATGCGCTCTTGGCATCTTCTGGGACAGCTTCACACTTCGTGTATTTAACATCTTGACTTGCTTTAACACTACTGTCTTTGGTTGAAACTACCTTATATGGAATTTCGATATCTTGATTAGTATCTGCAGGATATTCTCCATCCCAAACAATATGAACCTTTGCTGTCTTTTCACCAAGTGTAGAAGTATCTGGTTCAGTTACCCAAGTTACCTTAGCATCACTTGGCACATTATCCAAAGTATCTTTAGCAATTAAGCTAGCGACTTGTTCACCCTTTTTATAGGTCACTTCTGGCTTTACTTTTACAAATTCAATTTCGCCATATTCATATTCTTGATATGACTTAGCACCATATCCACGTAAACTATCAAAACTATCTTGGGTAATATATTTTTTACCACCAAATGTAGTCATTCTATCTTTGGCTTCGTCAAGACTAAGCCCTACGCTTTCAATATCTATATCCTTAGCTACATCAACACTAGCCAAAATATGTCCATCCTTAAATTGACTAATGAAATAGTCTTTTGGATTATCATTAATTGAACTACGCCATGTTTGAGTGCTTTGTCCACCAAAAACATAACTAGTATGTTTAATTATAGGAATGTATCCTTCTAAAATTGCTTTTTGATAGCCTGGAATCTTATACAAGTCAACTTCAGGTACAATTGTCCCAGTCTTATTCTCACCAGAGTCATAAACAGTCTTACCATCATTATCATTTATTGAACTCTGGACATCTCCAACTTTAGGATTGGTAAAATATTGGTCACCTGTAACTAAATCTTTATATACATCAAAGTGCCAAAAACTATATGACATAACAGTATATTGTTGAGCATTACTACCTTCATCAGCAGAAATTCCTGGCATAAAGACAGAATACATTCTACTGTAGCCTGGTCTTTCAGTATCTTGTTCTTTATCAGCTTCTTCATCAGATAGTTTAACCAGCTTGTGTTCAATTGTTACCTTGCCCAAGTCCTTCACTGTACCATCGCTACTTAAAGTTACGGTGTCTGGTAAAGTTTGATTTGGTGCTAATTGCCAGCC
>NZ_AUEI01000025.1 GCF_000425905.1 Lactobacillus psittaci DSM 15354
TTAATCAAGATGTCGTCAGTTCGAATCTGGCAACCGGAGCAAACGAAAGACAGACCCTACGGCCTGTCTTTTTTTGTTTACTTTTTTTATGTTATTAGAATTAATTATTTCTTTCAAAGAATTAGTATCTCTAGCTTTAAGAGCAGCCATAAAGTCTTGCATTAAATTATACGCATTATCTAGCCTTGGATCACAACTAATACCTTCCATTACAACTTGTTCTTGAGTTAGATAGTCTTGGAAGTGCCGATTGTAATTATGAAAACAATCAATAATAATTTCAGTGTTAGGAATAAAATTTACTAAAGCATTTAAGTAAAAACATCTTGTATCTGTTTCTGAGGATTTGAACCACCTCATGCTTTTAACTATCAAGGTAAATGAAGTGTGCTTTTTATCAACGCTTTTAAATTCATCAAAGGCTAAGTGCTTAGGTAAATAGTTATAGTTATCAATAAAACGATGAGAACAAGAAGCTAAAACGCGTTGAACAGTATTAACAGATAAGCTACTCTCACGAGTATACTAATCATAGAACGGTTCTCAGTTAAAGCAGAAAGAATCTTTCTTTTGGTGAGATTAGAGTAATAAAACTAATATTAGTCTGAAGATGGCCATTATTAATAAGATTAATAGAAAATAAGATTAATAGAACCCAAAAAAGGACAAGCAGGCTGAATAAGAAGAGCTTTAAAGATTTTATAATTAATACCATTAATTATAAAATGATATTAGAGTTTTGGATATCGAGGAAAAATTAATACATCATTATAAGAGGACATAGAACAACCTTCAATCTATTAAAATTTAAGTCGTGTTGAATTTTATTGAAATAGAGGGGACTATGTCCTCTTTTTTACTTTTTTGAAAAAATAAAAAATTTTTTAGTCAATTTGAAGCAGAAAAACTATAAAAAAGGAACTATTATTTAGTAATAAAAGATAAAGTTCATAAAAGAAGAGAAATAAAAAAGGAGAGAATTTGACAACGACACCAGGTGTTCGAAAAAAACATTGTATAAATCGAACAAAGTACCAAGTTTGACGAAAAGAGTGAAAGCCTGTATAGTAGTATCTGTTCTCGCGAGAGGTAAAAACTTA
>NZ_AUEI01000026.1 GCF_000425905.1 Lactobacillus psittaci DSM 15354
GGTTACTTTAACTTTACCTGCTTGACTACCAGCTTCTTTTGTACTTGGTTTAGTTACCCAAACTACAGTGGCATCACTTGGAATAGTATCTTTGTTTAATGCCTTAGCAGCATCATCATCTGAAATTGTATCCCCAACCATGTAAGAAAGTGGAGTTTGGGCTGTTTTGACATTTGGACCATCAACGTCTTTGGTTGATGCGACTTTATATGGAACATCAATATCTTGGTTAGTTTCACCCCAAGCAATATGAACCTTAGCTGTCTTTTCACCATATGCTGATGTATCTGGCTTAGTTACCCAAGTTACTGTTGCATCACTTGGTACGTTATCTAATACATCTTTTGCATCAGTAGGAACAGTTGCACCTTTGGTATATAGAAGGTTATCTTTTGCCTTAACAAAGGTAATAGATTGGAATGTTGCGGAAAGAGTATCACCTGTTAAAGCAGTTATATCAAAATAACTCTCTCCTGAAAATGTTGCTCTCTTCGCTGCAATATATGGGTCCTTGGTAAAATCTAAATTATTCAAATCAATACTTGAAACAGTATGGTTATCGGCAATATCACTTACAGGAAGGGAATAATCCTTAGCCGATTTAATAATTGGAATATAATGCTGATCTAATAACGTTTTGATTTCTGGGATATCATTTAAATCAATTGCAGGAACTGTTGTTGAAGGTGTTCTATGTTCTGCACCGGAACCATCTTTAGCATCTAATATACCGTAATCGGTATCGTGATATTCCATGTTATTGAAGTAAATATCTCTGGTAACCTCATCTCTATAGTAGTCAACTGTGTAATTTGAATTTGATAAAATGGAATAATCCCCAGCTGGGAACTGATAAGAAACTGTTGACCCTGGTAAAAAGACCATTATATATCTGTGATGGCCATCGATATTTCTATCAAGATGGCTAGCTGTAATTTCTTCATCAGATAGTTTAACCAGCTTATGTTCAATTGTTACCTTGCCCAAGTCCTTCACTGTACCATCGCTACTTAAAGTTACGGTGTCTGGTAAAGTTTGATTTGGTGCTAATTGCCAGCC